>NZ_OX366388.1:0-1811323 GCF_947251755.1 Wolbachia endosymbiont (group A) of Philonthus cognatus
TGCGTCAGGCTGGCAGGTCTCTTCCTGAGTACCGCAAAGCAGTAGAAAATATGAATAATTTTATGGAGATATGCTACAACACAGATTTAGTGACAGAATTGACGTTACAGCCGGTGACAAGATTTGACATGGATGCGGCGATAATTTTTTCAGACATTTTAATAATAGCTGATGTTTTGGGTTGTGACGTGAATTTCGTACGCGGTGTAGGTCCAATAATAAAACCCTTGGAAAGTCCTAAGGAATTGAAGGGTCCACAAGAAATTGAAACTAAAACCTTACCAATTCTAAACGCTATAAAAAAAGTCAGAAGCCAATTACCAAAAGAAAAATCTCTCATAGGATTTGCTGGTGGACCATGGACAGTAGCCTCATACATCATAGAAGGTGGGAGCAGCAAAACTTTTTCCAAAGTATTAAATTTTTATCCTTCGTGTTTGAAGGAAATAATTGAACGAATAACGGAAGTGACGATTATTTATCTAATTAAACAGATAGAATTTGGAGCAGATGTTATTCAGCTATTTGACAGTAATGCTGGTGCGTTATCGGAACCATTGTTTAAAGAATATGTTATCGAACCAACAAAGAGAATTATCTTGGCAATAAAGGATAGATTTTCTGATTTTCCAATAATAGGTTTTCCAAGGTCTGCTGGAAATCTTTATAAAGATTACTGCGAACAAACAGGTGTATCTGCAGTAAGTATAGATTATAATGTTCCAATAAAATGGGCGAAAGCGAATCTAAACATCCCTCTACAAGGAAACCTTGATCCTAATCTTTTAGCCTATAATAAAACGGAAGCAATCAAAGAAGCAAAACGTATAATAGATTGCTTTAGAGATTTACCCTTCATATTTAATCTTGGACATGGAGTACTCCCTGATACTCCAGTTGAAAATATTGCTGCGTTGGTAAACCTGGTAAAAAGCTACTAATACAATACACAAAATTCCTAGCTTTTTTGTTGTACGGGGTTTATCATTTAAATTTAGCTTCAGTAAAATATGTCAGACCTTGCAAAAAGAATGTTCCTAATAAAACCATCACCTACGATTGCTGTAACTGATAAGGCAAATAAGTTGAAAAATGAAGGAAAAAAGATCTGTGTTTTAGCTGCAGGAGAACCGGATTTTGATACTCCAGATCATATAAAAAAAGCAGCTATTCAAGCAATAAGTGAAGGTAAGACTAAATATACTGCTGTTGATGGAACGCGTGAGCTGAAAGAAGCAATAATTAATAAGTTAAGAAAGGATAATAAACTCGAGTACACGCTTAACCAAATCTGTGTTGGTACAGGTGCTAAGCAGGTGTTATTCAATTTGTTCATGGCAACAATTAACTCTGGAGATGAAGTTATTATTCCAGCTCCTTATTGGGTTTCATATGTTGATATGGTAAGTCTTTTTGGCGGCTTGCCAGTTGTAGTAGAATGCAAACAAAATTTTAAACTGACAGCGGAATTATTGAAAAGCAGGATAACTAAAAAAACTAAATGGTTAATTCTTAACTCACCGAACAACCCTGCAGGAGCTGTGTACACATGTGATGAATTGAAAGACATAGCACAAATATTGCTTGAATATCCACATATGAATGTCGTTACAGATGATATTTATGAGCATATAATATACGACGAAAAGTTTTTTACTATCGCTCAGGTTGAGCCGAAGCTTTATGATAGAGTTTTTGTAGTCAATGGAGTATCAAAAGCCTATGCAATGACAGGCTGGAGAATAGGGTATATTGCAGGTAGAAGTGATGTGGTAAAAGCTATCTCTACGCTGCAGTCTCAAAGCACTTCTAATCCAAATTCGATAGCACAAGCAGCAGCAGCAGCAGCATTAAACGGTGATCATAGTTTTTTGAAAGAAAGAACAAGGATTTTTAAGAGTCGTAGAGATTTTATGGTGAAAGAGCTAAATTCTGTCCCGGGATTATCAGCGTCTGTTCCACAAGGTGCGTTTTATTTATTTGTCTCATGTGAAGGATTGCTCAGTAAAAGCACAAAAAGTGGTAAGATAATAAATAATGATTTAGATTTTACTGAATACTTACTGGGAGATCATTTGGTTGCTGTGGTTCCAGGAATTGCATTTGGTCTAGAAAATTTTATCAGAATTTCTTATGCAACCTCTCAGGAACAATTAGAAATTGGATGTGATAGTATTACTAAAGCGTGCCAGGAGTTAAAATGAAATAGACTATCCATAAGTTGTATATTTTGCCATACTTCGCCAAGGTTATTTTGAATGTTCTAACTTGTGTTTTTCTATGGAAGGCATTTTTATTGATTGAGCAAGTGTCTTTCTAATATTGAATTCCTCATTTTTTTCATTTTGTTGCAGTAAGTTAATGTTATTTATTTTATTTACTAAATCTTTCCCCTTTTCCAGAGTCTTTAAATCACTTTCGTTAATGTGATGTTCATTGTAAAATTCTGCAACAATTTCTTTTCTTTTCGGATAAGTATTTAAAAATTCCGACACCTGATGTTTAGCAACAGCTTGAATAAATTTCTTATTAAATCTTGAATCGTTATATAGATCTTCTAAATTTTCATCGTAGTGTTTTGCTTCATTTACAGCAAGCTTTATTATCTCTTCTATACCACTTAGAAGTTTCCTATACAATTTGTCGTATCTATTGCCTAGCACGTGTGTAGCGAATGTTTGTTCAATGTATTTTGTTATGTAATTTTGCAGCGTATTATCTATCGTGCTTATATTCATCAGCCTGCTTTAATATTATATTAACTATTTTACACATAAAAAGGTTAATATTGAATTAATAGAATACTTCTGAAGTCAAATTTTACTGAAAATTATGGTATTTAAGATATAATTGTCAGCATGAAATAAAAACATAAATAAAATGGATCTTGTAACAAAAGTGAAGCTCAAGATAAAGATGAATAAGGGTAAAATCATAAATATACTTATCATTTGTGGTGTAATTTTTTTCATATACCTTATTCATGAGCCAGTTGTAGATATGGTAGAAAAAATTATAAGTAAAATAAAAGGTCTCTTTTAAAAATAGAAAAAGTGAACTTTTTCCATCATCCAAACTTGAACCTGGAAAATTTAGTTAATGCATAAACTACTTATGTTGGCTATGAGTTCAACTGTATAAAATTCCGGTAAATTAAAATAAGTATTCATAAAAATATTGTTTTCTATAAACAGAGTATCTATAATGCTAGCTTTGGGGTAAAGTATTGCAGAGGAATTTTTTAATCTGGTTGTTGGCGTCACTGTTTTATGCATACCAATATATATTACGCGTAATTCCAAATATTATAATTCCTGAATTGGTAGTAAGGTTTAATATAGGAACAACAGAAATAGGACAATTTTGTGGACTGTATTATGTAGGTTATGTGTTAGCACATATTCCTGTAGGTATTCTTTTAGATAGATTTGGTTCTAAAGTTGTTATACCGATTTGTATTGCATTAACATCTTTAGGTGCTTTACCTTTAGTCAGTTCTAATGATTGGAGTTATTCTATTATTGGAAGAATAATTACTGGTATTGGATCCTCTGCTTCAGTACTTGGACTCTTTAAAATAATAAGAATCTATTACCATAGAGAAAAATTTGCCATGATGTTCAGCATATCGGTTATTATTGGCATTTCAGGTGGTGTATTTGCCACCAAACCATTACATGTCTTACTTGATAAGTTTGGGTGGGATTATTTATTTACTGTGTGTATAATGCTTGGATTATTGCTTGCTTTAACTACCTTTATATCTATACCTAAAGTTGGCACCTCAGACGAAGAATTAAATATTAAAATTTTAAGCAAAGTTATATTTAATAAAGAT
Source organism: Wolbachia endosymbiont (group A) of Philonthus cognatus (assembly GCF_947251755.1). Lineage (NCBI taxonomy): Bacteria > Pseudomonadati > Pseudomonadota > Alphaproteobacteria > Rickettsiales > Anaplasmataceae > Wolbachia > Wolbachia endosymbiont (group A) of Philonthus cognatus. The sequence goes on from NZ_OX366388.1 coordinate 3,839, forward strand.
ATTTTATTGATAGGTTTGTTTGGCGGTTTTATGGTTGGACCATTAGAAGGCTTTGCAGATGCGTGGTCTGCAACATTCTTGCATGAGATGTACGCTATAGATAGACACATTGCATATAGCATTTCAAAATGGATACTAATAGGCTTTGGCTTTGGGCATTTATTACTTCCTTACATATTAGCAAAAAATCCAACCAAGCACTATGAAATAATAATTTCTTGTGCTATGGCCATGATAATTGTGTTCTTATTACTTTTTATATGCAATATTAGTGAACTCCTGGCATGTATATTACTATTCATTATTGGTCTTGCTTCTGCATACCAAATTGTTTTTACTGCTAAAGTTGTAAGTTGTGTAAAAAACGAAGCAGTAGCAAGTGCAGGATCTGTAGGTAATTCCATAGTTATGAGTTTTGGTTATTTTTTTCACGTCATTATTGCAAATATAATGAATTTTTATTGGAACGGTGAAATTATCGATGGAAAGCCATTTTATGGAACTGATGTAATGGTTAAGTCTATGTTAATAATACCTATATGCCTACTAATAGGAATGATAGGCTTTTGGTTACTTAAAGTTATAAGCTGTAAAAAGAGCTAAGCAGATTTAGATGATTAATATAGTATTGTTTTTTATAACTAAAGTATCTATAATCCTAAATTTTAGCTGAGATTCATGTTGCAGAGGAATTTTTTAATCTGGTTGTTGACGTCACTGTTTTATGCATACCAATATATATTACGCGTAATTCCAAACATAATTGCGCCTGAATTAATAACAAAATTTAACATAAGTATTGCAGATGTTGGCCAGTTTGGTGGGTTATACTATGTAGGCTATACGCTAGCTCATATACCTATTGGTCTTTTCCTTGATAGATTTGGACCAAAGTTTGTTTTACCTGCTTGTACCGTTTTGACATTTACCGGAACACTACCGCTTATATGCTTTGATGAGTGGAGTTATTCAATAATTGGAAGAATAATTGTGGGAATTGGGTCATCCGCTTCGGCAATTGGAATCTTTAAAGTTGCAAGCATGTATTTTGCGCAAGAAAAATCAGCAAGAATGGCCAGCTTATCTATAATTATAGGAATTTTGGGAGGGATATGTGGCGGGTTACCTTTAGACTTCTTACTCGATAAATTTGGCTGGAATTATGTTATCTATACATTCTCAGCATTTGGGTGTTTACTTGCTCTGTTGCTGTTCTTAGTAACGCCTGAAAGCAATGCTCAACAGGAAAAAGTTAGCATTAGAGACTTAAAAAACATACTTTTCAACAAGCATATTATTCTAATTAGCTTTTTTGGTGGACTCATGGTCGGTCCAATGCAAGGTTTTGCCGATGGTTGGGTGAAAGCATTCTTTTTTGAAGTATATAAAATGAATGAAGACTTGGCATCTTCTCTCTCTTCCGTAATATTGATAGGAATGTTAACAGGATCATTCTCTTTGGCTTATTTATTGGAAAAATATAAAAATAAGCATTATGAAGTAATAATTGCATGCTCATTTGCAATGATCGCTAGTTTTCTTTTGCTTTTTACTCAGATTGGTGGCTTGTATGTTGTATTACCTACGCTTTTTATTATTGGCTTCACATCTGGATATCAGGTGGTTACCATTTACAAAGCGATAAGTTATGTAAATAATAACTTAGTAGGCCTGGCTACAGCTGTGTCAAACATGATAGTTATGGTTTTTGGCTATTTTTTTCACACTGGGATCGCAAAAATAGTAGATTTGTGTTGGGATAGAACAATAATACAAGGAAATCCTGTGTATGGTGCTGAATTGCTGATAAAAGCAACATCAGTTATTCCTGTATGTTTGCTGGTGGCTGTTTTTGGGCTCTTATGGTTAAAAAATAAAGATTTTAGAGAAGTTGATTGTAATAAGTAGATAATTTATCGAAGGCTCGTATGATAAAATCGTTAGATGTACTAATTTAAGGCTCTTGTTATTATGAAATATAATACTTTATTTTACTTTGATATTTTTGTTTTAATTGTAATTGGGTTTTATTAGGTGGTAGGTATGTCGAAAAGTAATTTTTTTGTATGGTTGATAGTATCTCTTTTCTATGCATACCAGTATGTGTTACGTGTCATGCCAAACATAATTGCGCCTGTATTAATAACAAAATTTAATATAAGCATTGCAGATTTAGGGCAATTTAATGGTCTCTACTATGTGGGATTTACACTAGTTCATATCCCTGTTGGTCTTTGTTTTGATAGATTCGGTCCAAAAATTGTTTTACCTATTTGTGCTGTCTTGGTATCTATTGGAACATTACCTCTTGTGTGCTTTGATGAGTGGTATTATTCAGTATTAGGTAGAATAATTGTTGGGATTGGCTCGTCTGCGTCAGCAATAGGAGTATTTAAAGTTGCCAGTATGTATTTTTCGCGAGAAAAATCAGCAAAAATGGCAAGCATATCTGTTATTATAGGGCTATTAGGGGCAATATATGGTGGTCTACCAATAGAACTTTTGCTTGATGAGTTTGGTTGGAATTACGTAATTTATATTCTTTCAGGGTTTGGTTTCTTACTCGCTTTATCTTTATTTTTAGTTATTCCTTACAATGCTTACGACTTTCGAAAAGAAAAAATTAGCATGAAGGATCTAAAAACTGTGCTTTTCAATAAATATATCATTCTAATTAGTTTTTTTGGTGGCTTAATGGTAGGTCCACTAGAAGGTTTTGCTGATGCTTGGACAAAAGCTTTTTTATGTGAGGTATATCAAATGGCCGGTGATCTAGCGTCTTCAATTTCTTCTGTTATATATGTAGGATTTGCAGCTGGATTGCTCTCTTTTGCTCACATATTAGAAAAATATCCAAATAGACATTATGAAGTTATTATTGTCTGTTCCTTTGCAATGATTGCTAGTTTCCTTTTACTTTTTACACAGGCTGGCGGATTGTATATTGTATTGCCTGCACTTCTTGTTATAGGTTTCGCTTCTGGATATCAAATAGTAACACTGTACAAAGCATTAAGTTATGTAAATAATAACTTAATAGGATTAACTACAGCTGTGTCAAATATGATAGTCATGGTTTTTGGCTATTTTTTTCACACTGGGATCGCAAAAATAATAGATTTGTGTTGGGATAGGACAGTGATACAAGGAAATCCTGTGTATAGTGCTGAATTGCTGATAAAAGCAACATCTATTATTCCTGTATGTTTGCTGATAGCTGTTTTTGGGCTCTTATGGTTAAAAAAGCAGGATAAGCAGTCTTAAAATTGCTTGTGCATCTTAAAATTAAAGCGAGGTTTGATCTATGATGAGTGTTTTAAAAAAAATCTGTGGCTCTAAAAATAGTTTAAAGTCTTTTGATAACGAGGTTTATCAGTCTATAGAAAAAGAATTACAACGCCAAAAATCACAATTGCAATTAATTGCATCAGAAAATTTTGCAAGCAAAGCGGTAATGGAGGCACAAGGCTCTTTTCTGACTAATAAATACGCAGAAGGTTATCCAGGTAAAAGATATTACTGTGGTTGTGAGCATGTGGACAAAATTGAAAGTCTGGCTATAGAGAGACTTTGTAAGTTGTTTGGTGTAAAATTTGCAAACGTTCAACCTCACTCTGGTTCTCAGGCGAATCAAGCAGTGTTTGCTTCACTACTTGCTCCAGGTGATACGATACTTGGATTGTCACTGAATTGCGGTGGGCATCTAACTCATGGTGCGGCACCAAGCCTTTCTGGTAAATGGTTTAAGTCAATTCAATATACAGTGAATAAAGACACTTACTTGCTGGATATGGATGAGATAGAAAAGCTGGCGCTGGAGCATAAACCGAAATTGATCATAGCTGGTGCTTCTGCTTATCCGAGAAAAATGGACTTCAAACGCTTTCGCGAAATTGTAGATAAAGTTGGTGCTTATTTGCTTGCAGACATTGCTCACTATGCAGGGCTTATTGCAGCGGGCGAATATCCATCCCCTGCTGAATATGCACATGTTATGACTTCCACAACTCACAAAACTTTGCGTGGTCCTCGTGGTGGAATAGTGATGACCAATGATGAAGCATTACACAAAAAAATTCAATCTGCAGTTTTTCCAGGATTGCAGGGCGGGCCACTTATGCATGTGATAGCTGCAAAAGCTGTTGCATTTAAAGAAGCATTAGCACCAGAGTTTAAGACTTATAGCAAGAAAGTCGTGGAAAATGCGAAAGTGCTGGCTCAAGAATTGCAAAAGCATGGACTTGACATTATAACCGGTGGCACTGACTCTCATATAGTGCTAGTTGACTTAAGATCGCAGAAATTAACTGGAAAAGACGTTGTAGATAGCCTTGAGAGAGCCGGTATTACCTGTAATAAAAACTCTGTACCATTTGATACAGCAAAGCCGACCATCACTTCAGGGCTCCGTTTTGGCACTGCTGCTGAGACAACACGAGGACTTGAGGCAGAAAATTTTAAAGGAATAGCCGGCCTAATAAATGAAGTGGTTCAGGGATTAATCAGCGGAAATAGCCCTGATATTGAAAGAACGGTAAAAACTAAAGTTGAAAAGATTTGTAGTAATTTTCCTATTTATTAATTTATGTGGCGTTATTCAAGTAGCCCGCAGAAACAAAAAACTTACTTGACACCCTTCGCCAGCCCCCTTATCATGAAACTGAAGCTATTGTATTTGCTTTCGCCAATCTGCAGATTAAAAGGTAAGGATTACTTAATGTATCGGCGTCTTATGTTTAATTTTTTGCAGTATATAGATACTGTATGTCTTTACAAAACTTCATCTACATCTAGATTTTTATCTAAATAAGCTGAACGCGCTTATAAAGCGTTACAAGACATCAAAAAATGCCAATACTCGACAGAGATAGTAAAAGACTAGCTAACTCGGGGATTCTTTGTCTTTTTTTCTGCTTAGTAAATTTCTTAAACATTTGCAGCGTAAGTTAGTTGCAATTAAAAGCAGCTGAATTTCGCTTGTCAAGCGTTTAAAACATAAAAAACGCCAATATTTTAAAGCGGATAATAACCCCAGGGCTTCTTTTGCCTTTTTTTCGTTTGGTAAATTTCTTAATGTTTGTAGCTAGCATGAACAAACATTTGAGAGTAACTTCTGCTGGTAGGGTGTCATCCCAGTGCTTGACACTGCTCTCCTTTGTCATCCCAGTGCCCAGACACTGGGATGGCTTTGTTGCATCGCTCAAGTGAAAAGAACTGGCAGTTACTGACAAAATTCATTATAAATAGCGATTTAACTGTTGAAGAAAAAATATGCCACAAAAAATGAGGGTCAGTAACCATAGCGAATATAACAAATTTCTAGAAAAAAGAGGAAATATTTTTCATTATATCAACGAAGCCATAGAAAAGTGGTACGAGAATGGTCCAAAAATACCAGGTGGCAACAATATTTATAGCGATAAAGTTGTAATTTTGGTGCACATAATAACTTGTTTATTTAGAATAGGCCTGAGGCAAACAGTTGGGTTTATAGCAGGATACCTTGAGCAAATTGGGAAAAATTTGCAAGTTATCAGCTATTCACAATCATCAAGAAGGTTTAAGAAACTCAATATTAAGATCAATGATTGCAGAATTGATAAAAATAATATGGAAGATATCGAAATTGCTATAGACAGTACAGGAATTAGTATATACAACAACACTCCTGGTCATAGCAAAGAAAATAGCGAAGATAGAAAGTATCGCAGCTATGAACAGACAAGAAAATTGCATGTAATGTTGAATACAAACAGCAAAAAAGCCATAGCTGTAAAATACAGTAACGGTGTCTACTCTGATCACTATGGAGCTTGTGATTTGCTAAAAGAAGTCGATTTTCAGTATGTCATAAAAGTACTATATGCAGATAGGGCATATGACAGAGAAAAGCTCTATAAGCTGTGTAATCAATATGGTATAAAAACGAAAATTCCTCCGAAAAACAACGCAGCAGAGCATCCAAAGTTAGACTATATGGCTGAGAGAAATTCTGCAGTCAAGCTCATAAAGTCATATGATGAAGATGGTATAAAGAAGTGGAAAAAAGAGATGAGTTATGGAAAAAGATCTTATATAGAAGGTTTTTTCTCGCGATTAAAAAAGACATTTGGGTTTAGTTTTAGGAGCAAATCTGAAATTAATCGTGAGAAGGAACTGCTACTCAAGTGTTATTTGCTTAACAAATTTACTGAAATAGGCATGGCTAAGTTTGAGATAGCTTCATGAATTTATTGTACGTTACCTACTATCCGAAGAGCGATGCAACAAAGCCCACTGGGATCCAGGAATTTTATTAAGTTGGTAAGCATAAAAGTAGCCGTTTTATGTTAAAATACAACATTTTAATGATTATGAAAAGGCTGGATTCCAGCGTCACGCGCTGGAATGACATTGTAGGGTGTTATCCGAGTCCTTTTTCCGTCATCCGAGGACCGTATGACGTCATCCAAGTAGCGTGACTACTTGGATCTAAGCTGTATTACCAAGTCCAATTAAGTGCAGCATCATCACTTGTTGGAGGCTCAAAATACGGTTGTGACATTTCCTCTTGCACAGCTCTTTTAAATTCCGGACTTTCTATGCTTATCTTTGTTACATGCTCTTGTAAGGCTTTCTCAGCAGCTATTTCAGCAGCTGTTGGACTTTTACCATCTGCTCCTGGATCCCCTTTCTCTCCTTGTGGGCCTTGAGCTCCATCTTTACCATCTGCTCCTTTAGGACCAGTATCCCCTTTATCTCCTTTTAGCCCTTGAGCTCCATCTTTACCATCTGCTCCTTTAGGACCAGTATCCCCTTTCTCTCCTTGTGGGCCTTGAGCTCCATCTTTACCATCTGCTCCTTTAGGACCAGTATCCCCTTTCTCTCCTTGTGGGCCTTGAGCTCCATCTTTACCATCTGCTCCTTTAGGACCAGTATCCCCTTTCTCTCCTTGTGGGCCTTGAGCTCCATCTTTACCATCTGCTCCTTTAGGACCAGTATCCCCTTTCTCTCCTTGTGGGCCTTGAGCTCCATCTTTACCATCTGCTCCTTTAGGACCAGTATCCCCTTTATCTCCTTTTAGCCCGGTGTCTCCTTTATCTCCTTTTAGCCCTTGAGCTCCATCTTTACCATCTGCTCCTTTAGGACCAGTATCCCCTTTCTCTCCTTGTGGGCCTTGAGCTCCATCTTTACCATCTGCTCCTTTAGGACCAGTATCCCCTTTATCTCCTTTTAGCCCGGTGTCTCCTTTATCTCCTTTTAGCCCTTTATCTCCTTTTAGCCCTTTAGCTCCATTTGCTCCTTTTAGCCCTTTACCTACTAAGAACTCCTTTACTGTTTGGTTATTTTGACCATCATACTTTGCTTTATCTGGGCTATCAAGAAAGTTTCCTAATGTATCTACTAGAACTGATTCATTATTATCTTTTGTACTAAGTAAACTTTCCAGAGCTGTTGATAGACCAGTTATTTTGTGCTCTGTTATTTGACCACCATTTGGTGTATATCTCACTTTAAGATCATTTGTGGTTATATCCAAAGTATATTCATTACCCGTATTATCTGCCAAAGTTACAAGTTTGACTTCTGCCAGAGTTGCTGCTGCTGTTCCTGCAGCACTTTCAAATTTTAAACTAGCTGGCATATCACACTCCATTAATTACAAAAACCATAGCATGCATGAAAATAGTATAATTTTCGTTAATGCTAGATTTTACATAAGATTTCCTTGAAACTTGTTGTTTCAGAATTCTTCTCTTGTCATTCAAGTGTGTAGCAGATGATGTCATTCCAGTCTGGAATCCAGCCTTTATTATGCAGCCACTTATTTAAAGTTAAGTTTTCTGGATCCCAGTGGGCTTTGTTGCATCGCTAGCTATGATGGATTAAAGATAAAAAAGGTGGAGAATATCAGTAGCTTATTATTCTGGTATTTATAACAAGAACGGTCAGTGAATACCTAAATTTGAGTAAAAGAAATTTCACTACCACTCACTAATCCGGCTAAAATTCAAGAATTTCAATGCTTTAGCTATTTTCAATAGAATTAAATTTATTAATATAAATAATAAATTACTATTCTTAAATTTGATCAGATTGATTGCAAAAAAACAAGATTTTCAATAGGTTGCTTATAATCCTAATTATAGTTAGCCTTTCATAAGTAGCGATGCAACAAAGCCATCCCAGTGTCTGGGCACTGGGATGACACCGAAGGGGCTACTCGGATGACAAACCCTGTCATTCCAGGGCGTGACGCTGGTTTCCATCCAAGACGGCAGTGCTTGACACTGGAATGACAAGAAGAGGGCACTGCCCTCCTTGTATGTATTAGATATAGGCCGAGTTGTGGTCGTGATAAATGTGATCGCTTGCGCAATCGAACATTTTCACAAAACCATTCTCTAGATAAAGATTATATTCGTGATGTTGATCTGATAATACAATATTATCTTGCTCCCCTGAATTGAAATGACTTGAATCTGACAGCAATTCGTAATTTGGATTATCTATTTTACTAATGCTGTTTATTACTTTGCCATTACCACTTGATATAGCTAAACTATAACTATCACCATCCTTCATTATCTTGATGGACACCTTATCTTCAGGTAACACTATAAGCTTCTTTGTGCCACTATCGTGGATTACGAATTTGCCTTTTTCAAAATAGTATTTGTCTTCCGGCAAAGCACCAACCTTATAATCTGATGTGTGCAGTTTGTTCCAAAAATCTAACACAGATTGCTTTTCTGCTCCTTCCGCTCTATCATACAAGGCTTTCACATCATTATAATTTATCGTTACATTTGCCTTATGCTTCCCTTCTGAGTCCTGCTCGTAGCTCTTTTCTATTTTGAGAATTGTGTCTTTTAATACTACCTGTTCTTGCTCTTTCTCCTCCACTGAAGCTGACCTTTTTGCCCTTGTTGGAATTTGTGGCTGATCAGACTGCATTTCACTATTGTCGTTTGATGCAGTTTTCTCTTCAGCAGCTTGTGCAACAACATTAGTAGTACTATGAACTTCTGTCTTAGTTTCACTTACTTGCCCTTTTGGACTTTCGGTTTGTTTCTCTTTTGTAAATATTCTCTGATAGTCCGTGTAGCCTCTATTAGTATCACCGATATCGCCACTGCCTTGATCAAAAGTTATTTTTTTACTTCCATTTCCCATATCTTCAATTTCAACTTGAGGAGAAACAGATGCTAGGAAATCGTTATAACTGTAGTTGTAGTCAGCAGAAAAGAATATTTTCCCTTTGAAGTTATGGAAGTTATTAGATAACATACCAATTTCTTCGTCGCCATCAAACAATTTTACTTTAGTGAAATATGTTTGATCTTTTATTCTAACTATTTCACCGCTGGAGTTTCTTTGTATGTGATAATCATTTGGGTCGTACTTTATAGCAAAAAGTTTGCCAGAGCCATATTTCTCTAAGTTTATAAGGCCCACATTTACATGTTTATGGGAATAATCTCTCTTTTCATATTCATGTGCAAATATTGGATCTATGTATCTATATTCATCTGATATATTTGGCATACCTATTGGATGTTCATTTCCATCTTTCGTCACCGGAACAAGCTTATATGCTCCATCTTTTTCCACTAATTTTAGGTGAGTAATACTTTGTGGTAGTTGAAACCTTACATTTGCTCCGTGGTCATGAATAAATAGATCACCTTTTTCGGTAATATAAAAGCCCATATTTTTAAATGTATGTAAATTTTCGCCTCCTTGTTTTACAACCGCTTCGTGTACATCGTCGTCTGTCCTGTCTGTTCCCTTATTATCCAGTAGTTTTCCTTTTTCTACGATTACTCCATTTGCCTTTTGCTCATCAGAATATTGGGCATGCTCTGAATCCTGATGATTCAAAATTTTGGTACCTCTAAGGAGCAGAGAATCTAAATCTTTTTGGATGTGTCCAGTGCTAGGATGCAACAATTCATTTTCATGTAAATGCGCCTCATCAAAGTATTCATCACGTTCAACTGTTCTGCCATCTATTAGGGAAGCTTTATAATGACCGTTTTCTTTTGTAACTGCCATGTAAGCACCACCTTCGTATGAAACATTTAAGTTGTGTAATATATCCTCAAAAACGAAAGTTTCTTTAGTTTGGCCTTCAACTTGCTTAAAAAATCCTGATTCGCTCAATAATTCTCCAAGCTTTGTATTTCCGTCATATATAGACAGTGCACCCATATCTCCTTGACCATGAGCTTGCATAGAAAAAATCTTACCTTCTTGTAGATCAATATGAGTACCTCTGATTAAGTTTGGATCGATATTGACCAGCCCATCTAATATTTTTGCTGCTTGGGAATTATTTTCAATCTTATCAACAGCTTTGTTTTTTAGTTGATCAAACTTTAAAAATGCTGGTCTGTATTTTGTATTTTCCTCATTACGTAACTCTTCAATAGTAATCTCTCCTTTATGATATTTTTGATACATTTCACCACGTTCTTTATTCAAATTATCAAATTCATCTACCTGATTCTTAATTTCTGTATCATACTTTGATAGCATCTTTAAAGCCTGATTTTTATACTCTTGACTGTTTTGATATTCATTACCTTGTTGGTCAGAGTAAGTTAGTTTATCCTGTCCATCGGAAGTTTTTATTACCTTGAGGAAATGATATTCCTTTGATATATCAAGTTTATCATTTGTTGCCCTATTTATAGCACGAGCAACATCATAAAATGCAACGTGTTCTACAGGAGAAAAATTTCCAACGTTTTCTCCATCCATTTTTTCTATATTTGCTTTATAGTAGGATACGTTTTTAATTTCTCCACCCACTATTTCTTGACCAGTTGCTATAAAATCTCCTTTTATAACTTGCAAAGCGTTAAGGTGTTCCATTGCAGTTTCTGTATCATTCTCAGCAAGCCAACTTTTGAAGTCAACATCATGCCCTTTTATGCCTTTCAAGAAACTTTTTGACTCATCTGAGTCACCTTGACGTAAAGCATCTAGGTAGTCTCTTAATAAACTAGGATCTTTTTCCTGTAAGTACATTATCAACGCATGACCTGTTTTATAAACTAGGCTATTTGCTTCGCTGTCCTTTGAGTATTCTAAACTTAAAATTTTATCTAAATCCAAATTTGCAGCTTCAGTTTTGTCGATACTTGATCCTTGAGAATTGAATTTATGATCTGAATGATGCTCAAAGTAGTCTGCAATTCCTTCCATTAATACTGTAGGTAAAGATTTGCCTCCTGTAGCCAAGTAAGTTAAACCATGTGCAAATTCATGCTGAAGGTTATGAATGCCACCTTGCTGGTAGACGTACATTTCAGCAAAAACGTCAGCTTTCCCTTTGTAGTAACATTTACCACCTTCGTCTCCAAGGTAAGAGCCGAAACCCTCGCTTCCACCAAGGTGAGTGTAATCATCCTTGTCATCAAACATGTAAATTTTAAATGTTTGTTCTGAACTGCCGCGTTCTAACTCGAATGCGTTTTTAAAATTAGTAGCTGTTTCTCTTATCTCACTTTCAATGTTAGCAACTTTACTTGCTCTTAAATTGTGAGAATAAACCTCTACTTTAATATTTAAATCTTCAACTTCTATAACATGTGGCGAATTAAACCCTTTGCCGTTATTGTTGAAATATTCTGCTTTAGTTATATTTTTATTTACTTGTTGACTAATTGTCATAATTTTAACCTCTAATTTGCTGATTTTTCAATATCAAGCATAAAGTAATTTCCCTAAAAAAAACGTAAATCCCTGTATTAATATAATTTATATCTTAATAAATAAAGTATAGATAGTTAACTTAATATGTAAAATTTAGAATATGGCTGAAATTCTATACAGCTATATTCCGGAATCACATTGGACAAGGACAAAAGCAAAGTGGTTTATTGACTTTCATTCCACCAAAGCACTATACTAAAACCACGATGGGTAATTAGCTCAGTTGGTAGAGCACTTGCTTGACGTGCAAGCGGTCGCTGGTTCGAACCCAGTGTTACCCACGTTTTTGTTTATGAAAAGATTTTATATGACAGCAGTGCATAACGGTAAACACTCAGCAGCGCAGTCCAAGCGCTTAATCTATTCCATAATAATAGTTGCGATAACAATGTTTATGGAAATAGTAGGTGGAATAATTTCACATTCGCTTGCTCTATTATCAGATGCAGGGCATATGCTCACTGACCTCTTTGCCTTGGTTTTAAGCTGGTTAGCACATAGGTTTTCAGCTAAGAAATCCGATTTGCAGAGATCATACGGATATCATCGGTTGCAGATAATTGCAGCATTTGTTAATGGTTTAACTCTATTCCTCATTGCAGTAATCATTATAATTGAGTCAATAAAGAGGTTTATTTTTCCAGTCAATGTTGAGTGGAAAGTAATGTTAGTAATTGCTACACTTGGCCTGATCTCTAATATCATAGTCTTTTTTATATTGCATAGTAAATGCGAGAGCAATATAAACATAAAAAGTGCTGTACTACACGTTATAGGAGATATTTTAGGTTCTGTAGCTGCTATACTTGCATCCATAATTATCATGTTTACTGGATGGCAAATGGTGGATCCGATTTTATCGGTATTTGTCAGTGTAATCATTTTGAATAGTGGCTACAAAATTCTAAAGAATTCTTGCCACGTACTTCTTGAAGGTACACCTGAAGGGATATCTACTGAGGAAATAAAAAGTAAGATCACATCAGAATTACCTGAAGTGATAGATGTGCACCACATACATGCATGGTCACTGTCTGATAATTATTTTATAATTACCATGCATGCCAAAGTAAAGCAAGATGCACAACACACTGATATTTTGTATGAGATAAAAAAAATACTACTAAATAGGTTCGAGATAGCACACTCTACAGTCGAGATCGAATACGATGAGTGTGCGGATAATAAAATACTTAAACATTGACGTTTTAAATTATTATGCTATTACTAGAGTGTAATGATGTCAAAGGTAGGCTATGATAGGCATTTCTCAAATACAATTTCCTTCAAAGGAATCTAGCAAGCTAAAGTTTGTTAGTTATTTTGCAACTTTTGTTTCTTTAAGCATTATCACTAATCCCGTTAATGTTCTTTTTTCTCTTGGTACTATATTCTTCAGGTCTGAAATTAAAACTCTTTATATCTACAAAGAAATAAAAACGGCAAAACAGCAAAAAATGAGCAAAAGGGAATATTGGGAAATATTTTTTAAGAACAATACAATCAAGGTAGCAGCCTTCCTCTTGTTTTCTGCTTTCATAACATATCTAACTTTCACTACCACTTTCTTGCTTATTTCGTTACTGGGAACTATACCACTTACAATGCTATTAATTTTATTGCAGAGTGAACTAAGGCCAAAAGATTTTAACCCATTTACGCTGCTTAAAGCTTCTATAAATTTCTTTTTGGAAGGTATAAAAGAGAATTTACGTGGTATGGTTAATAGTTTTGATGTTAAGCTTGAACATTTACTGCCCCATCAATTAAATGATGATATCATTAAAAATATTGATAAATTAAAAGATAAGTATGGTGAAGAAGTATCCAAAGACGTTATTAATGATAGGGAATTCAAGCAATTTATTGAATATATAAATGATTTATATGAACTTAATTATCGTCAATTTAGTGATGAAGATAAAGGAAGAGTAATTGCATTTTTAAATGACTTTTGCAAAGATGATCAAAAGCATAGCTCCGGCTTTACAGGTGGACGGATTTTACTTTTAGTTCTGAAAGCCTGCAATGATGGAGACAGAGAAGCTGTAAAAAATAAAAAAGACGCGTTAATTACAAATTTGCTTGATAGCCAAACTTTCTCTAGAAAAGAGCGAATTCCTAACACTTGCTTCACCGGTATTATCTATAGAATGTTAAGCACGCTAGAGGGTATTCATCCTGATCCAGAAATTAGATTTACTCCTCCAAGGCAAATATTACTTTCAGAAGCACAAAATGAAGCACGTAAGTTCATGTTAGACAGGTTAAAAAACAAGAAAAACAATAAAGAAATTTTTAAGGCTTGGTATGACGTTCAAAATGGTTATGAAGACGATGAAAGTCAAAAAATAGTTGATGATTTTATTTCAGAAGTAAGTATTCCTTTAATGAGAAAATTATTGAGTATTACTTCTCAATATAGTGAACAAATTGTGCTGACGTTAATGAAAAATATTAGCTCTATAAAGTTAAATAAATTACAATGTTGTGAGCTGGTTCAGCACATGAGAAATAAACTGCAGGAGCATGGTTTAGGTGACCAAGAAAGTTTACTCGAAAACATCGGAAAAAAAGTATTCTTAGAGCTATTAAATCGAGATCTACTCGAGACAGATTTTTCTCTCAAGGATTCATCTTTGGATGGAGCTAAAAGAATAGCTAACAAAATAATAATAGGAGAAGTTGAGAAATTTAGGTCAGAAGCTGCTGAAAAGGCTAGGGAAGTTAACTCTATAGAAGTTCAAGTGGATGTTACATTGCGGGGTCTGTCAACCTTGCCGCGAGAAAAGAAGTGTTGCATTGCATATAGCAGACTAAGTGGCCAGTATGAAGGTGATGAGAGAGAGATAATGGAGAACATCTTACTAAAAAAATTAGAGATAACGAAAAAAGAAATGAATAAGATGCTAGAAGAGAATGATATACGTAAACTAAAATTAGCACTTGATGATGCATGTAAGAAAAGTGGAAAAAACATGGAAGAAATGATAAAAGAAGTAGAAGAAGTAGTCTCAAGTCGTTTCTCGCATGAAGTATCTGTTAGTAATATAGCAACGTAACCGTTCACGCAATGGCGTCAACTTAAGAGCCTTCATTAGCAGACTCTCCTAAAGACATGATGGCGTTTAGGCTTATCAACTTTGTCCATTCACGGTATAAGAAAGTAGTTTACAAAAATTGCATAATTAGTATAAAAAACAATAAACTAGATAGATGAGGGGTTGATGATAGAGGTGCTACAAGAAAAGATTGTGGTATTGGAGTCAGAAGTTGGTACTCTGAAAGCAGAGAATGATAAGTTAAGGACAAAAATAATTGAGCTAGAGGATAAGCTGGGTTTAAATTCAAAAAATTCATCGCTGCCACCATCGCAAGATGTATATCGCAAAAAGACAAAAAAGAAGAGCGATAAAAAACCAGGCGGGCAGCCAGGACATGAAGCGCACAAGCGGGAATTGATGGTAGCAGATGAGGTGGTAAAATGTTCAATTGATACAATTTGCATGTGTGGAAGCCAAGTTATTTTAGAAGAAGAAACTGTGCATCAAAAGGTTGAATTGCCAAAAATTAAACCGATAGTGACTGAATATAGGCTACAAAAAGGCTACTGTAAGGCGTGTAAGAAAAGGATCTCAGCTAGTCTGCCTGAAGGTGTGACAAGGGATCTTTTAGGAGCTAATGCAAAAGCAGTAATTAGCAGTTTTAGTGGATTTTTTATCAATTCAAAAAGGGAAGTACAGCAAATTTTGAGCAGCATATTTAATCTGAATATAAGCCTAGGTTTGGTATCAAAGACCGAGGGTAGAGTATCAGAAAAATGTATATCTGAATACGAAAAAATAAGAGAAGAGCTACGGAAAAGCAAGTATTTACATATAGATGAAACAAGCCATAGGAACCAGGGAAAGAAAGGTTGGAGTTGGGTAGTAACGAATAAAACAGCAACACTTATGAAGTTAGTTGGATCTCGCGGAAAGAAGATATTAAAAGGGCTATTGCCAGAGTATGATGGAATAGTTATAAGCGATAGGTATGCTGCGTATAATTACTTTAATCGTGAAAACAGACAGATATGCTGGGCCCATTTAGCAAGGGACTTTGAAAGGTTTTTTTACAGTAAAAATGTTGAAGTGAGCAGAATTGGCGCAGCATTAAAATCGCTGAGCAACAGGGTATTTGTGGTAGATAGAGCACGTAAACAAAACCTGATAGACAATTTAAGATTTTTCCGGTTAATGAGGAAGATTCGAAAAAGGGTGAAACATTTTTTGCGAGAGATAACAAGGGTTGCAAAAGGAACTCAGGCCTCGAGAATGGCTGCCAATATACTACGTTCTGAAGATATGATGTGGAGATTCGTGCGCAATCCTGATCTGATCGAGACAACCAATAACCTTGCAGAACGTCAGGCTAGACGGTACGTCATTTATCGTAAAAATAGTTTTTTCACTTGGTCAGAACGTGGAGAAAAGTTCATTGAAAGAATGCTTTCGATATTTTTGACTGCACGTTTGAATGATCAGAATCCTGTCCAGAAACTACAGAATTTAGTCGCTATTCCTGCCTAATTGGGAATATTCCGTGAACGGTTACATAGCAACAGAGTCAGCACACTTATAAAAATTTATTTTCCTTACCTTGCAGAAGATTCACAATATTTCTGTGGTGTTTTAGGAAGACCAGTGCTCCTATAATTAGTAATGTTAAGAACAAATTCCTCTGAAAAAAAAAGGACCATGCTACAGCCGTTGAAGTAGCACTGAGTGAAGCAAGGGAAGAGTATTTAAAGGCAAGAAAGACTATTATCCAAATTATTACGAATACTAAAGTAATATCAATGTTAAATGCTATCAGTATCCCTAGAGTGGTTGCAACGCCCTTTCCTCCACTGAATTTTAGCCAAATAGGAAACATGTGTCCTAAAACTGCTAAAATTGCAGATACATATATATAAAAATCGTTATTATCACAAAATTGTTGTGCTATATAAACGGCAATAAATCCCTTAAAGGAATCCAGAAATAATGCCAAAGCAGCAAGAAATTTATTTCCCGTCCTTGCAACGTTTGTAGCACCAATGTTTCCTGAACCTACTTCTCTTAAGTTTATCCCTTTTATTCTTGTAATAATTAAGCTAAACGGTATTGAACCGAGTATGTAGGATAGTGTAAGGACTATAACTAACACAGGTAAAATTTACTGATTAATAATCGCAAAATTTCGTCATCCCGCTGCTTGTTAGCGGGATCTATGCTGAGATACCGCGAATAAATCGCGGTATGACGTAGGGAAATCTTACTTATTATAGCTATACCTCTCCGCATATGCCAAAATTTAATTGATTTTATTATTCCTCAGCCTTTTTAGGTAGCACTGAACTTCCTCGTTAATCTGATTACTAAACAGTATAAGCGCTGTCATGTTGATAAGAGCTAAACAAGAGAATAAAGTTCCGCCAATATTAGCAATAGCCATTATGTCTTTAGAAAGGCCAGAGAAAAACGCCACAATTATTACCGCTATGCGATATATCACTATACTTTTTGCACCAAACAAATATAACCACCCCATTTCACAACAATATACAAATGAAATTACCGAAGAAAATGCAAACAAAGGTGCAGCTATGGTTAAAAGTATAGGAAACCATGGAGAAACTGTCTCAAATGCCTTTTGAGTAATTAATATCCCTTCACCAACACTAGTCTGGTATGCACCTGTTATTACTATTGTTATTCCTGTTAAACAGCAAATTAACATTGTGTCAAAGCATGGTTCTATCATAGCAACAAGCCCAGTTCTTACTGGTTCTTCATCTTTAGTTGTTGCATGAGTAATTGAAGCAGAACCAACACCCGCTTCGCTGGCAAAGATTGCCCTTTGAATTCCAGCAACAAATGCTCCTACCATCCCTCCACCAACAGCATTGAAATCTATCATAGTGGAAAATAATATTTTTAACGTATAACCAAGGTTATGAATATTAAATGCAATAATAATAATACAACTAAAGATATATATAAGTGACATAATAGGCACTAGTGCAGAAGATACTCTAGCTATCCTTTTAATTCCGCCAATAATCACTAGAGCAAGCAGCGCAGAGATTATGGAAGAAAGAAACCAAGAGTGACCATCTACCCAACTTGAATAGCCAGATAATATTGAAACCATTTGATTGGTTTGAAACGCTACACTTCCACCAAGACCTGATAATACAAAGAATACTGCATACATGGCAGCCAGCACAATACCAAGTTTTTTAAATCCAAATTCCTCCAGACCATTCCTTATATACTGAAAGGGACCACTAAACAATTGGTCCTGATCTTCTGTTCTATGTCTAAACGCCAACGTTACCTCAGCAAATTTTGCTGACATACCAAAAAAACCTGTAATCATCATCCAAGGCACCGCTCCTGGCCCTCCCATTGAAACTGCAATTGCGACTCCAGCAACAGTTCCAAGACCTACTGTGCTTGAAAGTGCAGTCATAAATGCCTGAAAATGCGTAATATGACCATCATGGTGATTCGTGTCATATTTTCCACATAAAATAGCAAATGCATGCTTAAACATTCTTATGTTGAGAAATCCAAACCGTAATGTTAGAAACACATAACCAAAAACTAGTAGAAGGATTATAAATGGCACGTAAAGGATCTTGAAAAACAGTACTTCATTCATGAAATTATTTATTCCGTTCAACACAGCGTCATAACTTTCGTAAAAACCTGAAGCAGCGTACACATCATTAAACAATAGGCAAAATAACACCATACAAAGCAATCTATAAATCATGTTAATACCCTTTAGAATTGTAATAAGAATCTATTGTATTCAAAACTTCCCTTCTTAGTAGATATATTGCAACAGCATTTGGAATCATAAGGCACATAAACAAACTGTCACCTAGATAAGATATAAATTCTATATTCTTTGACATACAGCTGATATACACTGAAACCACTATAAGAATTTGGAACGGTATCAGTATTTTTTTACTACCAAATAAATACAGCAAAGCAACTTCACAGTAGTAACAATAAGCTATTATTGTGGAAAATGCAAAGGAAAACATCATTAGCGGAAAAACTAACTTGCTGAACAAGGGCAAAGCTGTTGAAAATATCGAACTAATTAGTGTAATATCACCCACGTTATCAGTGCTATGCATACCAGTGATAATTATCACAATACCAGTCAAAAATGAGATTAATATTGTGTCTATAAGTGGTGCAATCATTGCAACGCACCCAACTTTAATTGGATCTTCTTCTTTTACAGCTGAATGTGCTATAGCTGCTGTTCCGGTACCTGCTTCGTTAGCAAACACTGATCTTCTCACTCCGGCTATTAATCCGCTCAATACTCCGCTTCCTATAGCTGATTTATTGAAGATATCTTGGAATATTATGGATAGAGCATTCAGCAAATTACTTCCGTTTACATAAATTAAATATATACACATACCCACATATAGCACTATCATAATTGGTGCTAAGCTCGTTGAAACGAAAGCAATGCGCTTTATTCCTCCCAATATTACAATAAAGACAAGCAGGGATATAATAATGGATGCGTTGTATTCTAGGAGGTTATTTGATAGTGCTGCTATTTGATTTGCTTGAAATGGTATACTGCCCAAAATCATTGCAATAAGTAGCATAATCGCATAAGTGAAGGCAAGAAATCTACCAGTTTTTGCAAATCCAATTTTTGCAAGCCCGTACTTCATGTAATAAAAAGCCCCGCCAGTTGTATTTTCAGAGCGATAAGTAAATGCAAGCACCACCTCGGCAAACTTTATCGACATACCAAGTATTCCGGTAATTACCATCCAAAAAACTGCACTTGGGCCCCCTATTGTGATAGCTATTGCAACTCCTGATATTGTTCCAAGACCAACTGTTCCTGAAATTACTGTTGCAAACGCTTGAATATGAGTGATTATGCCATTGTTGCTGTTATTACACTTTAGATTGAATAGCGTCTGTATTCCATATTTAAGTAACCTAAAGTTAATGAATTTGAACTGGGCAGTACAAAAGATTCCAGTTGCAATTACCCAAATAATTATAAATGGAATGTTGAATATCTTTATATACAGAAATGAATTTAATAGTTCACTTATCTTCAAAATCATGCAGTTTTCTATTTTTTGTTAGCTAACGAGTTTTATATGTAAAATATATGTAAAACCCGATGCTTATTGGAATAGTAAGTGTATACACTATACCTAAAATTGGTAGAGTCATCCAGGGCTTACTGATGAAAAATACAATAAGTACTCCAAAAAATGACACAAATATATAGGATAGGCTTTTGGGAATATAAATATATTTTGCAGAGAAAGTTGGAATGTGACTTATCGAAAAAAATGAAATGGCCAGAAAGTAACAAGCTACGTTTCTTGTGTTAAAAAATCGCTCTATGAGAAGTAAGTATTCACTCTCATGAGATTGAAAGGTAATAATTATTGGTAACAAAGAAAGTAAAGCACACACTGGAGCTGGAACACCAGAAAAGAAAAATTTTTCCCAGTATGGTTGTTCTGAGTGTAGCGAAACATTAAATCTTGCAAGTCTTATTGATATGCAGATTACGTATATCATTACTAAAATCCAACCTATGACTTTGATTTCGTTTAGCTTCCAAAAATACAAAAGAAATGCAGGCGCTGCACCAAAATTTAGAAAATCTGCAAAAGAATCAAGCTGGGCTCCAAAATCGCTAGTTGATTTTAGAATTCTAGCTATTCTGCCATCCATTCCATCTATTATTGCTGCAATGATGATAAAAATTACTGAGAATTCCCATTGTTCATTAAATGTAAATTTAAGTGAAGTGAGACCAGAACATAAACCCAATAAAGTTATAAAGTTTGGGAATAATTTAGTAATAGGTAAGAATCTACTGTTACTTCCATCGTTATTCATATAACGTCAAAAGTAAGCTTCTCTTGAACGTTTTCCTTATTTAAGTTTGCTATAATTGTTTCACCACCAATAACAGTTTGCCCTTCTGAAACTCTGACTTCTGTATCAGCAGGAACATAGATATTCACTCTACTGCCAAACCTTATAATTCCAAACCTTTCACCTGCTTTTACGTTCTGGGATATTCCTAAATTACAAACGATACGACGTGCAATTAATCCAGCTATTTGCTCCACAATAATTTCTTTCCCCTTTTCGTATTCAATTACAATAACCTGCTTTTCATTTTCATTACTAGACCTATTGCTCATTGCGGATACAAACTTGCCTTTTTTATAACTCATTTCCTTTATCGTACCAGATATTGGTATACGGTTCACATGGACGTTCAAAACACTTAAAAATATGCTAACAAGCGTAAACTTCTTCTCCTCTCCGTTTTCTGCTGATAAAGGATAATTAACTTCTTCAATTTTTGAAATCACACCATCAGCAGGACTTAATATAAGATTCTTATTGTTTGGCACAGCTCTTGCTGGATCACGAAAGAAATAAGTACACAATAATGTCGGAAACAAGCACGTAACGCCAAACCCCCAAGATATAGAGAATGCTATACACGTTACTATAAAGGAAACTACTATAAATGAATAACCTTCCCTGTTTATATTAGGTAAACCAAAACACATAATCTTATTAACAATAACCTATTGTTAACAATTTATCATTTATAATTTCTCATGAAAAGCTTTTTTTAACTGCTTCAGCAAAGTCTTTTTGATACAAGGTAACATTACAGATTGTTATATTAGCACATAGAATTACCGTCATACTGTAACAACCCGTCCAACACAAAATCTAATGCCTAAGTTTAGATCAGAAAACTGATTCTTCTAAAAGTTGCTCACTATCCTCGTCTATTATGATAGAATTATCATGATTTCTGAGTAAATCTCTGATTTTCGTTTCTATTTCATTTGCGACTTCTTTGTTTGTTTTTAGGTAAGTTTTTACATTCTCTCTTCCTTGCCCAAGACGTGTGTTGTTATATGAATAGTAAGCGCCTGCTTTTTCAAGCACACCAAGCTTTGCTCCCATATCTATTATTTCTCCGAGTTTTGATATACCTTCATTGTACATTATATCAAATTTCGCTTCTCTAAATGGAGGAGCAACTTTATTTTTTACAACTTTAACTCTTGTTTCATTACCTGTAATATTTTCTTTGTCTTTTATTACACCAACTTTTCTTATATCAAGCCTTACAGAAGTATAGAATTTTAATGCATTTCCACCCGTGGTAGTTTCAGGATTTCCATACACTACTCCTATTTTCATACGAATTTGATTAATAAATATCAATATACAGTTCGCTTTTGAAACGGCAGAGGTTAGTTTCCGTAGCCCATGACTTAGAAGCCTTGCTTGCAGCCCCATATGTTGATCACCCATATCACCTTCAATTTCAGCTCTTGGAGTTAATGCTGCGACAGAGTCAATAACTATCACATCAACCGCACCAGAACACACTAAATACTCAACAATATGCAACGCCTGCTCTCCAGTGTCTGGTTGTGAAATCACTAAATCATCAGTGCTTACCCCAAGTTTACGAGCATATAAGACATCCAATGCATGTTCTGCATCGATAAATGCGCATGATCCTCCTTTTTTTTGTGCTTCAGCAATCACGTGCAAGGCAAGAGTGGTTTTACCAGAACTCTCGGGGCCAAATATTTCAATTATACGCCCTTTTGGCAGACCTCCAACACCTAGAGCCGAATCAAGCGCAATTGATCCTGTGGATATTGTGTCTATTTTTTCTACAGGGTTTTGCTTCAACTTCATTATTGCACCTTTACCGAATGCTTTTTCAATCTGGCTTATTGCGTTATCTAGCGCTTTTTGTTTATCACTATTTCTTTCTTCTGGGTTACTTGCCATAGATCATTTATTAATTTATATAATTCTCTATGATAATCAAACGCGAATAACCTGCCAAGGTTTTTCTAGTATTTATGTATTATTTCAATGAAAAATATTAACGTTTTCATAAAGCAGATATTTGTTTGCCTTCGTTAGTAACACACTATACTTTAGTGTACGAACGTTGCAATTTGCAGCATAGCAGGTGGTGTCATCCAAGTAGCCAACACTGAAATGACTAAATTCGAAATGGCTACATGAATTTATTGTAAATTACTACCGTATAAGGTGCGATGCAACAAAGCCATTCCAGTGTCAGCTACTTGAATGACACCTCTTAGATGGGTCAGCTACTCAGATCTGCCATGAAAACTGCAACCCTAAATGTTGGAGCACTGTCGTACACTAAGCGCTGTAATGACAATTTTAGTCGCTTCATACACTTATCATGCTAGTCATAACAGAAATAATTTTTACCAAAGATATTTATGAAATAATTGACATAGTTTGGAAATATGTATATTATAGAACATTAAGAGGTTGTCCGGAAACAAGTAAAAGGCTATAATATCTGAAATTTTAGTACGGGGTAAAGATGAGAAAAAAGTATCCAACAGATCTAAGCGAAAGGGAATGGGCAAGAATAGAAAAACACTTCAGAGTATCATACAAGAAAGGAGGAAGGCCGCCAAAGTATAGCAAAAGAGAAATATTAGAAGCAATTTTCTATGTATTGCGTACAGGGTGTCAATGGCGGTATTTACCAAATGATTTTCCGCTATGGAAGACTGTGTATGAGCAGTTCAGGCAATGGAAGAAGCAGGGAATTTTTGAGAAAATGAATTATGAAATTACAAAATATAGTAGAAGAAAAATAGGAAGGAATGAGCAGCCGAGTGCCTGTATAGTAGATAGTCAATCTGTAAAGACTACAGAAAAGGGGGGATCAAAGGCTATGATGGAAGTAAAAAAGTAAAGGGTAGAAAAAGGCATATAATTACAGACACTCAGGGTTTTATACTAGGTTGTTACGTAGGCGCTGCTAACGAAAATGATAGAGATGGTATTAAAATAGCATTAAACAATATGAGAACAAAATATACTAAAGTTAAAAAAATGTGGGCTGACATGGGATACCAAGGAAGAAATTTAAAGAATCACATAAAGGAAGAATATGACATAGATATTGAAATTGTTACAAGGCCTCCATGTAGATTTTGGGTGCACAAAGATACGCCACCTGAGCTACTACCAACAAGAGAACAAGGGTTTAAAGTACAGCCAAGAAGATGGGTTGTAGAAAGGACTTTTGCTTGGGTTAATAGGAATAGAAGGCTATCGAAGGAGTATGATTTACTCACAACATCCACTGAGAATTTCATATACCTAGCTATGAGTAGGGTTATGTTAAAGAGGGAATATGCTTGAATTTACTAGTTTCCGGACAACCTCTTAGTTAATTTGTAGGTGTAATGTGGCTAGAAATGTTTTGAATGAAAATGAGTACCACGCTTTAAAGCAGTTGTTTTTAACATTTAATATTCAAAAGGAGGATGTGGTAAATTCTGACATTAAGAATATTAAGAAAAAGCTTAGTCAACAATACCGTAAATTATCGTTAAAATATCACTCAGATAAAAACCCAAACAATAAAGAAGCGGAGGAGAAATTTAAGGTTATTGCATTAAATAAGCCATTTTTTGAAGAATTTATAATAGAGCCATTGGAGAAAGGTCTCAATAAAAGAAATAATTTAATAAAAGAATTACGCGGTAAGTTGTGGAGTCGCAGTTATGAAGAATTGCAAAAATACTTAGATGATAAGTGCAGAAATAAACTCTATAATAAGCAGCAGTCAATTAACAATAATGTAACTGCTTATGTAAAATATTCTTCTTATTCAAATCTCTTAGGAGCGTCGAACAAGAAAAAAATCTTGTTAAACCGGAAAGAAACTATTTCTTCACTTCCATAGCAATTTTTATATATAATTTATCAAGAAGTACTTCTGCAGTTATAACCGACTGATCAATGGTGCTTAAGTGCCCGTTTAGGAGCGTGGTTTTGGAGGAACGGTTAAACCACTGATGGAGTCTATTATGACTACCTCGATTAGAAGATTGTATAATCTAACCGTCCCAAGCTTAAGTGCTTCTCCATTATAAGTTATAGTAGGATAATTACCATGATAAAGGCAAAAAGTAAACTAGAAATAGTGAATCCTGATACAGCAGGAATTGATATCGGCTCAGCTGTACATTATGTATGTGTACCTGAAGGAAGAGATGAACAACGTGTCAAAAAATTTGGATGCTTTACAGTTGATCTTCATAACTTAGCAGGGTGGTTAAAGAAATGTAAAGTTAGAACAGTAGCTATGGAATCAACAGGAGTATATTGGATTCCTTTGTTTCAAATACTTGAGTCATATGGATTTGAGGTAAAATTGGTAAATGCACGATATATTAAGAACGTGCCTGGTAGAAAATCCGACGTTCAAGACTGTCAATGGTTACAACAATTACACAGCTATAGATTACTCCATGGGTCGTTTAGACCTGATGATCAAATGTGTGTGTTGCGTAATTACGTTAGGCAACGTAGCAACCTGATTGAAAGTGCATCCACACATATTCTACGTATGCAAAAAGCGTTAATTCAAATGAACGTTCAATTACACAAAGTCATAAGTGATATTACTGGAGTGACCGGTATGCAAATTATCAAAGCAATAATTGAAGGTGAAAGGAATCCTGAAAAATTATCAGAATTGAGAGATGTACGGATAAGAAATGATAGATCTACCATGGCAAAAGCGCTAAAAGGCGACTACAGAAAGGAACTCTTATTTGTGTTAAAGCAAGAATTTGAATTGTATAATATTTATCAGGAAAAAATAGCAGAATGCGACAAAAGCATCGAACAATATTACAAAACATTTGAAACAAAATCTGACGAGAATAAGCGATGCAGCAAAATAAAGAATAGGTTTTCAAAAAACAGACCAGACTTTCCTTTACACGAAGAACTGTATAGAGTAACCGGTATTGATTTTACTAAAGTTCCTGGGCTTGATGTGCTAACTATACAAACAATTATCTCAGAAGTTGGTTTGAACCACGATAAATGGCCATCAGAGAAGCACTTTACTTCTTGGTTGGGGCTAAGTCCTGCTAATAAAGTTACAGGGGAAAAAGTATTTGGGACGAGAACTCGCAAAGTTATTGCTCGTGCTGCAAATGCTTTTAGGATGGCTGCCCAGTGTGTGTCAAGAAGCAACAGTGGGATTGGTGCATATTGCAGAAGGTTAAAAAAACGACTAGGAGCACCGAAAGCGATTACCGCTACGGCTAGGAAATTGGCGTGCATTTTTTATAGTATGCTAAAGTATGGACAGGAATATGTAGAGAAGGGCATTGATTACTATGAAAAGTTATATAAGGAAAAAATAGTGAAGACTCTAAGCAAAAAAGCTAGTGAATTTGGTTATGTCTTGATTAAAAAAGAGCTACTAGCAGAAAGAGTTTCTTAGAAGTTCTTTTAGTATCCTTCACATCAATTGCATTTTTAATAATTAATGGTATTTCTTCTAATGTACCAATAGCAGTAGGTTTTCTTGCTCCCTTGTTAGCAGGATCTATTTTGAGTCTAGCTGTTAAGAGCATTTATACTAGAAATGGGAAAGAGTTTAATCATCAGACTAATATTTTATTATTGTTTAACTTTGACCAAGAATGCGAAAATTTTTCAAAGAGTGATAGGACTAAATTAAAGTGGCTAAAAAATTCAGTTATTTTGAGCAACACAATCTGTACATCTTTAATGTTTTTCGGTGTGGGATTAGATTTAGTTGCCAACGGCTTTGGTATAACTAACTCTATGATGTTATCCGGCTTATTACTTTCATTACCATTCACGCTTTTAATTGTTACTTCACCTATTTTAAATGCTGCAAGTAATTATATTCTCAAAAAGACAGCTATAAATTCAATTGAGGAGCAATTTAAAGGTGATGATCAGTTTATAGAAGTCGATAACGAAAAGCCAAGCAGTACTATGAGCAATCAAAGTTATTTCCCCATCGGTCAGTTAATATCATCAAAGTTAGCTATTCTCCATAGCGAAGTCTCTAGCTAGGAACAATGAGCCACAGATCAGTATGGTTTTGACGTTTTGGATAGAGGCTTTTAATATGTGATTTGATATTGCATCGCCAATTGACTCACACTCCATTGCTTTTATTCCTATGTTATTGGCTTTTTCCCTAATCAAGTTTGTATTTGTTGCTTTAGGCTCAGATTTAACACAAACCGCACATAATAACTTGATATATGGTTTTAAGTGTTCTAAGAACTCTTCTACATTTCTGTTACGAGTAACACCAAAAATTATATAGACACCTTCAGCAAAGTTATCTCTTACCCACTGAAATAGTACTCTAGCACCATCATTATTGTGCGCACCATCTAAAAATAATTGCCAATCTTTTGGTAGTAAAGAAATTAAATTGCCCTCTTTTATACGCTCCAGTCGTGCAGGCCAATAAGTGCACTGTAAACCTGAAGTGATATCCTCTTCTCCAATATCAAATCCATATTTTCCACTCAAAATGCTACATGCTGCAATAGCATTGCCTGCATTGATTATTTGGTGATCACCCTTTAAAGACGGCAAAGGAAATTCTATTGATTGAATAGCTGATTGGAAAACCATTTTGTTGTTCTTTTTTTTGCAATTCCATTCAAAACCTCCTCTATACAGAGGAGATTTCTTATTTATTGCATGGAATTCTAGTGTATTCATTATAGATTTTTCTTGTGGTGCTATTACGCAAGGAACATTAGGTTTCATTATTCCAGCCTTTTCACCTGCTATGGTCTCTACAGTAGGGCCAAGATATTCCGTATGATCAAGTGCAATGGAAGTAATTATTGTTAAAATCGGACTATCTATAACATTTGTTGTATCAAGTCTCCCACCCATACCCACTTCAATTAAAGTTATATCGGCTTTATGACGAGAAAAAGCTAAAAAAGCTGCAATAGTTGCAGCTTCAAACAGAGTGATAGGTTGTTCTGCAATTACGGCACGGCATTCTTCTAACAAGCTATATAATTCATTATCGTCGATATAACTGCCTGCAATAACTATTCTTTCATTAAAATTCACCAAATGTGGAGAAGTGTATGCGTGTACCTTATACCCTGCTGCTTGCATTATATATCTTATAAATGCTAGTGTTGAGCCTTTCCCGTTAGTTCCAGCTATATGAATTACGGGAGGCACTTTTTTCTCGGGATTATCTAGTTTACTAAGAAAGCTTTTTATGCGATCAAGAGAAAAATCATTCGGCCTGCTACCAAGTGGCTTAGGCCAATGAGGCATATATATCATAGATTATTGTTACATTTTAATTCACCTATCACACTTGCTATGCCATGCGTGTCAATCTTCTCACTAAATTGAGAACGTTGATTAATAGCAATACTTATTCCACTCATTACAACATCACTTATCAAGAAAGAACTGTGATTTTTAGTAACTTTAAAATCAATATTTGTAAATTCTTCATCACCGTAAGAGAACCTTGTGCCAATTAAGCAAGTTTCATCGTCAACTGCTTTTGTACTCATTATGATCATTTCACTATTACTCATGTATTTAGATAAAATTTTAACGCACAAACGTGTAAGATACACTTCATACTCTCTTAAGAAATCTTCCCTTTCCTTCTGGGTAGTCAAAACCCCATATTTTCCCATGACAAATCGAGATATTTCTTTGAGGTTAACATTATTCTGAATGACCTCCTGAAGCTTTTCGTGTACATGCTCTAGGTTTTTTCTATTTCCTTTTGTAGATATGCTGTCTACTTGTTGCTTCATAGTATGCACAAAAATTTTGTGATCTGTACAACTAGTGTAAGCTCTTGAAGAAATTACAATAAAAACAATAATGATTAAAACTTTAGTAATATTCATAAGATATACTTAAAATGCAAAGTTTGATAAAGATTAAATAATAATCGCTGACTTTTAATATACCTATAGACATGCCCTGTGTAAATCATCTATAATTCAAGTAGGGGTCTGTGCTATGCGTTATGAGTTAAGTTAAATTTCCCGAGCGATAATTTCTAGAGAAGGGAATTGCCTCTGCTGGTTTCATTGAAACTAATATGCGATGCCCACCTTAACTTCAGGTCTCAGGAATCTACTAAAGCTGACGGTAGATACGGATCCTTTTTTGATTGGTACTAAATTTATGCTTCATCAATACAGAGAACAAGGTACCTTCCTATGTTCGCCTAATGAAGTATTCCAAATTGTAATTGATGTTGAAAGGTATCCTGATTTTGTTCCTTGGTGCAAAGCCGTTTATATAAAAGAAAAAATTGACAATCAAATGGTTGTGGACCTTCTAGCAGCTTTTCATGGAATTAAAGGAAGATATACATCAGAGGTAACCTTTCTTTCTCCAAGTAGAACAAATGAAGGTTGGATAAAAGCTGTATCATCAAATGGAATATTTAAACATCTATGCAATAAATGGCAATTCATTCCCATAGATGAAAATAAAACTATGGTAAAGTTTTATATAGAGTTTAAGTTTAAGTCCAACTCATTTTCAACCCTATTAAACTCAGTATATAAATATACACAAAGTAAAATAATTGCTGCATTTAAAGATAGGGCTGAAAGCCTTGCTAAACAAAAGTTATCTTGACATTATTAATATAAATGTATAATTTTTTTTAGTAAGTTAAGTGTTTAGATTGTAATGATTTTTAGACTATTGTTTTTATTAATTTTCATAAGTGTTAATTCTTATGCAGTTGTTAAGCAAGATTTATACGATAGCCAATACATTCAAAAAAAACCCAATGAAATAACATCAAATGAGCTATTATCGCCATTACCTGATGATAAATTATTAGGAGATCCAAAAGCACCAATTCTAATGATAGAATATGCTTCATTAACTTGCTATCACTGCTCTCTTTTTCATAGGAATGTTTTTCCTAAAATTAAAGAGAAATATATAGACACAGGTAAGATGTTATATATATTTCGTCATTTTCCTTTCGATTACAGAGGGCTAAAGGCTGCAATGCTAAGTCATTGCTACGAAAAACAAGAAGACTACTTTAATTTTAACAAAGCTGTTTTTAACTCAATAGATTCGTGGAATTACTACAATTTAAGTGATTTGACTTTACTACAAAGAATTGCTGCACTAAGCAACTTAAAGCAAGATGCATTTAACCAATGCATTAATGATAAGAAAATAATGGATAAAATCGTAAATGATAAATCACTGGCAATTAATAAACTTGGTATCACAGCCACTCCAATATTTTTCATCAAGCTTAACGATGATAAATCATATATAGAGCATAATAAAGTTAAACATGGAGGGTATAAAGAGCTGAAATATTTCACTAATGTGATAGATAAATTATATGGAAAAGCTATAGTGAAGTAATACCACTGTAGCTTACCATATAAAAGACTCTATGCTGAGTCATTGTTTTTCACTACTGTTTGTTGTTTTTTACGCTCAAACTCTCTTTTTTTACTGTGCCAAGTGTAGTAATACATAGTGATTTTATTCTCTATTAATACTATTGTCCCATCATAAAACTGAACCATATCCATAACTTTTCTCTGAGCTTCATCAAAACGTTCTTTATACTTTTCACGATAAGCTGGATTATGTAGTAACATAACCCCTTCATTCTTGTTAGATTTTTTGTTTAACGTTTCAACTTCACCAGCAATAGTATAAGACATATAACCCCCTCTAATTGATTATAAAAATTATATTTTAAAAAGAGAAATGCGCATAAACAATCCCTTTAATTCTAGCATAATAATCGACTGTTTATTATACTAGTGAACTATAGTACGATATATAATAATTTTTGTCACTTAAAATTTTATACTATGAAATAATAACTTAAAATAAATGTTTTTATTATTTTAAACTATATTATTATATTTATAAATTGTGTATGAATTAAGTCTCCCTAATTTATAATATATGCGTAATAATTTTAGTATAAAATTGTCATACATAAGAAATCTATTTGCAAAAGAATATAAAAAAATAGAAGAATATTGTATTCTTGAAAAAAAGCAACATATTCAAATTGGCCCTGAAGAAGGAAAGCTATTAAGTTTATTTATAAAAATCCAAAAAATCAAAAGTATTGTTGAGATTGGCACGTTATACGGTTACTCGTCGATTTGCATGGCAAAAGCTCTACTAAAAGACGGTCATATATATACAATAGAAAATAATCCTCAACACTCAAGAATAGCAAAAAAAAATTTTAGTGCTTTTAATCTAAGTGATAAAATTACTCTAATAGAAGGCGATGCACTGGAAAAAATTAATGAATTATCAGCAAAAGCACCATTTGACATGATATTTATTGATGCTGACAAAAGTAGTTATCCTGAGTATTTAGATTGGGCAGAGTCATACATTAAACAAGATGGGCTAATCGTTGCAGATAACACTCTACTGTTTAACACAGTATTTTTAGAATCGCCTCCAAAAGAAGTATCAGAAAAATCATGGCATGCCATGAGGGAGTTTAATAATAGATTATCAGATGAAAAAAAATATTTCTCTATATTGATTCCAACTGATGAAGGAATGACTGTAGCTTTAAAGCTAACATAAGTTAAAAATCAAGGTCAGCATAATGTTTAGGAGGGATTAAACCAGAAATCCTCTCTAATAATATCTCACGAAAACAAGGCTTTGATTTAACAATGGAGTACCATTCTTTTAAAATTTTACTTTTTTCCCATGGAAAACTACTTACATAA
This sequence comes from Wolbachia endosymbiont (group A) of Philonthus cognatus, assembly GCF_947251755.1. Taxonomy (NCBI): domain Bacteria; kingdom Pseudomonadati; phylum Pseudomonadota; class Alphaproteobacteria; order Rickettsiales; family Anaplasmataceae; genus Wolbachia; species Wolbachia endosymbiont (group A) of Philonthus cognatus. Next base: position 35,250 of record NZ_OX366388.1, read on the forward strand.
TCCATTACGGAAATATGCGATGCTAAAGTAATATCAGCTAAAGTGAACTTATCAGTTGCAAGCCAAACGTTCTTGTTAATTAAGTGTTCGATGTATTCCATATGGCAAGGCAGGTTATGCTGAGCTGCATGAAGAAATCTAGAGTCAGGGCTGCGGTTAGTAATTACTTTTTCATTCATAATATACTTAGTAACTTCATTGTAAAATTTGTTATCGAACCAATTGATTAGAGCGCGTATTTTAGACTTAATAATAGTGGATGAACCAAGTAATTTGACGTCGCTATTGTAAGTCTCTTCTATATATTCACAAATGGCATTACTATCCGCTATTACAAAGTTATTATCTATTAACACTGGTACTTGCCCGGTTGGATTGATCTCCATAAATTCATTCCGCTTTTCCCACGGATTTTCATACACTAGATCACAGCCTAATTTTTTTTCTTTTAGAAAAGCTCTAACTTTTCGTGAAAATGGACAAAGAGGAAAATGATATAAAATCATAATGTTCCTCTTTTGGTATACCAATATCCTTTTTTTGTTACTCTATGGCTTGACCTACAACTGTACGAACTTTCTTTGTAGTCCACAGAAGTTTGCGTAGCAGGTGGTGTTATTCCAGTGCTTGACACTGGAATCCAGTTCTTGTTATACAATTGCCTAGTGCGCTCATTTACAGTTAAGTTTTCTGGATCCAAGTAGTCAAGCACTGGGATGACATCCTTTTCGGTAAAAATTGCTCTTATATCACAACATTCATACAGCTGTATGCCTAGGCACTGGGATGACATAAATAAGCGCTGAAATGACATAAATAAACATTGGAGTGACAATCTTGTAGTGACTTGCATGACAGCTAACTTCTCGTTTATTTTAAAGTAATGTTGCAAGAGGTCTAACATATAAATTATAAGACTAATATAGGATATACCTTGCTAAATAAAAAAAAAAGTATAATATTTTATAAGGTATGCAGGCAAAAACTCTGTAATTTGGTCAGATCAGAAATGAAGCAGCCATATCAGAACCTTTTTGGGTTGCATACCTATTTCATTATTTGTTTTATCCGAGGCTATGAATATAGCATTAAAACATCGTCCTAGTAGCTTCAAAGATCTAGTAGGTCAAGATATATTAGTGCGTGTATTAGAAAATGCTTTTATTTTAAACAAAATCCCACAATCTATACTGCTCTCTGGTAGTAGTGGAGTTGGTAAAACCACCACTGCAAGGATAATAGCTTTATGTTTGAATTGTTCCCTGGGGCCAATTTTTGAACCTTGCGGATCATGTGAAAATTGTCTAGCAATAAAAAATTCAAGCCATCCAGATGTAATTGAAATCGATGCGGCAAGTCACACTAGCATTGACGATATTAAAGTAATCCTGGGAGATATTTGCTATTCACCTATAAGCTCTAAATTCAAAGTCTACATTATAGATGAAGTACATATGTTATCCAGCAGTGCATTTAACGCATTACTTAAAACCCTAGAAGAGCCACCATCTAGTGTAAAGTTCATTTTAGCAACTACGGAAATAAAAAAAATACCAATAACTATTATTGCACGTTGTCAAAGATTTGATTTACACAACATTCCTGTAGCTAAAATAGTGGAACGTTTAAATGATGTTGCACAAAAAGAGAGTTATTCCATTGAAAAGGGAGCATTAGAATTAATTGCACGACATTCTGGAAATTCAATGCGTAACGCCTTGTTTTTGATGAATCAAGCAGTGCTATATAGCAAAGATGGTGCAATATCCACTAAAAATGTGACAGACATACTTGGCCTAGTGGATAAAGATATTATATTCGATCTATTAGGAGCAATATTAGATGGTGATTTACAAAAAGCTCTATCAGTGTTTGACAAGGCGATAAAAACAGCAAACCCACTTAGTATTTTTGAAGGTCTATTGCAAACAATTCAGTTAATATGCCGTTTTTTAATTACGAAAGAGATTGATAGTGCAGTTACAGAGCATGAAAAGAATAGGATAAAAGATTTAAGTATAAAGAGATCTTTAATATTTTTTTCGAGATTGTGGAAGGTGTTGCTTAAAGGTATTCAAGATATAAAAACTTCAACATGCAACGATGTTGCTGCTGAAATGATGCTAATTAGTCTTTGCTATCTCTCTGATCTACCTTCTCCAGAACAGGTGATCAAAAAAATTCTTTCACAGAATGTAGAGCAAGGAAATAGACAGGGCAGACCTGTTGCACCTTCCCCCTCTGTCATCCAAGTAGCTGACTACTCGGATCCAAAAAAATATGTGGAAAGTAAACAACAACCCCACTCTGTCATCCGAGTAGCTGACACTGGGATCCATGTGGAAAATAAACAACAAAATTACGATTTTGATAAGATTTTGCAACTATTAAGGCGGAGTAACCAAATTTATCTTTACAAACAACTGTGTAATAATCTACAATTAATAGATTGTAAACCTGGATATTTAAAATTAAAAGCTGTATCTAAGTTGGATAGTAATTTTTGCAATGATTTAAAAAATTACTTAAGCCAGGTGACTCAGCAAGAGTGGGTTATTGCAGTTGATACAGGTTATATAAACAGGGAAGTGAGTAATTTAAATTATGCACCTGCAGTTAAGGATATCCTTGACACGTTTAAAGGTGCAAAAGTAGTTAATATAGAAAATAAGGAGTAAGTTGTGGATTTTAGTCAAATAATGAAACAAGCGCAAGAGATGCAAAAAAAGCTTGCAGAAGCTCAAGAAAAATATGTTGGAAAAGAGTTTCAAGGTATTTCTGGTGGTGGCAAAGTTTCTGTATTAGTGGAAGTCATAAAAATAGGTAGCTATAAAGCTAAAAAGGTGAACATAGACTTAGAACTTATGAGAAATGAGGAAAAAGATATAGTAGAGGATTTAGTAACAGCAGCGTTTAATGATGCCGTTAAAAAAGCAGAAGAAGATATGGCGAATGCAACTTCTGATCTTGCAGGTATGATGGGTTTACCATCTGGGTTTAAACTTCCTTTTTGAATTTACTACTGAAGTTTCTTTTAGTGTAAGTATTTTTTTTCTAATATTCCCAACGCTAGTACTTCTTCATATAATGTACCTATACTAGCATAGCCCTACGTCATACCGTGATTCATTCCACAACTGTACAAACATTGCAATATGGCACGATATCACATAGTAAACGATGTCATTCCAGTGCTTGACACTGGAATCCAGCCGGCTTTGTTGCATCGCTACTTATGAAAGGCTAACTATAGTTAGGATTATAAGCAACCTATTGAAAATCTTGTTTTTTTGCAATCAATCTGATCAAATTTAAGAATAGTAATTTGTTATTTATATTAATAAATTTAATTCCATTGAAAATAGCTAAAGCATTGAAATTCTTGAATTTTAGCCGGATTGGTAAATGGTAGTGAAATTTCTTTTACTCAAATTTAGGTATTCATTGACCGTTCTTGTTATAAATACCAGAATAATAAGCTACTGATATTCCCTATCTTTTTTATCTTTAATCCATCATAGCTAGCGATGCAACAAAGCCAATCCAGCCTTGCCGTAATCTCATCAAGAACGTTGTGCTTTAACATAAAACGGCTACTTTTATGCTTACCAACTTAATAAAATTCCTGGATCCCAGTGGGCTTTGTTGCATCACACTTTATGAGATGGTGATTTATGGTAAATTCATGTAACTATCTCAAATTTAGCCATACCAATATCAGTGAATTTATTAAGCAAATAGCATTTAGTTCTTTTTCTCGATTTATCTCAGATTTATTCCTAAAACTAAATCCGAATATTTGCTTTAATCTTGAGAAAAACCCTTCAATATAAGATCTTTTCCCATAATTTACTTCTTTTTTCCATTCTTTCATGCCATCTTCACCGTATAATTTTATTAACCTAATAGCAGCATTCCTGTCAGACATATAATCTATTTCTGGATGTTCTGCCGCATTGTTTATTGGTGGAATTTTTGTCTTTATATCATATTTGTTACACAACTTATAAAACTTGTGCCTATCACATGCTCTATCTGCATATAGTGCTTTTATGGCATGCTGAAAATCAACTTCTTTTAGCAAATCACAAGCTCCATAGTGATCAGAGTAGACACCGTTACTGTATTTTACAGCTATGGCTTTTTTGTTGTTTATATTCAACATTACGTGCAATTTTCTCGTTTGCTCATAGCCACGATATTTTCTGTCAGTGCTATTTTCCTTGCTGTGACCAGGAGTGTTGTTGTATATACTAATTCCTGTACTGTCTATAGCAATTTCGATATCTTCCATATTATTTTTATCAATTCTGCAATCATTTATCTTAATATTAAGTTTCTTAAACCTTCTTGATGCTTGTGAATAGCTGATAACTGCCAAATCTCTTCCTATTTGTTGCAAATACCCTTTTATAAACCCGACTGTTTGTCTTAAACCAATTCTAAAGAAACTGACGATTATATGCACCAAAATCACAACTTTATCACTATAAATATAGTTGCCGCCCTGCATTTTTGGACAATTCTCGTACCAATTTTCTATGGCGTCATTGATATAACAAAAAATGCTTCCTCTTTCTTGGAGAAATTTGTTATATTCATGGCAGTTACTGACTCTCATTTTTTGTGGCATATTTTTTCTTCAACAGTTAAATGGCTATTTATAATGAATTTTGTCAGTAACTGCCAGTTCTTTTCACTTGAGCGATGCAACAAAGCCATCCCAGTGTCACGCACTGGGATGACATCATCCTTTTTTTTGGATTCCAGCGTCACGCGCTGGAATGACACCTCTCTTGGGCTCTCTTAGCTATAAATATTAAGGAATTTACCAAACGAAAAAAAAGGCAAAAGAAGCCCCGTGGTTGGCTAATTACTTACATTATACTTTCAAGTATGGCGTTTTTTTATTCTAAACGCTTAATAACCGCGATTTAGTTGCTTTTAAGCCGCAACTAATCTAAATTATAAACATTAAGAAATTTACTAAACAGAAAAAAAGGCAAAAGAAACCCTAGGGTAGCTAGTTATTCACTATCCATTTTTTAAATCGGCGTTTTTTGATGTTTTAAATGCTTTATAAGCGCATTTCAGCTTATATTAGGTAAAAACCTAGAAATTTTATAAAGACATAAGGTGCACATAGTGCAAAAAATTAAACATGGGACGCCAGATACGTGAGTTTTTTTGTCATTTAATCTGTACAGAGAAGATAAATAAATAGCTTCAGTTTCATGATAAGGGGGCTGGCGGAGTTTGTCAAGGGATTTTTGACGAAATGATTTTGAAAGCAAAGAGCGGGAGAAGGGGTTCGAACCCTCGACCTCAACCTTGGCAAGGTTGCGCTCTACCAACTGAGCTACTCCCGCAATTAAATTAACCTAAATTTACTTAATTATAGGCATATACAGCGATTTGTAAACCCCGTGTACACGAAAAATGTGAGAGCCCATAAATTTGCGTGGTTCCTTCTATGATCTTTTCGTATACTTAAGACTCATTTTTGATTATCATAGGTTTTCAATTGTGCCAAAAAATGTATTAATTTTATGGGAATATTTTTATATAAAGACGACTTGCCAGCTAGTTCAATACCAGATGATATAAGGTCTATAGCTGTTGATACCGAGGCAATGGGGCTACTTCATAGCAGAGATAGATTATGCCTTGTGCAGCTCTCTTTTAATGATGGCAACGCTCACTTAGTTCAACTCAAGAACGATTATACAGCGCCAAATTTGAGAAAAATATTAGAGGATAAAAATATAACTAAAATATTTCACTTCGCGCGATTTGATGTAAGCATAATACGTTATTACTTGGAAACTTGGGCACTTCCGTGCTATTGCACAAAGATAGCTTCACGTTTAGTTCGTACTTACACAGATAATCATAGCTTAAAAGAGTTGTGCTTAGAGCTGCTTGATACCAAACTAAATAAGCAGCAGCAATCTTCTGATTGGGGAAATGAAAATTTAACAGACAAACAAAAAAGTTATGCTGCATCTGATGTTTTGTATCTCCACAGGATAAAGGAAAAGCTAGACTTAATGCTGGAACGTGAAAATAGAAAAGAATTGGCCCAAAAGTGCTTTGAATTTCTTCCTACTCGTATTGAGTTAGACTTAATGGGTTGGGAAAACGTGGATATCTTTAACCACCAGATGTAATAGAAGTTTTTTGTTTGTGCAAAACACTTTAGGGCAATTTTTCAAGCTCTGCGGTAAGAATTTAGTTGATTAACTGCTAATAGATACGCTATATTTTACAAAAATTTAGGTATTTTATGAGTGATGATATTACATCGGTAAATGATCAAAATTTCAAATCTGAAGTCACTGACTATAAAGGGTTTGTTCTGATAGACTTTTGGGCAGAATGGTGTGGGCCATGTAAAAGTCTAATGCCACGTATCGAACAATTGGCTAAAGACAGAAAAGGCAAGATTAAGATCTGCAAATTCGACATAGATGAAGGGACTGAAGTGCCAAGTAAGTATGGAGTGCAATCTATACCCACTTTAATCATATTTCAAGATGGTAAGGAAATTGCACGCAAAATTGGTGCAACAAATGATTTGTCAAGTTGGGTTGATAGTGAAATAAGCTAATAGACAAATTTGCTTTTGTGTGTATTATAAATATTGATAAAAGGGATTGTAGCTCAGTCGGTTAGAGCAGTTCGCTCATAACGAATTGGCCGTAGGTTCGAGTCCTACCAATCCCACCATTGTATTGATCTTAGCATGATCGTAACAATGAGAAAACTATAGTATATGAACTATATATTAATGTAATGGGGGAAATGATGGAATTTACTAAGTCTCTAAATAACAAGTTAGATGAATTGCACTTACTAAATCATCCATTTTACCAGTCATGGAATACAGGAAGCTTAAGCTTGCAAGCTTTACAAACCTATGCTAAAGAATATTATCACCACGTTGCTGCGTTTCCTCGTTATATCAGTGGTATACATTTTTTGTGCCCAGATCTAAAAATGCGACAGGTTTTGCTTGGTAATTTGATAGAAGAAGAACAAGGTGATGAAAATCATCCAGAGTTATGGAAGCGTTTTGCTGAAGGACTTGGAGTAGCACGGTCTGATCTTCTTGAAGATGCACAAGTTAAGGAGACACAAGAATTAGTTGACGGTTACTTTGATATTGTACGATCAGATTTTGCTTCCGGTTTGGGTGCACTTTATGCTTATGAACGTCAAACTCCAGAGGTTTCTAAGTCTAAAATTGAAGGTTTAAAAAAACACTATTCAATAAGTGATGAGCGTTCTCTTCAATTTTTTACGGTCCATATGCATGCTGATGAATGGCATTCTGAGGAATGTGCAAATCTTATTGAAGATCTAGATGAAAAAGAGCAAGATAAAGTTATGCAGGGTGCTCAAAAGGGAGCAAGGCTCTTGTGGGGTTTTCTTGATGGAATGATGAATGCTAGCGTGTGTTAGTAGTTGTAAGTAGCTTAAACTCAGTGATGTTGGAATGCAATGTCTGCATGTAATCTTCTTATATCTGACTTACGGCTTTGGGTTCATTTAGGCTATAGTGCAGAAGAGAAGTATCATTCTCAATTAGTTAGTGTTAATATTGATTTTACCTTTAAATCCCCCCCTTTAGGACTTACAACTGACCGGCTTGAGGATACTATATGCTACTTGGAGGTAGTTCAGAGTATTCAATCTCTCGTTCAAAGCAAGCAATTCAACTTAATCGAGCATTTAACTCATGATATATACAGGACCATTAATAACCTTGTGATGCAAAAAAAGCTTATTATTTCTTCTATAGGCGTAACTATTCACAAAGTTGCACCACCTGTCCCCAGTGTGCATGGAGGTGTTTTCTTTACTTATCGTAATGCGTTGCAAGAATGATTTACATTTCTATTGGCTCAAATATGGGGAATCGCTTTTCCCATTTACAAAAGGCTGCTCAGTTACTGCAGGAACGCTATTTTAAAAATTTAAAATCTTCAATTATTCTGGAAACTAAGGCTATTTTACCAAATGATGCTCCACCTGGGTGGGACAGGCCATTTCTAAATATGGTTGTGTATGGAAGTTGTTCTTCTTCTCCTGAAGAGCTGTTAAAGGGCCTTAAACAAATTGAATGTGACATTGGCCGTCTGCAGGTCTATGAAAAATGGGCACCTCGCGTTATTGATTTGGATATTTTGTTATGGGATGACCTGACACTTGATACACCCTACCTTAAGATTCCTCACCCAGAATTGATAAACAGACCATTTTTGCTTCACTTGATGGCAATGCTGAGTCCCATGGCAGTAGTTAACAAAACGTTTGGTACTGTTAACCCTAACATTAAGGATTGCTTTTTAAGGAGTTTTACGCTTTCACCAGAGCTTATAGGTATTGTCAATATTACTCCTGATTCATTTTCAGATGGTGGTCTTTATTATGATGCAGATCAAGCAACCAAGCAGGCACTGCGGCTGTTATCAGATGGTGCAAGCATAGTTGAACTTGGTGCTCAATCAACAAGACCTGGCTCCTCAATACAAACTCCAAAAGCAGAGTATGCACGCTTAAAACCAGTGCTTGATGACCTTAATCAATATATGAAAGTTGGTGACATTAAAGTCAGCATTGATAGTTTCTGGCCAGATGTTATTTTGAACGTTTTGGAGCACTACAACATTGCCTGGGTAAACGATCAGAAGGGAGATCTAGATGATAATACCTTAAAAGCGATTGCTAGCAGTGGATGTAGTATCGTTATTATGCATTCACTCTCCATACCACCACATAGTGACAACATTATCCCAAGTGACATTGATCCAATTGATACCATAAGTAATTGGGCAGAAAGGAACATTAATAGATTACTAGCTCTAGGTTTTGATCAAAGCTCGATCATTATTGATCCTGGTATTGGTTTTGGCAAATCTATGTACCAGAATATCCAGATTTTACGCAGTATAGAAACGTTACAAAATTTTGGCTGCAAAGTTCTGGTTGGTCATTCTAGAAAGTCATTTATTTCTTCTTTTTCTACAGAACCTGTCTTTAACCGAGATTTAGAAACAATTGCTTTATCATCTGCATTGCACAACAAGGTTGATTTCCTTCGAGTGCATAATGTGCGTGATCACATGCGATTCTTTGTAGCTCAAGCTGCTTTACAGGGATGCTAGTTATCGGAATTATGGCTGTTGATCCCAAGGGGGTAATTGGAATAAATAATGGATTGCCCTGGCATTATCCAAGTGAGTTAGATCATTTTCGTCAGGTGACTGACAAACAAGTTATTGTTATGGGAAGAAAAACATTTGAAACTATGCCTCAAAACATATTGAAGGATCGTATCCCTGTTGTTTTTTCTCGTAACAAATTAAATTCTTGTTTTAACAGAGGAGTAAAATGCACTATTATTTCTTCTATGCAAGAGTTTTTGTCAATCCAAAGTAGTTCTAAAGTCTTCATGATTGGTGGAGCACAAATAGCGCACCTTTTTTTGGAGTATGATCTAATTTCAGAGTTTATCATAACAGAAATTCACAGACTTTATAAAGGTGATGTATATTTCAACTTAACACTTCTTGATGGATGGTATAAAACCGCTCTTGCTCAAACAAAAGATTATACTATATGCAAGCTGACACGTTAATATGCATGTTGAAGCAATTTATACCCACCGCATTGAATGTGGAGAAGTATTAGAGCAGGTTCTTGATCGCTATGTTTCAGAGTTGCTAAGAGAGGAAGTTGTTCTTGCTATCACATCAAAAATCATTTCTATTTGTCAAAAACAAGTGGTTTGCAAAACTGCTTGTTCTAAAGAAGAGCTAATCAAAAGAGAAGCTGATGCAATTGTTGATGTAGACCATAATTCTTACGGCATCTATTTAACAATCAAAGACAATATCTTAATTCCATCTGCTGGTATTGATGAATCAAATGGTAATGAAATGTATATTTTATACCCAAAGGATGTTCAGAAAACAGCTCTATCAATATGGAACTATCTCAAGACAAAACACTGCATAAAACATCTTGGTATTTTGATTACAGATAGTAACATAACACCTATGCGCCTTGGGGTTACGGGCGTTGCTCTTGGTTGGTGTGGATTTGAACCACTTTATTCCTATATAGGCAAGCCAGATCTTTATAATCAACCACTGCAAGTAACACAAGTCAATCTTCTTGATGCACTGGCAACATCTGCTGTTTTAGTTATGGGAGAAGGGGCAGAGCAAACACCGATGGCAATAATTAGTGGTGCACCAAAGGTTCACTTTCTTACTCATCCGCCAACTACAGAAGAAGAAAAAAGTGTGAAGATATCTATGGAAGAGGACCTTTACTCTCCTCTCCTCATGCGAGCCCGCTGGTTAAAGAGTTAAAGAGGAACTTAAAAATTTGCTATTAGACTTCTTAGAGGTTGTCCACAAACCAAGGAATACGTAGTATATAAAGAAAGAATATTGAGGTAAGAGATGAGGAAAAAATATCCAACAGATTTAAGTAAAAGGGAATGGGCAAGAATAGAAAAACACTTCAGAGTATCGTACAAGAAAGGAGGAAGGCCACCAAAATACAGTAAGTGTGAGATAGTAAATGCAATTCTTTATATACTGCGCACAGGATGTCAATGGCGCTATTTACCACACGATTTTCCGCCGTGGAAGGCTGTGCATGAACAGTTTAGAAGATGGAAAAAGCAGGGAATTTTTGAGAAAATGAACTATGATATCACTAAATATAGTAGGTCAAAAATGGGAAGCCGAGCGCATGCATAGTGGACAGTCAATCGGTAAAACCACGGAAAAAGGGGGGGCAAAGGTTATGATGGTGCGAAAAAGGTAAAGGGGAGAAAAAGACATATAATCACAGATACTCAAGGATTTGTGCTTGGTTGCTATGTAGGAGCTGCAAGCGAAAATGACAGAGATGGGGTGAAGATGGCATTGGACAATATGAAGGAAAAATACAGCAATATTAAGAAAATGTGGGCTGATATGGGATACCAAGGAAAAGATTTAAAGGATTACGTAAAGAGAGAATATGGGATAGATATTGAAATTGTCAAAAGGCCTCCATGTAGGTTTTGGGTGCATAAAGATACACCACTAGAACTATTGCCACAACGGGATCCTGGATTTTCAGTACAGCCGAGAAGGTGGGTGGTAGAGAGGACTTTTGCTTGGATCAATAGAAATAGAAGGCTATCAAAGGAGTACGATTTACTTACAACATCTACTGAAAGTTTCATATATCTGGCTATGAGTAAAGTTATGTTAAGTAGGGAATATGCTTGATTTACTGGTTTGTGGACAACCTCTGATATGCTGCCAACACTTATGTTCAAATTAAAAATGTCATTTATGATACTAGCCACTTCACGCTTTGAGTTTTTGTAAAATCCGCTGAGTGCTGCAATTATAGACTTAACCCTTGGACCAAATGTATCTGGCGTAACACCTTCTGGTAACTTGCTACTTTTTCTTTTTCTGCATCTCCAACAACGACCATGTTCCAATTACTACATAAGGCCTAATTTCCGGAAGATCAACTTTTTGGTGAACATAAGGTTTTTCGCATATTACAAGCTCTCCTCCGCATTCGCAAATATTAGGCAACTCTATTTTTACTACTTTATCCGCTTCCATTGTGGCATGAAAATTTCCTTTATGCCCAACCTGATCGCCAACATTCCTTTCGCTTTTTGGCTTGTCCTTTTTTATTTTGTATAGCTCTTTTGAGCTGGGCAGGGATGAGTTTTTTGAATTTAAACCGAGCCTTTCCTTTAATTCAGCGTTCTCTATCTTTAAAGCTTTATTTTCTGCTTTTAAGTTTTCTATCTCTGCTTTCAGTTTTTCTATTTTTTGCTGTAAATTTTTGCAAAGTTCTAAAAGGTTTACCACATTACCTCACTTTTGCTCTATGATTATCTTTTTAGATCACTTTGTCTACCTTATTCTACCACTCCGCTGAACGGATACAATTTACTAAACAGAAAAAAAGGCAAAAGAAACCCTAGGGTAGCTAGTTATTCACTATCCATTTTTTAAGTTGGCGTTTTTTAATGTTTTAAATAGCGCATTTCAGCTTATATTAGGTAAAAACCTAGAAATTTTATAAAGACATAAGGTGCACATAGTGCAAAAAATTAAGCATGATTTACGCCAAATACATTAAGTTTTTTGTCATTAATCCACTGCAGAGATTGCGAAGATAAATAAATAGCTTCAGTGTTATAATAAGGGGGCTGGCGAAGCTTGTCAAGGAAGTTTTTATGATTTATCTAACGAACTTTACACTTGCTAAAGTTGTACCATCTTGGTAACTTTAACTGAAAGAAGTTATTTTTTATCCAATATGAAAAAAGCCTTTATATTCACATCCTTAATAGCAATTATATTGATAGTTATTACTTATTTATACAGAAACGACGGAACTAATGACTCACAAGTGGTAAATGTTTATTCATCGCGCAAAGAAGAATTAGTACGTACTTTGTTTGATGAATTCACGAAAAATACAGGTATTAAAGTACGTTACATCATTGATGATTATTCTCAGCTACTTTCACGAATGGAAAACGGTGGTGAAGCTGACTTATTTTTGACTGCTGATGCAATCAACTTAATTCTAGCAAAAAAAAGAGGACTTTTATCTCAAGTAGATTCAGAGGTTTTAAAAAGTGTTATACCTGCAAGATTTAGAGACAGTGAAGATTATTGGTTTGGTCTTACAAAAAGAGCTAGGATATTGGTTTACAATAAAGAGTCAGTAGACCCTAAGGACTTAAGTACTTATGAAGATTTAGCAAATGAAAAATGGAAAGGAAAAATATTAGTGCGTTCTTCTACAAGTCCATATAACAGATCGTTAATTGCTTTTATGATTGCAAATAATGGTTTTGAAAAGACGAAAGAATGGGTAAGCGGAATTGTGAGCAATATGGCAAGAAAACCAAGTGGTGGTGATACTGATCAAATTTACGCCGTAGCAGCGGGTGAGGGAGATGTTGCAATAGTAAACAGCTACTACTTTGCGAGAATTCTTTCATCAGAAAATAAAAAGAATGTTGCAGACAAGCTAGGGGCTTTTTTTCCTAATCGCAACGATCACGGTGTAATGGTAAACATCAGTGGTGCAGCAGTAACAAAAAACGCAAAAAACAGGGAAAATGCTATAGTCTTATTGGAATTTTTAGTAAGCAAGCAGGCTCAAGAGTTATACGCTAAAAAAAACCAAGAATATCCTATTATTGAAGGCGTTGAAACTTCCGATATACTAAAATCTTGGGGAAATTATTCACAAAGTGATTTGCCTCTAAGTGAACTTGAGAAGCATCTTTTTGAGGCTGTTATGATAGCGGATGAGTGTAAGTGGAAGTAATCCCCAGCGCCACTAAACATTGGGATGAAAGATTTATGCTAATATACCTTACTCTTGACTCGCTGAACTTTTTCTTCCTTCTAACTTAATTTTGACTTTACTATCTTTTTCCGTTCTTTCACCAAAACAATTGCTGCACAAGAAGTCTATTGAAAAAAGGTAATAAGAAAGTAGAATAGGTTCAAGTAGTTGAAAAGGAAACTATGAACAAGAGAAGGAATTTGTTAAACATCTCAGACCTTACAGTCGATGATGTAGAAAATATAACTAAGTTGGCCAACCAGTACCTTAAAAAAGAAGTTGCAAATAGTCATATCTTGGAAAATAAGACAGTAATAAATTTATTCTTTGAAGATTCAACGCGTACACTTGCGTCTTTTGAAATAGCAGCAAAAAGCCTTGGAGCAAATGTTGTAACTTTGCCAATAAGATCTTCTTCTATTAACAAGGGAGAAGATCTAAAAGACATGATCAAAACATTAAATGCAATGAATCCTGATTACATAATAATCAGGCATAAAAGTAGTGGTATCATTAATACACTGGCAAAGTATGTTAACTGCTCGCTAATCAATGCAGGCGATGGAAGTAGTGAACATCCAACTCAAGCTCTTGCAGACTATCTTGTAATCAGCAATCACAAAAAGCAAATAAAGGACCTCAAAGTTGTGATATGTGGAGATATTCTGCACAGTAGAGTTGCAAGATCAAATATAAGATTGCTAAAAATGTTTGGAGCAGAGATAAACTTGGTCGCACCACCAACTTTGATTTGTAAGCATTTTCCTGAAGTAGATTCAGTCCATTATTCATTAATTGAAGGTATAAAGGATGCTGACGTAATTATGCTTTTGAGATTGCAGAAAGAGCGCATGAATAATAGTTCTTCAGAGAAAGAATATTTTTATTTGTATGGACTTGATTCACAAAAGCTATCATACGCAAAACCAGATGCGATTGTTATGCACCCAGGGCCAATAAACAGAGGGATTGAGATTAGCAGCGATGTAGCAGATTGTGTTATTTTACAGCAAGTAGAATTTGGATTGGCAATACGTAAGGCAGTGTTGCACTATTATAGGCCTTGCTAATATTAAAAGATGCTACACAACTAATGCAAAAAGGGGGGGCATGAAATGACAAGGCTTGTAAATGGTTTGAGAATGGCCATTAAGATGTTAAGGCCGAGGATATGGTGTGGAAGTTTTTACGAAAGCCTGAAGTCAATCAACAACCTTGCAGAACGGCAAATTAGACGGCTATCGTAAAAACAGCTTTTTCACCTGGTCGGAACATGGAGAAAGATTTGTGGAAAGAATGTTGTCGATATTTTTGACATCACGTCTCAATGGCCAAAATCCCTTCCAAAAGTTACGACTGCTTAGTTCTTTATTCATTCTCACAATCCGTGAACGGTTACAACCTGGATTCCAGTGGGCTTTGTTGCATCGCTAGCTATGATGGATTAAAGATAAAAAAGATAGGGAATATCAGTAGCTTATTATTCTGGTATTTATAACAAGAACGGTCAATGAATACCTAAATTTGAGTAAAAGAAATTTCACTACCATTTACCAATCCGGCTAAAATTCAAGAATTTCAATGCTTTAGCTATTTTCAATAGAATTAAATTTATTAATATAAATAACAAATTACTATTCTTAAATTTGATCAGATTGATTGCAAAAAAACAAGATTTTCAATAGGTTGCTTATAATCCTAACTATAGTTAGCCTTTCATAAGTAGCGATGCAACAAAGCCATTCCAGTGTCAGCTACTTTCATAACACCATATTACCTTAACAAAAGCAAATGTTCGTACAGATGTGCATCAGCTACTTTCATCTGCCACCTGCAAATTGCAATGTTCGTACAGTTATGTGTCACGCTACTTGGATGACACCGTTGAAAGAAATGAACCGCCTTTTCAAAATTGTTTTGAATAGAGGAATAACATTCACAAGTAAAATTTCATATTACCATTTTTTAATTTATGTATTATAATAAGCTTAATTTATAAGAAAAACAAAGTTGGAAGAACTAAGCAAAAACTGGGTGATAAGAACGGGAAGATTTTTATCTTCATTGTTTTTTTTACTGTTGATTGCGCTATCAATACGTAGTTTTTTATTCGAGCCATTTCATATACCTTCTGGTTCAATGAAAAGCACCCTACTTGAAGGGGATTACATTTTTACTAGTAAATATTCATACGGTTACAGTAAACACTCCTTTCCATTTTCTCCAAACATTTTTAGCGGCAGGATTTTTTACACCCCTCCAAAGCGTGGCGACATAGTAGTTTTCAAACCCACAAGAAATGACAGCATCAGGTTTGTTAAGCGAGTAATAGGAACACCAGGTGACAAAGTGCAAATGATAGAGGGAGAATTATACCTAAATGATCAGAAAGTAGAGCGAAGGCAAATTGAAAGTTTTTTTGATTATGAGTCAAATCGTAACATACCAAGATATATAGAAACGCTTTTAAGTGGCAAGGAACATGAGATTTTGGTAGATGACATTTCTAATAAGCTATCATATAATACTCCGGTTTATTATGTACCTAACGATCAATTTTTTGTTATGGGAGACAATAGAAATAATTCTTTAGATAGTAGGTTTCCTGAAGTTGGTTTTGTACCAATGGAAAATATCATTGGGCGTGTAAGCATAGTTGGTTTATCGTTTAAATTGGGAAAGGTCGATTGGTTACCATTTAATTTCAGATTACCTGTTGCTTTGAGATTAAATAGGGTATTGCACAAGGTTGTGTAAGCTTTTTCGTAACCGTTCACGCAATGGCGTCAACTTAAGAGCCTTCATTAGCAGACTCTCCTAAAGACATGATGGCGTTTAGGCTTATCAACTTTGTCCATTCACGGTATAAGAAAGTAGTTTACAAAAATTGCATAATTAGTATAAAAAACAATAAACTAGATAGATGAGGGGTTGATGATAGAGGTGCTACAAGAAAAGATTGTGGTATTGGAGTCAGAAGTTGGTACTCTGAAAGCAGAGAATGATAAGTTAAGGACAAAAATAATTGAGCTAGAGGATAAGCTGGGTTTAAATTCAAAAAATTCATCGCTGCCACCATCGCAAGATGTATATCGCAAAAAGACAAAAAAGAAGAGCGATAAAAAACCAGGCGGGCAGCCAGGACATGAAGCGCACAAGCGGGAATTGATGGTAGCAGATGAGGTGGTAAAATGTTCAATTGATACAATTTGCATGTGTGGAAGCCAAGTTATTTTAGAAGAAGAAACTGTGCATCAAAAGGTTGAATTGCCAAAAATTAAACCGATAGTGACTGAATATAGGCTACAAAAAGGCTACTGTAAGGCGTGTAAGAAAAGGATCTCAGCTAGTCTGCCTGAAGGTGTGACAAGGGATCTTTTAGGAGCTAATGCAAAAGCAGTAATTAGCAGTTTTAGTGGATTTTTTATCAATTCAAAAAGGGAAGTACAGCAAATTTTGAGCAGCATATTTAATCTGAATATAAGCCTAGGTTTGGTTTCAAAGACCGAGGGTAGAGTATCAGAAAAATGTATATCTGAATACGAAAAAATAAGAGAAGAGCTACGGAAAAGCAAGTATTTACATATAGATGAAACAAGCCATAGGAACCAGGGAAAGAAAGGTTGGAGTTGGGTAGTAACGAATAAAACAGCAACACTTATGAAGTTAGTTGGATCTCGCGGAAAGAAGATATTAAAAGGGCTATTGCCAGAGTATGATGGAATAGTTATAAGCGATAGGTATGCTGCGTATAATTACTTTAATCGTGAAAACAGACAGATATGCTGGGCCCATTTAGCAAGGGACTTTGAAAGGTTTTTTTACAGTAAAAATGTTGAAGTGAGCAGAATTGGCGCAGCATTAAAATCGCTGAGCAACAGGGTATTTGTGGTAGATAGAGCACGTAAACAAAACCTGATAGACAATTTAAGATTTTTCCGGTTAATGAGGAAGATTCGAAAAAGGGTGAAACATTTTTTGCGAGAGATAACAAGGGTTGCAAAAGGAACTCAGGCCTCGAGAATGGCTGCCAATATACTACGTTCTGAAGATATGATGTGGAGATTCGTGCGCAATCCTGATCTGATCGAGACAACCAATAACCTTGCAGAACGTCAGGCTAGACGGTACGTCATTTATCGTAAAAATAGTTTTTTCACTTGGTCAGAACGTGGAGAAAAGTTCATTGAAAGAATGCTTTCGATATTTTTGACTGCACGTTTGAATGATCAGAATCCTGTCCAGAAACTACAGAATTTAGTCGCTATTCCTGCCTAATTGGGAATATTCCGTGAACGGTTACGCTTTTTCTACCTATTTGTTAATTCACACAACTCTAAAGAAGAATTTTCTAACTCGGCGATAGTGTTGTTAATTTCATTCAAGTCATTGCCTTGTAAAGCTTTTTTTGCATTTTGTAATAGGTTTTTCAACTTTTGATCAGTGGAAAAGTTATTATTGTTTTCAACCAAGTGTATGAGTTTATTTCCATTAATTTTAGCACCTGCAAGGGAACGAGCCTTCATATCTTCATCAAAGCTGTTTATTGACTGGTTAACCATATTTTGAACATCAGCTTCACTCAAGCCAAAACTTGAATTTACTTCAACTGTCTGCTCGATTCCAGTAGTTTTTTCTCTTGCAGTAACAGTCAAGATTCCGTCAACGTTAACTATGAATTCTATTTCAACTCTTGCAGAACCTGCAGGCAGTGGCGGTATACCTTTTAGTTCAAACTGCGCTAGAGATTTGTTATCCTCTATCATTTCACGTTCTCCCTGACAAACGTGAATTTTCATTGCTGTTTGCCTATCAACATAAGTTGTAAACTCTTTTATCTCTGAAACTGGTAGTGGCGTATTTCTTGGTATGATTTTTTCAACTATGCCTCCCATAGTTTCTATGCCAAGTGATAAAGGTAGAACATCCAGGAGAATATTCCTATCTTTTGAGCTCGAAGTTAAATCATGAGCCTGCAGAGCTGCCCCAATGGCAACTGCTTTATCTGGATCCACGTCATTTAGTACTTTATTTCCAAAGAGTTTGACTAGTGAATTTTGAACCAATGGTGTTCTAGTTGCACCACCAACTAAAATTACTCCTTTTATATCGTCAATTTTAAGATCTATATCGCTTATAGTACGAGTGACTATATTGATAGTCTTATTGACCAAAGAACTGATTGCCTGCTCGAATTCTTCTCTGGTAATTTCGCACTCAAATGGCTTGCCGTTAACATTAAATTCAAAGATACCTATAGTGTGATTGCTTAGGTACTCTTTCACAGAGCGTGATTCGATAAGTAAGGAATTTAGTTGCTTAGCCGTCTTTTCTCTATACTTATCAATCACAATTGAACTCAGCAAATGATCAAAATCATCACCGCCGAGTTTGGTGTCACCACCAACTGCAAGAACTTGAAACACTCCTTGATGCAATTTCAATATCGAAATATCAAATGTTCCACCACCAAGGTCATACACTGCATATATTCCACTGCTATTGTTCTTTTCAATGGAGTAAGAAAGCGCTGCAGCGGTTGGCTCGTTAACGAGGCGAAGAACTTCTATTCCAGCTAATTTTGCCGCATATTTAGTTGCGTTACGTGCTGAATCGTCAAAGTAAGCTGGCACAGTAATCACTGCTTTTTTTACTTCCAGTCCCTTAGACTTTTTTACCCTCTCACATAAAGCTTTTAATATCTCAGCAGAAATCTCAATAGGAGTAAGATACTTTTCCTCTGCGCATTTTATTCTAATAACTTTTTCGCTTTCATGATCTATTTCAAAATTGACGCCTTCTTTATTTAATTCTTCAACACTTTTACCCATTAAACGCTTTATTGAGTAGATTGCATTTTGACCGACGTCACAGCCAGTTTTCAATGTATTATTTTCATACGAAATAACAGAAGGCAGTAGCTCTCTTCCCTGTTTATCTTTAAATATCTCCACATTGCCAGCTTTATTCACCATAGCAATCAAAGAATTGGTGGTGCCAAGGTCTATACCAAAAACTACTTCACTTGAATTTGGTTCAGAAATTTGAATTGGTTGCATTCTTTTTCACCTCCTCAAATGACTTATATAAATATTTCAATCTTAAGACTTGTGTAGCAGCTCCATCAAAATTCTTTACAGCAAAAGTGTTAATTAGGTTTTTAATGCAACCTTTTATTTTTTCATCAATCATCCTGCTTGCAAATTGTAGATCGTCGCAGTCTAGTAAGTACTCTCTTATTTCCATTGATTCACTTAATATTTCAGAATTTAAGTAGTCCTTTTGGCTTTTCACATTAAAAAAATCCAGCAAATGCTCAGCACGTTTTAGCGGTGACTTTAGTATCTGATAAGCTCTGTTAATATTTTCCATGTTTTGGGACTGTCTTTCATTTATATCAGTCCTGCTTAGCTCAATATATTTTTTCTCTAACTCATCAAAGCTGATATTGAAAGCTGGTTCAATTTCAAACAATGCAAAATAGTTGCTAGACATGAAAACTCTCTCCACAACCACATTTTCCTTTCTCATTAGGATTTTTGAAAACAAAACCCGATGAAAATTTTTCTTCTACATAATCCATTTCAGAGCCAAGAATAAACATGACGGATTTTGGGTCGATCAACACTTTAACTTTTTGGCCATCACTACAGTTTTCCTCAATTATCGACTCTAAAGGACGAGTATCATATGCATATTCAATGTCATATTTTAAACCAGAACATCCTTTTTGCTTAATTAGCACTCTTATTCCTATTGCTTCTTCCGGTTTCTCAAGGTTAGTATGCTTCTTTTGGTCCAATAAATACCTTATCCTTTCTACTGCTTCCGCAGTTATAGTGATAAGTTTTTTATTCTTTTTTACAGTTTCACCTCCGCCTACTTCTTGATATTCACCCATGTTCGTAGCTTCTTAATTCTTTTGTTTACTTTGATAGTCATGAATAGCAGCCTTTATAGCATCTTCAGCAAGTACCGAACAGTGTATCTTCACTGGAGGTAAAGACAACTCTTCCACTATTTGAGTATTCTTTATCTGTGTAACGTCACTGATGGTTCTTCCCTTTATCATCTCTGTTAACAAGGAACTTGAAGCAATGGCAGAACCACAACCAAAAGTTTTAAATTTTGCATCTTCAATAACACCTTTGTCATTGACCTTTATCTGCAATTTCATTACATCACCGCACGATGGTGCACCAACTAGACCAGTGCCAACACTTGGATCATTTTTATCCAGAGAGCCAACATTCCTTGGATTTTCGTAATGATCTAAAATTTTCTCATTATAACTCATAAAATTACCTGTGAACCGCTATTCTACATTATAACATATTTAGGTTAAAAACTAAAGTAAAATACACTAGCAAACAGTATATTTTACTCACAAAATATATGGGTTACGAGTGTATTTACTTTACAAATACATGTAGTGCATGTCATTCTCTATATTGTAATTAAAAAGGAGTATTCTCTTGAGTTTATTTGGTAACCTTTATAAAGGCTTGTTAAAAACTTCTTCTCGCTTTAGCAACGGAGTAAAAAGTATTTTCTCTAACAAAAAAAAATTAGATCAGTCGCTTTTAGATGAGCTAGAAGAATTGCTAATTAGCATGGATATTGGTCATAAAACTTCCAAGTTGATTATTGACAGGCTCACAAGCATCAAGTTTGACAAGGAAGTTGAGTATAATATTATCTCGCAGCAGTTAATGAACGAAATAGAAGCTATATTGAGCCCAGTTGTGCAACCGTTAATTTTGAACAAAAAACCACATATAATAATGGTATGCGGAGTAAACGGTAATGGTAAAACCACAACTATAGGTAAGCTTGCATATAAATATAAGGAAATGGGAAAATCCGTTATGCTTGTTGCATGCGACACATTTAGAGCTGCTGCTAGTGAGCAATTAAACATTTGGGCAGAACGTTCTGATTGCTTGATTGTTACTGGAGAGTACGGTAGCGACTCTGCAAGTGTGGCATATAGAGCTGTAAGTCAAGCTATAAAAGACAACGTTGATGTTGTTCTAATTGACACAGCAGGAAGGCTGCAAAATAATGTGAACCTTATGGAGGAGTTATCAAAAATATATAGAACGATAAAGAAATTGGATGATACTGCCCCTCATGACGTTATTTTAGTTCTTGATGCAACTACCGGCCAAAATGCTTATAGCCAATTAGAAGCATTTAGCAAAATGGTTAATGTTACCGGGCTAATCGTAACAAAGTTAGATGGCACTGCTAAGGGCGGAGTGGTAATTGGACTTGCAGAAGCTTATAAGATAAAGTTACATGCTATAGGAATTGGCGAAAATATAGAGGACTTAAGGGAGTTTACTAGTAAAGAATTTGCTGAAGCGTTATTTAATTGTAATTAAAGACTTCTCTTAATTCCCTTACGTGACCAAGCTTGATTATTTCAATATCATGAGAAGAATAATTGCCATTTTTAGGCATAATTGCTTTTTTGAATCCTAACTTTTGTGCTTCTTTTAGTCTGAGATCAGCATGCGAGATGTTCCTAATTTCTCCTGAAAGTGCAACTTCACCGCAGATTATTGAAGAAGTTGGCAGCGGTAAATTTACTACACTTGAAATAAGGGAAGCAGCAACAGCAAGATCAGCCGATGGTTCCTGTATTTTGAGTCCCCCTGCAATGTTTAGGTATACCTCTTTATCATGCAAAAACATTTTGCAACGAGCATTTAGCACCGCAATGATCATAGCCAATCGATTAATATCCCACCCAACTACTGCCCTTCTTGGGGTTGCCATATTAGTCCCTGCTATTAATGCTTGCACTTCCATTAAAATTGGTCTTGAACCTTCAATTCCTGCAAATACGGCGCTGCCAACTACTTCTCTGTCATGGGCCATCAGAAACAATGATGATGGGTTATCAACAGGCACAAGTCCTGCTTCAGACATCTCAAAAACACCAATTTCATTTGCAGGGCCAAATCTATTCTTAATAGTACGCAAAATGCGGTATTGATTGCTATTTTCACCTTCAAAATATAATACCGTATCCACCATATGCTCCAAAGTTTTAGGTCCAGCTATTTGTCCATCCTTAGTTATATGGCCAACTATTAAGAGGGAAATACCATATTGTTTCGCAAGAATGGTTAATTCATGTGCGCAAGTGCGGACCTGAGTTACAGTTCCTGGTGCTGATATAATTCTGCTATCATACATTGTTTGTATAGAGTCAATTACTAAGAATTTAATACTTTTGTTTTCCTTTATTGTTGCTACTACATCAGTTAAAGACACTGTAGACAAAAGCTTAATTTTAGGTTCATTTATCTTAAGACGCTTTGCTCTGAGGCTCACTTGCTCTAAAGATTCCTCGCCGGATACATAAAGACATTCAAAAGAGGAAAGTTGCACAACATTAGCTGCAATTCTAAGCAAAAGGGTAGATTTCCCAATTCCAGGTTCGCCACCAATTAAAATGCTAGCACCTTGAACGATACCTCCACCAAAAACTCTATCTAATTCTTCTATTCCTGTTAAAAAACGACTTGGAGTGATAATTTCGCTACCCGATAACGTCTTTATTAAAATTGGCGCAGATATACTTCTTTTGCCCGTTTTTACTGCTATTTCCTCAACAACTGTATCCCAATTGTCACATGCAATACACTTCCCTACCCACCTGCCAGTGCTGTGACCACAGGATTGACATACATATACAGTTTTCATCAAAGCCAAAATTATTTTGTTGTAATTGTAATAAAAATTAGCTGAATATGCGAAGTAAATCTATAGCTAACCCAAGAAAGGGTTCCCTATGTCATACCGCGATTCATTCGCGGTATCTCTAGATCCCGCTAACAAGTAGCGGGATGACGAGCTTATCGTCACGCCGCCGCGAACCGTCATACCGCGATTCATTCGCGGTATCTCTAGATCCCGCTAACAAGTAGCGGGATGACGAGGTCATGCCACCGCGCGAACCGTCATACCGTCACGGTATCTCTAGATCCCGCTAACACGTAGGGGAATGACGAGGTCATGCCGCCGCAAACCGTCATACCGCCGCGGTATCTCTTAGCCGCTAACACGTAGCGGGATGACGGTTGTCGTTTAGCTACAAACGTTAAGAAATTTACCAAATGAAAAAAAAGGCAAAAGAAGCCCTGGGGTTATTATCCGCTTTAAAATATTGGCGTTTTTTATGTTTTAAACGCTTGACAAGCAAGATTAAGCTGCTTTTAATTGCAACTAACTTACGCTGCAAATGTTTAAGAAGTTTACTAAGCAGAAAAAAAGACAAAGAATCCCCGAGTTAGCTAGTCTTTTACTATCTCTGTCGAGTATTGGCATTTTTTGATGTCTTGTAACGCTTTATAAGCGCGTTCAGCTTATTTAGATAAAAATCTAGATGTAGATGAAGTTTTGTAAAGACATACAGTATCTATGTACTGCAAAAAATTAAACATAAGACGCCGATACATTAAGTAATCCTTACCTTTTAATCTGCAGATTGGCGAAAGCAAATACAATAGCTTCAGTTTTATGATAAGGGTGCTGGCGAAGGGTGTCAAGCAAGTTTTTTGTTTCTATTCCCAATGTTATATGGTTATGTAAGAGGTTGTCCACAAACCAGTAAATCAAGCATATTCCCTACTTAACATAACTTTACTCATAGCCAGATATATGAAACTTTCAGTAGATGTTGTAAGTAAATCGTACTCCTTTGATAGCCTTCTATTTCTATTGATCCAAGCAAAAGTCCTCTCTACCACCCACCTTCTCGGCTGTACTGAAAATCCAGGATCCCGTTGTGGCAATAGTTCTAGTGGTGTATCTTTATGCACCCAAAACCTACATGGAGGCCTTTTGACAATTTCAATATCTATCCCATATTCTCTCTTTACGTAATCCTTTAAATCTTTTCCTTGGTATCCCATATCAGCCCACATTTTCTTAATATTGCTGTATTTTTCCTTCATATTGTCCAATGCCATCTTCACCCCATCTCTGTCATTTTCGCTTGCAGCTCCTACATAGCAACCAAGCACAAATCCTTGAGTATCTGTGATTATATGTCTTTTTCTCCCCTTTACCTTTTTCGCACCATCATAACCTTTGCCCCCCCTTTTTCCGTGGTTTTACCGATTGACTGTCCACTATGCATGCGCTCGGCTTCCCATTTTTGACCTACTATATTTAGTGATATCATAGTTCATTTTCTCAAAAATTCCCTGCTTTTTCCATCTTCTAAACTGTTCATGCACAGCCTTCCACGGCGGAAAATCGTGTGGTAAATAGCGCCATTGACATCCTGTGCGCAGTATATAAAGAATTGCATTTACTATCTCACACTTACTGTATTTTGGTGGCCTTCCTCCTTTCTTGTACGATACTCTGAAGTGTTTTTCTATTCTTGCCCATTCCCTTTTACTTAAATCTGTTGGATATTTTTTCCTCATCTCTTACCTCAATATTCTTTCTTTATATACTACGTATTCCTTGGTTTGTGGACAACCTCTTACCAACTTAATAAAATTCCTGGATCCCAGTGGGCTTTGTTGCATCGCTAGCTATGATGGATTAAAGATAAAAAAGATAGGGAATATCAGTAGCTTATTATTCTGGTATTTATAACAAGAACGGTCAGTGAATACCTAAATTTGAGTAAAAGAAATTTCACTACCACTCACTAATCTGGCTAAAATTCAAGAATTTCAATGCTTTAGCTATTTTCAATAGAATTAAATTTATTAATATAAATAACAAATTACTATTCTTAAATTTGATCAGATTGATTGCAAAAAAACAAGATTTTCAATAGGTTGCTTATAATCCTAACTATAGTTAGCCTTTCATAAGTAGCGATGCAACAAAGCCATCCCAGTGTCAAGCACTGGGATGACAAGAAGAGGGTACTTGGATAAGAGGCATTGCCCTCCTGCTAGGCCCAAATTGCAATGTCCGTACAGTTATGGATTCATTCGCGGTATAGATTCCGCTAATGAGTAGCGGAATGACGAATTTGTTGTTTTTCAAATTGTAGGTAAACCTAAGCCACTTTAGCTATATATAATAGAATTTCGCTTTCTACTATCTTTCCAGTTGTTTTATACATAATTCTCGAATTTTGAAAATTTGCTCCATATCTAATTTCTCACTTGTATAAAATTTGTTTTCTTACTTCGAGACCTAATCTACCACAACTTTTATATGGCGTTTCTTTCCTGCAGATAATTTTATAAATGGCTGATCTTTAAAGCTTTCGAAATTTATTACATGATCAATATTGTTTACAACATTATCATTAATCTTGCATCCGTTGCCCTGTATTAAACGCTTTGCAGCGCCTTTTGAAGGTTCAAAACCGGTGTCATGTAGTAGGTCTACTAAGGATATGCCGCTTGCAACTTGTTCTTTTTTTATGATGTAATCAGGAAGTAGTGAGCTATCTTCATTCTCAAAAGCAGAAATTGCAGCAAATTGTGCAAGTTCCGCTTCTTTGTCACCATGACATATTTTTGTCACTTCTGTTGCCAAGACCTTTTTTGCTTCATTTATTTCTTGATCCTTTAAAGACTCTAATTTTCTAATCTCATCAATTGGCACATCAGTGAGCAATCTTAAAAAACGTCCAACATCTTGATCATCAACGTTGCGAAAATATTGCCAGTAGTCGTAAGGCTTTAGCATATTATCATCAAGCCACACTGCTCCACTTTCAGTTTTGCCCATTTTTTTTCCTTGTGCATTTAATAAAAGAGGCATGGTAAGGCCAAATAGCTCAGGTAAATTCAACTTTTTTCCAAGTTCAATTCCGTTTACTATATTTCCCCACTGGTCTGACCCTCCAATCTGCAGACGACAATCATATTTTTTGTTTAATTCAATAAAGTCGTAAGCTTGCAATAGCATGTAATTAAATTCCAGAAAGCTTAAGGTTTGCTCTCTATCCAGCCTGGTTTTCACACTATCAAAACTTAGCATACGATTTACAGAAAAATAAGCTCCTATATCACGCAAAAAATCTATGTATTTTATGTTATCCAACCAATCTGCGTTATTTACTATCATTGCACCAGTCTTGCTGTCATTAAAAGACACCATTTTCTCTAATATTCTCCTTATACTGGATGTATTTTGATTGATGTTCTCTACAGGCAAGATGCTTCTTGCTTTATCTTTGAAGGATGGGTCACCAATTTTTGTTGTGCCACCTCCAAGTAAGACTATCGGCTTATAACCAAATTTTTGTAGGTGACAGAGCATCATAATCTGAATTAGGTGACCAGCATGAAGACTTGGTGCTGTGCAATCAAACCCAATGTATGCAACTATATAATTGCTCTGCAATAATAATTGATCTAGTCCTTCAATGTTTGTGCATTGGTATAGGTACCCTCTTTCTTGGATGAAATTTAAAAATTCAGATGCGTGTTTCATTTTATAAACCCCAGTCTATCCTGTCATTAATGCCGAAGGTAACCCTAATAGAGAAGCCAGTGCCCAGACACTGGAACTTAATTATAAACAAGCACACTATACAACGTTTTCGATGAAATTGCATGAAAAACTGGATTCCAGTGTCAGCTACTTTCATGACACCACTACCTGTGCAGGAGTTGCCTTCAAAATTACAACGTTTGTGCAATTGTGTACCAGCTATCTGGATAATCAATTCCATAACTCTTCTATTTTATAATACTCCCTTACTTCCGGCCTGAATATGTGAACCATTATGCCTTGAAAATTCAAAACCACCCAATTGCCTTCATCCATACCTTCTACATCTATTTTATCATGTGGCTTGAGGCTTTTTATTACGTGCTCAGCTAAAGCTTTAACGTGACGGCTTGAATCACCAGATGCAATAATCATATATTTTGCAATAACGGTTTTATTCTGCACATCAAAAGTTACTATATCATGACCTTTATTTTGATCTATTATCTCTTCAATTGTACTTCTTATCGATTTCATATCGCTAAGCATTGTTTACAGGTTATATGATTCATTTATAATTATATACTCAAAATTTCTAAATATGAACTATTTTCAACGCAACTACTTGTTAAAGGTATTACCTGCATCTATTTTATCATCATGTTTTTAGCATGTACAATGTATATACTTTTTATATAATTGAAAATAGCTTTTTACTAGTATTCATTATGGGCAAGACTCTCATCTACTTAATCGGCTTTCCAGGCAGTGGTAAGTTTACTACTGCAAAGGAACTGTGTAAAATCATTGGTGCAGTAATAGTAAGCAATAATCTATTCAATAATATTATATTTGATATTGTTAAATTACAAAACGCTGAAGTTCCAGATGACCTATGGGAAAAAATTTTTGCAGTTAGGGAAAATGTATTAGCAATACTGGAAAAACACTACGTAAAATCAAAACATTATATATTTACAAATGAATTGATAGAGGGTGATCCCTATGACCAAAGATTATATAACTCAGTGGTAAATTTAAGTAAAAAAATGGACATGGAAATTTTTTCTGTAGTATTACATTGTAATAATGAAAAACTAGTAAGACGTGTCCAATCAGAAGAGAGATATCAGGAAAATAAAATTACTGATCCGGATTTTGCTATAAAGAAAATTGAAGGGAAAAGGCTATTTATACCTGAGGGTTCGCTTGAAATTGATAACTCGAACTTGAGTGCAAAGGAAGTTGCAAAGAAAATTGTTGAAGAGATGAAGAAAGAAAAAAATGGAAAATTAATTAAAACTTCTGTAACAAATCATTTAAAAACAGAGCGTACTCGTGGTTGAGCAGAAAGATAAGTACCGTCCTTGTGTTGGCATAATGCTATTTAACAGACAAGGACATGCCTTTATTGGAAAACGCTTTGATAGCGATTCTTACTGGCAGATGCCACAAGGAGGTGTTGATGATGGTGAGGAACTGGAACAAGCAGCGTTACGTGAGTTGCTAGAGGAGGTTGGTACTAATAAAGTAAAGGTTATAACTAAAAGCAAGGATTGGATATACTACAACTTGCCTGAAGAAGTTATACCAATATGCTGGAATGGAAAATATTCTGGTCAAAAGCAAAGGTGGTTCTTAATGAAGTTTTGCGGAGAGGATGAGGACATTGATATTAATTATACTGGTCATCCAGAGTTCAAAGAGTGGCGTTGGCAAGGTATAGATAGTTTAGTAGCCAGTGCTATATCATTTAAAAAAGAAGTTTATAAAACAGTGATAGAAGAGTTTTCTTCTATAATAAAAGCCTCAACAATAAGCTCATGATAGTAGATTCTCATTGCCACTTGATTTATTTTTCTGACGATGAAATACCAAAAGTAATTTCAAGGGCAGAGCAAAATGGTGTAAAGGTTTTGCATAACATATGCGTAAGCATTGACGATGTTCCTAAGTTATTAAAAATTTCTTCATCCTATGATCAGGTCTACTCCTCTGTTGGTATACATCCGCTTGATGCTGCTATAGAAAACGGTGAGTGTATACATGTTGATGAATTAGTTGAATTTACCAAGAACCAAAAGGTAATTAGTATCGGTGAAACCGGGTTAGATTTTTATAAATCTGACAACAAAGACAATCAGAAAAAAAGTTTTGCATTACATATAGAAGCGTCAAGAATAACTGGACTACCTTTAGTTATTCACACAAGAAGCGCTGATAATGAGATGATCGATATGTTAAGGTCAGAAATGAAAGCCGGTGCTTTTAGTGGAGTAATGCACTGCTTTGCTTCCTCTAAAGAACTTGCTTATCAATCTATAGATTTGGGGTTATATATTTCATTTTCTGGAATTATTACTTTTAAAAATGCGAGCTTACTCAGAGAAATTGCACAAAATGTACCACGCGAGCGTGTTTTAGTCGAAACTGATGCACCATATCTATCACCTGAGCCTTATAGGGGAAAAAAGAATGAACCAGCAATGGTGAAATACGTTGTTGATTGTTTGGCAGAGTTGTGGAATGAGTCACCAGAACAAGTAGCGAAGGTAACCACAAGCAACTTTTTTAGGCTGTTTGAGCTATAAAGAAGCTCTATAAAACCATTAATTTGCTTATGAACCTAAAGATTTCACCAGCTCTCTCACCGAGTTTACAGACTTATTAAACATTTCTTGTTCACTATCATTCATTTTAACTTCTAGGATCTTTTCAATTCCGTTTTTTCCAATAATTACAGGAACACCAATAAACAAATCTTCTACACCATATTCACCATTAAGGTAAGCAGCACATGGTAATATGCGCCTCTTATCTTTTAAATATGATTCTAACATGCATATAGCTGAAGATGCAGGAGCGTAGTATGCAGATCCAGACTTAAGCAGATCAACTATTTCTTTACCGCCATTGCGAGTGCGTTCAACTATTTCATCGACTTTTTTCTGTGTGATAAGACCCATATCGATAATTTGAGTAAGTGGAATTCCAGCAACTGAAGTACAATTGATTAGTGGTACCATAGTGTCGCCATGTCCTCCAAGCACAAAAGCAGATATATCTTCAACTGAGATATTTAACTCACTTGCAAGAAAGTAACGAAAACGGGAAGAATCAAGCACTCCTGCCATGCCAACAATCATATTAGTTGGAAGGTTTGAAAATTTATGCACCACTGAAACCATGGCATCCAAAGGGTTGGTAACCACTATTACAAACGTGTTTGGAGAATATTTTTTAATATTTTCGCCAACCTCCTTCATTACTTTAGCATTGGTTTGCAGGAGGTCATCTCTGCTCATTCCTGGTTTTCTGGCAATGCCAGCGGTTATTATAATTGCATCGGAGTTTTTTATATCTTCATACCTATTTGTGCCAGTAATATTGACATCAAATCCATCAATAGGGGATGATTCTGCTATGTCGAGTGCTTTACCTTGTGGTATTCCATCACTAATATCAAGTAAAACAACATCACCGAGTTCCCTTAGTGCAATCATATGGGTGAGAGTTCCACCGATATTTCCTGCACCGATTAAAGATATTTTTTTTCTTTGTACTGTCATTTTCTACTCCTTTGTATTTACTTTTATGGTTTTACCTTCCCAAGGCGATAAGCTATCAAACATACGAAAATCTTGCGGTAAATCTATAGGATTATATACAACCTTTTTTGTCTCTATATCATATCTTACTTCCTCATAACCAGTGAGAGGGAAATCTTTTAACATTGGATGACCTTTGAATCCATAGTCTGTTAGAATCCTACGCAAATCAGGGTGATCAGAAAACTCTATTCCATACATATCAAACACTTCACGCTCAAACCACAAAGCCGTACTAAATATCTTCGCTACACTTGGAGGCATGTCGCTTTCACATAACTGAAGCTTTATGTGTACTCTAATATTATGCACAATGCTGAGCAGATTGTATATTAGCTCGAAACGCTTCTCTCTATTTGGATAGTCAACCCCAAAAATATCAACTAATAGTTCAAACCTACACTTT
The DNA here is from genome assembly GCF_947251755.1 of Wolbachia endosymbiont (group A) of Philonthus cognatus. Taxonomy (NCBI): domain Bacteria; kingdom Pseudomonadati; phylum Pseudomonadota; class Alphaproteobacteria; order Rickettsiales; family Anaplasmataceae; genus Wolbachia; species Wolbachia endosymbiont (group A) of Philonthus cognatus. The sequence goes on from NZ_OX366388.1 coordinate 66,099, forward strand.
TCATCATCACGTAGAAAGAATAGGTACTTTTCAATTTCATCTAAAGTTGAATATATTACAATAATGCCATCATCTTTTTGAATGCACTCGCATTTGGTCTTTTTTTGTATATACTTTGCAGTTTTATCCATTCCGAGTCCGTTTTATTTTGTTTTGTAGGCATAGCATTCCATATAGCAACGCCTCAGCGGTTGGTGGGCATCCAGGGACATACACGTCAACTGGCACAATTCTATCACAGCCTCGAACTACTGAATAAGAGTAATGGTAATAACCACCACCATTTGCACAACTTCCCATGGAAATAACATACTTCGGGTCTGCCATTTGATCATAAACCTTGCGCAATGCTGCTGCCATTTTATTAGTTAGTGTGCCAGCAACAATCATCACATCTGATTGACGTGGGCTTGCACGAAACATTATACCATATCTATCAAGATCATAACGGCTGGATGCAGTATGCATCATCTCAACTGCGCAACATGCAAGACCAAATGTCATTGGCCACAATGAACCAGACCTTGCCCAATTCATTACATAATCTGTTAAATCACCAAATTTAGTGACAAGAAACCCTTCTTTTTTATAACGACCCCAGTCATCATTAGATAGAATTTGATTTGTCATAAACTACTCCCACTCTAATGCACCTTTACACCATTCATAGATAAAACCTATAGTGAGTATTGCAAGAAATACCATCATAGACCAAAATCCACCATAGCTTATCTTAGATAAAGAAACAGCCCAAGGAAAAAGAAAAGCAATTTCTAAGTCAAATATTATAAATAATATTGAAACTAGATAAAATTTAATGTCAAAATTTTTTCTTGCACTAGATAGTGGATTGAAGCCACACTCATATGTGGAAAGCTTTTCACCATCTGGCTTACTCACTGCAAGAAACATAGGCAATATACCTAAAGCAAAAGATACTACAATTGATACGCAGATAAAGATTACTATGGTTAAATATTCGCTCATTTAACAAAACATATAACACTATGAGTTTACATGCTTTCCTAACTTTTTACCACCTAAAATATGCACGTGAAAGTGTGGTACAACCTGCTCTCCATTTTCACCGTAGTTAGTGACTAATCTATATCCTGTTTTTTCTAGATTATATTTGTGTGCTATCTCTCTTACAGTTTTGAAGAAATCCACTATTTCCTCTTCAGGAGCTTTTAGAATGAAGTCATCATATGAAATATATTGATTTTTTGGTATAACTAAAATATGAACTGGCGCGTCAGGGTACTTATCATGAAAAGCTAGTACATTTTCATTTTCATGTACCTTCTCACAAGGTAACTCACCTCTTAATATTTGAGCAAAGATGTTATCGCTATCATAAGCTTCATTGCTCATATTTTAAGAGCGACCTTTCCCTCTTTCTTCGTTTTTCTCTACATTAGGTGTAGATAGTGGTTTTATCGCTTCACCAGAAGCATCTTCAAGATTTAAAGAGCTTACAAGTTCCCTTACTTTTACCATGTCCTGCTGTTCTTTCAAAAAGGGTTCTATTCCACTTACCCTTTTTCCAGTAATAACTCCTGGTTGTAAGTGATACATATCCCCAGGAACAGTTAGACTATGATGTCTTTCCTCTATTTTTTTAGCTTCACTCATAATACTCCCCTATAACTTATTTTTGCATTCCACAACTTTGCGACTTACCTGCTTTTATAGCTTCTTGCGCCCATTTTTTCTCACCTGAAGCTATAGTTTCTGAAGGCTGACCAACATCAGACTTCACAACTTTGTCTGATGACTGCTTTTGATTATCATAATACAATTTTTCTGCAATACCATTCAGCAATTTTAAGTCTGTATGAATTTTAAATTCTCCACCGGTAATTTTTGCCAGCTTCTTAAGGTCTTCGTCAACTTTATTAGCAATTCCTTTAAGAACAAGCTCTTTTATTTCTTTCTCGCTCTTGCCTGTATTATCAGGATTAGTTTTAATAGTGTTAGCTATTTCCTCAACGTTAATTTCAATTACAATTTTATTTTCTTCTCTATGTATAGTGATGTTTGAATACTCACTTTTTAGTGCTTTTATTTTATTCAATTGTTCATCATTCAAATAAGGTATATCTCCCGTCAGAGTTCTTGACACTAAAAAACTTACCTTTCCTATCCCTTTCTTTTGCTCTGTTATTTGTACACCAAGATCCTTACTAGCCTGTGTGGTTTCTATAGGTGGATCATATTCCCTTTCTTCTTCAGGTACATCTATACCAACAGCTTCCTTTAACGAAACTGTGGCATCATGTTTCATTTCACCCATTGAAGCAAACGGCTTCTTTATAGGGTAAATAAGTGCTTTAGGCACAAGAGCAAGCACCCGACCTGTAGCCTTTACACCTCTACCTAGAAAACTTCCTACTTTAGCTAGTATAGAAGTAGATTCTTCATTTTGGTCGTTTTTTGGCATACATACCTCCAAGGTACTTTCTATAACTAAATACATTTTAATTATAGACGAAAAAATTTAAACTTCTATATCCATTATAAGATAGAATTATAGGGATTGCAACCATTATTTGTACATTGTCTAAAACATGTAGTATTTTCGCTACTTTTATTGTTCAATTTATTATAAAGAATACTCTAAATTATGTGTAAATGGAACACAAATAATATCATTGATGCAACTGGCGGAAGAGACGTAAATGGTTGTAATTGGATACATAGCTCAAATATTTCAACGGACACAAGAAGCATAAAAAAAGGTGATTTATTTATTGCACTCAAGGGAAAGAATTTTGATGGCCATAATTTTTTGCATGAAGCGTTTTTAAAAGGGGCTGTCGCTGCAATAGTGAGTGAGGGTAAATATAAAAGTTTCCCTCTCATTATTGTACAAGATACCCTGAAAGCTTTGCACGATATGGCATCATACTACATTAGAAATGTTCTTATTGATGCTAAAGTTATTGCAGTTACAGGCAGTGTCGGGAAAACCACTACAAAGGATATGCTGCATACTGTTTTATCGCAATATGGAGTGTCCCATGCAAACGAAGGTAACTTAAATAATAATATAGGGTTGCCTTTGACAATTCTAAAAGCTCCAAAAAACTGCCAGTACTTAATTCTTGAAATGGGAATGAATAAAGCTGGTGAAATAAAAGAATTATCAAAAGTTAGTAATCCGAATATTGCAGTTATTACCAACATCGAACCTGCACATACTGAAAATTTTTCATCACTATTTGACGTTGCACAAGCGAAGTTAGAAATTCTGTATGGTATGAAAAATAACGGTACTTTGGTTTTAAGCAGAGATAATAAATATTATGATTATCTCTCATCACACGCCAATAGAAATGTAATAAGCTTCGGTAAAGATAAAAATGCTGAAGTTTGTTTACTAAACTTAATAAGAAACGATGAACCTTCTGTCATTTCAGCACTATCTTCTGTCGTTCCAACACCCTCCTCTGTCATCCCAGTGCTTGACTACTTGGATCCAGAAAATTTAATTGCAAATGAGCATATCAGACGGTTGTATAATAAAGACTGGATTCCAGCGTCACGCGCTGGAATGACATCAAACCGAGTTGCTAATAGATTAAATTTAAAAATCAGGCTGAGTGATAATCAAATTATAAACTGTAATTTACGTGTACAAGGTGAGCATTTTGCTTATTCGCTACTTGCTGTTGCAGCAGTTGTGCAAAGCCTCGGACTTGATTTATCAAAATTACCACTTGCACTTAAGAATTTTGGTGTAGCGAAAGGTAGAGGCAATATTCATAAGGTCAAATACAATAGAAAATATATACATTTAATTGATGACTCCTATAACGCCAGCCCTGCTTCGATGAAAACTGCGATAAAAACTTTGAGTACATATTCTAATCAGAGAAAAGTAGCTTTGCTTGGTGATATGTTGGAACTTGGTGATGAAAGCATAGAGTTTCATACAGATTTGGTTAAGATTATCACAGGAAATAATATAGATAAAGTTTATACAGTTGGTAAATTTATGTTAGAATTGCATGAGCTTTTGCCAGATAATATAAGAGGCGCGCATTTTAATGATTCTAATCAATTGAAAAGTGATTTAGCTAACATTATTCAGAATAATGATGCAATTCTAGTTAAAGGCTCACGAGGAATGAAAATGGATCTTATTGTACGGGAATTCGTAATAAAATATTAAGCGAAATCATTGTATTAATTTACAGTAACAAATTATTAGGAACTTTAATTGTGACAAAACGTGTAATTATTTTTGGTGGAACGGGGTTTATAGGGAAACACATCGTAAGACGCTTGGCAGCAGAAGGATATTTAATAAAGATATTCACTCGTAATCAGGAAAAAGCTGCTTGTTTAAAATTGTGTGGCAATTTAGGACAAATATCAATATTTAAAGGCGATTTTTTTGATGAAAAATCAGTTCTGGATGGTATGGAAGAATGTGATGTAGCTATAAACTTAGTGGGAATATTATATGAAGCAAAAAAGCACGATTTTTACGCTGTTCACGTTAAAATAGCTGAAAGGATAGCAAAAGCTGCAAAAATGAAAAATGTACCTATGATGATACATTTTTCTGCTATGGGAATAGAAAATAGCAAGTTGTCAAAATATGCCAAAAGTAAATTGGAAGGTGAAAAAGCTGTAACTTCAGCATTTCAAAAAGCAATAATAATTAGGCCAAGCCTTGTATTTGGTAAAGAAGACAACTTCTTTAATAAATTTGCAAGATTAGCAACTATTCTTCCTTTCTTACCACTAATTGGCAATGGAACGACTAAATTTCAGCCCATATGTGTAACAGACTTAGCTGAAGTGGTATATCGTATTATCAGTTTTAATAAGCAAGACAAGAAAATTTATAACATGGGTGGACCAAAGGTTTACTCCTTCAAAAGCTTATTGAAGTTTATTCTGAATGTTACTAACAGAAAGTGTTTGTTGATCAATGTATCTTTTCCAATGGCAAAGTTAATAGCTTTCTTTTTAGAAAATAAAATTATTTCTATGCTGCTAAAACCAATAACCGGAGATACGAACCCTGTGCTTACTCAAGATCAGGTGAAAGTTATGATGAATAGTTCAATCGAAAAGTCAGTTGACCTTGAAACAATGAAGGTTCGACCATTAGCAATTGAAAATGTGGTGCCAGAGTACTTGAAGATTTATAGAAAGTATTGATAGAAGAGTGTGCCCGGTGGGATTCGAACCTACGACCCACAGCTTAGAAGGCTGTTGCTCTATCCAGCTGAGCTACGGGCACACAACATATATAAAATGCTTCTTAGTACAAGTGAAGTCAAGTACTTCGTGTGAATATGATGTTTATCTTGCGACACCTTGTCATTGCAGTTGTGTGTCGCGCGCTGCCAAAATTGGATGCAAGAAGTCTATTTATTTTAGAAAATATTATATAGAAACTTACTTAACAAACTCCGCCAGCGCCCTTATCATTGCACTAAGAGTATTTCTGACTCAAAACTTGTTTTTGATCCGCGCGGGCTCAACAACAAAATCCAGTAAAAAAACTCAGGTGTTTATTAGCGGATTATATAAAATTATAGCGGCTGCATGTCTTTTAAATTTTTTCTACATTCAGCCAAATCGCGCTTAAACTAAGCGTCAGCACATTATTACAGCGCCAATTTAAAGCATTAGAGAGTCAAAACTCGCACTACGGGGTTTCTTTGCCTTTTTTTTTATTTGGTAAGTTTCTTAAATATTTATGGATAAACGACAACCGTCATCCCGTTACTTGTTAGCGGATGAGATACCGTGACGGTATGACGGTTCGCGGCGGGATGACAAGAAAGGAGCAACAGAATGACAGAGAGTAATGCAAGAAAATAATTGGATTTTTTGTAATGCTACGGAGTCCAGTGTTTTCTACAAATTTTTACGTGATTTGTTAGCAAAATTGACAGTTGCTGAAATACTGGATAAAACGCTTGTATAGTGTTTAGTAGAGAAAAGTTATGAAATATGAACAGTGGATAAAAATATTAAGTGCAGTAAATGCTGATGGTGATTTAAATCAGGGTAACATAATCGAAAAGATAAAAGAGAGGTTACAGAGGATAGATTTAAGTACATTCCAGGATTGGAAAAATGATAGATTTAACATAAATTATAAATTCACCTTATATACAGGTTCTCTAATTGCATGAAAGTCAATAATAATTTTTTGTATCATGAAAAATATTTTTTGATGTAAAATTCAGCTCTAATACAATCTTTTATTTACTATCGTATTATCTTATTCAATCAAAAGGGGTTTTATTGGCAATTAAAACACTAGCACTAAATTTCTATTTAATCCCTTTTAAATTAATGTAGCCAATGAATATGTGAATAAGTACGCTACACACACTTAAAGTACTTATTCACATATTCATTAGGCTTATAAAAATTAAAGTGTCATACTTTCCCCATCACCCTAATATAAGTTAAAATAGTATGCTTCCATGGTTCTCTCCGCGGTCTAACATGGCCAAAATTTTAATTTGCCAAGCCGCACTATACTTGTTAGGCGGAAGTGGACGGCAACATGTCTTTCACGAAGTCTATGCTTCAACCTAAATTCTTGCTTATCCCTTCCATCGGCATTACTATCTTCACTTTCAGTAAAATTATTGTTTTATACTCCTTTAGTGTTTATTGATAACAAAATTCTGTTTTGTTAACCAACATCCTATGCATAATTACAGATAATTTTCTTGCTACAGCAATAATTGCTTTCTTCATACCCTTCTTTTTTGCAAGCTTTAATCCCCAGCTTCTTAATTTAAATGTCCTTTTACATTTTACCAGTAAGACTTGTGCAGCTTCATACAACATATTCCTACATTCCACTGGCCCCATTTTTGATATACTTCCGTGTCGATCAATCTCACCAGAAGCGTACTGTCTTGGGCTTAATCCCATATAGGCTCCAACCGTATAGGATGTTTCAAACCTATATGGATTATCTATTGCAGCTTTATATGTCATTGCTACTATAATACCAACTCCTGGAACAGTAGTTAATAATTTACAATCCTCATCTTTTTTACCTTGCTCTGAGAGCATTTTATCAAGTTTTCTTATCGATTCTTCTATTGTTTCTAAACTATGTACTAATGATTCAATTGAGTTTTTGCTAATTTCATCTAGATTGTTAATTGTTTCTTGCATTTTGAAAGCAAAGTTTGCAAAACTAAGACGTTGATTAACTTTTATCCCGTATATTTTCAGTAATCCTCTTATTGTTCCCGCAATTTGCTCTCTGCTACGTATTAATTGTCTTCTGCTTCCAAGCATTATTTTAACCTGACAAGCTTCGTCTGATTTTACTAATACCTCCTTAAATAGCCCAACTCTCATCATTTGTGCTATACCTCTTGCATCATTTTTATCATTCTTATTGATCCTTGCAGATAATGCTGCTGCCATATGTCTTGCATCTACACAAATTACTGGCAACCCAAGATTCTTCAACTCTTTACACATCGATATTGACAATTGCCCACTTTCTATTCCTATGGATTCGTATTCTCTGCTTTGAATAAGCAGAAACTCAGCTATTGCACTGCTCTCACTTGCAACAACTTCTTCTTTAACAATTTTTCCTTTCTCATCAACGATACTAATAAAAGTTTCTTTGAGTGAGACATCTAATCCACTATAATATTTCATGAGACTACTCCTACCGTAAAAGTTTAAATTATTTTTGAAGAACTCATTCTATTGAATTTGTTACCTCGCGCTAAAATAATGGAGTATGTCTCTCCATCATTCAATAGCAATTACAGTATGTCTTGCCTCTTTTAAACTTACATTGTTATATTTGACTACTAGGGATGGCTGCAAAAAGGTAGTAGAAGCTCTGATATCAAATGGAGCTGATGTTAATACGAAAGATATGAATGGACTGACCCCTTTATATTGGGCTGCCAAAATTGGTCACAAGGAGGTAGTAAATGCTCTAATAAAAGCGGGGGCGGGGGTTAATATTAATGCAAAAAGTAAGAAGGAACAAACTTCTTTGCATAGGGCTGCTGAAACAGGCCATACGGGTGCAATAAATGCTTTATTAGCAAAAGGGGCTGATATTGATGCAATAGATGATAATGGAGAAACTCCTTTACGTTTGGCTATTAAAAATGGCCATACAAAAGCAGTAAATGCTCTATTGGAGGCAGAAGAATTTAATATTAATACGAGTGATGGTTTATGGAATTATGGATGGGCTCTTTTACATTGGGTTATTGCAAATGACCATAAAAAGATAGTAGAAGTTCTAATAGCAAGTAAAGCTAGTGTTAATACGAAGAGTGAAAATGGATGGACTCCTTTACATTGGGCTGCTGAAAATGGTTATACAGATGCAATAAATGCTCTATTAGCAGCAGGGGCTGATGTTGATGTGAGAGATTGTTGGCTTTACGATACTCCTTTACATTTGGCTGCTGAAAATGGCCATACAGATGCAGTGAATGCTCTATTAGCAGCAGAGGCTGATGTTAATTTACAAAACGCAGATGGCAAAACTCCTTTGCATTTGGCTGTTGAAAAGAAACACAAAAGTGCAGCGGAGTTTCTGATAGCACATGAAATTAAGTTACAAGGTTCCAATGCACAAAAGCCAGAATATCTAGTACAACATAATTCTAATTTTACAAGGGAAATGTCAGAATATTGGAATAGGTGCCTAGGTGAATACGAAAAACTTGAGGAGGAAGATAAGTTACTACATGACTTTTTGAAGGAAAGTGACACTAGTACATTAGTAAGTATATGGGAAAAAAATGAAGATATATGCAGTAAGTTTGATAACCAAAAAAGCTTACAAAGGCAATATCCAGAATATGCTTATACTCTAATTAATAAAGCTAACGAAATAAAAAAAGAAATTTTTCTGCACAATCATGAGCCGCTAATTGATGCTTTATCAACGCATTATAGGCGTGATTTTCAAGCAATGATATTTGCTGGTATAGAAAACTTTTTTAAAGTTCACAAAGATGACTTTAGAAAAGAGTTAGGAAATGGAGGAATCACTCTAATTAACTTCGTAGATTTTGAAAATTTTGCAGAAAGGCATGCTCCTACATTGAAAGTAAGAGCGTTTGCAAAGGTTATAGAGAATAACCTATCAAGCGAGAGCCCTGATGATCAAAACATTGATCAAGCTTGTTCTTCTAGTGTTGATGAGCAAGTTCCTCAGCCTGTAAGTGAAATAACTGGCATTATTAAACACATAGGTGCAAGTAATAGTGAGGCTTCTTCAGAACTCGAAAGTAATGGTAATCAACAAAGTACACAACCAGAATTTTTAACAACCAACGGTAACTCTAGTAGCATAGCTTCTGAAGGTGGCAGTACTAAAATACTAGTTTCAGATCAAGAAAATGACATCCAGAACAATAATATACGACCAAGTCCACAAAATGAAAAGAGGAGCAAACTGCCTATTGTAACTGCCTCTGTACTGGCAGTGGCTGGAGTTGCTTTAGGAGTAGCTATTGCAGTTCACCTAGAAATGTTAGCGGTGGGAATAGCAGTTGGAGCTTGTTGTCTGGTTGCTGCTGCGATCATATACTATTGTAATGAGCCTTCAAAGTCGCTTGAAAATATCAACGTCCAAGGGTTTTCTAAAGAGGGTCAAGAACCTACTTTGTAAAATTCACAAGAACCATTAAAATATTTTTTTACTTTTCATTGTATATTTCTCAACATATTATCTTTAAGTACTAAAATAATTAACAATATGGCATTATTAATAGTTGAATCACCTGCGAAAGCAAAGACAATAGGTAAATATTTGAGTAAAGAGTTCAAAGTAGCTGCATCCTTTGGACATGTGAGAGATCTTCCAGCAAAAAACGGTTCTGTCGATCCAGATAATGATTTTGCTATAAAGTATGAAACCATTGAAAAAGCAGAAAAGTATATAAAAGAGTTAGTAAAAGCCGCAAGCAAAACATCAGATATATATCTTGCAACAGACCCAGACAGAGAAGGGGAAGCAATGGCTTGGCATGTGATAGAGACATTAAAAGAAAAGAAAGCAATCAGTAATGAAAACAACATTTATAGAGTAGTCTTTAATGAGATAACAAAAAGAGCAGTACAAGAAGCAATAAAGAATCCACGTGAAATAAATATGGATTTAGTGCGTGCACAACAAGCACGTAGAGCTTTGGATTATCTAGTTGGATTTAGCTTGTCACCACTGCTGTGGACAAAATTGTCGGGGAGCAAGTCTGCAGGGCGAGTGCAGTCTGTTGCATTAAAGATTATATGCGAACGAGAAGATGAAATTATTAAATTTATAACACAGGAGTATTGGAGCATAAAAGCAGAAATGCAAAATAGCAAAGATGAGGCTTTTTTTGCTATGCTAAGCCACTATGACAATAAAAAGCTAGAAAAATTTGATATTAAGAATGAAGAAGAAGCAAAGAACTTAGTCAGGGAGATTGAGTCAAGGCAGTATGCTGTAAGCACAGTAGAACGCAAGCAAGTTAAGAGAAACCCGCTTCCTCCATTTATTACTTCAAGTCTTCAGCAAGATGCAGTGAATAAACTGTATTTTAATGTGAAAAGTGTTATGCGCATAGCGCAAAATTTATATGAAGGTATCGATATTGGTGGTGAAACTGTAGGGTTGATAACTTACATGCGTACAGATGGGTTTCATATTGCAGATGAGGCTATAAACTCAATTAGAGGGTCAATTAAGTCATTATATGGTGATAAATATTTACCGCAGTCTCCTCGTAAATATGTAAAAAAGGTTAAAAATGCTCAAGAAGCACATGAAGCAATTCGTCCAACTGATATCAATAGAACACCGGGTAGTATTAAGGATTACTTAACGCCAGAGCAATTTAAATTGTATGATTTAATCTGGAAAAGGACCATTGCAAGTCAAATGGAGTCGGCGATTCTTGATCAAGTGGTAGTCGAAATTAGTTCTACTGACCAGAAAGTAATTCTGCGAGCAAGTGGATCAAGTATATTCTTTGATGGTTTTTATAGAGTCTATCAAGATAACATGGAAGCCGAAAATGAAGGCCTGCTACCTGCCATGAAGGAAGGGGAAGCATGCAAGCTGATTTCAGTTGAGCCAAAACAACATTTCACTCAACCGCCACCTCGTTATAGTGAAGCAAGTATCGTAAAAAAAATGGAAGAAATCGGTATAGGCCGCCCATCAACTTATGCAACAATTATTTCGGTATTACAAGATCGTGAGTACGTTTCATTGGATAACAAAAGATTTATTCCAAGCAGCCGCGGTAAAATCGTTACTATATTTTTAGAAACCTTTTTTCAGCGTTGTGTAGAGTATGATTTCACAGCACAAATGGAAGAAAAGCTTGATTTAATTTCAAATGGACATGCAGATTGGAAAAAAGAATTAGGCCACTTTTGGGTGCCATTTTTTGGTCATGTAAACTCTGTCAAGCAAATGACGCATGATGAAGTTTTTAGCGGCATTCACGATTTGGTAGTCGATTGGTTTTGTTCAGAAGAAGGAAGAAAAGAGGTGAATACGAAATGCCCTGACTGCTTAGGTGGCATATTGAAATTGAACTTTGGAAAAGCCGGGGTGTTCCTTGGATGTTCTAACTATCCTGAATGCAACCATACAAAAGAAATTACAGGTAGTAACGACAATTCAGAATATCCAAAAAGTTTAGGTGTAGATGATATAACAAACCAAGAAGTGATGATCAAAAAGGGTCCTTTTGGACTTTATCTGGAGTTTAATAACGAGTTAAAAAAGAAAAAAACGGTTTCCATACCAAAAGATATAAATGTTAATGAGATTGATCTGAGCACCGCTACTCAGTTACTTTCCTTGCCAAAAGTAATCGGAGAACACCCTGAAACCGGAAAGGAAGTAAAAATAGGCCTTGGGCGATTTGGGTACTATATTTTCTATGATGGTAGATACTTTTCTCTTAAGAAAAGCTCCAAAGAGGTGCTGAATACAGAATTGAGCGAAGCTGTACAAATTATTGCAAACAGTCCACGCAAAGAGTTAAAATCTCTCGGGGTTAATGAAAAGGGAAAAGAAGTTTTTATCTGCAACGGTAGGTACGGATTCTATATAAAATGCGGTAAAACAAACGTTGCTTTGGGCAAGAGTGCAGATATTGAGAGTATAGATCTGGAGAAGGCTTTAGAGTTGATTAAGGGTAAGAAATAGACTTTTATTGAAATATTAGGTAAAGTTAAAATATACTCTAATAATGCGGTGGGATAAATGATATTTTACACACAGGGCGACACTCCAGCTTTATGTAGGTTAGATTACACGGATGTAAGTAAGTTAGTAGGCATACCAAATATCACAAGACTTGATTTAACTGAGTGCAAGATTAGTGTTGAAATTGTAAAAGAATTAGCTGAGCTCAAAAATCTTACTTCACTTGATTTAGGTAAGTGCAAGATTAGTGTTGAAGTTGCAAGAGAATTAGCTAAGCTTATAAATCTTACTTCACTTGATTTAAGTGAGTGCAAGATTAGTGTTGAAGCTGCAGGAGAATCAGCTAAGTTCACAAATCTTACTTCACTTAATTTAGCTGGGCACAAGATTAGTGTTAAAGATGCAAAAGAATTAGCCAAACTTACAAATCTTACTTCACTTGATTTAGGTAAGTGCAAGATTAGTGTTGGAGTTGCAAAAGAATTAACCAAACTTACAAATCTTACTTCACTTCATTTAGCTGGGTGCGAGATTAGTGTTGAAATTGTACAAGAATTAGCTAAGCTCAAAAATCTTCCTTCACTTGATTTAGGTAAGTGCAAGATTAGTGTTGGAGTTGCAAAAGAATTAACCAAACTTACAAATCTTACTTCACTTCATTTAGCTGGGTGCAATATTGGTGTTGAAGTTGCAAAAGAATTAACCAAACTTACAAATCTTACTTCACTTCATTTAGCTGGGTGCAATATTGGTGTTGAAGTTGCAAAAGAATTAACCAAACTTACAAATCTTACTTTACTCAATTTAATTGGTTGCAAGATTAGCAATGAAGTTGCAAAAGAATTAGATAAACTCAAAAAAAATCTTCCTTCACTTAATATAATTGGTTACAAGATTAGCGGTAAAGGTGCAAACGTAAAATTGCAGGATGAGGTATCAAACTCGCAAGAAAAACTTAAGAGCAGTAGCAAATACTATATTTGTGGAGCAACAGTTGGTTTAGTTATTGGTCTAGTTGCAGCATATTGTTTAGGGGCTGCTGCTTTAACTCCTGTTGGTGTTTCTGTTGCAGCGTTTATTGCATCTGCTGTGGTTGGCGCGTTACTCGGAGCTGGGGTGGGTTATGCTGTGAGTACATATCTTGAAAGCACTGAATTAAACAATATGCAACCACGAAGGAGTTGTTGAAGATCCGTGTTAAATTCTAGTACAGGAGCTTTTTTCTAATGCTAAAGTTTACAGTTGAAACAAACCACTTGGCCACGTGGAACTGATTTCAGTTTATCAGTTGAAACTTGATTTGAGGTAACCGTTCACGCAATGGCGTCAACTTAAGAGCCTTCATTAGCAGACTCTCCTAAAGACATGATGGCGTTTAGGCTTATCAACTTTGTCCATTCACGGTATAAGAAAGTAGTTTACAAAAATTGCATAATTAGTATAAAAAACAATAAACTAGATAGATGAGGGGTTGATGATAGAGGTGCTACAAGAAAAGATTGTGGTATTGGAGTCAGAAGTTGGTACTCTGAAAGCAGAGAATGATAAGTTAAGGACAAAAATAATTGAGCTAGAGGATAAGCTGGGTTTAAATTCAAAAAATTCATCGCTGCCACCATCGCAAGATGTATATCGCAAAAAGACAAAAAAGAAGAGCGATAAAAAACCAGGCGGGCAGCCAGGACATGAAGCGCACAAGCGGGAATTGATGGTAGCAGATGAGGTGGTAAAATGTTCAATTGATACAATTTGCATGTGTGGAAGCCAAGTTATTTTAGAAGAAGAAACTGTGCATCAAAAGGTTGAATTGCCAAAAATTAAACCGATAGTGACTGAATATAGGCTACAAAAAGGCTACTGTAAGGCGTGTAAGAAAAGGATCTCAGCTAGTCTGCCTGAAGGTGTGACAAGGGATCTTTTAGGAGCTAATGCAAAAGCAGTAATTAGCAGTTTTAGTGGATTTTTTATCAATTCAAAAAGGGAAGTACAGCAAATTTTGAGCAGCATATTTAATCTGAATATAAGCCTAGGTTTGGTATCAAAGACCGAGGGTAGAGTATCAGAAAAATGTATATCTGAATACGAAAAAATAAGAGAAGAGCTACGGAAAAGCAAGTATTTACATATAGATGAAACAAGCCATAGGAACCAGGGAAAGAAAGGTTGGAGTTGGGTAGTAACGAATAAAACAGCAACACTTATGAAGTTAGTTGGATCTCGCGGAAAGAAGATATTAAAAGGGCTATTGCCAGAGTATGATGGAATAGTTATAAGCGATAGGTATGCTGCGTATAATTACTTTAATCGTGAAAACAGACAGATATGCTGGGCCCATTTAGCAAGGGACTTTGAAAGGTTTTTTTACAGTAAAAATGTTGAAGTGAGCAGAATTGGCGCAGCATTAAAATCGCTGAGCAACAGGGTATTTGTGGTAGATAGAGCACGTAAACAAAACCTGATAGACAATTTAAGATTTTTCCGGTTAATGAGGAAGATTCGAAAAAGGGTGAAACATTTTTTGCGAGAGATAACAAGGGTTGCAAAAGGAACTCAGGCCTCGAGAATGGCTGCCAATATACTACGTTCTGAAGATATGATGTGGAGATTCGTGCGCAATCCTGATCTGATCGAGACAACCAATAACCTTGCAGAACGTCAGGCTAGACGGTACGTCATTTATCGTAAAAATAGTTTTTTCACTTGGTCAGAACGTGGAGAAAAGTTCATTGAAAGAATGCTTTCGATATTTTTGACTGCACGTTTGAATGATCAGAATCCTGTCCAGAAACTACAGAATTTAGTCGCTATTCCTGCCTAATTGGGAATATTCCGTGAACGGTTACGATTTGAGCAGAATATGTATTTTATTGTGTTGCTTGGAGTAAGTGAGTTATCAACAGCAATTCTATCATCAAAAACAAAACATTCTCCTTTCCAATTACCATTTTTATTATAAGTTTTTTCAAGGTAAGAAAGAATGCCGCCTTTAAGATGGTAAACATCACTAAATCCAAGGCTTTTCATATATGCTGTAGATTTTTCGCATCTAATCCCACCAGTGCAGTACATAGCCACTTTCAGGTCTTTACTCTCAGAAAATGACTCTGTCCACTGAGGAAACTCACGGAAACATTGTGTGTGTGGATTAATTGCATTCTTAAACTTGCCTAATTTCACTTCATACTCATTTCGTGTATCTATTACTAAAAC
Organism: Wolbachia endosymbiont (group A) of Philonthus cognatus; assembly: GCF_947251755.1. Classification (NCBI taxonomy): domain Bacteria; kingdom Pseudomonadati; phylum Pseudomonadota; class Alphaproteobacteria; order Rickettsiales; family Anaplasmataceae; genus Wolbachia; species Wolbachia endosymbiont (group A) of Philonthus cognatus. Next base: position 81,505 of record NZ_OX366388.1, read on the forward strand.
GTCAGGTTGAGAAGTAAAATCATCCCAATGCTCTGGATCAACATATTTACCCTTAAGGGAAATATCAAGATTGCCTACACCAAGATTCACAATCTCTCTTTTTAATTTTACCTTCATCTTGCTAAATGGTTGATATTCTGCTGCACTCTCTTTCCATGTAAGGTCCCTTAGCCTATAATCAGAACGTAGAAAATCGAATATTTTATCAATCGCGTTTCTTTCACCAGATACGGTTGCATTAATACCCTCTTCTGCAAGGAGTATAGTACCCTTTAATTCAATGTTGTCGCATGCAGTTTTTATTTCGTCTTTCATGTCATAATAATTAGAGAGTTCTACAAAGTGATAGAAAGTTGCAATGACGAAGCTCATGATTATTCACTTATCAACTAAAAACATGATATACAAAATTATAAAGATATTCAATAGTACGGCTGTTAATTACTGGATATCTTTAGTTTTTACATATAACATTTTAATATCAAATATAGATCCAAATTAATGTTTTTGAGAGTATTTAAAAATATATTCTTATTTTCAGTAAGTATATTATTCGTCTGTCCTATACTATCGTTAATATCGATTCTATTTACAGAATCAGCAAATTCTGGATGGGTAATCAGCACACTTTTCCCTGAATATATACTGAATACGTTAATTTTGATGATAGGAGTGGGGGGAATATCCTTTATATTTGGAGTAATTCCAGCTTGGCTTACCACATTTTTTTCATTTCCTGGAAGTAAAATTTTTGAGATTGCTTTGTTCTTTCCAATATCGATTCCTGGATATATAGTAGCGTTCGTCTATGTAAATACACTAGAGTTTTCAGGTCCGGTGCAGAGCTCATTAAGAGACATTTTAGAGTGGAGCAAAGGTGACTATTGGTTTCCTGAAATAAAATCCCTAGGTGGTGGAATATTAGTAATGGGATTCAGCCTATATCCATACGTTTATATGTTAGTCCGCTCAAGTCTAAAGAATGTTAGTAACTCAGTCACTATTGCGTCAACACTTGGGTTCTCCTCATTGAAGAGCCTGTTTTCTGTCATCATACCCTCCATACGCCCATCAATTATAGCTGGGTTGTCTTTGGTACTAATGGAAGTAATTACAGATTTCGGCACACCACAGTTTCTTGCTATCGATACTTTTACGACAGGAATATATCGCACCTGGTTTTTACTGCATGACAAATATTCAACTACTGTTTTAGCAGTTGCAGAGTTGATTTTCGTTGCAACACTAATAGCTATCGAAAAAAAACTACAAAAAAAAGGAATATCCTACTCTTCAATCAATACCAATTCAGATTATCACAACAAACGGAGTATAAGTGGCGCTATACCGTTGATCTTTGCTTATCTTATGTGTGTATTGCCGATATTAATAGGTTTTATTTTGCCAATGATTCCGCTCATATATTGGAGCATAGAGAAGGGGTTTTTCATATACGAAGCAAGATTCTATAACATAATAGCAAATAGCATTAGTTTATCATTTATCACCGCATTAATCTCAATTAGCATTGCAATAATGATTGGATATACGGCGCGTAAAAATAAGGTAATCAACAATATAGCGCGTCTCATTTCTTTAGGCTACGCAATTCCAAATGCAATTATCGCAATTAGTATAATAATATTTTTAAGCAGAATATCCTCTTTCATTACTCAATATGTTGTGGAAATTAGCTTAGTAGGAACTATTGGCGCATTAGTTTACTCATATTTATTCCGTTTTTTTGCTATATCTTTCAAGGCGGTAGAGTCAGGGCTCAAAAAAACACCAAATGAAATTGAGTGGACTGCATATACTATGGGTCATGGACCTATTTCCACATGTTTGAATGTTCATATCCCTCTCATCAAGAAGAGTATATTATCGGGATTTTTGCTCGTATTTATGGATACTATCAAAGAGCTCACAGCAACACTTATTATAAGACCATTTAATTTTGAAACTATATCAACTAGAATATATGAACTTGTAAGCGATGAGCGCTATAGAGAAGCTGCCCCATTTTCGTTAATAATAGTTATAATAGGCTTAATCTCTACAATAACCTTATTTACACTTGATGATAAGGATAAAAAATAAACGTAACTGTTCACAGATTTCCACTTAATTCTTCAATCTCACTAATAGAAAGGCCAGTAAACTTAACAATAGTGTTGACATCAACATTATTAGCCAGCATTGCTTTTGCGACTTCAATTTTCCCTTCAATTTTCCCTTCAATTTTCCCTTCAATTTTCCCTTTCTCTATACCTTTTTGTATACCTTTCTCTTCAGCAAGATCAAGTCTGTATTCAAGAATAGCTTCTTCTTTGCGTAGATCCATTATCCTTTCTTCATAGGCTACTAAATCTTTTTCGTTCCAACGAAACTTGTCTAATTCATCATATGCTAGCTTTATTATTGGCGCTTTTTCTGCTATCTCTTTTAAGTCCTCTTCTGTTGTTTCTTCTGCGTATTTAAAAAAGAAACACCACCTTTCTACTATACTTTCTAACTGCTCTACTTTATTTTTTGCGAATTTAGGCAACTCAATAAAGACAAACTGAAAATCTTTTAAGTAATGGCCGTTAGTTTTTATATCACGTATATTGTGAGTAGAAATATAATCAACTTCTTCAGGAAGTAAGTTACAATTTGATATAGCAATAAAGAAGACTTTCTTTAAATCAATGTAGTTGCCAGATTTATCTAATTGTCTTGAGTAGGCTTTAGCGGCATATAATTGAGCGCGTTTTTCGAAGCCCTTGTCTCTAGCGAGCTGCATTTCTGCTATATATCTATTTCCGTGAGAATCCTTGCAGAGAACATCAACAATACTTTGTTTATCAGAGGCAACTTCGGGATCCATAATAGTGCTAAGAAACTCAACTTCTTGTATTGCATTTATCTCAGTAAACCCTAAAATATCGTTCAAAAAGTGGATCAGGATATTCTTATTTTTTTCCGTTCCAAAGATTTTTTTGAAACACAAATCATTGCGAGGATCGAGAAATTTTGAAAGAGCCATGGCAAAAATGCTTGAAAATATTAATAATTATACACTATTATTAACAATTATTCAACCATATTTTTGAAGATAGCTAGTTTCTGTATTTATTTTAAATTGAAGAAAGCTCAAATGAAAGATCGTGCTTTGCTAAAAATCACAGAATGCAGTCTGGTTACAAATAAACTATTTTGACAGTTAATGGGGTCTAGTTTTGATGTATGGACTATCCAAAGAAAAGGGTGGTATCATAACTTCAAAAACTTTTATGCTTTCTTCATTCAGAAATTCATACTTACCCTGCATTATTCCTGACGGTACATTTAAGTATGTTCCACTTGTGTATTTAAATACCTCTCCAGATTTTATCACAGGCTGTTCTCCGATAACACCAACTCCGGCAATTTCATTTACTTTGCCCTTATAATCTATTATTTGCCAATGACGACTTAACAATTGAATAGTTGATTGGCTTTTGTTTTTTATCTTAACGTTATACATCCATACATAGCAATTTTCATAAGGAATGGATTGCTCTTCAATGTAAATTGGTAAAACTGTAACTTCAACAAAGTTGGTAGTCAATGTGTATTCTAGAATCATTATAGAATATTCATGATAAAAAGATAATATTCTAATTATATGCTTTTTTCATAGATTTTTCAAGTATACTTTAATTAGGAAATATCAATTTATAGTATGAACGAACCAGATGCGCTTAGCAAAAAAGTAATAGGAATAATAGGTGGTGGACAATTAGGTAAAATGACTGCTATCGCTGCAACAAAACTTGGACAAAAAACACATGTTTTTGCCAGTGCTAAAGACGATCCGGCTTGCTCTGTTGCTGATGATTTCACAATAGCAGATTTCTCTGATAAGAAAGCTCTTGAATCTTTTGCACAGAGTGTGGATTTAGTTACTATTGAGTCTGAAAATATTCCATGTAGTGCAATTGATATCGATGTAAATTTTTATCCGGGTAAAAAAGCGTTACACATTTCGCAGAACAGACTGAGAGAAAAGGATTTTATTAAAAACTTGGGTATAAAAACTGCTAACTATAAGAGTATACAAAATTATAATGAGCTACTGAAAAGCAGTAGAGCTTTTGGCTATCCAATAAGGCTGAAAACAACAGAAATGGGTTACGATGGAAAAGGACAATATGTGCTTGAGAATGATTCTGAAGTGAAGCAATTTGCTTCCTTTGATTGGAATACAGAGTACATTCTTGAAGCAAGTGTTGATTTACTGAAAGAGGTTTCAATAGTCGTTGCAAGAGATAAAAACTGTAAAGTAGCTTTTTTTCCTATAGCAGAAAATTACCACGTTGATGGAATACTTGATACTTCAACAGTGCCAGCTAAAATAGATAGCAAATTAACTCAAGAGGTACAACGAGCTGCAAAGAAAATAGCAAATGCGCTTGATGTAATAGGAATTCTGGCTATTGAATTTTTTGTTACTAAAGATAACGAATTGTTAGTTAATGAACTAGCTCCCAGACCTCACAATTCTTGCCACTGGAGCTTGGATGCATGTAACGTTAGTCAATTTGAACAGCTAGTTAGGATAATATGCGGGTTACCTATGCAGGAAGTAGTATTACGCTTTCCTTGTATGACGAAAAATATAATAGGTAATGATATATATGATTCTCATAAGTATTTGAGCAACGAAAAAGCTAGTTTAACCATATATGGGAAAAAAGAGGTTAGGGATAAGCGTAAAATGGGACATGTCAATATAGATTTAAGTTAACAGTTTTTCTACGTCATACCGCCACAACTGTACGAACATTGTGATATGATGAGATGTTACATAGTAAACGGTGTCATTCTAGCACCTCTTTTCCCGTCATCCCGCTGCTTGTTAGCGGGATCTCATTTCACTTTGTGAAGGTGTCATCCGAGTAGCCTGACTACTTGGATCCAGGAATTTTATTAAGTTGGTAAGCATAAAAGTGGCTGATCTTATGTTAAAACACAACGTTCTTGATGAGATTACAGCAAGGCTGGGTTCCAGCGTCAGCTACTTGAATGACAGCAGTCCTACGTCATGCCGCCGCGGTATCTCTAGATCCCGCTAACAAGTAGCGGGATGACGATTGTCGTTTAGCCATAAATATTAAGAAATTTACCAAATAAAAAAAAAGGCAAAAGAAGCCCCGTGGTGGTTGGCTATTTACTATGTACTAAAATATCGGCGTTTTTTTTATTCTAAAACGCTTGATTAAGAGCGATTTAGCTGCTTTTAACTTGCAACTAACCTACACCGCAAGTGTTTAAGAAATTTACTAAGCAGGAAAAAAGGCAAAGAAACCCCGTAGTAGCTAGCATTCAAATTCTCCCTTGTCAATTTGACGTTTTTTGCTGTCTTAAACGCTTTGTAAGCGCGTTTCGGCTTATATAGGTAAAAACCTAAAAATTTTTAAAGACATGCGATGCACGTAGTGCGAAAAATTAAACATGAGACGCCAAATACCCTAAGTTTTTTGTCATTAACCTGCACAGATTGCGAAGATAAATAAATAGCTTCAGTTTCATGATAAGGGGACTGGCGAAGGGTGTCAAGTAAGTTTTTTCGTTTCTATTCCCAATAAAAGTTTGTATGCAATAACACAGAAGCATGCACTGCTATTCCTTCATTTCTTCCAATATAACCTAATTTCTCTGCAGTGGTTGCTTTGATATTTACAAATTCATCATCAATTTCTAATGCTTTTGATATGAATTTCTTCATTTCTACTTTGTAAGGCGATATTTTAGGCTCTTCACAAACTATAGTAATATCTAAATTAGACACGCTGTACCCTTTTTCTTTTGCTTTTTTAGCAGCAAAGTCAAGAAAGTGAGATGAATTGCAATCTTTCCATTCAGAGGAACTAGGAGGAAAGTGCTCTCCTATGTCGCCACATCCCAGTGCTCCGAGTATTGCATCAACGATTGCATGTATTGCAACATCACCATCAGAGTGCGCTTCTATTGCCATGTTGTGTTCAATTTTCACACCGCAAATTTTTATAAAGCTTTCAGCACCATTTTGAACTTTAATGAACTTATGTATATCATAACCGGCTCCGACACGAAATTTTGGCTCTTCAAAAAGAAGCTTTGCCATATTGATATCCTCTTTTGTGGTTAACTTAAAATTGCTTTTCTCACCTTTAATAATCGCAACATGTTTTTTGTGCTCTACCATTAGTGATGAATCGTCAGTAAATTCTTTGACTGATTGATGGCATGATAATAATTCTTTGAAATTAAAAATTTGAGGGGTTTGTATGGCTCTGAGCTTTCCTCTTGAAATCGTAGATTCAATAAAACTATTACTCACCAATGACATAGTGTCTTCAACTTCTATTGCTGGAACTACTCCTGTATATTGATCATTAATCATAGATTCAACCAAGTTATCTATCAGAACATCTGACACAAAAGGCCTACAAGCATCGTGTATAACTACAAAATCTGGGTTAACTTTTTGTAAGCTTTCAAGCCCTAGTTTAACTGAACTTTGCCTGTTTTCTCCTCCGTATACAGGGCTTAGTAATTTAGTGTCTGTAATTAGTGATATAGCTTTCTCATAGAAACTTTCATGGTCTCTATTAATTGCTATTCTTATGTAATCTATATATTGGTTAGCCAGAAATCTTTTAATTGTATGAAATAAAACAGATTTACCTGCCAGTTTTATATATTGCTTAGGAATCGTAGAATTGCATCTACTGCCTACTCCCGCTGCAACTATTAATGCTGCTATTTTGTATTTCTTAGCGCACATATTTCTTTTTGTAGAAGCTTTCCTCTCTATCCAAGATTCTTTCCGAAAAATAAAATTTCTGACATCATATAAAAGTTACTTCCCCTATTAACTAGCATAATTATAATAGCAAAAGAGATATTTAGAGAGCTCAAAATCTATCTTTGCCTGCGGATTAAACAACTAAATTTTAGTAAAAAACGATAGTATTACAAATCGTAAAATACTTTCAACATAGGAAAAATAAATTGCATATTTTTCAGTAAATTAGCTATGCTAAACACATGCAAAAACGTCATATAACTATTTGTTTCATACTGCTTTTTATAATAGGGATGTTATTCCTGATGCGTACTATGATTTTTCCATGTTTAATATCTATTATTATTGCATATTTGTTTAATCCGCTAGTAATTAAGTTTGAAAAGTATAGAATACCACGTTCATGTTCTGTAATTTTTATAATACTTGTTTTATTAATAGCTTTTATACTAGTCATAACATTTGTTTTACCTATTATATATGTTCAAATTACTTCAATATTAAATTTCTTAGTGAGTAAAGTGCCTTCATTAGAGCTTAAAGTAATCCCCTCTGTATTAGAATTTCTTAATATAAAAATCGAGGATAGCTTATTTGATCACTTATCTAAAAATCTAGCAGAAAATTACAGCAACTATGTATCTTATTTCATGAATGCTCTTGATATTGCTAGTAACTTTATAATCCAAGTGTTAAGTTCAAGCTTTAACACGGTATCATTAATGGTGATTACTCCTGTAGTGTTTTTCTATATATTACGTGATTGGCCTTTAATTATAGAAAAAGCTAATAAATTAATCCCTATTCCTTACAGGGGAAAAATTGCAGATTATTTTTTCAAAGTGGATTTCATTATATCTAATTATCTAAAGGGGCAGGTAAATGTATGTATTGTCATGATGATCTTTTACTCTGTAAGCCTGAGCATAATCGGATTGAAACACTCTATTGTTATTGGAATTTTATCAGGAATGTTAACGTTCATACCTTACGTAGGGCCATTATTATATACCATTATTGGGTTTTTGAGCGCTATCACTCAATTTAGTGGATGGTTTGAAAGTGCTGCTGTTTTGCTATTATTTGGTGTTGGGCAATTAATAGATTCAAACATATTAGTTCCTTTATTAATAGGAAAAAAAGTTCATATACATCCAACTGTAATTATTCTGGGAATTACTATATGCGCTTCATATTTTGGATTTATAGGTATATTACTTTTTATTCCAATAATAGCAATGTTCAATGTATCAGTAGAATATGCAATCAATAAATATTTTAAAAGTGAGCTTTATAAAAACGGCTAACAGACCTTTTGCATAATCAATTTATGGTAAGAGGAGAAATGAGCCCAGAATACCTGACACATTTGAGGAGCGTAAGTAAATTTCTGCGCAAAAATTACTACCAGAAAGAGGTTACGTAAGAGGTTCAACGTGCAATTAAATTTATTTAACAACAATCAAGCTGATTATAGTCGGCAGAATTACATCGTCTTAGATGAAAATAAGCACGTGTATAATTCGGTAGTTAATGATTTATCTTGGAAATGTCTGATTCTTTTTGGACCTAAAAGCTCCGGTAAAACTCATCTTGCTCATATTTGGCAATCAATAAACGATGCAATTTTTATCAATGTGAATAACTTCGTAAGCGAGATTAGGTATAGCGATGCTTTTATTTTAGAAGACGTACAAAACATTAAAGATGAAGCAATGTTATTACATTGTTACAATTACATGAAAGAAAGTGACAAGAGGCTGCTAATCACTTCTTCAATTTCACCAAAAAAGCTTAACTTCAAATTAAGAGATTTAAGTTCTCGAATATTATCAACTATCAGCGTAAAAATTTTGCCTGCAAGCGAGGAATTATTAAGAATTATGCTAATAAAACGATTTTCAGATAAACAGTTAAAAATTGATTTAAAAGTGATTAATTATATTTTAGCAAGAATAGAACGTTCTTTCTATAGCATTGATAAAATTATAGAGAAGATAGATAATGAATCTATAGGGTCGAATGTGACCGTTCCTTTTATTAGCACTTTATTAAAAAAAGATGCCATTTGATTTCTTCTTTTGTAAAGGTGTATATTAAAAATTTATTAACACCCATAACACTAACGTAATTGAAATCTCTATCTGTCCATGTTAGAATTATAATCAATGTTATGTTATAATAAATATAGATAGATACAGCTAAGAAGTATTCTATATTTATAGTAGAGCTCACTTTATAAGGTGTTTTTTATAGATTTAACGTTATAATTTAACTATGATAAGAGTAAGATTAAATTTAAGAAAAAGGTTAAAGCAAAAGTTTGTGATGTTCACTCTATTGATAAATGCTTTATTTGTCTCATATTTTCTCATAAGAAACACAGGGAACACTTCTAATCAAATTATAGCCAAAGAAATAAATATAGGAGCTGATAATGAAAAATAAACAGTCGCAAAATAAAAAAGAAAATCTTTACATAACATATTACATAGATGCTTTAGCTTCAGAGAGGTCCGCTACACAAAATACTCTGGAAAGTTATCGTTCGGATTTACACCAGTTTGAAGAATTTTTATTGGAAAGCGGCACTACCTTGGTTGGTGTAAACAAAACCAATATTAAAGATTATGTGAAATCTTTATGTACACAAAAAAAATATAAAAGTAGCTCTATATCAAGAAAAATATCCGCTATGAAAAATTTCTATAAGTGTCTATTTAATGACGGAATAATAGATTTTAATCCAGCGCCGGCTAATGATGCTGAATTAAAGAATCCAAAAGTTTCTCGTCCTTTGCCTAAGTATTTAAGTGTCGAAGAAATATTTTTGCTAATGGACGCAGTGAGAAAATCAGCAAGCGAATCGAATAAAGAGATAAGCAGTAAAAGGCTATGTGCGATTTTAGATATCCTTTACTCTTCTGGAATGCGTGTTTCTGAACTAATTAGTATGAAATTATGTGAAGTGTCGCATTTAATAAACAGTAATAACAAAGAATGCTATATAATAATAAAAGGAAAAAGTGGTAGAGAGAGGCAAATTCTTTTTAATGAACAAGCATTGCAGAGCCTTAGAAATTATTTATCAGTTCGTGACAATCTGCTCTCTAACAGAAAGGAGTCTGATTGGCTATTCCCAGGTGATAAACCTAATAAACCAATTACAAGGCAGAGGGTCGGTCAATTAATGAAGGAGTTAGCAAGAAAATGCAATATTGATGAAAATAAGATCTCTCCACACGTGATTAGGCATTCTTTTGCTACCCATCTACTGGATAGCGGAGCAAATATTGTGTTGATACAGAAAGTTCTTGGCCATACTAACCTTTCTACAACACAAATATATACTCATATTGCTAACGAAAAGTTAAAGGACAAATTAGCTGATTCGCATCCTATTACTCAGATGATCAATAATTAAATTTATTGTTTTTAATTTGTAATAAAGTTAAATTTAAATAAATTTATGTGAGTTTGTGATTTCAAGTTTATTGTTTAATTTCTTTCTTATATTATGGGAGGTATTCTATACTTTCATTACTCTCCCTGTAATTTTCTTTTCTGAGTGTGTAATAACCATTTTCCTCGTCTGTTCGGTGAGAGTTGTATTATTCATGCTGCGTTTATTATGTGGCATTAAATATGAAGTGAGGGGAATGGAAAACATCCCTAAGCAACCTTTTATCATTGCATCTAAACACCAATCTCCATTTGAAACATTTATTTTTATACTACTATTTAGAAAAGCGGTTTTTATTTTAAAACGTGAATTGAAATGGATTCCATTCATTGGTTTGCATCTTATAGCGCTGAAAATGATTTTTATTAACCGTTCAGATGGTATCAGTTCTATACGCCATATAATCAAACTAGCAAAAATGCGTATAAAAGAAAATAGAAGCATAATAATATTTCCTGAAGGTACAAGAACAACTATAAACCAAAATATAAAATATCAACCAGGTATTGCTGCTTTATATAGCGTATTATCTGTTCCTGTGTTACCGGTTGCTTTAAACACTGGTTTGTTTTGGCCAAAAAGCATACTTTCTCTGAGAAAAAATCCCGGAAAGGCAGTAATAGAAATATTGCCCCCAATATATTCTGGGTTAAACAAAAATGAATTCTTGCAAAGTTTAGAAAAAATTATTGAAGAGAGAAGCAGTAGATTAACCATAGAAAAAACTGATATTGCAAATTAACAAAAAAACTTTATAATTAAAAGGAAAGTACAGTATTTTAGGTATTAATATATGGCAAATCATAAGAGTGCTAAAAAAATGATAAAGGTAATAGCAAAACGCACTTTAATAAATAAGATGCGGAAAAGTAAAACTCGCACCGCTATTAGAAAATTGGTTGATATAATCAAGTCTGGCGACAAAGAAAATGTTGTTCTGGCATTTCGGAATGCTGAATCTAATTTACACAAGTGTGTGAATAAAGGTGTTATTCATAGGAATACTGCTGCGCGTAAAATAAGTCGCTTAAATGCAAAAGTAAAAGCATTGATGACCGCTTAATACGGTTAATGTAAAGTTAACTGTATTAATATATACTCCTCAGTTTGTATATTCTGTATAAAATTTAAGTAGCTTAAGTGATGGATAAAAAAGTGCTATTAGAACTAAGTAATGGATTAAAAATCGAGCTACCTGTATTAAGCGGAACAACAGGTCCTGATGTGTTAAATATCAAGGATTTATATAAGATGACAGGATTATTCACTTACGATCCAGGGTTTGTTTCTACAGCTTCATGCTCTTCTACAATTACATTCATTGATGGAGATGAAGGAGTTCTTAAATATAGGGGACATAATATAGCTGATTTGGCAGAGAATAATAATTTTACTGCTGTGATTTATTTATTGCTCTATGGTGAATTACCCAGTTCAGAGCAACACAAAAAATTTCTTCTCAAAATACAAGAATCATCCAAAGTATCAGAGCAAGTTACAAATGTAATTAAAGCATTTCCAAAAACTGCTCACCCTATGTCAATCTTAGTTGCATGTTTTGCAAGTTTGTCAGCATCTTACCATGAAAAGCATGGCAACAATATCAATGGTGAAGATCTAGATTTTGGAATTTCTGCAATAGCGCAAGTTTCCACAATTATTGCAATGATTTATAGGCATATCAACAATCAGGAATTCATAAATGCTAACAATGAATTAAGTTACAGTGAAAATTTCTTAAAGATGATATTTGGCGATGCTGTTGATAATGATAAAAGCACCCTTTTTGCAAAAGCTCTGGATAAAATATTTACTCTCCATGCTGATCATGAACAGAATGCTTCTACGGCGGCTGTCAGATTGGTGGGATCGGCTGGTTCTAATCTGTTTGCAAGCCTCTCTGCAGGAGTTGCTACACTTTGGGGACCAGCACATGGTGGAGCTAATGAGGCAGTTATAAATATGCTAAAAGAGATAGAGCAAAGTGGAGATATAGATAAATTCATCGAAAAAGCTAAAGATGATAAAGATCCATTTAAATTGATGGGATTTGGACATCGTGTTTATAAAAATTATGATCCGCGCGCGCGTATATTGAAAGGCGCTTGCCATGAGGTTCTAAGTAAACTAGAACAAAATAATGAACTGCTTAAAATTGCAAAAAAACTTGAAGAAATAGCTTTAAAGGATGAATATTTTATTGTGCGTAAGTTATATCCAAATGTTGATTTTTACTCAGGTATAATAATGAATGCTATCGATATTCCCTCAAATATGTTCACGCCTATTTTTGCACTTGCAAGAACCACTGGTTGGGTTACTCAGTGGTATGAAATGATAAATGATAAAGAAACTAAGATCTGTAGACCAAGGCAACTCTATTTTGGTAAATAAATTTATTTTCACTTCATTAGACTTCTTGCATAACCCAAACTAAGTAGAAAAAAGGTGTCATCCGAGTAGCTGACACTGGTTCCTTTACGACGGAAGTGTCCAGAGGTGTCATTCCAGTCTGGAATCCAAAAAAAAGGATGGTGTCATTCCGTATCCGTTCAGCCAATGGCGTCAACTTAAGAACTTTCATTAGCAAACTCTCCTAAAGACATGATGGCGTTTAGGCTTATCTACTTTATTGCGGCTGTCCCGGTCGGATTTTAACTTTAGCGCGTATACTTAAAAAGGGCTTGAAAGTTTTTTGGTGCAATAAGTACCTGATAGAGTTTCTGTCTCATTACACTAAATAAAACTGAAAAATTTAAACGATACTCAGTAATTTGATCTGGGTTCCAAGGCCCTTGTGCATCACACATATGAAGCGATAATATATTGCACATGACCAAGTTTGCCCAAAATTCTTGTAATACAGCCTCTCCAGAAAAATTCTCTAACTCTGCTCCTACTTTGAGTCGTTTCCTCTATGTGCCACCTTAACACATAAGCTTTGCTCCAAAATCTCGGTCAAAAACTCTGTTTCTCAGTTGGCTAATGTCAGCACTATAACTCTTACTTTCTGTCCTTTCATTTTATTTTTTAGCTTTTCATTTTCTAATATAAAATCAAAATCTAATGCGCCAGCGTTCCCATAGCTTAGAGGTTGTCCACAAACCAGTAAATCAAGCATATTCCCTACTTAACATAACTTTACTCATAGCCAGATATATGAAACTTTCAGTAGATGTTGTAAGTAAATCGTACTCCTTTGATAGCCTTCTATTTCTATTGATCCAAGCAAAAGTCCTCTCTACCACCCACCTTCTCGGCTGTACTGAAAATCCAGGATCCCGTTGTGGCAATAGTTCTAGTGGTGTATCTTTATGCACCCAAAACCTACATGGAGGCCTTTTGACAATTTCAATATCTATCCCATATTCTCTCTTTACGTAATCCTTTAAATCTTTTCCTTGGTATCCCATATCAGCCCACATTTTCTTAATATTGCTGTATTTTTCCTTCATATTGTCCAATGCCATCTTCACCCCATCTCTGTCATTTTCGCTTGCAGCTCCTACATAGCAACCAAGCACAAATCCTTGAGTATCTGTGATTATATGTCTTTTTCTCCCCTTTACCTTTTTCGCACCATCATAACCTTTGCCCCCCCTTTTTCCGTGGTTTTACCGATTGACTGTCCACTATGCATGCGCTCGGCTTCCCATTTTTGACCTACTATATTTAGTGATATCATAGTTCATTTTCTCAAAAATTCCCTGCTTTTTCCATCTTCTAAACTGTTCATGCACAGCCTTCCACGGCGGAAAATCGTGTGGTAAATAGCGCCATTGACATCCTGTGCGCAGTATATAAAGAATTGCATTTACTATCTCACACTTACTGTATTTTGGTGGCCTTCCTCCTTTCTTGTACGATACTCTGAAGTGTTTTTCTATTCTTGCCCATTCCCTTTTACTTAAATCTGTTGGATATTTTTTCCTCATCTCTTACCTCAATATTCTTTCTTTATATACTACGTATTCCTTGGTTTGTGGACAACCTCTAAGTATAAAAGTAGCCGTTTTATGTTAAAACACAACGTTCTTGATGAGATTACGGCAAGGCTGGATTCCAGTGTCAGCTACTTTCATGACACCATTTGCTGTGCAATTTACCTTCAAAAATGAATGTTCATACAGTGATGGAATGAATCGCGGTATGACGTAGGGAAACCTTTCTTGAGTTAGCTATAGCACTATAAAATTGTCCGCAGGGCCATATAAAAGTCGTGGTGAGTTAATAAATTTTTATGGAAGAAAGGATATATTAGAAAATTGAGGGTTTTAAAGGAGGTAAAAATGAGACTGTATTATAAAGATATCACAGGTCTTATCAAAGAACCCTACCGCTCCAGAGGAAGGGATTATTTTGACAAAAGAAAGGTACAGATTATATCTGTTAATGAATCTCAAGCTAAATCAAAGGTAGTTGGATCAAATGTATATCGAGTAACACTAAAGCACGATGGTCCTCTTTTGAGTGGAACATGTTCCTGTCCTGCATTTGTGTATTATGATCCATGTAAGCATATGGCTGCAACAGGTTTTGCTTTGGTTGCACTTGATAGAAAGGAGTATCGATCGTCTACGCGCCCAGATGAACAGACTCTCTTTGAAAGGTTTTACTAAGAAAAACAAAGCAAGAGCTAATTTCAATAATTACTCGTTCCAGTAAACATTATCCTGAGATTTTTGAAGAACTAGAGGATAAAGAATATGAGCAATTTATTCAAAGTGAACTTTCAAAATCCGAGAATTATGTATAAAACAACCGGAAAGATGGTGAGATCAGGTAATCTATGGCTAAGACGTCATACCGCCGCGGTATCTCTTAGCCGCTAACACGTAGCGGGATGACGAGATGCCACCACGAACCGTCATACCGCGCGATTCATCCGCGGTATCTCTTAGCATAGATCCCGCTAACAAGCAGCGGGATGACGGTTGTCGTTTAGCTATAAACATTAAGAAATTTACCAAACGAAAAAAAAGGCAAAAAAAGCCCCATGATTGGCTAATTACTTACATTATACTTTCAAGTATGGCGTTTTTTTATTCTAAACACTTAATAACCGCGATTCAGCTACTTTTAAACCGCAACTAATCTAAATTATAAACGTTAAGAAATTTACTAAACAGAAAAAAAGGCAAAAGAAACCCTAGGGTAGCTAGTTATTCACTATCCATTTTTTAAGTTGGCGTTTTTTTATGTTTTAAACGCTTTATAAGCGCGTTTCAGCTTATGTAGGTAGAAATTTTATAAGACATAAGGTGCACATAGTGCAAAAAATTAAACATGATACGCCAGATACGTGAGTTTTTTTGTCATTTAATCTGTACAGAGAAGATAAATAAATAGCTTCAGTGTTTATGATAAGGGGGCTGGCGGAGTTTGTCAAGTGGTTTTTTAGCCACGTTTCCCTGTTATAATGTTCGTTTGCTTGACCTAAGATCCAGGAGTATTTAAACTGAACCCTATACAGTGCTAAAAATGATAGGAAATCTAAGCGGAATAGTTGATGAAGTGCGCAGTGATCACATAATCCTGAACGTGAATGATGTTGGCTATATAGTGCACCTTTCTGCCAAAACTTTAAATGCATGTTCCATCGGAAGTAGAGTTAAATTACTTATCGAAACCTATGCAAATAACAGAGAAAATGTCGCTCAGCTATATGGTTTTATAAGCGAAGAAGAACAGCAGTGCTTGAGGTTGCTTGTCAAAGTAAGCGGCGTTAGCTATAAAACTGCAATGTCAATTTTGGGCAAATTAACTCCAGAACAGCTATTTTTGGCAATTATGAATGAGGATAAAGTAACACTCAAGATGAGTGGACTTGGCCTGAAACTCATAAATCGAATCATCACTGAATTGAGTGGCAAAGTGAGTAAACTAGAAATAAATAACAATAATTTTCATCCAATCAATGAAGATGCCCTTTCAGCATTGATCAATCTTGGGTATGAAAAAATGAAAGCTTATGATACGATAAAAAAATACAGGCCAAATCTGGACACTAAGGATATTATTCGCATGGCGCTTAAGGAGCTCTCAACATTATGAAATCAATATCGTGCGGTAAAGAATATACTGAAGATGCGCGCAATATCAACATCAGACCTGAACAACTTGATGATTTTGTCGGACAAAAAGACTTAATACAAAATTTAAAAGTGTTTATAAACGCTGCACAGACGAGAACTGAAGCTTTAGATCACGTCTTATTGTACGGTCCTCCAGGGCTTGGCAAAACAACTTTAGCACAAATTGTTTCTAAAGAATTAAGAGTTAGCTTTCGCGCAACTTCTGGTCCTTTACTTAGTAAAGCTGGAGACTTGGCCGCAGTGCTTACCACTTTAAATGCAAAAGATGTCCTATTTATCGACGAAATCCATAGATTAAATCGCAGCATTGAAGAAGTTTTATATACTGCTATGGAAGATTTCTGCCTGGACATATTAGTAGGTGAAGGCCCATCTACTCGCACTTTAAGGATAGATCTACCACCATTTACGCTAATTGGAGCAACAACACGGCTTGGATTACTTTCTGCGCCACTCAGAGATCGTTTTGGCATTCCTTTGCATCTTGAGTTTTATTCCTTTGAGGAGCTGGTTAATATTATAAAAAGAGGCGCAAGAGTTCTTTCTGCTGAAATTGAAGAGGATGCAGCACGGGAAATTGCCTGCCGTGCGCGCGGCACTCCAAGAATTGCTTTGAGGTTACTCAGAAGAATAAGGGATTTTGTTGAAGTGAAAGATGATAAAAAAATCACTTATGAAGTCGCTGATTCTGTATTACTAAAATTGGGTGTAGATAAAATGGGACTCAATAAACTTGATATGAATTATCTAAGATTTTTATTCAACACCTCAGGACCTGTTGGAATTGACACTATATCTATTGCACTATCTGAGGATGTTGGCAATATTGAAGAAACAGTAGAACCTTATTTAATCAAAATTAGTTTTGTAAAGCGCACACCAAGAGGACGCGTTTTAACTGACCAAGCAAAGGAGTATTTGAGCCTTTAATATTAGAGAGCTTTTCTACCATAATTCAATTATATATTGATTGGCATAATATCATATACTGGCATTTTTGCGTATGAAGGCATATATGTTAAATAGCACTGAAACTGTAGTTCAAATTAAAACTTCTCCGTTTCGTACTCGCTAGTTATGCTATTCTAACTAATGAAGCTACGGTTTGTGGTAATAGGAAAAAACTGGATTCCAGCGGGCTTTGTTGCATCGCTACTTATGAAAGGCTAACTATAGTTAGGATTATAAGCAACCTATTGAAAATCTTGTTTTTTTGCAATCAATCTGATCAAATTTAAGAATAGTAATTTGTTATTTATATTAATAAATTTAATTCTATTGAAAATAGCTAAAGCATTGAAATTCTTGAATTTTAGCCGGATTGGTAAATGGTAGTGAAATTTCTTTTACTCAAATTTAGGTATTCATTGACCGTTCTTGTTATAAATACCAGAATAATAAGCTACTGATATTCCCTATCTTTTTTATCTTTAATCCATCATAGCTAGCGATGCAACAAAGCCATTCCAGCGTCACGCGCTACCCTATGGGTGCTGCTCGCGTATATTCTTTCTTTCACCATCTCAGTGTTTCTTTCTTATTATGCCAGTACCATTTTCTTGTCATTCAAGTAGCTCCCCTCTTGTCATCCCAGTGCTTGACACTGGGATCCAGAAATTCTTAAACTGAATTCTATATAGAACCTCAGAACAAAAATAAAAAATGGGTAGCACAATACTGCCAAGAAATTTCTACGAACGCCCAACTTTGGTTGTAGCCGGGGAGTTACTAGGAAAGATGCTGAAATTTTCTAACTTTAGTGGAATAATAACCGAAGTTGAAGCCTATATAGGAATGAATGACCCAGCTTGTCATGCGGCAAGAGGCTATACTAATCGAACCTCAGTAATGTTTGGTGTGCCGGGGTTTTCGTACGTATATTTTATATATGGAATGTACTACTGTTTAAACATTGTAACAGAAGCAGAAGGGTTCCCAGCAGCAGTGTTAATACGGGGATTAAAGCTTATTGAACCACTTGAAGCAAATTTAGGTGGACCAGGAATATTGTGCAAAAGATTAAATATTACAAAAGAACATAACAAACAGGACCTTACTATAAGCCACGAATTTTGTGTTTATGAATCCCACCTCAAACCAGGTTATATTTGCACTCCGAGAATCGGAATTAGTAAAGGCCAAGAGAAATTTTGGCGGTTTAAGATTTTCTAAACTTAAGACCTTGCGTAGACTATTTGCCAATCGGATAATCACCAGTGAAACAAGCATCACAATATTGTGGTGTAGCATTGTTACGCACCTCTCCTTTAACAGCCTGATATAGTCCATCAATACTCAAGAAGGCTAGGCTATCTACTCCTATAATTTCCTTAATTTCCTCTACAGATTTAATTGCTGCAAATAAATCTTTGCACTCTGGCGTATCTATTCCATAAAAACAAGAATGCTTAATTGGTGGGCTTGAAATTTTGAGGTGAATCTCTTTTACTCCTGCATCCTTTAGCATAACTATTATATTTGTTAACGTACTACCACGCACTATACTATCATCTATTAAAATTATGTTTTTACCTTTCAAAGTGTGCTTATTAGCATTGAATTTTAATTTTATTCTAACTTTACGTACTTCAGCGGTTGGTTGTATAAAAGTTCTTCCTATGTAATGATTACGAATGATTCCCAGTTCCATAGGTAACCCTGAATGCTTTGCATATCCAATAGCTGCAGGTATTCCAGAATCAGGTATTGGTACAATCATATCCACATTGTTTTTTGGTGGACTTTCCTTCGCAAGTATTCTTCCTATTTCTTTTCTTGTATCGTATATAGACCTATTCTCCATTATGCTGTCTGGTCTCGAAAAGTAAACGTATTCAAAAATACAAAAACTTGATTTTTGCTGTGGGAAAGGAAACATTGAGGCTAGCTTACTATCCAAACTGATGGTAACTAATTCGCCTGGTTCTATTTCTCTAACAAACTCTGCATTTACTATATCAAGAGCACAAGTTTCAGATGCAAGAACGTAAGAACCGTTTAACTTTCCTAAAACAAGAGGCCTGATTCCAGATGGATCACGTACTCCAATAACTACTTCTTGATTGATTGCCACAAAAGAATAAGCACCTTGTATTTGCTTTAATGCATATATAAAACTCTCTAAGAAGCTATCTTTTTCACCGCTTGCTGTCAGATGTACTACTACTTCTGTGTCAATATCTGACTGAAAAACACACTCTTGTTTAATTAATTGTTCGCGTATCGGAGAAATATTAATTAAATTACCATTATGTGCTATGGCAAAATCCCCAAATTTGCCACTTTTGCCAAACATGGGCTGCACTCCAAATTTACTACCACTTGTTGAGTATCGAACATGACCTATTGCACAATCTCCAGGTAAGGATTTCTTTATTTCATCTATATCATCAAATACGCTGCTCACTTGACCTTGAAAGTGATAAGAGTGCAGCTTATCGTTGTTACTGGTTGCTACGCCAAAAGACTCTTGACCTCTATGCTGCAAAGCGTGGAGAGCAAGTATAGAGTTAAAAGCAGCACTTTGGTTGCAACTTATACCAAATACCCCACACTCCTCACGCATTTCATCTAGCATAAAAACTATTAAGTAAAATTTAATTTTACTTTAGCATAGGTAAAATACAAGCATTTTGTTGTTCATCTGCTTTTATTGCCAGCAATAATCCTATGCATATTAAGCTTGCGGCAGTTGTACTTCCTCCATAGGACAGAAATGGCAATGGGTCGCCTATCACAGGTAAGAGGCCCATTGTCATTCCGATGTTTATAAAGAAATGAGCACTAAAAAAGGAGAAAATGCCGATAGATACCGACTTAGAAAAATAATTTTTCGACCTATAAGCGATAGAGAAAATTATTCCAAGTAATGAGGTATAAAGCAAAATTAAAGCCATGCTACCTAAAAAGCCCCACTCCTCACTCAGCACTGCAAAAGCAAAATCCGTACGTTTCTCCGGCAAAAATCCAAGTTGAGTTTGACTTCCGTTAACAAAGCCCTTACCAAGTAAACCTCCTGAACCAATAGCTATCTGAGATTGCTGCGCATTATAACCTATTCCAAGTGGATC
This sequence comes from Wolbachia endosymbiont (group A) of Philonthus cognatus, assembly GCF_947251755.1. Taxonomy (NCBI): domain Bacteria; kingdom Pseudomonadati; phylum Pseudomonadota; class Alphaproteobacteria; order Rickettsiales; family Anaplasmataceae; genus Wolbachia; species Wolbachia endosymbiont (group A) of Philonthus cognatus. The sequence continues at coordinate 101,947 of NZ_OX366388.1, forward strand.
CACTGATGAATCCAAAAATGACAATATCCTTTGCTTGTGATAAGGACGTAAAAAAGGCCAAATAGCTGGTACTGCAAAAATGCCAAGCGTTCCACATATTATCGAATGAGATCTTTTTATTATTGCTGTGAATATAATTGACATCCCTATAAATAACATTATCATAGCTGTGCCTAAATTAGGTTGCTTTAACACCAAGAACACGGGTAAGAAAATAATTATAAGTGCCTTAAGCAATCTTTTAAATTCCATCATTTTATATACACTCTGCTTATCAAAATAGCGAGCAAGCGCAAGTATTAAGCCTACTTTTGCAAATTCTGATGGTTGCAAACTAATTGATCCAATTCTTATCCACCTTGTTGCACCCATTATGTGTGAGCCAAAAAAATTTACTGCTAATAGTGAAATCGCTGCTGCTATATAAAAAAAGTAGGCGTACTTCAAATAAAAATCTAGCTCTATGAATGACATAGCTATAGCGAGTAGGAAAAAGAAGGAAAATATGACCAGTTGGTGAATCGCAAATGGCACCCACTTTCCTCCAGCAGAAGAGTATTGAACAACAATGCCAACGCAAAACAGCGCTATCACGTTAATGACTAATAACCAATGAATCTTCTTCAGCCTACCCACAATAAAGACCTTATAACCTTAAAGTATAGTAAAATATGAAACAAAGATAAAAATCAAAAAACCAACTTCTCAACTACTAACCGAATTGGAGTGCTATATATTCCAGTTACTACTGTTAAAGCTGCCATAAACAATAGACAGAAAAGCATAGGAAATGGCACATCATTAATTTTGCCTAGTGTCATTCTAGTGCGTGACGTTGCATCATTTTCAAAATACATTTTCTCTACCATCTTCCACATGTATATTAGTGCAAGAAAAGAACCGGCAGCAAAAGCTATCAGGGAAATCCACGCGCGAGATTCGATAATTGCTTTCATTATATACCACTTGCTTACAAAGCCATTTGTTAAAGGCACACCGATTAATGCTAAACTGAGTAGAGTGAACGCAAGTGCTGTATAAGGCATTGATTTCTTGAGTCCCGATAAATTCTCTATTTTTGTTGTATCAAATTTGTAAGAAATACATCCTGCAGCCATAAATAAAGATGTTTTTATTATGCTGTGGTTTACTATGTGAAGAATTGCTGCAAATACACCTGTTTTTGAGTTAAAACTCAGTGCTAAAATTATATAACCAATTTGGCTAATACTAGAGTGAGCAAGCAGTCTTTTTATGTCTTTTGCGGTTATTGCAAATATCGACCCAAATACAATAGCGCAAAGTGCGAGGATAATTATCACATTGTCCAGTAGCGGCTTAAACAAGAAAAAATTTTGATGAAAAACAGTATAAAAGATTCTGATGAAAACATATATCATCACTTTTGTCACTGTGCCTGAAAAGAATATGCTAATGAAACTTGGCGCCTCACTATATGCATTAACCAGCCACCTGCTTAATGGAAACAGTGCCATTTTGATTGAGAGACCAACAAAAATGAACAACGTGCCAAGTTTTATGATGTTGTTATCGTATAATGGAACTATTCTTTCAGCCATGTCAGACATATTGAGCGTTCCAGTCATTGAATACAAGAGCCCGATGCCAAATAAATAAAATGTTGCACCTATTGTTCCACTAATTAGATATTCAAATGCTGCAACCAAGGCTTTTTTATCCCTTCCCATTGAAACTAATACATAAGAAGAAAGAGATGAAATTTCCAAGAAAACGTAAAGGTTAAATATGTCGTTTGTTACTAGAATCCCGAGCAGTCCGCTTAAGCACAGTAGAAATAGAGAGTAAAAACCAGTGATTTTGTTTTTGCTAATCTCTTTTTCGTTAATATAAAAGCTATAAAGCACACTAATCAGCGCTATAAAATTCACTAGGGTTAGAATTAAGGAATTTAACACGTCGATTCTTAACTCTATTCCATACGGAGGAGCCCAATTTCCAAGGTGATAAGTTATAATTTCACCTTTATATGTTTTAATGAGTAGTATTGATGAAATGATAAGAGTGATTGTTGTTGCAATAAAAGAAATAAACCAAGATACCTTGTGTTTCTTGGCAAGAAAGCAAAACATTGATGCAATTATTGGGATAATAACTTGTAAGATTGGTAATTGCATTAAATTGTTGTTAATATATCGTTAAAGTATTAGTATATATAATACTTTTTGTTTTAATACCCTTATGTTATCTAAAATTTGTAATGCAATAAAACGCCTATTACGAAGAGAAGATAAATTTGTAGGAAGAGATGAAAATGGAAATTCTTACTATGAATCAAGTAAAGGAAAAAGGTGGGTTATGTATAGCAGTGTTTCTGAGCCTACAACAGTGCCTCCGGAATGGCATATATGGCTTCACTATACTGATAATGTAGTACCAGTTAATAATAAAAAAAGAAAAGTAAAACATACTCCTAATTTAACGGGTACAAAAAATGCATACTATCCAAACCAAAAAGTGAAAAATTACTATAAAAGCTGGAGTCCTGATAACTAAAGATGCGAAGGTCAAATATACTTGAAATAACCGCTGGATTATTTGTATTAATTTTTACTATTTTTCTGATTTTCTTTGCTATTGATAAGCTATCTTACATAAAGAAAAACTATAAGGATTGCTATAAAATATATGGTCTTTTTGCTAACGCTAACGGTATAGGAGTTGGTGATAGTGTCAAGATCTCTGGTGTAGATGTTGGAAGCATAACTGGTGTATCACTTGACAAAGCTACCTACGTAGCACGAATCGATATGTGTATAAGCAAAGACATAAAATTGCCAATTGATAGTTCAGCTCTGATCACTAGCAGTGGAGTTGTTGGCAGTAAATTTGTTAATATATCACCTGGATCAGATATTAAACTAATCTTGCATGGTGGTAAAATAGAGTATACTCAAGCTGAAGCAAATATGGGTGGAATAATGGACAGAATTCTTGGTATGTTTATAAAGTGAAAATGGCAGGATTCCAAGTATATCCGTTCAGGTAAAGCCTCCTGTAGTTCTAAAGTATTTAAGGAGTTTGCCTTATTTCTTGCCTTTTCTACCGCTTGCTTTGGGGTTTATAGTATAGAAAGTGCCTTAACAGTTGCAGTGCATGTCTATTAATGATAAAATGAAGATTAATTCATTTTGATATTATGATTGGTTTACTGTTTGCCGTACTATTGTTCCTCTGTGGTAGTGATGCACTTGCAAAACAGGAGCCACGTTCAATAGCTGGAGATAATCACATAAAGGTAATAAATTATAACCCACAGGCTATACATAAGTATACGGGTTTTTATGGTTATCAGTCCAGTATATTGTTTGAACCAGGGGAGGTAATACAAAACCTTTCAATGGGTGATTCAACTGGTTGGCAACTCCTTCCTCAAGGTAACAGATTGTTTATTAAGCCTATAGATGATATTGCCGATACCAACGCAACTATAATTACCAATAAAAGAGTTTATTACTTTGAACTTCATGCTGAAGAAGCAACTGGACTAGATGATCCAAGATTAGCATATGAAGTAAGGTTTCTTTATCCACTATTTAGCAGTGATGAGATTTACACAACAAATAACGGTGATATCCTCGAACAAGCTAGTCATACCATTATTCCTGATATAAACGATATTGAAGTTGTAAAGAAGGGTTTAAATTTTAATTATTCCATCTCGCACGTTAAAGGCAGTCAGTCAATAATACCAATCAAGGTTTTTGATGATGGAAAATTTACATATCTACAATTCAATAAAATAAACTCTGATTTCCCGGCAGTTTTTATGGTTGATTCTGCAGGATATGAGTCTTTAGTAAATTTCCGTACAGTTGACACCTATCTGATAATCGAAAGGGTAAGTTCAGTATTTACCTTAAGGAATGGATCGAGTACAGTTTGCCTATTTAATGAAAACATGCCTTTCAAAAAAGGTAAGTGATTACTATCTAAAGGCTATAATGCCCGAGATATGGGTGCAAAGTTTTTTCTATGATGTTCTGTAATTCCATAAAGGCCAATAGCGTTAAGGTGCTCTTTTGTCCCATATCCTTTATTTTTATACCAATTATATTCAGGATGCTTATTGTGCAATTCTTGCATAAGCCGATCTCTCGTAACTTTTGCAACGATTGAAGCTGCTGCAATTGATGTACTCAAATTATCACCATTTACTATGGATTTCACTTGCCATTTCACTTCAGGTGGTTGATTACCATCAACTAGCACATAATCTAACTCTAGGTCCAAGTCTATCAACGCACGTTTCATTGAAAGTTTTGTTGCTTGCAAGATATTGTATGAATTTATTTCTTCTACGCTTGCCATTCCTATACCAAATTTTGCAACGGATATTATTTTTTCATATAGGACTTGCCTACATTGAGGAGTCAACTTTTTCGAGTCGTTGATTCCATCAATAATTGTATTTCTATCAATAAACACTACGGCTGCGGATATTACTGGACCAGCTAGCGGACCTCTTCCAACTTCATCCACTCCTGCTATCACTCCTGATAATTTATTTTCTAATGTAAAGTCTGGGTATTTCATAGGTTTTTATAATAAGAAAGTTATAGTAAAAACTGAACAGATAATAGAAATTATCCAAAATTTCATAACGATTGCATTTTCTGACCATCCCTTCTTCTCAAAGTGATGATGTATTGGTGCCATAAGAAAAACTCTTTTTCCTTCTCCATATTTAAACTTTGTATATTTAAAATATGATATCTGAATAATAACAGATAGAGTCTCTATTACAAAGATTATTCCAATAATGGCAAAAAGCATTTCTCTTTTAATTAGGACACTAGTTAACCCTAAAGCCGCACCTACCGACAAGCTACCAACATCACCCATAAATATTTTTGCTGGATGTGTGTTAAACCACAAGAAACTTAGAATAGCTCCTATAAATGCAATGCAGAATAAAGTAATATTCATATCTGCCTGAGTTATATATGCAATTAGCCCCAAAAAAGCAAAGGAAGTGATAACTTGAGTTGCAGCAAGGCCATCCAAACCATCTGTGAGATTCACAGCATTAGAAGAGCCGACAATTACAAACGCAGCAAACGGAACATATAGATAGCCAAAATCTATTATTACTCCTTTAAATAGGGACGTTTTTGTAAAACCTTCAGCAGAGTATAGCTTAAGTATAAACACACCAACCAGAGCAACAATAAACTGAATAAGTATTTTGGTTTTTGCACTTAAACCTCGATAGTGATTTGTCTTCAATTTTAAATAATCATCAATAAATCCAAGTAGAGCAAAAAATAGAGTTATCAATATCAGCAGCAAAATTTCTGGTGTTAACTGAGCCCAGAGTAAAATTGGTAATAAAGAAGAAATCAGTATTATTATTCCGCCCATAGGTGGTACATTCTTTTTTGTTATTAAATGACTTTCTGGTCCACATGATCTAATTGGTTGCCCATCTTTGCTTATTTTTTTTAGAAGCTTTATAAAATAGGGAAAAAGAATAAACCCAAAAACAAATGAGGTAAAAAATACTTTTGTAGCTAAGATCATCTGCTTACTTAAATTGACTAAGTGTCATACCACCTATAGCTAATAAAGTCAACTTCTGTCATCCTATAGCCTGACCCACAACTGTACGAACATTGTGATTTGGGCCCATCAGTAGGGTGTCATCCCAGTCTGGAATCCACAACTGTACGAACATTGTGATTTGGGCCCATCAGTAGGGTGTCATCCCAGTCTGGAATCCACAACTGTACGAACGTTGTAGTTTGGACCACCAGTGGGGTGTCATCCCAGTGCCCAGACACTGTTTCTATGCAACTTAATTAAAAACGTTTGTTTTAGTGTAAGACAATTACCTTTAGCTTATCAGCTCAGTTATAAGCAAAATTTCTGGATTACAGACTGGAATGACACCATTTGCTGTGCAATTTACCTTCAAAAATGAATGTTCGTACAGTTGTGAACCTGTGGCAGGTATTACATAAGAGCATTTCCCTCTTCTAAATTAAAACGCACTTTTGCCTCCTTTGCAGTCTATACTTTAGATGTATTTAATTTACAAATACTAATTATTTATTAATAATGGTGATATGTAAATATAGTTATAAAATAATTGTTACACTTGAATTCCTTCCTGGTTTCTGTTGTTATCAGAACATTTAAAACACTTTAAGAAAGCTGCTTAGTTAAATTAACTTAGACAAGTAAATAGCAGTTTTGCAGCCTGTTTTTATGAATGATGATAAAATGTTGTAGCCAAATGCGCTTTCAGCATTGTGCTGAATTGCAATATCTTTGTGCTCTAACTCCTCGTCGCGAAATTTACTTATAGTTTCTCTTAATTCCCCATCTTCTAAATGTGAAACTTGCTCTTTGTAGTGCTCCCCGATAACTTCTTCAACTGCAGCAGTGCAAGCCATAGCAGCTTTTTTGCCCATAATGGCAGTTGCAACGCCAAGCGACACTCCTAAAACACGCCAAACAGGCAACAAAACAGTAGGACGAACTTTTTGCTCTTTGATTTTCTCATTAAAATAGTGAAAATGCTTTTTTTCCTGCTCTTCCATTTCAATTATTTCATTGATTATAGAAGATTTCTTAAGAATAAATTTTTGACCAGAATAAATGCAAATAGCTCCATATTCTCCAGCGTGATCTACTCTAATTGCCTGTTGCAAGAACTGATTGTTGCTGTACCTTAAATTATTTAGATTTCTTTCTTTCTCCACAATACACCTTACCTGATACGAACAGAGCTACTATGAGATAAATTAGATTCCATGTTGCTAAGGAAACACCTAGAACGTAATGAGGTCTGTCACAAGATGGAGAGTAATTAGGATTTAGTAGATTATTTCTGAGCTCTTCTATACTAACGTTACCACTTGCTTGCTCTGTACAACCTAAAACATCATGAAATAAGTGGAGTTCAAGACCTACATGATAAAAAGATATTACTGCACCTATGAGGTAGCTGCAAAACATTGCATAGATTAGAATTTTGTTGTCTTTAAGCATGCACGCTACTGCAAGTAATCCGGCGATATAGTAAACTATTCGCTCGTATGTACATAACTTGCATGGCAGCATGTTGAAAAAATATTCTAGCACATATGCAAAAATTAGAGCAGCGGCACTCGACAGCAGAAAGATTGCAGGAATTCTGGAATTATTACACATAACTTTAAGTAAATTACCCCTGAAAGTATAAAGCAGAGTATTCATTTTACATAGGGATTTTTATTTTTTTTCAAAAGCAATCTAACTGGCACACCGTCTGCAAAGAAATTTTTTCTGAGATCGTTAATTAAATAGCGTTTGTAACTTTCATCAACACTTTCAGGTATGTTACATATCAAAGAAAAAGCTGGAGGTTTAGTACCAATTTGAGCGATATACTTCATTTTAACTGCTTTGCCTTTTACAAGAGGGTGAGAATGTTTTCCTACAGCATCTATGAGCCACTTATTCAGTTTTGCAGTGCTGATCTTCTTGTTCAAGGATTCACTCACTTCAAGACACTTATCTATCACATCACCGCAGCGCATGCCTTTTAACGCAGAAATTGTTATAGTTGGCACTTCCAAGAATAACCTGGTTACTTCCTGTTGTTTGACAAATTTTATTAACCTGCTTCTGTCATCCTTACCTATTAAATCCCACTTATTTAAAACAACAATAATCCCTTTCCCTCCCTTAATTGCAGCTTCACCAATTGATAAATCCTGCTGCTCAATACCAACTAGGGAGTCTAGCATTAAAACTACCACATGAGAGCGCTTGATTGATTCCATGCTTTTCTCAACAAATCTTGATTCTAAGCCATCTACAACATTCGCCTTTCTGCGGATTCCGGCAGTGTCAATTAGAGTAATTAACTCTCCATCATGATCATATGTAATATCCACAGAATCACGTGTGGTACCTGGCTCTGAACTTGTTATTAGTCTGTTTTCTGCAAGTAAACCATTTAAAAAAGTTGATTTTCCAACATTCGGACGGCCGATGATCGCGATCCTCAGCCTACTCAGTTCATTGTTAGGTAACTCAGTGTTCTCGTTAAAATTTTCAATAACACCAGCTAATGCATCATAAAGATCAACCATGCCAAGATTATGCTCGGCAGAGATATACACCGGGCCAAGAAAATCAAAAAACTGCAAATAATCAACATTTTCGGATTTATGACTCTCGCATTTATTTGCTACTAGTATTACAGGTTTATTTATTTTTCTCTTCAGCCACTTTGCAAACTCTTCATTTCGCTCATTTTGCACTTTTGCATCAACAAGAAAGAAAATTATGTTTGAATTGGATAAAGAAAATTCGATTTGTTCAATAACTTGTAGTGAAAAATTAGTTTGGTCGTTCCATCCTCCTGTATCTATAACTTTAAACTCCAAATCGCTAATTCTCCCCATTCCCTCTCGCCTATCCCTTGTCACTCCTGGAATGTTACTCACTACTGCTGCTTTTCTTCCTACTAATCTGTTGAATAGGGTCGATTTTCCAGCATTTGGTAGGCCTACTATGGCGATTTTTAGCATAATTCAAGGGCATGTTCTATATGAAGTAAATTATAACCGAAACTTTTCAATTTAACTATTGACTTCGTAGATTATATAAGCATACTACAGTTAGAATTTTTTATTTCGTTATGTAAAATATGGGGTAGTTATGCTAGTGTCAGAGCAAATAGAGAGTGTAGATAGAGAAGAATTAAAGCAACAAAATCATATACATAAAGATACAGAGTGTTCGGAAGAGACGACAATATATGGGCATATTAATCAACATATGGAAAAAAACATCTCAAATACATTGCATGAAATATATGATGCTCTTATGTCATATAACGAATCGGAACAGTCAATGACGTCAACTTAAGAACTTTCATTAGCAAACTCTCCTAAAGACATGATGGCGTTTAGGCTTATCTACTTTATTGCGGCTGTCCCGGTCGGATTTTAACTTTAGCGCGTATACTTAAAAAGGGCTTGAAAGTTTTTTGGTGCAATAAGTACCTGATAGAGTTTCTGTCTCATTACACTAAATAAAACTGAAAAATTTAAACGATACTCAGTAATTTGATCTGGGTTCCAAGGCCCTTGTGCATCACATATATGAAGCGATAATATATTGCACATGACCAAGTTTGCCCAAAATTCTTGTAATACAGCCTCTCCAGAAAAATTCTCTAACTCTGCTCCTACTTTGAGTCGTTTCCTCTATGTGCCACCTTAACACATAAGCTTTGCTCCAAAGTCTCGGTCAAAAACTCTGTTTCTCAGTTGGCTAATGTCAGCACTATAACTCTTACTTTCTGTCCTTTCATTTTATTTTTTAGCTTTTCATTTTCTAATATAAAATCAAAATCTAATTCGCCAGCGTTCCCATAGCTTACTATAATTTCTTTTTTGCAAGCGAAAAATAAAATCTACTTCCAAATCATAATGCTGCTGAATGAATTTTACTGAAGACGATCATAGATAAATAATAATTTCTCTTGATTTAATAAACGCATTTGAGTGATAACTTCGGGTAATTGCTCTGCCGCCAACGTTTGTTCACCTATATTCCAAGCTGCAAGACGAGCACTACAAATCAGCGAAGTACACAAATCAACAAACAAATTGCCAATGGTGCCTGTTGTTCCATTTGGTTCAAATTCGGATACAATTTCCCCAGAGCTGGGTAATCTCATACCAGAACCATCTGCTGCAATAAGTCTATAGCCTCTCCAACTCAGGTTCATCCTGATAGGCTGTTTGGATGCTTAAATTCTTGAAAGCCTGTATGGCAAATCTTATACCTTGCTTTAGAAAAAGCTTGCTTTGAGGGTACATGTCAATGGCTCCATAAGTTCACATTCTATTCCCAAACTTTTTTTAACTAATACCAATTCTCATTGTTGTCCAGTCAAATAGGAAACATTGCAGAGTTGTTTAATTGTGGAGCTGGCAAGAGAAGTAATAAATTTGCACAAAGCACCCTCAAGTAGAGCAATTGTATCGTATATTTTATTGCGCAAAATGTTCTGTTTTATATATAACCAAAGCCTCTCAACAGGATTTAGCTCAGGTGAGTATGGAGGTAGGTATATAATGTCGATATTTTTAGGTACCTTTAAATTTTTTGACCTATGCCAACTAGCACAGTCCATAACGAGAAAAGCCTCTCGTGTTTCTAGATATTGCGAAATTTGCTCAAGAAATATGTTCATGCAATCAGTGTTGACATTTGGTGCAAATAAGCTAGAACTCTCTCCATTTCTAGGATTAACTGCGCTATAGAGATAGAAATTTTGCCTACCTAATTTTGTTTTAACCTGTGTTCTAATCCCCTTTTTAAACCACCCATGTCCAACTTTTGAATGTGTGCCAAACCGTGATTCATCAAAGAAAAATAGCTCTTTTTCTGGATACTTGCTAATAGCTCCATTGAGATTTTTTTTTGAATTCCTCTTGTTTGCTTTTATCTTGTCCATTATGAACTGGTCTTGGTGTAATATATGAGAATTTCATCTTTTGCATATGGCGGTGTACTGTAGATTTGCTGATATTTAATCCGAACTTTTCCTGGATTCTTATTCTCATTTCTTTAATGGTGATATTAGGATTTTCTTCTATCCACTCTTCAATTTGCTGTAGTTGAGCCTGATTTAATTTAGTTTTTCTACGACGTTGTGAAGGAGCAAACAGTTTTTCTTCTCTGCCAATTTTCAAGAGTTTTACCCACGAAGTTAGTGCGCTTCTTGAAATGCAATATATTTTTGCTACAGCCGTTATACTGTACTTTTTTGCTGCAACTACAGCATTTAGTTTTTTTGAAACATATGCATTATTCCTTACTTTCTTCAGCATTTCTTTTGCTGATTCTACTACTTTTTCATCCAATAATTTTGATCTTAATGCCATTTAAACCTCGCTATTTTACTTACTTCAGTATGGCTTTTCTTCCATCATTGTCCATCTGTTTGCCCTGTAATGGGAATTGGTATAAGAGGTTGTCCGGAAACAGGTAAAAGGCTATGATATTTGAAATTTTAGTATGGGGTAAAGATGAGAAAAAAGTATCCAACAGATCTAAGTGAAAGGGAATGGGCACAAATAGAGAAGTACTTCAGAGTATCATACAAAAAAGGAGGAAGACCGCCAAAATATAGTAAAAGAAAAATGTTAGAGGGAATTTTCTATGTATTGCGTACAGGGTGCCAATGGCGGTATTTACCAAATGATTTTCCGCTATGGAAGACTGTATATGAGCAGTTTAGGCAATGGAAGAAACAGAGGATTTTTGAGAAAATGAACTATGATATCACTAAATATAGTAGGTCAAAAATGGGAAGAAATGAAGAGCCGAGCGCATGCATAGTGGACAGTCAGTCGGTAAAAACCACGGAAAAAGGGGGGTCAAAGGTTATGATGGTGCGAAAAAGGTAAAGGGGAGAAAAAGACATATAATTACAGATACTCAGGGTTTTATACTAAGTTGTTACGTAGGAGCTGCTAATGAAAATGATAGAGATGGTATTAAAATAGCATTAAACAATATGAGAACAAAATATACTAAAGTAAAAAAAATGTGGGCTGATATGGGGTACCAAGGAAAAGATTTAAAAACCCATATAGAGGAAGAATATGGCATAGATATTGAAATTGTGAAAAGGCCTCCATGTAGGTTTTGGGTGCATAAAGATACACCACTAGAACTATTGCCACAACGGGATCCTGGATTTTTAGTACAGCCGAGAAGGTGGGTGGTAGAAAGGACTTTTGCTTGGATCAATAGGAATAGAAGACTATCAAAAGAGTACGATTTACTTACAACATCTACTGAAAGTTTCATATATCTGGCTATGAGTAGGGTTATGTTACGGAGGGAATATGCCTAAGTTTACTTGTTTCCGGACAACCTCTAAGAGGTTGTCCGGAAACAAGTAAAAGGCTATAATATCTGAAATTTTAGTACGGGGTAAAGATGAGAAAAAAGTATCCAACAGATCTAAGCGAAAGGGAATGGGCAAGAATAGAAAAACACTTCAGAGTATCATACAAGAAAGGAGGAAGGCCGCCAAAGTATAGCAAAAGAGAAATATTAGAAGCAATTTTCTATGTATTGCGTACAGGGTGTCAATGGCGGTATTTACCAAATGATTTTCCGCTATGGAAGACTGTGTATGAGCAGTTCAGGCAATGGAAGAAGCAGGGAATTTTTGAGAAAATGAATTATGAAATTACAAAATATAGTAGAAGAAAAATAGGAAGGAATGAGCAGCCGAGTGCCTGTATAGTAGATAGTCAATCTGTAAAGACTACAGAAAAGGGGGGATCAAAGGCTATGATGGAAGTAAAAAAGTAAAGGGTAGAAAAAGGCATATAATTACAGACACTCAGGGTTTTATACTAGGTTGTTACGTAGGCGCTGCTAACGAAAATGATAGAGATGGTATTAAAATAGCATTAAACAATATGAGAACAAAATATACTAAAGTTAAAAAAATGTGGGCTGACATGGGATACCAAGGAAGAAATTTAAAGAATCACATAAAGGAAGAATATGACATAGATATTGAAATTGTTACAAGGCCTCCATGTAGATTTTGGGTGCACAAAGATACGCCACCTGAGCTACTACCAACAAGAGAACAAGGGTTTAAAGTACAGCCAAGAAGATGGGTTGTAGAAAGGACTTTTGCTTGGGTTAATAGGAATAGAAGGCTATCGAAGGAGTATGATTTACTCACAACATCCACTGAGAATTTCATATACCTAGCTATGAGTAGGGTTATGTTAAAGAGGGAATATGCTTGAATTTACTAGTTTCCGGACAACCTCTTATACCAATTCCCATTACAGGGCAAACAGATGGACAATGATGGAAGAAAAGCCATACTGAAGTAAGTAAAATAGCGAGGTTTAAATGGCATTAAGATCAAAATTATTGGATGAAAAAGTAGTAGAATCAGCAAAAGAAATGCTGAAGAAAGTAAGGAATAATGCATATGTTTCAAAAAAACTAAATGCTGTAATTGCAGCAAAAAAGTACAGTATAACGGCTGTAGCAAAAATATATTGCATTTCAAGAAGCGCACTAACTTCGTGGGTAAAACTCTTGAAAATTGGCAGAGAAGAAAAACTGTTTGCTCCTTCACAACGTCGTAGAAAAACTAAATTAAATCAGGCTCAACTACAGCAAATTGAAGAGTGGATAGAAGAAAATCCTAATATCACCATTAAAGAAATGAGAATAAGAATCCAGGAAAAGTTCGGATTAAATATCAGCAAATCTACAGTACACCGCCATATGCAAAAGATGAAATTCTCATATATTACACCAAGACCAGTTCATAATGGACAAGATAAAAGCAAAAAAGAGGAATTCAAAAAAAAATCTCAATGGAGCTATTAGCAAGTATCCAGAAAAAGAGCTATTTTTCTTTGATGAATCACGGTTTGGCACACATTCAAAAGTTGGACATGGGTGGTTTAAAAAGGGGATTAGAACACAGGTTAAAACAAAATTAGGTAGGCAAAATTTCTATCTCTATAGTGCAGTTAATCCTAGAAATGGAGAGAGTTCTAGCTTATTTGCACCAAATGTCAACACTGATTGCATGAACATATTTCTTGAGCAAATTTCGCAATATCTAGAAACACGAGAGGCTTTTCTCGTTATGGACTGTGCTAGTTGGCATAGGTCAAAAAATTTAAAGGTACCTAAAAATATCGACATTATATACCTACCTCCATACTCACCTGAGCTAAATCCTGTTGAGAGGCTTTGGTTATATATAAAACAGAACATTTTGCGCAATAAAATATACGATACAATTGCTCTACTTGAGGGTGCTTTGTGCAAATTTATTACTTCTCTTGCCAGCTCCACAACTAAACAACTCTGCAATGTTTCCTATTTGACTGGACAACAATGAGAATTGGTATTAGTATTAACTAAATTCTAAACTAACTGTGCTATAATGAAAAAGATAAAACTCGGAATACTAATTTCAGGTAGGGGGTCGAATATGCAGGCCTTAATAGAAGCATGTCAAGATCAGAATTTTTCCGCAGAAGTTGCATGTGTTATCACAAATAATAGCGAAGCTGCTGGTCTGAAAATAGCAGAGCAAGCAGGAATCTCAGCGTTTATTGTTAAAGATAAACCGCTTGATGCTGGTAAAATTCACGAAATACTTGTTCAACATAAGGTTGATTTAATTTGCCTTGCAGGGTTTATGAGAATTCTCAAAGCTGATTTTCTGAGTAAATGGCATAACAAGGTGATAAATATTCATCCCTCTTTACTTCCGTCTTTTAAAGGCCTAAACGCTCAAGAGCAAGCTCTAAAAGCAGGTGTAAAAATTACAGGTTGTACTGTACATTATGTCACTCCTGAAGTTGATGCTGGAGCCATAATTGCTCAAGTTGCTGTGCCAGTGTTACTAGCTGATGATATTCAAAGCCTCTCAGAACGCATTCTAGCTGAGGAGCATAAGTGCTATGTAAAAGCAGTAAGATCAATAGCAGAAAGTATTAATTATTGACCCTGAGCGTTTTTTCCAACTTCAACGAAAAATAAATTTTCGGGTTCCAGTAAAGAACTTGCCAGCTCGTTTACTTTTTCTAGCTTTACGTCATTAATGAGACTTACAAAATTATTTAGACGATTAATATCGCGATTACGTACCTGCATACTAGCCAAGAACACTGCTGTGTTTGCGTTATTAGATAGGGAAAAGATAAAATTATTTACCATACTAATTTTTGTATCTTTAAATAATTGTTCATCAATTCCTTCCTTTTTTATCCTGCTCAATGTATCTCTTATTGCAGATATGGATTGACTGGCAGTAGAGCTATCAGTACTTAAACCTCCGGCTATAATATTTGCATGCGTATAACTAGCCATAGAGGCACTAATACCATAAGTAATTCCAAGATTTTGCCTTAGCTCTTTCATCAGCACTGAATTCAGCCCCATACCACCAAGCGCATTAACCAAAACTTGAGCATTATAGTAGTCTGGATCTTCATAAGCTATACCTTTTTGAGCAAAAAGTATCACACTTTGTGGTATATCCATAAAAATGTTCTTACTTTCTGCAGAACCAAAATCATTTTTCACAGGTATTTTTCTCACTTTTGATCTTTTTGACGGCAATTTAGATAAATATTTATCTAATAGCGTAATAATTTCTTCTTTTTTTGCACAACCAGCAACACTGATAACTATGTTATCTTTAGCAAAATTACGCTTTATGTATGTTAAAACATCGTCTCTAGTAATGCTCATTATAGTATCAAGAGTACCGTACACACTTTTTGAGTAAGGATGTTTTTTAAACAATAACGTATCTAATTCTTTTCCAGCAACAAAATAAGGATTTTTTTCAAGATTATTAAAATCAACTTTGGCTTTCTCGAAAACTCTATTCAACCCTTCAGGGTCAACTTTAGGACGTATTATAGCATCGCTAAGTAGTGAAATACTTTCTTCTAAATTTTCAGAGAAAGTTTCTAATGACACTCCGAAACTTTCTAAATCGGGGTAAAAAAGTAAATTTATTCCTTTGATCTTCAGTTTTTTTGCAAAATCCTTAGCGTCATTTTCTCCTGCCCCTTCTTGGATTACAAGAGAAGTAAACCAAGCAAGCCCCTGTTTTTCTGCACTCTCATACACATAACCTGCATCTTTAAATGATATATTCAGTGAAACTTTTGGTAAAGCACAGTTTTCGACAAATAAAAACTTAAATCCTTTACGGGTAGTGACCTCCTCTATATTTAAGCTACCACTTGCTTGTAAATTAAAGCTTAGGCAGAAAAAAAACAGAAGTACAAATTTACTTATTCTCATTGTTATCTCCTTTTGGTAATAAACGACCAATTAACTTATTGGAAGAAAAGATAGTACGAATTTTGTTATTTACATCCTCTAAATTAACATCATCTATTTTGCTATATGAAATATCTATTTCATCAAGTGGAATACCAAGTGCAAGGTGTGGCACATAGAACATCGCTATATGAGTTAAGTCAGATAGATTATCAAACTGTGCTGCTTTGTATCTATATTTCGAGCTTTGCAACTCCTCATCCGTTATTCCTTTAGACATGAAGTTATTAATAGCATTATCTAACTCTCTTTCAACAATATCTAAATTAACTCCGCTTTTTGGAATGACCTGAATATCAATGTAGCCATCACTAAAAGCTAGGCTATTATAATAAGCAAACACTGATACTGCCACATCTTCATCTAAAACCAGATCATTATACAGTTTGCTGGATTTGCCGCCACCTAAAATTTCAACCGCTAAATGAGCAGCGGAAGCTTCATTTATATGCTCAAATAAGGGTACACGATAACGAAAATATAAAACTGGTTCTTTTACTTCAGTGCTCTCTAAGGTCACCGATAGACCTGCATTATGCACTGGATCCTGATTTGGGTAATTTCTCATTACAGGCTTAGCTTTAATTTCGCCATATTTTTCTTCTGCTAATTTCACTACTTCATCAAGTTCCACATCACCCACAATCAGCAATATTGCATTACCAGGGTGATAATAACTATCGTGAAACCTCACTATGTCATCCTGATTGTAAGTTTTGATATCGCTCTCCCAGCCAATAACAGATCTACCATAGCCATTACGGTAAAATGCACTATCCATTTCTTCCCACAACAAGTTATGAGGTTGGTTATCAAATCTCATTTTTCTTTCTTCCAGTACAATGTTTTTTTCTCTATCTATTTTGTCTTGAGTAACATTAAAGCTGCCCATTCTATCTGCTTCAACTTCCATTGCCAGTGGTAAATCTTTTTTGGGGACTAACTCATAATAACAAGTATACTCTTTAGTGGTAAACGCGTTAAATTGAGCCCCAATGCTACTCATAGTGGCTTCTATATCTGTGAACTTTCCTGTAGTTTCAAACATTAAATGTTCAAAGTAGTGAGCCAATCCTGCTTTGCCGATTGGATCATCCATTCCCCCAACTTTGTATATTACTGCATGTAAAACGGCTGGAATCCGATGATTAGAAACAACATAAACATCTAGTCCGTTACTGAGTTTAGTATATTTTATGTTGTGCTCTATGTTTAAAGCATTCGAAGAAATTGGGTAAGTAAAAAAAAGTACAGGTAGTATAAGAAAACTAAAAAACTTATGAAGCATTATTTCGACCTAATATAAAAACAATTATTTTATTCCTCATTTTGTTTAGAAATAAGCATATCGTATATATACCACTTATATAACAATGTAAACATTCCACAAACTATAGATAAATCTGCTAAATTAAAGGCTGGCCAATACCAATCATCAATATGAAAATATATGAAATCATATACAGCTCCCCAATAGATCCTATCAACTACGTTTCCGATTGCTCCACCAATCATCAGAGAAAAACCAAGGTAAGTTGACTGATCGTCAGACTTGTATATCAAATATGCAAGTATACCAATTATTAGTATTGAAAATGCTGAAAAAAAGAAACCGCCATGTGGTAAAGCGCTACACATTCCAAAACTAATACCTGAATTCCAAACTTCAACTAGTTTTATAAAACTAGCGATCTCAATTGATTCTCCTTCATCAATCAATGAGTTTATGTACAATTTGCTCGTTTGGTCAATCAATACTATAATTAATATAACAACTAAGCATAACTTTTTCATAAATTTGCCTTTAACCTATAAACTTTAAGTATATCATAATTTATCTGTTTTGTTAACTCCTCAATACTATGGAATTTTTTTTCTGACCTTATGAATTTTAAAAGTTGTATATTGACTTTATGACTATATACGTCTTCATCAAAATCGAATATGTGCATTTCTATTATAGGCTTTTTCAGATCCTTAAAAGTAGGTCTCATACCAATATTGACTACTCCATATAACCAATTTGGATTACTATCAGGAAAAGTCACTCTAGCGTAATATGTGCCAAACTTAGGTTTTATCATGCAATCTTCTATAGGAATATTTATGGTTGGAAATCCTATTTCTCTACCTCTACATGCACCTTTTGTCACAACACCAGAAACTTGATAAGGCCTGCCGAGCAATTTATTAGCAATTTCTATTTCGCCCCTTTGTACATACTCCCTTATTGAAGAAGAAGAGCAAATTTTGCCGTCAATTGTTAATGGCTCTAATTTAGTCAAAGAGTATCCATATATTTCAGAATATTTCTCTAGAGTTAATATATTACCCAATCGTTTATGACCAAAAGTGCAATTTTCTCCGACAATTATGTGTTTAGCGCCATATTTATCTATTAAAATCTCACTGATAAAGTCATCGCAGCTAACCTCAGAAAAACCTCTATTAAAATTAATAATATATAAGTAATCTATACCATAGCTGCTGATTAGTTCCTTTTTTTGTTCTTGGTCTATTAACCTAAAATTGTTTCTACCAAATAAAACAGTTGATGGGTGA
This sequence comes from Wolbachia endosymbiont (group A) of Philonthus cognatus, assembly GCF_947251755.1. NCBI lineage: Bacteria > Pseudomonadati > Pseudomonadota > Alphaproteobacteria > Rickettsiales > Anaplasmataceae > Wolbachia > Wolbachia endosymbiont (group A) of Philonthus cognatus. The sequence goes on from NZ_OX366388.1 coordinate 120,424, forward strand.
GGCTCAAAAGTTAAAACTGCAGAGGGTAATCCTCTTTCTTGTGCTACCTTCTTTAGAGTAGAAATTGCAAACTCGTGTCCTAAATGAATGCCATCGAAATTTCCGAAGGTTAGTGCTATATTATTTTCTATCCCTTGCTCACAATTATAAATAATTTTCATACAATTTGATGTTTTTACATGTTTCTTATATATAATAACTATATTTTAGTAAGCTACGGAGATAAATTGTGAAAAATGTTGTGATATATGTAAAGAAGGGCTGTCCATACTGCATAAGGGCAAAGGATTTACTAGATAAAAAAGGTGTGAAGTATGAAGAAATTGATGTGCTCAAAAACTCAGATCTATTTAACGACATAAAATCAAAGTATAACGTTAGAACAGTTCCACAGATTTTTATCAACGATAAGCACATTGGGGGGTGTGACAAATTGATGGATCTTTAAAAAGAAGGAAAGTTGGATGATATACTAAATAATAATGACAATCACACTGATGTCACAACCTACACAAACAGCAATGATGAATGTGGAGAGTGTGTTATACCACATGATGATTTTATGTAACTTTTTATCTTGTTTTGTCGTGTAATACGTAAATGAAAACTAGTATGCTCACTTTAAACAATTCTTAATGAATTAAAAATACAATTCATTCAGTGAGTTTTTTTAGTGGGAAAAAATGACAAAAAATATTTCAATTATTAGCAGAAACTTAATTAGTATCGAATTAGTTAACAAACAAGATTTAGAGAATTTCATCAAGATTTTCACAGTGCTTGATAAACATATAGCAGCTAAAACACTTTTTACAGAAGAAGTAAGAATAGAGTATAAACAACACAACGGCATAGAAGTTGTTGAATTGCTAAAAGATACAGACTTTACATATCATGAGGTTGAAAATGTATTGAACCACCTGAGTAAACATGGAATGAAGGTGCCCAGCAGTGTTATAGCACACACCCTTTTTGCTGCATACAATCATGCACTTGAATTTAAGGATGTAGCATTTTCCTTTTCTGAAGGCTCTCCACAATTTAACATCAGAGTGAGTAAGAACACCTTCATAATAACTCCTATGAGTGAGGAGAATTTGGAATTGAATTCACAAAGTAGCAAGAAATTAATAGAGTCGTTACAGAGCGAAAAAAATATTTATGATTGTATAGTAGAAGAAAATACCATTAAAGTTATAGTGCATTCTGAAATACATCAAGCTATAAATTTGATTATAAAATCACTGATAAAGTCTCGCCTTTTAGCAAAAGAGGAAGAAGGAAAATTCAAAGAGAAATTGAGACAACTTGCTTTTAAGGATCAAGCTTTTGTTGAGTATTCCAGTATCAAAACCATCAGTAGGTATCCACATAATCATCCTCTGAGAAAGCATGAAAGTGTTACTAAGGATATAGAAAATATTTTATGTGATTTCATAGCAAATGAGAATAGCGAGTTCGCTATAGAGCGGTTAAATAGGCTGAGCTCAGCAGTTTCTCCGGATACTCCAAGAATCATCACTAAAACTATAGATAAACTTGTTAAGTTTCACTAAGATATACGAGAGCCAATAGATTTCTTGTATTACCTTTTGTCATCCAAGTAGCCAAGGCTACTTGGTTCTTTTTTTGGGTTCCAGCTATGTACATAGCTGTATGAACATTGTAGCCGTTATTCAAGTAGCCCGCAGAAGCGAAAAACTTACTTGACAAACTCCGCCAACTCCCTTATCATGAAACTGAAGCTATTTATTTATCTTCTCTGTACAGATTAAATGACAAAAAAACTCACGTATCTGGCGTCTCATGTTTAATTTTTTGCACTATGTGCACCTTATGTCTTTATAAAACTTCTAGGTTTTTACCTAATATAAGCTAAAATGCGCTTATAAAGCATTTAAAACATAAAAAAACGCCAACTTAAAAAATGGATAGTGAATAACTAGCTACCCTAGGGTTTCTTTTGCCTTTTTTTCTGTTTAGTAAGTTTCTTAATGTTTATAATTTAGATTAGTTGCGGCTTAAAAGCAACTGAATCGCGGTTATTAAACGTTTAGAATAAAAAAACGCCATACTTGAAAGTATAATGTAAGTAATTAGCCAACCACGGGGCTTCTTTTGCCTTTTTTTGTTTGGTAAATTTTTTAACATTTATAGCTAAACGACAACCGTCATCCCACTACTTGTTAGCGGGATCTAGAGATACCGCGAATGAATCGCGGTATGACGGTTCGTGGCGGTATGACGGTTCGCGGTGGCATGACGTAGAATTTTATACTCACCAACTCAGTATTCCAACCTGGATTGTATCTTATCGGTAAAAAAGAAGAGCTATTTTAGGAAGTTTTTATAGGACTAAAACCAAAGAAAACTTGCATATAAGTTTATCAAGATGTAAAATTGAAGTTATTTTAAAAGAATAGGTTAATTATGAATCTTGTAACAAAATCTGCTATCGATTTTACTGCTTCATCTGTTCTCTCTGACGGAGAAATTGTTGATGATTTCTGTCTGAGTAAGCGCATAAAAAATAAGTATGCTGTCCTTTTTTTCTATCCACTTGATTTTACTTTTGTTTGCCCAACTGAATTGATATCGCTCAATAATAGAATAAATGAGTTTGCAAAGCGTGGTGTTGAAGTGATAGGAATAAGTGTAGATTCAAAATTTTCACATTATAAATGGCGAAACACTCCAGTTAATGATGGTGGTATTGGAGAGATTAGCTACACTTTAGTGTCTGATATCAAAAAGTCTATATCAAGAGACTATGGGGTCTTATATGATGACTCAATTGCGCTGAGAGCAACTTTCGTTATTGATGATAAATTTATTGTACGTCATCAATCGATAAATGATTTGCCTTTAGGGCGTAATATCGATGAATTCGTTAGAATCGTTGATGCAATTAAACATAATGAAGAGCATGGTGAGGTGTGTCCAGCAGGGTGGAAAAAAGGTAAGCCAGCAATGCAGGCAAGCGATGAAGGAGTAGCTGATTATCTAAACTCATACAGTGAAGAATTATAAATTTAGTACAAAAGTTCTTATTATTGGATCTGGGGCAGCGGGTTATGCTGCCGCTATATATGCAGCACGTGCAAACTTAGAGCCAATTGTAGTAACGGGAATGCAGCCTGGTGGTCAGCTTACAATTACTACAGATGTTGAAAATTATCCTGGTTTTGTTTCAGTACAGGGTCCAGAACTAATGGAGCAAATGAGGTTGCATGCAGAAAAGGTTGGAGCAAAAATAATAGATGATGAGATAAAAAGCGTTGAACAACTTGAGGACTTTAATGAGTATAGATTTAGATCTTCTGGTAATATCAATGACTACTATTCAGATGCAATTATCATTGCATCTGGTGCGCAAGCGAAGTGGCTTGGTTTAGAAAGTGAAAAGAAATTTCAGGGTTATGGGGTTTCAGCTTGTGCGACTTGCGATGGTGCATTTTTTAGGAATAAAGTTGTAGCTGTGATTGGTGGTGGAAACACTGCTGTTGAAGAAGCAATATTTTTAACTCGATTTGCCAAAGAAGTGATATTAATACACAGGCGTGATAAATTAAGAGCGGAAAAAGTAATGCAAGATAGGCTCTTTAAAAATGATAAAATAAAAGTAATGTGGAACCATACCGTAGAGCAGATTCTTGGAGAAGAAAATCCAAAAAGGGTTGCTGGTATTGCGATTAAATCAGCAGAGATCGATAAAACCCAAGAATTAAAAGTGGATGGAGTGTTCATTGCAATCGGGCATGCACCAAATACGGGTATTTTTAAAGGCTTTGTTGAAATGGATGAGCAGGGTTACATCATTACAAAACCTGGAACAACTTTAACTAGTAGGGCAGGAGTGTTTGCTGCAGGTGATGTTCAAGATAAGGTATATCGTCAAGCAGTAGTTGCAGCAGGAACAGGATGCATGGCTGCGCTTGATGCAGAAAAGTTTTTGGAGTCGTAGTTAATTCTAGGATTTTAGATAAATTGCTTGCAATTTTCCTTTTCTTTTACATAATTATATTAGTAAATCATTAATAAAGAGGGTTTAGTATGCCTTATAGAAACGGTGTAGCATATTATGGAGCTTATGGAGGTGGTGATAACACGGCATCGCAAGCTCGAAATCCGACAACTTCAAGACAGCTAAGTGAATCAACAAAACAGCTATTTAAGGCTATTGATGATGGAAACCTAGAAGATTTTAAAGAAGCTCTGGCAGAGGGTGCGGATGTTAATGCGTTTGATAAAGAAGGCATGACACCTTTGATGTCCATAGTTACTAATTTGTCTGCAGGCTCTGAAACAGAAAAAGAATATCAGAATATGATTAGGTTGCTCCTACTGCACCGGAGCATAGATGTTAATATTTCTGAACAAAATAATAACAATACAGTTTTGCATCTAGCAATGTGCTTTCAACAAAAGAAAACTTTACAACTCTTACTAAGTCATCCAAACATAAACACTTATCTAACCAATAAAAACCATCAAAATCCTGAGGAATGTGCTAGACAAAATCGTGCTGGGCATTTGATAATAGAAATACAAAAAGCACAGAAAGGAAAAGAATTATTAGCTGCTCTTTCTAGCGGAAATATTTGCCAAGCGAAAACACTATTGAATCAAGAGCTTCATCCTAATTGCTGGAGAAGAACCCAAGATGGAAGAATAAAAACACCACTTAGCTTAATTATTCGATTATGTTTACGAACGATAACAGAAGATGAAAAAGAAGTATTGACAAAACTTTTAAAACATAAAGACCTAGATTTTAGTTACGAGCAGTATGCACAATTAAAGCAAACAATTGAACAAGCTATTCAGAGCCGATTAACTGATACTATTAATAGAAAAGATTTAGATAATGTGAAAAAATTAGTAAAAGATAATTGTTTTATAAATCGTGCAGTTGTTACTGCTGCATTGGGGGGTGTTGATAATCCAGTTAACTCTATTAAAGATTATTTAAATGAAAAATTTCCTGCAAATACGAATAATATACCAGAAGATTTTGAGAAGTTTTTACAAGGGCTTGAAAGAACAAAAGCTCAACTTGTAGAGAAAGAGCAAGAGCTAACGAATAAAACTAGCAAAATTTCACAATTAGAAAAAGATTTAAGGCAGGAAAAATCGGCTCAAAAAATAAAAATCAATGATCTAAATAGTGAAGTAACTCGACTTAATAGAATTGTGTATGGAAGAGCAAGTGACACTGTTGAAATTTCACAATTAAGAGAGATTTGAAACAAGTAAGGGAAGAAAGAGATAGGCTTTCATCAGAAAATAGACTGCTCCGTACTAAAAGTCTGAGTAATAAAAACGAAAAACCCTCGCAAGCAATTTCTTCTGGTAGAGAACAAAGCAACTACGCTTATGCTTCTTTTGTGTTGTCTGGAGCGTTTGCTGTTGGTGCATGTTTAACAATACCTAATTTGGAAATATGTATTCCACTTGCTGTAACTGCATTTGCCTTTTTTACAATTGGATGCTACTTTTCATACAAAGCAAACACAATACTTAGTGATGTTGAAAGCACTCAGCTTGGTGGTTTAGAACGAAGTTAAAGTTTTGATTTCTTCTCCAGGCCCTGCTGAAAATTTTTGTACATGTTAAAAACATCTTGATAATTGAGGTGAGTGTAAATTTGAGTAGTTTCCAGGCTTGAGTGACCAAGCAGTTGTTGTATTGATCTTATGTCAATATCTTCCTGAAGCAAATGAGTAGCAAAACTATGGCGAAATGCATGTGGAGATAAAATTTCTGGTAAATTTAACATTCTCCTTATTTTTTGCAAACGATTGGCCACATAAGTTCTTCCCAATTTTTTTCCTCTTACTCCCACAAAAAGATGTTGTGCTTCATCAAGGTAAGGACAGGCTTTTACATATTCTTGTATACACTTTTTTACTACCGGAAGAATGAATACCTGCCTTTGTTTATCTCCCTTACCTGTTACTATTAAACTTTCATTGTTAATATCACTAACCCTAAGGTTCAACGCTTCACTGATTCTTAAGCCTGTACTATATAGCAGGACGATAATCGCAATTTCTCTTTTTACCACCCAAGATTCGCCCAGATCGGATAGTTTCATTTCTTTCAATAAAGTTTTTATATCAGGTATTGATAATGCTTTGGGCAAAGTTCTTCTCTGAATTGGCCTTGATAAGGAAAATACAGCTTCATTGTCTATATTGTGGTTATTTTTTATGTACTTGAAGAAATTTCTGATTACTGAGAGTGCTCGAGTGTTGGATCTTGCGTTTACACCTCTTGCGTAACGAGAGGTAAGCCAACTTCTTAACTCAGGTACGCTCAATTTTTCCAAAGTGCCGACATTTACTTCTCCACCAATGTGAGTATTTAGGAAACTTATAAGATCCTTCAAGTCCCTCATGTATGACTCTAAAGTGTTTGGTGAATAAGATCTGTTGCACCTCAGCCACTCATACCATTTTTCAATGATTGAACCGAGGTCCACAATTATTTTTTAAAGAAAGCATCGATGCACGCATCTCGAAAGGCTTCATTTATATCAGGATGAGAGTGACAAATTCTGTATATATCCTCTGCTGCTGCGCCATATGCCATTGCAACTGCTGCTTCGTTGATTAGCGTATCAGCGTATGCTCCTATGATATGCACACCTAGTATTGTATCTGCTCTGCTACAAGTCAGCACTTTCACGAATCCTTCAGCATCATCAGTGATTTTTGCTCTGCCGTTTGCAGCAAATTGACATTTACCAACTTTGTACTTACGGCCAGCATTTTTGAGTTCCTCTTCGGTTTTACCAATCGAAGAAACCGCAGGGTGAGTATAAATGACAGATGGTATAATTTCATAATCAACGTGAGGTGACTGTCCTGCTATTATCTCTGCAACTGCCACTCCTTCTTCCTCTGCTTTATGAGCAAGCATTGCTCCACCAATCACATCACCAATAGCAAATATTCCTTTCACATTAGTTTCATATCTGTTGTTAACTTGAACGAAACCACGATTATCTTTTTCTATTTTTTCAAGACCCTCAGTGCATGGTTTGCGTCCTGCTGCCACCAATACCTTATCCGCCTCTATAGTGTTTGTTTGATTATCTTTTACAGAGCAAACTTTCACACTCAAAGAATTACTACTTTGTTTTATCTCCTCAACTTTAGTGCTAAGTAAAAATTTTATTCCTTGTTTTTGTAGACTAGAAAGTAGAGACTTACTTAATTCTCCATCCATTGCTGCAGCGATTCTGTCAAAAAATTCTACTACAGTGACTTCAGACCCTAGCCTCCTCCATACAGAAGACATTTCAAGCCCTATTGCCCCAGCTCCGATTACGACAAGTTTTTTTGGTACTTCAGTTAAAGATAATGCACCGGTGGAAGAAATAATGTCTTTCTCATCGATATTAATTCCTGGCAAAGAAATAACATCAGAACCGGTTGCAATTACTATATTTTTTGTCTTCAGCACCTTACCTTCAACTGAAACTTCAAGATTACCTTGGTCAAAAGAAGCAAGCCCATTGATTTTAGTGATTTTATGAAGGTTAAACAGATATTCTATACCTTTTCCAAGTTCCTGAACTCTGGCATCCTTATAGCCTAGCATTTCTTTTAAATCGAAACTTGCGTCCTTAATTTTTATGCCAAGCTTCGACAGATCATTTTTCGTGTGAGCATACTGATAGGAAGAATGGAGCAATGCTTTGGAGGGTATGCACCCAACTCTGAGGCATGTGCCACCAAAAATGCTATTTTTATCTATGCAGGCAACTTTCAACCCAAGTTTTGCAGCAGCGATAGCGCACTTATAGCCTCCTGGGCCACCACCTATAACAATTAAATCATAATCAGTCATAAAAAACAAACCTATTTTCTAAAGAATAAACACCTTTTCCCTCAGTTGTTACATATATCTTATTGCGAGTAAACACTGGAGTGTGAAACACATTACCAGGTACTTTGACTACCTTTCCTGCACTTTCAGATCCCGGAAAAGCAAACATTGAACCTTTATTGCTTGTCACCCACAGTGTATGGGCATGCATAATTGGAGCAAACAATTGCGTATTTTCTATTAAATCAGATGTCCAGACTGTTTCTCCATTTTTTATATCCAGGCCAATTATTTTATCGTCTTTAGTAACTATAAAAATTCTTCCGCCTTCTTTTTGTTTCTCTGCAGGAATAAGAGGACTATAATATGACTCAATGTCTGATACACTTTTTACTTGCAGTGACTTTGACCATAAAATATTTCCTGATTTTACGTCAATACCATAAATATAAGAATTATTTGTAGCTATTAAAGTATCGCCAAGCACTCTCGGTGTAGTAGTTACATCTGTGAGCTGTGTATCCAAAAGGTTTGTAGCCAATTTTTGGCTCCACAATTTTTTACCGTCTTCATTAAAAGCTATTAACTCACCATTTGAAAATGGTGCTATTATTTTATCATTAGAAATTGCTGGCGATATGGAATACAAACCTCGAACCTCATTGATGCCGTTTTGATAAGTCCAAACGAAGCTGCCATCTTTTATATCAAACACGTACAGATAATTATCAATAGTCAATACTACCAATTTATTGTTTATTACTGCTGCTTTCCCTCTTACTGGAGCTCTCAATTCTTTTTCCCACTGAATCTCGCCGGTTTTTGCATCTATTGTGTGTAGAACGTTATCCACTATAAAGAAAACGTTTCCTCTGTGACGCAATAGGCTCATGTTACTAATTTTTTTTCTGTGTGAGAGGTGTAATTTCCAATTCATAGCCTTTGAGTTATCAATATCAAAGGAATATAAAGCGCCGTGCTTGTCTGATAAAATAACGCTATTTTCTGTAAGCACTGGAGCTACATATCCTTGAGATAGTTTTTTATCCACTAGACTTATTCTCTCGCTTGCCATTGTGTAACTGCTACACAATAACATTATCATGACAATTATTACTTTCATTATTTATTGAAAACAAGATTCATTAATATACATCTTAAGAACCTTAATTACAACGGAAATGTTCTTGCTGCATGTTAAAAACGTTGATTTATGAACGAAATATTATATTATTATGTGAGATAATGTATACTCTTAGAGGTAGTACACCTCATCCACTATGCGGCAACGTGCATAGCTGTACGAACATTGAGATATAAAAGTAATTTATACCAAGAAGAAAGATGTCATCCAAATAGCCTCTTTTCCTGTCATCCCAGTGCTTGACACTGGGATGGCTCTGTTGCATCGCAACTGAAAAAATCTGGTGGCTACTGACAAAATTCATTATAAAATAGCCATTTAACCGCTTAAGGAAAAATATGCCACAAAAAATGAGAGTTAGTAACTGCCATGAATATAACAAATTTCTAGAAAAAAGAGGAAATATTTTTCGTTACATCGATAAAGCTATCGAAAATTGGTATGAAAATAGTCCAAAAATGCAGGGCGGCAACTATATTTATAGTGATAAAGTTGTGATTTTAGTGCATATAATCGTTAATCTTTTTAGAATTGGCTTAAGACAAACAGTCGGGTTTATAAAAGGATATTTGCAACAAATAGGAAGAGATTTGGCAGTTATCAGCTATTCGCAAGCTTCAAAAAAAACTTAATATTAAGATCAATGATTGCAGAATTGATAAAAATAATATGGAAGATATCGAAATTGCCATAGATAGCACAAGCATCAGCATTTATAACAACACACAGCAAGGAAAATAGCGCTGACAGAAAATATCGTGGTTATGAACAGACAAGAAAATTGCATGTAATGTTGAATATAAACAGCAAAAAAGCCATAGCTGCAAAATACAGTAACGGTCTGATCACTATGGAGCTTGCGATTTACTTAAAGGAGTTAATTTTCAGCATGCCATAAAAGCACTATATGCAGACAGAGCATATGACAGACATAAACTCTATAAATTGTGTGATGAATGCGGCATAAAGACAAAAATTCCTCCAAAAAAACAATGCAGCAGAGCATCCAAAGTATGGCAGAGAGAAATGCTGCAATTAGACTAATAAAGTCATACAGCGAAGATGGAATGAAGAGGTGGAAAAGGCAAACAAACTACGGAAAAAGATCTTATGTAGAAAGTTTTTTCTCGCGACTGAAACAAACATTCGGGTTTAATTTTCGGAACAAATCTGAAATTAATCGTGGGAAGGAACTGCTACTCAAGTGTTATTTGCTTAATCAATTTACTGACATTGGTATGGCTAAATTTGAAATGGCTACATGAATTTATCGTAAATTACCACCGCATAGTTGTAACATTGTACCATATTACAATGTTCGTACAGTTGTGTGCGCGACCGGGGGTTTTATACTATTCTAGAAGTAACATACGGAAAAGGGGGGATTCGAACCCCCGACATATTTTCATATGTGCACGCTTTCCAAGCGTGTGCTTTAGACCACTCAGCCACCTTTCCATGCTTATTCATAATATTGAAAATTGTACTGCTAAACAATATAAAAACCTGGTATATAGGGTTCACCACGAAAATTCACAGTATTGTTAAACTTGCTTCTGCAAGTTGGAAATGTTTTATCGCAACCTGCGAGTATTGAATATTTATCTCCAGCAAAAATTTGGTATGGAGGCGAAGTAAACAACGTAACTACTTTATTTTTATATTCTTTTACTACACCTTCAAACGCTATTGAGCCAAAGAATTTTACTACTCCGTGCTTATAATATTCATCACTCTCAGTTAAATTCGTGTCTTCAAATCTTCTTTCATCTATTACTTTAGTGATTGTACTTATTTTACTAAATTTTTTAGTATCGGCTTTACATTTATCATCGCAAAATTGTGCTCTGCATGCAGGAGAGTATAATTCTGCTATGCTTCTCTCAAGCTTTGCTGAGAGCCCTCTAATTTCAGCAATAAATCTTCCACTACTTAATGTCACTTTACCAAAAATTCCTGAATGTAGATTCATTGTTCCCTGGGTCAAGTCTTTATAATTCACAAGAAATATCTCAATATTTGCAAAGTCGTACTTTCCTGATAAAACATCTTTTTCTTTGATATCAACACTATTTAATATTCCCTCAATTTCCAAATTATCAGTCTTTAAATCGCTGTTTAATATTATACTACTGGCTGTAAATCCACTTGAAGATTTATAGAGTATATTATCAATATTTAAGTCTTCATCATAGTCAGTGAATCCCATTACTTCTCCACCTGCAAGCGTTAATTTCCAGCACGTAGCAGTGGTAAGTAATTCTCCAGCTAAATGATTTTTTAGTGTGGTTTGCATAGGGGCCTCCTGCTTAATTGATTAAATTTGAAAGTAGCTATACGGCCAGTAGAATAAGGGCAGTGTGTTCTTTTCTCATCATCTAAGTAGCCATAAAGCGTCATTCCGGTGACCATAGGGTGTCATTCCAGTGCTTGACACTGGAATCCAGGAAATTTTGCTTGTAAGTAAGCAAACTGATTTGGTGAGCATAAAAAGTGGCTGATCTTATGCTGAATAAACGCTTTTGATGAAGTTGCATGGAAAGCTGGATCCCAGTGTCTGGGCACTGGGATGACATCCTTCTTGGTGGAGTGTCCTCAAATCACAATGTTCGTACAGTTGTGTGTCACGCACTGGGATGACAGGAGAGAGGACACCATATGTTTATTTGATCGACAAATAAACACTAACAGACAAGAATACACCACAGTTAACTGTGGTGTGTACTGGCTGGTTAGAAAGAAAACTTCACACCAGTAAGAAGGAGAATTCCTTGGTTAGAAGGTACATCAGCATCAGACTCATCTTTCAGCTTACCTGTTTCGTTAGTCATAAAATAATGGAGAGCTGCGTAAGGAACAAATTTGTTCTTACTGCATGCAGGAGACAGATCATATTGAACGCCAAGTGCACCATCATGAAGCATATCTTTGTCATTCATTCTGCTGCCAAAATACGTCAAACTTGTGTAGATATTCTCATGTTGATACCCAGCTCCTACAGTCCAATACATGGTATCTATACTATCTTTACCAAATTGAGCTTTCAGCCCTTCCACTCTTTTGCCATCAGTAGCATCTTTACTATCAATTTCCGTATAGGTATCACCAATTAATTTTTTAATACCCTTCGGTTGACCAGATTTGCCCAAGTATGCAAAAGAGGCAGCAAACTTTACGCCTTGATCTTCATTAATCTTATAATCAGCGCTTACACCAAAATTAACACCCATCAGGTCATTATACTCCACAAATTCCTTATAAAGATGCTTATCTTTACTTGGTTGCTTTGGAAAGCCATATTCACCAACTGCAGAAGTTTTAACTTTTATGTTATGTTTATCAAAGTCATATTCATATGATGCACCAGCACTTACTATGTGCTCATAGTCTGGGCCGACATGCTTTATCGTTTCCTTATGTTCTATCTTACCGCCTTTATCTTCTGAAACTGTTTCTTTTACAGTAAACAAACCACTATCATAACGAGGTGAGTAGCTGATACCAAACCTTGCGCCCATATAATTTGGTGAGTAGTAAGCAACTCTAAATGGCAGTGTAGTCATAACGCCTTTGTTATATTTCCCTGCCATGCGGAAAGAGAATTTTTCACTTTCACTCGAAAAACTTTCAGTGTAAAGACGTGGTGTTACATAAAATGGAAAGCTAGCAGCGCTTCCTTCTAAGTTCACTTTTCTGAACCAGTCACTATCTGCAGCTCCGTCAACAGTCGCAATTCTTGTTGCATCAAGCCTCATCAGAGCCTCAGGACCAAATTGGTAACCAAGCTTCACGTCACCATATTTTGAGTTAACAAACACATGCGCACTTCTGCCTTTTGCAGCATAAACACCCTGTGAAGCTCCCTTACCTTCGGTCACTGGGACATGAAACTGCACGTCAGCACCATAAAGAAGACCTAAATCTTCATTCTTATTTTCTGCTCTGAGGTGCAATATTGCATCAGCAATCATACCCATATCGTTGCTGTAATCACCAATATTTCCTATTCCTTCATAGAATATTGGATTTGCTCCTTTTGTTATATCTGAAGTGGCATTATAATACTCTGTAGATCTGTTTGGCATAACGTTATAACGTTTATAATCTGCGCCACTTGGTCCAGCTTTGCCATAACCTTGAGCATCAACAACACCACCAAAAGTTATTCTTAAATTACTTTGCCCTTGATTGGTATCGATAATATCAACTCCACCAACTGAAACAACAGGACTTGCCTTACCTTTTTCCTCTGTATTTTTGTTAACAACTTTTATATCCTTCTTTACATCTTTAGCTTCAACTTTAGCATTCTTAGTTTTAGAACGCTTAGTTTTTGAAACTTTACCTTTTTCTATATTAGAATTCTTAGCGTTTAGAGCTTTCGCTTTTGAATCCTCTATAAGCTTTGCTTTTTTCTCATTTGCTAGCCTGATCTCCTCTTTTTTCTTCTGCTCGGCTGCTAATCTTAGCTCCTCTTTTTTCTTAAGCTCTTCAGCTTTTTTTCTTGGATCAGCATTACATATTCTGTCCATCTTTTCTTTCAGTTTTTTATTTGATGTTTTCATAACTTCTGTTTTTCCAGAAGTTTTTGTGCTCTCTTGCTTTTTTATTTCCTTCATACTCTCATCAGGAAAGTCAGCTGCAAAACTGCTGAAAGAACATAAAGTTAATAAAGAAACTAGAGCAGTTCTAGTATACATAGACTTTTTCATGAAGTGCCCCCAAAAAATTTCGAAATCATATCTTAAATGTAAATAGTATAAAAATGTTGAAAATTCAACTTAAAGCAACCTTATAACGAAAATAAAAGTAAAATGCAATACCTTAAAAGCAACTTTCTTAATATGCTCAACGTGTATATTAACCAAAATTTAGTACAGAGGTTCGCTTGTTAGTGCATTATAACTCGACTATTTATTCTATGGAAGTAAAATTTTTCCACCACAAGTTCTTTCCCATTCTTCTTTAAATTTCTTTAGGTATTCTTTTTTTTCGCACTCTAAAAGCAGCTCTTCCGCACTTTTGTTGTAGCTTTCAGTAGTAATCCTTCCCTGATGATGCATGAACCTTAAGTAAATCAAATAAGTGTTAATTACATCTGTTTCACAATAATCTCGAATCTCTTGTATCTTGCCGCTATCATATAAGTCCATAACTTGTGACCCATCAACTCCAATCTTACCAGGAAGATTAAATGCTGCACAAACTTCGTTCATTTTTACTCTCGCAGAAGCTCCAAAATCAGAGAGGGATTCAAGCAAATCACAATGCCAATCACTGCTATATCTCTGATTGTAACTATTCCACTTATCGCCAGCTTTATGAAAATATTCCGCTTGAATGCCATGGACCATAGCACGATACTTCAGCACTGGTATATCAAAAGTGCGTCCGTTGAACGAAACTAATCTTGGCTTTTTCTCTGATATGTAGTTAAAAAATCCTTTCACTAGCTCCTTTTCACTGGAATTTAGTGTGCCTCCAGATCTTATTTCTTGCAGTGTGAACACCTCATAACCACTCTGGTAGCTTATATTGCAAAGTAAAAAACTAATAACTACAACAAGGTGAAAAGGCTGACGCAGAAAAGAGTTTTGCCCGTTTGTTATTTCAAGATGATATTTTGTTAATGCATCCCTCTTCTCTTCTACACTACTATCATCACTAATATTGAGTAAATTTTTGCAGGAATTTACATCTGGTATAGTTTCAATATCAAATACCAATAAAGAATTAAGCATTGCCTATATACTCCTCCGGACGGTCGATCCAAGGTCGCACTTTCACAAATAAAAAGAGGTGTACCTTGCACTCAAATAATTTTTCTAGTTCAGCACGCGCTTCGATATTAATTTTTTTAATATTACTGCCATCTTTTCCTAGTACTATTTTTTTATGACTATCTTTCAACACAAATATGATCTGTTTGATGACTAAACTCTTATCTTTTTTTTCCTCAAATTGTTCAGTTATAACAGCTGTAGAGTATGGCAATTCTTCACGCAAGTTCAAGAATAATTTTTCTCTCGTAATTTCTGCTGATAAAAAATTTGTCGAGGAATCGGTTATTTGATCTTCTTCATAAAACCAGGGGCTCACCGATGCAACTTCAGACAAGTAATTCATCAAATCAGAAAGTCCATCATTCTTTAATGCTGATATCATAAAAACCTTTTCAAATTTATAAAGCAAATTCAGATGCTCATGCGCCATCTTTAATTCAGGCCTTTTTACCAAATCAGTTTTATTGATAACCAAAATGCATCTGCCTTTTGTGCGCTGCAGCCGCATAAATATAGTCTTAATTCTTTCTATATTTTTCAAATAATTGCTTACATCAACAAGCAACAAAGTGATGTCACTATCCTTAACTGCCGACCATGCAGATTTGACTAAAGCTTTTTCAAGTTTTGTTTCTGCTGAGAAAATTCCTGGGGAGTCAGTAAAGACAATTTGTGTGTTGTTGCATGTTGCAACACCCCTTATTTGCGTCCTTGTTGTTTGCACTTTAGGGGTGACAATTGCAATTTTCTTGCCTATGATGCTGTTAATTAATGTAGACTTCCCAGCATTTGGTAAGCCAGCTATGGTTACAAATAAGCATTTTTGTTCTTTCACAAAGAAAATTATAAAGAAAACTGAATGCCCGCGTCAAGCTACTTATATGACAAGAAGGATGACAGAACCCTTTTTGGTTAGCATGCAAAAAGGAAAAAAACTTATTCTACAAATTAAAAATACAATATACTCAAAAACTTTTCAGAAAATCCATAGGAGGGTTTGCTAATGAAGGTTCTTGAGTTGACGCCATTGCCTGAACGACTGCTTGATTTAAGGGTAACGTTTTAACCATAAGGTCACTAACTCCTTAATATGTGTGTTCATAATTTGATTTTCCACGAAAGACATAATAGCAATAACCAGTGTAAGTTAAAATGATTGGTAAAAGCGGTATTATAACAATGAGCATTAAAGATAAACTTGGCCCAGAAGCAGCTGCATCCAGAATGGTATATTGAAAAGGTATAATCCATGGGTAGATACTAATTCCTAAACCTAAATATCCCATAAAAAAAATAGCAATACTGAGAAAGAATGGACGGTACTCCCGTTTAGTATTCTGAAGATCAAACCACAGCATGAAAAATAGCCAAGATGTGAGTAATGGAATAGAAAATAAATAATAAAAATTTGGCATGCTAAACCAAAAGTTTTTAATACGTTCATTTAAAAATGGTGTCACTACACTCACTAGTCCCATGAAAATACCTACAAAACCAAGCGTATAAGAAGCAACCTTGCGTGCCCATTCTTGTGTTATATTTTCTGTCTTCATTATGAGCCATGTAGAACCTAAAAGTGCATATCCAAATATCACAGCAATGCCTGTCATTACACTAAAAGCACTTGCCCAATCAAATTGGCCACCAGAAAAGTTGCGTCCGTTTACTTCTACACCATGTATAAATGCACCTAAAATCATGCCTTGGCAAAATGCAGCACCAAGTGACCCAAAATGAAAGGCATAATCCCATAATCGCCTGTATTTTCCTTCTGCCTTAAAACGAAACTCAAAGGATACTCCGCGCACTATAAGGCCAAGCAGCATAATAATGATTGGAATATAAAAAGCAGGCATTAATATTGAATATGCAAGAGGAAAAGCAGCAAACAACCCTCCACCACCCAATACCAACCATGTTTCGTTTCCATCCCAAAATGGTGCAATTGAGCTTATCATGTGATCACGGCATTTATCTGACGGTGCAAAAGGAAGTAAAATACCAATACCTAAATCAAACCCATCCATTAAAATATACAGTAAAACAGCTATGGCAATTAGTAATCCCCAGATTAGGGGTAAATTAATTAAGGAAGAAAAATCAAACATGATTGTTGTCCTTTCCAGATGTACCAGCATCAATCACTGAAGCTCCAATACCGTGTTTATAAAATTGCTCTTCTTCTTTAATGACAGGAATTCCTTTGTATATAAGTTTCAGAATATAGTAACTACCTGCTCCAAATATAAGGGTATACATAACGATAAATGCAATCAAAGACCATGCAACCTGAGGACCGGTAATCGCAGATGAAAATGATTCAATTGTGCGCATAATTCCATATACAGTGTAAGGTTGACGGCCAATTTCAGTAGTAAACCAACCTGCAAGTAACGCTATGAACCCAGACGGCATCATTGATATCCACCATCCATGTAAGAAACAACTTTGGAATAATTTGCCACGAAGATACTGTATAACACTTACTGACCCAATTATGATCATTAAAATTCCAACTCCAACCATTATACGGAAGGACCAGAATACCCATACTACAGGTGGTCTATCTTCTTTTTTCCATTCCTTTAATCCTTTTACTTCTCCTAAAAAATCATGTGTTAAGATCAAGCTGGCAAGATTAGGAATTTTTATCTCGTAGTGATTAATTTCATTTTGCTGATCCGGATAAGCAAATAAAAGTAAGCCAGCCCCTTTTTCGGTTTCCCATATACCTTCCATTGCAGCAATCTTAGCAGGTTGATGCTTTAGTGTATTTAATCCATGCCTATCTCCCATGAACAGCTGAAATGGTGCAGCTAAAGCTACCATAATGGTTGCCATACCAAGCATAATTCTTGCTTGAGGAGCATGTCGTTTTCTCCAAAGATAAAATGCTCCTACACCACCAACCACAAAAGCTGTTGTAAGATAGGCTGCTGTTACCATATGAATAAAGCGATAAGGGAAAGAAGGATTAAAAATAATCTCTAACCAATTGGTTGGATATAGGAGACCATTCTCACCAATCGTGAATCCAGCGGGTGTTTGCATCCAACTGTTGGCTGCAATAATCCAAAAAGCTGAAATAAGCGTTCCCACTGCAACAATACAAGTAGAAGCAAAGTGCATACGAGAACTTACTCTATTCCATCCAAATAGCATAATACTCAAAAAAGATGCCTCCAGAAAAAAGGCTGTTAAAACCTCAAAGGAAAATAGAGGGCCGAGAACATTGGCTATGCGGTCAGAAAAAATTGACCAATTGGTACCAAGTTGATATGACATTACAACTCCAGATACCACTCCCATGCCAAAAGCAACAGCAAAAATCTTGATCCAGAATTTATAAACATCACGGAAACGTGTATCACCAGTCTTAAGCCAACACCATTCCAAAAAGGCTAGAAAACTTGCAAGCCCGATCGTGAAAGCAGGAAATATAATGTGAAAGCCTATTGTGAAGGCAAACTGAATTCGAGCTAGCAGCACAGAACTAAATTCAAACATTTTATCCAATACCCATGTATTACAAATAATAGCCAAATCTACCTATAATTCAATCCATTTTTTCAAAAAATATTTTAACAAGATACCATGTCAATTAGTGACCTTGCCCAGAAAAAGTAGAGAAAAAGTTAAGACGTTTTTGTCATGAGAATAAATTGTGCAGGAATGCAACTGTTCTTCCTTGTCATACCGTCACGGTATCTCCAGATCCCGCTAACAAGTAGCGGGATGACGGTTGTTAGGCTAGCTGTCATCCAAGTAGCTGACACTGGTTCCTTTATGACGGCAGTGCCCCTATGGTGTCATTCCAGTGTCCCTATGATGTCATCCCAGTGCTTGACACTGGGATGAAACCATTTGTTGTGTTTAACAAAGTTCGTACTTAGCTTCATGTTAGCTACAAATATTAAGAAATTTACCAAATGAAAAAAAGGCAAAAGAAGCCCTGGGGTTATTATCCGCTTTAAAATATTGGCGTTTTTTATGTTTTAAACGCTTGACAAGCGAAATTCAGCTGCTTTTAATTGCAACTAACCTACGCTGCAAATGTTTAAGAAATTTACTAAGCAGAAAAAAAGACAAAGAATCCCCGAATTAGCTAGTCTTTTACTATCTCTGTCGAGTATTGGCATTTTTTGATGTCTTGTAACGCTTTATAAGCGCGTTCAGCTTATTTAGATAAAAATCTAGATGTAGATGAAGTTTTGTAAAGACATACAGTATCTATATACTGCAAAAAATTAAACATAAGACGCCGATACATTAAGTAATCCTTACCTTTTAATCTGCAGATTGGCGAAAGCAAATACAATAGCTTCAATTTCATGATAAGGGGGCTGGCGAAGGGTGTCAAGTAACTTTTGCATTTAATCCATTTCTATGGCTTATATAATAATCGTTATTGTAGTATAATTTAGAATAATGCAATAGATACCTAAATGTTTTAGCTATTAATTATATGTTGCATAAAAGCATATATTGCCCTACCATCCAAGTAGGTCAAAAATAAAGAGGTTGGCATGAGTTTTACTTTACCTGAATTACCATATGATAAAACAGCTTTGGAGCCTTACATATCTGCAAAAACTTTGGATTTTCATTATGATAAGCACCATAAAGGATATTTAAATAAACTCAATGAGCTAGTTGAAAATACGGATTATCAACATGTAAAAATTGAGGAATTAATAACAAAAGTGCATGGTAATAGCGGCAACTTGCCTATATTTAATAACGCAGCACAAGTTTGGAATCACACTTTTTATTGGAATTCAATGAAAAAAAATGGTGGTGGTAAGCCTAAAGATGGTAGTCTTCTAGCAAAAAAAATTCAAGACGATATCGGTGGCTTTGATAAATTTTATGAAGAATTTTCGAGTCATGGAGTAAGCCAATTTGGCAGTGGATGGGTATGGTTAGTGCTCGAAAAAGGTAGGTTAGGAAAGCTCAAAATCACCAAAACTCCAAATGCAGATTTGCCAATAATTTATGGCCAAGTGCCACTACTCACTATGGATGTGTGGGAGCACGCCTATTATTTAGATTGTCAAAACCGTAGAATTGACTACATAAAAGTTTTCCTTGATCATTTGATTAATTGGGATTTTGCAGAAGAGAACTTAGAAGAATATATGAGATGAATATACCCCGGGTAACAAAATTAGATAATGGTCTGCGCATAATAACTGAGCAGGTGCGTGATATTGATTCCGTAGCTTTAAGCATACGAGTTGGTGTTGGCAGTAGAGCAGAAAGTGCAAAGCAAAATGGAATATCCCATTTTTTAGAACACATGGCTTTCAAAGGGACGAAGACAAGAACTGCCTTTGAAATTGCAAAAGCTTTTGATGACATAGGTGGAGTTTTCAACGCTAGCACCGGTAGGGAAAGCACCACCTATTATGCAAAAGTCCTCAAGAAAGACATAAAAACTGGTATTGATATATTAATAGATATATTGATGAATTCCACGTTTCCAGAAGATGAATTGGAACGTGAGAAGGGTGTTGTAATACAAGAGATTTTTCAAACTAATGATTCACCAAGTGACATTATTTTCGACAAATATTTTGAGGCAGCTTATAAAGACCAACCATTTGGTAGGTCAATCTTAGGCACGCAAAATACTGTAAAATCTTTTACTCGAGGAGATCTAGATAATTACATAAATGAGCATTACTTTGGTGAGAATATGCTATTTGCCGTTGCAGGAAATGTTGAACATGAAGAAGTTGTTGCATTAACCAAAGATTTTCTCTCAAAGATTCATTCTAAAAAGCTGAAAAAAAGCCAAAATGCGAGCTGTACTGGTGGTGAGTATTTAGAACATCGTAAATTAGATCAGGTACACTTGCTAATTGGTCTACCTAGTGTTTCTCGCCATGACGATAAATATCACACGTTTCAAGTGCTTGATTCTATATTAGGGAGCGGAATGTCATCACGTTTATTCCAGGAAGTAAGGGAAAAGCAGGGATTAGCTTACTCTGTTTATTCATTTAATTCCAGCTATACTAATACAGGAATGTTTTCCATTTTTGCTGGTACAGACAGTAGTAACTTAGATAAGCTTTTAAAATCTATAACGACAGAGTTGAAGAAGTTGTCTACAGATGATCTGAAGGAAGAAGAAGTAAATAGAGTGAAAGAGCGAGTAAAATCCCAAATTTTAATGTCACGCGAAAGTGTTAGCTCACGTGCTGAAACATTGGGACACTACTACGGTAACTATAATAGGTACATCAGTAAAAATGAATTAATAGAAAAAATTAGTGCAGTTACCACTGCTAACGTAAAAAAAGCAGCAGAAGAATTGTTATCTCAGCATGAAAAAACCACTCTAGCTGCAATTGGAGAAATTGAATCATTGCCAAGTTACGATAAAGTGGTTTCTATGCTTAAAGCTTAGTGTACTTTAATTATGTTGCTTAAGCTCACTAAAAAGTTCAATGAACGGTTGCAAAATCCTTTCTATAAAAAGTTTGCTTTCTGGTTCATCGCGTATATTACTTATCAGTTTATTCAAAGTTTTCTCGCTGTTTCGTAAAAATAAATAGCTTTCTACTGCTTGCACACCAGACAAGACAGTCAAAATTCCTCCTATCACTAGACAAGCAGCTATAGCAGGTACGGTACCCACTGCAATTGCAGTTGCGATTAATGATAACCCAGCTAAGAATGTAACGGCTGAAACGCAAAACGCTATTTGATGTTTTTCTTTATTGTTAACCATAAATACCTCACAAAAACTATATTTTTAACATACCAGTGTTGTCATGTATTGTCAAGTTTTTAAAGAAGATTAAAAAATGCAACGCACATGTGCAAAAAACGCTAACTATGGATTAGCCAAGGAAGAAAGAGTAGGAAGAGGAAGGCTTTTTCTGTTTTAGGGAATATAAAATAAGCGTAGAAAAATATGAACTAGGTGTATAATTCACAGTGTAGTGGTGTCTCACTAATCCAATTATTTTTCTCCCGATCTAGCCTATCATCTAATATAGCCTGCCTTATTGATGCCATTAACTTATTCATAAAGAAAATATTATGAATGGTAACGAGCGTGTAAGCCAGGAGCTCTTTAGCTTTCAGTAAATGGTGTATATAAGCTCTTGAATGTTTTCTGCAGGTAAAACATAAACAGTCACTTTCAATTGGGTTGTTGTCCAGCTCAAATCGTTGATTCCGCAAATTAATATGCTCTTTGCACTTTGAAGAAATAGAATTTCTGTTTTTTACTTTAACAAGTGCGCCACCATGCCTTGCTAAGCGGGTTGGATGCACGCAATCAAACGTGTCAATTCCAAGCTCTACTCCGCGAAAGATGTCCACAATTCCACCAATACCAAGCAAATGAGTAGGCCTGTCTTTTTTCAGGTGGTCCATAGTGAAAGAAACTACATCATGCATCTGCTCTTTACTTTGACCAAGTGATCCACCTATTGCTTGACCAAAAAATGGCAAATCGTTGATAAAATCACAACTTTCTCTACGTAAATCTTGATACACTCCGCCTTGACTAATTCCATACAGTGCCTGCTTGCCATTATTGTTTTTTTCAAATTCATTTAAAGAACGTTCAGCCCATCTGTGGCTCATGAGCATTGATTTTGCTGTGTATTCTTTGCTTACGTGAAATGGAGTGCATTCATCTAAAACTAGGATTAAATCTGCACCTAATTTCTGTTGAATTTGTACAGATTTTTCAGGAGTTAAGCAATAAATTTTACCATTAATGTAAGAACGGAAAATTGCCCCATCCTCATTAATTTTGATCAAAGTTTTTTGTTTTTTTCTTATTCCTTTTATCTCTTCCGAAACTGATCCGTGGCCTAAGCTAAATATCTGATATCCACCTGAGTCAGTTAGCATTGGCCCATTCCATCCTATCATCTTGCGCAAACCACCAAGTTTTGCAACAGTATTCTCTCCTGGTTGAAGCATTAGGTGATAGGTGTTGGAAAGTATGATTTGGGTACCAGCTTCACTTATTCTTTCAATATCTGCAGCTTTAATTGCAGCTTTTGTTGCGCAGAATATAAAAGCGGGGGTTTCTACGCTTCCATTTGGAGTTTTAATTGTTCCAACTCTTGCAGAACCTGATTGCTTGATTCTCTTGAATGAAAATTCTTCTTTCATCTATTTGCCTGAAAGTTCTGTTATGATGTTTTCTACTTTCTCAGGAGTAAGATTTTCATAGAAGTCATTATTGATCTGCACAACGGGAGCATTAACGCATGCACCTAGGCATTCAACTTCTTTTAAAGTGAACAAATTATCTTTAGTAGTCTCACCGATATTGATTCCAAGTTTTTTTTTAAAGGTATTTAAAACTTCTTCACTATTGCACAACCAGCAAGGAGTTGTTCTACAAATTTGTATTAGATATTTGCCTACTGGTTTTAAATTATACATGGTGTAAAAATTTGCCACTTCATATACACGAATATGTGGAATATGCAGCATATCAGCAACATAACGCATAGCAGATTCAGAAACCCATCCGCATTGCTCTTGAACCAGATATAGTAAAGGCATAACAGCACTACCTTCTCTACCTTTGGGATACTTCTCTATAAACTTTCCCGCTTTCTTGAGGTTTTCTGATGTAAAACTAAACTGCTCTTCTTTTTCTATCATTCATGAGACTCGTGTAAACTTTAACAGATTATACCTGTAGAACCAATGATTGCAATTGTTGGTTTTTTGAGAAATAGCATAAAGCTTCTTAGCCCTCTTCAAGCTTATATTTACCTTTTAGTATAAAATATTATATTAATCTTTTAATTTTAGTTAAAATTTTCATTGACATTAACACACAGGAGTAATCATAATAGCATTTTATTAATATTTTAAATAAAATTATATCTATATTAAGAAGATTGCTCGGGATCAACTCAAATACACCGGAAATTAAAGAAGCGATAGGTTTTAATCCAACAAACGTAGAATTAATTGAGGGGAATGGAGTTGCTTACGGACTCAGCTATCAAGATAATGGTAATGGGAGCAGTAAAGTAAAATTACTTATTAGTCCATTATATCAATCAAAAACATACGAATGTGGTACAAATATCAGCGTAGCAAATGAATTCAAAGATCAATTATCTCTCACATTAATAGAAGATTCAGCTGAAATAGATAAAGTTGGAGTTATCTTTCCTGAAGAAGGAATTAGCGAAGAAGGAGAAAAATGCGTTAAAGGCTTATCTTTTAACACTTACGGAATTAAACAATCAGTTAATACTCCTTCAGTTGAACATTTAGATAAAAGAAAATTACAAAAGAATATTGATAATAATAGTCTTGCAAATGTGGGCAATAGTTACTTTCAACCAAGAGCAGTGAAAGTTGGTAATGGTGACGTAATTGTAATCGCCCATAACTTAAAGGATCAAACTTTAGTTTCTTGGTACTTAAAGTCAAGCGAGAGCGGAAAATTTAAGGTATTGACTGGAGAAAAAGGTGTTACAGAAAGAAAATTGTTCAATTTTGATAATCAGGGGCAATTGGCATTAAATGGAAACACGATGCTTTATTTGCAAGTGAGCAAAAGGATTACTAAGGAAAATCAAGAGGTGAGAAAAACACGTATTTTTAAATTTGATATGGCTAAAGTGATTCAGGGTCTGAAGGATGGAGTTAATGGCTTTTTACTTGGTAATCGAAAAGGTCAAATAGATAATAAAGCACTATCTCTTTCTAGAGAACATGAAATAAGCTTTTTGCAGTATGTTGAACAAACGGAAGGAAATGATCTAGTTGCTTTTCTTGAAAATGACCAATCAGCTAATGAGCAGAGGTTACATATAGCAACTCTACTTAAAAATGGATCAGTGTCAGATTTTCCTATCTATCAATTTACAGATCCTATAGAGCAATTATATATTAAAGGCAACGGTCAGGGTGGTTTTATCGTAACTGCGGTAAGTGGAGAAAATATTGTAACTTTTAATCAAAACGGCTCTGGAAAATCTTCTGAAGCAACAATAATACCGGCAAATAGCATCAAAACTCTCAGTGATTTTGTTAATATCATTAACGGTCGATTAACGCCAGATATTATTTCTAGTAGTACCGTGGCTCCTATAACTGTTGCAGAAACGGTTGTGACTTCTAAGAAAACGCCGACTGCTGCAATTACTAGCACAGCAGAAACCGACGCTGTGAAGACTACTAAATTGACAACGGAAGCCGTTGCACCTACTTCTACAATAAGTAAACCTTCAACGGAGTCAACGACAGTAGCAAAAACAACTACTACTTCACAAGCGACCACGGTTGCTACAACGTCAACTAGTGTGCCGATAGTAACTTCAGGGACTGAGACAAGTACTGTAAAACCTACAGCAGCGACTGGTGCGTCGACTTCTACGATGAGTAAACCTTCAACAGAGTCAACGACTCAAACAAGTACAGTAACAGTGAAGCCAACAACAGAAGCCGTTGCACCTACTTCTACAACGAATAAACCTTCAACAGAGTCAACGACTCAAACAAGCACAGTAACAGTGGAACCAACTGCGCCAACAACAAGCTCAGAGAAAACTACACAAACAGTATTTAGTATACCAAGTACTAGAACAAAAGAGTCAACAACTCCTATATTCACCACGACTTTACTTCCTCAGTCTACTTCTTCACCACAACCTACTCAACTTGCTATAGGGTCTAATAAGGCAGGAATGATAGGGGGATCTTTGGTTGGAGCAATAGGTATTGTTGGAATTATAGGATTCATAGCATATAGATATGTTAAGGGTCGTAATGCTGCTCCTGTATTAGAACTAACTGATTTGGGTTATAGAAGGCGATCATCTTCAAGTAGCGATGAAGAAATTTTTACCACTGGTAACAGAATGCGAACTATATATCAATCTGAAACAGTGCTAAATAGTATATCAGTAGAAAGTAGTAGTCGATCAAGAAGTAGCTCATCGTCTTCAAGCGGTGGACCAGGCTCTTGACTAACTGAAGCGGAGTCTAAAAGTGAAAAAAGCTTATCTTGGGATAGTGATGATGTGCCGGAATATCACCTTTAGCTATTTGTCTAAATGTTTTTAATATGTAGACTGTTAGGAAATTGTCTTTTGCTTTTGTGATTTTCATGTTAAAGTATAATTCCTAGGTGAAATAAGTAGCTGCTGTTGTGTGATAAACATAGCAGAGGAAAGTCCGGGCTCCAAGGAAAAATAGTGACGGGTAATGCCCGCCGGAGGTAACTCCAGTTATAGGGCTACAGAGAATTACCGCCTAAAATATTCTTAGGTAAGGGTGAAAAGGTGTGGTAAGAGCACACCATGGCAATGGCAACATTGGTAGTCGAGTAACCAACACTAGGAGCAAGATTAAATAGAGGTAGATTTTATGTTTTCCTCATATCTACTCGGGTAAATCGCATGCGGTAAATGGTAACATTTACTCCAGATAAATAGCTACATAAACAGAACTCGGCTTATATTTCACCTAGGCGTTCACATGATACGTGCGATATAAGCCATGCTATATTTAAATGTATAGGCATTTCATGCGTTGTCCTTCACTTGTTCTGCTTGATAGCCATCACTACTTTCGCCTACATTAACATTAGAATATTCTTCATCATCAATATACTCTTTCAGAACATACCCTCTGCCCCAAACGGTTTCTATGTGGCTTTTTCCATCATTTGCACTTTCAAGTTTCTTACGTAATTTGCACATAAAAACATCAACTATCTTGTTATCTGAAGGTTCATCTAAGCCATTGTAAAGATGATTTAAGAACATTTCTTTTGTTAATACTGTTCCTTTACGCAGTGCTAGCAATTCTATCATAGAATACTCTTTATTAGTAAGGTGAACCGTTTTACCTTTCACCTCAACAATCCTGTGATCAAAATTGATATTTATATTACCAATCTTTATCACCGATTCAGGATGGCCTTTAGTACGACGCACTATGGCCTTAATTCGAGCTAATAACTCACTTTTATGAAATGGTTTGGTTAAGTAATCATCGGCACCATACCCGAGTCCTTTAGCTTTGTGATTGACAGCGGATATACATGAAAGTATTAAGACAGGAACTTTGATTTTTGCACTTCTTAGTCTTAGCAATATATCATATCCGTCAATATCACCAGGCAAGTGTATATCTAAAATAACTAGGTCATAGTAATCTCCGTTTGAGGAAACCATATTATTGTTATAATCTTGTGCAGAAGTAACAACGTCACAGAAATGTCCATCAGAAGTTAAGGCGTTAACCACAGTCTTTGCACTTACTTGATCATCTTCAATTAATAATATACGCATATTTTACACCCCATAAATAATTTATAATTTTAGTAATATATATAACTAAGGAAAGTAATAAATCAAATTTTTATTAACAAATGATCAAAATTACACTTATTAATTAATAGTAAATATATTGTTCCAAAGTTATATAAATAGATCTAAAATATAATAGACATACCATGATAGTAATAATATTTTTAGTAAATATTGAATTAAAGTTACTATTATTAAAAGAATACTTCGGTTAATAAATATTTAACTATTCTATATGTCTGTGTTATATTTTTAATTTACTTATCCTACTATTTTAAAGTATAAGTAATATTTTCAGGAATATTGTGTGGCAATATCAATTTTAGGTGCTGGTGCATGGGGTACAGCAATCGCAATTTCATTAGGTAGTAAGAAAGATGTGATTTTGTGGACTCGCAATGAAACTACATTTGAATCAATCAACGGGAAAAGAGAAAGTGACAAGCTACCCGGTTGTCGAATTTCTGATAATGTGTCAGTAAAATTGGCTATTGAAGACACAATTAATGCTTCAGTAACAATCCTCGCTGTTCCCACTCAGTCTCTGAGGAAGGTATGTCAGCAATTGCATAATTGTAATCTGAAAAAAGATGTAGCAATAATTTTAGCTTGTAAGGGAATAGAAAAGTCTACATTAAAATTACCTAGTGAAATAGTAAATGAAATTTTACCTAACAATCCTATTGCTATTTTTTCAGGTCCTAGCTTTGCTGTAGAAGTTGCAAGAAAATTACCCTATTCAATGGTTCTTGCATGCCAAAATAACACATTAGGTTCAAAGCTAGTATCAGAGCTGCAACAAGAAAATGTTAAATTGGAGTTTAGTAACGACATTATAGGAGTACAGATTTGTGCAGCGTTAAAGAACGTTTTTGCTATAGCGTGTGGGATTGTTCTAGGTAGTAAACTTGGGTTTAATGCTCATGCAGCATTGATTACGAAAAGTATGAGCGAAATTAAGGCTTTATACTCAGCAAAAATTGGTGACGGTAGTGTGGATATAAATACACTACTTGGGCCAGCATGTCTGGGTGACCTAATTATGACATGCACATCCTTGAATTCAAGAAACTTATCTTTTGGGTTTAAAATAGGTAATAGTGACAATGGCTTTAATGTTCAGCAGATTTTGTCAGAAGGCAAGTCAGTGATTGAAGGTTTTAGCACTGCTGAGTCCATATTTAATTTAGCAGGAAAGCTAAAGATAAAAATGCCTATATGTGAAGCGGTCTATAGATTATTGTATGAAAGCGCCTCTATAGAGGATACTATTTCTGTTCTTATAAGTTAATTTTGTATTTGGATATATTGTGAAATTTTTATATAAATTAATATCAACGTGGTGGCTGTCTGGAACAGTAAAAAAAATGCCAGGTACTGTGGGTAGTTTAGCTTCTTTTCCGCTTGTTCCTGTAATCCTGAGCAACAAAATTTTAGGTGCAGCAATTATTTCTTTTTTATTCTTAATTGGATTATGGTCTACAGGTAATTATATAAAACATTACAAGACTTCATGTGATCCAAAAGAGGTAGTAATTGACGAAGTGGTTGGTCAATTGCTGACGATACTTTTAGTTTCGATATTGTTAAGCCAAGAGATGAATTGTTCTTCATTGTTGTTGTGCTTTTTTTCTTTCAGGTTTTTTGATATAATAAAAACGTGGCCTATAAATTTAATCGATAAAAATACCAAAGGTCCTTTAGGTATTATGCTAGATGACGTTATAGCTGCAATTTTAGCCTGTGTTCTTATAGGAGCCTTTTATTGTTTATTGTTGGTGTATGCAGGATAAAAAAATTTATTATTCAAGCTTAATTGTTCAAAATCTAAAGGATTATATACTGTACACAGCGAATTTATCTGAGTGGGAAGTACACGATGAATTTGATAACATCATATTTACAATAAATGGTACCAGGGAGTCATTATTTAATTTTGTGTTCTGTGGAGACCAATGTACTGAGCTTTCTATACAAAAAACTCTAGATTATCTCAGAACAAGAGATATAGAAGCAACATGGGTAATAAATTCACATATGAAAATAAGAGATATTTTAGAAAAGTGTGAAATAAAACACGTTAGCACACCAAAAAAAGCTTTACTTAATATGAAAAATTACTTTTTACCTGCTGATGTTATTCCAAACTTGAGGTTAAATGCTGTGAATGGTAGCAACCTCTTAGAACAGTTAGATCTACACACTTCTAAAATTTTTTATCATGGCGTTGGAATTGTCAGCACATTTTTTCGCGGATTATCAAATTATGATGATAAGAACTCAAGATTAAGATTTTTTCTTGTAACACTAAATAATGAAATTATTGGGACATGCGGTCTTTATGTTCAAGACAGCGTAGCTGGTTTTTATAGTGATGGAGTTTTACCAATTTACAGGAATCGTGGAATAGGTACCCAAATGGTTTTAGAAAGAATAAAGATAGCTAAACAGCTTGAATGCAAATATATAGTAGCACATTGTATGAAATCTTCTGTGAACCTTTATAAGAGATTGGGCTTTCAAATGTTAGGCAATCTTTACTTATATACCTCTTCAGCATAATTCTGAGCGGTTACAAATTTTTACATTTGTTTTAAAAGTGCTATGTTTTTTTTGTATGAAGTGGTTTTAATATTGATTCTAATATTATTCTTTCTCTCTTATTCTAAATTAAAAATTAGTAATAAGATTAAGAACTTACAGCATCAAAATGTTATCATAAATAATTTAATTGATACTGTGAATGATGGGTTTTATATTTGGGATGCAAAAAAACGTATAGAAAAGTTCTCTCCCAATTTACTAATTTTGCTTAATACTGTTTTTTACTCATTTAATGAGTTTGTGAATTTTTTTGAGCAATCAGAAAGCTTAATCAAAAATTTTGTTGAGGCAAAGGAAATAAATAAATCTTTTACTCTAGATTTAAAGTCAAAAGACAGTGAGGTTTATTGCATATGTTACGGTAGAAGCATAATAGATGATTCTAACAATGTGATAGGTGTGCTGTTATGGATAAGGAATGTCTCAGACTGTAAGATAAAGGCTAACGGACTTGAGTTAGAAAATAGTAAGCTTACACAGGAAGTGGAGAGCTATAAAAACGTTTTCAACTCTTTACCATTTCCAATACTAAGATATAACAAGAGTAGAAAGGTGGAATTTTATAACTTGTTTTATGATAAATATGTAGATGGTTCTAAGAAATTTGCTATTACCGGTAGCGCTCATAGCACAAAACCAGGAAGACATGTCATAACTTATAAGAACGAACCTAAGGTTTTCGATTTTGTTAAAATTCCAATACAAGGTTCTGGTAGCATAGTAATGTATGGGAAAGATGTTAGTGATGCAGAGAAATTATATACTGAATTAAACAGTTATTTAGCTACACAGAAAAATTTGCTTGAGAGGTTACCGGTTGCTATAGTAATATATAGTAAGAATCAAAAGCTAAAATTTTATAATAATGCTTTTATAAAAACCTTTCAATTTGACCCAAAATTTTTGGCATCTTACCCAACTTATCATGAAGTTATGCTTTACCTCTGCGAATCTAAAAAGCTTTTAGAAAAAGAGGATTTTCAAACTATTAGTAATCAAAGACATGAGTTGTTCAAAAAATTATTTGAATCGTATGATGATACGATGCATTTCACGAATGGAAAAGCGTTCAGGGTATTAACAATACCCTACGCTTCGGAAGGTTTGCTGTTCTCTTACGAAGAATGCAAAAGATAATACTTAAACTCCTTCTCTCTCTACCATGAGCTGTTTTACTTTCGCTATTGCTCTTGCTGGATTAAGTCCTTTAGGACAAGTTTTTGTGCAATTCATTATTGTATGACAACGATACAACTTGAATGGGTCGTTTAAAACATCAAGTCTTTCACCTGTCTTATTATCACGGCTGTCAGCAATCCATCTGTAAGCTTGTAATAGTATTGCTGGTCCTAAAAATTTATCACTATTCCACCAGTAGCTTGGGCAACCAGTCGAACAGCAAGCACATAATATACAGTCGGACAAGCCATCTAATTTTTTTCTATCTTCAGAAGATTGAGAGTATTCTTTATTTGGTAGGGCAGGCTTATCTGCTTGTAACCAAGGTTTAATTGATTTGTATTGCTCATAAAATTGGCTCAAATCCGAGACTAGGTCCTTTATTACATACATGTGAGGTAATGGATATATTTTTACGTCACCTTTTATATCATGTATAGATCTAGTACATGCAAGAGTATTGGTTCCGTCAATATTCATGGCACAAGATCCACATATGCCTTCTCTACAAGAACGTCTGAAAGTTAAAGTCGAATCTATTTCATCCTTTATTTTTATTAATGCATCAAGTACCATAGGGCCACAACTATCCATATCAATAAAAAATGTGTCTATTCTAGGGTTTTTCTCGTCATCAGCAGACCAACGGTAAATTTGAAATCTTCTGATGTTTTTTGCTCTAGCAGGAATAGGATAAATTTTGCCCTTTTGATTAATTTTAGAATTCTTTGGCAAAGAAAACTGAACCATATCACTTACCTTTTATTGTTTATAGCTAAAACCCTTTGTAGATAACATATTTTATTATCATCTACTATATTTTTATTAAATTCCTTTTAAATCGCACACATATTGTAGCCAAGCGAAGCTAAAATCTCTCTTTCTAGATTTTTCATTATAATTTCTTCATCTTTTTTTTGGTGATCATAACCAAGTAAATGCAGTAATCCATGCACTAACATGTGTGCAATGTGAGCAAGAATGGGTATATAATACTCATGCGATTCTCTTTTTATTGTGTCTATTGAAATTGCTATGTCTCCTAAATCGCACTCATTAGACAATTGTTCATACGGAAATGATAGTACGTTAGTTGGCTTATCCATTTCTCTAAATTTTAAATTAAGTTGATGTAGCAAGTCATCATCAGCCAGAGCTATTGATATATTTGGTTTATAGTGGTCTATTTTTAATTCTTTTAGAGAAGCATTGATGACACCTAATACAAAATTTTTAGGATTTTCTATAATGCTGCACCATTTCTTGTCAAGAATATTTACTTCTAACATGAGTGACACATCAGTAAGGGTGTCATGCAAATAGCTGACACTGGAATCCAAAAAAGAAGAGTTATAGACCCTTGTGTCATGTACACAACTGTACGAATATTGTACACTAGAAGGATGTCATCCCAGTGCCTAGACACTGGGATCCAGGAATTTTGATTAGACATCAAGTTAGTGAATATAAAAGTAGCTAATCTTATATTAAAACACAACGGCTTTAATGTGGTTGCATTAAGGCTGGATTCCAGTGTCAAGCACTGGAATGACACCTTTGTGTTTGATGCAAAATCGGCTATAACGTTTAATGCACTGCCTTCGAGACAAATATTCATACAGCTGTGCGTTGTGTGCTGAGATGACATCATTTAGGAACTGAAATGACAGGTATTACACATCACTCATCCTTATTATTTCATTCCATTCAATTTCCGAAACTGGGGCAATTGATAAACGTGGTTGTTTTAATATAGTCATATTTTTCAAAAGTGGGTTTTGTTTTATATTATTTAACGTTACTTGGTTATTTAAAGGTTTCAAAAACTTTACATTCACTAATCCGAACTTGGGATCATTAACATGATAATACTCTTTAAATACTTCAACGATTCCAAGTATTGCTTTCTCTTTACCTGTATGATAAAAAAACGCAAGATCGCTTGCTTTCATAATTTTCATGTAATTTTGAGCTTGATAATTGCGCACACCATCCCACTCAACTACCTGATCCTTTTCCATTTTTTGCCATGAGTATTCACTTGGCTCTGACTTGAGTAGCCAAAATTGCATTATTTTTTTCTTCTTAAGTAAGCTGGTATATCATAGATATTGCTGCCCCACTTAGCTCCTTCGCTTACCTGTTCAGCTGGTTTTGTTTCCAGTGTTTTGTCTTGCGTACTTTCACTTTGACTATATGGCCACTTAAATTTCTCTTTCTCTGAGTCTTCGCTCTGACTTATAGGTGAAGTTTCTGATTTATTATTGCGACCATCAATGCCAGTTGCAAGAACAGAAACTCTAACTCTTCCCTCCATCGCTTGATCAAAAGTAGCACCAAATATTATATTTGCATTTTCATCTACTTCTTCACGCACTCTATTGGCTGCAGCATCAACTTCAAACAGAGTCATATCTCCGCCACCAGTAATGTTAATTAATATTCCTTGCGCACCTTTCATTGATACATTATCAAGCAATGGATTAGATATTGCAGCCTCTGCAGCGCTAATTGCTCTATCTTCTCCTTCTGCCTCTCCGGTGCCGATCATCGCTTTGCCCATCTCGCTCATTACTGTTTCTATATCAGCGAAGTCAAGATTGATAAGCCCTGGCATGACCATCAAGTCAGTTACTCCTCTGATGCCAATGTGCAGAACATTATCAGCAAGTTTAAATGCATCAGAAAATGTAGTTTTTTCATTTGCAATTCTAAATAAATTCTGATTTGGAATGACAATAAGTGTATCCACGTATTTTTGCAGTTCTTCAAGTCCAAGCTCTGCAATGCGCATACGGCGCACACCTTCAAAACCGAACGGTTTAGTTACAACTCCAACAGTCAATATCTTTTTTTCTTTTGGCGCTCTATCCTTAACTGCGGCTCTTGCTTCTCTGGCTGCTTTTGCAATTACCGGTGCTGCACCGGTTCCAGTACCACCGCCCATTCCTGCTGTGATGAAAAGCATATGACTATCTTTTATATGCTCCATAATCTCATCAATTGACTCTTCTGCTGCACCTTTGCCAACATCAGGCAAAGCACCAGCACCAAGCCCCTTAGTTAAATTAATGCCAAGCTGAATTTTTTTATCACATAACGACTTTTCTAGTGCTTGAGCATCGGTATTTGCGACAACAAAATTCACTCCTTGCAAATTAGATTGGATCATGTTATTCACAGCATTTCCACCAGCACCACCCACTCCCACAACGGTAATCCTTGGGTGTAATATAGGCAACTCCGGCAGACTAAGATCAATAGACATTTAAATTACTCAAATTTAGCGAATTCACTTGATAATAAGTTACCGCTTTTTTAATAATATGCAAATACTTTTCACTTCTATAGGCGTAAACAGTAAACGGGATTTACTTATTCTTAACATTTATACTAATAAGTGCCGTTAATTATAATAACTAGATTCTTAAATGACATCACTTAACCGATGCAAAAAATAGAAAATGTTTATAAAAAGGGACAGAAACCTATCCCTTTTTATTTTGTTGAAGATTATTATACTTCCTGATCTTTCCCTTTCGATGCTTCAACTGCAACATCTTTTAATTTTGAGGCAACTTGATATGTTCCATAAACAGCAGCAACTGCAGCAATTGCCATTATGGCACCCGCAACTATCTGACCAGCAACACCTGTTCCG
This sequence comes from Wolbachia endosymbiont (group A) of Philonthus cognatus, assembly GCF_947251755.1. Classification (NCBI taxonomy): domain Bacteria; kingdom Pseudomonadati; phylum Pseudomonadota; class Alphaproteobacteria; order Rickettsiales; family Anaplasmataceae; genus Wolbachia; species Wolbachia endosymbiont (group A) of Philonthus cognatus. Next base: position 154,951 of record NZ_OX366388.1, read on the forward strand.
ATAAATCCAGGTAATGAAGCAGCTATTGCTTGATTTGTTCCAACAAAGTAACTGGCAGTCTTAGCAAGAAACCCAGAAGCTTCTGCTGCACTAACAAAGCCTGCTTTCATATGCATTGCTGTAAAGACAACACTTGCAACTGCAAGCGGAAATAATGCTGTTCTCCCTTTATTATGCATAGCGTACTGACCAGCTCCACCAGCAGCACCAGGAATTCCCCAGTATTTTTCAGCTCGTATATATCCTTCTGAAATAGCATGAAAAATGCCATCCCCTTTTCCATACTCATAATTTGTTAATGCCATAGCTCTACTCCTTAAATAGAATGTTAAAATTTCATTAAGGAAGCATATAGTAAAAAAAATTGCCTGTCAAGTAAACTAATTTTTTAATATACCTTTATTCTGTAATTGAGCGCTTCAGCAATGTGTGCTCTTTTTACTTCTTCACTTTTTGCAAGATCTGCAATAGTTCTTGCAACTTTTAATACGCGTGTGTAGCCTCGATTGGAAATGTAATTTTCTTTCAGTACGTATTTTAGCAATTCTAACCCTGCCTGATCTGGTTCAGTAAATTTATTAAATGCTTCACCGCTTACTTCTGAATTGCAACGAATATTTAATTCACTATAGCGCTCAGTTTGAACTTTTCTTGCTGCTATCACTCTTTCTCTTATGATTTTAGTACTTTCTCCCTCCACAGAGATTTCAGGAGAGAGTATGCTAACGTTTGGCATTTCAATGCATATGTCTATTCTATCAAGCAATGGGCCTGATATTTTGTTTTTGTAATCTGTGCCACACTTTGGAGCTTTGTTGCACGATCTGCTTGCATCACCTAAATAACCGCACCTGCAAGGGTTCATTGCAGCAATCAGTTGAAAATTTGCAGGGTAGGTTATGTGAGCATTTGCCCTTGCAACGGTAACTTTTCTATCTTCAAGTGGTTGGCGCAGAGAATCAAGCACAAGTCTTGGAAATTCTGGCAACTCATCAAGGAATAACACGCCATTGTGAGCCATGGTAATTTCTCCAGGTTTTGCATTCTTTCCTCCCCCTATCATCGCTGGCATAGAGCATGAATGATGAGGTTCACGAAAGGGACGAGTTACTTTGAATATTTCATTACCAGTTTTTGTTATGCTGGAAATAATATTAACATCAATCATCTCCTGTTCGGTTAAATCAGGCAGCAATCCTATAAAGCGCTTAGCAAGCATTGATTTTCCAGTACCAGGAGGGCCAACAAGAAGCATATTATGCCCACCTGCTGCTGCAATTTCAGCTGCTCTTTTTGCAACAACTTGGCCTTTGATATCCTTCATATCGGGAACCAATCTTTTTTCTTTGGGTGCATCACTATAATTAAAAATTACTGGCTGAATTAATTGCTCACCCTTAAAGTGTCTGATAATATCAGTTAATTTCTCTATAGCCAGAATTGAAACATTCTTCACCCATACAGCTTCTACACCATTTCCTCTCGGGCAAATTACTCCTTTATTGTCCTTTTTTGCATTAATTGCTGTTGGCAGCACACCTGAAACTGGAATAACTCTGCTATCAAGAGCCAGTTCACCCATGATTATATAAGACTGAACTTTTTCAACTGGTATCACATTCATTACAACAAGTAGTCCAATAGCAATAGCCAAGTCATAATGACTGCCTTCTTTCAGCAAATCCGCAGGGGAGAGATTAACTGTAATTCTTTTTGGAGGTAGTAGTAGATTGATTGAATTTAACGCTGCTCTGATGCGCTCTCTGGATTCTGCAACAGTTTTATCCGGCAAGCCAACAATATTAAAAGCTGGAATACCATTTGCCATATGAATTTGTGCATTGACATTTACTGTGCTAATTCCCTGAAGCGCAACGGTATTTATATTTGCAATCATAATATATTATATAAAATTGTTAATACAATATATTAAAGAAGCGATGAAGTAAAGGCTACAGCAATTAAAGATGGCTTAACTTAGCAAAAAAGTGTAGTATTCTATCACTTTGCTGATTACAAATGTTTATAAGGATAATCACTTTTTTCTTACTATATTCAAGTACGGCTTTTTGTAGTGATTGTAATTTTAATTTACCATACTGTGGGCTCAGTTGTAATCTAGATCTATCATATAGAAATTTAAGTAATATAAAAAAATTATTGAATAACGACGATAAGTTTGTTGCGCTTACGTTTGATGATGGACCGTCTAACAATAGAGTAAACGATATTATTAATGTTCTGGAAAGCTATGAAGCAAAAGCAACATTTTTTGTGCTTGGTGAACGTATAAATGAAAAAACGTCTGAAATAGTAAAGAAAATTCATGAATCAGGTCATGAGTTAGGCAATCACTCTTGGTCGCATAGGAAGTTGACATCACTTTCAAGTGAGGAACAATTGCAAGAATTGGAAAAGACAAATACAGCAATTAAAAATGCAATAAAACAAGATGTAAAATGGTTTCGTCCGCCATATGGATGTTATGACGATAATCTGATTGAAAATACTGATCAATTAAATATGTATTCAATATTATGGACAGTTGATTCGCTAGATTGGCAAGGTGATAAGCCAGAAACTTTAGTTGAAAGAGTTTTAAGTAATGTACATAATGGAGCAGTTATACTGTTTCATGATCACAATAACAGGTCAAACACAATTGAAGCTTTACCTCATATTATTAAAATACTAAAAAAATCAGGTTATAAGTTTGTGACCTTAAGTGAGTGGGAAAAAAGGGTTTGTAATACGGTAAAAGCCAGAAGTGTAACAATAAAAGAGGGGAAAAAAGTGTGTTTTGAAGGAATGTTATGTGGACAAAAAACAAAGTCTTTAACCGCAGAGCATTCATATTAGGTGGTATTCAGCTTACCATTTCCGCGGTTTTTAGTTGCAGGTTATATAATTTACAAATACGAAACAGACAAAAGTACGAAGCACTATCTAATAGTAATAGAATAAGAGTTGCTACTATTATGCCTAAGCGGGGCAAAATTTTAGATAGGAATAGCATTGAACTTGCGGTAAACAAAATTTCGTATGTTGTTTTGTTTGATGGTTCTGGTAAGGAAGTTGATTTGCAGACATTATCAGAAGTAGAGTCTAAAATAGCAAAATCGTCAGAAAAAATAACTGCTCTTTATAAACGTTATTACCCGTTTGGTTCAATGTGTTCTCATGTAATCGGATATACAAAAAGACAGCAAGGCATAAGCGAAGTAGGAATCAGCGGTATTGAATATACATATGATCATATATTGAAAGGCAAGTCAGGAAAATCTGAGCAGGAAATAAATTCTAAAAAACGCGTCATAAAAGAATTATCAAGCATACCACAACAAGACGGACAAGATGTACAACTGACAATTGATATTAATCTGCAAGAGAAAACCGCAGAGGTATTTAAAGATCACCAAGGCTCCGCAGTGGTAATTGATGTAAATAATGGAGAAATTTTAGCATTATATAATTCACCTTCTTACGATAATAATCTTTTTGCTAGCAGGCTATCAAATGAGACTTGGGAAAACTTGAATGCTCCTTCATTACCGCTTGTGAATCGTGCGTTATCATATCAAATTCCACCTGGTTCAATATTTAAAGTAATAGTTGCGCTTGCGGGTTTAAAAGACGGGATAATAACACCAGAAGAGAAATTCTCGTGCAAGGGCTATATGAAAATAGGTGAGCGGAAATTTCGTTGTCTGAAAAGCAAAGTCCATGGGTATGTATCTTTAAATGAGGCAATGGCATTATCATGCAACACTTACTTTTATAATATAGGGAAAAAAATAAGTGTAGACTCTCTAGTAGAAATGGCCAGAAAATTTGGTATTGGAAGTGGGCCACTGATTGGAACGTTTAAAGAAGAAGCTCCAGGGTTGTTGCCAGATAGAGATTGGCGTACACGAAAGCTATATTCGCAGTGGTATTTAGGTGACACTATCAACTTAGTTATAGGACAAGGGTATATGCTTACAACACCACTACAGCTTGCAGTTCTTGCAGCGAGGATTGCAACAGGAAAAGAGGTAATTCCCCGCATTAAGATGAATGAAACGATACAAGATTTTCCCGATATTGATGTGGATTGTGAGCATCTTAGCATAGTTCGAAAAGCTATGTTTGATGTGGTGAATTCTAAAACTGGAACCTATAAGAAAGGGCTAAGCGGTATACAAATTGCCGGTAAAACCGGTACACCAGAGATAAACTCTAAGGGCGAAAGTCATAAGTTATTTATCGCCTATGGCCCTTACCATAACTCGCGCTATGCAATCTCTGTGTTTATAGAACACGGCAAAGCCCCACGCCAAGATGTTGCTATAGCTAATGAAATATTTCAGTATATGCTTGAAACTATGAGTATTAAACTTCTTGCATAACCATATAACAAACTTTTATTGGGAATAGAAACGAAAAAACTTACTTGACACCCTTCGCCAGCCCCCTTATCATGAAACTGAAGCTATTGTATTTGCTTTCGCCAATCTGCAGATTAAAAGGTAAGGATTACTTAATGTATCGGCGTCTTATGTTTAATTTTTTGCAGTATATAGATACTGTATGTCTTTACAAAACTTCATCTACATCTAGATTTTTATCTAAATAAGCTGAACGCGCTTATAAAGCGTTACAAGACATCAAAAAATGCCAATACTCGACAGAGATAGTAAAAGACTAGCTAACTCGGGGATTCTTTGTCTTTTTTTCTGCTTAGTAAATTTCTTAAACATTTGCAGCGTAAGTTAGTTGCAATTAAAAGCGGCTGAATCTCGCTTGTCAAGCGTTTAAAACATAAAAAACGCCAATATTTTAAAGCGGATAATAACCCCAGGGTTTCTTTTGCCTTTTTTTTCATTTGGTAAATTCCTTAATATTTATAGCTAAACAACAACCGTCATCCCTAAGTATCCCGCTGCTTGTTAGCGGGATCTCTTGTTAGCGCCGCGGTGGTATGACGTAGGATTGTTGTCATTCCGCTACTTGTTAGCGGCTGAGATACCGCGAATGAATCGCGGTATGACGGTGTAGATGATGGTTAAGTAATTCGTCATCCCGCTGCTTGTTAGCGGGATCTATGTTAAGGTATAGTAGGGGATCTATGTTAAGAGATACCGCGAATGAATCGCGGTATGACGGTGTAATGATGGTTAAGTAATTCGTCATCCCAGCGTTACGCGCTGGTTTCAACATTATATCATGAACTTTCTAAAATTCATTGAACTGTGCTTTCAAACGGTAGTGCCGGGGTGTGAGTATAACGATTATCAGTATATAAAAGTCATAGCAGATAGGCTGGAAGCGGCGAGCGCTGGTGAAGTGAAACGAATAATATTCAATATGCCTCCGCGTTCAATGAAATCCCTGTGCGCTAGTGTTGCGTGGCCCGCATGGATACTGGGAAACCAACCAACTGCGAGAATAATAGTTGCAAGTTATTCTCAGCGGCTCAGCGAAAAGCACTCGCTCGACACCAGGTGCGTGATGCAGTCTAGTTGGTATAGAGCGCTATTTCCAGAGATAGAACTATCCAAAGACCAGAATACCAAATATAAATTTCAAACAGTGCAGAGAGGATACAGAATTGCAACATCAGTTGGAGGAACACTAACTGGTGAAGGTGGTGATTTTATCATTGTGGACGATCCGCTCAGTTCTGCTCAAGCTTTGAGTGAAACGCTTAGAAAGCGTGCCACAAACTGGTTTGATCAGACTTTAGTAACCAGGCTGAACGATAGAAAAAAAGGAGTCATCGTTCTTGTAATGCACAGGCTACACCAGGAGGACTTAACTGGACACCTTCTCTCCAAGCCAAAAAACATATGGCATCATATTTGTTTGCCAATGATTTCTGAAAATAAGCAGGTTATTTATTCAATCAAAAAGCCAATGCCTCCCGTTCCTGTCATCCGAGTAGCTCAGCACTGTGCGACCAGGCGATTATATAATAAACCAGCGTCACCTGTAAGGATATTATATTCAAGAGAAGAAGGTCAGTTGCTATATCCCCTCGATGGAGGAAAAGAAGAAGTTGAGATAATAAAAGCTGAACTTGGGAGTTACGCTTTTGCTGCTCAATATCAACAAAACCCTCTGCCGCTTTCAAGTGGTATAATTAAACCAGAGTGGTTGAAACGCTATAAAAAATTTCCTGATAATCTCTCGCATATAACACAAAGTTGGGATACTGCGGTTCCAACAAGTAACATGAGCAACTTTAGTGTCTGCACCACCTGGGCAAAAATAGATAATAAATTCTATTTACTCGACGTATATCGCGCAAAGCTTGAGTATCCAAAGCTTAAAGAACAGGTTTTGTCACTAGCTGCAAGATGGACGCCACACGCAATTTTAATCGAAGCAAAAACAAGTGGTCAACAATTGGTGCAAGAGCTAAAGACAAACAGTGATTTACCGATTATTGAAATAGTGCCACATGATGACAAGCTCACTCGATTTCATCAAATTGTTCCGATTATAGAGTCTGGCAAGGTTTTTCTGCCACATCAAGCAGTATGGCTGAACGATTTTGAGTATGAGATTTTAATGTTTCCTGAAACTCGACACGATGATCAAGTAGATAGTACCGTGCAATATCTCCAGTGGGTGAGAAACAGTACCTCCAGGGTTGCAGCTATACGAGCATTGTGATTTGAGTCTACCAGTACTGGGATGACAGCTAGGAGACAACCGTCATCCCGCTGCTTGTTAGCGGGATCTAGAGATACCGCGAATGAATCGCGGTATGACGTAGGAATGCTGTTATTCCAGTGTCTGGGCACTGCCGTCTTGGATGGAAAGGCTGGATCCAAGTAGCCAGCTACTCGTATGACATCTTTGTGTTTGAGGCAAAACCAGCTATAACATTTCTTCGCAAACAAATGTTCGTACAGTTGTGGGTCGTGCACAACTCTATTCCTATAGTGAGTAGCTCCCTCCTATCTTATTTATATCATATTTTTAACTTACCCAATAACATAAATTACTTTAGCTATGCTATAGCTAAAGTGGCTTAGGTTTACTTACAATTTGAAAAACAACAAATTCGTCATTCCGCTACTCGTTAGCGCTGCGGCGGTATGATGTAGGGAAACCTTTCTTGGGTTAGCTATATCAATAGCATTGCTTTAAAAAGAGTGCCCATATTTTCAGTCAACCTTAAGAATTCACTAAAGATCCTATTCTTTTGTTCATCACTTGCGCTTTTCATTAAAGCCTGGGTTCTTTCTTTTATGCCAAAAAGATATAAAAATTCCCTTTGAGTTAAAATCTCACAATCTACATGCTTTAATGAATCTCTTAACGCTTGAAAGTTCACAAGTGCGGTAATATCACTATTACCAACATTCTCAAGAAAATTAGCATACTTATGTTGTTTTATCGATTGCAAAGTGCTCTTATATGCGGGGTATACATAACCGTAATCTACAATCAAAGCAGCTCCTTTATTATTATATATCTTCTTCTCAAGTTTTTTTAACATTTCAACCCCAACTGAACATATTTCCACCACTGCACCATTAAAAAATTTTCCATTTGTCATCTGAGTAGCTGACACTGGAGTCCATGATTCTTTTTTTCTGGATTCCAGTGTCACGCACTGGCATGACACCAAGAGACTGCCATCATCTTGTTTTGTCACCATATTTTCATACCACCCCTCATCATGATATACAAACTGATCTATCGGAAGAGCGTCAAAGAACTCATTTGCTAAAAAAATGGTTGGTTGTTCTGGTAGGTTGTCAATATTTTTGTGCCAATTAACATCTAAGCTTTTTAATTTTTCCTTTTGTATCTTCCGTAAAGTAGGGCTTATTTCAACTAAGTGGATCAACATCGAATTAAAAAAGCTGCTGTATTTTTTAGTGACTCTTATTATATCGTGAATGAGTGTTCCTTTGCCTGGCCCAAGTTCAACTAGAGAAAATTTTGATGGCTTTCCTAATTTTTCCCATGTATGCATTATCCAAACTGCAATTACTTCACCAAATAATTGGCTGATCTCAGGTGCGGTAGTAAAATCACCATCCTTACCAAGCGGTAATTTACTTGTATAATAGCCGTATTTTTCATGGTACAAAACGGCATTCATGAAATCACTGATGGATATTGATCCTTGACTTTTGTCAATTAATTCGTGTATATAAGTGAGCATGTTATTAATAAATGTTTAACTATAGCGTGCCATAATATAAAATAGTAGAGTATTTATATATATAGTATACACTTAAGTTTGTGAGTAATAGTGCTTCAGTTATGGACGACAAAAACACCGATTATGTTGCCCTTATAGCTCAAGATGATAGTATTGAATACAAATTTGAAGAAGCTGTCAATTTTATAGAAAACAAGGTTATAAATGCTGATGGGCTAACTTTAGCGGAAGTGTTTCAAGTGCTAGTTCAAATGCTAGATGGTGATCTAGCATTGGTAAAAAAAGTACTAGCATATGCTAATATTATGGCAAAGCATGGAATGAAGGTAGCAAAAGAGTCGCAATTAAGCAGAGCTGATGTTCGCCGAGCTTTGGAAGGTAGAGAAAGTGTTGTCAATAGACAAGATTTTATAAAGAAACCACCTCTTCCACCTGCTATAAAATCGACCAAAAAGAAAAGTAGAGGTCTTTAGATGGCTGAATCTATAAAAAAATTTACTGTACAATGTGACTTCAAAGGACAAAGTTCACCTTTTGCAATATACATAGGAAATCCAAAAAGTGATGCTCATCCAATTCATCATCAAGATTCCTGGCTTGTAAAAGAACGTGGAGGGAATATTCCTAATAAAGTAAAAGAAAGTCTACAAAAATTATATAAACTATCTCAAGAAAATGGAGTCTCTTTCTCAGAGTTATGCGCGTATGCCATTACTGTGGTTAGTAACAATGATAAAAAAAGTGACGACAAGCAGTGAGATAGTTTAATCCCTCAATATTTCATTTATAGAGATTTTCGATCTCGTCTTTTCATCCACTTTTTTTACTATGACTGCACAATAGGTTGAAATGTTATTTTGAGATGGAATAGACCCTGGTACCACTACAGAATAAGGTGGCACTTCGCCATAAAATACCTTGCTAGTTTCTCTATCAATAATCTTTGTTGATGCCCCAATAAACACGCCTATGCCAAGGACTGATCCTTCTCTCACTACCACACCCTCAGCCACTTCGCTACGTGCTCCAATAAAGCAATTATCTTCTATAATGACAGGTGAAGCTTGAATAGGCTCAAGAACTCCACCTATTCCCACTCCACCGGAAATATGACAGTTTTTTCCTATTTGCGCACAGCTACCAATCGTTGACCAGGTATCTATCATTGTTCCTGAATCAACATATGCACCAACGTTGATAAAACTTGGCATTAGAACAACATTTGTACCTATATAAGCAGATCGGCGAACAAAACACCCAGGAACTGCTCTAATTTTTAACCGGCGAAATTTCTCCTCATTCCATTCACTAAACTTGTTACCGATCTTATCAAACCAGCAATTAGTATTATCTATTATTTTATTTTCTTCGGTGAGAAAATGTAATAATATTGCCTGCTTTATCCACTTATGTACTACCCATTCTCCACTTGATAGCTTTTCTGCTACTCTAATTTTGCCACTATCAAGGAGCTCAATTACCTCTTTAATTGCTATTCTTGCTGTTTTCTTTAGATTACAGTCATTAAATTTTTCTCTATTTTTCCAAATATCTTTTATCTCACTCTGTGTTTTTTTTAGTTGCAAACCTTCCATTTGTTATATATATATTGATATTAAATTTGTAGCTCTGTATCATTTAAGCTTGTTACTACTTTATACGTAAGTACTATGAAAATACAATGTTATAATTGTACTAAGACTTACTTAGTATCTCCTAAGCAAATTGGTGCGTCTGGAAGAAAGGTAAAATGTACGCACTGCAATCACATATGGCATGAATATCTAGAAGAAGTGTCAGACAAATCGCACTCTGCTAATATACAGGAAAAAAAAGTTAGTGGAAGGAATTTTTTACAAAATCTAGCATTTACCACTCTAGCTTTTGCAACAGCTACAGGGTTATGCATTGTAATTGCTAATGGCATCTTTCCTAGAGAGATGAACAAAGCATACAAAACGATCAGTTTATACAAGGATTCAATAAGCTATAAATTAGGGTACAAAAAAGAACAAACAGAAAGTCCAAATGTAAAAAAACTTGCTGTAAATAAGTTTTATCAAGACTACCTTTTTTTATCTAATTTAAGATCTAGTTAAATAGGCATACCGATATCGGTATCCAGCTTCTCTAGCTACTTAGATGGTGTTTAGGGTGACAGAGTTTAAAAATAAGTTATTTTTTAGTAAAAAAGGCAGCTCATGAGTATTAAAATTGCACCTTCTATACTTTCAGCAGACTTTGCAAAATTAGGAGAAGAAGTAAGAAAAATTAGCGATTTAGGTGTAGATTACATACACATAGACGTTATGGATGGGAATTTCGTTCCAAATATTACAATTGGTTCTAGCGTTGTCTCTGCAATACGTAAATACAGCAATCTTCCTTTTGATGTGCATTTAATGGTCAAATCTCCTGGTAACCACATTGAAAGCTTTATAAATGCTGGTGCTGATATTATTACTGTACATGCAGAAGCAGAGATACACCTTGAGAGGTTGATAAGAAAGATAAAGTCATACAAAAATGTAAACGACGCAAAAAAACCGATTCAAGCTGGAGTCTCAATTGTTCCTTCAACTTCCCCAAGTGTGCTTGAATATATAATACATGAGCTAGATATTGTGCTGATTATGACAGTCAACCCTGGCTTTGGAGGGCAGGAATTTATTCATTCACAGTTGAACAAGATATCTACTATAAAAAAAATGATACAAGAGCGTAACCTTAAAACACAAATTTCAGTAGATGGTGGAATTAACTCTTTTAACGCAGCTGATATAATAAAAGCAGGTGCAGATATTTTAGTTGCGGGATCGGCGATATTCAAGGCTGAAGATATTAAGAAGGCCGTAAATGATCTTAAAAATCCATCGTTGTGACCCTATATAGCTAAAGTGGCTTAGGTTTACCTACAATTTGAAAAACAACAAATTCGTCATTCCGCTACTCGTTAGCGGAATCTATGCTGAGATACCGTGGCGGTATGACGTAGAAAAACCTTTCTTGGGTTGTATCCGTTCAGCTAAGCGGTGTGAGAGATGATAGATAAGAGGTTTTGGAAAGGATTGAGACCCCTTTGTTTCCATGTCAAGTATAATGAAATTATCCGTTCAAGGAATGCATTTCCCCGCTTCGATTGGGTAAAATATGAATTTTTGCGATAAACGACATAATGCCGTATCTGCTGTTCAGCATGGTTGTTTGTCAGCGGAATGTTTTCTGGGTCATCTAAAAAATTCCACATTATTCTTTCAGATTTCAAAATATTTTTTGCAACTCGAGAAGCTCCAATTGCTTCAGGTAAACGGCTTCAAGTAATACCTTGTACGTTTTCGCAATTTTCTGGCACGTCTGGTAAATCTAAAAACATCTATCTCATTTTTTAGCAAGGCCTTTTTTAGTGCAAATAATTCAGTGGCTACGTTTCTTAAGTAACAGCCCAGAACTTTAACTTCAACTATGTGCTAATCTTTCAAAATCTCTTGATAAATGTGCCCAACAGATTTGCCTGTTCTTATCGGCAAAGTAGTTGTATGCTGCGTACCTGTCGTAAGCTATTGCGATTGCAGAACTTACTATTTTGTAAAACCTTCATTCCTCTTGACTCTGTCAATTTTATAAAACTTGCTGTATTACTGGCAAACATCCAGCACCAACCAAGTTTACCTTTGTTATAATGGCTCGTTTCATCGATATGCAGAACTTCACTTTTACTTACTTCTTGCTCGATTTGCTCATATGCTTCTTGGCATTTTTCTGCAACTCTAGCCTCGCTATTTGACACGCTACCAACACTGATGTCCAGGTTGAAAATATTTTTTATAATATTTGCTACTTCTCTTTTCGAGTTCTTGTAAAATCCGCTCAGCGCCGCGATTGTTGACTTAACTTTTGGACCAAATGTATCCGCAGTAACACCTTCTAGTAGCCTGCTACTTTTTCTTTTTCCACACTTGCAACAGCGGCCATTCTGTAATTGGTATTCCACAACATAAGGCTTAATTTCTGGCAAATCAACTTTTTGATGAATGTATGGCTCTTTCGATATCGCAATTTCTCCTCCGCACTCGCAAGAACTCTATTTTCACCACTTCATCTGCTTCCATTTTAGGGCGATACTTTCCTTCATGCCCAATCTGTGCCCCTATTTTCCTGTCACTTTTTTTCTTTTTCTTCTTTAGCTTGTATAACTCTTTTGAGCTCGGTATCGATGAATTTTGTGAATTCAGACCTAGTCTTTCTTTCAATTCAGCATTTTCGATTCTTAGCGCCTTATTCTCAGATCTAAAATTTTCGTTTTCTATCTCTAACCTCTTTATCTCTGCTTTTAGTTGCTCTATCTCTATTTTAAAGCTTTCACAGAGCTTGAGAAGACTAGCTAGTAGATCAGACATATTTACCACACATACTACTTGTGATATTATGTTTTTAGCACTCCTTGTCTACTTTTTATTTTACCGCTCCGCTGAACGGATACCTTTTTTTTACTGTTTGAGTATGTAAGGATTATGACGACCTATCCCAAACCTCAACTATATCCTCACTAAACTCTATTATCTTTGTTTTTTTAAACTGATAACAGTTGTTAATGAATTGAATCCCTAAATCTCCTACAAAAGGAGTGGCATCATTGCCTAAAATTTTACCACTGCGGCATATTATCAACCTGTCGATTAAATTACACTTTAATAGTTCTGTGATTAACACTCCTCCACCTTCAACTAATAATCTTGTTATACCAATTTCTGAAACAAGTTTTAATGCCATGTCCTTTAGGCAAACCTTACCTGCGTTGCTTGAATTAACTACTAAGTAGTTAATGTTTTTTATTTTTTTCTCTACTTCTTTATTTGTGATGACCCAAGTTATTACTTTGTCTGCAGTCTTTGCAATGTTATGCTCTTCCTTTAATCTCCCTTGGCTATCTATAATTAGCCTTATTGGCGATCTACTTCCAAGTCCTGGTAATCTGCAAGTTAAGAGTGGATCATCATTAATAAGAGTATTGCTGCCAATCATAATTGCATCATATTTTGCTCTAAGCTCATGCACCCAATTTCTCGTATTTTCACTTGTTATCCATTTGCTATCGCCTGTAAATGTTGCGATTTTTCCGTCAAGAGTTGTTGCGACTTTGCAAGCTATAAATGGTCTATGTAATTCTTTAGTGGTGAAAAAACCGACATTCAGTTCTTTTGCCTCTTTTTGCATAATACCTTGCTCAACTTCAATTCCTGCTTCTTTCAGAGCTTTCATGCCTCTGCCTGAAACTCTACTATCTGGGTCAATAGTTGCAATTACTACTCTTTTTATGCTAGCTTTTATGATTTTTGCAGTGCAAGGCCCCGTGACTCCGTGATGACAACATGGCTCAAGAGTGATATATATAGTTGCGCCATGAGTTGAATCTTTAGCGTTTTGCAAAGCGACTACCTCCGCATGCGGACGCCCACCAATCCCTGTATATCCCTCACTAACAATTGTACCATCTTTTACAATAACACACCCGACAGCAGGATTTGGTGCAACATTTCCAAGATTTTTTTCTGCAAGCCTTAATGCAATTGACATGAAATGATCATCAGTCATTAGAAAGAAGTCATTTCGTATGAGGTATCAAAAATTCTTCTGTGCTCGTGTATAGCAAATCTATCTGTCATACCTGAGATATAGTCACATATTATTACCGAACGCTGAGATTCACAAGCGAGTTTGCTCCACTCTGTGGGAAGTAATCCTGGGTTTTCATAAAAACATTGAAAGAGTTCCTGTATTATGCGTTTTGCTTTGTTCATCGTTCTACTCAGTTTATAGCTTCTGTATATTTTCTCCATGTTGAATCTTTTCATTTCTTTTGTAGCATTCGCAACTTCTGGTGAAAATGTGACTAGCATTTTATTTAGACTTCTTACGTCTTCTACGCTTTTTATTTTGTGATCTTCAATATTTCTTTCAGTCTGAGAAACAACATCACTTATCATAGTTCCTATAGTTCCACTCAGTGATTCATGTATGAGTTTGCTCTGAGGCAATTCTGAATATCTGCTCCTTATGTCTTTAAACATTTTTTCAATTAAAGGAACATTCAGCAAATCTTCGATGGTTACTAAATTCGCCCTGAGTGCATCATCAAGATCGTGAACACTGTAAGCAATATCATCGGCAATTGAAGCAACTTGAGCTTCAATGCTTGAAAATTCTTCAAGTTTTAGATCATATTTTTTGTTGTATTCTAATAACAGCTGATTACTTGTAGAAGACTCCGCGTTTTGACCAAGCAAGGGACCGTTATGTTTTGCAACTCCTTCAATCACCTCCCAACTTAGATTCATACCATCAAAATCAGCATGTTTTTGTTCAAGATAAGTTAAAATCCTTATAGCTTGAACATTATGATCAAACTCATACTTCTCGTTATCAAGATTCAAATCTTGAACTGATTTCTTTAGAGCATCTTCACCTGCATGACCAAATGGAGGATGACCAAGATCATGTGCGAGCGCTATGCATTCAGTGATATCCTCATTTAAGCCAAGTCTACGCGCAATGGACCTTGCAATTTGTGCAACTTCAAGGCTATGAGTAAGCCGAGTGCGATAGTAGTCGTGCTCATAATTGATAAAAACTTGTGTTTTGTACTCCAACTTTCTAAACGCATTAGAGTGAATGATACGGTCCCTATCACGCTGAAAGCAGCTGCGATTCTCATCTTCTGGCTCTTTGAAGTATCTCCCTTTTGTTTTGCTTGGAAAACATGCATAATTTAATAGAAAATTATTGTTTGACATGTAAAATTTCTACTATAATAAGTTATCAATAATAAACGGTGGTTACTATGTCAACAAATTACAACATCAACTTAACTGATAATGCACTAAAAAAAATCCACTCTCTTGCAGAGCAGGAAGGGGATAAGAGTTCCATTTTACGGGTTGCAGTTTCAGGTGGTGGATGTTCTGGCTTCAAATACAATTTTCTTATGGATCAAATGAATAAAAATCTATCTTTGGATGATGAAGACGATGATTACGATGATGAGTTTGATGACGAAGATGATGAAGAAAGCGAGGACTATAGAAGCCACTCCAGTTTTAGCGAAAAAGGTAAAGATATAGTAATTAATGATGAAAATGGCAATCCTGTATTAATGGTTGATAATTGTTCAGCAAAATTTTTAAATAACTCAGTTATAGATTATACTGAGGATCTCAGTGGTTCTGGTTTTCAAATAAAGAATGCCTTTGCTAAATCCCAGTGTGGTTGTGGCAACAGCTTCTCAGTTTAGTCAAAAATTTGATGTCATCCCAGTGCTTGACACTGGGATGACACTCTTCTCTGGTGGAGGGTGCTCTCAAGTCACAACGTTCATATAGTTGTATACTTGACACTGAGGTTTATTCTTCTATTTCTTTTTTACTGGTCATGCACTATCATTTGCTATGCAAGCACAACATTTGTATGGTTATAGGTCTTTTAAACATGGGTGGTAATGTAGCACTAGAACTAACTTCTGTAGATAAAAGCTTCAAGGACAATTCTGTTGTTGTAAAGGATATCAACTTAAGTGTTACAA
The DNA here is from genome assembly GCF_947251755.1 of Wolbachia endosymbiont (group A) of Philonthus cognatus. NCBI lineage: Bacteria > Pseudomonadati > Pseudomonadota > Alphaproteobacteria > Rickettsiales > Anaplasmataceae > Wolbachia > Wolbachia endosymbiont (group A) of Philonthus cognatus. The sequence goes on from NZ_OX366388.1 coordinate 170,691, forward strand.
GAGGGCAAGTAGTAGCGCTGATTGGCAATTCAGGTGCAGGGAAAACAACTATATTGCAAATCGCAGGCTTATTGGATAAGCCAACTTCAGGTATAGTTACGATAGATGGAATAAATTGCACACAAGCCAGTAATAAGCATAAAACTCATGTAAGAAGAAATTTTCTTAGTTTTGTTTATCAATTTCACTATTTGTTACAAGAGTTATCGGTGTTGGAAAATATTATGCTTCCTCAACTCATTGCAGGAAAAAGCAAAGCTGAAGCAAAAAAAAATTCGCAAGCAATGTTGGAAAAATTTAGTCTGGAAAACAAAGCAAGTAGCATGGTATCTGAAGTTTCGGGTGGGGAAAGGCAGAGAGTTGCAATTGCAAGAAGCATTGTAAATTCTCCAAAGCTTTTACTTGCAGATGAGCCAACAGGAAACTTAGATCCAACAAATTCTTTTAACGTGTTTTTACTGCTACATTCATACGTAAAGGAAAATAACAGCTCTATGCTTATAGTAACACACAATCATCTCCTTGCAGAAAAGGCAGACTGCATTTTCCAATTGAGAGATCGATCATTAGTGAAGTTGTGAATAGGAAAAATAGCACAATTTCTATGCCTTATACTTATCTAACCAATGATCATTAACAGAGTACAACTCGCATGAAATGCTTTCATTGCTTTTTATACACGGACTTTTTAACTTACGCTGTTTACTTAGGGAACACCCCGATAACATAAACACAGCTAAAACAAAAAATAATAGCTTTTTAAACATAACAAAACCTTTTCATTTATATTACTACACTCATTTCTCTTGTTTGTAAAGATTAGGCATATTCTTTTACCCTTACCTCTTTTTTGACCTTTTGAAAAGAAATAGTTGCACTATTCAAGCGCAGTTTTATATAATTGTCCACGATTTGAGTCACTTCCTCTTCTTTATCCTTTAGAAAGTGATTAGTATCATCTATTATATGGTATTTCATGTGATCACTTCTTACTGAATTTATCAACCTTTTTGCTAATTCTGTTACATCGCTTTCTTCTGAGATTGTATCATTACTGCTTTGTATTATAAGCCCAAAAACTGGACAGGGAGAAAGAAAAGAAAAATCGTACTTAGTTACCGGAAGAGAAAGAGCAATAAAACCCACTATCTCAGGGCGGCGCATTGTTAGCTGCATAGCCACCCATGCTCCAAAAGAAAAACCAGCGATCCAAATTGGAACATTGCTAGGATTATGTTCCTGAAGCCAATCAATGGCTACCGCAGCGTCAGTTAATTCTCCTATACCCTTATCAAAAGTTCCGGTAGATTTTCCCACACCACGAAAGTTAATTTTCAATGCAGAAAAATTGTTATCGATAAAAGACGTATATGTACTATGTACAATTTTACTATCCATATTACCACCATATTGAGGATGATGATGTAAAACCAGCACAACCGGCGCGTTGGCATCTTTGCTTTGGTGGTATTCACCTTCTATCTTTCTTGTTGCATTATTTAAAAAAACTTCAACCATGATAACTCCTAATAAGAACCTGCTTGACAGGTATTGATGACGTGAGTTATTAATTATGTATTAATTTCGCTGTTTTTGCAATAAATTTTTTATCGTGTTAAAGCTAACGTACATAGTTATGGCTATAGTTGATGGTAAACTTATTTAAGTGACAGATGAATCCATTCTCTTTAGAAAATAGTGGTTGCGTATATGCTGATTACAATGCAACTGCTCCAATTAGTGAAAATGTAAAAAAAAGTATATTTGAGGTCTTGTCAAAACAAACGCTCAATCCATCATCACTACATAAGAGAGGACAAGAAGCGAGGAAGATTCTTCAGGATGCAAGAGATAACGTACGTGGTGCTATTGGCGTTTCAAGTGATAAAGAAATAGTTTTTACGTCTGGTGCAACTGAAGCGAATAACCTTGTTATGAGAGGAATAGCAGGCTACCTGCATATAATTTCAGCTATAGAGCATCCTTCAATTCTTAATTCTGCATGTAATCCATATATAATACCTGTTAATCAGGAGGGCATTGTTGACTTTTTAGAGCTAGAAAAAATTCTAAGCGAACTTAAAGGAAACAAAGCAATAGTTTCAGTTATGATGGCAAATAACGAAACCGGAGTTATTCAACCTATTGAGGAAATAGCTAAAATAGTACACAAGTTTGGAGCAATTTGCCACACTGACACTGCTCAAAGTGTTGGGAAAATTAAAGTTAATATGGAAGATTTAGGAGTGGATTTACTCACTTTATCCGCCCATAAATTTGGCGGTGTAGCAGGCAGTGGAGTTTTAATATTCAATAAAGAACTTGCGATAGAACCTATTATAATAGGTGGTGGACAAGAGAAGGGATTTCGTGGTGGTACGGAAAATATTGTTGCGATTGCAGGCCTTTCTGCTGCACTGCAAAATATTCCAGACCTTCTATCAAAAATGGATGAAGTAAAGGAGCTACGTGATCAATTAGAGTGTGAATTATTAAATCTTGCCAGTGACATAAGAATCTTCGGTAAAAACTCTAAGAGGCTGCCAAACACAAGTTTTATTTATATGCCAGGAGTAAAGAGTGATGTGCAGCTTATGCATTTTGACTTGAATCATATTGCAGTTAGTAATGGCTCCGCATGTTCTTCTGGAAAAGTTGAGCCTTCCCATGTTTTGCTTGCAATGGGGGCAACAAAAGAGCAAGCAGAGTGTTCAATTAGAATCAGTATAGGTCCAGAAACTAAACCACAAGACATAAAAAAAATAGTGGATTGTTGGTATAATATCTACAAGCAGAACTCCTTGGTATAGATAATACGTGATATCATGCAGGGAGCTATAAATTAGATGTAAAAAATTCCTTTACAAGTTTCGCCAGCCCCCTTATCATAACAGTGAAGCTATTTATTTATCTTCGCAATCTGTGCAGGTTAATGACAAAAAACTTAGGGTATTTGGCGTCTCATGTTTAATTTTTCGCACTACGTGCATCGCATGTCTTTAAAAATTTTTAGGTTTTTACCTATATAAGCCGAAACGCGCTTACAAAGCGTTTAAGACAGCAAAAAACGTCAAATTGACAAGGGAGAATTTGAATGCTAGCTACTACGGGGTTTCTTTGCCTTTTTTCCTGCTTAGTAAATTTCTTAAACACTTGCGGTGTAGGTTAGTTGCAAGTTAAAAGCAGCTAAATCGCTCTTAATCAAGCGTTTTAGAATAAAAAAAACGCCGATATTTTAGTACATAGTAAATAGCCAACCACCACGGGGCTTCTTTTGCCTTTTTTTTATTTAGTAAATTTCTTAAATATTTATGGCTAAAGCAATTTAAGAGACCGAAAATGGTGTCATTTCAGTGCCCCTGTAATGTCATCCCAGTGCCCTGACTACTTGGATCCAGGAATTTTATTAAGTTGGTGAGCATAAAAATAGCTGTTTTACGTTAAAATACAATGTTTTGATGATTATGGAAAGGCTGGATTCCAGTGCCAAGCACTGGAATGACATCCTCCCTTATGGAAATTGCTCTCAAATCACAATGTTCGTACAGCTATGGAATGAATCGCGGTATGACGGTTATCAGTAAACATGAATTACTTTAGCTATGCAATCAGGCTTCCTAAAAACACTTTGTAGCCAATCAATTCTTGAGTATAAAAAAAATTCCTTTAATAATAAGGTATGCTAATCAGGAATTTAATAAAACAAGCAACTCAAGTAGGAAGCAGTGAAAATGCAATACGGTATGTCGAATATCTCTATCAATTTGAGAAGTTTAGAAACACATTAAACCTCACTTTATCACTAATAAAGCAAAATAGGCTCTCATTTGAAATATACCAAGAGGGATTAGTGGATATGGAAGAGGGAGTGTGTAAGACAATCAGGTCTTCCAGTGTAAATAGATATGTTATTGTACTGAGGAAGTCAAACCCATACATTATAGTGCATGAACTTTCACACATGGTTGAAAATGAACTGAACTTAAATTTGGAGCAGGAATTCCTCCATAAAGTTTACCAGGATATTGAGCAGAACCTAAAGCAAGCAAATATTCTTGTGCAGAAAATTATCGGCCAAGTTATATTTAAGGAGATACAGGCTTATCAAACTGCAAAATCACGTGCATCTGAATTATTTGCACGCTATTTTGAGCTATTTGCTTGGGCGCAGGAGGTTTACCCTAAAGATAAAGAATACTTAATCCGCACTCAAGACTTAAACAAAGTGTTCCTTGCTACTGGCCAATGGAAAAAGAGCTACCTTGATTCACAAATGATGGAGAGAATAGATAAGGAAATCAAGGAATACAGCAATAAAACTGCCACTAAAGACGTAACCAAAGTGCAAAGCAGTTGGACTAATAAATTTTCTCCTGGGGGCAAAAAAATTAGCTCTATATTTGGAGATGATGATTAGCTTATAGTGCAGGCCAGACGTCATACCGCCGCGAATCGTCATACCGCGATTCATTCCACAACTGTACGAACGTTGTAGTTTGGGAGCAATTCCTACCAGTGGGGTGGGCTTTGTTGCATAGCAACTGAAAAATCTGGTGGCTACTGACAAAATTCATTATAAAATAGCCATTTAACCTTGAAAGAAAAAATATGCCACAAAAAATGAGGGTCAGTAACCATAGCGAATATAACAAATTTCTAGAAAAAAGAGGAAATATTTTTCATTATATCAACGAAGCCATAGAAAAGTGGTACGAGAATGGTCCAAAAATACCAGGTGGCAACAATATTTATAGCGATAAAGTTGTAATTTTGGTGCACATAATAACTTGTTTATTTAGAATAGGCCTGAGGCAAACAGTTGGGTTTATAGCAGGATACCTTGAGCAAATTGGGAAAAATTTGCAAGTTATCAGCTATTCACAATCATCAAGAAGGTTTAAGAAACTCAATATTAAGATCAATGATTGCAGAATTGATAAAAATAATATGGAAGATATCGAAATTGCTATAGACAGTACAGGAATTAGTATATACAACAACACTCCTGGTCATAGCAAAGAAAATAGCGAAGATAGAAAGTATCGCAGCTATGAACAGACAAGAAAATTGCATGTAATGTTGAATACAAACAGCAAAAAAGCCATAGCTGTAAAATACAGTAACGGTGTCTACTCTGATCACTATGGAGCTTGTGATTTGCTAAAAGAAGTCGATTTTCAGTATGTCATAAAAGTACTATATGCAGATAGGGCATATGACAGAGAAAAGCTCTATAAGCTGTGTAATCAATATGGTATAAAAACGAAAATTCCTCCGAAAAACAACGCAGCAGAGCATCCAAAATTGGATTATATGCTTGATAGAAATGCCGCTATTCAGTTAATGAAATTACATGGTGAGAATGGTATAAAAAGATGGAAAGAAGAAGTAAATTACGGAAAAAGATCGTATATTGAAGGATTTTTCTCAAGGTTGAAGCGAATATTTGGGTTTAGTTTTAGGAGCAAATCTGAAATTAATCGTGAGAAGGAACTGCTACTCAAGTGTTATTTGCTTAACAAATTTACTGAAATAGGCATGGCTAAGTTTGAGATAGCTTCATGAATTTATTGTACGTTACCTACTATCCGAAGAGCGATGCAACAAAGCCCACTGGGATCCAGGTTGCTCACAAGCAAACTAGCATAGAAAGTGGTTACAACATTTCCGATGAGATTGCAGAAAGGCTGGATCCCAGTGGGCTTTGTTGCATCGCTAGCTATGATGGATTAAAGATAAAAAAGATAGGGAATATCAGTAGCTTATTATTCTGGTATTTATAACAAGAACGGTCAGTGAATACCTAAATTTGAGTAAAAGAAATTTCACTACCACTCACTAATCTGGCTAAAATTCAAGAATTTCAATGCTTTAGCTATTTTCAATAGAATTAAATTTATTAATATAAATAACAAATTACTATTCTTAAATTTGATCAGATTGATTGCAAAAAAACAAGATTTTCAATAGGTTGCTTATAATCCTAACTATAGTTAGCCTTTCATAAGTAGCGATGCAACAAAGCCATCCCAGTGTCAAGCACTGGGATGACACCCTCCTAGTAGAAACGCTTTTGTAATTGCAACATTCGTGCAATCTTTAGCCATAAACATTAAGAAATTTACCAAATAAAAAAAAAGGCAAAAGAAGCCCCGTGGTGGTTGGATATTTACCATGTACTAAAATATCGGCGTTTTTTTTATTCTAAAACGCTTGATTAAGAGCGATTTAGCTGCTTTTAACTTGCAACTAACCTACACCGCAAGTGTTTAAGAAATTTACCAAGCAGGAAAAAAGGCAAAGAAACCCTAGGATAGCTAGTATTCAAATTCTCCCTTGTCAATTTGACGTTTTTTGCTGTCTTAAACGCTTTGTAAGCGCGTTTCGGCTTATATAGGTAAAAACCTAAAAATTTTTAAAGACATGCGGTGCACGTAGTGCGAAAAATTAAACATGAGACGCCAAATACCCTAAGTTTTTTGTCATTAACCTGCACAGATTGCGAAGATAAATAAATAGCTTCAGTTTCATGATAAGAGGGCTGGCGGAGTTTGTCAAGTAAGTTTTTTCGTTTCTGTGACCAGTTGGACTTAAAGTCTACACAAAAAACGTTTACAACCAACGTTCAACATGGTAAATTAAAAACGGTTTATTCCTCGGTAGCTCAGTGGTAGAGCAGTTGGCTGTTAACCAATTGGTCGCTGGTTCGAATCCGGCCCGGGGAGCGTTTCTCTGTGAAATTCTAGTGTTGATTTTATATGAACATTAAATCAGTGGTTTTATGTATACTAGATGGCTGGGGAAATGGAATAGAGAATAATAAATACAACGCTATCAGCAACGCAAATCCACCCTGTTGGCAATATATTAGCTCTAATTATCCAAAATGCAGTTTATCCGCCTGTGGAGCTGATGTGGGGTTACCTGGTGGTCAAATAGGTAATTCAGAAGTTGGCCATATGAATATTGGCAGTGGTAGAGTAGTAATGCAAAGCCTTCAGCGCATTAATCAAGAGATTGGAACAATAGAAAACAATGCAAATCTACAAAGTTTTATTAGTAATCTAAAAAGTAAGAACGGAGTATGCCATATAATGGGATTAGTGTCAGATGGCGGTGTTCATTCGCATCAAAAGCATATTTCAACTTTAGCAAATAAAATATCACAGCATGGAATAAAAGTGGTGATACATGCATTTTTAGATGGCAGAGACACATTGCCAAATTCAGGAAAAAAATGCATTCAAGAATTTACAAAGAGTATAAAGGGAAATGACACAAGAATTGCTACTGTTTCTGGGCGTTACTATGCTATGGACCGTGACAACAGGTGGAAGAGAACAATCGAAGCTTATGAGGCTATCGCATTTGCGAAGGCACCTCGTCATGATAATGCAGTATCGTTGATTGATGAAAATTATCAGAATAACATAACTGATGAGTTTATCAGGCCCGCAGTAATAGGTGACTATCAAGGTATAAAACCAGAAGATGGAGTGCTGTTGGCTAACTTTCGTGCTGATCGAATGATACAATTAGCAAGTATTTTGCTTGGCAAAACAGATTACGCTAAGGTAGCAAAATTCTCTTCAATTTTAAGTATGATGAAGTATAAAGAAGATCTCAAAATTCCTTATATTTTTCCTCCTACTTCTTTCGCTGATACTCTAGGACAAACAATAGAAGACAATAAATTACGACAATTACGTATCGCCGAAACCGAGAAATACGCTCATGTGACTTTCTTTTTCAATTGTGGAAAAGAAGAACCTTTCTCTGGTGAAGAAAGAATACTCATTCCCTCACCAAAAGTTCAAACTTACGATTTGCAGCCCGAAATGTCAGCCTTCGAGCTCACAGAAAAGCTTGTAGAAAAAATTCACTCCCAAGAATTCGCACTGATAGTTGTAAATTACGCTAATCCTGATATGGTAGGGCATACAGGTAATATAAAAGCAGCCGAGAAAGCTGTGCTAGCTGTAGATGATTGTCTTGCGAAAGTGCTGAATGCTGTTAAAAAGTCAAGCAACACCGCATTAATTGTTACTGCAGACCATGGTAACGTGGAATGTATGTTCGATGAAGAAAATAATACACCTCATACAGCACACACTCTAAATAAAGTGCCATTTATTGTGTCTTGCGATAATCTAAAACTAAGAGACGGAAGGTTATCTGACATTGCCCCTACTATTTTACAGCTACTTGGAATTAAAAAACCAAACGAAATGACAGGCAGTTCGTTGATTTCTTGCATTACCCTCTGTCATTCCAGCTAGGCAGCGTTATGCACCGGAATGACATCAAATAGATGTGTTTTAACTTAATCCAACTTTTAAATTTTTCGCTGTTAGTACTAATGATTCATTAAAGAAGCTGTCAATATCACCAATACTATCTATATTTTTTGTACTGATAGATTGGTCAATTCTTTTGACCAAATTAGATAAAACTTTATTAGGGCCAATTTCAACAAATTTGTTAATGCCACGGCTTGACATATACAAAACCATTTCTCTCCATTTCACTCTGCTTACAACTTGCTTGGCGAGTAAAGTTTTTATAACTTTGGGATCACTCTCCTCTTTAGCTGTAACATTTGATATCAAAGGAACTATAGGACGGGTTATTTTAATACCCTTCAAAAACTCCAAAACTTTTTCATCAGCAGGTTTCATAAGAGATGAATGAAAAGGCCCACTAACCTGTAATTTAATTAGTTTCCTCACACTCGAGTTTTTGAATAAATCGGGTAACATTTCAAGAGCTTCTCTAGTGCCACTTATAACCACTTGTCCGCCACCGTTATCGTTTGCAATTTCACAAATTCCGTCAATTTGAACTGATTTCAATATATCTTCCACTTCATTTATCTCTGCTCCAAGCAACGCAACCATTCCGCCTTTACATTTCAGTGAAGCTTCATGCATTGCTTCGCTGCGAACTTTCAGCAGCTTGATTGCAGACTCAAGCATTAACGCTCCTGCAGCACACAGCGCTGTATATTCGCCAACTGAATGCCCACAAACATATTTAACATTGTGATCAGTGAAAAGAGATTTGCCAAACACATGCTCCATAACACGTAGCATTGCAATTGATACTGCCATTATAGCTGGCTGAGCGTTTTCTGTAATGGTTAATTCTTCAATAGGACCGTTGAAGATTAAATGAGACAGCTTTCTATCCAATATGCTATCTACTTCATTAAATACTTGTCTTGCAACGGAAAACTCACTATATAAGCTCTTTCCCATTCCTACAAACTGAGAGCCCTGACCGGGGAAAGCAAAAATCATGATAGTTATTATTTATTCCTTATTAAATATACTACTTTATTTATTTTTTGTCAATATTTTAGAATAATGATTGACTTAGTGAATTAAGTTCACTAGAATGTTAACTGACTAAAAGTTTATAAACAACAATGAATTATCATAAAATTATTATAGTTATGACAGACGGTCAAGAGTTTGAAACTCGTTCCACTTATGGAAAGGAGGGAGATAGGGTAAAACTTGATAGAGATCCTCTTACTCACCCTGCATGGACTGGAAGTTTGACAAGCGGGTTAGCAAGTAAAACTAGCAAATTAGCTAAGTTTAACGATAAATATGGAAGCATTTTCTAATTTTCCTCCTCTTTAAGTTTTAGAGAGTTTACTGAAGCATGCATAAATACAAAAATATAGGCTATGTTGCTTCTCCATCACCAAAATCGCAGGAAGTATCTAAACTATTAAAGAAACTTAATTTTATCAATATAACAGAAGAAAATAAGTCCGAAATTGATCTACTGATAGTTGTTGGCGGTGATGGCTTTATGCTGCGTACCTTGCATAATTACGTTATAGAAAATAAAAACATGCATGTGTATGGGGTAAATACCGGCAATGTTGGGTTTTTGATGAATAAATGCTTTAGCCGCAGTGAAGATTTAATTGATCATATAGAACATGCAACTTCAACTCAGTTAACTTTGCTAAAAATGGAAGCAACAGACACAAGTGGCAAGAGGTATCACTACATAGCGGTAAACGAGGTATATGTTTTTAGAAAAGCAAACCAAATAGTAGAAATGAATATCACTATTAATGATAAGCTAAAAGTAGAAAAATTTAGAGGGGACGGAGTAATATTATCTACTCCCACAGGTAGCACTGCATATAACTTCTCTGCCGGTGGCCCAATCTTGCCGCTAAATTCAAATTTACTTGCATTAACCTCTATCAATAGCTATTACCCAAGGCATTGGAATGGAGCGTTAATATCAAACGATACAATCGTACAAATTGACATTAACGACACAAAAAACCGTCCAGCACTTGTAGTATCAGATTACAAAGAATTTCATGATATATCACAGATAAAAATACAAAAAGACCATGAGAACACAATCACTTTGCTTTTTGACAAAGATTACCCTCTGAATGAAAGAATCTTTGATAGACAATTTCTATACTAATAATTATCCGTAAATTGGTATTTACTATATCTTAATAACTATAGCGTAATCAATGCAGCATAGTAATTAATTTTGGAGTGAATATGCCTGGACCAGTAAATGAAGAACAAACAGTAACATTAATTTCTTCCACATCAATAAGTGAAGATGGCGAGATAACACCAGGAATTTTACCAATACCAGCACTTAGGACAAGTACTCCGAAAAAAAATGATGAAAATACAGCTTTAGAAGCTTTGTTAGAGGAAGAATTTAAAGAGAAAAAAAACAGCAATGCTAATTCAAGAGATCCGTTAACTCTTGAGACTCAAGTATCACCTCCTTCCCTAGAAGAAACAAAAGGTGAAGAAACTCATGTTGACGTGCCACAAAATTCAACTCTAAGCAGATCCCCTTCTCAAGAGACAGTATTTGATGATCCTGATGATCTTGATAAAACATTAACACGGTTAAGCAGAGAATCAAGTAACAAACTTAGCAATGTACCTTCAACTTCTCCACCATCATATAAGACAGATGACTCTGAAGAGTCTTTGTCACTAAATTCTGATGTAGGTGGCACAACAAATAAAAAAACAAACAGATTCTTGCCAAGAGCAAAGTATTCCATGCAGCAGAAGGGCTTTATAATTTTTACTGCAAGTGCTATTATACTCAGCACATCTGCAGCTTTATTATATTTACAAGATAAAGAAAAATTTATTGCATTTTTTACAAACAGCCCAAAATATATCACTATACCAGTTATCGCACTTGCTGCATTGCTTGCAATTGGTCCAATATTTTTTGCAACAAGGCAATTTATAGATACTGAAGAACATTCCATTCAAAAAAAAGATGCGGATAAAATTTTAGCTGAGGTGTTGGAGCACCAGCCAAAAGATAAAGCTATAAAATCTGTAAGACTGGAATATAGCAATGGCACTCATTCAAATTTTGTACTTAATGCTTGGGAAGCTAAACAAGGCTTCACTAACATTGACGAAAAAGTAATTACTAGAACTAATAAAATAAAATCAGTAATTAACGACAGACCAATATTTACTGCATTATTTACTGGTGTAGTTGCTGCAAATATAGCGTTTCCTCTAGGGCTACTTGCAACACATGGTGTTAATGGTGTACAAAAATTTTACCAAAACCCTTTGACTAATAACATAGGATTATCATTACTTATAGGTTCTGGTATACTTGCATTACTCATTGTGGGTTTTGGCATACATTATTATAGAAAAACAAATTGCACTAATCTTATATATTCGCAGGAAAAGATTGACCCTGAAAGCGTTAACAAGAAATTCATTGAAGAAATAAAACACGAAAGAACAAATGTTCTTGGGGAAAACCACGGTAAAGACGCTAAACGCAGCAGCTTAACGCTTGAGCAAGTTGTGGTTCAATCTCATAATTGTAAGGATGTTGTTTATAGTGTCGGTTAATAAAATGCATGATATGGCTAGTGCAACCCTACGTCATACCGCTGCAGACCGTCATACCGCGATTCATTCGCGGGATCTAGAGATACCGCTAACACGTAGCGGGATGACGATTGTCAGGGTAGCACCTCCCTCCTCTGTCATCCAAGTAGCTGACTGACCTTACCCAGAAAAAGTGGAGAGAAAGTTTGGAATGTTTTTCACAAAGAGAATGATGAATCAAAATGCTCAGGAATGCATAGCATTTCTCATAATAGTCCGAACAGGTCATAGGAAGGCAGAATCAACAGCACGACGAAAGGATTCGAATAGAGGAATGTTTTTCCTGGCTCTGTTTTTTATAGCAAACCAATGATGCTCAATTTTGTTGAAATCTGGAGAATAAGGCGGCAGATACAAAATTTCTGCACCAACCCCTTTAGCAAGCTTTATCAGACTTATGAAAAGTAGCATTGTCAAGAATGACAGTCTGTCCAGGTTCCAAGATCGGTGTCAAAAATTGCTCAAACCATCCATTAAAAACATCCATATTACAGTGGCCTTCAAAGGTTAACGGAACAACTATCTTTCTTCCACTTAAGGCTGCAACCATACTGATTCGTTGAGTTTTCTTTCCAGATTTTAAGGCATAAAACCGCTGTCCTTTCTGGCAATATCCGTAGGGGTAGTCTTCGGTGTTATCAATGCCAGACTCATCTATATACACTAAGTTTTTAGGTTCTTTTGTCGCTATAATTTTCAAAAATTCAGCACGTTTTTCTTCGTTTCTTTCCTTGTATCCATATGTCTTTTTTTGCGCGTAAATCCAATTTTTTTAAGGGCTCGATAGATCGTTTGGATACTAACGTTGTTCCAAAGTTTAGCCATTTCCGATAGAGTCTTTCCTCCGTGTTCTCTGGCAAATTTGGCAAAGGTATCCCAGTCGGTAATTTTGTGATTGTAACCCCCATTTCCAAGTTTTTTTGATTGAAAGTCTCCTGTTTCTTTTCTTCTTTGCTGCCACTCCCATAAAGTAGTTCGTCCAATCTTAAATCTTGCTGCCACTGTTTCTCTGCTTTCTCCTTCGTCTAGCGCTTCCATTGCTTTTTTTCTTAAATCATAACTATATGCTGCTGGCATTCAACCTCCTTATCATCATCTATCCTTATCCTATCACATCCGGACTTTTATGGAAAGAGCTATATTTTTATCAATTCTGCAATCATTTATCTTAATATTAAGTTTCTTAAACCTTCTTGATGCTTGTGAATAGCTGATAACTGCCAAATCTCTTCCTATTTGTTGCAAATACCCTTTTATAAACCCGACTGTTTGTCTTAAACCAATTCTAAAGAAACTGACGATTATATGCACCAAAATCACAACTTTATCACTATAAATATAGTTGCCGCCCTGCATTTTTGGACAATTCTCGTACCAATTTTCTATGGCGTCATTGATATAACAAAAAATGCTTCCTCTTTCTTGGAGAAATTTGTTATATTCATGGCAGTTACTGACTCTCATTTTTTGTGGCATATTTTTTCTTCAACAGTTAAATGGCTATTTATAATGAATTTTGTCAGTAACTGCCAGTTCTTTTCACTTGAGCGATGCAACAAAGCCATCCCAGTGTCACGCACTGGGATGACAAGAAGAGGGTACTTGAATAAGAGGCATTGCCCTCCTGGTAGACTCAAATTGCAATGTTCGTGTAGTTATGGATTCATTCGCGGTATCTCATCCGCTAACAAGCAGCGGAATGACGAGGTCTTTCGATAGTAAATCTTACCTATGTTAGCTATACCAAAAAATCAAGAGTAAAAAAGTCGTGTAACTCTATTTATTCATTAATAAAATCTTTGTCTTCTCCTAAAAATTAGTTAAAATGTAGGATATTTTGTGTTATTAAGTTAGCACTTGACTTAACTTTAGTTGTTACTTAGACTGCTAAAGTGGAATTTTAATTTTTTTTACGAGGACAATTATGCATTATAAAAAGTTTTTTTCAGCAGCCGCTTTAGCAACGTTGCTAAGTTTATCAAACTCTGCTTTTTCAGATCCTGTTGGTCCAATAAGTGATGAAGAAACTAGCTACTACGTTCGTTTGCAATACAACGGTGAAATTTTACCTCTTTTCACAAAAGTTGATGGTATTACCTATAAGAAAGACAATAGTGATTACAGTCCATTAAAAGCGTCTTTTATAGCTGGTGGTGGTGCGTTTGGTTACAAAATGGACGACATCAGGGTTGATGTTGAAGGAGTTTATTCATACCTAAACAAAAATGATGTTACAGATGCAAAATTTACGCCAGATACTATTGCAGACAGTTTAACAGCAATTTCAGGACTAGTTAACGTTTATTACGATATAGCAATTGAAGATATGCCTATCACTCCATATATTGGTGTTGGCGTTGGTGCAGCGTATATTAGCACACCTTTGGCAACTGCTGTGAGTAGTCAAAATGGTAAATTTGCTTTTGCTGGTCAAGCAAGAGCTGGTGTTAGTTACGATGTAACTCCAGAAGTCAAACTTTACGCTGGAGCTCGCTATTTCGGTTCTTATGGTGCTAACTTTGATAAAACTGACAAAGACGGCAAAGGGGAATTCAAAGTTCTTTACAGCACTGTTGGTGCAGAAGCTGGAGTAGCGTTTAATTTCTAGTCTATCTCAATCTTGTTATCCCAGTGGGTTTTTTCTTGTCATCCAAGTAGCATGACACTGGGATGGCTTTGTTGCATCGCTACTTATGAAAGGCTAACTATAATTAGGATTATAAGCAACCTATTGAAAATCTTGTTTTTTTGCAATCAATCTGATCAAATTTAAGAATAGTAATTTATTATTTATATTAATAAATTTAATTCTATTGAAAATAGCTAAAGCATTGAAATTCTTGAATTTTAGCCGGATTAGTGAGTGGTAGTGAAATTTCTTTTACTCAAATTTAGGTATTCACTGACCGTTCTTGTTATAAATACCAGAATAATAAGCTACTGATATTCTCCACCTTTTTTATCTTTAATCCATCATAGCTAGCGATGCAACAAAGCCCACTGGGATCTAGAAAAAAGAAATGTGGATTCCAGTGTCAAGGCACTGGAATAACACTATTTGCTATGTGTTTAAGCTATAACGTTTACCATTGTACTGGTAGAATATCATCTAAAGTTACATGATGTTATCCAATTAGCTAACACTGCGGCCTACTGTCTCCAAGAAATTAGATGGAAAATTTGTACTTTTTTCAAATCAAAGCTTGAATTTTTGCTGGAAAATCAATATATTATATGCATGAAGTTTTAATTTAAGTTGTTATGTTGACCTCAATGGCAAACTTATGTGTCGATAGCAGAACCAATCTCATGCAATATATTGCTAGGGTGCAAAAATTTCCTATGCTGTCTCAAGAGGAAGAGGTACGATTAGCAAAAAATTGGAACCAATATAAGGATGTTTCTTCTGCTCATAAATTGATTACCAGCCATTTGAATTTGGTAGTGAAAATTGCAATGAAATTCAAAAATTATGGACTATTGTTGATGGACCTGGTCATGGAAGGAAATATGGGTTTAATGCATGCAGTGAAAAAGTTTAATCCTGATTTAGGGTTTCGTTTTTCAACTTATGCGGTGTGGTGGATTGAAGCTTCAATAAAAGACTTTATATTGAAATCTTGGTCGTTTGTGAAAATAGGCACAACGCAAGCACAAAGAAGATTGTTTTTTAGTTTACGTAAAATAAAAAAAAGAATTTTACAGTATACAAACAGGGAAACCTTAAATAATGAAGAAATAAAAGCAATATCTAATGAGCTTTCTGTATCCGAAGGAGACGTTCTGCAGATGAATTACCGTATGGCTTGTAAGGATCAGTCGCTAAACGATTGCATAAAAATAGGTGATGACTCTAAAAGGGAGCTACAAGATATGATCCCATGTAACTTGGTTAGTCAAGAAGTAACCTATCAGAATCATGAAGAAAAAGAATTAAAAGAAACAATTTTAAACAATGCACTAGCGAGCCTCAACGAAAGGGCAAGAGACATTTTTATCAGTAGATATTTGTCTGAAAACATTCAAACTCTGGATGAACTTAGTAAAAAATATTGTGTTTCAAGAGAAAGAATAAGGCAGTTGGCTGAGCAGGCGATGGCTAAGGTAAAACAATATATACAATCTGAAAGTTTGAAATTTGGTTTGCATGCGTAGTTTTTTTATATTTCTAATATTTTTTTCGATAGGCGCTTTTGCATCGGTTAGTGATGTACAATTGAAGGAAAAATATAAAGATTGGCTCGTGTATACTGCATTGGAAGATGGAGAGAAAGTATGTTATATTGTATCCTATCCTAAAAAAAAAAGCGAATATTATACAACCAATCGCAAGCCGTATGTAATGGTTAGTTATGTTGATAAAAAAGCAGATGAGGTAAGCGTTACCTCTGGTTTTCAGTATGATAAGGAGCCTGTAGCTCTCAATATCGACAAAAAAATTAAATATACACTGCCCATAATACAGGGAAGTTTTGCGTGGGCAGAGCATACAAAAATAGATCAAGATCTCATTCTAAAAATGAAGCAGGGATTATCAATGGTAGTTAATGGAAAAACAAAAACAGTGACCATTGATGATACTTATTCCCTACTTGGTTTTCAAAAAGCGTATCAAAAAATGCATGATTTATGCCATACAAAGTAAATTATTGTAACAGAATAGGTAATTTTCCAGTTGTAGTATAAAACAGACTGCCCTTTCGATAAATAGCACTTTACTTTATATGGGATGTGGATATCATTTAAAATATATTTTTGAGAGTTAGCAATGTCAGAGGTTGCAGGTGTAGATACAGAAATCAAAAAGCAAAATTCTGTGTGCGAGCAGATGCGTTTTAGCGTGAGCCGCACAAGTCTTTTAAATACATTATCCAGAGTAAGTGGAGTGGTTGAAAGGCGTAATGCAATAGATGTTTTGGCGTGTATAAATATCAAAGCACAACACGGCAGCATAAAATTAATGGCAACTGATCTTGACATTTCAATGTTTGCCTCACTTGCTGCAACCGTATTAACAGAAGGAGAAGTAAAAATTTCAGCGCATACTTTACATGACATAGTGAAGAAGTTACCCGCTGATTTGGATGTCAATTTTGAAGTAAACAACCAAGGAAAATTATTGATGTCTTGCGGAAATGCAAACTTTTCTTTACCGAATGTAGTTTCAAGCAGCTTTCCTGCTCTTGAAGAAGACAATTATAAACATGATTGTACTCTACTAAATACAGACCTGATAGACTTATTAACTAAAACAAAATTTGCTGTATCACTAGATGATACAAGGTATAATTTAAATGGAATATATCTACATACAGATGAGCAATTTCTGTACTGCGTTGCAACTGATGGCCATCGTTTATCATGTATAAAGAGGCCAAAGCCTGGGAACATCAATGGCGAATTTGGTGTGATCATTCCACGTAAAACTGTTATGGAGCTGTTAAAAATATTGGACGATTGTAATGAAATTAAAGTAAAACTCTCAGGCAGAAAAATCAAGTTTACATGCGGTGAATATATTCTAATATCAAAATTAATAGATGGAACTTTTCCAAATTATAAAGCAGTTATTCCAGCATCTCAAGATAAGCATATGATTATTGAAAGTAAAAAACTTTCAGACGTTATAGATCGAGTTTCCGTTGTTGTATCTGATAAAGTAAAATCTATTAAATTCTCACTACAAGAAAAGCTGCTAACTCTGCATTCAAACTCCCAAGAGTGCAGTGATGCAACTGAATCCATAGAAGTGGACTACAATGAAGCCCCTATAGAAATAGGGTTCAACTCGCGTTATTTACTTGATGTTCTATCCTGCATAAAAAATAAATGTAAGTTTAGCTTAGCCGATGGTAATAGTGCTACAATTATCACTGATGAAGACGATTCAAGTGCATTATATGTAGTAATGCCAATGAGAACTTAAACTCGTCATCTCGCTGCTTGTTAGCGGAATCTGGAGATACCGTGGCGGTATGGCACTTATTTCACTAGCTTTTATTAAATTAGTAATCTATCTTTACCAAATATAAGCCAAAAGGTGGTGCAGTAACTCCAGCGGCACTTCTTTTGCATTGGTTTAATATATTTAGCATTTCTTGCGGATTGGTTCTATTTTTTCCAAATTCAACTAAAGTACCCACAATAATCCTCACTTGGTTATGTAAAAAGGAAATAGCAGATATTTTGATGTGTATATGATTCCCATTTTGTATTATATCGATATCATCAATTGTTCTTATCGGATTTGCGGCTTGACAATCTTTTGAACGGAAACTTGAAAGGTCATGTTTTCCAAGTAGATGTTTAGCAGCTTCACGCATAATATTTACATCAAGTGGGCTAAACACTTGCCATACATAACCCGTCTCCAGAGCGGCAGGAGCATAGCGATTAACTATTCTATATTCGTAATATCTTTTTTTTGCTGAAAACCGTGCGTGAAACGCATCATCTACAACTTCTGCATTAAGCACGACTATAGGAATTGATTTTAAATGATAGTTTATTGCATTCCTTATTCTATAAAGCTCAAATTCCTTTTCCATATCAAAATGAGCAACTTGTCCTAAAGCATGAACTCCTGCATCAGTCCTGCCACCACAGTACAAAGTAACTTTCTCACCACTAAAATTAAATATAGCATTTTCTATCTTCTCCTGGATTGAGTTAGCAGAGTGTTGCTGTTTTTGCCAACCAGAGAAATTACTACCATTATATTCTACCGTTATTTTGTATCGCACTGCATTACATCAAGCTCTATCTAAAATAGTCATTTTCTATCTTAACATAATTTATGGTCAAGCCTACAGTGCTGCCACTCCCATAAAGTAGTTCGTCCAATCTTAAATCTTGCTGCCACTGCTTCTCTGCTTTCTCCTTCGTCTAGCGCCTCCATTGCTTTTTTTCTTAAATCATAACTATATGCTGCTGGCATTCAACCTCCTTATCATTATCTATCCTTATCACATCCGGACTTCTATGAAAAGAGCTATAAGAGGTTGTCCGGAAACAGGTAAAAGGCTATGATATTTGAAATTTTAGTATGGGGTAAAGATGAGAAAAAAGTATCCAACAGATCTAAGTGAAAGGGAATGGGCACAAATAGAGAAGTACTTCAGAGTATCATACAAAAAAGGAGGAAGACCGCCAAAATATAGTAAAAGAAAAATGTTAGAGGGAATTTTCTATGTATTGCGTACAGGGTGCCAATGGCGGTATTTACCAAATGATTTTCCGCTATGGAAGACTGTATATGAGCAGTTTAGGCAATGGAAGAAACAGAGGATTTTTGAGAAAATGAACTATGATATCACTAAATATAGTAGGTCAAAAATGGGAAGAAATGAAGAGCCGAGCGCATGCATAGTGGACAGTCAGTCGGTAAAAACCACGGAAAAAGGGGGGTCAAAGGTTATGATGGTGCGAAAAAGGTAAAGGGGAGAAAAAGACATATAATTACAGATACTCAGGGTTTTATACTAAGTTGTTACGTAGGAGCTGCTAATGAAAATGATAGAGATGGTATTAAAATAGCATTAAACAATATGAGAACAAAATATACTAAAGTAAAAAAAATGTGGGCTGATATGGGGTACCAAGGAAAAGATTTAAAAACCCATATAGAGGAAGAATATGGCATAGATATTGAAATTGTGAAAAGGCCTCCATGTAGGTTTTGGGTGCATAAAGATACACCACTAGAACTATTGCCACAACGGGATGGCTTTGTTGCATCGCTACTTATGAAAGGCTAACTATAGTTAGGATTATAAGCAACCTATTGAAAATCTTGTTTTTTTGCAATCAATCTGATCAAATTTAAGAATAGTAATTTGTTATTTATATTAATAAATTTAATTCTATTGAAAATAGCTAAAGCATTGAAATTCTTGAATTTTAGCCAGATTAGTGAGTGGTAGTGAAATTTCTTTTACTCAAATTTAGGTATTCACTGACCGTTCTTGTTATAAATACCAGAATAATAAGCTACTGATATTCCCTATCTTTTTTATCTTTAATCCATCATAGCTAGCGATGCAACAAAGCCCAACGGGATCCTGGATTTTTAGTACAGCCGAGAAGGTGGGTGGTAGAAAGGACTTTTGCTTGGATCAATAGGAATAGAAGACTATCAAAAGAGTACGATTTACTTACAACATCTACTGAAAGTTTCATATATCTGGCTATGAGTAGGGTTATGTTACGGAGGGAATATGCCTAAGTTTACTAGTTTCCGGACAACCTCTAAGAGGTTGTCCACAAACCAAGGAATACGTAGTATATAAAGAAAGAATATTGAGGTAAGAGATGAGGAAAAAATATCCAACAGATTTAAGTAAAAGGGAATGGGCAAGAATAGAAAAACACTTCAGAGTATCGTACAAGAAAGGAGGAAGGCCACCAAAATACAGTAAGTGTGAGATAGTAAATGCAATTCTTTATATACTGCGCACAGGATGTCAATGGCGCTATTTACCACACGATTTTCCGCCGTAGAAGGCTGTGCATGAACAGTTTAGAAGATGGAAAAAGCAGGGAATTTTTGAGAAAATGAACTATGATATCACTAAATATAGTAGGTCAAAAATGGGAAGCCGAGCGCATGCATAGTGGACAGTCAATCGGTAAAAACCACGGAAAAAGGGGGGGCAAAGGTTATGATGGTGCGAAAAAGGTAAAGGGGAGAAAAAGACATATAATCACAGATACTCAAGGATTTGTGCTTGGTTGCTATGTAGGAGCTGCAAGCGAAAATGACAGAGATGGGGTGAAGATGGCATTGGACAATATGAAGGAAAAATACAGCAATATTAAGAAAATGTGGGCTGATATGGGATACCAAGGAAAAGATTTAAAGGATTACGTAAAGAGAGAATATGGGATAGATATTGAAATTGTCAAAAGGCCTCCATGTAGGTTTTGGGTGCATAAAGATACACCACTAGAACTATTGCCACAACGGGATGGCTTTGTTGCATCGCTACTTATGAAAGGCTAACTATAGTTAGGATTATAAGCAACCTATTGAAAATCTTGTTTTTTTGCAATCAATCTGATCAAATTTAAGAATAGTAATTTGTTATTTATATTAATAAATTTAATTCTATTGAAAATAGCTAAAGCATTGAAATTCTTGAATTTTAGCCAGATTAGTGAGTGGTAGTGAAATTTCTTTTACTCAAATTTAGGTATTCACTGACCGTTCTTGTTATAAATACCAGAATAATAAGCTACTGATATTCCCTATCTTTTTTATCTTTAATCCATCATAGCTAGCGATGCAACAAAGCCCAACGGGATCCTGGATTTTCAGTACAGCCGAGAAGGTGGGTGGTAGAGAGGACTTTTGCTTGGATCAATAGAAATAGAAGGCTATCAAAGGAGTACGATTTACTTACAACATCTACTGAAAGTTTCATATATCTGGCTATGAGTAAAGTTATGTTAAGTAGGGAATATGCTTGATTTACTGGTTTGTGGACAACCTCTAAATCGTGAAAAAGAACTGCTCATTAAGTGCTATTTGCTTAATAAATTTACTGACATTGGTATGGCTAAATTCGAAATGGCTACATGAATTTATCGTAAATTATTACCGTATAAGGTACGATGCGACAAAGCTATCCCAGTGTCAGCTACTCGGATGACACTGTCATAAAGGAACCAGTGTTAGCTACTTGGATGACAACCATTGTGCTTGAGGCAAAATTGACTATCACTTCTTTTTATAGAGCTTGCTCCAAACTTTGTTGTTAGTTAATACAAAAAACACTGTTAAAATTATAAAATACGCCACTACTTTTAATCCAAGTTTATGCCGGCGCTCTAATTCTGGCTCTGCTGCCCATTGTAAAAAATTTATCACATCATACGCCATATTTTCAACTGTGGCTTGCCTTGCACCATCATATTCCACCATTCCTTCAGAAAGTGGTGGCGCCATAGCTAATCTGCCTGTTGGAAAATACGAATTAAAATATAAATCATTTTCATCGTGTTCGCCGTTTTGATAGCCTGTTAACAATGAATAGACATAATTTGCACCATCATACCTTGCTTTAATAATTAATGATAAGTCTGGTGGGACTGCACCATTGTTGCTTGCTGCAGCTGCTTCTTTTGTATCAAAAGGTGCAATAAAATAATCCGAAGGTATTCCAGGTCTATCGAACATTTCACCCAAATCATTTGGGCCATCTTTAACTTGATAAGAAGCTGCAATCTGTTTTACATCTTCTTCAGAAAAACCAACATCTTGCAAATTACGAAATGCTACCCTATTCATTGAATGACAAGCAGCACAGACTTCTTTATACACTTTATAGCCACGCTGAATTGACTCTCTATCGAAAGATCCGACAATTCCATCAAATTTCCAGTCTATTTTCTTATTTGGTGATGATTTAAATTCTTCTGCAGATATAAGACTAGATAGAAATAACATGCAGAAGATTGCAAATACATTAGATCCCATGCATAACCACTGTTTTAGTAAATTTCGAATTGATGTCATGCAAGTAGCTGACACTGGAATCCAGCTTATTTCATCACTGACATTATGGTTATCGTGCACTCCTAGAATCTGTTGTCCATTGCATGATTTGTAAGTATTTTTATACCTGGATCCTAGTGTCAAGCACTGGGATGACAACGGAAGATAGTGGAATGACACTGTGTGTTGTATACAACGTTCATACAATTGTGTACATGATGCTGGAATCCATTTATTTTTTTTCTGGATCCCAGTGTCAAGCACTGGGATGACAAAAGAGGGCTCTGGGATGACAGAAGAGAGTTCTGGGATGACAGAGAATTTTGTAAGAGATCTGCTTTGAATTGACATCACCTCATCTCCGGCACAGAATCACTTAAGGTTTTTGGTGGTTCTTTTGGCTTTTCATACTTACTAAGCAGTGGTAAAACTATCACAAAGTATGCAAAGTAATAAAGAGTAGATAGCCTACTCATAGTGATGTAAGGCTCTTTTACCTCTTGTCCTCCAAGCCAGGCAAGAAGTACAAAATTTATTGCAAAAACCCAAAAAAATTTCTTAAACACCGGGCGATAAGCACCACTTTTAACTTTTGATTTATCAAGCCAAGGTAACAAAAACCACACTAAAATAGACGCAAACATGGTAAGCACACCAGTAAGTTTATCTGGAATTGAACGTAGCATTGCATAAAAAGGTAAAAAATACCACTCTGGCACTATGTGTACCGGAGTTACCATAGAGTCAGCTTCTATATAATTGTCTGGATGCCCAAGATAATTGGGAGCATAGAAAACAAATGCGAACAAAACTACAAAAAACAGACCAAAAGTTATGCAATCCTTGACTATATAATAAGGATAGAGAGGGATGGTATCCTTATCTGATTTTACCTCCACTCCACTTGGGTTACCAGAGCCAAACCTATGCAGAGCTATCACATGAAGCATAGCTAAAGCAATAATAACAAAAGGCAGAAGATAATGCAGAGCGAAAAAACGGTTAAGTGTTGGGTTATCCACTGAAAAACCACCCCATAACCATATAACTATTTTATTGCCAATTAAAGGTATAGCAGAAAATAAGTTGGTTATAACTGTTGCACCCCAGAAACTCATTTGTCCCCAAGGCAATACATATCCCATAAAGGCAGTTGCCATCATTGCAAAAAATATAAATATTCCAATAAACCACACCATCTCTCTCGGTCTTTTATAAGATCCGTAATATAATCCACGCATTATATGAACATAGACTACCATAAAGAAGAGCGATGCTCCAACAGCGTGAGTGTAGCGTATTAACCACCCGTAATTCACATCCCGCATTATGCGCTCTACACTATTAAACGCATAATCAACATGCGGAGTGTAGTGCATAGCAAGAAATATACCTGTTATTATTTGTAAAATTAGCGCTATACCAGCCAAAGAGCCAAAGTTCCAAGCATAATTTAAGTTTTTTGGTACTTGATAAGAAGCGGTGTGTTTTAGAAAAGAAAATATAGGCAGTCTATATTCTATCCACCCTAATATGCCTTTTTCTTCTTCTATCGTTGTTTTTTTTTTAGTATCATCTTGCATAACTTAAAGCTTTCTCTACCTTTAACTCGTTTTATTGTAGCAGCTTATCCTTTATGCACAAATAAAAACTTTAAAGCAATATTAATTACCTCTTCAGCAACCTATCACGTGCCGCGTTTAACTTTTGTGCAAAATATTCCGAGCCTCCCTTATCTGGATGAACTAACTTCATTAAATTTTGATATGCTTTATTGATTTCATTTTGACTTGCCTCAGGATTCAGCCCCAGTATCTTTAATGCTTCATCTTTGGATATGTTGTCACCAGTGTAATTTTCAGTATAACTTCTACTGCTATTAAATTCGTTCAAAAACTTACTCAATATAGAGTTCATCATGAAACTTATGTTATTTTTTTTTGTCAGGAAAAGAAAAAATACAACAACGCTAGGCAAGACAAATGTAATTACTATGAATACTAAAAAAAGAAAAAAGATGAATGACATGTATATTTTTTTATCATTTTATGATTAAATAGTAACAATTATAATTGTCATGGTAAATAACATGTTCATCCAGATTGAAGAAACACCAAACCCAAATACGCTAAAATTCCTTCCTGGATTTGCAATTCTAAACGAAGGAGAAACGGCTGATTTTTCAAATGCAGATGAAATAAAAAACTCCAAGTTAGCAGCAAATCTTTTTCAAATAGAACATGTGGTAAGAGTGTTTTTTGGTCATGATTTTATTTCAGTAACAAAATTGGGTGGAATTAATTGGGATACACTAAAAGTAGAAATTTTAACTACAATCATGGATCACTTTACTTCAGGTGGAAAAGCGCTAGATAAAGAAGGAGTGAATGATAATAATATATCAGATGAGGAATTTTTCGATGAAAATGATATAGAAATTGTAAATAGAATAAAAGAATTGATGGAAAGTTATATCAAACCTGCAGTTGCTCAAGACGGTGGTGATATCAAATTCCGTGGCTATAAAGATGGAATAGTTTATGTTGAGCTGCAAGGAGCCTGCTCTGGATGCCCAAGTGCTGCAATTACTTTAAAGCAAGGAGTGCAGAATATGCTGAGCTACCACATACCAGAGGTTGCAGGTATAGAGACCACACTATGACTAATCAAACAGTTAGAGGAACAAAAGATCTCCTGTTTGATGAATGGTACAAGTTTAAATACATAGAGCAAACAGCAAATAGAATCTCAAGTCTATACGGCTTTTTGCCCGCCCAAACTCCAATATTTGAGTACACGGAAGTTTTTACAAAAACCTTAGGTGATAGCTCAGATATCATCACTAAAGAGATGTATAGCTTCAATGATAAAGGGGGAAAGAGCATAACTTTACGTCCTGAGTTCACTGCAGCGGTTGTCAGGCTACTCATTGAAAAAAAACTACAAACACCGATAAAACTATTCTCAACAGGACCTGCATTTCGTTACGAAAGACCGCAAAAGGGAAGACAAAGGCAATTTCATCAGATAAATTTTGAGGTTTTTGGCATAGAAGATCCAAAAGCTGATATTGAATTGATATCACTCGCTCAGCACTTACTAACTGAATTTGGCATCAATAAAAATGTAAAGCTGGAAATCAACTCTTTAGGTGATGGTGAAACAATAACTAAATATAGAGAAGCTTTGATCTTATACTTTACAAAGTATCAAAATGATCTATCAGAAGATAGCAAAAATAGGTTGATCAAAAATCCACTCAGAATACTGGATTCCAAGGATGAGAAAGATAAATCAATAATTTCTGATGCGCCTAAAATCAGCAATTATTATACGAAAGAGTCCTCAGATTTCTTTGAACAAATACTAAATGGATTAACAATTCTTGATATACCTTATACCGTAAACAATAAACTAGTTCGAGGTTTGGATTATTATTGCCACACAGTGTTTGAGTTTGTTACAGAGGATTTAGGTGCACAAGGGGCAGTTTTTGCCGGTGGAAGATACGATAATTTAGTATCTTCAGTAGGTGGAAAACACACTCCAGCAATAGGATTTGCAGGGGGTATTGAGCGCATAATGGAGTTAATCAATTATTCTCCGAAAGAAGAGCGACCTATTTACCTAATTCCAATCGGTAGAGAGGCTGAAAAACATGCTTTAACACTTGCAAATGAATTGCGCAGAAATGGTTTATATGTAATCTATGAATATAGCGGAACGCTCAGAACCCGAATGAAAAAAGCAAATCAAGCAAATGCTAAAGCTGCTTTAATTTTTGGCGATGAAGAATTGAATAGTAAAACTTTAAAGATTAAAAACATGGATACAGGTGAAGAAAAAATAATTGCTCGCGATAACACAATAGAAAATATCTATTAGGAGCAATGCAAATGTTTTTCTCAGTCAGCTATAGAAGAAAATTCGTCTGCACAAGAATTTTTCATAGCATTCAATGTATCATAATCTGTAAAATCTAATTTTACTGGTGTGATAGTAATAAATCCTTCTTTTATTTTATTTACACTACCACTGCCTGAGTGCTCTCGAGACCAATTTAAGCTAAAAGAGCCATTCGAATTTTCAGTAAAAGTTAAATCCCCATCAATGTTATATTCACCTTGTTCAGCAAATTCTACTCCTTTTACTTTTTCCGTAGCAGGAAAATTTACACTCATCACTATGTTTTTAGGCCAACCAACCTTAATTAGCTTGGCAATAACCTTTGGTGCAAAAACCTTTGTATTGTGCCAGTCTATTTTATCATGATAAACTTGGCTTAGCGCAATAGAAGGTATAGACCTTGCAGCACCTTCCATTACAGCACCAATTGTTCCTGAATAACAAATATCGTCCCCGACATTTGATCCAATATTTACTCCGGACAATATTAAGTCTGGTTTTTTATTCATAACTTTATTTAGCGCAATAATGACACAATCTGCAGGAGTACCAGACACACTAAATTCCCTTTCACTATGTTGTTTTATTCCAATAGATTGTTTCACTGGATAATCAAGAGATCTTGCAGCCCCGCTTCTATCAGTATCTGGTGCCACTATCCATATTTCTGACGCAAAATTCCGTGCAACCTCTTTGAGTAATTTTATTCCTTCACTTCCAAAACCATCATCGTTTGTTATTAATATTATCATATACAATACTCAGCTATACAGCTCCAAATTATGTAAACCACTGGCTGTAAATAAACTCATGAGGCTTTAAGTTTCTTTGCATAACTGTGGACTGTAACAAAGAACCTGCTGTAAATCAATAGATTTCTTGCACAGGCCATAACTGTCATTACAATAGAAACGAAAAACTTGCTTGACAAACTCCGCCAGCCCCCTTATCATAAACATTGAAGCTATTTATTTATCTTCTCTGTACAGATTAAATGACAAAAAAACTCACGTATCTGGCGTCTCATGTTTAATTTTTTGCACTATGTGCACCTTATGTCTTTATAAAACTTCTACCTACATAAGCTGAAACGCGCTTATAAAGCGTTTAAAACATAAAAAAACGCCAACTTAAAAAATGGATAGTGAATAACTAGCTACCCTAGGGTTTCTTTTGCCTTTTTTTCTGTTTAGTAAATTTCTTAAACATTTATGACTAAAGGTTAGTTGCATTAAAAAGCAGCTAAATCGCGGTTATTAAGCGTTTAGAATAAAAAAACGCCATACTTGAAAGTATAATGTAAGTAATTAGCCAACTACGGGGCTTCTTTTGCCTTTTTTCTGTTTAGTAAATTTCTTAAATATTTATAGCTAAACGACAACCGTCATCCCGCTGCTTGTTAGCGGGATTTAGAGATACCGCGAATGAATCGCGGTATGACGTAGGACTGCTGTCATTCCAGTCTGGAATCCAAAAAAAAGGATGATGTCATCCCAGTGCCCTGACTACTTGGATCCAGTTTTCTTTACAAATTCACAAAAAGTGCTTCATTCTATAACGCAAAACCCATACTCACCAAACCCAATGCATTACTTGCAATTAAGTTTCCTGGATCCAAGTAGTCAAGCTACTCGGATGACACCCTTTTGGATGGAGACCAGTGTCAGCTACTTGCATGACACCATTCTTTTTCCTGGATCCAAGTAGTCAAGCTACTCGGATGACACCTCTGGGCGCTGGGATGACAGGAGAAGGAGGCTACTTGCATGACACCATTCTTTTTCTGGATCCAAGTAGTCAAGCTACTCGGATGACACCCCACTGGTGGCCCACACTACAATGTTCGTACAGTTATGAAATGAATCGCGGTATGACGTGTTGCTTGGGTCAGCTATAGTATTTCTTAAAATTAATAATAAATTTCTTGGCTAGCAAGAAGCTGTAAATTTTTTTGCGAGACCTAAGCCGGCTTTTGATATAGCTAAAGGTAAGGTCACTTACTTTCTGCTTAGCATATCCATCAAATCAGATTCTTTGAGTTTACTATGGTCAACTTTACTGAACTTATTTACCATAGAGCTCATTTGATTATACTGCTTAATTAGAAGATTAATGTCAGTTACAGTTGTTCCGGACCCCTTAGAAATTCTAAGTCTTCTTTTGCCATTTAAAATATCTGGATTTTGCCTTTCTTTTTCAGTCATTGAGTTTATGATGGCTATATATTTTTTCACTTTATTGTCATCTGGCACACTGCTACTTAGCTTTTTTGTGAATGAACTAGGAATGAATTTCATTATGTTGCTAATGCCATCCATTTTACTCAGAGTTTTTAACATTCCCACTAGGTCGTTTAGGTCGAATTTACCTTTTTTCACTTTCTTTTGTAACTTATCAATTTCTTCCTGACCAACAATCTCAGCAGCTTTTTCAACCAATGAGACAACATCACCCATGCTAAGTATTCTTTTTGCAATTCTATCTGGATAAAAATCATCGAGGTCACTTAATTTTTCACCACAAGCAATAAATTTAATTGGACAATCGGCGATCATTTTCATAGAAAGAGCAGCACCACCACGTGCATCACCATCAACACGGGTAAGAATAATGCCGGTTACACCTATTACCTCATTGAATGATTTGGCAATGTTGACCGCATCCTGGCCTATCATTGCGTCGGCTACTAAAATAACTTCTGCAGGTGAAGCTATTTCCTTTACGGCTTTCAACTCATTCATCATATTATTGTCAATATGAAGCCTGCCTGCAGTGTCTAGTATTAATACATCATAATTATCGTTCTTTGCTGCTGCCAGTGCCCTTTTTGTAATTGTAATGGGCTTCTCATCTATTACTACAGGTAAAGTTTGCACATCTATTTGTTTACCTAGCACTTCAAGTTGTTTCTGGGCAGCAGGCCTATAAATGTCTAAAGAGGCAAGCATCACTTTTTTCTTTTGCTTTTTTAGTTTTAAAGCAAGCTTTCCTGAGGTAGTTGTTTTACCTGCACCTTGTAAGCCCACCATCATAATCACAGCAGGGGGTTTAACTGCTAGATTTAAGTCACTTTTCTCTGATCCGAGAACTGCAACTAAATTATCCTGTACAATTTTAATTATCATTTGTGCTGGAGAAACACTTTTTATGACTTTTTCCCCAATCACTTTATCTTTAATGTCGTTGATGAATTTTTTTGCAACTTCAAGTGAAACGTCAGCTTCAATTAAGGCTATGCGTATTTCACGCATGGCAAGATTAAAATCATCTTCAGAAATGATTGACTTTCCTCTCAGTTTACTAAATACAGAATTTAAACTTTCAGTTAACGATTTAAACATAATAGCATTAGTAGAATACTCATTAAAAAGAGAGAAGAAGCTGAAACAAAACTCACTGAGTTATAACCCAGCACTTCTTTAAGTTTAGTAATATTATTAAAGTATAAACCAGTAAGTGGATTAGTCAAGTTTTGCACTACGCTGGCAAACATTTCTCTAGTTTTAGAGACTAACTGATTGAACAACAAGACAATATAGGATATGAAAGTTCTAAAAATCCAATCAACATCCATTTTAAAATTTACTCTCGGGTAAAATAACTTGCGTAAAGGAATAAACAATAAAGTGGTACATAGTAACAAATTAAATTGCGACAAAATATTTTTTGTGTTGTACACAAAATCGAAAATCGAAGGTTTATTGTAAATAGGTAAGTAAGGATTGCCAGCGATTACGCATATAAATGCTAAAATAATCATAGTCATTTTGCCTCCTCTCTCTGCTAAAGGTTTTGACTTACTTTTTGCAATAAATAAGTAATAAAGAAACTTTAGCCCCACGCTTAAATGAAGCAGCAAATTTAGAAGCTTATATAAATTTTTATACCCTTTTAAGGCAACAGTGTTCATTTCAATTTCAGCTGTGATATATGATTTACTGATAAATCCAACGGTTCCAGGAAATGCAGCCATTGTAAGTATTGCGATTATAGCACACATGCCTTCCACTGACATCAGTTTACCCACTCCATTAAAACTAATTGTTTTTGTTTGTGAAATAATCGAATTACTGACCACAAACAATAATGATTGATAAACAAGAGAGAAGATTATATGCAGTATCAAAATTGGTATTGCTTTTTCCGAAGGACTGAGCAAACTTC
This sequence comes from Wolbachia endosymbiont (group A) of Philonthus cognatus, assembly GCF_947251755.1. Taxonomy (NCBI): domain Bacteria; kingdom Pseudomonadati; phylum Pseudomonadota; class Alphaproteobacteria; order Rickettsiales; family Anaplasmataceae; genus Wolbachia; species Wolbachia endosymbiont (group A) of Philonthus cognatus. The sequence continues at coordinate 201,198 of NZ_OX366388.1, forward strand.
CTGCAATAATCAGCAAGCCCATTTGTCCTACAACGTTATAGCATAAAAATCTGCGAATATTTTGCTCAAGAGAAGCAAATATAATGCTGTAAATTGCAGTGATGGCGCCTACAAGCGCTAATATTTCAGTACAATCTTGCCATAGGTTATAAGTGTGTAAAAGCATCACTAAAAAAGAGACTTTAGTGGTAAATAAAGAGAGATATGTGGTGCCATGTAGCGATGCAGCAGGATATGCATCAACAACCCAAAATGAAAAAGGAAAACAAGCGCAGTTTATCAATAAACCCAAAATTATCAGGTTAGTGCTTTGAAGTGCCAATCCTGCTATTAATATAACTCCAACGAAAAAGTGTACACAAGCGTACCTTATTGCAGGTCCACTATCTCTACAGCTAGCTGCGATAATAAAAAATGCACTGATGGTCATTAATTCACAGAATATTATAACCAATATCATATGTTCAGATAAAACTGCATAAAGTGAACTAATAGTGTAAGCAGCAAAAGATAGCATCTCTGAAAAAGTCAAATTTTGTGCTGGTAGAACAGCTAAAAATGCAACTGATAAAAAAGATATTAGTATGGTACGAAAAGATAAATCAAAATCTAGAATTGGGAGAGACCAATTTACTGCAATGCTCAAATTTTCAGGTAATTTTAGGACTATAACTATTAATACAGTCAGTAGAAGTAACAGTGACGATTTATAAAGTTGCACAATAATTAAAACCAATATGGTTTATGCTATCTCAATATATGAATAAAATCAATTTGCATATTAACCACTAATTAAACTAATTATCATATAATTATATCAGAGTTTAGAGGGTTATAGAGAAACCGGTCAGATTAGGTTTTTAATCTAATCTGACCGATAGCTTTAATAGTGAGGTAAGCTTTAATATAGCACTCCTAATTCATAACGCTACACTCGTGCATAATTTATTTTTAATTTGTGCACGAGCGTTAGTAAATTATTTACTTTTTGAAATAAAATTTGGCATCACTTTAATATTGAGACTTAGTAAACCTCAGTAGGGCTGCCAGTTGGGCCCATAAGAATTATTTGCTCGCCTTCTCTTAAGTGTCTGCATAAATTAGTGGAGCCGCCGATTTCCAGCACAATAGTGGAAATAATTCCTTTTTTTTTGTCTACTTCAGTGCCGGTTACGGCTATACCTTCCATAGCAAGGTTTGTATTATTGGCTTTTCTGCCATTGGTTTCAAAATTTTGCAATCTAAAGAATTGCCCAGGCTTAAAATTCTTTGCCGCAAGAGGTGCTTTGATCACTATTTCCACAACTTTGTCTGTTAAATATTGAACTTTTATAACCTTTGCAGTGAATTGCTCTTTGATTCTATTAAATAATTCTTTATTAGCCAGGTCTTCAACACTTGACCACGCATTTTTTTTCTGGCCCACAACATCACACACTGGAATGACAGAAACGAAGCTATTAACTCTACTCAAAAGCTGGGAAATAATAGGGTAGCCGTTCTTAGCACTTGCCATAGCTTTCACGACGCTGCCGCTATACGAAGGATGAAGGTCACCAAAAAAGCTAATTGTTTTATTGCCTTGCTTGTATACTAATATTCTGTCTTTATTTCGCATCTTAGGAGAAAATATTGGATCCATTTCTTTTCCTGATGAATTCAATTGAGTAAAATACCCATTACTTAATTTAAAATGCCTTTTATCTTCTGTTGCAATAACTGTATTTGGCTCAGTACCTGCTGCTATAAAAATAGAACGTGCTTTTATACGTTTGATTTCGCCGGATTTTGTGTCTATTAGTTTTATTAATTCAGCATGGTTATATTTATCCGTCACAACTTCAACTGGCTCTAAGTTTTCAATAAAGTAAATCCCTTCTGATAATGCGTTTTGCACCTCTTCGCTATTTAATCGATAACTTGGTGAATCTTTTAGCTCTTTTCTATATATAACTTTCACTCCCCCGAGGCTCTGCATTAACTCTAATATTTTTATTTCTCTATTCTCTTTTTTTGCTAACTTTTGCTTTTCTCGGATCAATTGTGCGTGCGATATAAACTCATTCGCAATTTCGCGTTCTTCTTCTGTCCAATCTTTTTCAACACAGTCCTTTCCATACTTATCAACTAATATCTCATAACGAAGAAGAAATTTTTCTACTTGAATTGGATAATACGCTAAAGCTTCAGTGGCAGTGTCAATCGCAGTAAGCCCAGCCCCTATGACAACTATCGGCATACGAACTTGCAGATTTGCTATAGAATCAAATTTAAGAGCGCCAGTCAGTTGTAACGACATAAGAAAGTCAGATGCCATACGCACTCCACGAGCTAGTATATTCTTTATTTTGATCATTCGTGGCTTGCCAGAGCCAAGTGCTAGGGCAATGTGATCAAAACCCGAGTTGAACGCGTCATCAACATTAATCGTGCCACCAAAACGAATGCCTCCATAAAGTGCGAAATGCTCACGTCTTTCCAGCAGTAATCTAATAATCTTTAAGTAATTCTTATCCCACCGAGAAGTAATACCATATTCTGCCACCCCACCAAACCCTTCTGCCATGCGTTCACTCAATTTTTCGTGTTTGAAATCTTTAATTAGCTGGAAATTATCGATCAAAGGTTCAATCTTTAGTCCATCAATGGCAATAACGTTATGCCCATCATTCAACAAATGATGAGCTAAATTAAAACCAGCAGGACCAAGACCTACAACTAGAACGTTTTTTCCAGTATTTCCTCTTGGCAATGGACACTGAAAATTTAAAGGATTCCAACGGCTGAGCAGAGAATATATTTCAAATCCGTACAGTAAACTGAGCACATCATCCAGAATCCTTGTTTCAATTGCTGGCACATTTACGGGTTCTTGCTTTTGATATATGCACGAATTCATGCAGTCATTGCATATTCTGTGTCCAGTAGCCGCACATAATGGGTTATCTATCATCACAATTGCAAGACTTGCAATGCTGTATCCTTCGCTTTTCACCAGATTCATTTCTGATATTTTCTGCTCTAGTGGGCAGCCGTGCAGTTCAACTTTTAGTGGAGATTGTTTAAAAGTATTGTCGTTATTAATTAGCCCCTTTGAGCAGCTGTCCTTATTTTGCTTATGACAAAATATGCAGTAGTGAGCATTATCTAGTGCTTTATTCAAACTTACCTTTTTGCTTGTTAGATCAAAACCGTATCGTCTTTTTACTTCATTTGAATACAGCACTTCAACTTTGTCCACTTCTTTTTTAGAAAATGGTATGAGGTCTTCGTGGTCAATTTTTTTATGTATGCTAAATAATATGCTCTGTTTATTTTTTACTCTCCACACTGCATATTGTGCCGCAAGTTCTATTTCCTCTTTGTGATTTTCTTTATCTTCAAACCAATGCATCACCTGCTCAGCGAAATTTTTTTCTGTTGTTGGCAAAGTGAGAAAATGACTTAGTTTGTTAGTAATATCTATATTCGCCACATTAGTGTATTTCTTCAATGCATAGCGTTGGACAAATAACCTTTTGCATTTATATATTACAGCAAAGTCGTTGTGCTTTTTCTTTAGCTCTTCTATTTCTTTTTCAATGTTGAAAAGTTTTGCAATAAATTCATCAAGTAAGTACGAAAGGTCTATAATGAGCTGGCTATCTGTCATCCAAGTAGCTGATCGTCCTTCTTGTTTTCTAGATCCCAGTGTCAAGCACTGGGATGACGGGGGGTGACACTGGGATGACGGGGGGTGACACTGGGATGATGGGAGGTGACACTGGGATGACATCGAAGAAGAAGCTGCTTTTTCTCTTGCTTCAATTAATGAACAAAACAAGCTCTCATCACATGATTTAATATAATTCAAAAATGTCTCATCTAATTTTGTTAATCCATTGCGAGTATATAGATTCGAAAATGAGATTTTGAAATTCAGCTTCATTGCTATACTATAAAGTGTACATGCTGTTTCTTACAGATGAAGATTTTATTTATTTTGCAGTACTGCTGAGATTGTTGCTTCTGCAACTTTTTCTTCGCTAACAGATGCAATACACCTAAATTTGTGTACACCTAAACACACACTTTGAATGTTAGCTTGAAGAATCAATGTGTCCCCTGGAGTAACTGGCTTTCTGAATTTTGCATTTTCAATGGATCTCAAGTAAACAACTTTATTTTCTATTGTTTCTTTACTTAGAACACATATAGCAGATGCCTGAGCTAGAGATTCAATTATCAAGACTCCTGGCATTATTGGATGACCAGGGAAGTGGCCAATAAAAAATGGCTCATTGAAAGTCACATTTTTGATTGCTTTTATACTTTTACCAGGATCACACTCTATAACTCTATCTACTAAGAGAAACGGATAAGAATGTGGTAATATTTTTATAATATCACTGATATTAAATTGCATAAGCCTACTCAATGCCTTTCAAAGCAAATTCAGGTATTTTCTTGTTTATATTGTTTAATACCACATCTGATAAATCAACTTCATCCATGGAGTATAAAACTTGGTTCTTTTTTGAAATAAATAGTACCAAATCTATGTTGTTTTTTTCTGCCGTTTTTTTAGCGACTTCTTTTATCTTGTTAAAAACACTCTCTACTGCGTCTCTATAGCTTTCTTCTAAATGTAACATTTTTTTAGCGTAATTATCTCTAGTATTTACAGTGTGCTTATTAAACTGTTCTGTCTTTTCTTTTTTTGCTTCTTCTGACAAAAGTTCAAATTCTTCTTTTGATGGCTTAAGTTTTTCTAACTCACTTTCAAATTCTTGTTGTAATCTAGAATTCTGCTCCTTTATTTGTTGTTGTATATTTTGCAGAGCAAGAGATTCATTGATGACTTTGTCACTATCGATAATTGCAGCTTTTGTGTTCTGAGGTTGATATCCTACAAACTTATACCCCACAAATAAGGAAATAATTAAGGCAATAACTGATATAAATAACTGTATATATTTCATTCAAATCCCCGCTTCAATAGAAAATTTAACATTTGGTGATGGTATTATATCATAAGATTCCTTTACTAAAGGAAACCCGAAATCCAATCTAAGTCTACCAAAAGGAGAAAGCATTGAAAAGCCAAAACCTGGTGACACTCTCACAAGCTTGCTATCATAGTATTTCCCTTCATACTTCTTATTTTTATCATCTAAGCCAAAAAGTGTCGCATAGTCAACAAATAGTGAGCCTTTGATACCAGCATAGTCATATAGTTTTGGTAGAGGAAAATCCACTTGCTGTGTTAGATTAAAATAAGTTTTGCCTCCTAATGAGCTTTTATTTTTGTCTTCTGCTCTTGGTCCAATACCGGAAAGGTCAAACCCTCTAATCTCATTACCCCCTTTAAAAAAGTGCTGGCCAATGTTTAGGTTTTCATCAGTATAAGAAAAAATATGACCTGCCGCCATCTTAAAGCGTAGCGTTATATCATCGTCAATTTTGCTTAATATAGGGTGCGTATAAAAAGATAAGAATTCAGATTTTAGGAAATTCACGTTTCCTCCCAATCCTGAAATATCCTGACTTAAGCGCAGTAAATACCCTTCTTTTGGAGCATATAGATTATCCAGTTTATTATATGCCAACGTGTATCCCACTGATGAAATCTGATGTTTACCTTTTCGGTCCAGTATTATTTCAGAGATATCGGTGTCTTGTCCACCCTTATTATCCATGTGTATATGATTATACTTATAAGAATAGCGAAGGGAATTAGTTAAGTTCTCTGTGACTTTATATGATAACTTTGTAAAAAATCCCATATCGCAACTATCAAAAGTAGTGTTTGGTTTATCTTGTTTTTCATAAAATACACCCATGCCTAGTGACGTATCAGAATCGTTAAAATTATTTTCAACAAACTCTAAATCAGTAGAAAATACGTATTGACTTTTTTCAAGAGCAAAAGAGAGCTCTTTTCCAGTACCAAATAAATTACGGTCTTTGAGGTCAATTTTAATCAATGCTCCACCAGGAAGAGACACACCTCCTCCCAAATACAACGAAGTAGTGTTTTTTTCTTTAACACTTAAGTCAAGATTTACTGCATTATCATTAACTGCATAACTATTTACTTTCACTGTTTCAAAAAAATCACTACTCATTAGTTTTTTACGTGACTTTTGAATCTCAGATATATTGTACGCATCACCTTCTGCTACACTTAGCTTACTTCTGATCACTTTATCTAAAGTGCGATCGTTACCATCAATTGTAATTTGATTTATATAAATCTTTTTACCCGGCAGCACTCTGTAGGTTACATCTACAACGTTGTCACGTTGTGCATACTCTGGATTAACTTTTGCAAATATATATCCTTTTTCATTTAAATATTTGTTTATTTTTTCTACTGTATTATTAATTTTAACTCTATTAAATATCTTATCGTTTTCCTCTGTTATAAAATCCAATATTTCTTCTTTTAGGCTCAAATCCTGAATTTCAGTTTCAATATTAACCTCATTATTTCCAAACAAATACTGCTGTCCTTCGTCAATCAAAAAAGTTAACTCTGTTTGATTGTTATTATCAACCTCAACAATTGGTTGAATATTATTTTGAATATATCCCTTAGACGAATAAAAACGATCGAGCAATTCTGTGTTAATCAATAGATATTGCGGTGAATAATGATTTTCGCCTTTAAAAATGGCTCTAAATAACTTACTAAATATGTCATTACTATGTCTTTTAATAACTTGCTCTAGCTCATTTTCAGAAAAGTTTTTATTGCCTATAAATCTTATATCCTTAATTTTAGAGGTTTTGCCTTCTTTTATTTTGAAAATTAGATTGACCCTATTACTATCGAGCTTCTCCAACTCATATTCAATTTTAACGCCAACCTTACCGTTATTTCTATAAGTAGTGATTAAATTCATTAAATCGTTTTGCAATTTTGTTTCAGTGAAAATAGTTAGCGATTTTGACTGAATCACATTATTTAGTAACTCTTTGCTATTAAATAACTTATTACCCTTTAATATTATCTTGTTAATTAGTGGATTTTCTTGAATTTTTATTACCAAATTTTTTTTATCATCTATGTAAGCATTAACACTAGCAAATAACTTTGTTTTATATAGATCTTTTATAATTGAGTCTATATCATCGTCGTTTATATAATCACCAGATTTTAGTTTTATATAGAACCCTATTGTCTGGTTGCTTACCCTCTCATTACCAATACATTTGACATCTTTCACCTGCACTTTTTCCGCAGTTCCTAAAGCAACAAGCAGGGCAGGAAAAGAAATAAAAACCACTACCAGTATATAAAATAGCTTTTTCATATTTTATTTCAAAAAAGATCCCTAATATCATTTGACATTCCAGTTGCCATAAGCAAAAACAACACTAAAGCACCAAAAATAGCTGCATATTTTTGACATTTCAAGCTTAAATCCCTACGTATAACCGCTTCTATGATATAATGAAATAAATGCCCACCATCTAGCAGTGGTATTGGCAGCAAGTTAATTGCAGCTAAATTAGCTGAAATGATTGCCATAAAATATAGAACCATAATAAATCCCTTTTTAGCTGATTGTCCTGAATATTTTGCGATTTTTATTGGTCCACCTATTTCATTGATACTCCTTTTACCAACAATAATGTGAAAGAGAGCTTTGATCGTTAAGCACATAGTGTGGTAAGTTTCACTTACTGATAAGCTCACAGCCCCAAGAAAAGACGACTGCTTTAATGTATTGACTGAAATAATCCCTATAGTTTCTCTTTCTATTGTGTTGCCAAAAACGTCTTTGTCCTTGATTATTAATGGAGTTAAACTGGTCCTGTGCTTCTCATTATTTCTGCTATACTCAATCTCCATTCTTGTTTTAGGATTCGACATTATCACACGTGAAATATCTTCAAAGTATTTTATTTTATGCTCATTGATTTGTGTAATAGTGTCACCTGGCAACAAACCAGCTTGCTTAGCTGCACTACCTTCGATTACATTTTCAATCACCGGTGGAGTGCGATAATAACCTGCTATGCTAAAAAATATTGTAAAAGCTATAACAGCAAATACCATGTTTGCAAAAGGCCCTGCAAAAACTACTGCTGCTTTTTTATGACGCGGTTTTGTATGAAATGAATACAATTTTTCTTCTTCCGTTAATTCTTGTTGATCAGCTGGGACACTCGCTGCATTAGTATCTCCTAGCATTTTAACATAACCACCCAATGGAACAGCGCTTAATTTCCATCTAGTTCCAGACTTATCGTTAAAACCAAAAATTTCAGGACCAAAACCTATGGAAAAAGATTCAACTTTAACTTTGCATGCTTTGGCAACAACATAATGCCCATATTCATGCACGAATACTATGACAGAAATTATTAAAGAAAATGATAAAAAATAATATATTCCATCGCTAAATTGATGGATAAGATTAGAAATTAATTCCACCTGTATATTTAGATCTTAACAAAATGTTAAGTATATTAAAATGCGCCTCGCTTGACAAGTATTTAGTTTAACTTTTAAATTAAAAAAAGTTTAATTGTAATGACAGATACCTCACTACTCAGAAGAAAATTAATATATAGAAGCTGGCATAGGGGTTGCAAAGAAACCGATATACTTTTAGGGCATTTCGCATTGAAATATCTTGATAAATTTTCCTTAAGCGAACTAATCGAATACGAAAAAATAGTTGATCTTGATGATTACGAATTATATTGTTACATAACTCGTAAGACAAAACTCCCTCCTGGCTTGAATAGTCAGATAGTCAATTTAATTGCTTGCTTTATTGAAGCTAATCCTTTATGCACTCAAGATTAGTGATAATCTTATTTACCTTATCTAGTACCTCAGTATATTCTATTCTTTTCTCGTTTCTATACTTTTCGCGCTCTTGATTTACTTCATCTAATCGCTTTGTTAATTCTAAAATTTTATCCTCAAGAATTAGTGCTGCAAGTAAGAAATTTAATGCATCCGAACCCTTACCTCCAGTTTTTTGAGATACAGAACTAACTAACTTGTCAAAACTATTAGCAAGGCGTAATAAATGATTCCCCTTCCCACTTTCGCAAGATATTTTATATGTGTTATTACGTATAACTATTTCTACTACTTGCATATGGTGCTAAAAATTTCTATCGTACAGTATAAACTCAAACCCCTACTTTCATCTTATTTATGGTATAAATTTTTATTCATTTATCAAATCAGATAATTTTTTACTGCTACGAAAATATGTTTTAAAGTATTGATTCTTTGTAAACTTCTGTAACATTAAATGGCTTGTTTCTTTCAAGTTATAACTTCTAACTGAAAAAGAACCAAACCCCCTAATTTCAACTCTATTATGATGTTTCAATGTGCTTGAAAGTATCCCAAAAAATCTATCAACTATAGCTGCTATAACAATCTTATCTAAAAAAGGATGTCTTTTTGCTACCCTCGCTATTATATCAGACTTTGTTGCCATTTATATGAAGCCAAAATAAGTAAACCTTATCACTTAGCAGATAATGCTATGTTATATTCTTCAACACCCAATACTTCAACTTCTATTTTTTCTGATATAGAGAATTTTTTATTCTCTGGTAAATGCTCTTGATCTATTAGAAGGGTTACATCGTTCTCAACTTCAACGACTAGTCCATTATCTTCTCTCTTACCTACAGTAACCTGTATTTTATCACCTACCTTAACTTTCTTTATCAGTTCTTCAAGAGGATCATACTCTATTTGTTTTATTCCAAGATAAATTCTTGCCCGATTCACGTTAGCCCTTATTACTTTTGCTTCTATTTTATCACCTACATTATACTTCTTTATCTCATCTGAACCATTTTTAGACCAACTAAAATCTTTCACATATATTGTCCCTTCTACGTTCTCATCTATTTCAGAATCACCGAAAGCAACAGATACATATGAGCCGGTATTATTCTTCACTTCACCAGAAACAATAGAACCAGGAGGATATTTATTGATAAATACTTGCCAAGGGTTGTCTACACACCTTTTCATGCTTAAACTCATCCTACTCTTAGCAATGTCAATACTGAGAATTTTTACATATACTTCTTGTCCCCTTGTTACGAGACTACTAACTGGTAAATTACTCTTAACCCAAGTTATTTCTGACGAGTGCACTAAACCTTCAATTCCAGGTCTAAGCTCAACAAATAATCCATAATCTTCTATGCTTGTTACATAACCCTTATGCACACTATCAACTGGATATTTTGACTCTGCATCTTGCCAAGGGCTATCTTCTAGCTGCTTCACACCCAAGGAAATTTTAGCATTTTCCTTGTCTATTTTTATAATTTTAACTTTTATAGTCTGACCACAAGTAAAAACTGCAGACGGATGACTTACCCTACTCCAAGAGATATCTGTAATATGTAACAATCCATCTATAACTCCCACTACATCTGATTCATGAATACCGACAAATACACCGTAATGAGTGATACTTTTTATTTTCCCTTCTATTATATCGCCTTCATTTAAAGATTCTAAAAATTTAATTTTTTCACCAGCGTGCAATTTTTCTAACACCAGCTTTCTTGATACTACAATATTGCCCTGCTTCTTATCCATTTTAAGCACGATGAACTTTTGTTCAGTTTCAATAAGGTGCTTCGCATCTTTTACTTGCTTCAAATCCACATGACTCAGCGGTAAAAAAGCGCTTATTCCGTCACCAAGATCAACAATAAAGCCACATTTAATTGAGCGTTTAATAACTCCGCTTACTTCAGCCCTTGTAACTGTATCTTCTTCCAACTTATTCCATTTTTCGTCCCTAATTGCTTTTTCACGACTAAGAACAACATTACCATGATAATCTTCAATTCTTTCCACATAAACTCTGATTTTCGAGCCAATAATGACCTCATCATTACAACCGAGTTCCTTGATCAGAATTCTCCCGTCAGATTTTAAACCAATATCAACCACAACGTCGTTAGGGTTTATTCTTGTAATTACACCTTCTACCACATCTCCTTCTTTAATTTTGTTAACAAAAGAATCTTCAAACAAGGTATTATCTTGATCCTCAAATTGGCCTTGACATATCTCTTCTATAAATTTGTTTGATGATAGCTTTCTGATAGTAACCGGTAGATTTACGACTGGATTATTATTATTCATACCTTTAACTTAAACTTTATTAGAACTCATATATTATATAATATTAACAATTATTGACAAGTAATTTTTCATTAACTCATTTCGAGAATTGTTTAAGCTATATAAAATATAGTGAGAAAATTATATATGTATCAAGAATATGCTATTTAAGAATAGCAAGTGGATTAGATCGTTCTCCAGAAGGTCCAGGCTAAAACCTGATGTTGATGAAATATTGGAAAAATATTCTATTCAAAACAGCAAGGAATCTATAGAGAAAATTGTAAATTCACAAAAAAGAATATGGGTAGAAATAGGCTTTGGCAACGGTGAAAATATGCTTTACCAGGTGCTCAATGAACCTGATCTATTATTTATAGGATGTGAGCCCTACTTAAAGGGGGTTTCTCGCTTGCTGACAAACATAGAAATACAGAACATAAAAAATATTTTAATGTGGACAGAAGATGCAAGAGAATTGATTGCAAATTTTCCTGATAACAGTGTTGAAAGATTCTTTATTCTCTTTCCAGATCCATGGCCAAAAAGAAGTCACAATAAAAGACGATTAATTAATACGGAATTTTTAAATTTATTAGCAAAAAAAATACTTATAACAGGGGAAATATTCATTGCAACCGATCATCAGGACTATGCAGAGTGGATAGCATCACATATAAAGCAGTGTAACTCTTTAATCTATAGGGAAGACGATTTCACAAGTTATACTCTTACAAAATACCACAGAAGAGCGCTCAAAGATCAGCGTAAAGTGAGGTTCTTTAAAGTAAGTGTTATTAATAATTTGCAGACTATGGATCAATAGAGTTTTTGCATATCTCTTTTACGTTAACTATAGATTAAAAATAATAAAAAAAGAGGGAGAAATAGAGTAAATTCCTTTAACTACTTCTCCTTATGAAGGAATAGACTTCTTGCATAACCCAAACTAAGTAGAAAAAAGGTATCATCCAAGTAGCCCCTTTCTCGTCATGCCGCTGCGAATCGTCATACCGCCGCGGCGCTAACACGTAGCGGGATGATGAGGCTTATCGTCATGCCACCGCGAACCGTCATACCGTCACGGTATCTCTTAGCCGCTAACAAGTAGCGGGATGACGGTTGTCAGGTTAGCTGTTATCCCAGTTTTTGACACTGGGATGACAACGAAGGGCTACTTGGATGACAGGGAAGGATGCTGGAATGAAGGTTTTTCAAATTGTCGATAAACCTAAATCTATAATAACTATTTGCCTTTTTTCTAGGTTATGCAAGAAGTCTACTGAATAACAGTAAGATTTTTCAATCCTGTTCCACAGCAAATTTTAGTGCCATGTGAGTAGTTATGGTGCTGTTAACAATCAAAATAACAAAAATTAAGATGGTGATTAGTAGTGTATAAATATTCAAGGACAAATTTTCAAATTGAGTTAGCATTTTAAAATACACAAAGGTTGGCATTATCATTGGCAAAACAAGAATTTGCGATACTCCTGATGCTAAGTTGTTTCGACCAATCATCAATGCATTTCCAGTAGCTGAAATATTAATGATTATCAGCGTATTAAATAATAAAGACACTCCAACTGCTATTGAGTGTTCAATACTATTGCATAGAACTGCAAAGCTGAATATGGAAGAAATCACTGAAATTGGTAATCCAAATAATAGCCAGTGAGCGAAAATTTTATAAGCAACTATAAGCCTAGAAGAGAGTGGCTGTACAAAGATTTGCTCTAATATTCCATCATGATAATCAGATGTAAACAAATTATTTGTAGAAATCTGCAAAACAAATGTAGCACATATCCATGTTAATGTTAACATAACTTCTTGTTTATTGTTGTTTTTAAGTGTAAATGAAGATAAACTTAACATTATGATAAAAATACATACTATATAGGTAAAGTTCTTATCATCTATTACTAATTTTTTTACTGAGTCGATCATACTAGGCTTTTAAATGTTTATTATAAATTATAGTGTTTACTTTGAGGTAGTATAATTTTTTGTTCATAAATTATATAGGTTTTATTATTTTTTTGATAATGCAATTATGGAAAAGTTACCAAAAATAAAGTCACCAGAAGATTACACTCCTTCAGAAGATGAAGAATATATGAGCGTAAAACAACTGGAATACTTCAGCTTAAAGTTACAGTCAATACTCGCTGAGCTGGAGAAACAAGAACTAGAAGAGAATAGTATTGATACATACTATTCTGATGGAGATAGTGGAAACGAGGAATTAATCAAGCGTCGAAAAGATAGAAAAGAAAAAATTAAGGAGGCGTTAGAAAAAATAAAATTAGGCACTTATGGTTACTGCGATGGAACAGGAGAAGAAATAGGAGTCGAAAGACTTAAAGCTAATCCGCTTGCTATATATTGTATTGAAGAGCAAGAGAGAGTAGAAAAAGAAAAGAACGTGTACAACATTAACGATTAATTTACACATAAGTGGTGAGCCCATTGGACTTCAAGAGGAGCAAGAGGCGCTGAAGTATGTTATGCTATAAAGAAAGTGGAAAATTGGACATTCTCAACTTGACTCCTGCAGATTAAAAATTAAGTTGTATCCGTTCAGGCAATGGCGTCAACTTAAGGAAAAATGTCAGAGATTGTGTATAAAATTTCTCTCCAAATTTTTTATCATTAAATTATCCAAAGAGTGCAAGGGACAGCACTTTTGTTTCTGTTTTATTTCAACAAAGAAGTCTAAAATGTGTCCTTTTTAGGTGAAATATGCGTGCGCCAAGCAAAGTGCGTAAAGTCCAGTTGGTGAAAATCCAACCCAGGCAAAGCCTAGCCAGCAGGCTGGAACAAACCACTATGCTGCGTAAGGTAACGAGCGTAGTAAAGCTAGTGGAATGGACAACACAGGGTACAACGAAAGTGAAGGTATTGAGTCCCGAAATTCTCGATGTCATAGAGGTCGACACGTTGCATATAGTGGAAGACAGCAAGAAGGGTAACAATAGGGCAAGTTATCACTCACTCTATCGGGATCTGAGGCCGTATCACGTGTTGAGATGGAGTTTACGTAAACTTGGGAGATCCTTTGTATTCCTATTAAGGTACGTTGGAACAAGTCAACAAAGGCGAGTACTGACGGAAGATATAAAGGAAGTCGGACTGATTGATAGTACTCAGAGTGTGGGAAAGCCACATACAAGGGGAAGCGGTCAGCAATATAGTGACTGGTTTAGGAATTGCTATGCCAATACAACGGAGGTTGGAATAACGTGCAAAGAAAACTAAATCAGATAGCAGTAAGAGCCAGGCAAGATAAACGATTGAAATTTACATCGTTAATTCATCTGATAAACGCAGAGAATCTTGCTGAATGTTATAAAGAGCTAAAGCATAACAAAGCATGCGGTATAGACCAGGTGACAGTAGAAGCTTATGGAGAAAATCTTGAAGAGAAGCTCAACACTCTGGTGGATAGTATGAAAAGAAAGCGATATCAACCGCAACCAGTGAAAAGAGTATATATACCAAAAGCTGGAAGCAAAGAGAAACGCGGGCTTGGAGTACCGTCAACAGAAGATAAGTTAGTCCAGATAATGCTGAAGAAGATATTAGAAAATATTTATGAAGCTAACTTTCTGGATAACTCATATGGTTTTCGTCCTGGTAGAAGCTGTCATCAAGCGGTAAATGCACTAAATAAAGCAGTTATGTACAGACCAACTAACTATGTAGTAGAAGTTGATATCAAGAAATTCTTTGATAATGTCCAGCACAAATGGCTAATGAGATGCTTGAGAGAACGGATAACAGACCCAAACATACTGTGGTTAGTAAAACGATTTCTTAAGGCAGGAGTAGTCGAAGCAGGACATTATGAAGCAACTGAACTAGGCACACCTCAGGGGGGAATAGTAAGTCCTATACTAGCTAATATATACTTGCATTATGTGCTGGATTTGTGGTTTGAAAAGAAATTCAAGCTAAGATCTAAAGGTTATATGGAGCTAGTTAGGTATGCAGACGATCACCTGATTTGCTGCGAAAGAGAAAAAGATGCTAGAGAACTCTTAGAGTCACTGAAACAAAGGCTAGGAAAATTTGGACTGGAAATATCTGAAGACAAAACAAGAATAGTAAAGTTTGGCAAAAAGGAGTGGCAACAAGGAATAAGGGAGAAACGAAAAACGGAAAGTTTCAACTTTCTAGGATTCACCCATTATGGTACAAGGAGTCGTAAAGGTAGAGTAATGGTAGGTCATAAAACCTCGAAAGAAAATCTATCTAGAAAACTTAAAGAAATCAAAGAATGGGTGAAAAAGATCCGAAATAAAGTTCACCTTAAAGATTGGTGGTCAATACTTAAAGCAAAACTAACAGGACACTATAACTACTTCGGAGTTAGCGGAAATTACCGGTGGTTGAATAAATTCTTCTGGCGGGTAATCAAGCTAGCGTATAAATGGATAAACCGACGTAGTCAGAAGAAGAGTATGAATTCAAAGCAATTTATACACTATCTACAAGTTAATCCATTACCAAAACCAAGAATATGCTACTCATTATATACAAAATAGGAAATGCTGTGAATACTACATTGTGGAGCCGTGTGCGGGAAAGCTGCAAGCACGGTTCTGGTGGGGGAGTCATAGCGATAAAACTTAATCAGGAGGATTTAAAACTATGACTTCTACCAAACAAAAAGGAAAAAACCTTATTCTACAAATTAAAAATATAATATACTCGAAAACTTTTCAGAAAATCCATTGTGTTGAGTTTTACACGAACAAGAAAACTTCCTTTTTCGACAGTATTTTCTATGATTTTAAAGTTAGAGGTTGTCCGGAAACTAGTAAATTCAAGCATATTCCCTCTTTAACATAACCCTACTCATAGCTAGGTATATGAAATTCTCAGTGGATGTTGTGAGTAAATCATACTCCTTCGATAGCCTTCTATTCCTATTAACCCAAGCAAAAGTCCTTTCTACAACCCATCTTCTTGGCTGTACTTTAAACCCTTGTTCTCTTGTTGGTAGTAGCTCAGGTGGCGTATCTTTGTGCACCCAAAATCTACATGGAGGCCTTGTAACAATTTCAATATCTATGTCATATTCTTCCTTTATGTGATTCTTTAAATTTCTTCCTTGGTATCCCATGTCAGCCCACATTTTTTTAACTTTAGTATATTTTGTTCTCATATTGTTTAATGCTATTTTAATACCATCTCTATCATTTTCGTTAGCAGCGCCTACGTAACAACCTAGTATAAAACCCTGAGTGTCTGTAATTATATGCCTTTTTCTACCCTTTACTTTTTTACTTCCATCATAGCCTTTGATCCCCCCTTTTCTGTAGTCTTTACAGATTGACTATCTACTATACAGGCACTCGGCTGCTCATTCCTTCCTATTTTTCTTCTACTATATTTTGTAATTTCATAATTCATTTTCTCAAAAATTCCCTGCTTCTTCCATTGCCTGAACTGCTCATACACAGTCTTCCATAGCGGAAAATCATTTGGTAAATACCGCCATTGACACCCTGTACGCAATACATAGAAAATTGCTTCTAATATTTCTCTTTTGCTATACTTTGGCGGCCTTCCTCCTTTCTTGTATGATACTCTGAAGTGTTTTTCTATTCTTGCCCATTCCCTTTCGCTTAGATCTGTTGGATACTTTTTTCTCATCTTTACCCCGTACTAAAATTTCAGATATTATAGCCTTTTACTTGTTTCCGGACAACCTCTAACAAAACAGCTCAAAAGGAAAACTTATTTTATAGCAAAGAAGGCAGACTAAACTCTTTATATAAGTGGACCTCTAATTTTGGACCTCACTGGACAACACAAAATAACGAATAGCCCCATGTATCCAGCTAAAACTAGCTTTAATGCTTAGATATTGTGCTATTTTTGTATAATATACCACTATAAGTATATATTTTTGTAATCGCGTTATTATTTATTTAACAAAGTATTAGTATAATTTATTACACTGGATTAAATGGAGAAAGTTCAATGAGTAAATTACCGAACAATGCAAAAATAGGTAAATCTCAGGTTACTCAGTGGGGGGTAATAAAAAATTGTGAATATGCTGATAATTGCTTGTCAAAAATAGTAACTTTGTACGTTATTAGAATAACTCAGCTATCAGATTTTTATACGAGTGACGAACCTGAAATTAACACTGTTTTAGCAAGAATAAGCGTGACAAGTGAAAATGTATTTTTAAACAAGGCTACTACTATTGAAGTTATGGAAGGTATTTTTCCGTATAAATTTAACAGCAAGAAGAGAAATAACATATTAAGGTTAGAAGATTTATATAATTATTTATGTTCTATTGTTAATAATAGCCTTCCAAAAGAAATGCTTGAAAGTCTTGTAAGGGAATATAAGGATGCTGTTAACTTATTTAAAGCAATTACTTAACTGAACGTAGTATTTTTAAGATTTTGTTTTCTATTTCAGAAATGCCGCTTTCAAGGTTTTTATCTATCAAGCATATGGTAGACAAATACGTTTTTTGCTTGCTTTCAACATTGATAGTTAAAGTTCCGGGAGTGATTGTGACTGAATTGGCAAATAACGCAATGCTTTCGTCATTATGCCCTTTGCATTTTCTTAGGATAATAATCGGTTCAAGCTTAGATTTGAGTTGTAGCACCTTTTTTGTTACATAAACACTTGATAAAATGATTTGGTACATTAACCACGGTATATAACTTACTAACTTATAAAACGATAGTCTACTCGTACTATTTAAAATCTGGCTAAGAGCTCTTTCAGCGTTTATCAACCTTCTAAAGATAAACGATGTGAATATAGAGGAAAACACTCCACAAAAAATAAAAAACGGCTCAAAATAACCAGACAATACAGTCCATAGAACAAATAAAATTATAAATGACAGAGAAAAAAACTTGATTTCCTTCCTAAAGTTGAGGTTTTTCATAGTCTGTAATATAACTTAAATGACTCTTTAAGGAAAGATAATAACGAATATTTAGGTTCTTGACTTCTATGTTGAAAGATATAACAACTAAGTTATGTTTTTTAAGTGAGGAAGTTATGAAATATGACAAATTTATGGAAATATTAAAAAAAATAAATGACCTTTCAGATTTGAGCAAGGACAATATAGTTGAAAAAATAAAAGCTAAGTTACAAGAAGAAGATCCAGATTTATGTCAAGAGTGGGAAAAGAGTAAACCTGACAACGATAGTGGATCTGACATAAATTACATATTTACTATATCTTGTGGTCAAAATTCTAAGAAAGTCAAATTGTTACATCTTGCTTCTTATTGGAACTATGCAAATGTAGCAAAAGCTCTGATTGAAAACGGGGCAGATATTAATGCAGAACATGATAATAAAATTACTCCTTTACATATTGCTGCTCACTATGGCCACAAAGATGTAGTAACCATTCTAACTGGAAAAGGAGCAATTGTTGATGCAAAAAATGGTGATGGATGGACTTCTTTACATTTTGCTGTTGAAAAGAACCACGAAAATGTAGTAAACACTCTAATTGGAAAAGGAGCAAATGTTAATGCAGAAAATGATAAAGGATGGGCTCCTTTACATCTTGCTATTACAAATGGCCACAAAGAGATAGTACAAGTTCTATCAAAAGCAGAAGGAATCAACGTTGATGCAAAAAATAGTGATGGGTGGACTCCTTTACATCTTGCTGCTGCAAATGGCCGCGAAGATATAGTAGAAACTCTAATTGAAAAAGGAGCAGATGTTAATGCGAAAGATCATTATAAATGGACTCCTTTAACATTTGCTTCTCAAAAAGGCCATGAAGTGGTAAAAGGAGCTCTATTAAAGGCACAAGAGAACATCAAAGCTTTGCTTTCAGCTGTTAAACATAATAATGAGGAGGAGGTGAAAAACCTATTAAATAAAGGAGTAAACGTTAATGCAAAAGATGATGATGGATGTACTCCTTTACATCTTGCTGCCAGAGAGGGCTGCGAAGATGTAGTAAAAATTCTCATTGCAAAAGGAGCAAATGTTAATGCAAAAGATGATGATGGATGTACTCCTTTACATCTTGCTGCTGAAAATAACCACATAGAGGTAGTAAAAATTCTAGTTGAGAAAGCAGATGTTAATGCAGAAGGTATTGTGGACGAGACTCCTTTACATCTTGCAGCCAGAGAGGGCCATAAAGATGTAGTAGACATTCTAATCAAAAAAGGAGCAAAGGTTAATGCAGAAAATGATGATAGATGTACTGCTTTACATCTTGCTGCTGAAAATAACCACATAGAGGTAGTAAAAATTCTAGTTGAGAAAGCAGATGTTAATATAAAGGATGCTGATAGATGGACTCCTTTGCATGTTGCTGCTGAAAATGGCCACGAAGATATAGTAAAAACTCTAATCGCAAAAGGAGCAAAGGTTAAGGCAAAAAATGGTGATAGACGTACTCCTTTACATCTTGCTGCTAAAAATGGCCACGAAGATGTAGTAAAAACTCTAATCGCAAAAGGAGCAGAGGTTAATGCAAACAATGGTGATAGACGTACTCCTTTACATCTTGCTGCTGAAAATGGCAAAATAAAAGTGGTGGAAGTTCTGCTACACACTGAAGCAGACCCTTCATTAAAAGATGTTGATGGAAAAACGCCAAGAGACCTTACTAAATATCAAGGTATAATTCAGCTTTTAGAGGAAGCGGAAAAAAAGCAAACGTTAAAAAATGAGAATAAAAAAACGCCAAAGGATCTTACTGAAAATAAAGATGTAATGCAGCTTCCAGAGAAAAAGGAAGAAAAACAGGTTGGAAAAAATGCAATTGTGAAAGAAAAAGAACAATCTGCAAAAAATGCAATTGTAAAAGGTGTTATTGTGTGTTTTGTAACTGCAGTGATAGTTGGTGTTGCACTTGCATTTGCTACTGCCCTATCTGTACCAGCAATAATTGGACTAGCTGCAGGATCTGCGCTCATAGTTGGTGCTGGTCAATATATAATGTCAAAGCCTAAAACTGAAATGAAAGGAGTAAAGCAGGAACTTGTATCTGGAAAGGCAAAAGAAGTACTTACTTGATTTTTGTTATCCTGTTGCTATCAGACTAGCCTGGCACCTTATATTTATTGGGATAACTGTTTTATTATGAATTAAGTCAAAAACTCTGTAATATATTGAAGCTTAAAGATATCTTTAAATATGGAAGTTATTGCAGAAAATAGGAAAGCAAGGTTTGAATATTTCATCTTAGAAGAATTTGAAGCGGGTATGGTCTTATTAAGCAGTGAAGTTAAATCGCTAAGAGAAAGAAAAGTAAATATTTCCGACGCCTATGTTGTTGAAAAGAATAGCGAAGTATGGCTGCACAATATGCATATTGCAGAATATAAAGCTGCGAACCGAAAAAATCATAAACCAAAAAGGGAACGTAAATTACTCTTGCATAAACAGGAGATAAATAAACTAATTGGTCAAATCAAGACTGCTGGGATAACTGTTGTGCCGCTTTCGGTCTATTTTAACGATAAAGGATTTGCAAAAACTAAAATTGCCATTGTAAAAGGAAAAAAACTCTACGATAAGAGAGCAACCATAAAACAGAGAGAGTGGGATCGTGAAAAAAGTAGATTGTCTAAGAATAATTTATAGCAAAATATGTCTTTAAATCCAGTAATTTTCAGCATCGGTCCTGTTTCTATATATTGGTATTCCTTAGCCTATGTTTTGGGTATAGTGTTTGCATATTGGTATTTACATAAGCTAGATGACCAAAAAATATTTACTAAGAATTTTTACGATTCGTTATTAACAGCCACTATTGTAGGTATTATCCTTGGAGGTAGACTTGGCTACGTATTGATATATGATCCAGTTCTTTATATAAGCAACCCTATTGAGATATTGAAGACCTGGGAAGGAGGGATGTCATTTCATGGTGGTGCTATAGGAGTTTTGCTTGCAGTAATAATTTCGTGTAAAAGACATAATATCCCTACATTTTATGCACTGGACCTAGTTTCTTGCGGAGTTCCCATAGGTTTATTTTTAGGTCGCATAGGCAATTTTATAAACGGAGAGTTATTTGGCAGAGTTACAACTATGCCATGGGGTATGGTATTTCCAGAGAGTGGTGATAATTTGCTGCATCATCCAAGCCAGCTTTATGAGGCACTTTTTGAAGGACTGCTACTTTTTGCAGTTGCAAATTCACTGTTTTTCTTAACTAGAATAAGACTGTATCACGGTGCGTTAACTGGTATTGCAGTTATGTGGTATGGAATAGCACGTTTTTTCGTTGAGTTTTTTCGCGAACCAGACTATCAAATTGGCTATTTGTGGCTTGATTTAACTATGGGGCAGTTGCTTTCTATACCTATGGTTTTGCTAGGAATGCTTGTATATCTAGGCGCATTAAATTTAAAATTTAATACGAAATCTGTCACATAGAGAAAAGGTGAGTTCAATAGAAAAATGTAGCCAGAAGCCCCACATTATGCACAATTGTACGAATTTTCTGCGTTGCAGTAGAATGAATCGGTGGGCTTTGTTGCATCGTTAGCTATGATGGATTAAAGATAAAAAAGGTGGAGAATATCAGTAGCTTATTATTCTGGTATTTACAACAAGAACGGTCAGTGAATACCTAAATTTGAGTAAAAGAAATTTCACTACCACTCACTAATCCGGCTAAAATTCAAGAATTTCAATGCTTTAGCTATTTTCAATAGAATTAAATTTATTAATATAAATAACAAATTACTATTCTTAAATTTGATCAGATTGATTGCAAAAAAACAAGATTTTCAATAAGTTGCTTATAATCCTAATTATAGTTAGCCTTTCATAAGTAGCGATGCAACAAAGCCATCCCAGTGTCAGCTACTTTCATGACACCATTTGCTGTGCAGTTTACCTTCAAAAATGAATGTTCGTACAGCTATGGAATGAATCGCGGTATGACGTAGCTTCGCTATAGGCAATGAAGGAAATATTAACTATACTTCTTTTTACCATTGTTTATATTTCCTATTCACATATATTAATATTTTACTCACTTAAAGTAAGCTAACTACCGTTATTAATATTTTTGTAATAAAAATTGTATATGGTGCATGTAATCAAATTAAGAGGAAGATTGTGGAAATTACGCCATCAATAAAAAAAGAATTGAAGCAAAGTACTCTATATATTTGCCTAGAAAAATGCAAAAGTGCATTTTGGTTTATCTTTTGGTTTAGTGCGGGAATCAATTTATTAATGTTATTCCTACCACTTTATACCTCTCAAGTGCTTGATCGGGTGATATCGAGCGAAAGTGTATCAACACTAACTATGCTGACAATTATCACTTTATCTGCATTTGCATGTTCTGCAATGCTTGAAACTTGTCGATATTTAGCCATGGCAAAAATAGGTGATTGGATCGATAAAACTGCAACACCAGATCTGATAGTAAGGTCAATCAGGCTAACGTCAGTGCAGAGCTCAACTTCAAGTGGTGAAGCAATACGAGATCTCGGAGTGATAAAAAATTTCATTACAGGAAATGGTATATTCTCACTGTTTGATACTCCATGGTCGTTAATTTACCTTGTTGTGATTTTCATGATACATACCTCCACGGGGTTTATAGCTATTACTGGAATTATTATATTAGTCTCTATGGCAATATGGAATGAACTTGCCACTAAACGAATATTACAAGAAACCAACGAAGAAACTATACGGAATATCAATGCTATAGATGTTGCAACAAGAAATGCAGAAGTGGTTGAAGCTATGGGCATGTCAGAATTCATAGTCTCTGATTGGTGTAAACGAAATGATCAGAACCGAGCAATGCAAATTAAAGCACAAAATCGCTCTAATGTAATTACTGGAATCACTAAATTTTTGCGCTCAACTCTGCAAATATCAGTGATTGGAACAGGTGCATTACTTGCAATCACAGCTCATAAGACTGCCGGTAGCATCATCGCTGCTTCAATTTTAATGGGTAGAGTATTAGCACCATTTGATGCTGCGGTTCATACTTGGAAGTTTTTAAATCAGGCTAGAATGTCATATGGAAGGCTACAAAGACTTATATTAACATCGCCAAAAAGAGAGCAAACGATGGCTCTACCAGAACCTGAAGGAAAATTGGAATTTGATAGAGTATTTTTTACTCCTTATGGAAGCAATAAGCCGACAGTAAAAGGAATATCATTCATTATAGATCCTGGAGATGTAGTTGGTGTTATTGGTGCAAGTGCTTCTGGTAAATCCACTATCGCAAAATTAACTGTTGGTGTATGGAAGCCAATATCTGGTGTAGTCAGACTAGATGGCGCTGATGTATATACTTGGAATCGAGAAAATTTTGGTAATTATGTTGGCTACTTACCTCAGGATATTGAGTTATTTAACACTAGTGTCAAAGCTAATATTGCTCGCATGAGGCCAGATCCAAATCCTGAAGAAATAATCAAAGCAGCAAAAATTGCAGGAATACATGAACTAATACTAAGCTTACCAAATGGATATGATACAACAATAGGAGGTCCTGGAGGAGTAACGCTCTCTGGCGGCCAAAAACAGCTTCTTGGACTTGCCAGAGCTTTTTATGGTCACACAAAACTTTTAGTACTTGATGAACCAAACGCTAACTTAGATAGCAATGGAGAGGCATGCTTAATTAATGCAATTGGCATTGCAAGAAAACAAAATACTACTACTGTTATCATCACTCACAAGCTACCGTTATTGTCCGTAGTTGATAAGGTGATCCTCATGTCAGATGGTGTCATTTACGCTATGGGACCAAAAGATGAGATTTTGAGCAAATTAGTTGCTCCATCATCAAGTACCACAGAAGATGAGCGCTCTTCAGCAAATGGTTAGTTTACTTACAATAAATTCTGTATCTGAAATAACAACTGTTCCAGAAAAATATATATTTCTTTACCATTAGAAATAATATTACAAGAATAGTAAATAGATTAATAACTCTTATTAATTAAAGTCAATCGGCAGATATAGCTAAAGTGGCTTAGGTTTACCTACAATTTGAAAAACAACAAATTCGTCTTAATGAATTTTCTTAATTTGTTATCTAAACAACTTAATATTAGTGGTAATTTTATAAAAAAATTATAATATAAATAATGTTGCTGCGAAAATTTATAACAATATTTCCCTCTAACGTTTAATGAATTTCAATAAATTGCCTTTTTAATTCTAGATAAGTATATGCTTTGTTAATATGTTTAGTTCAAAATCCAAAAGTAAGTTTATGCTTTCTATTGGAGAAGAAGGCATAATGTTACTATATTTTAAAAATAATACTTTAAATAAAAGGTATTTTGTTAAGGGCAAAAACGATAAAGCAGTTTCCGATTTAATTTCATGTCTTTCGTCAGATAAAAAAGCACCTTTATACCTGGTGCTTAATCATGCAGATCAAAATTACTCGCTACAGTTTATTACAAGGGCAAACAAGATTAGTGCCTATCTATCAGCAAAAACAAAGATGGAGCATTTTTCTCGTAATAATGACATAAGTTCAGTTTTTTTGGTTGAGAAGCCAAACAAATTCAATCAAAACTGGTGCTATCTTCTTGTTTCATCAAAAGCAAAGCATTTAGTAGAATATTGGTTGAATGTGTTTATTGAGATAGGCTCCAACTTTAAGGGAATATTAATGTTTCCTATAGAAATAAGTAATATAACAAAAAAGATTCTACATAAAGATCCTAATAATTGGAAAATTATAGTTGCTGCAACTAAAACGGGAGGCTATAGACAAGTGGTTCTTAAAGAGAATAAAATGGTATTTACGCGCTTAACATCATTTACTAATGATAATTTACCAGGAATTATCGCTGGTGGAATATATCAGGAAGTGCAAGATACTATTCGATCCTTAACTAAGTTTGGGTTTGAAAAAAATAACCCTATCGACCTTTGTATCATAGTGTCAGAAGATATCAAAGCTAGTTTATCAGTCATAAATTTTTCAGAGAACAGTGTGAACATATTAACTCCATATGAGTTAGGCAAACTATTAGGAGCAGAACTAGCTATAAGTGAAAAAGATAACTTTTGCGATACCATAATTTTGTTTCATAGCTTTAAGAATAAATTAGCAGCTATTTTTAATACAAAGGAAACTAAAGAATTTTATCTATTCAATTACCTTTATTTAAACTCTCCTCGAATTTTTCTATACTTCGCCCTGGTTTTAGTTATAACAAACACCCTTTGTTTGCTAAATTTGTATTCAAATTTCAATGTCGCTGATAATTTATCAGCAAAGCAGAACACCTTAAATAACCAATTAACAAAACTTAGCCAAAGCTATAATGTAAAAAAAATAGATGAAATTTATGATTTTATTAATATCAATAATATTTTATCAAAAATAGAATACTCTCCTCTTACACAAGTTAAGTATGTAGAAAAGTTAAAAATACCAGGTATAGAGCTTCGATCATTTGAATGGAATTATAATGAGGCAAAAAGTTATATTACCACAACTTTAAAGTTTAATTTTCAATCCGGTAAAAATATTTCTCATCAATACGAGAAACTACGAAAAAATTTAAACGATAATTTTCGTACCTATGACATTAATATTTCTAGCTTACCTGCTGCTAAAGAGCAAAATCTATCTATTGATGTTGAAATAGGAGAGGCAATGTAGATTAATGACTATCTCTCAATTAAAAAGAAAAGCTACAATTCAGTTTATATCGTATTTGTTATTATCTGTTGGATTAATAGGGTTATTAACATATGTTGTTATCTATAACGAAAAGATTTATAATAAAAACCAAATTGCGATTGATAAAATACGTTCTATTAATTTACAGATTACTGGAATTCAAAAAAAGGAAGTTGTTCTAAATAAAAACCTAGATTTATGGAAAAAAATTTCTTCTTCAAATTTACATAGTAGCAGATACATTGCAAATTTAAATTTCGAGCTTAGCAAGTTATATAAAAAGCACTATATATTAGAACCTGAAATATCAATTTCTATACCCGAAGAAGTTGAGCTCCACAACAAAAGTGAACGCACAAAAGTAATAAAAAGTGAAGTGGTCCTAAATTTAAGCTCAATCAGCGATAAGCATATTTTTTTATTTCTACAGTCTATTCCAAATCTGCCCGGTTATGTTATGATCAAATCTCTTATTTTAAATAAGCAGAGAAATATTGATGCTGCAACTATGAATCAGATTTTGAATGGTAATATGATAGAGATAGTGAGAGCTAATATAGTCTTTGATTGGTATACTATATTAAGTAGATAAGGTGATGAACATAAAGCTGTTTTTTATTTTTACGCTACTCATTTCCAATGTTAATGCATATTGCAGTTGTGAAGATATCATAGAAAGCATAGAAATTTGTAAGGAGTATTCTTGCCGACAATATATTGGCAATGAAGATTTTATTGAGCATAAAATATTAGGATTAAATAGTGGAAATTTATGCGTATATATAGAAAAACAAGGTAATGATGAAATGGTTTGTCATCATTCTCAGTATGGAATGATGATAGAAAAAAGATATTTTGAAAGTATTCTTAAAGTTGGCAATCAAGAAATCGACGATTTTATTGATATAGCAAATTTGCGTGCAAAAGAGTGTTTCTTTATCAACAATCAAAAACTAAGCTATACAGATCGGGACGATATAATAAGAGAAGCAGTGGAAAGTGACTTTGACGTTTTGTCACAATATAGTAACGTAAAAAGCATTTTTTTTGATGAAGAGCCAGTTAATAGAATGGTCAATGAAATGGAAAAGTTCAATTTACGATCTTCAAGAGCTGTAAAAGAGGAGGTATCAGATAATTTCAACTGTAAGGTAGTGAGTTTAGACTCAATTTTATATCTTTCTCCCGATACATGGAAAATATGGGTAAATGGAAAACTGTTTATAAATACCAAGGATTTAAAAGTGCACTCAGTCACTGAAAATTATGTAACTTTTGTATGGACCGTAGATCAAAAAGCAATAAAAAAGCATGCGAATGATTCTCAAAATGTATATTTTGGATATGGGAGTATTATGTTTACGCTTTATCCAAAACAAAAATTTGACTTGGATGGCTTATCTATTAAATAACTTAAATATATATGCGCTTGTAGCTCAGTTGGATAGAGCGTTGCCCTCCGGAGGCAAAGGCCGTGGGTTCGAATCCCTCCAAGCGCACTTTTAATTAAATTTGACAATAGTATTTTCACATAAGATAATAAAAGGATTTATTTAGAGCATAATTATGTCTGGTGGTACCATAAACAAAGTCATACTAGTTGGTAATTTAGGAAAAGATCCTGAAATTAGGACTACACAAAATGGAAAAGAAATGGCAAGTTTTTCAATAGCCACGTCTGAAAGTTGGACTGACAAACTTTCCGGTATGCGCTCTGAAAAGACAGAGTGGCATAATATCGTAATTTTTAGTGAAGGATTAGTAAAAATCGTCAAAGATTTTGCACGCAAAGGCAGTAAAGTTTATGTTGAAGGTTCTTTGAGAACTAGAAAATGGACTGACCAAAACGGTGGTGAAAGATACACAACAGAGGTGGTTCTATATAATTTTAATAGCGCTCTTACTCTCCTCGATTCACGACCAAACTCTGATTACAAGCCAAGTGAATACAAACAAGGTGAAACAGAACAAAAAGATAAACACGAAAGTTTTGACAACGATATAAAAGATGAACTACTCGACGATGAAATACCATTTTAACAATTTAAATTGAAATCTACATTTTTATGGACTGCTTGTGTTACTCCTTTTAATTGCAATGGAGATAGTATAGATTATAGCAGTTTGCAGCGTTTACTGACAATGCAAGTTAAAGCTGAAAATGGCGTAGTGTTGCTGGGTAGCACAGGTGAGAGCCTATCGCTTACTGATTCTGAAAAGCGTACATTAGTTGAATTCGTATGTAAGCTAAAATTAAATACGAAAATTATAATTGGCGTACCAGGAGTGAATCTATATCAGACTCTTGAATGGCTTGATTTTTGCAAGGGTATGCCTATTCATGGCTATCTAATGACAACTCCCATTTATGCAAAGCCCGGAATTATGGGGCAGACTTTATGGTTTGAAAAGCTGCTTGAGAAAGCACATGTGCCGGTTATGTTTTACAATATTCCATCAAGAGCAGGAATAAATCTTCACGCTGAAACTGTACGCAACTTATCCAGCCACGAAAAATTTTGGGCTATCAAAGATTCAAGTGGCACTGTTGATACTTTAGCTCAGTATAAGAAAGTTGCACCAAATATTGAGGTCTTTTGTGGAGATGATAATATGATATCCGATATGGCCGCTTATGGTGCGGCTGGCCTGGTTTCCGTTGCTTCCAATGTTTGGCCATATGTAGCACATGAATATGTTAAGAAGTGCCTCAATGGCAGGAACCCTCAGGCAGATATCTGGCAACAGGCTTGCGAAGCGTTATTTACTGCCAGCAACCCAATACCTACTAAAGCACTTTTGCATGATATTGGTCTTATAGAACATCAAACTGTCCGCCTACCGCTCAGCACAGAAGACTTGCCTTCTGTTGAAAAATTGAGGCAAGTCAATAAAATGATTCTTGGATGGAAAGAATTGGCTACTCTCTAAATAGTCTTGCAACTTTGATTTAATATACAATCCAAGTTTCATTTGAACACTCCCAAACTTATCACTTTATGCCACTGGTCTTCATCTAAAATTTCTACACCTAATTCCACTGCCTTTTTATATTTGGATCCTGGTTTTTCTCCTGCAATTAGGTAGTCAGTTTTAGCAGAAAGATGTGAGCTGACCTTTGCTCCCAGAGTTTTGGCTCTTACTTTTGCCTCTCCTCTACTCATAGCAAGTAGCTTACCAGTAAACACTATAATTTTATTATTTAAAACAGAGTCACTAGAGTTGGAGCTCACAGGAAGAATTTGAAGACAAGCAGTAAGATCATTTAACATTTTGATGTTATGTTCCTTAGAAAAAAATGATTCCAAAGATTCAGCTACTTTTTTTCCTATGCCGTCTATACCTACTAGCTCAGTATTATCTGATGACAGTTCAATCATCGAATTATACCAATTATCATAAGAAACATAATAATCTGCAAGCAATTCTGCTGCAACTTGGCCAATAAATCTAATACCTAAAGAAAATATAAACCTATCTAGAGTTATTACCCTTCTGCTTTGTATAGCATTTAATAAATGAGCTATTGATTTCTTGCCCCAACCAGACTGTTCTTCCAGATTAAATTCATCCAATCTTTCTTCTAAAGTAAAAATATCGGGAATTTGTTTTATCAGACCAAGGTCGTAAAAAAACTCTATCTGCTTATCACCAAGGCCAACAATGTCAAATGCATCTTTCGATACAAAATGCTTTAGTTTTTCTATTATTTGAGCTTTACAGGCAAATTCCTCAGGACATCTTACTGCAGCCTCTCCCTCAACCTGACGTACTTTACTACCACATTCAGGGCATACTTCAGGAAACACAAATTCAGGTGTATTTGGAAGACGAGAATCTCTGCTTACTTCAACGATCTGGGGAATTACATCCCCTGCCCTTTTGATTGTTACAATATCTCCCTCTCTTATGTCTTTACGTTTTATCTCATCTTGGTTATGCAGACTTGCTCTACTAACTAGCACCCCACCAACATTGACTGGCACTAAATCTGCAACTGGAGTTAAAACCCCTGTTCTGCCCACCTGTATAAATATCTTGTTTAACTTTGTTTTTGCATAAACCGCAGAAAACTTGTATGCAAGTGCTGAGCGCGGTGCTTTGTGAGTATTCCCTAGACGATTTTGTAGTACCAAATCATTTACTTTATAGACTATTCCATCAATATCATAATCCAAGTTATAGCGACAGTTATAGACTTCATTATAGAACTTCAGCATTCCATCTAAACTACTCGTTAAGGACTGATGCTCATTTACGCAAAAACCAAGTGCCTCAAGCTTATTTAGTACCTCACTTTGACTTTTCTCTGCTCCACCAATCAAAGAATAAGCAAAATATCTAAGAGGTCTGCTTGCTGTAATGTTTGCATCCAATTGCTTTAGAGAACCAGCAGCTGCATTTCGAGGATTGGCAAATTCATCGTTTTCATTTAACTTTAAAAAGTCGCTGTTACTGATGTATATTTCACCTCTTACTTCTAGTCTTCCTTGCACACCTTGCAAAAACTTAGGAAAGCCTTTTATTGTTGCAACATTGTGAGTGACATCTTCCCCTACAAAACCATCACCTCGAGTTGCAGCTTTAACAAATCTTCCATCCTCATAAATTGCAGAAAACGACAACCCATCAATTTTTGGTTCACATAATATCTCTATTTTGTCCTCAATTAAAAACCTCTTTATTTTAGACAAAAATTTCTCTACACCTTGTTCATCATAAGCATTCTCAAGGGAAAGCATAGGTTCTTGATGTTCCACCTTAGAAAACCTCTCATCAGGTGGAGCACCAACACTATCTTGTGTTGCATAAATTTCTGGCTCTATTTCAGCTAACTTTTTCTTCAGTTCATCATATTCAGCATCACTTATTTCTGGCTTATTTTTTTGGTGATACAAAACATTATGATAATTTATTTGATCTTGCAGTTTTTCTCTCATCTTTTCTAAGTTAGTCATGATACCAATATAATGCTACATTAGCCTTTGTCGTCAAGCTGTGAATTTTCTTGAATTTATCATATGGTCTTAATCCATCAAATATCAAAGGTGCCACAATGCTATAGCCATACTTATTCTTCTCTTGCTCAATTGTATTAGCAGATCTCGCTTGCTCTAGCCATATATTTATATAAAATTAAAATAAATTAGAGTAAACAATATTGCTATTTAAATGCTAACAAGATTCGCTCCAAGCCCAACTGGCTACCTCCACGTAGGAAACGTACGAACTGCCTTGGTTTGTTGGATGTACACACGCAATCAAAATGGAAAATTTTTACTCCGTTTTGATGATACTGACCTTCAGCGTTCAGATGTCAAATATATAAATGATATCATACAAGATTTGAAATGGATTGGTATCAATTGGGATGCAAGTTTCAAGCAATCAGAGCGCTTTGAGCGTTACAATGAGGTGTTTTTGCAGTTAATAAAAGAAGGGCATATTTATGCATGCTATGAAACAAGAGAAGAGTTAGACATTAAACGAAAATTGCAGTTAAAACAAGGACTTCCCCCTGTATATGACAGAAGCGCGTTACTTCTAACTGAGCAAGAGAAAATTAGTTATGAGCAAGAAGGAAGAAGACCACATTTTAGATTTAAGTTGGATAGAAATGAAGTTGTTAAATGGAATGATGAAGTTAAAGGTGAAATAAATATTGCAACAAGTCACATCAGCGATCCTGTGGTAAAAAGAGAAGATGGAATTTACACATACATGTTACCTTCTGTTACTGATGATGTTGACTTTAATGTAACTCATATTGTACGCGGGGAAGATCATGTAACTAATACCGCAGTGCAAATCCAAATGATTAAAGCATTAAAAGCGAAAATCCCTACATTTGCTCACCTTTCTCTGCTACATTTTGATGATAGCAAAATATCCAAGCGAACCGGCGTGCTGGACATTAAATCTATAAAAGAAGATGAAATTGAACCGATGGCACTAGTTAGTTATTTAGTGAAGCTTGGAACATCCAATCCAATTGAAGCTTGCGCCTGTATGCAATCTTTGATTGATTCATTTGACATTAAAAAATTTAGCTCAGCATGTACGCAATTTAGCTTGAGTGAAGCATACAAGCTAAATAGCAAAGTGCTGCAACAAATGCCATTTGAAATTATACAAGAACGTTTAAATCAAATTGGAGTGGACTCCTCAGAGTTTTGGTATTTTATAAAGAACAATATAGAAAGGTTTTCTGAGGTGGCCAAGTGGTGGAAAATATGCAAATCCGATATAGAGCCTGTGATTCTTGATAAGGAGCTTATAAAAATCGCGCTCAATACATTGCCTCAAGACGATTATAATGAAAACACATTATCAGAGTGGGTCACAACTATTCGGCACACAGTAGATATAAAGGCAAAAGACCTATTTATGCAGTTGCGCTTAGCTTTAACAGGAACAGAAACAGGACCAGAGCTCGCTAAATTATTAATTTTTATCGGCAAAGAAAATATCATTGCAAGGTTAAAAGAAAAGTGAAAACTAAAGAATTATAGCTAATGCAATCCCTACGTCATACCGCGATTCATTCGCGGTATCTCTTAGCCGCTAACAAGCAGCGGGATGACGATTGTCAGGGTGTCATCCAAGTAGCCTCTTTCTTGTCATCCCAGTGCCCAGACACTGGGATCCAGCCTTTCCATAATCATTAAAACATTGTATTTTAACTAAAACAGCTATTTTTATGCTCACCAACTTAATAAAATTCCTGGATCCCAGTGTTTGGGCACTGGGATGACAAAAAAAGGAGCACTGACCTCTCTTGGGCTCTTTTAGCTACAAACGTTAAGAAATTTACCAAATGAAAAAAAAGGCAAAAGAAGCCCCGTGGTTATTATCCGCTTTAAAATATTGGCGTTTTTTATGTTTTAAACGCTTGACAAGCGAGATTCAGCCGCTTTTAATTGCAACTAACTTACGCTGCAAATGTTTAAGAAATTTACTAAGCAGAAAAAAAGACAAAGAATCCCCGAGTTAGCTAGTCTTTTACTATCTCTGTCGAGTATTGGCATTTTTTGATGTCTTGTAACGCTTTATAAGCGCGTTCAGCTTATTTAGATAAAAATCTAGATGTAGATGAAGTTTTGTAAAGACATACAGTATCTATATACTGCAAAAAATTGAACATAAGACGCCGATACATTAAGTAATCCTTACCTTTTAATCTGCAGATTGGCGAAAGCAAATACAATAGCTTCACTATCATGATAAGGGAGCTGGCGGAGTTTGTCAAGTAAGTTTTTGTATTTTAATTTTAGAATTTTATAGGCTTTTGTTCTCATGAAAATTATGTTCTCATGAGTAAATTAATGTTATCCTTTTTTGTTGATCTAAAGTTTTTTATGTTCATACACTTGCGTGTTCATAGTGTTTATTCGCTGCTTGAAAGCTCGGTTAAAATTGAGGAGCTGATCGGCCTTTGTTTGCGAAATAAAATGCCAGCGGTTGCAATTACTGATTCAGGTAACTTGTTTGGCTCACTTGAATTTGCAGAATATGCGGCAAGTAGGGGAATACAGCTAATAATAGGATGCAATATTATAGTTAAACATTCAGAACAAAATTTACCTATATTATTGCTTGCAAAAAATGAGCAAGGGTACACTAATTTAGTCACTTTGGTGAGTGAGTCTTTTAGAAAGCGCAAGAATAACAGCGATATTCCTTACGTTGATTTTGATGAGCTATTGAATTTAAGTACGGGTCTGATCGCTTTAACCGGTGGATGTTTGGCTCAACTATTGTTGGGGCAAGATAAAGAAACGGTTGAAAAACTGCTTTCAGCATTCAATGGTCATTTATATGTTGAATTGCAGCGTCATGGGTTGAATAAAGAGCTAGAGCTTGAAGAAGCTTTGATAGACTTTGCTTATCAGTGCAATATACCACTAGTTGCAACGAACGATGTGTTTTTTCCAAATAGGTCTGACTATGAGGCTTATGATATATTAACGTGTATATCGGAGGGGAGTTATGCCCTGGAGAATAACAGAAAGAAGTTAACTACCGAGCATTACTTCAAGTCTGTGGCAGAAATGGAGGAGCTGTTCAGCGACATTCCCGAAGCAATTCATAACACTTTAGTGATAGCTAAGCGGTGCTCTTACATGCCAAGAAGCAGGCAGCCTATTTTGCCTAAATTTCCTTGTCGAGAAAATAAAACTGAGAATGAAGAACTGAGGGAGCAGGCAGTTGCAGGATTAGAATTCCGTATTGCGAATGAGACAGACATAGACCTTAAACAATACTACGATCGGCTGAATTACGAACTGAGTGTGATAACTTCGATGAACTACGCTGGCTACTTTTTGATAGTTTCTGATTTCATTCGTTGGAGCAAAGCAAATGGCATTCCAGTTGGTCCAGGAAGAGGCTCTGGTGCTGGATCAATTGTTGCTTGGGGCTTGCAGATTACAGACCTTGATCCAATAAAGTTTGGCCTAATATTTGAAAGATTTTTGAATCCTGATCGTGTATCGATGCCTGACTTTGATATCGATTTCTGCCAAGAGAAAAGGGACCTGGTTATTGATTATGTTCAGAAAAAGTACGGTTATGTTGCTCAAATAATCACTTTTGGTAAATTGCAGGCAAGGGCAGTATTGCGTGATGTTGGTAGAGTATTGCAAATGCCTTACTCTCAAGTGGATAAAATATCTAAAATGGTTCCATTTAATCCAGTAAATCCTGTAACTTTATCACAAGCGATAGAGTTTGATCAAAACCTGCAGAAAGAGCGGGATAGTGATGAGGTAATTGCAAAGCTTCTTGATATATCTCTTAAGCTTGAAGGAATATATCGTCACGTTTCAACCCATGCTGCTGGAATTGTAATATGTGATCAAAAGTTGGAAAATTTTGTTCCTGTGTATTATGATCCAAATTCAGCTTTGCCAATCACTCAATACAGCATGAAATATGTGGAGAAAGCTGGGCTAATAAAATTTGATTTTCTTGGGCTTGGTACGCTAACGCTAATAGATCATGTATGTCGTTTAATTAATCGTGATGGAAAAAAGATTGATATTTCTTCAGTTCCTTTAAATGACCAAAAAACCTATGAGATACTCTCAAGCGGTGATTCAATTGGAGTGTTTCAGCTTGAAAGTTCGGGAATGAGAGAAGCTTTAATTAAACTAAAACCGGACTGCATTGAAGATATTATCGCTTTAATTTCCCTTTATCGTCCAGGACCTATGGATAACATTCCAACTTATGTTGCAAGAAAACACGGACTTGAAAAGCCAGATTATATTCATCCGTTACTTGAGGAAGTATTAAAAGAGACATTTGGGGTAATAATTTACCAAGAACAAGTGATGGAAATAGCCCGTATTCTTTCCGGGTATAGCTTAGCGGAAGCAGATCTGCTGAGACGTGCCATGGGTAAGAAAATCAAGGAAGAGATGGATAAACAACGTGAACTTTTCATCCAAGGGGCAACGAAGAATGGCGTTGATTATGACAGGGCAAGTTATATTTTTGACCTTGTTGCAAAATTTGCTGGTTATGGGTTCAATAAATCTCATGCTGCAGCATATGCGGTGATATCTTATCAAACGGCTTACCTTAAAGCTAATTATCCATTAGAATTTTTTACAGCACTAATGAATCTGAATATTGATGATAGAGATAAACTGAATTTATTTTATCATGCAGCAAAGTTTAGTGGCGTTACCGTTCTTTCACCTGATATAAACAAGTCTCAAGCTGAATTCTCAATAGAGGATGAACGCATACGTTATGGTATTGCTGCCTTGAGGAATGTTGGTTTTTCTATAGCGGAAGGAATAGTGAACGTACATTCAAGCGCTTGTAAGGACATATGGGAATTCATTCAAAATTCAGGTCATACAATAAATAAGAGAGCGCTAGAAAGCCTGATTAAATCCGGAGCATTCGATAGCGTGCATAAGAACAGAAAGCAGCTATATGAGTCAATGGACACGCTGATTTACTTTGCAAATAAAAACAAACAGGATAGAGAATCAAGTCAAGCTGCTTTGTTTGGTAGTCTTGATGTCCTCAAACCGAAACTTGAGAATGTGGAAGATTTTGATGAAGAGGAAAAATTAGAACATGAGTTATTTTCACTAGGATTTTATTTAACTAATCATCCGCTTGAAAAATTTAGAACTCTTCTGGAAAAGTTAAATATTGGGTTTATCGGAGAAAATAGAACAGCAAAAACTGCTGGGGTAATATTAAATGCACGTATGAGAACTTCAGAGCGTGGAAGGTTTGTTATCCTCACACTTTCTGATCCCCATAACGTTTCTGAAATAGCATTCTATAATAATGAAATAATAGAAGAAAAAAGAGATTTATTTTCACCAGGAACATTTGTGATAATTGATCTTGAAGCTTCGGAAAATACAACAAGATTGGCAGGCAAAGATATATCTGAGTTTACAAAAAGAATCACTTCTACAATAAAAGAATTAGTTCTCACCACTGAGTGCACGGATTCGCAAAAAGCCGCTATGGAATTAAACGCAATATTGAAAGATGAAGGCAGAACCAAAATAATGCTAAAACTTCTTCTCGAAAAACATAAAGTGAGCATCTTATTACCAGGTGCATACTCAATTGCTCCTCAAGTAATTTATGAAATATCTAACTTAAGCTGGATTAAAGGCGTAGAAATTAATACAAATAACTTGCTTATATAAAAAAGCTTTATATAATGAAATATTTAATCGGTATTAAAGGAAGATATAGTGAATCTTTATGAATTTACTTTTATAACACAACAAGGATTATTACAGCAAGAAGTAGAGGAGATGGTCCAAGAGCTAGCTGTTTCATTGAAAAATATTAAAGCAGATGTTATGTTCCAGCAAATCAGGGATATTCTGAAAAAAGGAAATGACAAGCTTACAACACAAGAGTTAGAAGTGCGTGCTGAAAACATTAAAGAAGGTCTAGTTGCTTACTCTGATTTCTTGGAAGATCTTACAAAAATTTTATGGGTTGAATTGGAAGAAGATCTTTCAAATTTGAAAGAAGTGAAGTCAAAAATCGATAAAGAGTTGAAAGATGACCTAAAAGATTTAGGAATAACGCAAGATTTTACAAAATTTCTAGGAGGCAGTACTAAAAGTGCGTTTATCCATAACGCAGTAAATGCTTTGAAGAGAAATATTTCAGAACATCTAATAAAGATTTTTCAAGATATTTTGAAAGATTTTAGAATAAACGGTCCAACTCAATCGAGCAAAGCGTTGGAAATGCTTTTGAAAAACATTGAAGCATCAGGATTAATCAAGTATGAACATTGGGGTCTTTTGGATTTTGCATATCACAAAAATAAAATGAAGAGCGGTCATTATTGTATAATGTGCATAAGTTCTACTGCAAGCATTCTGGATGAATTTATGCGTAGAATGAAACTTAATGAGAACGTTATTCGCCACTTTCCTGTGCAGGTTGATAAAATTTTTGAAGGTAAATCTCATATGATGAATAAACAAATTGAGGAGCAAAGCGCATAATGATGAAAAGACGAAATAGTTTTAATAATTCATACGTATCTGTAAATAATAGGACTGGCTTTAGGCGTTCTAAAGTTTGCCCTCTTGCTGCGTCTAAAGATGAAGACATAGATTATAAGAATATAGATTTATTATCCAAGTTTACCTCTGACTATGGTAGGATATTACCTAGAAGATTAACAGGCGTATGTGCAAAAAAACAAAGGAAGTTACGCTTAGCGATCATAAGGGCACGTTTTTTAGCTCTTATTCCTTACTGTACTAAAAAAGTTTAGGTAATTTATGTTGATAATTTTAAAGGAAAATATAAGGACTTTAGGTAAGCTTGGTGAAGTTGTCAAAGTTAAACCAGGTTATGCACGTAATTTTCTTTTTCCACAAAGAAAAGCGGTGAAAGCTACCAAGGAAAATTTAACAAAGCTAGAGGAGCAACGTTTATTACTGGAAGAAGAGAATATAAAAAGATTAAATGTAGCAAAAGAGCTTGCATTGTCACTACATGATAAGTTTGTGGTATTGATAAAGCAAGCTTCAGAGGATGGTAAAATTTTTGGTTCTGTAACAACACGTGAAATTGCGAAAATTTTACTACAAGAAGGACATGTGATAGATCACCGTAGTTTATCTTTTGGTGGAGTAAGCATCAAAAACTTGGGTGAATACCAAGTAAACGTAGAATTACATAGTGAAGTAGTAGTACCAATTACTATATACGTCGTGAAATCCGAAACAGATGCAAATGAGCTAAGGCAAGTAAAATTGCAAAATCAGAAGTCTGAGCAACAAGAGGCAGAGCAAGATGCGAATAAAGAAGCTACTGATGGTGATGATAGCTGATCAAAGATGATCCCTTGTTATAGTCGTAAAGAAATGTCTGCCATGGCTAAGCTGGTGTCATCCCAGTGCTTCCCTCATGTCATCCCAGTGCGTGACACTGGAATCCAGTTTATTTCATCATGGACATTATTTTATGCTTCTAGAATCCGTTGTCCATTGAATAATTTGCAAATACTTTTATACCTGGATTCCAGTGTCACGCACTGGAATGACACCATTATTGGAATAAATCAAAAATGATTCCCCGCTATAGCAGAAAAGAAATGTCTTCCATTTGGGAGGAAAATAATAAATTTAATATATGGCTTAAAATAGAAAAATTAGCGTGTGAAGCTCAAGCAAAGTTAGGAGTGATTCCGAATAATATTGCTGAGAACCTCTCTGGTGCTATTGAATTTGATGTTGAATGTATCAACGAAATTGAATCCATTGTAAAACATGATGTTATAGCTTTTCTGACATATATTGCTAAAAAAGCGGGAGTTGATGTTCGTTATCTTCATTATGGAATGACAAGTTCTGATGTTTTGGATACATGCCTTGCGGTGCAACTGAAAGAGTCCTGTGATATTTTGCTCGAGAATCTAAAAAATTTACTTGCAGCATTGAAAAAAAAAGCTGAGGACTATAAAGATATTGTTTGTGTTGGACGCAGTCACGGAATGCATGCAGAACCAACAACTCTTGGAATAAAATTTGCCAGATTTTATGCTGAATTTAAACGCAATTATCAGAGATTAATTAGCGCGCAAAAAGAGATCTCAATTTGTAAAATATCAGGTGCAGTAGGCAATTTTGCAAATGTTGATCCGTTTGTTGAAGAATATGTAGCGAAAGAAATAGGACTCATACCTGAAATCATATCGTCTCAAGTCATTCCTCGTGATAGACATGCTATGTTCTTTTCAGTTTTGGGAGTGATTGCAAGCTCAATAGAAAATGTTGCTGTTGAAATTCGTCATTTGCAAAGAACTGAAATCGGCGAAATTTCTGAGCATTTTTCCACTGGGCAGAAGGGAAGCTCTGCTATGCCACACAAATGTAATCCTATTTTAAGTGAAAATCTGACTGGACTCTCACGTTTAATACGCAGTTATGTTTTTCCTGCGTTAGAAAATGTTGCATTGTGGCACGAACGTGATATATCACACTCGTCTGTGGAAAGATGCATTGCTCCTGATGCTTGTATAACAATGGATTTTGCTTTAGTGCGATTAACAGATTTGATAGATAAATTGGTGATCAATAAGGAAAACATTGAAAAGAACTTAAATTCTTCAAAAGGTTTAGTTTTCTCACAGCGTGTATTGCTTGAGTTAGTAAATAGTGGTTTGGCGAGGGAAGAGGCGTATAAAATTGTTCAGAGCAATGCAATGAAAGTGAAACAAAACAACAGTGATTTTCTGGCCGAATTGAAACAAGATAAACCCTTACTTAAGGTTATTAACTCGGAAAAACTTGAATCTTTGTTTGATTTGAAGTATTATACGAAACATATAGATCGTGTGTATAATAAGGTTTTTAATTAGGCTGAGTAGCTCAGTTGGTAGAGCAGGAGGATCATAATCTCTTGGTCGGGGGTTCAAGTCCCTCCTCAGCCACTCGAACTAAACTATGTTTAGCAAAGCAGTGCTATTGGTGAAACCCAGTGTCAGTTACTTGGAATGAGTTGTATATCCACTCAGGTGAGGAGACAATGGATAAGAGATTGTGAAAAGGGTTTAGCTTTTGGCCTATGATCTCTTTAAATGACAGAATTTCACTACAAAACTTAACTTTCTTCTATGCAGTTAGCTAAGTCAAGAAAGGTGAATCTATCTCTTGTTGTAAACGCAAGATCGACCACTTTACAATATTGTTCTTTATTCCAACTGAGGTGCTCTGGTAAGTGTGGAATTGATAGATCTTCAAATATTTTTTGCAGGTGTTTTGCAGGTAGTAAATTTTGCTTAATTAAACTGGAAATATTATGCCATTCTTTACAAATAATCTCTTGGATTTTTTGCTGCATAATTTGCTTCTGTTCAAAAGTTCTTACAAATTCGATATTATCAAAGCACTGAGTTATATGTTTTACATCTAAAGTGGTCGGTTTGATAATCGGGTTTTGTATTGATAATATCTTTTCCTGCAAATTAGCCATGGTAATCGTCGTAACAGCAATTTTTTCGCCATGTAGTAAGGAATGATCTCTTGTTACCATTTCCATTGCGTGAGCTATCATATGCTCTCCTTGGCTTGCAGAATAGCTGCCTTTTGATATTACCATTCCAAGTCCTGAAATTAGTAGAACTTCCATAAGTAATAGGACCACTTTTCTACTTCTTTTAGTAAGCGCCGTATACTCTCTTAGCAAAATTTGCTCCAAATCGCGAACAAGTGTAAAAGGTAATTCATTGTATTCTGTGCCAAGCAACAAATGAGATAGTAGCCAGTCAGCCTGAACTGTTGAACGACAAATGAAATCTGCAAATCCGCTTAATGTGAGACGCAGTGGTGCATTGGCAAGTATGTCTATATCTATATATACTGCTCTTGGAAGATGTGCTTTGAACGATTTTTTATATCCATTTACTAATATTGAAGCATTTGCAGAGGTATATCCATTCATAGAAGCGGCTGTTGGGAACGATATATAATCTTTTTTCTCGAGGTAGCTTGCATATTTGCAGATATCGTTAACAGTGCCGCTACCAAATGCAACTATTAAGTCACTGTCTTTTGCTTTGTTTCTAACTAGATTTACGGTTTCAAGAGAGGCAGCTCTGCTTGGTGTCATGCAAGTAGCTGACACTGGGATCCAGGAAAACAACTTATGGATTCCAGTGTCACGCGCTGGAATGACAGGTGGAGCTGGAATAATTAAGTTAGGAATTTTATTAAGTACGTTTTTGTTTAAAAGTTTTGCTGTATTTTTATCTGCAACTAGAAAGACGTCATTTCCGTGTCGTGTGCATATTTCATAGATATCATCAGCAAGGTAGTAATCTGTTATTACTTCCCTTAGAAAAGTTTGTTCGGTTTGATGTAATATTTGTTTTAAATAGTGCATAGAGTGTTTACAATATAGCAGTATAAGTATTTTAAGATTGACATGAAAATTGACCCTGTAGAGCTAACTAGGAAATTGATCTCTTTTGAGAGTATAACACCAGAAGACAGCGGGGCAATAGAGTATATAGCAACAATCTTCAAGAAGAGCGGCTTTGATTGTGAGATTTTAGAATTTGGTGATAAAGTTAAAAATCTTTATGCGAAATATATAAATGGAGTACCAAATTTGTGCTTTGCTGGGCACGTTGATGTTGTACCACCGGGTCAGTTAAAAGATTGGGCATTTGGTCCATTTAATCCAGAAGTGAGGGATGGAATGCTATATGGAAGAGGGGCAGCTGATATGAAAAGCGGAGTAGCTGCATTTATTGCTGCTATGGTAAATTTGATTGCAGAGAAGTTTCAATTTAATGGTTCGATAAGTGCATTGATTACCAGTGCTGAAGAAAGCATGGAAGAATATGGAACAAAGGCAGTTTTGGAATGGATGAAAAATAAGCAGAAAAAGATAGATTTTTGTGTGGTTGGCGAACCAACCAGTAGTAAGAAATTAGGTGATACCATAAAAATAGGCAGAAGAGGTTCTGTAACATTTGAATTAATTTGCCATGGAAAACAAGGGCACGTTGCCTACCCAGACCTAGCAGACAATCCAATATATAAGGTAATATCGATATTGAGTAAGGTAAAAAATACTACTTTTGATCATGGTAATAAATATTTTCAGCCTTCACATTGCGAAGTTACTACTATCGATGTTGGAAATAATACTAGCAATCTAATACCTGGCTCAGCAACTACACGTTTTAACATTCGATATAACAATGAACAAACACCGGGTGGCTTATATAAGCTGATTGATGAAATATGCTCTAGTGTAACTAACGATTATAAGCTTTTTATGCATAGCAGCAGGGACGTTTTCCTCTCTACTCCCGATAGGAATACTGATATTATGCTTGATGCAATAAATAAAGTTACCAGTATTGATGCTGCGTTGAGCACAAGTGGTGGCACATCTGACGCTGCGTTTATCAAAGATGTTTGTCCAGTGATTGAATTTGGTATAATCAACAAAACTGCACATCAGATAAACGAATGCGTATCAGTAAACGATATACACAAGTTAACAGCTATATATAAGGAATTTATAGAAAATTATTTCAATCCCACTAATAAAATATTGAATCAGGTCAACGTGGTTAGTAATATATCTAGTGGTCCATTGTTAGCTTAGATGTAATCAGATCTCTTGCATAACTGTTGTTTGAATAATAACTTGTATCATTGTAACCGTTCACGGAATATTCCCAATTAGGCAGGAATAGCGACTAAATTCTGTAGTTTCTGGACAGGATTCTGATCATTCAAACGTGCAGTCAAAAATATCGAAAGCATTCTTTCAATGAACTTTTCTCCACGTTCTGACCAAGTGAAAAAACTATTTTTACGATAAATGACGTACCGTCTAGCCTGACGTTCTGCAAGGTTATTGGTTGTCTCGATCAGATCAGGATTGCGCACGAATCTCCACATCATATCTTCAGAACGTAGTATATTGGCAGCCATTCTCGAGGCCTGAGTTCCTTTTGCAACCCTTGTTATCTCTCGCAAAAAATGTTTCACCCTTTTTCGAATCTTCCTCATTAACCGGAAAAATCTTAAATTGTCTATCAGGTTTTGTTTACGTGCTCTATCTACCACAAATACCCTGTTGCTCAGCGATTTTAATGCTGCGCCAATTCTGCTCACTTCAACATTTTTACTGTAAAAAAACCTTTCAAAGTCCCTTGCTAAATGGGCCCAGCATATCTGTCTGTTTTCACGATTAAAGTAATTATACGCAGCATACCTATCGCTTATAACTATTCCATCATACTCTGGCAATAGCCCTTTTAATATCTTCTTTCCGCGAGATCCAACTAACTTCATAAGTGTTGCTGTTTTATTCGTTACTACCCA
Source organism: Wolbachia endosymbiont (group A) of Philonthus cognatus (assembly GCF_947251755.1). Taxonomy (NCBI): domain Bacteria; kingdom Pseudomonadati; phylum Pseudomonadota; class Alphaproteobacteria; order Rickettsiales; family Anaplasmataceae; genus Wolbachia; species Wolbachia endosymbiont (group A) of Philonthus cognatus. The sequence continues at coordinate 244,351 of NZ_OX366388.1, forward strand.
ACTCCAACCTTTCTTTCCCTGGTTCCTATGGCTTGTTTCATCTATATGTAAATACTTGCTTTTCCGTAGCTCTTCTCTTATTTTTTCGTATTCAGATATACATTTTTCTGATACTCTACCCTCGGTCTTTGATACCAAACCTAGGCTTATATTCAGATTAAATATGCTGCTCAAAATTTGCTGTACTTCCCTTTTTGAATTGATAAAAAATCCACTAAAACTGCTAATTACTGCTTTTGCATTAGCTCCTAAAAGATCCCTTGTCACACCTTCAGGCAGACTAGCTGAGATCCTTTTCTTACACGCCTTACAGTAGCCTTTTTGTAGCCTATATTCAGTCACTATCGGTTTAATTTTTGGCAATTCAACCTTTTGATGCACAGTTTCTTCTTCTAAAATAACTTGGCTTCCACACATGCAAATTGTATCAATTGAACATTTTACCACCTCATCTGCTACCATCAATTCCCGCTTGTGCGCTTCATGTCCTGGCTGCCCGCCTGGTTTTTTATCGCTCTTCTTTTTTGTCTTTTTGCGATATACATCTTGCGATGGTGGCAGCGATGAATTTTTTGAATTTAAACCCAGCTTATCCTCTAGCTCAATTATTTTTGTCCTTAACTTATCATTCTCTGCTTTCAGAGTACCAACTTCTGACTCCAATACCACAATCTTTTCTTGTAGCACCTCTATCATCAACCCCTCATCTATCTAGTTTATTGTTTTTTATACTAATTATGCAATTTTTGTAAACTACTTTCTTATACCGTGAATGGACAAAGTTGATAAGCCTAAACGCCATCATGTCTTTAGGAGAGTCTGCTAATGAAGGCTCTTAAGTTGACGCCATTGCGTGAACGGTTACGTATCATTCCAGCAAAATGTGTCAAGTAAGTTTTTTCGTTTCTATAGCTACTTGGATGACAAAAGAAGAAATACTAGACTTTATACCTTTTGCACTCAAATTCACATAAATCATGAATTATGCACGTTTCACACGAAGGTTTCTGTGCTTTGCAAACATATCTACCATGCAAAACTAGCCAATGATGAGCATAAAGCAGGTATTTTTTGGGAACCACATTTAAAAGAGATTGCTCTGTTTTAAACACATCTTTTTCTTTCACAAGCCCAATTCTATTGCTCACTCTAAAAACGTGAGTATCAACTGCCAATGTTGGAATGCCCAGCCCCGAATTTAAGAACACATTAGCGCTCTTTCTCCCCACTCCAGGCAAAGACACCAAATCATCAAAATTAGTAGGTACTTTGCTGTTGTATCGTTCTACCAATATTTTACTAAGCCCGATTATATTTTTTGCTTTGGAATTATATAAACCAATACTGCTTATGCATTTTTTCAGCTCACTCTGCCCAAAGCTCAGCATTTTTTCTGGCGTATCAGCGATATTAAATAGTTCTCTTGTAATTTTATTAACGCTTACATCAGTTGTCCGCGCTGATAAAACTATCGCAACCAGTAACGTAAAATGATTGGTATAATTTAGCTCTATTTTTGGCGCAGGATTTGATTGTTGAAACTTTTCAAATATTAGTTCTACTTTTTTTGAGTCCATTTCATTTACCACACCTCTTTTAAATATTTAAACAAAGAACCCCTCTTTCCCATCATACAAATACAATTTGTCCATTCTCACCACGTCAAAATTGTGTTCTTCAAGTTTGATTAGCAAGTTATTCACATCACTATTTGTAATAGCTTGCTTTTCATTATTTGCGATAAACCTACAGGTTATTTGATCACTTGAAGGTTTTGAGTTTCCTGGCCAAATCGCAAGACCTTTTGAGTATATTGCTATCATTTGCAGATTACTCGATTCAAATAACCTAACTATTTGGTCAAAGTTGCTGGATTTGTCCCAAGCAAGCGCTATATCACTACCTACTAGCTTTTTGGTTTTATAGTCCTGTTCATAGCTATTTTGTATTTCACTTATTTTGCTATTTGTACTGCTACCGACTGTAAGCTCAGATAATGTTTTCGGTTTTTTTCCTAGATTATCTATAACGGCTTCTGCAAATTCTTTGGTACCAATTTTCTGTTTACTCTTTTTCTCTTTATATAAATCGGCGGTATGTATTCCATCCTCCAAAGTCTTGAGCCATGCATCGTAAATTAGTTTTGCAGTACTCACTTGACTGATGTAGACCAACATATGCACTGCAGCATTCAAAAGTCCAGAAGGATTAGCTATGTTTTTTCCTGCAATATCAGGAGCAGAACCGTGCACTGCTTCAAACATTGCATATTCATTACCTATATTGCTACTTCCAGCGAGTCCAACAGATCCAGAGGTTTGCGCCACAATGTCCGATAATATATCGCCATATAAGTTCTCGGTTACTATAACATCGAAATTCTCCGGTTCTGTGGCAACACGTGCCATCCCAATATCGACTATATAATGTTCTGCCTTTATGTCCGGGTATTCCTTTGCAATACGATCAAACGCCGCATGGAAAGTTCCGTCAGTCATTTTCATTATGTTATCTTTAGTAAGACAAGTTACCTTCTTTCTACTATGTTTTTTTGCATATTCAAAAGCGTACCTGCATATTTTTTCTGAGCCGGATCTAGTAATAATTTTAGTGCATTGGTAAGAGTCACCAGTGAGCCTGTGCTCTATTCCGGTGTAAACGTCCTCTTCATTTTCACGTATTACTACGATATCAAACTTATCGAATTTATTTTCTATAACAGGATGATATGAAATGCATGGTCTGATATTTGCATACAACCCTAGATTTTTTCTGAGTGCAACGTTTAAGCTTTTGTGGCCTTTACCTTGAGGAGTTGTTGTCGGAGATTTTAATAATATTTTTGTCCTTTCAATTGATTCCCAACCACTTGGAGAAATTCCGTGAGACCATTCTTTACTATAAACACGCTCCCCTATTTCAATAATATCTATTGAGATTTTCGCTTCTGCTTCGCGCAATATCGACAGCACCGCTTCCATGATTTCTGGTCCGATACCGTCGCCATATGCAACTGTGATTGGTGTTGACATAACTTCCCTAGTTATAAATGATTTAATATTAATTTAAATAATAGAGTGGCACAAGTAGCTAATATTACCCAAGTTAGTATATTTACGGTTATTTAATAACGTATTTTTATATTATATGATGATATTATGAAATATAGGTGGGGTTATGAATACTGAAATAAATGTTAAAGTAAATTATGTAGGATTTACAAGGCGTATTGTAGCAGAAATACTTGACCTCATCATATTTTCCCCTCATTTTATCTTCGGTTTTATCTATGGTGTATTCATCGTATCATTACAAGATCAAGATAAAGACTCTTTTCAGGAACTTGCACAACTAGCAACAGAAATACCATTTATAGTTTCTACAGTGGTCGCAACATTAGTACTAACAATATCCAAAATATTAATGGTAACAAAACTTGGTGGTACCCCAGGAAAACTATTGTGTGGTATGCATATTAAAGATGCTAATACATTTACAAATGTTACCCTTATGCAAGCAACAATAAGATGTATTTCTAAGGGAAGCATCTGGATTATTTTTCGCTTTTTGCTTCATCTGCATTATCATGGTTATACTTTTCTATATCTTTTAATTGTGCTAATTTTATTTTTGTTTGCAGTATTTGATCAACGCAAACAGACTTTTTACGATAAAATTGCAAAAACAGTAGTGATAGACTATAAATCTAGTTGATATTTTTCTTTATAGGTAGTACATGGATAAAAAAGTAAACTACTCAACGATGACAAGACATACTCTAGCATTTATAGTTGATTGTATTTTATTTATCGCAATACCATTTGGTTTAATGGCGGTGGGTTTCTCACTTACACACGCAATACAAGGGATCATGGGTGCAATAATTGTAATCACCACGATTGTATTTTCTTTATTTTTAATGATACCATGTATATTTCATATATTCATGCTAGTAAAATTTGGCGGCACTCCAGGACACTTGTTATTTAGCATGCGCGTAAAAGACAAAGATACATTTGAGTCAATCACTACAATGCAAGCAATGAAAAGGACTATAGCTCTTTTTATAATTTATTGCATATCACTTTGTAATCCCATTTTATTCTTAGCTATACTAATCTTAGTTTTAGTATGTGCAGTAGGTGATGAACATAAACAAGCTTTTCACGACAAAATTGCAAACACGGTAGTGATAGATTATAAACCTAGTTGATATTTTCCTTTAGCTGTCTGCCACCAAGGGTGTCATTCCAGTGTCACGCGCTAACTTAAGGTAAATTGCCAACTTAACTATAAATATATTTTGGTAAATCCAAATTATTTTAGCTGTAAGAGCGTTTTACTTTTTGCTCAGCATATCCATCATAACTGGCTTACTTTTAGTGATTCATGGAGTTAAAAAAGTCAGCATTGCTCTTTGTTAAAAGTAGTTTGTCACGTAAAAATTCCATTGCTTCAACGGGTCCCATAGGATTGAGTATCCTACGCACCACCCATATTTTATTTAGTATAGCCTTATCAACTAATAGCTCTTCCTTCCTTGTTCCGGATTTTGTAATATCAATAGCTGGAAATATACGTTTATCAGAAAGTTTTCTATCAAGTATGATCTCAGCATTTCCTGTACCTTTAAACTCTTCAAAAATAACTTCATCCATTTTTGAACCAGTCTCTATAAGAGCTGTGGCGATTATAGTTAAAGAACCCCCATTCTCAATATTACGAGCTGCTCCAAAAAAGCGTTTTGGTCTCTGCAGTGCGTTTGAATCTACACCACCAGTTAGAACTTTCCCAGACGAAGGAATAACCGCATTATAAGCACGTGCAAGTCTAGTAATATTGTCAAGTAGAATTACCACATCTTTTTTATGCTCAACCATTCTTTTAGCTTTTTCTATTACTATTTCAGCAAGCTGTACGTGACGGTAAGCAGGCTCATCGAACGTAGAACTTACTACCTCACCTTTTACAGAACGTATCATATCTGTTACTTCTTCAGGTCTTTCATCTATAAGTAACACTATTAATTCTACTTCAGGGTGATTTATAGCTATAGAGTTAGCCATTTGCTGAAGCAATACAGTTTTTCCTGTGCGAGGTGGAGCAACTACTAACGCTCTTTGCCCTTTTCCAAGAGGAGCTACTATATCTATAGCACGCATGCTTAAGCCTTTTTTATCATCACCATTATTACACTCAAGTACTATGCTTTCCTCAGGATAAAGAGGAAGCAAATTATCAAAATGGACGTACTTTCTTAATTCACTTACTTCAGTAGAGTTTATACTTTGAACCTTAGTTAAAGTAAAATATCTCTCTTTATCACCAGGTGGCCTTATTTCTCCATATGCCATATCTCCTGTACGTAAATTAAACTTCTTTATTTGCCCGTTAGAAATATAAACATCATCGGTACTTGGGGCATAATTTGCACTTGCTGAACGTAAGAAACCAAAACCATCAGGCAATATTTCCACTATTCCACTCCCTGTGGTTATGCCTCCTTCTTCACTCATTTTTTTCATTAAGCTGAATATTATTTCCTGCTTTAGCATTCTACCATTGCTTTTACCGTTAGTTGAAATTTTTCTTTCTTCAGCTAACTCTAACAATTCTTCTGCTGTTTTCTCTTTTAATTCGCTCAGATCTAATGTTTTTCTGTTTTTCTCAGTACCTTCATTAACCATCTGTTTTACTGTATCGTTATTGTAAATTTGCTCACTTTTTTCAGGTTGAGCTGTAACCTTTCCTTTTGCCAAAACATCTTCATTGATTGTTGTCATAATCCTCCAAAAATTTTAATTGATGCTTACTAACCTAAAATGTGACTATAAGATAATAAATTAGGCTGAGTTAGTTTCAGTGCGTATTAAGCTTAATTATCATTAAACCCCGTACTTTACTTACATTATACTAATAAACACTAGCAAGTCAAGTTAATTTAATGTTAACAAAACACAAAAATTTGAGGATTTTCAATAGCTATTCTTTATATTTTTTTAACCTTTCTTGCTTCTCCTCTTCTACTTTTGCTTTTTCCACTTCTGCTTCTAAATTTTCTTGACTACATAAGCCGAGTAGTACAGGATCTTGGGGTTTTATATTTTGCATGTTATGATGAGATCCATCTCTTACCTGCTCAACTGTGTAATTTGTTGTACTAATTAATTTAGCTATAACGTTATCGTCCAAGATAGGAAATTTTTTTACTAAATAATAAATCGCATCAGGTTTATCTCTACGTCTTGCCGTAGAGGCAAAGCCAAGAATGCTACCAATCGCTTTACTCCTTTTTTTTATATTTTTTATAATCAAATTTGGTACACGATTTGGATTTTTTTTGCAATCATCGATTTCTTTTTCAGTAATTATTCCAGAAATAATAGGGTTATATTTTTCTACTTCTATTTCCTCATCAGCTATGTCTTGTACTTCTTCAAGGGCCAATCTGCAACATTGTGCTATTTGATTAAAAGTTAAACCAGTGTTGTCTACTAACCAAGCAGCTATTTGCACTAGAAACTGTTTATTTCTATCGTTATTGCCCTTAGAAGATTCCATTGACATCAAAAAAGCATCTCCCATTTAAAGTATCCCTTACTGTTATACAGAGCTAAAATATAAACTATTAAAACTAAAAAAGCATTAATTTTGTCATTCAATAACTTTTTGTTTGTCACTTCCCACCTCTTAAGTTAATTAAATGCGCTTACCTTTAAGCATATTTCAAACAAAATATTTCCCCTTCCTAAGGTATAGTATAACTCAGTTAAACATATGTTCCTATTTAAGATTAGAGAGTTAAATTTTAAGTTAATATATTGTAATATTATATATATTAGCTAATAAAGCAACAGGTTTACAAGCATTAAATTATCACTATTCTATAATTAATCATTAATTAACTGGGTTTAAAATGAATGTTAAAAATTTTTTCACTAAAGTAACCGTTGTCCTTTTAGCTTGCTTGTTAATCTTCATGGGAATTGGCAACCTTTTATCAGGTGATGATGAAAAAGAAGAGGTAGCTAGGGTTGGAAAAGAAGTTATAACGTCAGATGAGTATAAATCACTATATCAAAATTATGAAAAGCAAATTTCTGGATCTGATGCGAGTAGAGAACAAGTAAAAAAGCTGAAATATGATTTGCTTAACGCACTTATAGAGCAAAAACTATTGTTTAACCTAACTAGTGAGCTGGGGTTGACAGTTGGAGAAGAATCTATAAAAAACCATATTAAAAACACCAAATACTTTCAAAATGATAAAGGTGAATTTGACAAAAATAAATTCTATGAAACGCTAAATGACCTGCATATGACAGAGAAAGAGTATATAGCAAAGCTAGAGAAAGTCCTGCCTGCAATGATGTTCATGACTTCATTATTTAAAGATAATTATCCAGTAACTTTTGGCGAGAAAATTGATGAGCAGATATACAAAAGTCGCTACCAAACTAGAGTAGTTGATATTGTTAAAATAACTGAAGATGCAGTTACAAACATTCCTGAACCAGATGATCAAGCCTTACTTGATTTGTACGAAAGAAATAAATCCCATTTTTATTATCCTGAGTATCGAACTGCGCAATATATTTCCCTAGGCCAAAAGTATTTTGAAGATCAAATCAAGATCTCAGATGAAGAAGTTGATGGTATAATAGAACAACAAGAACTTAAAAATCAAAGAGATATATTCAATGCAATATTTTCTACCAAAGAAGAAGCTGAGACAGCAAGAAGAGCATTTGAGGAGGGTAAAACAAGCTTTGAACAGATAGTAGAAGAGTTTGGCAAAGCAAAACTTGAGGAAACTAGAGTAAATAATATAACTAAGGATTTTTTACCAGAAGACGTGAGAGAGAAGGTATTTGCTCTTAAAGTAGGTGAAGTAAGTGAAGTTTTAGCAAGCAGTTTTGGTTGGCACATAGTAAAAGTGGAAAGTGCGCATCAAATCTCTGATGAAGACTTAGTTGATTTAAAAAAAGACATAAAGTCAGTTCTAACTAACCAAAAGTCTTTTGAAAGAGTCAATGATTTCATAAACCAAGTGAACTATAAGATATACAATGGTTCAGAAATTGAAGAAATATTGAGTGAATATAATTTACCTATACAAACTATTGGTCCAGTAGATGCGAGTGGAAAAGATCAAAGCGGTAATAACGTAGGAGATTCTGGTGATTTGATTTCTTTCATTTTTTCGCGAGAAAAGGATCAGAAAGGTTATTTTAAGGGCGTTGGGGACGCTGTTGTTAGTGTAAAAATCGTCGATATCGTTCCACCCAAATTGCAAAGTTTTGAAGAAGGCAAGGCATTAGCGGTAGAGCTTTGGCGTAGTGAGTTTATAAAAGAAAGAATGTTTAAATTCGGGCAAGAGGTTGCAGTTCAACTAAGAGAAAAAACAGATTTGGAAGAAATTCAAGGTGTGGAATTAGTTAAAGGTCAGCAGATGCACCGCAATAAAGTGGATCAACAAAACTACCCCTTTTCTTTTGTAGAAGAGATTTTCAATATGAAAACAACTGGTTCAGTGACAGATCCTATTCAATACAATAATGAAATTATAATAGGTGTTCTAAAAGAAATGCATTCATCAAATGGCAAATTAAACATGCTTGACACCGGAAAACGTGTGATGATATCGCTAAAAGAGCAATTAATTAGCTATCTGGAATCAAAGTATAAAGTCGAAGTTAATCACGCTATACTTGATGATATATAATCAAAAATCTTATAAGTTGCTTCAAACGCATCCAGTGCCCAGACACACAACTGTACGAACATTGCGATTTGAGAGCAATCTTCACTAGAAAGGATGTCATCCCAGTGCCCAGACACTGGGATCCAGGAATTTTATTAAGTTGGTAAGCATAAAAGTAGCCGTTTTATGTTAAAATACAACGTTTTAATGATTAAAAAAAGGCTGGATTCCAGTGTCAAGCACTGGAATGACACCATTTGCTGTGCAATTTACCTTCACAAATGAATGTTCGTATAGCTGTACACCCGGCACTGCCCTACATTATTGGTAATTATATTATAAGGTGCAAAAGTTGTATAATTCATTTGACTTAAAACGGCTCATTGTATAAAATTGTGGCTAATATATGAATAAAGGTTAACATGGCAGTTAAAATAAGGTTGGCGAGGTTTGGCGCAAAGAAACGCCCTTTTTATAGGATAGTTGTAGCTGATTCACGAGCACCAAGAGATGGGCGTTTTATTGAGAAAATAGGACAATATGATCCAATGTTACCAAAAGACAATAAAAATCGTGTTGTGGTGAAAGCTGATAGATTAAAACATTGGCTAAGTGTAGGCGCGCAGGCAACTGAAAGAGTACTGTGGTTTATCAAAAAAGGCATAGTAACTTTAGAAACAGAACCAAAGAAAACAGAAAAGAAGAAAGTAGAGAACGAGAAAGCACAAGGGCAAGAGGCATAAGTCTCTTAAAATGCTAAATACTGATTTAACAAACAGCGATAAATTAGACGATATTGTATCTTCTGATTTGTCAGCTATGAATGACTTTGTCTTCAAAAATGTCAATGATGAAGATGCTAAGCTTGCTACTGATATTATATCTCATCTTGTTAGGTCAGGTGGAAAAAAAATAAGGCCTAAACTAGTTTTTATTATATGTAAAATGCTAAACTATTCTGGGGAGAATAGGATCAACGTTGCTGCATCGGTAGAGTTTATACACAATGCTACTTTACTTCATGATGATGTGCTCGATGAAAGTGAGGCACGCCATGGAGTTAAAACAGCGAATAAGATTTGGGGAAATAAATCAAGCATTTTAGTTGGTGATCTATTGTTGACTCTAGCATTTAGATGGCTTATAGAGTGTGGAAATTTAAATATTCTCTCTATTTTATCTAAAGCATCGCATTTACTTGTGAAGGGTGAAATAAAGCAGATGACAGCACGCTTTGACCCCCACACAGTCAGGGAAAATTATTTTGATATCATTGGAGAAAAGACAGCATCTTTATTTTCTGCATGCTGTGAAGCTGCATCAACAGTATCTGGTGCAACAAATGACGAAACAGAGAGGCTAAAGAATTTTGGTTTTAATTTTGGTATGGCATTTCAAATAGTTGATGATATGCTCGATTATACTGCTAATCAAGGCACTTCTGGAAAACAAGTCGGAAAAGACTTTTTCGAAGGTAAAGTCACCTTACCTGCTATTATAGCATACGAAAAGGGCAGTCCAGCAGAGCAAACATTCTGGGAAAAATGCTTTTCTTCAGCTAGACACAATTTTGACCAAGCATTACACTATATTAATCACCATAATGCCATTCAGCTTTCTATGGAAAAAGCTAGACACTACATTAATATGGCACAAAATGATATTAGTACTTTTTCTGATTCTTTTTATAAAACTACTTTAATTAACTTTTTAAATGCGAGCATAGAAAGACGAATGTAGCTGGCGCTTGATATTTTCAGATTAATTGTTATATATTTATTAGATTCTTAAGGGTAATGATATGTCAGATAGCAGTAAGGAGAAAAAGAAGAAGTTTGCTGATATGGTAAGTAGGCAGAAAGGTGACGACCAACAAAGTGATAACCATAAGCAAACTGATGATTTAAATGAAGATCTCAATACATTAAAAGAACGTGCAGTTCAGCTTGAAGATCATTTACGCCGTGCTGTTGCAGATAATGAAAACGTCAAACGTATAATGCAAAAGCAAATTAGCGATGCAAGTGACTACGCAGTCACAAAACTTGCACGTGATATGATCGACTCGTGCGACAATTTAAAAAGAGTAATGGAAATTTTGAAAGACGGTGATCCTGTTCATGAGGGGATTAAAGTAGCTTATCAAAAAATTATAAATGATCTAAAAAAACATGGAATAGAGGAAGTAGATCCACTTGGTGAGCTTTTTGATAGTAATTTACACCAAGCTGTTGTGGAAAGAGAAGACAATGAAAAAAAGCCTGGCACCATTGTAGAAGTACTACAAACTGGTTATACTATCAAAAATAGGTTGCTCCGTCCTGCAATGGTTATTCTTTCTAAGAAATCTGCTGATTGTGGAAGCGATTAGCATGAGGTAAATGTATAATGACAAGTATTGTCTTTTCAGGTATCCAGCCAAGTGGCGTACTACATTTAGGTAATTATCTTGGTGCAATCAAACAGTGGATAGACTTACAGGATAAATACAAATCTCTTTTTTGTATTGTCGACCTACACGCAATCACAGCAAATAAGCTTCCCGCAAGTGAATTAAAAAGTAATATTTTCAAAACAGCAGCAGCTTATATTGCATGCGGAATAGATCCAGAAAAGTCCATTATTTTTAGTCAGTCCACAGTTAGTGGTCATGCAGAACTGGGCTGGCTGCTTGGATGCTATACACCAATTGGTTGGCTTAATCGCATGACTCAATTTAAAGATAAAGCTGGCAGCGATAAACAAAAAGCCTCTCTTGGATTATATAGTTATCCAGTACTTATGGCTGCAGATATATTGTTGTATCAAACTAAATACGTTCCTGTTGGTGATGATCAAAAACAGCATTTGGAGCTTGCACGTGATATTGCATCAGCTTTTAACAATCATTATAAGCTGGATTATTTCATCGTACCTGAAATCTTAACTTTGGATTGCACATCAAGGATAATGAGCTTAAGGGATGGCACAAGCAAGATGAGTAAATCTGATCCTTCAGAACATTCGTGCATTAACCTTGATGATACGGATGACTTAATTGTCAAAAAAATAGAAAAAGCAAAAACAGATTCAATTCTAGGCTTTGCTACTTTAAAGTGCCGACCAGAAATAAGCAATTTGATAAACATTTATTCAGTGCTTAGTAATGTAAATGCGGAAAAAGTATGTGAAGAAGTGAACAAACATGACATGAAGCACTTCAAAAAAGAGTTAGCTGATTTAATTATCAGTGTTATATCACCCATACGTGAGAAAATGAATGATCTTTTAAAAGACCAATTCCATTTACATGAAATATTAAAAAAAGGCACAAAGAAAGCAGCAGAAATTGCAACCCATAATATAAAAGAAATCAAGGATATTATTGGATTTGCTCAATATCTGTAAGGTTCCAAAGTGTGATGGTGCGAACCGTCATCCCGCCGCGGTATCTCAGCCGCTAACACGTAGCGGGATGACGGTTTTTCAAATTGTCGGTAAATCTAAGTCAGTTTAGCTATAGGCAGCAATTTTCTGTATTTATTTTAAGTTGAAGAAAGCTCAAATGAAAAATCGTGTTTTGCTAAAAATCACAGAATGCAGTCTGGTTACAAAATTCTCTAATGGTCTTAAATAAAACTTCCAGTGAATGATTGTCAGACATATTGTGCTCTGCTGATTTTATTAAGTGTACTTCAACATCGGTTGACTTAATTTTTTCAGCTAAATTCAATGAAGTTTGATAAGGAACATCTTTATCATTAATGCTATGCAGCAAGCGCACAGGACAGTTTATCTCTATTGTCTTTTTGTTTAAAAGAAGGTTCTTTCTGCCATCTTCGATCAAATTTTTAGTTATTTTGTATGTACAATGCTCTGAAGTAAAATCTATTACACCTTTAGAATCTAGTTCTTCTTTTTGCTTGCCTGACAATTGCTTGAATATCAAATCTTCAGTAAAATCGGGAGCAGACGATATACCAATTAGTGCTGCAATTTTTTCTGGAAATTGAAGGGCAGTGAGCAACATCAGCCATCCTCCCATACTTGAACCTATAATTATTTGTTTATCGCTAGTTAATTCACTCATTACTTTAGCACAATTTTTTTGCCAATCACTTATCGTGTAATCAATAAAATTACCACTTGAATGACCGTGACCAAAATAATCAAATAGCACAAGTGCTACGTCATTTTCTTGGCAAAATTTGTAAATAGCAGTTGCTTTAGTTCCATCCATATTGGATGCAAATCCACCGAAAAAAACTACAGAAGCTTTCTTTCCTTGTAGCTTTCGATATGCTATGTGACCATTATTTCCATCAAACAATTTACAATAATCCATACTACTTTGGCAAAGCAACCGGGCTATCACTCAATTGATGCAAATAACTAACTAGATCTGCAATTTCTTGTGGATTGGAAATACCTGCAAATGCCATACGTGTACCTTTTATATAGGCTTTTGGGTTCTTTAAAAAGGCAAATAGCTCCTCATACCCCCATTTTCCACCTCTTTCAAGCACTGCTTTTGAGTAATTGAATGAGTTACCAAGATGGGCCTTTTTATTTCCAACTATGTTCCATAAGTTTGGTCCTACTTTATTCATTCCACCTTTCTCAAAACTATGGCAGGCTATACATTTTTTTGCTGCTGATTTACCTTTCTCAAAGCTAGCATTCTGCATGAGCGCTCCAATATCAAGCGCCACTTGCTCGATTTTTTGCTGGAACTCATTGCTGCCAGCAGCTACTATCGTTTGGTGTTCAATCTTATATTCTTCTGGACTGTAAAGCATATCAACTACATTACTAACTATCATAATGATTAGCCCAGAAAGTAAAATCGATGCTGCAATCTTATTAAGCTCCATAGTTAATTTTTATTAAGTAATGTTACTTAAATTATGCGAATATTTTCGCAAATAGCAACCAATTACCTTGAAGCTCGCTAAAGATGAGAGTCTCTATAGCTGACCCAAGAAAGGTTTTCCTACGTCCATACCGCCGCGAACCGTCATACCGCGATTCATTCGCGGTATCTCAGCCGCTAACAAGAGATCCCGCTAACAAGTAGCGGGATGACGAGGTTCACTGCCATTAAGTTAAGGAAAGAATGGTTAAAAACTGAACTAAAAAGTCAGAAATAATTAAGGATTTATGACAAATACTGAAACAGAATAGAGTAAACTTTAAAGCAGATAAACTCTGAAGTGTAAATTACTTAAGAAATAGTTTGTTTAGAAGTCATTTTACAGGAGCTATGGCAATAAGCTACCCAGTTATTATCAGAAGATATGAATACTACCTCTAGTCAAAATATGTGTTTTCTAACCCTTTTTTGGTAATTGAACGAACGAAGATAAGGTACCTTATGACGATCAACTTTCCTTCCCTTTCTTACCGCCAAAGTGTTCATCAAAAATAGCTTTGATAATTGATCCATAATGCAGTCAGTATCTGATTCCGTAGCAAAAATGTCGAAAGCCAAGTTTTTGATCGCGTTAAATGAGACAGATTTGTTAATGCTCCTCTTAAGCTTATCATCGGTTAAGTCCATATTCAACGCTTCTTCTACATCTTCTGTCATAACACTTTCTAGGTTGCTAATAAAGATAGCTGACCAAAAATCCTGTTTAACAGACTCAACACTTTTTCCTGTAAAATTTTCTAGACTTAGTCTTCCTTTGAGTTTTGCAAAAAATGTCTCAACTCCCCAGCGTAAAAAATATAACTCCTTAAATCCTCCAGTTTGAAACTTTTGTTCATCCATTAATGATGTAGCTAACACTTCAATTTCACCAGATGGCAGTACCACTTTGAAGCGTTATTCCACTATTTTCTTGTTTTATCTTACGCTGAGCACATATGGTAACCTCAACACTAGATGGGCTTTTTTCTTCAAACATAGCATTCACTTCATTAAAAGATGATCTGGGACATCGAATGACATAAGCAATTTTTCTTTTTGTAAGGCTAGAAAGAAATTTATAAGATAAATATACAAATCAGTAAGTCATTAGTATTTACAACTTTAAGCATTTCATCTGCTAAGTTAATTTCATGAGTGTTACCTCTATCTAACACTGACCTTATGGCAACATTATTTAGCACATCTTAACAAACCGCAAAGGTTGCACTTGCATAATCACCTAAATCTTTTGGTTTTTGGTTACGTATTTTTCTTGAGCCAAATTCATTTTTTATTTCAACGCTTGTTGGTAAAATGATTTTGGAGGCATCAAGAGCTAACACTCTAAAGCCAAAACAAGTTTTAAATTTTTGGTCTTGGTAGTACAAGGAAACCACACCTTCGTTAATTTCTGAAAATGCACTGTGTTTCATTTTTTTTCTTGCTTGACTAAAAGCACTAGCAGTAACGGTATAGTCTTTTTTCCTATATAAAATAAATTCGTTTAGTATTACTTGCAGCGACTTTACACTTTTTCTTAAAATTAAGATAAATATGTCAATAAAAGATAACTTCCTCTTTCTCATAAAATCTTTTGAAGATGATTTATGGGATTCTATAAATTCTAGACTTGCCAATTCATTTTGAATAAATTTTATTACTGCCTTTTTTACTCATACTACCTTTAAACTTATTGGTATACATCATTATCCCATAAAATCTATCTTTTTTCCTTAACTTAATGGCAGTGAGACGAGGTTATCGTCATGCCGCCACGAACCGTCATACCGCGATTCATTCGCGGTATCTCTTAGCCGCTAACAAGTAGCTGGATGACGATTGTCAGGGTGTAATCCCAGTGTCCCTATGATGTCATCCCAGTGCCCAGACACTGGGATCCAGGAAAGTTTGCTTGTAAGCAAGCAAACTAGCACAGAAAGTGGTTACAACATTTTCGATGAGATTATATGGAAAACTGGATCCCAGTGTCAAGCACTGGGATGACAAAAAAAGGAGCACTGGAATGGCACCATTTGTTATGTTTAACAAAGTTCGTACTTAGCTTCATGTTAGCCATAAATATTTAAGAAATTTACCAAATGGAAAAAAAGGCAAAAGAAGCCCCATGGTTAACTAGTTCTGACGCTGGTTTCCATCCAAGACGGCAGTAGCCCCTTCGGTGTCATTCCAGTGTCAAGCACTGGAATGACACCATTTTGGATGGAAACCAGTGTCAAGCACTGGAATGACAAAGGAGAGCAGTGTCAGCTACTTGGATGACACCTTTTTTCTACTTAGTGTGGGTTATACAAGAAGTCTATTGTATGGCTATTGCTGGTCGTATATTACTTATAGCTTATCTATTCAAATTGCAACTTTGTTTTTCATAATTAATTATTGACAGAAATTATTAATTGGGTTATTATTAAATTATCGTTAACAAGTGAGGCAAAGAAATGATGATATCCAATAATTCTTCATTGCTAAAAGATAGTCAGGAGCTTACTAAAACTAAGCAGACTATATGGAAACCTTTAATTGCTGTTTCATTATTATCTATATTTAGTTTCATATCTGGTCAATATCTTCCTTATGTTATTATAGCAGTTTCTGGTTCTGGTCCTATTGCAGCAGTTCCTTTAGCAATTTTTGCTGTTTCTACGGTTGTTGCACTTATTTCAGTGACATATCTTGTTAAACTGGCTATTTCTAGAGATGATAATAAGAAAGAAGTAGGTCTTAATGGACAGAAATTCGGCCATACTCCATCTCAAGAACCACAAAAATTTGTGTGTAAAAATTGTACTAATCTGGAGAATAAATCAAATGTACCTACTCCTCAATCACCTCCAGTAACGTTTGGAACACAACCAAATCCAAGTGTCAGTGTACCACCGCCGCCACCTCCTCCATTGCCACAAGATGCTGCACTACCACCTCCGCCTCCGCATTTTTTTACAGCTTCCAAGCGTACGGAGCAACCTAAGAATGATGCACCGAAGAAGGCTGGTGAACCTGAGAATAATAATCATTCTACTCTGTTTGAACAGATAAGAGGAGGTACTACGTTAAAAAGAGTGGGCAGCAACAAAATTTTACAAATGAATTGAAAGCAAAATTAGAAAGTAGTGGGGGCACTGACAAAAAAGAAACACCAGAAGAGTTTGCTGCAAGAATAGATAGGGAGCAAGCAGAGAGAAAGAAGTCGGATGATAATGATTCAGATTAGACAAAGAGACTTAAGGAGAGAGTAGCAGTCATGCAATTCTCAGATAGTGAAAGTGAGCATTCTGATTCTATTAGCGATTCAGATTGGACTACAGATGAAAGCAAAGACAAACAAAAAGAGATAGAGCAGGAAAAAGAGGAGCAGACAAAACACACAAATTCCCCATCAAGCAAGGAAGAAGGAAGCGGGGGTCTTGACAGTGGTATAGGATCTAGAGCCACATCTCCGATACATCCTGAACAAGAAACAGAGGAGTCACCGGTACCGCCAAGTTCGTGTGTTGATTCACCACAAGTAAATAATGTTGACTCAGTGGATAATGAGGTGCAAGATTCACCTCCTCTTTCTGTTGAGGATCGCATAGCACAGTTTGGTGGAAAAGCGTTGCGATGCCAAAAGGAAAATGTTGTACAAGGACTATGATAACTATGAAATGGTCAGCCATGCACTTTCCTTCCTTTTCAAAATAAGTTTACCTACAGGTCTGATTGTATTAAGATTACTTAATACAATCAGATCTATTATATGCGTTTATCCAAATATTACCTGCCAACTCTAAAGGAAAAGCCTGCCCATGCTAAAATTATCTCCCATCAATATTCTTTGCGTGCAGGTTTAATAAAGCAGATAGCATCTGGCATCTATACGTGGTTACCACTTGGTCTCTTAGTGCTTAAGAATATTGAAGATATTATCAGAGATGAAATGAACAAATCCGGTGCTATTGAAGCATTAATGCCTTGTGTGCAACCAGCAAGTCTTTGGCGAGAATCAGGGCGTTACGATGATTACGGTAAGGAAATGCTACGCATAAAGGATAGGCATGAGGAAGATATGCTTTTTGGTCCAACGCATGAGGAGATAGCAACTGATTTAATTAGAGATGTGGTAAAAAGTTACAAAGATTTGCCACTTTGTTTATACCAAATTCAATGGAAATTCCGTGATGAGGTAAGACCACGTTATGGTGTTATGAGGGGCAGGGAATTTTTGATGAAGGATGCATACAGTTTTGATGTAGATTACGAAGGTGCACTGAATTCATATAATTTGATGTACAAAACTTACATAAAAATCTTCAAACGCATGGGATTTACTCCAATTGGAGTTCGAGCTGATACGGGGCCAATTGGAGGAAATTTGAGCCACGAGTTTCATATATTGGCAAACACTGGTGAGAGCACTTTATATTATGACAATAAATTTTCTGAACTACTAGAGAGTGAAGATATTGAAAGTTTAAAGAGTATATATGCAGTTGCAGATGATATGCATGATCCTGAGACTTGCCCTATATCACAAGAACAGTTAAATGTTAGTAAGGGTATTGAAATAGGGCATATTTTTTATTTTGGTGATAAATATTCGAAGCCTATGAAGGCAAGTGTTACTTCTCAAGATGGAAAAAATGTCAATATACATATGGGTTCGTATGGCATTGGGGTTTCAAGACTTGTTGGTGCAATAATAGAAGCTTTTCATGATGATAAAGGAATTATCTGGCCAGAATCGGTAGCTCCTTTCAGAATTGGTTTAATCAATTTACAACCGAAAGTAACGGAGGCTGCAGATAAAATATATAAAGCTTTGAAAAGCGATGAAGTGCTTTACGATGATACGGAAGGGAGTGTAGGAGTAAAATTTTCTAGAATGGATCTGATAGGCTTGCCGTGGCAAATAATTGTCGGAAAAAAGGCAATAGATGAAAAGATAGTTGAAGTAAAAAATAGAGCAACTGGAGAGGTAAAGGAAATGCAGATTGAAGAAGCAATAAATCACTTTAGCACAAAATGATACACGGTATCGGCACTGACATAGTATATATACCAAGAGTATCGAGGATATTACAAAAATACGGGGAAAAATTTCTCAATAGAATCTACACTGAAAAAGAAATAGAGCTAAGTAGAAAGTATAATAGTCAAGAAATGCGAGCAAGGTATTTTGCTAAACGCTTTGCAGCAAAGGAGGCTTTTGTTAAAGCACGAGGTAGTGGTCAGGGTATTATAATGAAAGATATAGAAATATACAATGATGTAAGAGGCAAGCCATATCTTACCGTTAGCAAGGATTTTATCTCCAAAATTCATCTTTCTCTAAGTGACGATGGAGATTACGCTACTGCATTTGTTGTAATTTGCGTCTATAGCTCACACAGATAAAGTTTACTCTTTTGTCATCCTATGGCTTACTGTATGAACATTCATTTTTAAAGGTAAACTGCACAGCAAATGGTCAGTGCTTGACACTGTCCTCCTTTGTCATCCCAGTGCCCAGACACTGGCTTTCTGCAATCTCATCGAAAACGTTTTTCTATGCTAGTTTGCTTGTGAGCAAGCAAACTTTCCTGGATCCAAGTAGTCAGGGCACTGGGATGACATCTTTGTTGTGTTTAACAAAAACAAATGTTCGTACAGTTGTGGAATGAATCGCAGTATAGCTATAGCATACACAAACAACTAAAAAAACATAGCGGTTTTTCTATGATTTTAGTATAATTCTAGCTTTACCTAAACAAAAAGATGAATTATTTAATGGACTGTGTTTTAACGTCTCTTTCCTTACCATTTTCAATTACCGAGAATTATTTATTAATTACTGCGTTGATTCCACTTTTAAGTGCGTTAGTTATTTTTTTTACTGGTAAATGGCCCAGAGTGAACAATAGTATCACTGTCACTTCTTCTGTACTTCTATTTGCGTATACGTGTCTGTGCACTTTATATTGGGTGTACGGTGATCATTCTCAATTTATCCTCATGGATTTTGGTAATAATTTGCACATTAGTTTAAAGCTAGAGTCTACCGGAGTAATATTCAGTTTATTGATATCGTTTTTATGGATACTAACCAGTGTATATGCAATATGTTATATGCAGAATAACTATGCTGATAGCAATCACTCAAGTTTTCTATGCTTTTTTTCAATATCGATTAGCTGTGCAATGTTTATTGCTTTTTCTGGAGATTTGCTCACTACATTTGTCTTTTATGAGCTTCTAACTATTAGTACATACCCTCTGGTTACTTACAACTCAACAAATGAATCAATGATTGCAGGACGCTATTACTTTGGCGTGCTATTTTTCTCTTCTTTGGTATTGTTTTTTCCTGCAATAGGCCTTTTATATAATGAATTTCATACTTTAGACTTTATAAGTGGTGGAATATTCAAATTTGATACTTCACTCATCACTTTTATTGCAGTGTGTTTTGCTATGCTAATTTACGGAATAGGAAAAGCTGCATTAATGCCAATGCATTTTTGGTTACCAAAAGCAATGGTTGCACCAACTCCTGTGAGTGCACTACTGCATGCTGTTGCTGTTGTGAAATCCGGAGTTTTCATCATCATAAAAGTTATATTATACACTTTCGGCGTCGATAATATGCAACGTTTTGTGCAGCAAAATTGGTTTGCTGGAGGGTGGCTTCCGTACGCTGCTGGATTTACTATTATTACTGCATCATTGATTGCACTAAAGCAAAAAGAATTAAAGAAGTTGCTTGCTTACTCTACCATCTCTCAATTGTCGTATATTATATTATTCGCTTCAATTTTTAGTGATCTCAGCATGAGGGTTGCAATTTTTCAATTAGTTTGCCACGCATTTGCAAAAATCACTTTGTTTTTCGTTGCCGGAGCAATAATAACGAGAGCAGGTGAGAAATATATAGATAAGATTTACGGTATAGGACGCAGTATGCCAATTAGCATGACAGCATTTGCTATAGGTGCATTGTCTATGATAGGGGTGCCGCCTGCTCCGACTTTTTGGGGTAAATTTCTCATTTTTCAAGCTGTTTTCAACTCTGGCAATGTAATACTTTCTGTGTTTGTAACTCTAGTGTTAATTGTTAGTACTATACTCAACGCTCTGTACTTTTTACCGATAATTTACAATGCCTTTTTCTTAAAACCTTCTCAGAATTACTTTATTAAAAAAACACCAATTCTTCTAGTTTTACCTCTAGTTATTACTGCTATGTGCACTTTGGTTATTTTTTTTAGCTACCAAGTAATATTTTAAAATCTGTATTTATAACCATTAACAATAAATTTAAATGGTATTATACCAGCCAGAGTTGCTTTTATATTCGACAAAGTGAAGCTAATCTCCACAGTATCCTCCTTATTTTGCTCGGTTGTAAAAACTACAGTAGCATTTCCAGCAAATGTAACTAAGTCCTTGGTCGATCGATCAATAGATAATGTTATTACATTTATGTTGGCGATTTTTCTTTTAGATAAAGACAAATTACCAGCTTCATTATTCGTTTTTTCCTGAAAGCATTGATAGATTTTATGTATAGAATTGTTTCTTATAAAATTTTCTTGGTACTTCGGTTCAACGATCTTAATGGACTCGTATATTTCAATGTATTTACTTATTAAGTACCTCGCTGTGGAAGTGTATTCATCTTCCTTTTTACTGAAACTAAGCTTATGCATTGCAGAGAACTCATCTTCTGTGTGGTTCATATACTTCACAAAATTTAAATCTTTTTTAATAGGAAATAACAGGTATATGTTTAATGTTAATAAACATAAGCATACTAGGAGAAGCGATACTATTAATGCCATCCAAGATCTTTCTGCTACACAAAACAGATACCTATGGCAGTACCATTCGACTGCTTTACTGAAATAACTTTTGTTTTTTACTGATTCAAGCAATTTATCTTCCATAACACAATGCTACCAAATCCAATTATAATAACAACAAGATTAGATACTCTAAAAAACTTTAAAATATGTCTAAATTTTCCAAAATAGGATGAATGATTATATCACCTTGTTCCGCAATAAGGTAGAATTTGTCGATTTTGCTCACATCTATATTTATCATTTTTATACTGAAATTTTCAGGATTGTAAATATTACTTTCAGCACTTTTGTGATAATTATAATAATGTAATTTATTTTGATCATCAAAATAACCAAATTCATCAGCGAGGGTTCCCACTTTGCTACCTTTACCATCTTTGACTAGCCTAAATAGATCAATTGCATGGTTTTGAGATCCAGGCTCAATAGGACCTTCTGCAGCAAAAAACTTAGGTGCATGACCAACATATTCCTTAAATTTTAGATTATGAGTCTTTTTTACACTACCAAAATCCACAAATTTATATTCATCTGAAACGCCAGAATATTGTGGATCATACTTTTTATATTCAAAAAACTCATTACCTAAAAAATTACAAAACGTTAATTTATAATTATCATGATCGGATTTAACGACTTTAAGGTAATGAAAATCTCCAGGAATCTTTACTTCCTCTTCCGTAATATGATTACGTACAACAAGCTCACCATTTAGCATATGATAGCCAATTTTTGGCAAAGTAGCTATATTGATTGTCTTGTTTAGCTTAAAATTTGCTTCATAAATGCCACTTAACAACTCCTTTCCTTTTTCTAGGGTTACGTCTTGATCTGAAGCTATATTCTTAATTAAGCTTAATTTTTTCTGCATGTTCAATATGGCTTTCGTCAAAACTTCTATTGATTGCCATACAGTTAATTTATTATCAGTCAAATTATATACTTCGAGTATTAAATTAACAGAATTTTATCATGAATTTATGTTAAAAGTATTATACTTCGTAAACTTATGTCATGATATTAACTACATTAGCTAAAACATGCTTTTTATCTAAGTGAAGTTGCTTAGCAACAACGAAAAGTTCATCTATTTTTTTCCACTGACTTAGCAGAATTTCAACACCATTTACCTCTCTCTTTATGCTTTCTAAAATGAAGGCCTGAATTATATATGATGCTAGTTCTAGTTCGATTTCGCTATTAATTACTTTATTAATCATATTGGGATTCTTTAAATCATGAAGAAATTTATAAAAGCATTTGTATGCTTCATAAGCATCACTACTTATTGTATTTATTATCATTCCTGGCATTCCAGGAAATAAAGTAATCATTTCGTCAAACGTTTGATTATCAAATTTACATTGAGATGAAGCAACTTGCTTTGTTTCATCATAAGTTAATGGGAGTAAATTTAGCTGAAAGCACCTACACAAGATAGTGGTTTGTATATCATATGGCTTATGGCTAATTATAAATATCTTAGAATTTTTTGGCGGCTCTTCTAATATTTTCAATATTGCGTTTTTAGCGTTATTAGTCATTGCCTCTAAGCTATCTATTATAGCTATTTTGTGTTCTGATTGAATGGGACTTAAGTGTAGAAAGTTTTTCATTTCTCTGACTTTTTCTATTCCGATAGTATCACCTTCAACAATGTGTAAGTCCAATGCTACTTCATTATAGTTTTTTATGAGTAACCAATTGGAGAAGGATTTTGCAAGTGTTGCTTTTCCTATACCTTTTTTACCACAGATCAGCCAAGACTGAACAGATAAGTTGTTCATTATTTTTTTTTTGGCTTGGTTGTGGCCTATTACTTTTTTCATTCTTTCTCCTATAGATTTTAGTTTGAAAATGCGTTGTTTACTGTTTGTAATGAAATTGCACCTTCCCTTAAAACCTTAATCTTATCTTCGGTTAAGTCAATAATAGTAGATTCTATACCAGAAACTAGTTCGTCATCTTCAATCACTACAGATAAATGTTGCTTAATGGATTGTGGTATGTCGTTTGCCTTACATACACTTTCTTTTCCTGAAATATTTGTACTAGTTGCAACTATTGGAACTTTCAGTTTGTTTAGTATTGAAATTGCAATAGGATGCTCAGGAATTCTGATACCTATACTATCTTTAAAGAATTCGTTTGGCAATATGTTGTTGTTTTTAAGTGGTAAAATATAGGTAATTGGTCCAGGAGAAAAGTGGTTTATTAAATCAATATATCTTTCCTTTACCTTTGCTATTTTTGTCAAATTGTAAATATCACTAACAAATATAGACAGTGGTTTATTTTGAGAGCGTTTCTTTATCTGATATATTTTTCCTATAGATTCATTATCTAGTGCATTACAAGCAAGAGCATACACTGTTTCTGTTGGAAAACACACTAATAAATTGTTCTGTATTGCATTTATTATTTTAGATACCATATAGCTAAAAACTTATTCATAACAACTAGATCAGTTTTGTTGCACTGTATCTTATATAGTAACTGCTAGTTTTTGTAAACGTAATGCAACGCAGCTTACCATTTGTTATGCAGATTTGCTACAACCCAAACTCTTCATTGACTTTATCAATTATTGCCTGTGGTGGATCCTCTCCCCATCCTGAATACAAAATCTCTCCATAGTCTGCAACATCTATAGAGCCAGTTCTGCTTTTTGCTAGAAACATTTCTCTTTTCTCTTTATCAACTAATACATAATGCCACGCTGATTTTCCACGATCTTTACCACGGACTAAGTATATAAGATCTGACCTACTTCTTTTTGTTGCATCAGCAAAAGATCTTTCATTGACAGTTCTGCTTTTACTTTTTATGCCGCCACTTTCAGAAAAAGCTTCCTTGGATTCGGTTTTTTTGCCTGCTAATTCAGAAATTTTTCCTTTTTCCCCTAATGCCCGTTCTTTGGTGTTTTGAGACGAATACTTACTGGAAAAACCTTCCCCTGTACCGCCAGGAGTCCTGTTTGTGAAACGCTTAGTAAATGAATTATTGTCGTTGTTTTCTGCCATAAAAATCTCCAAACTTTAGATTGTAGAATCCAAACTTTTACTACACTTTATCATATGTTAATTAAATTAATATAAATGAAAAATAATATAGTAATTATTACAGGAATTACGGCCTCAGGTAAATCAGAATTATGCGATAACCTGATAGAAAAATATGGAAATATTAGTATAATAAATTGTGATTCAAAGCAGGTATATGAAGAAATTCCCATAATTACTGCTCAACCACCAAAGCAAGAAGTATTTTATAAACTATATGGTTATGTTTCAGCAAAAGAAAATTATTCCGTGGGTCTATGGTTAGAAGATTTAGAAAAAGAAGTTAATCACGCATTAGAAAATGCTCAAATACCTATCATCACTGGAGGAAGCGGGCTTTACATCAGCAGTTTAATCAAAGGCTTATCATCAATGCCACAAATAAGTCAGAAAGTGAGAAAAAACGTAAGTGAGCTCAGGAAAAATTTAAGTAAAGAGGAGTTTTACAAATTAGCGCTAAGCAAAGATCCAAGGATTCAAGGTAAAGTGTTCATGAATGACTCGCACCGCCTTTCAAGGGCACTTGAAGTTATCACTGAAACTGGCAAGTCAATTTTTGTATGGCAAGAGAATAGACAGCCTCCTTTATTCAATAATTTTAAGATATATACAATTCTGCCTAAACGTGAAGATGTATACCGAAAAATAAATTCTCGTTTCATTACAATGATTGAAAATGGAGCAATTGATGAAGTAAAAAAGCTACTTAGCATGAACCTAGCCCCACATTTGCCAGCTATGAAAGCACACGGAGTGCCAGAAATTATAAAGTACTTGAAAGGTGAGATTACTTTAGACGAAGCGATACAAATTGCTCAAACAAACACAAGACACTACGCGAAACGTCAGTATACCTGGTTTAAAAAACAATTTCTAAATGCTGAAGTGATTGATTGTGCAAACAAGCTCAAGATATTTTAATTCAGGCCGTGCTCATTACTACGAATAGGGGGTTCCATATTTTCCAGATGGTCGCTTACTTCTAGTGGATCGCCTAAACCATGCTCTATTTTTATTTTAAAAAATCCAAGCCTCTCGCACAATTTCTGAAAGTATTCTTTTATAATGTCAAATAAGCTTTTATCACCTATATTATAGTCCTTCAGTCTCTCAGGAACAGTAAGTGACAAGTTACCATTTGTGTATGTTACATTTTTATCATCTTGAGACTTAAGCGTGAATTCTAGTGAGCTGGATAGATCACACACCTTGTCACCGAATGTACCGTCACTCCTTTGGAAAAATATTGGTAATGTCATATCAGATTTAACACTCACATTATTTTGGCTAACACAGTCAATACTTATCACTTTTTCAGGGCTTTCTATTATGAATGAATGCTGGCTAAGTGCACCTTGAAACTCTATATGTACACCAGCTTCATATCCTGCTTGATTACAATTGATAACTAATTCTTCCAAGATAGAGTCACTTGGAACTTCTGCCTTAGCGTATTTGAACATCTCCTTAAAAACTTTTCTTGCAAATGGGCGGTAGTCTTCATTTTTACCTTCACTTTTTGGCAGTAAACTATCATGTTCTTTGTATAGCTCGGCAATCAAATCTCTACTTATACTTTTGCCGTTAATAACAAAATCCATTCTCTGAAAATCTAAGAACGCTGTATTACCAGAATTCGCTTCAGCATTGTCTTTACCAGCTCTTAACTTGCTAAAACCAAACTTTTCTGCTTGAGCTCTTAATGTAACTACTGGGTTTTCCTTTTCTTTTGGTGTAGAGCTGTTCATCATTAATACCTTGATATAGACTGCTAATGGTATAATAACACATAAAAATGATTAATAAGTTAATAAAATACCTACTATAAGCCCTATGATAGCAAATATAGTTAGGGGTAACTTAGGCTTACCGACGATTTTAAAAACAACAAATTCGTCATTCCGTTACGTGTTAGCGGCTGAGATACCGCGAATGAATCGCGGTATGACGTTAGAGAGCTGTGCTAGCTATAGTGCATACCTGACCATAAGGTGACAAGATTTTAAAAAGGCTCTATAACAGTTTTACACATGTATGAATCTCAATGAGCAATCAGATTTTTCTAAATAGCAGGCTGGAGAATATACCTAAGTTCCATTCCGCAATATTGCCTAAACTTTGTGGTGGGGACAAGGTGGTGGATCTGCTGTTTTATAAGCCACTTAGTTATGTGGATAGAAGCAAGTTACTATCTGATGCTCGAGTTGGAGAATTTACAACTTTCATTGCAAAAGTTTATGAACATCAGTCGCCCACTTTTAGAGGTAGACCATATAAAATAGTCGTTGAAAGTGAGAGTCAGTATATATTCATAGTCTTTTTTAATTACTCAGTTAAGTATTTATATAAACTATTTCCAATTGGAGCGAATGTGATCATCAGTGGCAAACTCGAAAAATTTGCTGAACATTGGCAAATTACTCATCCAGATTACGTGTCGCTTGACATCAACCAATTTAAAGAAATAGCTTGCATAGAGCCAGTTTACCAATTATGCCGTGGCATTACCAATAAGCGCATTGGGAACATAATAAGCTCTAATCTAAAGGAATTGCCTGATTTACCAGAGTGGATAGATGATACATTAATCAAGCAAAAAAAATGGTTAAGTTGGAGGGAAAGCATCATAAAGTTGCACAGACCAAGCTCATTGGCGGAAGCTGAGGTTTGTAGAAAAAGGCTTGCTTATGATGAATTGTTTGCGTATCAGCTAGCGCTGAAACTTGCAAGAAAAAATCATGTGAAAGAAAGGGGAAGAGAATTTATAATATTGAGTAAATACAAAGAGCAAGTTTTAAATGAATTGTCGTTTCAATTAACAAATGATCAAACTCGTGCAATAGATGAGATCTCAGAGAGACAAAAATCCAAGTATCGCATGATAAGCTTGCTGCAAGGTGATGTTGGTAGTGGCAAAACCGTAGTTGCACTTTTTGCGATGATAAATGTGGTAGAAAACAACATGCAGGCAGCTCTAATGGCACCGACTACTATCTTGGCGGAGCAACATTATAATTGGATTGAGGAAGTTTTATCCTGTACCGATATAAAAGTTGCGCTGCTTACTGGTAAAACTTCGCGCAAGGAAAGAAAGATTATCATGAACGAACTTGCAAGTGGTGTTTTAAATATAGTGATTGGCACTCATGCACTATTTCAAGCTAACGTTACATTTAAAAATTTAGGGCTTGCAGTCATAGACGAGCAACAGCGATTTGGAGTGATGCAGAGAAATCGCTTGGTAGGAAAAGGAGAAAATGCCGATATACTTTTCGTTACTGCAACTCCCATTCCAAGAACCTTGCAGCAAGCTATGTATGGTGATGTTGAATGTTCAATTTTGAAAGAAAAACCAAAATCCAGATTGCCAATAAAAACTGTAACTATGAACATTAGTAGGGTGCCAGATGTTATTGAAAAGCTAAAAGGTGCTATAAACAGGGGCGAAAAAGCATATTGGATTTGTCCATATATAGAAGAAAACGAAGAGACCAATATTGCTGCAGCAGAGATGCGTTTTCAGGAATTACAAAAAACATTTCTTGATAAAGTCGGGATAATACACGGAAAATTGACTCAGGAGCAGAAAGATCAAGTTATGTTTTCCTTCAAAAGGAATGAATTTTCTCTGCTTGTTGCAACCACTGTGATAGAAGTTGGTATAGATGTGCCAGATGCAACCATCATGATTATAGAAAATGCAGAGCAATTTGGGTTATCACAATTGCATCAGTTAAGAGGCAGAGTAGGGCGAGGAAACAAGCCATCTTTTTGTGTATTATTATACGATAATTTAAGTAAAAGCTCATCTTCAAAGTTAAAGATCATGTGTGAGTCACAAGATGGATTTTACATTGCTGAAAGGGATATGATGCTAAGAGGCAGTGGAGATATTTTAGGCACAAAACAATCAGGATGTATGGAATTTAAATTTGCTGATTTATATCAGGACAAAGAGCTGCTCAATCTCGCGTATAATAACGCAAAAGGCGCAATGGCTGATTTTGAATTACTGCTTGATATATTTGAATATAGGAGTAGATTACATTTTTCAAAATTTCAGTAGGAAAACCAGGTAGCCCGCAGAAACGAAAAAACTTCCTTGACAAACCTCGCCAGCCCCCTTATCATGAAACTGAAGCTATTGTATTTGCTTTCGCCAATCTGCAGATTAAAAGGTAAGGATTACTTAATGTATCGGCGTCTTATGTTCAATTTTTTGCAGTATATAGATACTGTATGTCTTTACAAAACTTCATCTACATCTAGATTTTTATCTAAATAAGCTGAACGCGCTTATAAAGCGTTACAAGACATCAAAAAATGCCAATACTCGACAGAGATAGTAAAAGACTAGCTAACTCGGGGATTCTTTGTCTTTTTTTCTGCTTAGTAAACTTCTTAAACATTTGCAGCGTAAGTTAGTTGCAATTAAAAGCGGCTGAATCTCGCTTGTCAAGCGTTTAAAACATAAAAAACGCCAATATTTTAAAGCGGATAATAACCACGGGGCTTCTTTTGCCTTTTTTTTCGTTTGGTAAATTTCTTAATGTTTGTGGCTAAAAGAGCCCAAGAGAGGTCAGTGCTCCTGTGATGTCATTCCAGTCTGGAATCCAGCATTTCACACAATCCCATCAAGAACGTTGTATTTTACATAACACTTTTATGCTTACCAACCCAGTGTCCAATCAAAATTCCTGGATCCCAGTGGGCTTTGTTGCATCGCTCTTCGGATAGTAGGTAACGTACAATAAATTCATGAAGCTATCTCAAACTTAGCCATGCCTATTTCAGTAAATTTGTTAAGCAAATAACACTTGAGTAGCAGTTCCTTCTCACGATTAATTTCAGATTTGCTCCTAAAACTAAACCCAAATATTCGCTTCAACCTTGAGAAAAATCCTTCAATATACGATCTTTTTCCGTAATTTACTTCTTCTTTCCATCTTTTTATACCATTCTCACCATGTAATTTCATTAACTGAATAGCGGCATTTCTATCAAGCATATAATCCAATTTTGGATGCTCTGCTGCGTTGTTTTTCGGAGGAATTTTCGTTTTTATACCATATTGATTACACAGCTTATAGAGCTTTTCTCTGTCATATGCCCTATCTGCATATAGTACTTTTATGACATACTGAAAATCGACTTCTTTTAGCAAATCACAAGCTCCATAGTGATCAGAGTAGACACCGTTACTGTATTTTACAGCTATGGCTTTTTTGCTGTTTGTATTCAACATTACATGCAATTTTCTTGTCTGTTCATAGCTGCGATACTTTCTATCTTCGCTATTTTCTTTGCTATGACCAGGAGTGTTGTTGTATATACTAATTCCTGTACTGTCTATAGCAATTTCGATATCTTCCATATTATTTTTATCAATTCTGCAATCATTGATCTTAATATTGAGTTTCTTAAACCTTCTTGATGATTGTGAATAGCTGATAACTTGCAAATTTTTCCCAATTTGCTCAAGGTATCCTGCTATAAACCCAACTGTTTGCCTCAGGCCTATTCTAAATAAACAAGTTATTATGTGCACCAAAATTACAACTTTATCGCTATAAATATTGTTGCCACCTGGTATTTTTGGACCATTCTCGTACCACTTTTCTATGGCTTCGTTGATATAATGAAAAATATTTCCTCTTTTTTCTAGAAATTTGTTATATTCGCTATGGTTACTGACCCTCATTTTTTGTGGCATATTTTTTCTTTCAAGGTTAAATGGCTATTTTATAATGAATTTTGTCAGTAGCCACCAGATTTTTCAGTTGCTATGCAACAAAGCCATCCCAGTGTCTGGGCACTGGGATGACATCATAGGGACACTGGGATGACACCATAGGGGCACTGCCGTCATAAAGGAACCAGTGTCAGCTACTTGAATGACATCATAGGGGCGCTGGCCTGACAACCGTCATCCCGCTGCTTGTTAGCGCCGCGGCGGTATGACGGTCCGCTGCTTGTTAGCGAGATACCGCGAATGAATCGCGGTATGACGGTGTAATGACGGTTAAGTAATTCGTTATCCCGCTGCTTGTTAGCGGAATCTGCTGTGGCAACATAAACTCAAATCATTCAAATTTTAATCCAAAGAGGTATCATTATGTCAAACAACTTCAATTTTAAAGAATTTTTTAACCACTATGAAACAAATAGTACGTCAGATGATATACAAAGGTATTATTTGCTGTGGAAATCAGTAATAGCGCAGGCGATGACTGATGCAGCAAGTAACTGTAAAAAAACAGAAAGCTTGGTAGAAAAACGTAAGGCAATTTCTTGGTTGTCAGACTTTAGTCAAGATTTTGTGCACACATGTATATTGGCTGATTGTGATCCGGTATACGTAAAAAATAAAATACAGCCAACCTTAAAAAGCCTTACTAGATAAAGCCTTTTTATATACTTAATGAGGTTTACTCCTTTTACCGAAAAAAATATAATTCAATCTCCTATCTATAGTTGCCTCTATATCTTTGATTAATAGCTGCTTTATCATGTTTACTTTTCGCTTTGCATCTTGAGCTTGACGCTCATTGTTACCACTGTTATTGCTGTAATTATTCTTATCACTATAACTACTGCCACTTGTGTTACTGAACTCACTACCCTTTTTTCTTCTTGTGTTGAGTATCTGTATTATCTTTTCCTTTAAAAAGGACTTCCAGCCTGTGCCAAGTAATAATTTATAGAGAAAATGCGGAGTAAGAAACGCCACTAATATTCGAATAGAAATTCCGTAACCGAGATCTTCCCTATTTTCATAATACCACTTGCAATATTGAAACAAACGGTAAAACGCATTTTTGAAAGAGCAAAATTCTACAGCATACCAAAAACCATTGCTGAGAAACATGAGCACAATGCTGAATGTGTAAAGATACATTGTGAAGAGAAACAGTTTCACAATTATATCTTTTAGACTACCTAATATATAATTCAATAATCTTAATTTATAGAAAAGTGATATCATTCCACACCCACTTCAATATGGCTGGGGTGGAAGGATTCGAACCTTCGCGTGGCGGTATCAAAAACCGCTGCCTTACCACTTGGCTACACCCCAATACTACTTACATCAATAACACTATTAGCCCAATTAGTAAAAGATTTATTTGCTTTTTCTATGGGCATCACAGCAATAGCTGGCTGATCATAAGAATGCATTGCTTCGATTTTTTCTACAATTTTATCAACTTGATCATTCCTGCTCTTCATAATTGCCACTACTTCACAACTATTACTAATTTTACCTTCCCATAAATACAGAGAATGCACTTCGGGAAATATATTTACACATACAATTAATTTCTCGTTTAACAATTCTTCAGAAACAGTTTTAGCCTCCTTCAAACTTGAAAAAGTTGTATAAATCAAAACTAAATTATTCATTAGAATCTACATAAATGCATTGCTACTATACTCTACCGAGATTTATTCATCAAGAGAAAATAACGCCAGCGCGTACTGTATGAACATTTGTTTGCAAAGGTAGTATGTTAAGTGTTATAGCTAGTTTGCCTCAAACGTAAAGGTGTCATCCCAGTGCCCCTGTGATGTCATTCCAGTGCTTGACACTGGAATCCAGTTTTCCATATAATCTCATTGAAAACGTTGTAACCACTTTCTATGCTAGTTTGCTTGTAAACAAGCAAACTTTCCTGGATCCCAGTGGGCTTTGTTGCATCGCTCTTCGGATAGTAGGTAACGTACAATAAATTCATGAAGCTATCTCAAACTTAGCCATGCCTATTTCAGTAAATTTGTTAAGCAAATAACACTTGAGTAGCAGTTCCTTCTCACGATTAATTTCAGATTTGCTCCTAAAACTAAACCCAAATATTCGCTTCAACCTTGAGAAAAATCCTTCAATATACGATCTTTTTCCGTAATTTACTTCTTCTTTCCATCTTTTTATACCATTCTCACCATGTAATTTCATTAACTGAATAGCGGCATTTCTATCAAGCATATAATCCAATTTTGGATGCTCTGCTGCGTTGTTTTTCGGAGGAATTTTCGTTTTTATACCATATTGATTACACAGCTTATAGAGCTTTTCTCTGTCATATGCCCTATCTGCATATAGTACTTTTATGACATACTGAAAATCGACTTCTTTTAGCAAATCACAAGCTCCATAGTGATCAGAGTAGACACCGTTACTGTATTTTACAGCTATGGCTTTTTTGCTGTTTGTATTCAACATTACATGCAATTTTCTTGTCTGTTCATAGCTGCGATACTTTCTATCTTCGCTATTTTCTTTGCTATGACCAGGAGTGTTGTTGTATATACTAATTCCTGTACTGTCTATAGCAATTTCGATATCTTCCATATTATTTTTATCAATTCTGCAATCATTGATCTTAATATTGAGTTTCTTAAACCTTCTTGATGATTGTGAATAGCTGATAACTTGCAAATTTTTCCCAATTTGCTCAAGGTATCCTGCTATAAACCCAACTGTTTGCCTCAGGCCTATTCTAAATAAACAAGTTATTATGTGCACCAAAATTACAACTTTATCGCTATAAATATTGTTGCCACCTGGTATTTTTGGACCATTCTCGTACCACTTTTCTATGGCTTCGTTGATATAATGAAAAATATTTCCTCTTTTTTCTAGAAATTTGTTATATTCGCTATGGTTACTGACCCTCATTTTTTGTGGCATATTTTTTCTTTCAAGGTTAAATGGCTATTTTATAATGAATTTTGTCAGTAGCCACCAGATTTTTCAGTTGCTATGCAACAAAGCCATCCCAGTGTCAGCTACTCGGATGACACCTTTCCTAGCAGAGAAATCACAATGTTCATACGGTTGTACGCATACCGCTGGGATCTAGGATTTTTCTATAGTTTAAAAACAAAAAAAGGACGTTACTCATTGAGTAACATCCTTTTGGAGAAGGTAGAAGTTTTACTTATTACACTGTTCCTGGAGTTGCTGTAGCTCTTGAGTTGACAGGTTCTGCACTAGGTTGATCTAGAGATGCGCGTCGTTTTGCCAACTTTTCTTCGAGTTCTCTGTCAAATTCTTCTTTTAAAGGAAGAACTTGTTTTCTTGTTAGCGTAGAAGAACCAGAACCCATTCCACTATCAGTAGAATTACTGTGAGTGAGAGTTCTGTTACTCAAACTATCCAGGTTTTGCTCCACAATAGGATCACTGAGAACATCTTCACTGAAAGAACTTTGTCCATTTAAGTTAGTCAATGAGGCGCTTCTAGGTAGTTCTGGTGGAGCAACTGGAGTAAGCTTAGGAGTTAAGCTACTAGATGAATTGCTTCTACGGACTGTTGCAAAGTTCTGAGAATCTGAATCAGAGACAGTAGCAGTACTTTCAGTTCCTATAGAATTTAGTGAATTGCTTCTTGGTGGCTTCGGTGGAGCAACGTAAAAAGTGCTCTCCCCTACTCGTCTAGATGACGCGCCTGATTCAAGAGATTGATATTCAACTTCAGAAGTTTTTCCTGACTTTTTGCCACTTTTGAAAGGTGATGAAACCTTATCCCAAAGTGAAGTAGCTCCTTTATGGTTTGCAGGATTTAACAATTCCGCTTCGCTGCTAGCAGTACTGTCAGTACTTACAGAATTTAGAGAACTCATTGAACTGCTTCTTGATGAGCTGTTTTCAAAAGATTGCATTGAACCTTTTCTGATACCATACTTTCCTGCTACTTCATTAAGGTTCTCTATAGAGTTAGAAAGTTTATGCTCTGTTTTGCATTTTTTAATAATCTCCTTAATTTCATTATGATGTTCAGAGAAAATTTCATAAAGACTGTTATTATCTTTAGATAATAAATTTTGCAACTTCTTAGCGTCTAATTTATTGACAAAATCTACTTGCTGTTTCAACCGGTTGATCAACTGGTCCTTTTTGGCACTTTGTTGACCATCAACAGAATAAGCTTTCTCTAATATTTTTTCTCCCAGCTTAGAAAATATTTCCTTAGTTAAAGCAGAGTTATTCACGGCTTTGTCTTCAAGAACTTCCTTAATAAACATCTCCTTTACACTATTGAAATTCCTTGTTTTTTCTTCTGTTTTCAAAACAACAGTTTGACCTTCGTTACCTATTGAATATGGGATGCCGTCTAAACTAGACATGCTCACACCACTATTACTCATCTTTCTCCCAAATTTTTGAACGCCATCCCCCATTGCTCTTAATGCAGAACTAGTTCCCTCTCTTGTTGCCTGTCCCACAGAACTTACAGCTTCTTTTACTGAGTCCTTAGCATGCACAGCACCATCTTTAATTTTTCCTGCAGCGTATGTTGATGCGTCCTTAACTTTCCCAGCAGTATATTTCGCCCCATCAACTGTCTTTTCTGCTGACCACTTGAGCCCTTTATATCCAGATTGAACTGCTTTTACAGCAACTTTTACAGCGAAATATAAAGCAAGACCAACTATAGCACCTGGTATAGCAAGTGTTGCACCAACTGCCAAAAGTGGTAGTACTGCCGTAAATAACCCACTTGCTGTACTTACTACAAGAATCTTATCTCCTTGTTTCATCTTAGAGAATTCTGTATCTCCTTTTAACAGGTCAGTTATTCTTTCTTTTAGCTTCTTGTGATCATTAGCAATATCTGAATTTGATAGATTTTGCATAGTTTTATTCAAATCAAGACTACCTTCTTGTTGTAGGCCTATTTCAGTTTCAACAGAATTTAAACTTTTTTTATTAGGTAACATTTTTAACCTCACTATTAATTAAATATATTGTAATTGTATTCCTTGATTCTTAAGTTAGTGTTAAATTGATTGCCAGTATTTATTTGTCTTCAAATAATTTCGCTTGACGTGTTTTTTGATAGTGTGGAAAATTAGGTCAAGAAGCTGCAGCATTTATGAAGTATAGAAAAAGAACACTCATCTTTTTGGCTGTTATAACTTTAATAATAATAGCTTTACTATTTAGGTATAATTCCCATTTTCACAAAGACGTAGTGCACTTAAAGAGTGACAACAAAGAATTCAAAAAAAAGCCAGAAAATTCCATAGAGTCGACCATATTACATAGAGAAAAGGAAGTGTACGATCATGTTTTCCATCCTGATGATTAATTTGTAAATAAAATAGCAATTTATGTTTGCATTTTCTTATTAAAGAAGTAATATTAGCGTATTAATTATAGAATCAATCATTATGTTTGATGATAATAATCCTTGGAATCTGGGAAAGAAACCGGTAGGGAACAAAACTCCTAATAATGAAGATATTTTAAGTAAAGCTGTATCTGATATAAGGTTCTTTCTTAATGGATTAACCAGAAACAGGGGCAAAAAACCTTATTTCATCATTTTCATTATTTTGCTGTTCTATGCTTGCACTGGCTTTTATATTGTCCATCCTAGTGAAGAAAGTATAGAACTTACCTTTGGTAAATATTCTAATACAGAAACACCTGGTTTGCGTTATCACTTCCCCTACCCTATTGGCAAGGTTTTTAAAGTGAACGTTAAGGAAGTAAATCGTGAAGAAATTGGGGTAAGTAGTTCTTATGGGCGAGATACAGATCGCGGTGAAGGCGTGATGCTAACTGGAGATGAAAATATAGTCAACGTTAACTTCGAGGTTCAATGGCGCGTTAGAGATGCTAAGGACTATTTATTCAAAGTGCGGGATTACAAACCTGGTTTCAGTGTTAAAAATGCTGCTGAAAGTGCCATGAGAGAAATAATAGGTAAAAACACGATCTCTTTTGCACTTGGTCAAGGCAGACCAGAAATTTCTAGAGATACTAGAATTCTATTGCAGCAGATTCTTGATGGATA
This sequence comes from Wolbachia endosymbiont (group A) of Philonthus cognatus, assembly GCF_947251755.1. Lineage (NCBI taxonomy): Bacteria > Pseudomonadati > Pseudomonadota > Alphaproteobacteria > Rickettsiales > Anaplasmataceae > Wolbachia > Wolbachia endosymbiont (group A) of Philonthus cognatus. The sequence goes on from NZ_OX366388.1 coordinate 280,649, forward strand.
CCAAATGGGCATAGAGATTTTATCTGTTCAAATGAAAAAAATTGATCCACCAGAAAAAGTAATCAGTTCGTTTAGAGATGTACAAAGTGCTCGTGCAGACAAAGAGCGTACTATAAACGAAGCATATGCTTATAATAATGATATTATACCTCGAGCAAAGGGTGAAGCGATAAAGATAAAATTAGATGCACAAGCATATGAAAATGAAGTAATAAATGAAGCAAAAGGTAATGCAAATCGCTTTTTATCTCTTTATGAGGAATATAGACAGAATCCTTCTCTCGTTAAGAATCGTATTTATCTTGAAACTATGGAAAATATTTTCAGTAAGGTAGACAAAGTTGTTGTAACTGATGATCTGAAAGGTATGTTTTCTTATTTACCTCTTACAAATTTAGGAAAATAACCATGAGTAGTAATATTAAAATTGTTTTTGTTTCTGTATTTGTTGTTTTATTGATTGTTTTATCTAATTCAATATTTGTTGTGCAAGAAACAAAGCAAGCAATAGTTATACAACTGGGTAAAGTTGTAAGGGATGTTAGGGAAAGTGGCTTATATTTTAAGTTACCATTCATAAATAGTGTAGAGTTTCTTGATAAAAGAGTTTTAGATTTAAGTCCTGATAAGATCCCAAGGGAAGTGATAACAGCGGATCAAAAACGTATTATAGTAGATGCGTATGCAAAATATAAAATAACAAATCCTGTTACTTTTTACCAGGCTGTGAGGAATGAATCAGGTCTGGTTAGAAGATTATATCCGGTTATAGAAGCTCACATAAGAGAAAATATAGGCAGATTTTCGTTGATTAGCTTGTTGAATGAAAAAAGATCAGAGGTTATGCAATTGATTCAGCGTGGAGTTTATTCTGAAGCTGAAAAATTTGGCATAGAAATAATAGACGTAAGAATTAAGAGAGCAGATTTACCAGAAGAAAATAGTTCTGCAATATTTCGCCGTATGCAAACTGAAAGGGAAAAAGAAGCAAAAGAAATCAGAGCAGAAGGAGAGCAAGCTGGGCAGGAAGTTAGATCAAAAGCTGATAAATTAAAAAGGGAAATTATCTCTAGTGCAGTAAAAGAATCGTACGAAATAAGGGGCCGTGGTTATGCTGAAGCAACTAGAATTTATAATGAGGCATTTAAGGTTGATGAAGAGTTCTTTAACTTTTATCGCTCTATGAGCGCTTACAGTAAATCATTTGCCGAAAATAATACTAAATTTGTACTTTCACCAAACAATAACTTTTTAGATATTTTAAATAAAGGATGGAAATAATTTATGAAAAGTAAGGCATTTATTTTATCTATATTTGCATATTTTCTAATTGCGTTTTCTTCGTATGCTAATATGTTTGATTGGAATGCAAAAAAGGTCGTTGATGCTAGCACTACTGCATGCAACTGTAATCAAGGACTTGCCGATTTAGTGGAAGAACTCATTCCTGCGGTTGTAAATATTTCAAGCGAACAAATCATCAAACAAGAAAATAACAGCAGAACTAGAGTTCCATCTATGCCAGGAAATAATTTTTTTGATGATTTTAGAGAGTTTTTCGAGCATTTTGATCAGTTTTTTATGGATAGGGGCCCTAGTGTTAACAAAGAGGTGGTGTTGCTTGGTTCTGGGTTTATTATAGATAAAGGTGGAACTATAGTAACCAATTATCACGTTATTAAAAACGCCAAAGATATCACAGTTACTATGAACGATAATACTTATTTCAAAGCAGAAGTTTTAGGCTATGATGCAAGAACTGATCTTGCTGTGCTTAAGATTAATTCTGATAAAGATCTTTCTTCTGTTGCATTTGGTGATTCTGATAAAGCAAGGGTTGGTGATACGGTTATGGCAATAGGTAACCCATTTGGTTTGGGTGGCTCTGTAAGCACAGGAATTATATCTGCAAGGTCCAGGGACATTAGTATTGGCACTATGAATGAATTTATTCAAACTGATGCTGCAATTAATAGGGGTAACTCTGGAGGACCGTTATTTGATTTAAATGGAAAAGTTATAGGTATTAATACTGCTATCTATTCTCCATCTGAGTCTGGCGGCAACGTGGGTATAGGTTTTGCCATACCATCTAATTTAGCTATGTCAATTATTGACACATTAAAAAGTGGCAAAAAAATAAAACATGGTTGGCTTGGTGTGCAAGTTCAGCCTATAACGAAAGAATTTGCTGAGTCCTTGGGTTTAAAAGATATAAAAGGCGCATTGGTTGCAAGTATAGTAAAGGATAGTCCTGCAGAAAAAGGTGGGATTAAAGTAGGTGATATATTATTAGAATTTGACGGTAAAAAAATCGATAGAATGACACAATTACCTCAAATGGTTTCAAGAGCTGGACCTGAGAAAAAAGTACAAATTAAGTTACTTAGAAAGAGCAAAGAGGTCAATATTAAGGTTGTGATTGAAGAATCTGCAAATGATGGTCAAGGTAATAATCAAGAAGAAAACAAATCAACATCCGATTACATAACTGGTTTAACTGTTTCAAACCTGCCAAAAGAATCAAAAGAAAGTAATCCTACAAAAGGTGTGATAGTTACTAATGTAGATAGTAACAGTAATGCCACGTTGCGTGGTATTAAAAAAGGGGACATCATTATCCAATTGGATGGAACTGATATAGAAAATACTAACGATTTTCAAAAACAAGTTGATTTAGCAGTAAAGAAAAACGGTAAAGATTCAATAATGTTGCTCATTTACCGCAATGGAAATCAATTTTTCGCTTCAATAAAGTTAAAGAAGTAATTTTATTCACTAAATTTACAAAACAGTGGTGTTGTAAGCTCGCTACTGTAACACTTCAATCTTATAAAATAAATAAAAATCTACACTAGATTTCTTGCATAACCATATAAAAAATCAAAGGATGTCATTCCAGTGTCAGCTACTTGCATGACGCCGTCATAAAGGAACCAGTGTCGGCCACTTGGATAACACCATAGGGGTTACTTGGGTGATACTATAGGAGGTCTAACATGAACTTTCTAAAATTCATTGAACTGTGCTTTCAAACAGTAGTGCCGGGATGTGAGTATAATGATTATCAGTACATAAAAGTCATAGCAGACAGGCTGGAAGCAGCGAATGCTGGCGAAGTAAGGCGCATAATATTCAATATGCCTCCGCGTTCAATGAAGTCCATATGTATGAGTGTTGCGTGGCCCGCATGGATACTGGGAAATCAGCCAACTGCAAGAATAATAGTTGCAAGTTATTCTAAGTTGCTTAGTGAAAAACATTCGCTTGATACCAGGTGCATAATGCAATCTGATTGGTATAAAGAACTATTTCCAGAGGTAGAACTATCCAAAGACCAGAACACTAAATATAAATTCCAAACAGTGCAGAGAGGATACAGAATCGCAACATCAGTTGGAGGAACATTAACCGGTGAAGGTGGTGACTCTATTATTGTGGATGATCCGCTTAACCCTGCTCAAGCTTTGAGTGAAACATTTAGAAAACGTGCCACAAACTGGTTCGATCAGACTTTAGTAACGAGACTCAACGATAGAAAAAAAGGAGTAATTGTGCTTGTGATGCATAGGCTCCACCTGGAAGACTTAACTGGGCACCTCTTATCTAAGCCAAAAAACATATGGCATCACATTTGTTTGCCAATGATTTCTGAAAATAAGGAGGTTATTTATTCAATTAATAACCATACTGGTGTCATTCCAATCCCCCCTCCTGTCATCCCAGTGCCCAGACACTTGTATCTGGGATCTCGTTCCTTAACTTTATAGTGTAAATTATTTCAAATTGTGTCTAGCTGCAAGTATAATAATTTCCATTTATAGATAAAGTATGTTGCAAATGTTATGCCAAAGAGTATAATAAAATCTATATCAAATACTTTACAAGAAAAAGTGGGATAGAGGCAAAAGCAAATATTAATAAGGATAATTTAAGAAAAGCGCATGCTAGAGCTTGAAGAAGCAGTAAAAATAAAAAATATTATTGAAAGGTTAAATAGCACATGATATAATATATATATATAGTGTAAAAATGTAAATAATTTTATTGACATCTTTACATTAATAGTTCTTAAATATTTAGTACTGTAGAATTAAATTATTAAGTTTTATGAAGGAAGTAAAAATGGTGGAAAGCTTTTCAGGTAACAACAAAGGCAGTAATTTTATTGAGGAGGCAAAAATAATGGAAAATTTTTCAGATAATAACGGAAACGGTAGCTCAATCTTCCAAGGAAAAATCAGGGAGCAAGATTTCTCTGCAGAGCAGAAGCTAAATGAACTAAAAGCAGCCATAGAGGAGCTTACCAGACAAGATTTGCTCAGGAGGCTCGAGTGTGAGCGTCAGGCTTCTAGTTGTATCGATGAAATATCATCTCAAGCAGAGCTACATATCGGAGAAGGTGATGATGAGGATTACTTCACTGGTGAAAAAGGAAGAGTACTCGGAGATTTCTGGAATTTCTTTGAATCTCTCTTCAACCTTTTTGAAGTAGATGTAGATGATCCGAAAATCTACCAAATGCTCAAGGAGAAGAAAGAAAAAAACCTGATTGCTGCGATAATGAAGTTTTTGCGTGATAAGCTTAAGGAGTTAATCAAGAAGATTTTTGCACGCGATTTAAGTTTCAATCAGAAGTTGGACAAAGAGATAAAAGAATTGCAGGAAAAATTAGGCAGTGGTGAGTTATCAGAAGAAGAGTTTGCAAGGGCGTTAGAAAGATTAACTGCATTGCAAGATCTGAAACTCAGGTTACAAATGGCCGTTGTCGGATGGATTGTTACAATGTTCGCAGAGATGTTTGGAGTTGAGTTGGCGGCTGCGGTAGAGGCATCTACAGAAAAAGAAGATAAAAAAGCAGAAAAAACATCATTAGAAGCAACTAAAGAAGTTTGCGAAAACGTAGAAATGAAAGTGGATGAAAGAGAAAAACCTAAAGTGCCAGTTTTCCTTTTTGAAATTTCACCAGGATTTGTAAGACCGGTTGTTCTGAGCAAACCAGAACTTGAAATTGCGTCAGATCCTTTGAAACATCTATTGCGTCTTGCTGAGCTTGAAAGAAAATATCATGAAAATTCACAAAAACCAGAAAAAGTGAATGAAGAGAAAAAAGCGAAGCCTGAACCGAAGAAAGAGGTGTGTCCACCGAAACTTCCAGACAAGAAGCCTGTGGCAAGTGGGATAAAAATTAATTTTAATAAAATAAAGAATATTGGTTTCCGAGAAAGGGATGCGAATACTAGTGTTAATGGAAGAGGAACCACGCCACCCACTAATGGACAAGGAAACAAGCTTGATAATGGGAAGAAAAACGAGTCTGCTAGTTATGCAGCAAGCCGTCTGAATGGTAATGTTAATAAGAAAGAAGCGGATAACCTTTACACCGAACTTGCAAAAGAACTTGCCAATTTTAAAATAGGTGTTTGGAATGGTGCTGAGAATGAAGGTTCTGTGAATGATGCTCAATCACCAAGAGGATTGACTAATGATGTAAAAGTTGAGAAATGTGTAGAAGGTCAATCAGTAGGAAAGACATAATCGTGAAGGTAGTTAGATCCCAGTGTCTGGGCACTGGGATGACACCCTCTTGGATGGAAACCAGCGTCAGCTACTTGGATGACGCCTCACCATGTCATTCCAGTGCGTGACGCTGGAATCCAGGAGTATAAAAATGACGAATAAAATTTATACTAAAAAATATAAAAAAAGTGCTTGCACTACAATTTATTTTTAGTATATTAGTTACATAATATTTTTACTTAGGGGTCAATATGTATAGTAATAATGATAAAAAAGATAGCGATAAAGGGTTTACTCCAAGCAGCAGGTATGAAAAGTATAGCGGTTCTAATCCGGTAATGCTTGAGGCACGTGAAAGACAGAGACGTGAAAGTAGCAAGCCTGGCTCGCAAATGGAGAGTAGTAGCTCTACTAGTGCTGGCAGTAGTAAAGGTAAAAGTAAGTAATGTTGTTTCATCACAATTTTAGTAGGGGGAGTTATGGGTAATTCTACAAAAGAGCTAGTTAACGCATTTAACTTAAATAATTATGGTATTGATAAGGTCAATACTAATTTTACTGTAGAAGGTAAAAAGATTGTTGGTTTATTTGCTAGTGGTACTAATACAAAAGAATATCTGCGAAGAATAGGAGAGGAGATAATAAAGCAGCACTACAGTGATGGAACTGAGGTAGCAAGTGAATATTATAACTTAAACTATTTTCCATTTGTTCTAGATGCTAATCCTGATAAAGAGGATTTAGGTAATGGCATAGTGAAAGTAAAGCTTGCAGATTCTACAGATAATGGAGTAATTCGTAACTTGAAGGTTCATTTTGCTAATGAGTTTGAGGGGGCTGTGAGATCTAAAGTGGCTGCACTTCTACAAGAATTAGTAGGAATAACGAAGGAACAAGCATATGAATGGGTCAATGGAACTGTTGGAACAGGAGCGATAGGTAGTCCTTATCTATACTGTATAGCTTTTAGCAACGAGTACCTCGAAAAAAGGTATAATCCGAGGATTTTTGAGCTATTGAAGAGTCTTTATATCAGTGAATTTAACTCAAGATTAGAGGCGTGTGGTCTTAAGAGTTCAGACTTTTATGAATATAAAGATGGTATGTTATACATTAAAAATGTGAGTGATAAGGTAGTCAGGAGTGTAACAGAATATGTTAAAGGGCGAGTAGCGCTTGATTTTAGAACTCCAGGCAGCGTAGAGTCTAAAGTTGAAAATTGTAAAAATGTTTTGAGTGAACTAATTCTTAAAGCGACAGGAAAGTTTGTTGACGGGTATGATTATGATGACTTTACAAACAAAAACAAAATAAAGAATGGGCATAGTTTTGCTCTTATACCTTTTATAGAAGAGAATGGTCAGTTGAAATCTTTAAGTTCTAGGGATGCATCAAAGATTAATGGAGGAATATTTAATGGTTTTCATTGTATAAGTGATATTAGAGGCAAAACTGCAAATCCACAATTTGCTAATTGTAAAGAGCCAGTTTATGCTTTCTCTAATAAGCAGATTGCTCAGTTACTTCCTAAAATTATGGGGTCTCCAATTGCATATAATCAAATAAACGGACGTTTTGAATTTGCAGTTGATCTTGAGAATTTTAAGAGACGTAGCTCGAGTCGATCCTCCTCAACGGTAACTTCTCCACTCAATTCTCCTACACATGCAGAGCCACCAAGAACACCGCTTGAACAAACTGGAGCTAGGTTTTTTGAATCTAGAGGAGACAGAGATAGTGGTCTTGGTGATTCACCTCCACAACTTAAGGATTCTGGTTCTTCAAGTGGTGGTCCAAGTTCTGGCTTAACTGAATTGTCATCACCGACACAGGAGTTTCCCAAGCGAAGTCGTGGTGAAGGGTTAGAGAGGCCTCCCAGGCAAGGATCAGAAAGAGAGGAAGGAAAAGGGGGGCTGTTTCAGTTGGTGCCGGGGGAAATAGATTCAAGTCAATCCACTTGTGATCAATCACAGCTATCTTCCGGAGAAATAGGTCCAAGTCAATCCACTTGTGGTCAATTACAGCTATCTTTGACCTGTGGATCATCATCGATTCCTTCTCTTAGAGCATGGGATAGTTCAACATTCTTAAATCTTGAGGTTTCTAATGAGGAATCTGAAAAACAGCAAGTTACTGATAAAAGTGATCGAAAAAGTAGTGATGAGTATTCTGAAGCGAAGCCACAAAAGAATGAATCTCCGGAGAAGCAACATGGGGGTGGTTTGTTCTGTAAAGAAAGAGAAAAGTTATCACCTTTTAAGCGACGTAGCGTAGAGCGTGGTACGACATCTTCAAGTAGAAGTGATCTTGTGCATTGTGTAACTGAAAAACCACTTTTGTCTAAACGATCTGCCTCAGAAAGAAGAGCAAAAAATAATCCACCCTCAGGAGTGACTTCTCCTGTTACTGAACCAGATGATGGCGGATTTCTCAATAGACCAAGAATACGAGCATTACGTTCTGAAACGAATGGTGGTATTCCAGAACCCTTGCCACAAGATGCCGTAAGCAAGCCAAATGTGCCCGGGGACCGTAATTCTAAAATTTCTAAAGATAGTGGTTTCGAGTCGCTTGAGCGGCCACAGCCACCGTGGCAACAACGTCTTGATCCTGGTCAGAGGGAGGAACTATGCAAAGTTCTTTCTCCTGAGCTGCAGAAGAAGCTAAACTCCGGCTTTTTTCTTCCTAGGTACGAAAAGTTACTACACTTACTTTATGTTGATAGTGAGACACTGCATTCACTTCTTTCTACTTCTGAGGGAGCAGAGCAAGTGTGCTCAGTTCTTCCTCCTGAGAAGGGGAAGCAACTACACTCAGATTTACCTTTTAAGACAAAAAAAGGCTTACTTTTTAAATTCTTTGGTGATGAACAAGAAATTAGTCGTAACGTTTCTACAAGTTCTGCAGATAGTGGTTTAGGGAAGTCGCTTGAGCGGGGACAGTCACCGTCGTTTATTGAAAAATTTAATGATAAATCTCTTATAAATTCTAGGGTAGATTCTCCTAATATCAAGAAATACTTGCAAGAAGGAAAAGAAGTTTTTGTATAAGCGGTTTGTACCTAATCCACCGCTCTCAGCCACCTAAGCGTTTTATTAGGGTTAGGGCAAAGTCCCTGACCCTAAAGGCACTGGTGTTAGTTTTTCTCATCCATTGCAGATATTGCGCGGTACTAAATGTTTAAAAAGTATTAATATAAAGATATCAATAAAATTATTTACATTTTTATACTATGCACATTACATGTAACCGTTCACGCAATGGCGTCAACTTAAGAGCCTTCATTAGCAGACTCTCCTAAAGACATGATGGCGTTTAGGCTTATCAACTTTGTCCATTCACGGTATAAGAAAGTAGTTTACAAAAATTGCATAATTAGTATAAAAAACAATAAACTAGATAGATGAGGGGTTGATGATAGAGGTGCTACAAGAAAAGATTGTGGTATTGGAGTCAGAAGTTGGTACTCTGAAAGCAGAGAATGATAAGTTAAGGACAAAAATAATTGAGCTAGAGGATAAGCTGGGTTTAAATTCAAAAAATTCATCGCTGCCACCATCGCAAGATGTATATCGCAAAAAGACAAAAAAGAAGAGCGATAAAAAACCAGGCGGGCAGCCAGGACATGAAGCGCACAAGCGGGAATTGATGGTAGCAGATGAGGTGGTAAAATGTTCAATTGATACAATTTGCATGTGTGGAAGCCAAGTTATTTTAGAAGAAGAAACTGTGCATCAAAAGGTTGAATTGCCAAAAATTAAACCGATAGTGACTGAATATAGGCTACAAAAAGGCTACTGTAAGGCGTGTAAGAAAAGGATCTCAGCTAGTCTGCCTGAAGGTGTGACAAGGGATCTTTTAGGAGCTAATGCAAAAGCAGTAATTAGCAGTTTTAGTGGATTTTTTATCAATTCAAAAAGGGAAGTACAGCAAATTTTGAGCAGCATATTTAATCTGAATATAAGCCTAGGTTTGGTATCAAAGACCGAGGGTAGAGTATCAGAAAAATGTATATCTGAATACGAAAAAATAAGAGAAGAGCTACGGAAAAGCAAGTATTTACATATAGATGAAACAAGCCATAGGAACCAGGGAAAGAAAGGTTGGAGTTGGGTAGTAACGAATAAAACAGCAACACTTATGAAGTTAGTTGGATCTCGCGGAAAGAAGATATTAAAAGGGCTATTGCCAGAGTATGATGGAATAGTTATAAGCGATAGGTATGCTGCGTATAATTACTTTAATCGTGAAAACAGACAGATATGCTGGGCCCATTTAGCAAGGGACTTTGAAAGGTTTTTTTACAGTAAAAATGTTGAAGTGAGCAGAATTGGCGCAGCATTAAAATCGCTGAGCAACAGGGTATTTGTGGTAGATAGAGCACGTAAACAAAACCTGATAGACAATTTAAGATTTTTCCGGTTAATGAGGAAGATTCGAAAAAGGGTGAAACATTTTTTGCGAGAGATAACAAGGGTTGCAAAAGGAACTCAGGCCTCGAGAATGGCTGCCAATATACTACGTTCTGAAGATATGATGTGGAGATTCGTGCGCAATCCTGATCTGATCGAGACAACCAATAACCTTGCAGAACGTCAGGCTAGACGGTACGTCATTTATCGTAAAAATAGTTTTTTCACTTGGTCAGAACGTGGAGAAAAGTTCATTGAAAGAATGCTTTCGATATTTTTGACTGCACGTTTGAATGATCAGAATCCTGTCCAGAAACTACAGAATTTAGTCGCTATTCCTGCCTAATTGGGAATATTCCGTGAACGGTTACCATTACATCATGTGTTATTTAACCTTACAATAATTTTTTTATTCTTGCTGCTTCTTCAAATTCTAAATTTTCAGCATGCTCTATCATTTGCTTTCTCAAATCATCCTTATTAGTATTTACTTTCGGTTCTGCTATTGCCCTCTCCTGTAAGGTGTTTGATATAGGTTTTATTATAGTCTTTGGGACAATATTGTGCAATATATTATGTTCTTCTTGTTTTTTTCTTCTTCTTTCGGTCTCTCTTAATGCACGGTCCAGAGAACCAGTGATTTTATCTGCATACAAAATTACTCTACCTTCAGCATTACGCGCAGCACGACCAATCGTTTGAATTAATGAAGTTTCCGATCGCAAAAATCCTTCTTTATCAGCATCCAAAATTGCAACCAACCCACACTCTGGAATATCAAGACCTTCCCTCAGCAAGTTAACACCTACTAAAACATCGATTTCTTTAGATCTCAATTTGTATATAATTTCTATTCTCTCCAGCGCAGCAATATCAGAATGCAAATAACTCACTCTCATATTCAATTCACTCATATATTCAGCTAAATTTTCAGCCATTTTTTTCGTCAATGTAGTGATTAAAACACAAAATCCCTTCCCTATTGTCACTTGTGCCTCATGAATTACATCATCAATTTGACTCTCTATTGGTTTTACAATGCAGATTGGGTCCGTAAGCCCTGTTGGACGGATAACTTGCTCTATAAATACATTACTGGTCTTTGCCAACTCATACTTTCCGGGAGTGGCTGAAATGTAAACAGTCTGCGGCCTAACTCCCTCCCACTCTTCAAATTTTAATGGACGATTATCAAAAGCGGAAGGGAGCCTGAAGCCATAGTCGATCAATTTCTTTTTACGCGCCTCATTACCACTGTACATCGCACCAACCTGAGGAACGGTGACATGACTCTCATCAACAAATAAAATTACGTCTTTGGGTAAATATTCAAACAAAGTAGGCGGTGGATCCCCAGCTTCCATTCCATAGAGATAACGCGAATAATTTTCAATACCTTTACATATTCCTGTTGTTCTCATCATTTCGATATCAAAATTAGTGCGTTGCTCGAGGCGCTTTGCTTCAACAATTTTTTTCTGTGAATAGTAATAATCCAAGCGTTCATGCAGCTCTTTTTTGACTAGTTCAATTGCCTGCAACAAAGCCTCACGTGGGGTTATGTAATAGCTATTTGGAAAAATGGTGATTTTATTTACGCCTTTGGTAACATTGCCCGTTATAGCATCAACTTCAAAAATTTCTTCTATTTCATCGCCAAATAACGATAAACGCCAAGCTTTATTTTCATAATGGGAAGGAAATATATCAATAATATCGCCGCGCACTCTGAAATATCCTCTCTCAAACCTGGCATCAGAGCGCTTGTATTGAAGATCAGTTAAGTTGCTCAGGAAATCATTAATACGAATTTTATTTCCAACACTAAGCGGTATGATCATGCTGCGGTAGCTCTCAGGCGAACCAAGACCGTATATGCAGGAAACACTGGCAACTACGATCGTATCCCTGCGCTCCAAAAGGGAGCAGACGGTGGAATAACGCAGCATCTCAATTCTTTCGTTAATTGCAGAATCTTTTTCGATATAAGTATCAGTTTGTGGTAAATAGGCTTCAGGTTGATAATAATCATAATAAGAAATGAAGTATTCAACAGCATTATGGGGAAACAATCCTTTCATTTCCTCATAAAGCTGTGCTGCTAAAGTTTTATTGTGTGCCATAATTAATGCAGGCCTGTTTGTCCTTGCAATAACATTTGCCATAGTAAAAGTTTTCCCAGAACCAGTAACTCCAAGCAAAACCTGATCTCTTTTATTACTATTTAGCCCTGCAATTAAGCTATCGATTGCCTGTGGTTGATCCCCAGCCGGTTGAAAATGTGTAGCGATTTGAAATTCCATAGACTTTACTTACTATCTTTGATTCATTGTATAGTAAACACTATATTGCTTTTAAGATAAGTTGTATAGCTATCGTAAAGCCATAAAACATTAACCAACAATGTCATGCAAGTAGCTGACACTGGAATCTTGTTTCAATGTTAAACAAAATACCATAGAATTCAAGAAGACAATTCCTAAAAAATCCCTACATCCAAAAAAAGGCAAAATGCTGCTTGAATAAGCTAAATTTTTTTAGATGCAAAAACAATAAAACATAGTTGATACTAAAGTTATAGTACTCCTAAGACAACGTTACAAAAATTAAGGAAATGGATAGCTCTGATCAATTGGAATAGTATTTTCAGGTACCGGTGGTCAATATGACATTTTTAAAATAAAGATTTAGAACCTGTTTAAAATCTTCTCAATAGAAGAGAAATGAAGGAAAGAACGACCATTTGTAGGCTAGTGTTAAGTTTTCGCTCGCAATTTTTCCACAATCGTCTGCATTTTTCTAACCAAGCGAAAGATCGCTCTACAACCCATCTTTGTGGCAATACAGCAAAGGAATGTAATTCACTTCGTTTTATTACTTCTACAGTTGCTCCAATAATCGTTTTTATTTGAGTTGCAAAATTTTCTCCTGTATAACCTGCATCGACCAGTATATTTTTAACTTCCGAGAGGTTTTCTTTTGCGCTTTCAACCATTCTCACAGCACTGCTAACCCCAGTTGTAAATTAGAAAAAATAGAAAAGGTAAGGAAATAGGGTAAACTCCGAGGTATTTGATATTCATTCCTAAAATAGGAGGTTACCAATGAAAGAGAAAGTAACAGAAATCTTTTGTATAGTCGATGATTTTTGCAATACAGTCGATGAAAATTTTGCAGAAAAACTTCTACCAAGTGGCAAAAAACCAACCAGGACGCCAGAGATTACGCATTCAGAGATTTTTACCATAATATTGCTATATCAAGTGCGACAATTTTAAAATTTTCTATGTGCATTATTTGAAATGATTATACGAATCAGCGTTTCCAAAATTGCCATCCTATAGTAGGTTTATCAGGCTAAAATCGCGGGTTTTATGGTATTTAGCGCTCTTAATGCAATGGTTTTGCGAACAGTCAAAAGTGACAGGGATTTCGTACATAGATGCAACATCTATCGCTGTTTGCCATCCAAAAAGGACCTCGAGAAACAAAGTTTTCAAAGGGTTGGCAAAGATTGGAAAGACTACTTATGGGTGGTTTTTCGGTACATCTAGTAATCAATGAAACTGGCGAAATTCAAGGGGTTACGGTGATAAAAGGCAACGTTGATACCTGTGCCAAATTTAACTAAGAAATTGACTGGATTATTGTTTGGAGATAAAGGATATATCAAAAAAGATCTTTTTCACGAATTATTCGATAGAGGGTTAAAGCTTGTAACCAGTATAAAAAAGGGTATGAAAAACTCATTAATGGCGCTAAATGAGAAGATTTTGTTAAGAAAAAGATCGATTATTGAGACAGTTTTTGGCTCTCTGAAAAACAAATTTGAGATTGAACATACTCGCCACAGATCACCGATAAATTTTTTGGTACACATTTTTTCTACGCTTGTTTCATATTCCATGCAGCCGCTGCATTTCTAAGCTTTACTTCGTTGGCTAATCCGCAACTGGGGTATATAGGGTTGACACCAAGGCAATATTCTTCTGGAGAAGTTGATCGGCATGGCAGCATATCAAAGATGGGACCAGCGGAATGTAGAAGTATGTTATATGAAGCTGCACAAACAATGCTTACAGTTACCAAGAGGACATTTAAATTAAAAAACTGGGGTTGCGAAGAAAAAAGGAATGAAAAAAGCAATTGTAGCAGTAGCAAGAAAATTAGCTGTAATTATGCATAGGATGTTGGTTGATAAAACAGAATTTTATTATCAATAAACATCAAAAGAGCATAGGACAATAATTTTATTGAAAATAAAGATAGCAATGCCGATGGAAGGGACAAGCAAGAACTTAGTTAGACTTCGTGGTAAATATGTTGCCGTCCACTTCCGCCTAACAAGTATAATGCGGCTTGACAAATTTATTGTCATCTCAGACCGCGGAGAGAACCATATGCTACTTTTAACTTACGTGGAATTACCAAGGATTATGGAGAAGATATGCTGTTTTGATTTGTGTGAAAATTATTGTTGACTTATGTGCAATTAGAGAACCTAAGTCACTTTAGCTATATATAAAAGGTTTAAGTGGTTGTATTGATGTATCTTTGTATTAAAAAACACCCAATAAGCAGAGTTGTAAGTGGAATAAACCACAAGATGTAAGTGCTAGGTGGGGTAGTTATAATTGAATTGCCGTAAGAATTTTTTAACTCTGAGATTATCTCTTCATCTGTGTATCCATCATTGATTTTTTTACGAATTGCTTCTCGCATATCATACGCGATCTGAGATCCAGATTCAGACAATGATTCGCCAGAACATATTGGACACCTTATTATTTCAAATAAACTGGTTGCTCGTTTTTCCATGCTTTTATCTCTGAGTTTATTATCCAGAGTAAAAGCGTTTACGCCTGAGTGAAATATCAATATGAAAAGTAAACTAACTACTGCTCTCATCCTTGGTTAATTGGGTTATTTTACCGAGTTGGTTCATAAAATCAGTGATGGATAACTTTCCAATAAAGCTTGACCCTACATCATCATCGTACTTTATTGAAAATTGAACGCTGTCATCAGTTGTTTTTTCTGATAAGAAAGACATTAATTTTTCAAACGCATCTGAAGTTTTTGAGTCACCAATCATAAACGAGATTAATTCTTTATAATTTGATATAGCCACGTTGATTTTGTCTTTAAATGAAGACGTAACCAAATTATAATTTTGCACTCCACCATCTGCAGCAAGAGAAAAATTATTACTTTGAATTAAAAATTTCTCTATGTTGAAATTAATTCTGGAAGCTGAGATGTGGTTTACAAATTCGTAATCAAATTTAGTGTCGATACTAAGGTAACTTTCAGGACTTGCAGTATTTTTATACCGATAAGTATACAAATCAAATCCTAGCTTAGCATTTCCACTCAGTTCTTTATCGAGGTGAAATTGAATGTAATTGCTTTTATCATTCACTTCAGTTATAACACTTTGCTGATTTTCTAAAACATCACATTTTAATCCATAATCTTCGTAACGAAGTGTATCTATATAGTCTATCACGCTGTTGAATCGCAATGAAGATGGTAAATCGTTTAGTCTAACAACAAAGTGGCTGCTATCGTTTGTGTGGCATTTTATATTCTTTTTCTCATCACCATGAACAGCAATGTTGACTTCATTGCTTGGTATGTAGATATATACTGATTTATCAAACAATCTATTTTTTATCAATAAAGCATCAGATGAGATGGTTAATTGCTCATTGGAAAATTTTGGGTTTGTCACACGGAAAATTAGGTTAGAAGGAAATCCACTAAAATCATGTGAAATATCAAACTTTTCGTCGTTAATGTATAGTATTGTTTCAGCTAAAAGATTTTTTACCTTACATGCAGAAAAATACCAAAAACCACTATACGCTACAGGAATAAACAAAAGTAAAGAGATGATAATATAGATAAAAATCTTACGCATGATTCCCCTGTTTATCTAATGATATGTTTCTTGTACCCCTTGGTATGGTTACACACAAGCCGTCGATATTTTTTGTGATTTTTATTTGGCATCCAAGCCTCGACGTCTCTGTTAAGCCGAAAGCTAGGTCTAACATATCATTTTCCTCATCAGATATAGGGTTATGTATTTCTACAGCATTATAAAACTTTGGATCAACAATTACATGGCATGTAGAGCAAGCAAGAGAACCTTCACATGCACCTTCAAGCAGATCTGGATCACTTCTGTGGGCTAAATTGAGCAGAGTTTCTCCCTCTGCAGCTTCATAGCTTTTCTTACTCCCATCAGGTAAAATAAAAGTAACAGATGGCATATTATTCCTATTAAAATCCTTACTAATTTCTCTATATCCTACAGGTAATAACTAATATTTGCAAACTCTTTACAATTCCAGTACCTATATTTCTTGTTATCCAAGTAGCTCTTTGTTGTCATCCGAGTAGCTGACACTGGTTCCTTTATGACGGCAGTGCCCTCTTCTTGTCATCCCAGTGCCCTGATTACTTGGATCCAGAAAAAAGAATGGTGTCATGCAAGTAGCCTCCTTCTCCTGTCATCCGAGTAGCTGACACTGGGATGACACCCCACTTAACCGTCATACTGCCGCGGTATCTCTTAGCCGCTAACAAGCAGCGGGATAACGAGCTTATCGTCACGCCGTCGCGAACCGTCATACCGCGATTCATTCGCGGTATCTCAGCCGCTAACAAGAGATCCCGCTAACAAGCAGCGGGATGACGATTGTCGTTTAGCCATAAATATTAAGAAATTTACCAAATGAAAAAAAGGCAAAAGAAGCCCCGTGGTTGGCTAATTACTTACATTATACTTTCAAGTATGGCGTTTTTTTATTCTAAACGTTTAATAACCGCGATTCAGTTGCTTTTAAGCCGCAACTAATCTAAATTATAAACATTAAGAAATTTACTAAACAGAAAAAAAGGCAAAAGAAACCCTAGGGTAGCTAATTATTCACTATCCATTTTTTAAGTTGGCGTTTTTTAATGTTTTAAATGCTTTATAAGCGTATCTCAGCTTGTGTAGGTAAAAACCTAGAAATTTGATAAAGACATAAGGTGCACATAGTGCAAAAAATTAAACATGAGACGCCAGATACGTGAGTTTTTTTGTCATTTAATCTGTACAGAGAAGATAAATAAATAGCTTCAGTTTCATGATAAGGGGGCTGGCGGAGTTTGTCAAGGAAGTTTTTTGTTTCTATTGAATGACAGTTGTAACCTACGAAAGAAGTCTGTTGTAATTTGTACGATATCTTTATAAAATGGTTCGCATAAGTTATCTAGCAGTGCAACTAAACAAATACAAAAATCAAAACGTCGCGGTTTTTGGTCTTGGTAAAACTGGTTTATCCGCCATTAACGCTCTAACAAAGAGTGGTGCAAGAATATATGCATGGGATGATCATGAAGAGCAAATAGCAAATGCAAAAATGATGTATAAAAAATGTAATTTTATTCATCCCAAGGAATACAATTGGCATGAGATCAGTGCATTGGTTTTAAGCCCTGGAGTGCCAACAGAGCCACATTGGATAGTAAAACTTGCAAGGAGATTTGATTGCAAAATAAAATCAGACATTGAGCTATTTCTTGAAGCTAAAACTACGAACCAGAAGGTAATAGGCGTCACAGGAACAAATGGTAAATCAACCACTACATCACTAATAGGGCACATATTAAAATCTGCAGGGAAAAAAGTAGCTATTGGTGGAAATTTAGGCGTTCCTGTTTTGGATCTAGAAAGAGATGCAGAAATTTATGTAATCGAACTCTCCTCTTTTCAATTGGAGTTGATGAATGAAATTAACGTGGACATTTCAGCACTGCTCAATATTACACCAGATCACATAGATAGGCATGGAAGTATGGAGAACTACATAGCAACTAAATTAAAACTGATAAACGGTAGTGAGGTTGCCGTAATAGGATGTGACAATGAGATTACTGCTGATATATTCAACAAATTCACTGGAGACAAAATTCCAATCTCAGTAACATATTCCCCGATGTCATTCCAGCGCGTGACGCTGGAATCCAGAAAAGAAAAACCATTGCCAACTACTCAGATGACAGAGGGTGGTGCAAGAGATCTAATATCATTGGCAGGTAACAATTTGCTTGATTATAGTGAACAGATTACTGGTATAGATCGAAATTATCTGGATCCCAGTGTCAGCTACTTGGATGACAAAAGGGGCACTGGGATCCAGAAGATCTCGTTAAAACTAGAGAATCATAGCTTATCAGTAAGCGACGTGAAAATAAACCTAATATCCAACGCAGAAAACATAGCAGCCACATATGCCGTATGTAAGGTACTTGGAGTAGATAGCAACACTATTATCAATGGAATCAAGTCCTTTTCAGGACTGAGGCATAGGAATGAACTGCTTGGCAAAATAAGAAATGTGTTTTTCGTGAACGATAGCAAAGCAACTAATGCAAAATCGAGCGAAAAGGCGATCTTATCTTATGAAAACATAAATTGGATCGCTGGTGGAAGAAGCAAAAAAGGTGGAATAGAATCATTAAGCAAGCATTTTACAAGGGTTAGAAAAGCTTTTCTTATTGGAGAATCAACCGAAGCTTTTGCAAATGTTATGGAGAATAAAGTAGATTATGTTAAATGTTGCAATCTAGAAGATGCATTCAGATTGGCTTTTGAAGAGGCCTTAAATAGCGCAGAAGAAGTAACAATATTACTTTCTCCCGCGTGTGCTTCTTTTGATCAATGGAAAAATTTCGAGGAACGTGGTGAAGCATTTTGTAGAATGTTTGAAAATCTCAGGTACAATCACACATGCTGTTTAGTATGATGTTGCGTGGAACAAAAGTTAATAATAGATAAGCTAATTAGGGTTATTCCATTTGAAGGGATAAGCGATGAAACCCTATTAAAGGTGTGCACTGACCTTAATCTAGCTAATAGCTTTTGCAAATTTCAGAATGGAATATATAGCGCTTTGGAGCACATAGCAGAGGACTTAAATAGCTCAATGGAAGCTGAACTAAGGAATTCTAATTTAGAAGATATGAAAGTGCGAGAGCGAGTAAAGTTAGCCATTCAAATACGCCTTTCAAATTACGCTAAGCTACCAAATTATAGAGAACTTTTAAAAAATGTTTTATTATTCTCTGTATCACCAAAAAATACATATTTTTCTAGTAAACTTTTATACAGAACTGTTAGTGCGATTTGGTATGGCATTTATGACCAATCAACAGATTTTAACTACTATACAAAAAGAGCAATATTAGCTGGAGTGTACTTAAGTACGATACTTTTTTTTATCAATGATTATTCAGAAGATTTTGTGGATACTTTATCGTTTCTTGATAACCGTATCAACAATGTCATGACATTTCAAAAATTCAAAACTCGCTTAAAAGGAATCATAGGAAATTTCTTATAAGCTATTGATTGTTGGTAGAAAAGTACTTGAGCACGATCCTGAAAAGGTTTGTGAAAATAAAAATATTCATGCTGATCATAAAGAACATTTAGTTTATCGTGAGGATAATAATGGTACAACAAAATACACCAGTTACGAAGAAAAAGAAAATAAATTTATTGAAGAAGCACATGAATATTTAATAGACTCTGAATTTAATAAAAATTTTGATCTAGGGCAGTACAGAATAAGTAATTTCTCCGGAAACTTGACGAAAATAGAACTGGAACTCATCAATGAAAAGTATATGCAAGTTCAAGTTAATAGAGAAAGAAAAATTATTCTCGCTATACCGTAGGTGCGTTCCAAGATTATACTGAAGTTTTTATTGCACTCAAAATCTTCGTTTTTCCTAATCTCTAGAATTATCAATGCATCATCACTTAACCAGCCTGAGTGAGCTAGTCCATTCAACGTTGATTCAACTAGATTGCTATTGTAAGGTGGGTCTATAAAAACTACATCGCACTTTGAAATAGGTTGTGGCAATTTGTTAGCACTACAACAAATTAGCGTGACATTGTTCGTAATTCCAAAATCTTCTGCTGTTTTTTTAGGCAGTTGCAAATTGTAATAATCTGAATCCACCATGAATGCATGTTTAGCGTCGCGAGAAAGCGCTTCAAATGAAAAAGAACCACTACCACAGAATAAATCAAGTACATTCAAGTTATAAATAGGTTTTCTTGAGGAAAGCATATTAAATATTGCTTCTCGGACAATACTCATAGTTGGCCGTGCAGCTAAATGCTTACCTGTAGTTATTTTTCTTCCGCGATATTTGCCTGCAATGATGCGTAGCATATTAAATAAGCTCCAAAATAATTAATTATTTATACTATATGATTAATGTCAATATGGCTTTAGCAGTTTAATAGAGAGAAGCTATCGAGTCGCTTGTAAGAAAAACACAAACACAAGACTCATCAGTTATCTTTTTCTGATTTGCCTGCTGCATTAATTGCTTGACCAATCTCATCTTGTAAATCATCATGATCATTTTTTTCATCATGATTTAGCCCTTCAATTCTGCTTTCTAACTCTAACTTAATTATAGTATTGATTTTATCTATATTATCAAGAAAGCCTCTACATTCTTCTTCACTATACTCTTCACCAGATGCTTTTTTTTCAATAAATAGGTTTTTAAATCCTGCTAGATCAGAATTCTGATCGGTATTTAGTACAACATTTCTCTCTATGAAGCTAAGATCTGACAGCAGTAAGCTAACCTCTAACAGATCTTCACTTTTCACGCTTTTAAGGTCTTCAAGACTTTCTAAAATACTAAACACCTTAATCCTTTCTTGTACAATCTCTTTGTCTTCCTTATCAAATTCAGACAATAAACTATGATTATCTACAAATTTCTCACTCAAAGCTTTATTCAATTTAGCAAAATTGACATCCTTGTCAAGTGATGTGTTATCCCGCAACAAGTCTACCCTTGCCCTACGCGCATTTAAAATGTCGTCGTAGTCATTTAACTTTATGTTGCCATCTTTGTCTTGCTGCAATTTATAATAATCAAGGCCTTTGAAATTTTTATTAGTCTTCATCTTCAATCCTCTTCTCATCTCCTTTTGCATCTGGTTTCCTCATTGGTTCCGGTAATTTCCTTTTACTGTCTTCTCGATTTCTTTTTTCCTCTCTTTCAGCACGTTTTTTTATAGCTTCCTGGGTATTCATTCCAAAAAGTGCCTTAACGTACTCTTCTGGATTTTTTGGTTCTTTAAATAAAGGCTTAAGATTATAAACTTCGTCTTTTCGATCTCTTTCTTCTTTTCTTCTAGCTCTTTCAGCACGTTTTTCTACAGCTTCTGGAGTGTTCATTTCAAAAAGTGGTGAGAGGTTGTAAACTTTATCTTGATTTCTTCTGCCTTCTCTTTCAGCACGTTTTTCCATACCTTCAAAAGCAGATCCAAAATCATCAATTTCATCTGGGCCTTTTGGTTCCGTGCCTAAATTTCGTGTCACTTCATTTGATTGATCAGGCTTATCTTCTTCTGTTGGCTGATCATGCTGTAGTTGATTAGGCTTGTCTTCTTGTTCTGTGCTTAGTTCTCGTACTACCTTATCTGGCTGACCTCCCCCTCGTAGTCGAAGAGGGTCGCCTTCTTCTAGTGGCTGATCATGGTTATCTCTTACTAGTTCCGTGCCTAACTCTCGTTCTACCTTATTTGATTGATCAGGATTGTCTTTTTCTGGTTCTCTCTTACGGCCGATAGTGTAATCATGAAGCTTCTCTAAGAAATCTCGCCTATATTCTTTTGCTCTATAGAGTAGGTTATGATCATAGCCATGCTTTCCTATAGAGTCAAGGCCATGCTCCCAAGTAAATTTCATAGCATCTTCTATTGTATAGCCCAAATGTGATCCTACATATCCTTTGTAATATTCTAAATATTTACCGATCCTTCTATGCGTAATATCTTCCTTATCAACTCCAAATGCCCTGTAGATTTTTTCCTCAAGTTTATCAACGTCATTTTTAGGTGATGTTGCAAATTTTGTTGCTTCAATAGTAGCACCTACAAATTTACGTGGCACATCAATAGCGTATTTCAGCACTCCTCCAACTCTTGGTACTCTCCCCAGCAGATTAGCTGCACCTCCAGCTAATCTATCCGGTAAATGAGTAGCCCAACTGCCTAAAGACTCTAACCCTCCACCAATTTTATCTTGCACTGCTGATTTGCCAAAATATAAGATTTGACTTACAAAAGACGCATCTGGGTCGCCATGTGCAGTAGCGCTTGGAGAATGCTTAGAATACATACTAGATATATTGTAAACGCTGAATCCACCACCAGCGATACTTGAGCCCATTTGTTGTACGAACGTGCGTAAGGAGAACATTAAAAATGAAAGCAAGAATAATACAAAGATTTCCCCTGCATTGATTAAATAACCTCTCTGTATGTCTTGCACCCTTTGGTAATCACTATTTTCTCGATAATCTTTGCAATCCTCACAATCTTTACATTTCTTACAGTATTCACTGTTGGGATCCTTATATAAATCATGAAGTTTCAGTCTTCCACAACCTTGTTGTTCTAATACTCTTTGCACCAAAGACTTTATCTCTCTTTTGAGATCTGGTCTTATGGTACCTTTTCTGTAGTCATCCACTATTTTCCTATAATTTTTACACTTTGCTTCATCTTGCTGAGATCGACAGTAAAGCTCTGTTATTTTACTATTCATACCACCTATCTTTTTGTCTATATTGTTGATCAACAGTAGAATATCAGCTTTTTCTGATGCATATGATAAACTATTTGTTAAGCGTACTAGATCTTTTGCTCTACAGTCATTCTTCACTATCATATCACTTTCTGCAATATAGTGGTCTGCTGGATTCTTCTCAGTACCAGGAATTGGGTTAAAGAAAGGATAATCTATATAACGAAACCCTTTTTCAATGTAATCAGGTGGAAGAGGGATATATCCAGCGCCGCCAGTAAATTTTATTGTACCACCTTCTCTGCTTAGTTTTTCTATACCTTCTATATTTTTATCTATGTTAAGTGGAGAAGCTTCTCCAAGAGTGTAAGGTACAAAAATTTGCCCTGGGGTCCAACCAAAATACTGTTTATCAATGATACAAAAACCACCAAACACCCATTTTGGAGCACATAACCTTACCTCGAACCATTTATTGTAGCATACAGTAAAACCTAGTTGTCTATAAAAGGTATTCATTATAATGGAAGCCAGTAATGACAAGAGAGCAAATATCATAATCGACTGCAAACAAAAGCTGATGCAGAATTTTATCCAACCTTCAAATAGACTTTTCAGTGGTGAGAATAAAATAGAGATTAGGAACAGCGGCATGATAGCTATAAGAAAAGCTATACCCATAAAACCAGAGAGGAATATTATGTAAGCATATAAGCACAGCAAGAAATATAAAACTATCCCTATGAAAATTGCCGGTATCATCAGAAGGCTTGCCCACATTTGGTAATGCAAAAACGCTGCAAACTTTTTCCAAACAGAATAAGCAAAAAACTTATTGAACATGTCCTCCATGAAGCTAAACAACTTAGCTTCATCTCCTTGAGCAATACTTCCGGTGTTCATGTTGGGAGCAAAGTTAGTAATTATACTTATCAATTGTTCAAGACCTTTAACGAATAAAACAAGAAAATGATCATAGAAAAATCTAAAACTTCCAGGAGATATAAGCACTATTACTAGAGTGATTTTCATCATTCTGATGAGCATATCATGCTTAGTCTCTTGTATCATGCCAAAAAGATAAAGAAGCGATGAAATCATTACAAATAGAACAAGCAAGGAAAGAACAAAATTGTGAAAGCTCGTACTTTTTTCAGCTATATTTTCGAACATAGCTTGTGCAGCTGCAGGATCGTTACTGTTAAAATGCTCTTCACAATTTTTGTTAATCAATAATACACATTTTAGATAGTTATAAATATAATCAAAAAACCCAAAACTACTTGGCTGCTGCACTCCACTTAAGAACTCAAAAGAGTAGCCACCTACATTATCTAAGTAATATCTATCTAATATTTTTACATATATTTTCCATCCCTTTTTTAACTTCAACTCATTACAATTTCTGTCCTTTAATTTAGTGTTATCTCTGTCTAAAGTAAAAAATCCATTGTCGCCCTCTGCTGTGGAGTTATAACCTAGATGTACAGTAGGATATTGAGGATCGCGCATTAACTTTAGATTTTCGTTAGGATCATCTTTCCCCGTTTGAAACAAAAGATAAGCACCATGACCGTTGGTAAACCAACATGGAGCACCACGTGATACTGTATTTGCACTATCATCTTCATTAATGCACTTGCAATTTACAGTGCAACTTGCATTAGGCTTACTTGAAAATTTTTGTATGCTAGGTTTATAATCATTACAAACTAAGTGAAAATTAGGTAAACTATTATCACTTTGTTTACCTTCAAATTTAGTTGCATATTTTAACTGCTCCAAGCTTTGTAAGGTATAACTGCCTTTTTTAGATTCCTTCTTGTTATTATTACTCCAAGATGTCCATGCACCATTAACTCGCACTTTTAAACTATCTCCATTGGTTTCGAGTCCGGTATCCTCCCACTTCACCACTTGGTTATGGTGAAAACCATAATTAATTTCGCCAGTTTCAGGATCAATAACTTCTCCATCTCCTGGAATAAACGCATCGTGGTCGCTTGAAAAATGAGCGCTTACTGCAATAGGTTTAGGACCAAAATAGTCAGCAGATATACACCTTGGAAAAGGCATATCGTTTTTACTACAACCTGTGATCAGCACATAAGCTGCAAGAAGTAATACCCTAAACCAACATTTGCCTAAACGTGATTGCATATCTAAACTTTTTCCAAATACAGAATAAATTTCTAAAACTTTACTTAAAATATCTTTTTAATTAGTTACTCCATAATATCATTTATATCTTACTTCTCTCCATTTTCTTCCTTGTTTTTAGCTTTAGCACTAGGATCACTTCTTATTGTTTCATCAGAATTTTTTTGCTGATCTGATTGTTTTAATGTTTTAGGTCTATCACTCGTTGTTTTATCAGAACTTCCTTTAGAATCTTCTTTTTTGTCTGGTTGCTTTGGCGTGTTAGGTAATTTAGCCTCAATTTTTCCCCGATCTTTACTCATTTTCTGCTTGATACTCTGTATCATACTTTGGGTCTTATCATCAAGGCCAACGGTTGACAGCATAGCTTGCGATGCGCTCTTAGCAACTGTACCAACACCGCCAGTAACTCCATAACCAGAGCTAAATAGTGTTTGTACCATAGTTTCCGATATAGAAACAAAAGCTTCCATTGCACCGGCAATAATGAGGTATATAAACGCCTGGATTAGGTCTATAGGTAATGCTGCAAAGTGTCCACCAGCCCTTTCTCCGGTACTGAGTGCAACATCAACGCTAGTGCCAGGACTGTATCCAAGAGGCAGTATTGATTTCATCAAGCACAGATCATACGATAAGAAATTTACGCTAATTAAACATTGATAGCATGCAGAAAAATTTGTGAGGTTATATAAAACTGAATACATCAACTGATTTAAAAGAGATAAAAATGAAAATAAAATGACTGGTTCTAATGAAACATGAGCCAACGTTTTTATCCAATTATCAAACAAGGGTTTAGTCTTTTGAAATAGAATAAATACGATAAATAAAGGTGTTAATGACAGTAAAAACGCCACTAGAACAGTAGATATTACATATTTAAACGTAGCGCTAATAATGCATTTTAAGAACATAAAAGTAGCGTAGAGTATTGCCAAAAATGCAATAAAGCCAAAAGGACCAGAGAGCATCAATGATAAAAACTTTAACCAAGTTTCTGCTGTGAATAATACTCCTGCTGTCAAGTCTAAGAATGCAAATTTTCTCCCCCCTTCCCCTATATAGCCAGAAAAGCTATCAACCAAATAAGTGCTACCATCTATAAAAAGTCTGGATAAAGTTGTACCAAAAAGTTCCCAGCTTCTATCGCTAAAGGCAAAAGCTATAAATGCTATCTTGAACATTCTTACAATGAAATCAAATTTACTTAGCTGTATTGTTCCAAGCATATAGCCAACGACAGTAAATATAACGTATAGAGTAAGCAAAGCTCTTACCCCTTGAAGAAGACCTCTTGCATATCCTTTGTATGAATCTTTAACGCTGTCCCCAATTACTTCTTCTTTTATAAGTTTAAATACCCCGTTTACATTCGATGAAATAAAATCATTAATTTTTCTTTTAACAAATAAAGTTACTGTGTACTTATTATTTTCATAATATTTGCCATTTTTATCTGTAATGTCATCTCTCTCTACGTTGCTTACATTGATGCCGAAATATATCTTCTTAGATTCTTCGTTCTGAAAGTGTTCTCCGCTTATTACATCTAATATGGTGTACTCATCTTTTCCGTTTACTCTTTCTCTCACTCCTACCACTTTAAAATCATTAGTTCCCACACCATGCAAATCTTTAGGTGGCTCATCACCTAAATATACATATAATTTTTCGCCATTAATATATTCACATGATCTAGTCACTTTAACATGGTACCCACCTCTATTAGCTCCATAGTGACCATAATCTGCAATGGCAAGCATCACACTGCTACCAGGTGTTACACTTCCTATTGGATAGTCATGATTTAATTTTAAGGAAAAATCTTCAAAATTATCACTGATTTTTGAGCATACTAGTTTATCATTTTTCTCCTTTCCTGCTCCTCCTCTTTTTGGAAGACATTGAATACCTTTAGCATCGCCCTTCATATCATTACGCTTGCCTTCAGAAATACTTGCATCACCTGGATCGCTTATTTTTGCAACAAGAGCCTCAGCCCAAGATTTATCATCTTCAGTAAAACTACCTGCTTTAACATTCCCTTCCATTTTTTCTAGATAAGAATACATATCACATTTATTTCCTTTATCGTACTTCTTATACCTTATAGAGGAGACACAGTTCCGTTCTCCTGCTTGACCTAAACCATAGTTCCATATACCCTTCTCAGTATAGCATATATTTTGATGGTAACAGTTAAGCTCATAGGAGGAGTACTTTTTTCTCTCATCAAGACTACAGTTTTTTCCATCACATAACTCGTTCAATCCTATTTTAGCGCGGCGTAAATCAAGTAGTGAACCATATACCCATGGTTCGTTGTCTTGAATATAACCTTTATTAAAATGCACCTTATTATCATATGGGGTATACCCATTGCCAACTAGCACTTTACTTTCCTTTGCTTTTGTTTTATCAAGAGGTAAAAATTGTATTTTATTTTTTGTACCATCTTTACCATCATAAAAAAACTCTCCCCCCTGATGTACTTCACTCACTGTAGCTTTCTTATATACAGTTTCCTTACGGTCATTTTCTACAGCTTTATAACAATTGTCATCAAAATTGATGCCTTTCCCTTCTGGATTGTCGTAATCAATTGTTATTTTTCTGGGAACTAAGCTGAAGCTTAACTTGTCACCAGGATTTACTTTAATTCCAGTGTCCACATAACGTCTATTGCTGCCAAATCCTTTGCCACCACATAGTTCGTTTTTACTTTCATTAACACCATAATTGTTAGGTACACTATTAATATCCGCAGCCTTACTATAATTTGGTTCTGAGCCATCAGCACAAAAGCTAGCTGGCACAAGTACTTTCCTTGGATTTTTGTCTTCTTTAAAAGGGCAAAAATTTACTGATCCATCGAGGGTGAATTTGATTTTCTCACCCTGACTAATTACCTGACCAGAATCAACCCAATGAATTTTATCGGCTTTACGAACTGGAACATCCACATTAACGCTGGTGTTTTTGCTCTGCAACCCAGGCTCGACACAATCCATATTACAACCAGTGATTGCAAGACACAGTATCAACAATAGTGATCTTTTACTTATCATTGCTGTCTTCCTTGTGGTATCTGAGGCGTTGACCTTTGAGTCCCTTGTGGTATTTGAGGTCTTGACGTACCTGACTGTTGAGAGGCATCTCCTCTTTCTCTTCTTTGAACGCTTTGTTCATCTAACCCTACTGTTCCCATTAAGCTTTGTTGATACTGTCTTCCAGGTTCGCTTGCTACATAAGCACCAAACAACGAGTCAGATATTGCCGAAGAAGCTTCAACTAAAGCTTTCATAGCGTGTCCCAAAATAACAAAAGCCATCATAGCGGTAATATTAGGTGTATATTTGGAAGCATAACCATAAAAAATACAAGGGTTAAAAATCTTTAGGTTAATATTAAGTATACATGTAGAGCAGACCTCAAAATCAAATACTGAATACACAATATAATCCATAACCTGACTTATCAGTGATATAAAAATTAAAAGGACCACTGGATGAATTGCAAATCTTGCTAAATTTTTAACCCAGTTTTGAAACATCTGCCTAGTATACGCAAATAAAAGACAAATAATAAAAATAGGTGCTAAAGAAAGTAATAACGCAACTATTGCTATAGATGTAATAAAAGAAAATAAGGCATTAAAAATAGATAAGCTCACTGTGATTAAACCCCAAATCACCAAGCAAAAAGATACAATGCCCAAAGGGCCAGAAAATATAAGAGATACTATTAACAATACTGAATGCGATGACAAGAACCTATTGAGCGGCAAATCAAGAAACTCAAAAACATTTGAAGTAGTGCCTCTAAAATTTGCTATTTCTATTAGTTGTTTTGGAGTGTTAATAAATATAGAGAATGCGTTGTTATAAAAAAAGTCCCAGCTATTATCCTGCAATAGCTGGGCGATGATTCCTATCTTTACGCATATAATTAAAAACTCATATATAGAAATATGAGTTAATCCAAAAAAGTAATAAAGAGTATATAAGATTATATATAGTACTAATAGTGATATTATAGTAGATCTAATGGTATTTGTTCTGCTTGATTTTATAAAACTTTCGTAAAGAGACTTCACAGGACTAGTATCAGAGTGAATTGCGTTAGGGTCTTTATAATTAGAGCCGAAAAATGCAGTTTTCACTTTTTCATCAAAGAAATTATATATTGCACTAAAAGTTTTTGTAGGTGGCTCTTTAGTTGTTAGGTTAATACTAAACTGACCTTCATTTTTGTAATCGCAGCCATGGTCTCTTATTCCATAATATATGGTGCCTTTTTTTTCTTTTAACTTTTCCTTTAAGCCTTCCATGTACTCAGTATCATGAACTTTGCTGATATCTACAGATATATCCGCTTGGTTTTCACCAGGCTTATGCTCAGGAAGTTTGTCAGAGACGCTTATATACAAACTATTCTCCAGACTGTGGTTCTTCGCTACTCTTATGTTGAAACCACCTTTGTCATTTCTATCATAGCAGTGCTCGTCATTTCTACTACATAAACTAAAAGTTAAACTTGGTGTTCGATGGTATTTTTCTATCTTATAATCACAGTTAGTGCATATGCCACCTGTTGGAATGTGTTCAAAATCTTCACCATCCATGTGAACACGTAATAGTGTAATGTCAGTTTTTACCTGTTTTTCCTTTAATACGTTACTAATAGTTTCAGCAATAACAGATTCACCACTAGAATTTAAAGCATTGAATATCTCACCTTCTATACTATTGTATTCAATGTATGCGCAACCTTTGTTTCCGCTGTCGGAAGGAAATTTACATATACGTCCGCAGAGTAAATTCAAAATGCGCGTATCTGTTTTGTTTTTCTGATCACTTGAAAGCTCACTGCAGTTTACACTTTCTCCTTGTTTTATAGAATTAATAATGTTTGTATCTTGACTTAACTGCGAAAAATCTGAATCCCAGTACTCTTTTCCATTCAACCATTGCGCATCGCCTATTATATATTTATTAGGACATATTTCACCCTGACATCCTTCTCGATTTAAAACATGTGCAAAATGTTCCGTTTCTTGTTCGCTGCACTTTTCATCAATTTTCACATACCTGATTTTTGTCTCACTCTCTTTATCTTTACACACTTTACTTCCAATAACACTAAAGCTTATCGTATCGCCTTCCTTAAGTGCAAATGGTAATGTAACGCTATTTTCCCCAGGCCCAATTGCAAAATCTTCATACTGCTTAGGGCAAAAATTAACCTTACTAGGCACTATACCAATCTCTGTTACTCTTATTCTATCTGAGATATTAACACCGGAATCAACCCACTTCTGCTCTGTTGACACTATATCTAGTTTTTCACGCAAACCTGATAAATTTTCTGGCTTAATACAGTGATGTTCCCCGCAGCCTGACAGAAAAAAAAACGGTATTATCAGCAAAAATTTTAGCATAAATCCAACTCATTCAGTGCTTTTGTTAACACTCTCGGAGCTACTAGAACCAGAACCTCGAGATTTACTCTTGTCTCCACCACTCAACTTCTTAGCAGCAGCACCAGCAACTCCAGCAACACCCCCAGCAGCAGCTTTGGCAGCAGATAAAGCTTTGCCCACCATTTGTCCAGGTGTCTGACCTGAGCCAAGTGCTGCTCTATGGTTACCAGCAAGTTCAGCAGCCATGCCAGGAAGAATGTTTAAAAAGTGGTAAAAGAGGAATAATACTAAACACAATTTTAATAATTCTCCGATGAGAGAGCTGCCAAACTCCATGTATGTAAAGTCGAATAGACCAAGTATGCTGCTCTTTTTAAAGCTATAATTTTGCATCATACATGCAAGAGTAGTTTCATTTTTATCACATTCCCCATTTTTCAATTTAAACCACTGTTTTTTCTTACTATATGAGATTTCTGCTTGTTTCTTTTCATATGACTTGTCCGGTTGTTCATTTTTATATGACTCGTCCAGTTCAAAATTTAAATTTTTAAAATAGATTTTATCACATGCTATGAACATAAAGGACAAAAACGCAAAAAGGATAACCGGGTATAAGCTATAGGTAATCAACTCTTTCACCCAGCCTTCAAAATATCCTTTGGTGTGTTGGAATAAAACCATAGGAATGAACAAAGGTGATAAAATGATGATTACACTTAAAGCAACTAGAGATAAAATAAATACATAGCACAGCCACAAAATAACCATCATCATCAGAACGGCCATAAATATACAGACAAGAGCTACTAAAATTTGTCCACCAGCAAAAATAATACCGATTACCGAACCTGCAACTAATAAGACAGGAGCAGCACCAAGCAAGACTGCTAACGTTGCAACACCTCCAGTACCAATTTTGCCACCAATTCCATCTAAAGGGGCACCTAAATAAAATAAAATTCTACAATCAAGCCTATCCCAAGGTGCAAGATAACTGTAAGATACCCTCTTTCCTGCACGAGTATATTCATAATCTGTACCTGCTTTATAATTACATATGCCTTTACTTTCAGATGATGCTTTTAGCACTATCTCTGACAAACCATTTGAGAGACGAGTTAATTCTCCATAATAATGAGACATGGTACTGCCTGTTGTGAAGTAAATCACTAAAGCGAATTTTATGATCAACATATACATTTCTTGAGGCCTCTGAACTCCACCAGACATGGCTTTTATAGAGAACAGTATTAAAGCTAAAACTAAAACAGCAGTTACAGTGTTTTTCAGCCTTTTCTGTGCTACAGATATAAAACTCTCACCATTTGGTGCACCTTTACCTGCAACTAAATTATCTAACGATTCCTTAATGCATTGCACTATCATAGAAGTTACGGGAATAGGAGCTAATGATTTACTCCCTGCCTGGTTATAACAAGCTTCAGAAACATACGAGCTAAAACAGCCAGCATTATCATAACCTACAAAAATTTTCCCCCCTTGTCCGTTGAGTCTTTTTTCTTTAGATCTGATAATAGTTTTATAGTCATCATTATTACCAATAGGAACTTTTTCCTCTCCTGTACCATCTTTATTTTTGAATATCATCACAGATTTTTCACACATAGGAGCAAGTGGGTCAGGTGGCAATTCCGTGCACCCCATATCAACCCCTTGCGGCCAAGGAGTCATTTCGATACCAAGCATTTTCACACTTGCTAACTCCACACATAATCTGCCCATTTTTCTTACTGCTTTAAATGTAGCTCCATGTATGGGTTCGCTCTGTCCTGCTTTGAGAACTTTACATTTCAGCTCACCATCAACCTTCGGGGACCATGACCCATCTACATATCCAGTATCTTTCTCCCTGACATCAAAATCTATGTATCCAGTTTCTTTTCTGAAATCAAAGTCTTTCTTGTTAAAAAGATTACCAAAAGTTAAAGGGTTTCGATGACATACTTCTATATATTCACTGTATTGCACACCGTTTTTTGGCCAGTAATAACTCTCTGTACTCTCCTGAACGTTAGAATTTAAGGCTTCTTTTTCTGCTCTTTTCCCGTCATAATCTTTTTTGTTCACGTCTTCCCGAGCTTTATTTTGCAAACAAGAAAAATATTCCTCTTCTGTTTGGTAATTTTCATTGGTGCAGCCACTATAACCTGTGTCTTCTAATTTAAAATTTTTGTATTTTCCATCATGATCACGTGCAACTGGGTGTTTAACAAAACTATGTTCACAAACAACAAGCCCTCCTATCGCTTTCCAGACTCCAACAATTGCAGCTATCATTCCAACAATAACAAGAGCGGTAAACAAACCAGCAGAAGAAACGATCAAAACAATGCCAGTAAATATTGCGCCAACAGCAATCGCTATTCCAGCAAGTGCTGCAGCTGTTTTAAACGCTCCACAATCAGGATTAGAGGCACGACTAAAACTGCCAGTGGAATTAAATCTGCTAACAAATTCTGTCTTGTCAGTACCACTTACTCCATCTGCAAGCACTGGATATGAGAGTAAAAAGTCTATATTTAGTAAAAATATCGCAATTAATAGCAATGACAGCTTAGTCTTAAACATTTTTTACCTTCTGATAAAATATAGGCAACCATACTTTTGGGTTGTCCCCAACTTCATTTAATATATCGTGTAACAATAGAACACTTTCTGCACGTCCGGATAATACGTTGATTATATCATCCAGGCCTTTTAAGTCTATTCTAGCTACTACAGCATTGACTCCTTGTTTCACCAAAAAGAATCTAGTACTCGGATCTGTGTGCTTAATTAATATATATTCACGTTCAGTTAACATAAAAACATCCCGATAGACACTAGTAGCTTTCAGATTTGGTAAAAAAATCTGTGTCGCTGTTTGTTGTACAAGCGTATCGCTAATAGTACTTTTACTTGCATCCTCAACACTCTGAGTAGCAAAAATCACAAAAGCATTTAGTTTTCTCAGTACCTTCAACCAGTCTTTTATCTTGGGTGCAAAAACTGGATTATCTATTAACGCCCATGCCTCATCAAGAACGATAATAGATGGAGTGCCATCAAGAGATATACTAATCCTATGAAATAAATAAATCAAGACCGGTCCAAGAGCAACAGGATCTTTGAGCAAGCTAGCCATCTCAAAACCAAATACTCTTGCTCGTGAAAAATCTAGCAAATCTTCTTTATTGTCAAATATTGCAGCATGAGAACCATTATCATGCCACATAGATATTGCCCCAGCTAGAGTATCAGGACCTGCAAGCCCTAAAAACGGTACGAGGTTTCTCAAGAATCTGTCTTCTTTTCTTAATTTAAAATTTCCTTCAATTGCATCATTAATTCGTGCAATATCTTCTGAAGTAAATTTATCATTATATACCGAAATTAAAGACTTTATCCACTCCATTAAAAATGTTCTATTATCAGAGGTATCATCAAGTTGTAAAGGATTAAAATTTGTTTTAGTTCTTGGTTCTATTACAGTATAGATACCACTAAGTGCTCTTAAGAAAATCTCTGCACCGCGATCTTTATCAAAAAAGAATATCCTTGGAGAAAACTTCATCGCTTGGGCACACAGGAAATTCATTAAAACAGTTTTACCAGCACCAGTTGGGCCAATTATCATAGTGTGTCCAACATCCCTTATATGAAAGTTGAAAAAAAATGGAGTACCAGATGTCGTGTCAAAAACTGTAACGGCATCTCCCCAGTGGTTATTGAATTTATTACCAGTAGGATAATTATGTTGAGATGCAAATCCAGCCAAATTAAGACTACTTATTGTAGCTTTTCTCACTATATAATCGAAATTACCAGGAATTTGCGCCCAAAATGCTGGTTCAAGGTTAACTCTCTCACGTATAGGGTAAACACCGCAATTAGAAAGCTCTGATTCTACCAACGACAGAGCGTTATCCAATGATTTAGGACTTTTTTCTATACATAAAATAGTCAGGTGATGTTGACCAAACGCAATCTTACCACTCATTGCGTCATCAAGCGCTTGAGAAATTTCTGCTATTTGAGAAATAGCTTTATCTGCAGACTGTATCATTCGATTTTGCTGTATCTGCATTTTTCCAATCGCCATTTGCCTGTTTATAAATTGAAAAGATTGCGTAATTATAAACTCGTAAGGAAGTTGTAAAAACGAATCAAGCATTCCTGCAGAAGTATGATTTCCATATTCTTTGATACTAATTATTCCAGCATATTTACTCTCATTATGAGTCACAACCTGTATCATCTTACGGCCAAAGAATAACCTATGTACTGGTAAGTATCTTGATATTTCAGTTCTTAGCGGAAAAAGCGTATTTGTAACGAAGCCACAATTTACGATTCTAGATAGAAACTCCATTATTTCGCAGAACAAACCATCTGGAGTTTCTTTTACTCCAAGAATTTTAGGCGAATAATTTCTAAGGCTTGTCACTACACGATTTGTCGTTTCCTCTAAATCTTCATACGTGGCACGTATATCACTTTCCCAAGCATGTTTTGAAGTTACATGTCCGAATTTT
Source organism: Wolbachia endosymbiont (group A) of Philonthus cognatus (assembly GCF_947251755.1). NCBI lineage: Bacteria > Pseudomonadati > Pseudomonadota > Alphaproteobacteria > Rickettsiales > Anaplasmataceae > Wolbachia > Wolbachia endosymbiont (group A) of Philonthus cognatus. The sequence goes on from NZ_OX366388.1 coordinate 315,327, forward strand.
TTTAGTAGATGTGACAAAAATTCTACTCCTTTTGTGTCCGCTCTACGGATAATCGTAATGTATAGGTCATTAATAAATGATTGCCTTGTTGCGTGTTTTTCTCTCCATTTTAGATTTACGTGATTAGCGAAAAAATTCGGCAAACCTTGACTTGCAAATTCATCAGAAAAAATATTTTTCTTACGTCTGATAGTATGAAAATACAAACTAAATGCCGGAGATGAAATGCTTCTTAGCATCTGATTCCTGATGTTGTTCTGTATGACTAAATCCTCGTCATCGGCAGTTTCAAATGCAAAACCACTTAATTTTATAACCTTAACCAACCAATTTTCTTTTGTCATCAAGGTTGTGCTATTCCAATAGCAAGAATAAGGAATAAATTCAGCAGCGTGAACTTCCCTGTTCAGAGTAGATTTATTCTTTGATTGAATAGCCCTAAACCTCAGCATCACACAACGTTAAGCAATATCATAAGAATTGGCTCCATGGTAAAAACGATTTAAACATTTCGAGCACTTTCCCAATTTTACCATAAATAATTCAATAAACAACGGTTCTTTTGCAGAAGCTATATAACCAAGTCCATGCATACCTGGTAACATTAAGAGAATCACTCTTAAATCATTTGAATTAATGAAAATTAGCATGCAAATCAGGACGTTTAATATTGCAAACATATAACTCACACCAAAGAGCATTGCAGGTCTTGTAAGACCTTTAAATAATTGATCTGTTTGTATACTACCTGTGGACATATCTTTAACCTTCTAATAATAGCTCTAACACTAATACTATATCATTATATTAAAAATCCATTGAAACTAGTAGCACTTTAAGTTAAGATACATTATTTAATCCCGATAATGACAAGTTGGCCATTTCAAGAAGCAGAAAAAATATTGCAAGAGTTTCCTAATAAAAAAGAAATAATATTTGAAACTGGTTATGGACCCTCTGGTTTACCCCACATAGGAACCTTTGGAGAGGTTTTCCGCACTACAGTTATTGTAAATGCATTAAAAAAAATAGCTCCTGGTATAAAAACCAAAATCATTGCAGTTTCAGATGATATGGATGGTTTGCGAAAAATACCAGATAATGTGCCAAATCAAGAGATGCTAAGAGAGCACTTAAATAAACCATTGACTATGATACCTGATCCATTTGGCACTCATCAGAGTTATGGTCATCATATGAATTCATTGTTGTGTAAATTTCTTGATATGTTTGAATTTGAATACGAGTTCAGGAGTGCAACAGAGTGTTATAAATCTGGCGTTTACGATGAAAAACTTTTACTCTTACTGAAAAATTATGATAAAGTGATGGACGTAATGCTTCCATCATTTCGGGAAGAAAGACAGCAGACTTATAGTCCATTCTTGCCAATATGCCCAAAAACTTCTCAAGTTTTACAAGTTCCAGTAATTGAAACAAATACAGAGAAAGGAACAATCACATATGAAGACCCAAACGGGGAAAAAATAGAAGTTCCAGTGACAAAAGGAAAATGTAAACTGCAATGGAAACCTGATTGGGGAATGAGGTGGGCCGCATTTGGAGTAAATTACGAAGCTCACGGAAAAGATTTAACTCCATCTGCTGTGCTTTCAAGTCAAATATGTGAAATACTTGGAGAAAAGCCACCACTTCTGTTTTGCTACGAGCTTTTCCTTGATAAAGAAGGAAAGAAAATATCAAAATCAAAAGGAAATGGCATTTCAATTGAAGAGTGGCTAACTTACGCACCAACAGAGAGCTTAGCATTGTACATTTTTCAGAGTCCTAAAAAAGCTAAACGTTTATATTTTGATGTGATACCAAAATCAACTGATGAATATTTAGAATTTGTAAAGCGTTATCATGAGAACAAAGAAAAGGATATAAATAATCCTGCTTGGCACATTCACCAGGGCAATGTTCCCAGTATAGAAACTTCAGGCATAAATTTCTCACTACTTTTAAACCTAGCAGCAGCTTGTAATGCTGAAAACAAAGAGATCCTATGGGGTTTTATATCCTCTTATGTACCAAACGTTACACCAGAAAATAATAAAATGCTTGATAGACTTTCAGACTTTGCAGTAAAGTATTATCACGATTTTATCAAGCCAACAAAATCATATAAAACTCCAAATGAAAAAGAGAAAGAAGCGTTACTAGATTTGAAGGACACTTTACATTCTCTATCTATAACTGCTACTGCTGAAGAAATTCAATCTCAGGTATTTTCTATTGGAAAAAAATATGATTACACTAACTTACGTGACTGGTTTCAGCTATTATATGAAACGTTACTTGGCCAAAAAACCGGTCCAAGAATGGGATCTTTCATAAAGCTTTATGGAATGGATAATACGATTTCTCTCATAGAAAGCGCTATTAAATAGACTTCTTGCATAACCATATAACAAACTTTTATTGGAAATAGAAACGAAAAAACTTACTTGACACCCTTCGCCAGCTCCCTTATCATGAAACTGAAGCTATTTATTTATCTTCTCTGTACAGATTAAATGACAAAAAAACTCACGTATCTGGCGTCCCATGTTTAATTTTTTGCACTATGTGCACCTTATGTCTTTATAAAATTTCTAGGTTTTTACCTAATATAAGCTGAAATGCGCTTATAAAGCATTTAAAACATCAAAAAACGCCGATTTAAAAAATGGATAGTGAATAACTAGCTACCCTAGGGTTTCTTTTGCCTTTTTTTCTGTTTAGTAAATTTCTTAATGTTTATAATTTAGATTAGTTGCGGCTTAAAAGCAACTAAATCGCGGTTATTAAGCGTTTAGAATAAAAAAACGCCATACTTGAAAGTATAATGTAAGTAATTAGCCAACCACGGGGCTTCTTTTGCCTTTTTTTTCGTTTGGTAAATTCCTTAATATTTATAGCTAAGAGAGCCCAAGAGAGGTGTCATTCCAGCGCGTGACGCTGGAATCCAAAAAAAAGGATGATGTCATCCCAGTGCGTGACACTGGGATGGCTTTGTTGCATCGCTCTTCGGATAGTAGGTAACGTACAATAAATTCATGAAGCTATCTCAAACTTAGCCATGCCTATTTCAGTAAATTTGTTAAGCAAATAACACTTGAGTAGCAGTTCCTTCTCACGATTAATTTCAGATTTGCTCCTAAAACTAAACCCAAATGTCTTTTTTAATCGCGAGAAAAAACCTTCTATATAAGATCTTTTTCCATAACTCATCTCTTTTTTCCACTTCTTTATACCATCTTCATCATATGACTTTATGAGCTTGACTGCAGAATTTCTCTCAGCCATATAGTCTAACTTTGGATGCTCTGCTGCGTTGTTTTTCGGAGGAATTTTCGTTTTTATACCATATTGATTACACAGCTTATAGAGCTTTTCTCTGTCATATGCCCTATCTGCATATAGTACTTTTATGACATACTGAAAATCGACTTCTTTTAGCAAATCACAAGCTCCATAGTGATCAGAGTAGACACCGTTACTGTATTTTACAGCTATGGCTTTTTTGCTGTTTGTATTCAACATTACATGCAATTTTCTTGTCTGTTCATAGCTGCGATACTTTCTATCTTCGCTATTTTCTTTGCTATGACCAGGAGTGTTGTTGTATATACTAATTCCTGTACTGTCTATAGCAATTTCGATATCTTCCATATTATTTTTATCAATTCTGCAATCATTGATCTTAATATTGAGTTTCTTAAACCTTCTTGATGATTGTGAATAGCTGATAACTTGCAAATTTTTCCCAATTTGCTCAAGGTATCCTGCTATAAACCCAACTGTTTGCCTCAGGCCTATTCTAAATAAACAAGTTATTATGTGCACCAAAATTACAACTTTATCGCTATAAATATTGTTGCCACCTGGTATTTTTGGACCATTCTCGTACCACTTTTCTATGGCTTCGTTGATATAATGAAAAATATTTCCTCTTTTTTCTAGAAATTTGTTATATTCGCTATGGTTACTGACCCTCATTTTTTGTGGCATATTTTTTCTTCAACAGTTAAATCGCTATTTATAATGAATTTTGTCAGTAACTGCCAGTTCTTTTCACTTGAGCGATGCAACAAAGCCATCCCAGTGTCTGGGCACTGGGATGACACCATCATAAAGGAATCAGTGTCAGCTACTTTCATGACACCATTCTTTTTCCTGGATCCAAGTAGTCGAGCTACTTGGATGACAGCTAGCCTGACAACCGTCATCCCGCTAACAGGTAGCGGGATCTATGCTAAGAGATACCGCGAATGAATCGCGGTATGACGGTTCGCGGCGGCATAGTAATTCGTCATCCCGCTGCTTGTTAGCGGGATCTCTTGTTAGCGGCTAAGAGATACCGCGAATGAATCGCGGTATGACGGTGTAGACGATGGTTAAGTATCCCGCTGCTTGTTAGCGCCGCGGCGGTATGACGGTTCGTGGTGGTATGACGTAGAGTGCTTAGAAGCTGTTATTTTGCTATAAATGGCTGTAATGGCATCATCTATTTTATTGCTATCACAGCCTGTTTGTGCAAGTTCAGCATTCCCACCACAGTTCTTTTTAACTGCTATGGATATTAGTTCTTTTGCGCTAATCTTATTGATTAAGTCTTTACTTACTTTAATAATCAAGACTGTTTTATCTTTTTCTGTTGCCGTAAAAGCTATTACCGTTTTTGGTTTTTGTTGCTGCAAAACAAACTCTCTTATTACATTTGCTGGAATATCAGTGAAAGTGTGGCTTATAAAATTTATTCCATTTATTTCGGTGCTTTTTATATTCTCTGCACTCACAAGCTTTTTATATAGGTTTTTTATTTTGGTTTCGGATTTTTTGTGTTCTTGACTTAAAATACTTAATCTGCTTGTTATTTCACTCACTGGCGCTTTTACGAATTCTGCAACTTTTTTTAAGTTAATTTCATTATCACGTACATAATTGATTGCTTCCTGACCAGTTAAAGCTTCAATTCTCCTCACTCCAAAAGCAACAGAACTCTCTGTTACTATCTTAAACAAACCAATTTCTCCAGTATGTTCAACGTGTGTGCCACCACACAGTTCCCTTGAATCTCCAATCTTCACTACTCTTACTTGATCGCTATATTTTTCGCCGAATAACGCCATAGCTCCTTCGTCTATTGCCTGATTCATGCTCTGAATTTTTGTAGACGTAGAAAGGTTTTCTCTGATTAGAGAGTTTACCATATCTTCTACTAAGAATAGCTGATCCTGAGTAACTTGAGTGTTATGACTAAAGTCAAATCGTAACTTATCCGGTGCAACTAGGGAACCTTTTTGAGTGACATGATCACCTAGAATTTTTCTGAGTGTAAAGTGCAGAAGATGTGTAGCTGAATGATTTCTTCTTAAGGTTTGCCTTCTTTCCTTGTCAATGCTTGCTGCAACTGTGTTACCTTTACAAATTGAACCGAACTTAACTATGCATCTGTGCAAATATAGGTCATTAACCTTATTGGTATTCTCGACTATAATAATACTTCTATCAGATTTGATCAGATTGCCAGTATCTCCCACTTGTCCACCTGACTCGCCATAAAAAGGTGTTTTATCAAGTATAATGGTTATCTTTTCTCCCTCCTTTGCAGAATCAATTACTTCATTTTTAGAGGAAACTATAGCTAGTATTTTCGCATCACTTACTTCATTGAACTCATAACCAACAAATTTTGTTTTGCCAAATTTATTGATCAAATCAAACCATACTTGCTCAACAGATTTTTCACCAGATCCAGCCCATTTAGCACGTGCTCTCTCTTTTTGTTCTCCCATTGCATCATCAAAACCCTTTTGGTCAAAATTTATTTTTTTCTCTTTTAAAATATCAAGTGTAATATCCAAAGGAAATCCGTAGGTGTCATATAGCTTAAATGCTGATTCTCCAGGCAAAGTATCGCCCGGTTTTAAATCTGTAGTGAATTTCTCCAGGAGATTGATACCTTTCATCAAAGTGTCTTTAAAGTTTTCTTCCTCTGATTTTAACGTCGTTTCTATTAAGCTTTTAGCTCTGACTAATTCAGCTCCCATATAAGCCGAACTCGTGCTATCTATCAACACTGGAAAAATACGATGGAGTAGGGAATCATTATATCCAAGCAGGTGAATATAACGTGTGGCTCTCCTAATTAATCTGCGTAATACGTAATTCCTGCCCTCATTTCCAGGAAGCACTCCTTCTGCGATGAGAAATGCAGCCGCGCGAAGATGATCTGCTATGATCTTATGCGCTATTTTATTTTCCGTTCTTCCACAGTACTCTTGTGATTTACTTATCAGAGCAGAAAATAGATCAATATCATAGTTATCATGGACGTTTTGCATAACAGCCGCTATTCTTTCAAGGCCCATTCCAGTATCGATGCATTTTTTTGGCAATTTGTGTAAATTACCTTCTTCATCTTTGTTAAACTCCATGAATACCAGATTCCAGATTTCAACAATTCTATCGCCCTCTTGTAAATTAGGACTCCCATGGTCATAAAAAATTTCAGAACATGGACCGCACGGACCAGTGCTTCCCATACTCCAAAAGTTATCATCCGTTGTAATTCTTATGATTTTATCACTTGAAAAGCCACTTATCTTACGCCAAATCTCGTACGCCTCATCATCAGTATGGTAGACGGTTATGGATAGTCTGTTTTTATCAAGAGATAACTCTTTAGTGATAAATTCCCACGCAAATTCTATCGCAGTTTCCTTAAAGTAATCACCGAAGCTAAAATTTCCGAGCATTTCAAAAAATGTGTGATGCCGAGTTGTATAGCCAACATTTTCCAGATCATTGTGTTTACCGCCTGCTCTTAGGCACTTTTGACTTGAGACAGCACGTTTCATTTCAGTTTTTTGAGCACCAGTAAAAATATTTTTAAACTGCACCATACCAGCATTTGTGAACATGAGCGTTGGGTCATGTTCTGGAATCAAAGGAGAAGAAGAAACCTGCTCGTGGTCATTATTTACAAAAAATTTTATAAATCTTTCTCTGATTTCGTTTAGCTTCATCGTTTTTATTGAGGTTATCTATAAATAATAAGTTGTAATGGAAATAAAATCAATACCACTCTCTAGATCTCAGAACTTCTAGTGACATGCACCTTGTGGTAAGAAAAAATCAATATATTCACGATAAATTTACCTCATATCTGTGTTTTATATGTGGAAATTGGAATGGAAATTTATGTAGGCAAAGAAAAAAGAATAGCAAATGTGGTGACTCAACACTGGAATGACATAAAAGGATCAGACAGAGATTGGCCAGAAAGGCATGAAATAGACACTGCAGAAATAATGGAATCATGGCAGCATTGTTTTGTCATTGAAGTCAAGGATCAAGGTTATATTTGTGAAAATGCAGGAGAAAAGGCTGTTGAATTCTATGGTTTTGAGAAAAAGACGCGCATTGATAATAAGTATGCAATTGATGCACCATTTTTGCGACTATATAAAATAGATGCAGTTATTGATAAACTTGATACTGTAATAGAGAGTAAATGCCCGATCAATGAAGAGGAAGAAAGTGAAAGTGTTAAAATGAGGCAAGTATTGTTGCCACTTGGGAATAAAGAAGGTATAACACACATATTGGGCGTAATTACTTTTAAACTCCTTTAATATACAATTTTAATTTGATTCTTTAATAAAATTATTTATACTAATGCTTAATTACTATTAAAGAACTCAATAGTAGTGCTTGTAAATTTATTTGGAATATGAAGAAAATAAAATTAAAAACCAAATCTTCTGTGAAAAAGCGCTTTCACCTTACAGCTAAGGGTAAAGTTATTTCTACTCAGTCAGGCAAAAGGCATGGCATGGTAAAGAGAAGTAAATCTAATATTCGTAATCAGCGCGGTACAACGATTCTTGGTAAATCTGACTCGCGTATAGTTAAGCTTCATATGCCTTACGGTATTTAACAAAATGGAGGTAAAATAAAATGGCTCGGGTAAAACGTGGAGTCACTACTCACGCTCGTCATAAAAAAATATTGAAACTGGCAAAGGGTTATAGAGGGCGCGCAAAAAGTTGTTATAGAATTGCATTACAAAGAGTTGAAAAAGCACTGCAATATGCTTATAGAGACAGAAGAACCCGTAAACGTGATTTCCGTAGCTTATGGATAATACGTATTAATGCAGCAGCAAGAGAGCATGGGCTTACTTATGGTAGGTTTATGCATGGTCTTACACTTGCCGGCATTGATTTAAATAGAAAAATTCTTGCTGAGATGGCAGTTAATTATAAGGATGATTTTGCCAAATTAGTAGAAACTGTAAGTGGTAAATTAGCGGAGAATTCTTAAAGCAAAAACACCATGAGAATTATTTTCATGGGATCACCAGGATTTGCTGTTAATTCTCTGAGCTTGTTACTGAAATCAAAGAGCGAAGTGGTGACAGTATACACCAAGGCTCCAAAACCTTCGGGGCGTGGACAGAAGCCAATGAAATCTCCAGTACATGTTATCGCTGAAGAAAGTAACATAGAGGTATGTACTCCTATCTCTCTAAAGTTCTCGGCAGAGCAAGAAAAATTTAGAAATTTCAAGCCAGACGTTGCAGTTGTAGCTGCGTATGGATTGATACTTCCAAGAGAAATTTTGAATATTCCTAAATATGGTTGTATTAATATTCATCCTTCATTACTACCGAGGTGGCGCGGTGCAGCTCCGATACAGCACACAATTTTAGCAGGAGATCAAGAAACCGGGGTTAGCATTATGCAACTGGATGAAGGATTAGATTCCGGCCCTATTTTAAAACAGGAAAAATTTCTTATCGAAAAGAACGATAATTACAAGACATTGCATGATAAATTATCTAAGCTAGGCAGTGATTTACTGCTGAAAGTGCTAAACGAAATTGAAAAACAGCTTCCCTTAAAACAGAACGATAACGATGCATGTTACGCTGACAAAGTGGAAGACTATAAAATTTATGCAAGTGATGCCTGTGAAGTTGCTTATAGAAAAGTTAAAGCGTTTTACCCAAAAGCATTCATCAAGATAGAGAATAAACGTATCAGGATACTTGATGCTGATTTTGAAGCTCTCGCTTCAGAACAAGGTAAGATTGTTAACGATAATATGCACATAAGTTTAAAAGGTGGCACTTTAATTCCTAAAGTTGTACAAATGGAAGGGAGAAATCCTTGTAGTATTGAAGATTTTATTCGTGGCTTGAAATCAAGCATGGTAAAAAAATTTATAGAATAGACTGCTTTGAAGGGAGGGTTAGGAGGGCTAAAGCAACTTCTACAATTTGGTATTCCGCTGCTTGTTAGCGGAATCTACAACAAGATACCGCGTTTTGGTGTACGAACATTGCAATTTGCAGGTAATTTGAGTAGTAGATGGTGTCATTCCAGTCTGGAATCCAGTTTCTATTGTACAGCCACCTGGTGTGCTCATTTAAAGTGAAGTTTTCTGGATCCCAGACTGGGTGACATCTTTCTTGGTCTCTTGTATCACAATGTTCGTACAGTTGTGGATACCGCGGCGGTATGACGTAGTAGCTATATATAGACAAATTTTCTTTTCTTAGATATAATCTTAAAAAACTTTCCATATAAAAATGAAAATAAAAAGAGCTTTAATATCAGTATACGATAAAACGAATATAATTGATCTTGCATCGTTTTTAACGCAGCAACAAATAGAAATTCTTTCAACGGGCAATACTTATAAAGCACTATCTGATGCCGGAATAAAAACGCAAGAAGTATCAGATTATACGCAATTTCCAGAGATACTGGGTGGTAGAGTAAAAACTTTACACCCTAAAATTCATGGAGGAATACTTTATGATCGAGAAAAGCACAAAAAGGAAGTGCAAGATCTAGAAATTGAGCCAATAGACCTGCTTATAACTAACCTATACCCATTTTGGGAGACAGTAAGTAGCAGCTCAAATGAAGAGCAAATTATAGAACAAATTGATATCGGCGGGGTGGCATTAATTAGAGCTGCAGCAAAAAACTTTCGTTTTACTTCAGTTATTTCTAGCATTCAAGACTACGAAGCACTAAAAGCTGAGATGATAAAAAATAACAATGAAACAACATTGGAATATAGAAAACACTTAGCAACCAAAGCATTTGCTCTCACTGCACACTACGATTCTAATATTCACAGTTGGTTTTTATCCCAGAGTAAAAATAATGAGTTACCAGAGTTTTTTGCTCTATACGGGCATAAAGTACAAGAACTCAGGTATGGTGAAAATCCCCATCAAAAAGCTGCATTTTATAGTAATCAATTTACAGAATATCCGTTGGAAAAACTACATGGAAAAGAGTTGAGTTATAATAATATAGTAGATATAGAGTCCGCACTTAACATAATTTCTGAGTTTAAAGAGCCTGCAGCAGTGATAATCAAGCATAATAACCCATGTGGCGCTGCTATTGGTAATAATGCTTTGGAGGCATATGAAAAAGCTCTATCGTGCGATGAAGTAAGCAGTTTTGGTGGTATAGTTGCCTTAAACCGGGAGATAGATTTAAAGCTAGCGGAAAAATTAAACGAGATATTTTTGGAAGTAGTGATAGCACCATCGGTAAACAATGAGGCACTAAAAATTTTACAAAGAAAGAAAAATTTAAGAGTGATTATTCATAAATCTTTTCAACAAAATGTGAAATACCAAACTAAAAATGTTATTGGTGGGTTTTTGGTGCAAGAAAATAATGACCACACAATAAAAGCAGAACAAGTAACAAAGTGCACTACAACAGAAAAAGAAAAGGAAGATCTTATTTTTGCCTGGAAAATATGTAAACATGTGAAATCCAACGCAATAGTTATAGCAAAAGATGGTTGTGCTATTGGCATCGGCGCAGGGCAAACAAGCAGAATAGATAGTGTGAACATTGCAGTGAAAAAAGCAGGTGAAAAATGTAAAGGTGCAGTGCTTGCTTCAGATGCATTTTTTCCATTCCCAGATAGCATAGTAGAAAGTGCAAAACATGGAATTACAGCTATAATTCAGCCCGGCGGCTCGCTGAAAGATCAAGATGTGATAAAAGCTGCAAATGAAAATAAAATTGCTATGTTTTTCACTGGCGTTCGCAGTTTTTTCCATTAGGCTTTGTGTCTTATCGTCATACCGCCGCGGTATCTCTAGATCCCGCTAACACGTAGCGGAATGACGAGGTATAAACCATCGTCATGCTGCCGCGAACCGTCATACCGCGATTCATTCGCGGTATCTCTAGATCCCGCTAGCGGGATGACAAATATACCGCCGCGGCGCTAACAAGAGATCCCGCTAACACGTAGCGGGATGACGGTTGTCAGCCAAGTAGCCCCCTATGATGTCATCCCAGTGCTTGACACTGGGATGGCTTTGTTGCATCGCTACTTATGAAAGGCTAACTATAATTAGGATTATAAGCAACTTATTGAAAATCTTGTTTTTTTTGCAATCAATCTGATCAAATTTAAGAATAGTAACTTGTTATTTATATTAATAAATTTAATTCTATTGAAAATAGCTAAAGCATTGAAATTCTTGAATTTTAGCCGGATTAGTGAGTGGTAGTGAAATTTCTTTTACTCAAATTTAGGTATTCACTGACCGTTCTTGTTATAAATACCAGAATAATAAGCTACTGATATTCTCCACCTTTTTTATCTTTAATCCATCATAGCTAGCGATGCAACAAAGCCCACTGGGATCCAGCCTTTTCATCCAAGACAGCAGCGCCTCCTTCTCCTGTCATCCCAGCGCCCAGAGGTGTCATCCCAGTGCTTGACACTGGGATGGCTTTGTTGCATCGCTAGCTATGATGGATTAAAGATAAAAAAGGTGGAGAATATCAGTAGCTTATTATTCTGGTATTTATAACAAGAACGGTCAGTGAATACCTAAATTTGAGTAAAAGAAATTTCACTACCACTCACTAATCCGGCTAAAATTCAAGAATTTCAATGCTTTAGCTATTTTCAATAGAATTAAATTTATTAATATAAATAACAAGTTACTATTCTTAAATTTGATCAGATTGATTGCAAAAAAAACAAGATTTTCAATAAGTTGCTTATAATCCTAATTATAGTTAGCCTTTCATAAGTAGCGATGCAACAAAGCCCACTGGGATCCAGCCTTTTCATCCAAGACGGCAGCGCCTCCTTCTTCTGTCATCCCAGTGCCCCCTGTAATGTCATCCCAGTGCTTGACACTGGGATGGCTTTGTTGCATAGCAACTGAAAAATCTGGTGGCTACTGACAAAATTCATTATAAAATAGCCATTTAACCTTGAAAGAAAAAATATGCCACAAAAAATGAGGGTCAGTAACCATAGCGAATATAACAAATTTCTAGAAAAAAGAGGAAATATTTTTCATTATATCAACGAAGCCATAGAAAAGTGGTACGAGAATGGTCCAAAAATACCAGGTGGCAACAATATTTATAGCGATAAAGTTGTAATTTTGGTGCACATAATAACTTGTTTATTTAGAATAGGCCTGAGGCAAACAGTTGGGTTTATAGCAGGATACCTTGAGCAAATTGGGAAAAATTTGCAAGTTATCAGCTATTCACAATCATCAAGAAGGTTTAAGAAACTCAATATTAAGATCAATGATTGCAGAATTGATAAAAATAATATGGAAGATATCGAAATTGCTATAGACAGTACAGGAATTAGTATATACAACAACACTCCTGGTCATAGCAAAGAAAATAGCGAAGATAGAAAGTATCGCAGCTATGAACAGACAAGAAAATTGCATGTAATGTTGAATACAAACAGCAAAAAAGCCATAGCTGTAAAATACAGTAACGGTGTCTACTCTGATCACTATGGAGCTTGTGATTTGCTAAAAGAAGTCGATTTTCAGTATGTCATAAAAGTACTATATGCAGATAGGGCATATGACAGAGAAAAGCTCTATAAGCTGTGTAATCAATATGGTATAAAAACGAAAATTCCTCCGAAAAACAACGCAGCAGAGCATCCAAAATTGGATTATATGCTTGATAGAAATGCCGCTATTCAGTTAATGAAATTACATGGTGAGAATGGTATAAAAAGATGGAAAGAAGAAGTAAATTACGGAAAAAGATCGTATATTGAAGGATTTTTCTCAAGGTTGAAGCGAATATTTGGGTTTAGTTTTAGGAGCAAATCTGAAATTAATCGTGAGAAGGAACTGCTACTCAAGTGTTATTTGCTTAACAAATTTACTGAAATAGGCATGGCTAAGTTTGAGATAGCTTCATGAATTTATTGTACGTTACCTACTATCCGAAGAGCGATGCAACAAAGCCAGTGGGGTGTCATCCCAGTGCCCAGACACTGGGATCCAGGAATTTTATTAAGTTGGTAAGCATAAAAATAGCCATTTTATGTAAAAATACAACATTTTGATGATTATGAAAAAGCTGGATCCCAGTGTCAAGCACTGGGATAACATCATAGAGGCACTGGAATGACACCTTCCTAGTGGAAATTGCTCTCAAATCATAATGTTCGTACAGTTGTGGATTCATTCGCGGCATCTCATCGTAACCGTTCACGGAATATTCCCAATTAGGCAGGAATAGCGACTAAATTCTGTAGTTTCTGGACAGGATTCTGATCATTCAAACGTGCAGTCAAAAATATCGAAAGCATTCTTTCAATGAACTTTTCTCCACGTTCTGACCAAGTGAAAAAACTATTTTTACGATAAATGACGTACCGTCTAGCCTGACGTTCTGCAAGGTTATTGGTTGTCTCGATCAGATCAGGATTGCGCACGAATCTCCACATCATATCTTCAGAACGTAGTATATTGGCAGCCATTCTCGAGGCCTGAGTTCCTTTTGCAACCCTTGTTATCTCTCGCAAAAAATGTTTCACCCTTTTTCGAATCTTCCTCATTAACCGGAAAAATCTTAAATTGTCTATCAGGTTTTGTTTACGTGCTCTATCTACCACAAATACCCTGTTGCTCAGCGATTTTAATGCTGCGCCAATTCTGCTCACTTCAACATTTTTACTGTAAAAAAACCTTTCAAAGTCCCTTGCTAAATGGGCCCAGCATATCTGTCTGTTTTCACGATTAAAGTAATTATACGCAGCATACCTATCGCTTATAACTATTCCATCATACTCTGGCAATAGCCCTTTTAATATCTTCTTTCCGCGAGATCCAACTAACTTCATAAGTGTTGCTGTTTTATTCGTTACTACCCAACTCCAACCTTTCTTTCCCTGGTTCCTATGGCTTGTTTCATCTATATGTAAATACTTGCTTTTCCGTAGCTCTTCTCTTATTTTTTCGTATTCAGATATACATTTTTCTGATACTCTACCCTCGGTCTTTGATACCAAACCTAGGCTTATATTCAGATTAAATATGCTGCTCAAAATTTGCTGTACTTCCCTTTTTGAATTGATAAAAAATCCACTAAAACTGCTAATTACTGCTTTTGCATTAGCTCCTAAAAGATCCCTTGTCACACCTTCAGGCAGACTAGCTGAGATCCTTTTCTTACACGCCTTACAGTAGCCTTTTTGTAGCCTATATTCAGTCACTATCGGTTTAATTTTTGGCAATTCAACCTTTTGATGCACAGTTTCTTCTTCTAAAATAACTTGGCTTCCACACATGCAAATTGTATCAATTGAACATTTTACCACCTCATCTGCTACCATCAATTCCCGCTTGTGCGCTTCATGTCCTGGCTGCCCGCCTGGTTTTTTATCGCTCTTCTTTTTTGTCTTTTTGCGATATACATCTTGCGATGGTGGCAGCGATGAATTTTTTGAATTTAAACCCAGCTTATCCTCTAGCTCAATTATTTTTGTCCTTAACTTATCATTCTCTGCTTTCAGAGTACCAACTTCTGACTCCAATACCACAATCTTTTCTTGTAGCACCTCTATCATCAACCCCTCATCTATCTAGTTTATTGTTTTTTATACTAATTATGCAATTTTTGTAAACTACTTTCTTATACCGTGAATGGACAAAGTTGATAAGCCTAAACGCCATCATGTCTTTAGGAGAGTCTGCTAATGAAGGCTCTTAAGTTGACGCCATTGCGTGAACGGTTACATCTCATCAGCTAACAAGCAGCGGGATGACGGTTGTCGGTAAATCTTTTAGCTGTAGAAGTTAACTTTGCAGTTAACTTCTACAGCGTTTCAAGATATAGTTTTGATAATAAAGTGCTCGAATATACATGAAAACCATTTTAGCTGTTGAAACAAGCTGCGACGAAACTGCAGTAGCGATTGTAAATAGTGACAAGCAAGTCCTTGCTCACAAGATTCTTTCTCAAGTAGAACACAAAAAACGCGGTGGGGTGATTCCTGAGATAGCTTCACGTGCTCATATGGAACATTTAAGTGGCCTGATAAAAAGCGCTGTAAAAAAATCTAACCTTAACTTTTGTGACCTCAATGCAATTGCAGCAACATCAGGACCAGGACTCATAGGTGGATTAATAGTTGGTACAATGATGGCTAAAGCAATTGCACATGTGGCACAAAAACCGTTCATTGCAGTGAATCACTTAGAAGCGCATGCATTGGTTATTAGGTTACTGCATGAGGTAAAATTTCCATTTTTAGTCCTACTAATATCAGGTGGTCACTGTCAATTTTTAATTGCACAGGATGTAGGTAAATACATTAAACTTGGAGAAACGCTCGATGATTCACTAGGAGAAGCATTTGATAAAGTTGCTAAGATGCTGGGTTTAAGCTATCCCGGAGGGCCATTAATTGAAAAGTTAGCTAAAAAAGGCAATGGTGCAAGATTTAAATTGCCAAGGGCAATGATAAAACGTTCTGGATGTAACTTTTCGTTTTCTGGAATTAAAACAGCAGTAAAAAACTTAGTGCAAGAACTTAAAATGAGCGAGCAAGATGTGTGTGATGTATGTGCTTCGTTTCAAGAGTGTATTAGTAACATACTGCTGGACAGGGTTAGTAATGCGATTATTATGGCCGAATCTTTAAATATCAAAATCAATGACTTTGTGATTACCGGTGGAGTTGCAGCAAATAATTTCTTGAGAGAAAAATTAAAACAACACATAAACTTAAACATATTTTTTCCTCCCAACAACCTATGTACAGATAATGCAATAATGGTTGGATGGGCAGGAATTGAAATGTTACAGAAAAGCTATATAGATTCTCTCAATTTTGCACCAAGACCTAAGTGGGAGTTAGAGAGTTATTAAAAGCTCTCAATTCTGAATTATAGCTAAAGTGACTTAGGTTCTCTAATTGCACATAAGTCAACAATAATTTTCACACAAATCAAAACAGCATATCTTCTCCATAATCCTTGGTAATTTTACATAAGTTAAAAGTAGCATATGGTTCTCTCCGCGGTCTGAGATGACAATAAATTTGTCAAGCCGCATTATACTTGTTAGGCGGAAGTGGACGGCAACATATTTACCACGAAGTCTAACTAAGTTCTTGCTTGTCCCTTCCATCGGCATTGCTATCTTTATTTTCAATAAAATTATTGTCCTATGCTCTTTTGATGTTTATTGATAATAAAATTCTGTTTTATCAACCAACATCCTATGCATAATTACAGCTAATTTTCTTGCTACTGCTACGATTGCTTTTTTCATTCCTTTTTTCTTCGCAACCCCAGTTTTTTAATTTAAATGTCCTCTTGGTAACTGTAAGCATTGTTTGTGCAGCTTCATATAACATACTTCTACATTCCGCTGGTCCCATCTTTGATATGCTGCCATGCCGATCAACTTCTCCAGAAGAATATTGCCTTGGTGTCAACCCTATATATGCTCCAACTGTATCAGATTTCTCAAACCTATGTGGGTTATCAATTGCAGCTTTATACGTCATTGCTACTATAATCCCCACTCCTGGAACAGTAGTTAACAATTTACAATCATCGTCTTTTTCACCTTGTTCTGAAAGCATTTTGTCAAGCTTTCTTAATGACTTTTCTATTGCTTCCAAACTACAAACTAACGCTTCAATTGAACTCCTACTGATTTCATCCAAATTATTTATTGCCTCTTGTATTCTTAAAGCGAAAGTTTCAAATTTTGATCCTTTATCGACCATGTATCTTCAACAACCCTCTTATTGTTCCAATAACCTGCTGTTTGCTACACATTAGCTGTCTTCTGCTTCCAAGCGTTATTTTAATTTGACAACTGATTTTACTAACACTTCTCATCATCTGCGCTATACCCCTCGCATCGTTTTTATCATTCTTATTGATTCTTGCAGACAACGCTGCTGCCATATGCCTTGCATCTACACAAATTACTGGTAATCCAAAACTCCTTAACTCTTTGCACATTGATATTGACAACTATCCACTTTCTATTCCTATGGGTTCGTATTTTTTGCCTTGGCTAATCTGCTATTGCCTTACTTTCGCTTGCAACAACTTCTTCCTTAACAACTTTTCCTTTCTCATCAACGATACTTATAAAAGTTTCTTTTAATGAGATCGCTATAATATTTCATGACCTACTGTAAAAGTTTAAATTATTTTTGAAGAACCAATTCATTGAATTTGTTACTTCGTGCTAAAATAATGGAGTATGTCTCTCCATCATTCAATAGCAATTACAGTATGTTTAGCTATAATTTGAAAAACAAAAATTCGTCATTCCGCTACTAGTTAGCGGGATCTAGAGATACCGCGGCGGCATGACGTAGGATTGCTGTCATCCCGCTGCTTGTTAGTGGCTAAGAGATACTGTGAATAAATCACGGTATGACGGTTAAGTATCCCGCTACGTGTTAGCGGCTGAGATAACGCGAATAAATCGCGGGATGACGTGTTGCTTGGGTCAGCTATAGAAGCAAAACTCATCATTTTGAAAGAGGAGGAGATTTTTCCGGACCCTCAGCGGAGATTGATTTTGGATCTGATAATTCTGTATTTACCTTGATTGGCTCTAATGGAGTTTTCTGCTCTTCTGGTTTATCGTCTGGAATTGGAACAGGCCAATCCATAATGTTTTGCGGTATAACTTCTGCTTCTTTAGCTTCTTTTTGACCTGTTGAAGATGATGCATCAACGCCTGCATTTTTGGTAACTTCTTGTTTTAGTTGTTTATTTTCTTCTTGCAGTTGCTTTAAATTTTTCTTTAACTCGTCAATCTCTCTTATTTTTTGTTTTAATTGTTCAGATATAGTTAGTTTGTCTCTAGTCAATTTTTTGTTTTCTTGTCTTAACCCACTAGCTATTCTGCTTGAGTTGTTGTTTACAGCTTGTATACCTTGGTCTTGCTGCTGCATGCTTGTTCCTCTACTTTCATATTCAACTTCAGTTTGAGTTGCCTGACCTTTTTCCTGCTGTAATATGTTCTGCAGTTGCTCTAGACTCTTTTTGACAGATGCTAGCTCTTCCTGTGTACACGTTAACATCCCTTCCTTTTCCTTAAGCTGACGTTGAAGCTTTTCTATTTCCCCCTTCGTATTTTCTTCGCTTAGCTCATCTGCAAGTGATCTTCCAGGTTCAAGTTGTCGAATTTCCCTCTCTAAATCTTCCTTTTCTCTCTGTAATTCATTTAATTCTTTAGACAATTGGCTCGCCGTTTCAGCCAATGTATTGTTTTCCTTTTTTGTTTCCATTAACTGTTCTGCCAACTGCTTTTTATGATCATCGTTTAAACCTTCCACTATTTTCTTCAGGTCATTCTCCAAATTTGCATTCTTTTCCTTTAGTACAGTTAAATTAGCTTCACTTTGCTTCAATTTTCTCTGTAATTCTTTATTTGCCTCATTTGTTTCACCTTCCTTATCTTTCAACTTATCATTTAAGCTTTCTATTACATCATTTTTATCCTGCAGTTCTTTCTCTATCTTTTGTGTTAACTGCTCAATATTTTGATTCTTCCAAGCTAATTCTTGCGTCATCCTTTTTAATTCAGCTTTAAGTCTTTCAGCTTCTTCTTCCCCAGTTTGCTTTTCTTCACTTAATTCGCTTATTTGTGTATCACCTTCTTTTTCTATCTTTTGATTAAGTTCTTCTAATTTTTCGAGTTTCTCTATAAGTGACTTAATAGAAGCATCTTGCTCCTTTATTCTTTGATCTCTTTCAAATATCGCTCGCTGTTGTTCATTAACTTTATCTCTCAAGGAGTCACGTTCTAATCTTAGATCCTCAAGCTGCTTTGCCTGCGCTGCAAAATGTTGAGCAAATGTTTCTTTTCCTTCCTTTAATTCCTCAATTTCGTTTATAATTTCATCTACTTTATCTTTTAATCCTTCTTGCTCATACTCTTCTTCATCACCAGACATATCATCCTCAAATATTTCATCTTCATCACTAAATTCACTGCTGGTGGATATAGAACTTCTACGTGAAGAAGGTGTGCTAGGAGAGGAATACCCACTGCTGCTTGGTGTAGGCAATTGCGATGATAGATCTTGTGTGGGCTCGAGACTGTCCATATCTTGACCTATATCAGTAAAAGCTTGATACAGAGTTTTTCTGTTGATAAAAACTTCTTTATTTTGTCCAACTAACTTTAATACTTCTTCTGAACTCGTTATTCCTCCAAATTTTGGCTCACCAATAACACTCTGTATACCACCAGAATCCAATTTTACGGTCATGCTACAGTCTATGCTGTTACCTTCAGAATCCTTAGCCTGCCAATTAATGGTCATTTCACATGAGCTTGAACCAGTAAAATCATAGTGCCTCTCATTGCCATTTTTCTTGCTTGCGGTTATTTGACTATCTTTCCCTAAAGATATATTATAAACCTTACCTTCACTGCTGGTCCTTAAAATATTGCTAATTTCTATTGGTTTTTCTTCATTTTCAAATCTAATTTTGAAGTCATTATCCTTTGTTGGATACACTAAGAAATTTTGATTTGGTAAAGATGCTTCAAATTCTCTATGTGTTTCATTTATTGATTGCTCAAATTTTTGGAACTCCTTTTCCCACTTTAAATTTATCTGTCCTGTAATGTTCTCATCTTTGCGTAAAGGGCCAATAAAATACCAGATTAAATTTTTTTCCTCCAATTGTTTTATAGTCTCTTGAAAGCTGCTACAAGATTCAATCACATCTAAAATATCCTTTTTCTGCTGTTCATCTACATCTAAACTTTGACTTTCAGCTATAAATACATTTTCGTTTTCCTGTGGCATAATTTTACATTTTAAAAAATATACTATAATATTAACAGATTTCTTTAAAAAGTCAACTAATTGTTGGATAAATAAACTTGAGCATTTGGCCAAAATGTTATATAGTAGTCACTTCAAGAAGTACAGTATGGACAATACCATTATAAGAAAATACGATATTAGAGGTATAATAGGCAAAGACTTACAGATTAATGATGGGTACGAGATAGGTAGAAAGTTTGGCCAAACCGTAGCTAGTGTTTGTGTCGGCTACGACAGCAGAATAGATTCACCAGGTATAGAAAGAGAATTAATTAGGGGCTTAACTTTATCCGGTGCAAATGTTATACGCGTTGGACTATGCTCTTCACCTATGCTTTACGCTGCAACACAAATCACACAGGCGGATCTTGGTATCATAATAACTGCCTCTCATAACCCCAGCGAATATAATGGCTTTAAATTTTTTAGTAATAAAAAAGTCTTCTCAGATCAAGAGATAAAGGAAATTATAAGCAGTCCAATTAAAAACAGCACAAGAATTGGAAGCTTAATTAACATAAATATATATAGTGAGTACATTCGCATATTAAAAAGTGCAGTGAAGAATAATACTACACAGAAATTAAAAATAGCCTGGGATTGTGGAAATAGTCCAGCAAGTGGAATCATAAGGTATATTGAAAAGATCTTGCCTGGTCATACGCACATCGTAACCAATAATTCTATAGATGGGACATTTCCACTGCATGATCCAGATCCCATAGAGGAAAAAAATCTCGCTCAATTAATTGACGTTGTGAAGGAGTATGGATGTGATCTTGGCATTGCGCTAGATGGCGATAGCGATAGGGTGCGCTTAATTGATAATAAAGGCAACGTTGTTTCCAATGACCATTTATTTATAATTTTTGCACGTGAAGTGTTGGAGGAATATCCAGAAAGCAAAGTTATTGCCAACGTAAAAATGAGTATGAAAGTGCATGATTTTGTTAGTAAGTTAGGAGGGCAAGTTATTACCTGCGCTACTGGACATTCACTAGTTAAGAAGAAGATGGTAGAGGAAGAGGCAAAGTTTGCTGGTGAATTAAGCGGGCACTTCTTCTTTTCTGAGCTAGGTTTTGATGATGGGCTATATTCTGCTGTTAAAGCAGTTGACATTTTGCTTAAGAAAAACCAAAGCCTATCTCAGGTAATTGAGGATTTACCGAAGTTATATATCACTCATGAAGTAAAGATTGTAGTGAAAGATGAGAAAAAATTTCAAATAATTGAATCAATAAAGAAAACACTGGAGAAGCAAAATATTGTATTTTCAGATCTTGATGGTGTTAAGGTAACCGATAATAAAGGTTGGTGGCTTCTTAGGGTGTCAAATACGCAAAACTGCATTACAGCAAGATGCGAAGGAGAGACTTTAGAGGGTTTTGAACTTACTAAAAAGGTTTTGTTCCATTACATTGATGAAGCAAGGTCTTTAAATTGTAGCTACTCACAGAAATAAATTTGATTTATAAAATTGACATGAAAGTATAAAGATAAATAGGCTAAATGTACTTATCACCTGGTCAGGCTGCAGCATTATTTCGTGTAACCGTTTGCGGGTCCACTTAATTCTGCAATTCTTTGATCTCACTCATGGAGAGGCCAGTAAACTTAACAATAGTGGTGACATCAACATTATTAGCCAGCATTGTTTTTGCAATTTCAATTTTTCCTTCCTTTTTAGCATCATCAAGTTTTTGTTCAAGAACAGCCCGTTCATCACGAATACGTTTTATTTCCTGTTCGTAGGCAATAAATTCTTTCTCTGACCAGTTGAATCTATTTAGTTCTTCATATGCCTTTTTAATTATTACATCACTACCTATTATCTTTTCCAATTCTTCTTCGCTAGTTTCATCTGCATATTTAAAATAATAGATCCATTTTTCAACTATACTCTCCAATTGGTCTTCTTTAGTTTTAGGAAATTTTGGTAACTCGATAAATGTAAAATAAAAATCTTTTAAATCATGTTCATAGCTATCTTTGTCTAACATTACATGATCTGACTTATACTCAGATTTATTAGGAAAGAGAATACAATCAGCAATAGCTATAAAAATGATTTCTTTAAGATCCTGATATTGATCACCTTTATCAGCTTGCCTTGAATAAGCTTTAGCAGCGTAATATTGAGCGCGTTTTTCAAAGCCTTTAGTTTTGGCAACTTGCATTTCGACTATTACTTGCACCCCATTTTCATCCCTGCAAAGAACATCAACGATACTTTGTTTTTTAGAGGCAATTTCAGCATCTTGAATAGTGCTGAGGAATTCTATTTCTTTTATTTCATCTTTGCCAGTGAACCCCAAAATATCATTGAGAAAGTGAATGAGGATGTCTTTATTTTTTTCAGTACCAAAAATACGCCGGAACGCAACATCATTCTTGGGGTCGAGAAATTTAGAAAGAGCCATAAAAAAATTTTTAAATGTATCTTTATATTATATATTCTTATTGATAATAATTCAATAATTTGTCATCTTTTTTGTTAACTTTACTGATGTTGCCAGAAGGAACGTTGTTGCAAAATTTTGTAAAATTTATTATCCTAAGGTTTCAAGTTCTCACAGGTTTATTGGAACTATATGTACAATGTGTTTATCAGTGAAAATCCGGAGAAAATGATGGGGGAAAAGTTAATACATTACTTTAGCCAGGGTAAATGCGAAGGCAATGCAGAAATGAAAAATCTGCTGGGAGGAAAGGGGGCAAATTTAGCAGAAATGTGCAATGTTGGCATTCCTGTTCCACCTGGTTTCACAATTTCCACCTCTGCTTGCGAAGTCTATTATCAAGACAATAGATCTTCTGTTATCCAAGTAGCTGACTACTCGGATCCAGAAAAAAATGTGGTCACGCACTGGAATGACATATGTAGTGGAATCAAAAACTACATGGCGATGCTCGAAAATGACATCGGTTGTAAATTTGGGGATTTAAATAACCCCTTATTAGTTTCAATACGCTCTGGTAGTGTTAGTTCAATGCCGGGCATGCTTGATACTATTTTAAATGTTGGTCTAAATGATGAAACCGTTGTTGGGCTTGCAAAAAAAAGTGGCGAACGTTTTGCTTACGATAGCTACTGCCGTTTCATCATGATGTACTCCAATGTTGTACTACAGCTTGATCATCACCTATTTCAAGATGTTGTTGATAATAAGCAGCAAAAGAGTGGAGCAAAAAGCTTAGCTGATCTTGATGTTGATGTTTTAAAAGAAATTGTTAACAATTTCAAAAGGATAGTACATGAAAAAACAGGAAAACATTTTCCGCAGAACGTTGAAGAGCAATTGCTCAGCTCAGTGAATGCAGTATTTGCTTCTTGGAAAAATGATAGGGCTGTTTCCTATAGAAGAATACATAATATTCCTGAAAACCTTGGAACAGCGGTCAACGTGCAAGCAATGGTTTTTGGTAATTTAAATGATAATTCTGCAACTGGTGTGATATTTACACGAAATCCTTCAACTGGAGAAAAAAAGCTTTTTGGTGAGTTTTTGGTTAATGCTCAGGGTGAGGATGTGGTTTCTGGTGTTTATACTCCTATGCCAATTGACGGAGAGCAAAAAAACACCATGGAGAAGTTGCTGCCAAGTGTCTACCGAGAATTATGCGTGGTATGTGAAAAACTTGAAAGGCATTATAAAGACATGCAGGATATCGAATTTACTGTACAGGACGGTAAGTTATGGATTTTGCAAACTAGGTCTGGCAAGCGCACGGCTGAAGCTGCTATTCGCATAATAGTTGATATGGTAAACGAAGGAACGATTACAAAAGAAGAAGGAATATTGAGAATTGATCCAAAAACCTTTGACAATTTATTGCATCCAGTTCTTGACGTTAAGGGTGACCAGAAAGTAATAGGGAAGGGACTGCCGGCTTCTCCAGGGGTTGCTTCTGGATATGTAGTGTTTAGTGCAAGTGATGCTGAAAAAGCTGCAGAGCAGGGTAAAAAAGTGATTTTAGTAAGGTCAGAAACGAGTCCTGAAGATATTAATGGAATGAATGCTGCAAGTGGCATAGTAACAGCACGGGGAGGGATGACCTCGCATGCTGCTGTTGTAACCCGTGGAATGGGTAAGCCATGCATTTGCAGTGTGAGTGGACTTTATATCGATAAAGATGGAACTTTCTTTTCTGTAGGGGATACAAAAGTAAATAAAGGTGAACCAATTACCATCAACGGAGGAACAGGGGAGGTTATGCTTGGCATTCTTCCTACAATTTCACCTGAATTATCGCAAGAATTCAAAACGATAATCAACTGGATAGATGAAATCAAAACGATCAAAGTGAGAGCGAACGCTGATACTCCAAAAGATGCAAAAATTGCAAAAGAATTCGGTGCAGAAGGTATAGGCTTATGTCGCACAGAACATATGTTTTTCGCTAGTGATAGAATCGAATTCATTCAAAAGTTGATAATAGCTGACGATGAAAATGAAAGGGTAAATGCGCTCATTAAACTGGAAGAAATGCAAAAGTCTGATTTCAAAGAAATATTTTCTATTATGGAGGGCAGGGAAGTCACTATACGTTTGCTTGATCCACCTTTGCATGAATTTTTACCCAATAATCAGTCTACTATAGAAAAAATCGCCAAATCGCTTAGTAAGTCAGTTGAATCAGTAAAAAATAAAATAGCACAGTTATCAGAAAAGAACCCAATGCTTGGCCATCGAGGTTGTAGACTTGCCATTTCTCATCCTGAAATATATAGCATGCAAATCAGGGCAATACTTAGTGCTGCAAATGAGCTGAAGGAAGAGAAAAAGGTAGAAGTTAAGCCTGAAATCATGATTCCTTTTATCATGAGTGAGAAAGAGTTTGTTCTGATATGCGAGCTAGTGAAGAAAGAATTTTCTGTCATCTCAGCTAGGATCAAGAAGCGGATTCCAGCGTCACGCGCTGGAATGACATCAGACAAGGCTTATTCAATTGGAACGATGATAGAACTGCCACGAGCGGCACTGATTGCTGATAAGTTAGCAAAACATGCAGAGTTTTTTAGTTTTGGCACTAATGATTTAACGCAAACAACCATGGGACTTTCAAGAGATGATTCAGTTAATTTCCTCGATTCTTATAAGGAAAGCAACATATTCGGAAACGACCCATTTGAAGTGCTGGACATCGAAGGGGTAGGGGAGTTAATCAAGATAGCCATTGAAAGAGGCAAAAAAACCCGAAAAGAAATAAAACTGGGTATATGTGGAGAGCATGGAGCAGATCCAAAATCCATAGAGTTTCTCATCGAATCAGGGGTGGATTACGTTTCATGCTCACCCTATAGAGTACCGGTTGCAAAGTTAGTGGCAGCACAGTTTAGTGTTAGATCTAAATTTGCTAGGTAAGTATAGTGGCAGTGTTGGCTACTCATATGGTTTGAGCCCACCAGAGGGTGTCATTCCAGCGCGTGACGCTGGAATCTAGTTTTTATTATGGCCTTTTGGATCCCAGTGTCTGGGCACTGGGATGACATCCTGTTACATGTTCAACTTCATTCTCTCTCATCGTAACCGTTCACGCAATGGCGTCAACTTAAGAGCCTTCATTAGCAGACTCTCCTAAAGACATGATGGCGTTTAGGCTTATCAACTTTGTCCATTCACGGTATAAGAAAGTAGTTTACAAAAATTGCATAATTAGTATAAAAAACAATAAACTAGATAGATGAGGGGTTGATGATAGAGGTGCTACAAGAAAAGATTGTGGTATTGGAGTCAGAAGTTGGTACTCTGAAAGCAGAGAATGATAAGTTAAGGACAAAAATAATTGAGCTAGAGGATAAGCTGGGTTTAAATTCAAAAAATTCATCGCTGCCACCATCGCAAGATGTATATCGCAAAAAGACAAAAAAGAAGAGCGATAAAAAACCAGGCGGGCAGCCAGGACATGAAGCGCACAAGCGGGAATTGATGGTAGCAGATGAGGTGGTAAAATGTTCAATTGATACAATTTGCATGTGTGGAAGCCAAGTTATTTTAGAAGAAGAAACTGTGCATCAAAAGGTTGAATTGCCAAAAATTAAACCGATAGTGACTGAATATAGGCTACAAAAAGGCTACTGTAAGGCGTGTAAGAAAAGGATCTCAGCTAGTCTGCCTGAAGGTGTGACAAGGGATCTTTTAGGAGCTAATGCAAAAGCAGTAATTAGCAGTTTTAGTGGATTTTTTATCAATTCAAAAAGGGAAGTACAGCAAATTTTGAGCAGCATATTTAATCTGAATATAAGCCTAGGTTTGGTATCAAAGACCGAGGGTAGAGTATCAGAAAAATGTATATCTGAATACGAAAAAATAAGAGAAGAGCTACGGAAAAGCAAGTATTTACATATAGATGAAACAAGCCATAGGAACCAGGGAAAGAAAGGTTGGAGTTGGGTAGTAACGAATAAAACAGCAACACTTATGAAGTTAGTTGGATCTCGCGGAAAGAAGATATTAAAAGGGCTATTGCCAGAGTATGATGGAATAGTTATAAGCGATAGGTATGCTGCGTATAATTACTTTAATCGTGAAAACAGACAGATATGCTGGGCCCATTTAGCAAGGGACTTTGAAAGGTTTTTTTACAGTAAAAATGTTGAAGTGAGCAGAATTGGCGCAGCATTAAAATCGCTGAGCAACAGGGTATTTGTGGTAGATAGAGCACGTAAACAAAACCTGATAGACAATTTAAGATTTTTCCGGTTAATGAGGAAGATTCGAAAAAGGGTGAAACATTTTTTGCGAGAGATAACAAGGGTTGCAAAAGGAACTCAGGCCTCGAGAATGGCTGCCAATATACTACGTTCTGAAGATATGATGTGGAGATTCGTGCGCAATCCTGATCTGATCGAGACAACCAATAACCTTGCAGAACGTCAGGCTAGACGGTACGTCATTTATCGTAAAAATAGTTTTTTCACTTGGTCAGAACGTGGAGAAAAGTTCATTGAAAGAATGCTTTCGATATTTTTGACTGCACGTTTGAATGATCAGAATCCTGTCCAGAAACTACAGAATTTAGTCGCTATTCCTGCCTAATTGGGAATATTCCGTGAACGGTTACCTCTCATCTCCCTATAACTTGGTAATGTAGAATTTTTTACATGCAACCCGGTATATATTGCAATCAAAGCAGCTATGACACTGCAAACTACTGCACCAGCTACAAATGGAACCATCACAGCAGCAGTAATGAATAATCCTGTAATAACAACTCCAACAACATCTTTTGTCAATGAGGTGTAAAAATCCTTTTTGCTCTCTTTATATTTAGTTTCTTGTTCATTTGGCATAGAAAATTGAGCATCTACAAAGCCGTTAGCTTTATTATCATTATTTGGTGTGGCAGTTTGGTCAATCCCTGTTACTACAGGCGTTTTATTTTCGTTATTATGATGCTGACCGTTACCACTATTTGGTGTAACAGTTTGATTGGTATTTGTCTTCTTTGTTAATATAGAAGGCACTGTTACTACAGGCGTTTCATTTTTGTTATTATGATGCTGACCGTTACCACTATTTGGTGTAATAGTATGATTTGATAGACCATCGCCGTGAGTTCTTATATTACTAGACTTATCATTACCGCTTGACATAGCGGATGTGCCGGCGTTTGTTGATACTACAGGAGATACTGGTTTATTAATAACACTCCTACCGTTACCACTATTTGGTACAGTAGTTGGATTTGTTTTTTTTGTTGATGTTGCTATAGATTTACTAGTGGCATTACTATTACTGCCAGATCCTACTTTAATTTCCTCATTAGATATTTTTTGCTTTTCTTGTTTCTCCTCTATCGCTGACACGAGTAACGTAACAAGTTTTTCATTGTTTTTGTCTATAGCCTTATCTAACGCATTACTCTTTAATTGTTGACACAACTTGTACAGCTTGCTTTTAGGTATTAGCTTTGATTGTTCTGCGTTAACATTTTGTAAGAGTAGATCTAAAATTTCGGTATTACCAAAATGGACAGCATAATTTAATATAGATTGACCATTTATAGTTTTGGGAATATGGCATGTTTCTTCTTGTTGGGAAATGATACTAATAATTTTTAGCTCATTTTTAAAGAGAAATTTTATAAAATCTAGATTACTTTTTTCAATTGCAAGTGCTAATAGTAAATCTCCCAACACACAGCCATTATGAAATTTTTGCTTTAGATCAATTCTTGCATTTAGCTCTTTACTTAATTCTTCAAGACTTGCTTGAGGCTTCTGTTTTACAGTCTCATTTATATTTAGATACAACTCTCTAATATCATCATTACTATATATCATAACTAACCCTACTACTATATGTTAGTTTATTATAGCAACTTTCCCACAACCAGTCAAGACATATTGCAGTTTCAAGCAGCATGATATATATTGAATATAGTTCTTAAAGCAAATGATGGAAGATTTAGCCTATAAATTAGTTAAAGTGACCGAAGCTGCAGCACTTGCTGCGTATAAATTGGCAGGCTTTGGTGATGAAAAAAGGGCTGATCAGGTTGCAGTTGATGCAATGCGTACAGTATTAAATTCAATGGAAATAAATGGTACTATCGTAATTGGTGAAGGTGAGAGAGATGAAGCGCCGATGCTATATATTGGCGAGAAGGTTGGCACTGGAAATGGTCCTGAAATCGACATTGCCGTTGACCCACTTGAGGGCACTACGATTTGTGCTCATTACAAACCAGGGGCAATGTCTGTTCTTGCTGCAACGAAAAAAGGTAATTTTTTACATGCACCTGATGTTTATATGGAAAAAATAGCGGTAGGAAAAAATCTTCCAGAGGGTGTAGTCTCACTAAAAAATAGCATTGAAAAGAATCTAGACAATTTAGCCAAGGCAAAAAAGTGCAAAGTGAATGATCTCGTGGTAACTGTACTTAAACGTGAAAGGCATAGTGAATTAATAGAGAAAATCAGGAAATTAGGAGCAAAAATTAAACTAATAGATGATGGTGATGTTGCGGCCATAGTTTCACTAATAAATGGCAATCATGATATGTATATCGGTATAGGAGGAGCACCAGAGGGAGTGCTTGCGGCTGCAGCGCTAAGCTCTATCGACGGACAGATGGAGGGAAGATTAGTACTTGATACGGATCAGTTAAGAGAAAGAGCAAAAAATTTAAATATTGATGACCCAGAAAAAGTCTACGCCGTAAAAGATATGGCAAGAGGTGAATCAGTGTTCATTGCAACTGGAGTAACAAGCGGAGAACTTGTGGATGGAGTTAAATTGAATCATAATACCTATTCAACTAATTCTTTAATAATTCTGCCTAATAGGCTGATAAAGCTGCAAACAATGCAGAACTTATGTTAGCTTTTTTAGTTTCTAATTTTAGCTTTACAACATTTAGCATTAAGATATAATTAAGTTTACTTATAACAATAGAGGTGTGAAATGTTTTCTAGTAATGGTTTTTACAAAAATTCGAGTACCAAGGAAAGTGAAGAAAAGTTGACTCTTCTATCTCCTCAAGCAAATCTTCAATTCGATGAGACTCAGGTACAAAGTGTGCTCTCAGATTTTGAGAAATTGGAGTTTAAGGATAATAAGTGTTTTGACAAAATAGCAGACGATTATGAAAAGAAGGGGAAGAGTTCCCTCTTTAATTACGTGATATTGAATAAGCGGAAGGAATGAGTTATGGAAAAGAACTTCAAGATAGACTTCGGTCTTTTAAAGATAGGGCAGAAGAAGTGTTATCAGATTTTGAAAAATTGAATTTCAATTTTAAGGATAATAAATGTCAAGATTCTTCTGATTCTGTAAATTATAATAACGGCCGGCCAGCAGATCCATTTGACAAAATAGCAAACTATTATCGACGGGAGAAGGAGAGCATTTTCCTTTTTAACTATGTGGTATTAAGTAAGCAAAGAGAAATAATGGATATATTGGATAAGAAGCTTACTTCTAAAGATCAGGAGGAGTTAAAAGAAAATTTTAAAAAGAGGTTGGGTAGATATCTTCTTCGAATTGACGAAGGAATGAATGATGCAAAAGAATTTCTAAACAAAGATGATCTAATTGGTTTCTTTGATGGATGTTATTGGCCAGACAAAAAGGCAGGACATCTTGTTAATCATTATGATAATCTTAGTATCAACATTACTAAACCTGGACAGAGTTTAGAAACTAGTCGTCTTTTTAGCGAAAAGACTAAAAGGATGGAAACAATTAAAAATGAGGTACAAAGAGTAAAAATATACAGTAATGATAAAAGAATAGTAACAATTGAGAAGAATGAGAAACAACAGAGGAACTACTCCTTTACAGAATTTGCAATATGTGACATCGAAATTAGTTGGGGTGCAAAAGATGAATCTGGAAAAGACCTTAACTGCGCTGTTGTTCTAAATATAAATTTAGGTCAAGTTAGTATTAAAAAATCAACTATTGACGGTAAAGATGTTGAACCAAAGGAAATTTTAGAATTAGCTAAGCAAAACGAGGCTGTGCTTATAAAAGGTAAAGCTTTACATGAAGTTTTAGCAGCACATTTCATTAAGCAAATACCATATGAGGAAAAGAAGAGTACGCAATCGCACGAAAATATTGTTGTACCTGGTTCCGGTGCACCTCGCTCAGCTATTGATGAAAGAGTAACTGTAGAGTGTTCGTTCAAGAGAGAGTCCGTTCAAGAGAGTAGCAAATAAGGTAGACGAAACAGGATAATAAAGATAATCATAGAGAAAAAGTGAGGTAAGATATTTTAGAACTCTGCAAAGATTTGCAGCAAAAAATAGAAAAGAGAATGAAAGTTTAAAAGCAGAAAAGATAATTTCATTATACTTAATTTGGAAACAAAGGAGGCTGAACCCTTTTCAAAACCTTCTATCTATTGTTTCTTAAACCACTCTGCTGAACGGAGACAGTTTAGGCTGTTATGCCTGGCGGCTTTGTTGGAATAAGTTTTTCAACACTGCTAACAATAAAGTCAGTGATACCGTCAGCTACCTTATCGAATTTATTGTTTATATCTTTTCCTATTTCTTCATTTTTAACATATTCGTGTAGAGCTAAAGCAGTTATAGCTGCACATGCTGCAATCAAGCCAGTTTTTGCTATAATGAGCATTGATAATCCTCCTACCAATATAGATGTTAATCCAATAGCCAGGTTTATAATTTTACTTTGTGTTGTTTGTTGTGCTTCCTGATTTTGACCTGCTTCCTTCTCTTCAAGAACGTTTGATATTATTTTTGAGACAATTTTTACCGCGATTATTGCAATTGCGGTCATAGCTAATCCTATGGCTATTTTTGCTAAGAGAAAAAATGATGGCAACACCATCGTAAAGAATAGTAAACCAGCTCCTGCAATTAGTAACTTATTTTTAGACTGAAACCCACTTAGCATAATAACTAACCTCTCTATTTTTTAACTACTAAATATATCTAATATAAAATACGGAGATAGTCAACATATTTTATGGAAGGGCGTGTTAAAAATTTTTTTCATATTGTTCTTCGCCGCCTTATGGTTGAATTTGGAGTTTTAGAAAGAGTTACGTATTATTTGAAATTCTTGTATACTGTTTTGAATCAGTTAAATAGATAATGAAGTGCAGGACGCAGTTTTAATTTTACAAGATGGTAAATGCTTTTGGGGAAAATCAGTAGGTAAAAAAGGCAAGTGCATAGGTGAGATCTGTTTTACCACTGGTATGACCGGGTATCAGCATACTATAACTGATCCTTCTTTTGCCGATCAAATTATAACGTTCACTTTTCCTCATATTGGTAACATTGGAGTAAACCATAAAGATAATGAAGGAAAGAAAATTTTTGCAAGTGGTGTGGTTATGCGTGAACTTTCTTCTATGTCCCACTCTTCTTCATATATCAGTTTAAATGATTGGTTAGAGAAAAATAACGTGATTGGGATATCAGGAGTTGATACTAGAGCTTTAACGAGACATTTGAGAGAACATGGATCTCAAAATGGAATGATATACCCGTCAAGCGAGACGCATGTGTTGGATGAATTGAAGAAATACAAACCTGTAAATGGGATAGAAATAACCAATAAAGTTAGCTTGCATAGTAATTTTAAAAGAGACCTTAATGCAAAATATAGGGTTGTAATCGTTGATTTTGGCGTAAAAATCAGTATAGTTTCACGCTTAATAGAACTTGGTTGTACAGTTGAATTAATCAGACCAAGCACAGGTTTTGCTCAAAAAGTGTTGAGTATGAATCCAGATGGTATAGTGCTTTCAAATGGTCCTGGTGATCCGCAAGAAATAGGAGAAAGTGTAGTTTCAGAAATAGACATTATTATAAAATCTAAAATACCAATTTTTGGCATATGCATGGGCCATCAATTACTTGCGATTACTTTGGGGGCAAAGACCATCAAGATGGATATAGGTCACCGAGGGAGTAACCATCCAGTTTATGATGTAATTAGTGGAAAAGTTGAGATCACTAGCCAAAATCATGGTTTCGTTGTTGATTCAGCTTCTCTTCTAAGTAATGTTGAAATTACTCACATTTCTCTATTTGATAATAGTGTAGAGGGAATAATGATGAAGGATTACCCAGTCTTTTCTGTGCAATACCATCCAGAAGAAGCGCCAGGTACGCATGATTCGCATTATTTGTTTAAACGTTTTATTGACAATATTGTGTTGTATAAAATGAAATCTGCGTGATTTTAATCAGGGTAGGTTTTATTGCTTGATTTTTTAATTTTAGGCGTTTAGTATTAAATACAATAAGAGCTTAAGTTAAGATGCTAAAATAGTATTCTCTTAACAAATTTTTGCGGAGGAGTGACCGAGTGGTTAAAGGTAACAGACTGTAAATCTGTCCGCGTGAGCGTACGTAGGTTCGAATCCTACCTCCTCCATTGTGCGGGTATAGCTCAATGGTAGAGCTCTAGCCTTCCAAGCTAGTGACGTGGGTTCGATTCCCACTATCCGCTCTTTTTTTTGTTGTATTTTTATAAAATCAACATATTATTTATTGATGTATTTGTATTTTAGGTAGAAAAGTTTAAATTATGACAGCAATAGTGGAAGCATTTGGAAAGCCGCATGTAAATGTGGGAACAATAGGACATGTGGATCATGGGAAGACAACGTTAACAGCGGCGATAACAAAGCATTATGGAAATTTTGTAGCGTATGATCAGATAGATAAGGCGCCAGAAGAAAGGAAGAGGGGGATAACGATAGCAACAGCGCATGTTGAATATCAGACGGAAAAAAGGCATTATGCACACGTTGATTGTCCTGGACATGCTGACTATGTAAAGAACATGATAGTAGGTGCAGCACAGATGGATGCGGCGATATTGGTAGTGTCAGGGGTTGATGGGCCAATGCCACAAACGAGAGAGCATATATTGCTGGCGAAGCAGGTAGGTGTTGGATATATCGTGGTGTATATAAATAAAGCTGATGTTGCTGATGCTGATATGATGGATTTAGTAGAAATGGAAGTGAGGGAATTGCTGAATAAATACGGATTTCCAGGGGATGAAGTTCCTGTGGTAGTGGGATCTGCATTGAAAGCGCTGGAGGATGACAGCAGCGAATATGGAAAGAAATCAATAGATAAATTGATGGAAAAGTTAGATGAATATGTGGCGGTTCCACCAAGGCCTGTGGATTTACCATTTTTATTGCCAATCGAAGATGTATTTTCGATATCGGGGCGAGGAACAGTGGTAACAGGAAGAATAGAGAAGGGAGAGATAAAGACGGGAGAAGAGATAGAGATAATAGGTCTGAAAGCGACGCAAAAGACGATATGCACAGGTGTTGAGATGTTTAAGAAGTTGCTGGATAAGGGAAGTGCAGGACTCAATGTAGGAATATTGTTAAGAGGAACAAAAAGAGAAGAAGTGGAGAGAGGGCAAGTATTAGCGAAACCGGGGACGATAACACCGCATAGAAAGTTTAAGGCGGAGGTTTATATATTAAAGAAAGAGGAAGGAGGAAGGCATACACCATTTTTTGCGAATTACCAGCCACAGTTTTATTTAAGGACAACAGATGTAACTGGGAGCGTAAAATTGCTAGATGGGAAGGAGATGGTAATGCCAGGAGATAATGTGAGTATAGAAGTAGAATTGCAAGTACCGATAGCGATGGATAAGGGATTGCGTTTTGCGATAAGAGAAGGTGGTAGAACTGTTGGTTCTGGTGTTGTTTCTGAAATTTTGGAGTGAGTGTAGTAACTAAGATGAAGCAAGATATATATATTAACATTAAGGCTTTCGATTGTTCTTTATTGGAGGAGTGTGTTCGAAAATTTGTTGATGAATTAAAGCGGTCCAGTGCAAAATTATCTGGTCCGATTGCGTTGCCAAGGAAAGATTCTAAATTTATTGTTAATAGATCTCCTCACGTTGATAAAAAATCTCGTGAACAGTTTGAAATGAGAACTTCTAGGCGTTTGATTGTTTTACATGATCTTACTCCTACTATGATGCAGATGCTTACAGGTTTATCTTTTTCTGCTGGCGTAGAAGTGGATTTAAAAGTCAACGAAGTTAAGGTTTAGGAGAAGGAAATGAAGAGAATAAATTCGCTGGGGAGAATTGGTTTACTAATGATGAATATTGGTCATACTGCTATGTATTCTGACAATAGTCGCATGGCTGTAACTTTATTGCATCTCAGCGAAACTTATATTATTGATATAAAAGGACAAGATAAATGTGGCTATAATTCAGTCATTTTAGGCACAGGAGATTTTAAAAATATAGCAAAACCTCAGTTGGAATATTTAAAGAAAAAGGGTATAAATAATAAATGTAAGTTATACGAAAGTAGATTAAATGACCTGTCGGGAATAGAATGTGGTAAAAAAGTGGGAATCAATCATTTTGTGGTTGGTCAATATCTTGATATTACGGGTTATTCTATAGGTAAAGGATTTGCTGGTGTGATGAAGCGGCATAATTTCAGTGGGCTTAGGGCATCTCATGGTGTTTCTATTGCTCACAGATCACAAGGTTCCACTGGCCAATGTCAGGATCCTGGTAGAGTATTCAAAGGAAAGAAAATGGCTGGTCATTTAGGTAACAGCAGGATAACTGCACAAAATATGAAGATATTATCCATTGATCATGAAAATAGTATAATTGCTGTGAAGGGTAATAATGTTCCTGGGTTTAAAAATTCCTATGTTTTTGTAAGAGATGCAGTTAAAAAATCTTTACATAAAGATGTTCCTTTTCCGGTAGGTTTACTGTTAGATGTAAATGATGATGCTAGTAATTTGGTAAGTTAGTTATGGAATGTAATTTAGTTAATCTATCTAATGATAATGTAGGTACTGCTCAGCTCAATCCTTTGATATTTTCTGCTAAGCAAAAATTGAGTATTTTGCATGATATAGTGAGATGGCAATTAGCGAAGAGAAGAGCTGGTACTCATAAAACAAAAGGTATTAGTGATGTCTCTGGTACAACAGCTAAACCTTATGGTCAAAAACGTACCGGTAGGGCAAGACAAGGGAGCTTGCGATCTCCTCAATTTAGAGGTGGTGGGATTATTTTCGGCCCTGTTGTGAGGAGTCATACTTATTCTCTTAATAAGAAGGTACGCAAATTTGGTTTAAAAATTGCTTTATCTCTAAAGTATTTAAATAATCAAGTAATTATTCTGGATAATTTAAATATTGATGTGAAGAAAACGTCTGAAATGTGTAAATGTATTAAAAATTTTAAATTTTCTTCCTTTTTGATAGTTGGTGATTATGGAGATGATTTGTTGCGTGCGGCTAAAAACTTGCACTATGTAGACTTAATCAAACCTATTGGGTTAAATGTTTTTGATATATTGAATCACGAATGCGTGATGTTGACAAAGGATACTTTAAAGCATCTTGAAGGTAGATTGTTATGATCAAATATAATAATATAATAAAATCTCCTATAATTACAGAAAAGGCCTCTTTTTTGAGGGAGAAGTTTAATAAATATTCTTTGTATGTTTTTGTAAATGTAAATAAGCGTCAAATAAAGTTGGCAATAGAGTCTCTATTTGATGTTAAAATTTCTTCTATAAATGTTGTTAGAATTAAGCCTAAATATAGGCGTTTTAGGGGTGTGATTGGTTGTGAAAAACAGAAAAAGAAAGTTTATTTTTCTTTGATGGATGGTCAAAAATTAGATATAATGAGCGTTTAGTATGGGTATGAAATTTTTTAATCCTGTTACTCCGTCTTCTCGTGGGACTGTGTTAGTAAGTAAAGTTGGTTTATCAAAAGATGAGCCAGAAAAGTCTCTTACATCCGGTAAAAAGTCCAGTGGTGGAAGAAATAATCATGGTAGAATTACAACTCGTCATAGGGGTGGTGGTCACAAAAAGAAGTATAGAGTGATAGATTTTAAGCGTAATAGAAGTGGTCAAGGTATAGTTGAAAAAATAGAGTATGACCCAAATAGAAGTGGGTTTTTGGCGTTAATATCATATAAGGAAGATGATATTAAGTCTTATATATTAGCTCCTCAAGGTATGAAGCCAGGTGATGTTGTTACAGCTGGGAATGATGCTGATATTTTGCCAGGGAATTGTTTACTACTCAAGCATATACCTGTTGGTTCTTTCGTTCATAATGTTGAGCTGAAGCCAGGTAATGGTGCTGCGATTGCTAGAGCTGCTGGTTGTTATGCACAAATCGTTGGTCGTGATGGCCAATATGTTTTATTACGACTCAGGTCTGGTCAAATTAGGTTGATTTTATCTTCTTGCAAGGCTACTATTGGTGTAGTATCTAACCCTGACCATAAGAATAGAAAGTTGGGTAAAGCTGGGAGAAGTAGGTGGCTTGGGATTAGACCTACTGTACGTGGAGTTGCAATGAATCCGGTTGACCATCCTCATGGAGGCGGGGAAGGAAAAACCTCTGGTGGTCGTCATCCTGTTACTCCTTGGGGTGTTGCAACAAAAGGAAAGAAAACTCGAAGGAGAAATAAATCTAGTGATAAGTATATAAAACAATTGAAAGGTTAGTTTATGAGTAGATCTGCATGGAAGCCTCCTTTTTGTCATCCTTCTATATTAAAGTCGGTGAATAATGCTTTAAACAAGGGGTTTGTTAACATGGCTATAAAAGTTCATTCCAGGGCTTCTGTAATTCTCCCTAATTGTTTAGGTTTAAAGTTTGCTGTTTATAATGGTAAGGATTACATTCCTGTGAATGTTAATGATCAGAATATGATAGGTCATAAGTTTGGTGAGTTTTCACCCACTCGTAAATTTACTGGGCATAGTGGTGATAAAAAGGCGACAAGAAGGTAATTGATATGAAAAACAGAGATGTAATAGTTAAAGCTGGTTCTAGGGTTTTAAAATCAACTCCTCGTAAATTGAATTTGGTTGCTGGTTTAGTACGTAATAAAAAAGTTTCTTTTGCCACTGTGCAATTAAGATTTTGTGAAAAGAAAGCTGCAGGTCTTATAAGGAAGGTATTAAATTCTGCGATTGCTAATGCTCAAAATTATGGATTGGATATCGATAATTTATATATAAAAGAAATTTTAATAGGTAAGTCTCTTACTTTGCGTAGGGTATGTCCAAAAGCTATGGGTAGAGCTAATAGAGTTAGTAAACGTTATAGTAATATAACTGTAAAATTGGGGGAAATTATATGATTCATAAAAATAGAAAATTAATAAGGAAAGTGCAAAAATATGGGAAACGTTAATCCTAAAGGATTTAGGTTAAAAATAATTAATACTTGGTCATCTATTTGGTATGCTGAGAAGGGTTATAAACAAGGGTTGCATCAAGATTTATCTATTCGCAGTTATATAAATGAATCTTTTAAGCATGCTGGTGTTTCTAAAGTAATTATAGAGCGTACGATCGATTTGGTATCTGTAATAATACATTCTTCTAGACCTGGAGTGATAATAGGTAAGAAAGGCTCGGATATTGAGAAGATAAAGCAAAAGATAGCTGAAAAAGTAAAAAATAATGTGGAAGTGAATGTAGTAGGGGTTAAAAGGTCTGAAATAGATGCAGTTTTAATATCAAACAGCATTGCACAGCAGTTAGAAAAAAGGGTTTCATTTAGAAGAGCGATGAAAAAAGCTATTCAAAGTTGTTTGAGGATGGGTGCTAGAGGTATTAAAGTAAGTTGTTCTGGGCGCCTTGGCGGAGCTGAGATAGCTCGTACTGAGTGGTATAAAGAAGGCCGTTTGCCTTTGCATACTTTACGTGCTAATATAGATTATGCTTTTGCTGAAGCAAAAACTATATATGGCATCATAGGAGTTAAGGTCTGGGTTTATATTGGTAACTAATTAGGTATATTGAAATGTTTATTCCTAAAAAAAGTAAATATAAAAAAGTATTTAAAGGACGAATTAAGGGTAACACGAAAGGTGGTAGCACATTATCTTTTGGAGATTATGGTCTAAAGGCTATGGAAGCAGGTAGGATTCAATCTAAGCATATTGAAACTGCAAGGCGTGTAATATCTAGAACATTAAAACGCTCTGGTAAAGTGTGGATAAGAATTTTTCCTGATACCCCTGTTAGTAAAAAGCCGGCGGATGTGCGTATGGGTAAAGGGAAAGGTAGTGTTGAGTTTTGGGTATTTAAAGCTAAGCCCGGTAGAATGTTGTTTGAAATTAGCAGTGATGTTCCCATGCATTTAGCAAGATTGGCGCTTGAAAAGGCAACTGCTAAGCTTCCTATGAAGTGTAAATTTGTATCTAATCATAATTAAATGGAGTTGCAATGGATATAGCTGACATTGAATCGAGGTCCTCGCAAGAATTGCATGAAATTCTTGTGAATTTGAGAAAAGAGTTTGTTAATTTGGTTTTTCAAAAGAAGCTGGGCCAGTGCAACAATATTTCGCGTTTTAGCTTAATAAGAAAGAGCATAGCTCGTATTTTAACTACATTAAATAAAAGAAGAAGAGAGGAAAAGAATGCCTAAAAAGGTTTTTTGTGGTACTGTAACTAAGGCTAAGTGTGATAAGACTGTAAAGGTTTCGGTATTACAAGTGTATAAGGATGAGCTGTATAAAAAGGTTATAAAAAAATACAA
Organism: Wolbachia endosymbiont (group A) of Philonthus cognatus; assembly: GCF_947251755.1. Taxonomy (NCBI): domain Bacteria; kingdom Pseudomonadati; phylum Pseudomonadota; class Alphaproteobacteria; order Rickettsiales; family Anaplasmataceae; genus Wolbachia; species Wolbachia endosymbiont (group A) of Philonthus cognatus. The sequence continues at coordinate 354,510 of NZ_OX366388.1, forward strand.
GAAGTATACAGCACATGATGAGAATAATAGTTGTAAAGAAGGGGACAAGGTTTTAATACAAGAACACAAGCCTATTTCTACTACTAAAAAATGGGTTATTGTTAATAGCTCACATTGAATAGGATATTTATATGATTCAAAAAAATACATTGTTGGAAGTAGCTGATAATTCTGGCGCGCGTGCAGTGCTTTGTATTGGTTTATTGGGTGGTAGAAAGTCTGCATCTATAGGTGACACAGTTATTGTATCTACTAAATCTATTACTCCAAGAGGGAAAGTTGAGAAGGGAAAAGTATATAGAGCAGTTGTGGTGAGGGTGAAAAGCCCTATTAGAAAATCTGATGGTTCTGTAATTCGTTTTTCTAGCAATGCTGTAGTTTTGATTAACGATCAAGGTGAACCACTTGGCACTCGGGTGTTTGGTCCGGTAAAAAAGTTATCATCTGGTTCTTTTATGAAGATAATGTCATTAGCTGTTGAGGTTTTATAATGAGTGCTAAAATAAAAAGTGGTGACGACGTTATAGTTTTAACTGGTAAAGATAAGGGAAAAATTGGTAAGGTAATCAAAGTTATAGCACGTGATGCTAAAAAGAAAGTAATTGTTTCTGGAGTGAATGTGCATAAGAGACATACTAAACCAAAAGCTGGTAGTAGTGGTGGTATATTAAATAAAGAGTTAGCTATTGATATATCCAACGTTGCAACATTGGACCCTAAATATAAAACTCCAACTAGAGTGGGGTTTAAGGTTATAGACGGTAGAAAAGTGCGTTTTGCAAAAGTTTCTGGAGAAGTGATAGATTAGGTTGATATGTTTAAAGAATTGTATAAAGATAGCATAGTAAAGTCCTTGAAGGATAAGTTTAATTACGGCAATATAATGCAAGTGCCTAAACTTGTCAAGGTGTGTATCAATATGGGCGTTGGAGATGCTGCTACAGATAGTAAAGCAATAAATGAACCACTTGATAGCCTATATTTGATTGCTGGGCAGAAGCCTTTATCAACTTTTGCAAAAAAATCTATTTCTGGCTTCAAGATCAGAAAAGGTGCTACAGTAGGTTGCAAAGTAACTTTGCGTAGAGATAAAATGTATGAGTTTTTAGAAAGATTGATATATATTGCTTTGCCAAGGGAAAAAGATTTTAGAGGATTTAGTGTGAAGCAATTTGACGGTAATGGTAATTTTTCCTTTGGTATAAAGGAACATATCTCGTTTTTAGAAATAGACTATGATAAAATAAGTAAAATTAGAGGTATGGATATTAATATTATAACAAGTGCAGTTAGTGATAAGGAAGCAAAGGAATTATTACTGGCTCTTAAATTTCCTTTTTTTGATTAATTGAGAGGAGAAATATATGGCAAAAAAATCTATGATAGAAAGAAATCTTCGCAGAATAAAGTTGTGCGATCAATATAAAGAAAAAAGAGAAAAATTGAAATCTATAATAAATAATAAGAATTTGTCTATTGTAGAAAGGTTTACAGCTCAAAATAAATTAATTAAAAAATTGCCTAGAAATTCTTCTAAAACCAAAATTAGAAATAGGTGTGCTTTAACTGGGAGACCAAGAGGAGTATATAGAAAATTTGGTTTATGTAGAATTGTTTTGCGTGATTTATGTTCTTTTGGGCAAATTCCAGGAGTTACAAAGTCTAGTTGGTAAATATAATATAAGGAGTATATTGTGGCGTTATCTGATAGTATTGGTGATTTTTTAACAAGGATACGTAATGCTCAATTGGCAATGCATAGGGCAACAAGGGTACTATTTTCTAAGATGAATTCTTCTATATTGGAGATTTTAAAAGAGGAAGGGTATATCCTTGATTATGAAAAGCAAGTTGTAGATAATTTACCTTCTTTCATTGTAAAATTGAAGTATTATGAGAAGTCACCTGTAATTAGTGACATAGTTAGGGTGTCAAAGCCTGGTTGTCGTCGTTATTCTAAGTATAAGGACATTTCTAAAGCATATAATGGTCTTGGTATTTTTATTATATCGACACCCAAAGGAGTGATGACTGATTATAATGCACATAAGTTAAAGGTTGGTGGAGAAGTTTTGTGTCGTGTGTTTTAAATAATAGGAGAAATTCATGTCTCGTATAGGTGCTGCTCCTATCAATATTCCTGCTGGTGTTTCAGTTGAATATAATAATGGTAGTATGTTAATAAAGAGTGCTAAGGCTGAAAAGGAAGTTAGCTTGATCAGGGATGTTGTGTGTCAGATTATTGATAATCAGCTATTGCTTTCTGTTGATCAAGATAAAGATAATTATGATAAAATAAAGCCTATGTGGGGCACTTATAGGAGTAATATTAATAATATCATTAACGGCATGGTTGATGGTTTTTCTGTTAATCTTGAGATTAACGGTGTGGGATATAAGGCAGAGTGTGATGGTAAGTATTTGACTTTATATCTTGGTTATAGCCATAATGTTAAATATAAAGTGCCTAAAGATGTTGAGATTAAGTGCATAAAGCCAACTCACTTAGTAGTTAGTGGTATGGATAAGCAGAAGGTCTATATGGTGGCGTCTGATATATGCAAAATTAGAAAATATGATCCTTATAAAGGTAAGGGTGTTGTAATAAAAGGCAAATTTATGCTGCGTAAGGTTGTAAGTAAAAAGAAGTAATAAAAATGAAAAGATCGTATAATTTTTTAAGTAATTCTGAAAAAAGGAAGTTACGTAATAGAGCGAAGCTTGACAAGAGCGCTGAACGTTTACGTATATCCATATTTAAATCTAATAGGCATTTTTATGTCCAGTTAATTAATGATGTAAAAGGAATAACTCTCACTTCAGCTTCTACTTTGGATGCTAAAATTAAGGATGTATGTAAAGGGAAAGTCAACGCTGAAACTATAAAACAGGTTTCTTCTTTAATGGTTGAGCGTCTGTCTGGCATGAAATTAGAGCAGCAGCTTACGTTTGATCGTGGAGCGTATAAATACACAGGATTAGTTTCTCAATTTGCTGAGGCTTTAAGAAGTTCTGGATTTGAATTTTAGAAGGTTTTGAATATGGCTATAAAGAATTTACAAAATAATAATGATTTATCAGAGCTTTTAGTTTCGGTACGAAGAGTGACAACGGTTACCAAAGGTGGTAGAAGATTTTCATTTTCAATTTTGGTTGTTGTTGGCGATGAGAAGGGTAGGGTAGGGTGTGGAATAGGTAAGCACGCAGAAGTTGCTGAAGCAAGAGTCAAAGCTGTAAATGCTGCAAAGAAATCAATGATTAGAGTGTACTTGCGTGAAGGTAGAACTTTGCATCATGATATTAAAGCTAAATTTTGTTCTGGTGAGATAGTTTTAAGAACCGCAAGAGCCGGAACAGGTATTATTGCTGGTGGAGCGATTAGATCAGTTTTTGAGGTGTTAGGTATAAAGGATGTGGTAGCTAAATCCACTAGATCAAATAATCCTCATAACGTTATATGTGCGGTGTTTAAGGCTTTTGATAGTATGTTATCTCCTCGTCAGGTAGCAAGCAAAAGAGGCAAAAAGATTAGCGAGATAGTTGGAAACAGGTAAAGTATGAATAATGCTGTAAAATTAAACTCTATATTTACTAAATTATCTAAGAAAAAGAAGCCTAAGTTGCTGGGTAGAGGTATCGGTTGTGGTAAAGGTAAAACATCCGGTAGAGGGCATAAAGGGCAGAAGGCTAGAAGTGGAGTTTCTATAAATGGTTTTGAGGGTGGACAACAGTCTATATATACTCGTTTGCCTAAAAGAGGTTTTAAGCCTATACGTAGGAGCATATACTCTATAATTAATGTTGGCGATATACAGCGCTTAATGGAAGCTAAAAAAATAGTGAAAGACTCTGTTATAGATAAGGAGAGGCTGTATAAATTAGGTTTTATAAAGTCTATTAAGGATAAAATTAAACTTCTTAATAAAGGTAAGTTGAGCGAAAAATTTGTGTTTCATGTTGATTTTGCGTCAGAAGCTGCAAAAAAATCTGTAGCTTCAGTTGGTGGTAGTGTGGAAATACTATCGTAAGTCATGGGCAATAAATCAGCATTTAATAGCTTGGATCCTACGTTGTTATATAAAGGCGATTTATTAAAGCGTATATTTTTTACGCTAATAGCTTTAATTTGCTATCGCTTGGGTACTTATGTGCCTATTCCTGGAATTAATCTTGATGTAATTAATGATATATTTCCCAAAGATGGCTCAGGCGTTTTTGGAGTATTTAATTTATTTTCTGGTGGTGCATTGGCTAGAATGACAATTCTAGCATTGAACGTTATGCCATATATAATGGCTTCTATCATTATTCAGTTACTTTCTTCTGCGATTAAAGGAATGAAGGAAGTTAAGAATGATGGAGAGTCAGGCCGTAGAAAGATGAATTCTTATATACGCTATCTGACCATAGTAATTTGTGTATTTCAATCAATTCCAATTTTGGTTGGATTGGAAGGGATGAATAGGGAAGGGGTATTGGTTGTAATCGAACCTGGTGTTATGTTTCGTACAATAGGTGTTTTCAGCCTTTTAGGTGGAACTATGCTTTTAATATGGCTTGGTGAACGAATCAGCGCTAGCGGTATAGGCAATGGTATCTCATTAATCATTTTCACGGGTATAATATCAGAGTTACACAGCGCTTTGTCATCTTTGTTAACGTTAAATAAAAACGGTAGCGTATCGTTATTTATTATCCTTTTTGTTTTGGTATTGTTTTTTTTGCTGCTACTCTTAGTCATTTTTGTAGAGTCTTCTTATAGAAAGGTTATTGTTCAACATCCTAAAAAGCAATTTAAAAGATTACATAATGACGATTTTACTTATATTCCATTGAAGATTAATTTATCTGGTGTAGTACCAACCATTTTTGCTAATGCAATTTTATTGACACCTATTTCAATTGCAAATTTCTATAAGGGGCACGCTTTTTCTGATTTTATTTTGAATTACTTTATGGCAAATAAAGTAGTATATATTGTAGCCTATTTGGTGCTGATAGTATTTTTTAATTTTTTCTATACCAATTTTATATTTAATCCAGAGGAAAACGCAGATTTTCTTAAAAAAAATGGTGGTTTTATACCTGGTAGAAGGCCTGGGAAACATACTTCTGATTACCTTCAAGATATAGTTTTTAAGTTGACATTCATTGGCTCTGCGTATTTGGTAGTCATATGTACTGTACCTGAAGTTATGAGATATTATTATGATATACCATTTATTTTTGGTGGGACGAGCTTACTGATTATAGTGAACGTTATTACTGATACTATTATGCAAATACAATCTTATATTTTTTCAAATAGGTACGACAACTGGATAAAGAAATATGAGTCTAAAACGAGGAAAGTAAGATGATCATTACGATTTTTGGTCCTCCAGGTTCTGGTAAAGGTACTCAGTCAAGCTTGTTAATAGCAAAATATAATTTAAAATTAATTTCAGTAGGGGATTTATTAAGGAATATTATATCTAGCAGTAGTGAGTTAGGTAAAAAAATAAAGGGTACCGTGGAATCTGGTAATTTAATTCAAGATGAAATTATATGTGGATTATTACGTGACCAGATTGCATTAGTGGATGATAATTGCTTATTAGATGGTTTTCCGAGAAATTTAAACCAGGCTCATTTTTTGACTCAAGTTTTGCAAGAAAAATATAATAGGGATGTTGACATTGTAGTTGAGCTGCAGCTTGACGATAATATTGCAATCGATAGGTTAAAAAATCGTCTCGCGTGTTTGGACTGTAAAAGCATATATAGTGTATCTTCTTTTAAGAGTACTACTTGTGCTAAATGTAAAAGTACGAGGTTAGAGAAAAGAATTGATGATGCTGATATGTCTGCAATTAATAAGAGAATAAGTGAATATCACCTTCAAATGAAAGGTTTACGCGAGTATTATAAAGGCAAATTATTAACAATTGACGCTAATTTGAGTGTTGATGAGGTAACGCAAGAGATTGAAAGTAAAATTTCTTGTAATTTGGTTTGACTCTGAGTTGTTTTATGGTATAAATTAAGAGTTGTTATTAATAAAGTATCGAGGTACCAGTGGCACGTATTGCAGGCATAAATATTCCAGTGAGGAAATGTGTTCCTTTTGCATTAACTTATATATATGGTATAGGTATTGCTACTGCGAATGTAATTTGTCACGCTTGCGAAGTTGATAAGCGCAAACGTGTTTCAGAATTACGAGATGAAGATATAGAAAAGATCAGCGGTTTCATTAGACAAAATTATGTTATAGAAGGTGAGCTCAGAAAAGAAGTGGCTATGAACATAAAATCTTTAGTGGAAATGGGATGCTATAGAGGGGTGAGACATAGAAAAGGTTTACCTGTGAGAGGGCAAAGGACTCATACTAATGCTAAGACTCGTAAAGGTAGATCTCGGTTGCCTATTGCTGGGAAAAAATAAAATTTATTATTATTGTGAGTTTTAATGAAAAAAGTCAAAACGGTTAGTAAGAGTAAGAAGGAGTTTATTACTGGTGTTGTCCATATTCGTGCAACTTTTAATAATACTTTTGTAAATGTAACTGATGTTCATGGTAATACGCTATGTCAAACTTCTGTGGGTGCATGTGGTTTTTCAGGTTCGAGAAAATCCACACCTTATGCTGCAGGTAAGGCTGCGGAGTCTGCTGCGAAGAACGCAATGGAGAGATTTGGTATGAAGGTTGTCTCTGTAATAATTCGCGGTCCTGGCTTTGGTACCGAAGCTGCGGTTAAAGCACTTCAGAGCTGTGGGTTGACTGTGACTTCAATTGCAGATAAAACCGCAATTCCTCATAATGGGTGCAGGTTAAGAAAAAAAAGAAGAGTATAGGATATTTGAAAAGGTTGTTTTATGTATTATAATAATGATGTTTCTCTCTGTAGCAATTTAGATAAATTGATTAAACCTAGTTCAGTTAAGGTAATATCAGATGATTCAAGTGAAAAAAGTGATATAGTGCTAGAACCGTTGGAAAGTGGTTTTGCTTTAACATTAGGTAATGCATTAAGACGTGTAATGTTATCTTCTCTTAAAGGTAGTGCTGTTTATGGAATAAAAATTGAAGGTGTAACTCATGAGTTCACTTCAATTCAAGGGGTGAGAGAAGACGTAACTGATATAGTATTAAATATGGGTATGTTGAGGTGTAAATTAAATGGTGCTTCTAATAAATGCTTAAATTTAAACGCTAAAGGGCCTTGCCAGGTATTAGCTGGGATGATAGAAACTGATGATCAATGCTCTATTGTGAATAAGGATTTATTAATATGTACGCTGGGGCAAAATGTAGAGCTTAACATGACCATATATGTGGCTAGCGGAAAAGGTTATCTTCCTGTAATTAAGTATAAAGAAAACGAACTTTTGAAGCTTATGAGTGAACAGGATTTAATTGGTTTTATTCCAGTTAATGCTTTGTATAGCCCTGTCAACAGGGTTTCGTACAGGGTAGAGAACAGTCGTGTTGGCCAAGTGACTGATAAGGATAAGCTGATATTGTCAATTGAAACTGATGGTACAATTTCTCCGAGTCAAGCTGTTGACTCTGCTGCAAGAATATTACAGGAGCAACTTCAGCCCTTTATTAGTTCTGATGTAAGTTATAAAAAATCGCAGGTTTCTTCGTCTAGTGGTGCTAAAGATTTGGGTTATGACCCTGTCTTATTGCGTAAGGTAGATGAAATGGAATTATCTGTCAGGTCTCATAACTGTCTGAAAAACGAAAACATCACTTATATAGGTGATCTTGTGCAAAAGACAGAAGGTGAAATGTTAAGAACTGCTAATTTTGGCAGAAAGTCTTTGAATGAGATTAAGGCAGTTTTGACTAATTTTGGCTTGTCTTTGGGTATGAATGTGCTAAACTGGCCACCTAAGGATATAGATGAGTTGGCTAAACAACATACTGATGAAGATTAGGTGATATATGAAACATGGAATAAAAAAACGTAAACTATCTCGTTGTACTGAACATAGATTATCGACGTTAAAGAATCTATCTATCTCATTAATTAACCATGAGCAGATTGTAACTACTTTACCAAAAGCTAAGGAACTTCGTCCATATGTCGAAAAGTTTATTACAATTGCTAAGAATAAGAATACTTTACATGGTAGAAGACTTTTGCTTTCACGCCTTCATAATAGTAAGTTAGCAGTTGATAAGTTATTAAACGTCTTAGCCAGCCGTTATCAAGATCGTAAAGGTGGGTATTCTAGAATAATAAAATTTAGCACTCGAAAGGGTGATTGCGCTTCAATGGCAGTGATAGAACTGGTTGATAGGGATATTGCAGCAAGAGGTAAGGTTTATAGTAAAAATAAAGAAGGAGGCAAAGTAGTTACACAAAGTTAATTGTTATCATAATTGTTCTTCTTGTGGTAAGTAGGTTACGCTACTTTGTAGGTTACTTTGGCGAGTTATTAGTTTTAGTATATTTAAAACTGAAATGGTATAATGTTATAAAACGCCGTTACCGTTGTAAGTTCGGTGAAATTGACTTGATTGTATCTAAAAAAAAGGAGCTGATTTTTATAGAAGTTAAAACAAGTTTACTTGGAAAAGAAATACCGATATCTCATCTTCAATGTCAGTCTATTATAAATTCTTCTAAGTATTTCTTAAGTAAAAACCTTAGTTTTTTAGATTATTCAGTCAGATATGATTTATATTTTCTTTCCTTAAAGAGAAGACCTGTTTATATAAAAAATGCTTGGATTGAAGAATGAAAGATTTGTAGCTGAATTAATTTAGATTTACTGGATTTAATATGAAAAAGACCCAATACAATAATTTAGTTTCATCTTACGCTAGAGTGCTATTTCATGTCTCAGGAAGCAGGTTAGGTATTATAAGGAAAGAAGTAGAATTTTTGTTGGCTTTTTTTAAGGATCAACGTGATGTTTTTGTGTACCTATCTCATCCTATGATTTCTTTTGCACACAAAAAAGAAGTGATGCTTTCTATAAATGAGCACTTGAGTGAGAATTTAGTAAAATTTATTATGGTTATATTTGCAAATAAACGCTCTAGTTTATTGATCCTTATATTAGAAAAATTCTTAAGTCTTGCAAGAGAAAATGAAAATGAATTCGAAATTACTATAAAGTCAGCAGAAACTTTAAAGGAATCTGATATAAAAATAATTACTGAATCTTTGAGCTTTCTTGGTAAAATAATAAAAGTAAGCAATGTGGTTGACCCTTCTATACTAGGTGGCTTCGTAGTTAGGTATGGTTTTAATTTGATCGATGCTTCGCTAAAAAGTTACTTGGATAGGTTAGTTGACTTAAGTAAAATGGAAATATTAAAAGTAAGGAATTTTGTATGAAGAACAGTATGAATGTTTCTGAGATAGCAAGTATAATAAGAGAAAAGGTTGAGACGTTTGATAATCCTATAAAGCGGGAAAATATAGGTGAAGTAATTTCAGTAACAGATGGTATCGCATTGGTTTATGGGCTGGAAAAAGCAAAATTCGGTGAAAAGGTATTTTTTGCAAGTGGTGTAGAAGGAATAGTTCTCGATTTAGATCATGATACGGCTGGAATAGTTGTGCTTGGTAATGACCGTGATGTGAAAGAAGGGGACGTTGTAAAATGTAGTGGTGATGTTGTGCAGGTGCCTGTAGGGCATGAATTGTTAGGGAGAGTTGTAAATGCGTTGGGCCATCCTATGGACGACGGTGGGGAAATTAGAGCCAAAAACAGAATGGATATAGAATCTAAAGCGCCAGGCATTATTGATCGTAAGTCTGTGCATGAGCCACTGCAAACAGGAATTAAAATTATAGATTTGCTAATTCCAATAGGTAGAGGGCAGCGTGAATTAATTATTGGTGATAGACAAATTGGTAAAACTACTATTGCGCTTGATACTATTATCAATCAGAAGAAGATTAACGATGAGGTAAACGAAAATCAAAAAGTTTACTGTGTTTATGTTGCTATTGGGCAAAAAATTTCAACAGTAGCAAAAGTGGTAAATAAGCTGAAAGAAAGCGGAGCATTAGAGTATACAACTGTAGTTGTGGCTAGTGCATCTGACTGCGCGCCTATGCAATTTTTAGCACCTTATGCTGGTTGCACTATTGGGGAATTTTTCCGTGACAATGGAATGCATTGTTTGATTATATATGATGATTTATCTAAGCATGCTGTGGCATATAGGCAGATGTCTTTATTGCTCAGACGTCCTCCTGGTCGTGAAGCTTACCCTGGAGATATATTCTATGTACATTCTCGCTTGCTTGAAAGAGCTGCTAAAATGTCTGATAAAAAAGGGCAGGGTTCTTTAACTGCTTTGCCAATTGTCGAAACTCAAGCTGGTGATGTATCTGCATATGTGCCAACAAATGTTATTTCAATTACCGATGGGCAGATCTTTCTTGAGTCTGAATTATTTTATAAAGGATTTCGACCTGCAGTAAATATAGGTTTGTCAGTTTCACGGGTTGGTTCTGCTGCACAACTAAAGTCTGTGAAGAAAGTTGCTGGTTCTATAAAGCTAAGCTTAGCTCAGTATAGAGAATTAGAAGATTTCGCAAAATTTGGTTCTGATCTTGATGCTAGTGTTCAATTATCCTTGAATAAGGGTAAATATCTTGTCGAGTTATTAAAGCAAAAACAACATTTACCTATGTCAATAGAAGAACAAGTAGTGCTGATGTATATTTTTTCTAACCTATATAATCAGTTAAGTAAAATACAAATAAGTTACATTAATAAATTTGAACATGATCTTATTAATTATTTTCATACTGTGCATCCTGGGGTTTTAAAAAAGTTGTCAAATGACATGAGTGATGATATAAAAGGTGATATTTTTAACATTGTGAGTAATTTCGTTACTCAATTTAATTGCGTTTAGGTGGTGATTATGGCTTCATCCATTATTAATAAATTTCCTATAACGAGTGAAGGTTTTGAGAATATGCAAGCCGAACTTGAAAAATTAAAGGAAGAAAAACCTTCTGTGATACAGGCTATTTCTGATGCTCGTGATCAAGGTGATTTGTCTGAAAACGCAGAGTATCATGCAGCACGGGAAAGGTTAGGTTTTATTGAAGGCCGTATAATGGAGATAGAAAGTAAGCTCTCACATGCGGAAGTAATAGAAGTAAAAAATTTGTCTGGTGATTCAGTAATGTTTGGTGCAACTGTGACATTAAGCATGTTAAGTGATAATAACGGTGAAGTGGAATATGTTTATAAGGTTGTAGGCGAATATGAAGCTGATGTTTCAAAGCAGTTAATATCTACTAGTTCACCACTTGGGAGTGCCTTAATCGGCAAAAAAGTCGGTGAATATGTGGAAGTGACAGTGCCAAATGGAGAGAAATTGTATAAAATAGTTAAGATTGAATTTAAGTAAATTATTATGGTACAGGCCACTTATGCTTCAATGAGTCTACCAGGTATTTCTTCTGTGGAAGATGTATTAGAGGATGCTCGTTCCGGTAAATTATTCATTTTAGTTGATGATGAAAATAGAGAAAATGAAGGCGATTTGATTGTCTTAGCTGAGAAAATAAAGCCGGAACATATGGCTTTTATGGTTAGGTACGGTACAGGGGTTGTTTGCTTAGCAATGACTAAATTTCACATGAAAAGGTTGGGCCTTAATTTCATGGAAAAGAAAAATATTGGTGAAAATCATACCGCATTTACTACATCAATTGATGCACGTTATGGCATTACAACCGGTGTTTCAGCAGAGGATAGAACGAAAACTATACATGCTGCTATCAACAAGGATGGTACTCAGGATGACATCATAACTCCAGGTCATGTTTTTCCTGTAATTGCACATAAAGGTGGGGTGGCACAACGTGCTGGTCATACTGAAGCGAGTGTTGAAATGGCGAAGTTAGTAGGGTTTGATCATTCAGCAGTTATTTGTGAATTAGTGAATGATGATGGCTCTATGATGCGCTTACCTCAGTTACTTAAATTTGCTGAACAACATAAAATTAAGTTAACTACCATCGACAAACTTATCAGTTACGTTAAAAATTTAAACTAGCGTTTATAAATTTGTATAATTTAAGTGTTAAAATATAGAATTTCTATAAATTATACAAGCACAGAATTTTCATGTTTAGAGTTGCTAAGTTTTTGACCTTATTGTTCTTTTTTGCATATTATAATAATGCTTACTCTATTAACATTATTAGAGATAGTGAAGTGGAAGCAATAGTGAAAGAGCTAGCGCAACCTTTATTTTCTGCTGCGGATATTGATCATGAGCAAATAAAAGTTTTTATAATTAATGACAATTCGATTAATGCTTTTGTAATTAACAATAACAGTATTTTCATTCATTTAGGACTTTTACAATATTCGGCTAAACCTTATGTCCTGCTTGGTATATTAGCACATGAGATTGCTCACATATCTGCTGGTCATATATTGCAAATGAGTAGTGCTATGGGTTATTTTCAATCGATAGCAATGATTAGTTATATGGTAGGATTAGTTTCTAGTATTATCATTAACCCTCAGGTTGCTGGTGCAATTTTGCTTAGTGGTGTAGCGTTTAGTTCAAGGCTATTTTTTAACTATTCTCAAGAGCAAGAAAGTGTAGCAGATAGCTATGCTTTAAGGTATCTTGATGAATCTGGCTATGATAATTCAGGTATGAAAGAGATTTTTGATTATTTTAAAAGTATTGAGCATGAGAACACCGAGGAATATTTCCGCACTCACCCACTTAGTGAGAAACGTATATTTGCTGTACAAAATTATAAGGTTAAAAACAACGTAAAACCAATTTTTGCGGATAAGTTACTAAAGTTTGAGCGTGTGGTTGCCAAGCTAGACTCTTTCTTTGCTCCTATTCATGTGTTATCTAATAAATATGAAAATAATTCTGAGTATGTAAATGCTATAGTTTGCTATAGGCAAGGAAAGATAGAAGAGGCTATTGCTAAAGTTAATTCATTGATTCAAGAGTCACGCAATGACCCATACCTATATGAATTAAAAGCAGAAATGCTATACAAGGCCGGAAATTTAAGTGAAGCAATAAAAATGTATGAGGAATCGCTTAGGTATTTATCTGAGAAAAACAGTTATTTAGTGAAACTTGCATTATCTCATACTTTATTATTACACGGTGATGCAAAAAAGGCGATTTTTTACCTGGAGCAGATTTTGAATATAGAACCAAATAACGCTTTTGTCTGGAAGTATTTAAGCATTGCATATAAATGTGAAGCTGATACGGCAATGCATTATTTTGCCTTGACAAAAAAGGCTTGTATTGAAGGTGATTTAAAGCAATTTACAAAATATGCTGAGCTAGCTGTTAAAACTTTACCAAAAGATAGCCCTTATTTGTTGCAAGTTGAAGATATGAAGCGATTTAATGGATAACAAAAAAGCATTTCTGTACTTTTATGGGTTATTTCTTTCCACACTTTTCCAACATAGCTTTTGCTTCATCGCTTACATTGGGCATAACTTTTATTATAATCGTCTTAGCGCCAAAAAATACAGCACAAAACACGCCTAGAGCAAAGAGGGCTGGCCACGGCATCCTGCCAAATATTGCAAGCAAAGCTGCACCAATTATTACTACCGTCATAAGTGGACCGCCTATCCCCCAAACATAACCAATAATATTACATATTACTTGTGTTGTATCATCCATATCAGGACCAGTGATAGCTGCGTAACCTGAGAAAGAGAAAAGCAATACTACACACAAGACACCAAAAAATCCTATTATAGAGCTCATTTTTTTGCCTCTAAGTAATAAATTAACGTAAACCTAAACCTACACATTTTTTATTTTAAAGTAAAAATTATAATTTGTCCATACATAAGTGTTGCTACATAAATAACCCACCATTAATATTGAGCACATGCCCTGTTATATATTTTGCTTCATCACTTGCTAAAAACAAGACCCCTGCTGCTATTTCTTCCCCTGTTCCCATTCTTTTCATTGGAATATTATCTAATATTTTTCCCTTTTGTCCTTCATTTAAAACTTCAGTCATTTTAGTATCTATAAACCCAGGAGCAATACAATTTACTGTTATATTACGACTTGCAACTTCTTTTGCTATAGATTTGCTCATGGCTATTATTCCAGCTTTAGACGCTGCATAATTTGCTTGCCCGGCGTTTCCTGTTAGCCCTATTATTGAGGAAATATTTATAATTCTTCCCCAATTATTCTTAATTAGTTTCCTGCATGCTTCTCTATTCAGCTTAAATATAGAGCTCAAGTTAATATCAATTACTTTTTGCCATGCTTCATCTGTCATTCTCAATAATAAACTGTCTTGCGTAATGCCCGCGTTGCATACAAGCCCGTCAAAGCCTTCCATCAACTCACTTGCTCTGTTTACTAGTTGATTTACTTCCTCAGCATTTGATAAATCACAAGGGAGTACGTGCATATTTTTTTCATATTGTTTAGCAACTTCTTCGAGCACTTCTTTTTTTGTGCCAGAAATACATAAAGTTGCTCCGGCTTTGTGCATAATTTTTACAATTGCTTGCCCTATTCCGCCTGATGCGCCAGTAATCAGGAACTTTCTGCTTTCCAATTTAAGCATAATAACTTTATATTATCTTAATTCCTAACAGAATATTGACTAGTTGGCAATAGATTTCTTACATAATATAAGTAACTCAGATATTCACAAAGTAAAGAAAAAGTTATAATAAAGTTAAACGTCAAAAAATTTTAAAAACATAGTTGATGCAGGAATTGTTACTAAATAGTTTATTCTGGTGCTCTACAGTCTAAATGGAATGCTTAAATTATAGATTCTTTGTTTTTGTGTGTTATCTTGAGTTAACACAAATTCACAGTAGTATTATGATAAGTAAGTTAAAAAAGCTTAGCGCTGGATTTTCTTTGACAGGCTTGATTGGCCATGGTGATAATATAAATATGCAAGGAGCAAAAAATAAAAAGAAGAAGTACCCAAAATTTTTGGATAAGACGTTTGCATTGATTGATGCAGTGATAAATTTTATTTTAAAACGCGAAAGTAATAACGTAAATGAAGTCCTGAAAGTAACATGGGGACCACTATTTTTTGGTCTGGTAGTAATACTCATCTTTTTTGGGATAGGTGGTATTTGGTCGGCTATAGCTCCAATTGACGGTGCGGTGCATGCAAGTGGAGAAGTTATTGTATCTTCAAATAGAAAAATAGTTCAACACTTGGGCGGAGGAATAATAAGCAAAATTTTAGTAAAAGAGGGTCAAGCAGTTAAAAAAGATGAGCCTCTAGTTTTGTTGAGTGATGTTAACGAGAAGGCGAATTTAAGTATCATCAAAGAGAAGCTCTTATCATTTTTAGCAACAGAAGCAAGGCTTCTTGCAATCAGAGTAGATTTGGACACGCTCGAGTTTCCTGATGAGGTTAAAAAATTATCTCACGATGAACTTGTAAATAAAGCGATAAAGAATCAAGTAAAGTTGTTCAACTCTCAGAGAAAGAGCATATTGGGAAAAACAGACATACTGCAACAACGTATAAAGCAGTTAAATGATGAATTAGCGGGGCTAAACTTTCAACTAAATGCAGCTCATAAGCAATATGACTTGATAACTGAGGAGTTGGAAACAAAAAGACAATTACTTGATAGTGGCCATATAAGCAAACCACACATTTTAGCTTTAGAAAAGCAGTTTGCTGAAATTGAAGGCAGAGTTGGACATTACCGTTCTGCAATATCTCAAGTGCAGCAAAAAATTGGAGAGAACGAATTAGAAATTATAAACGTGAGAAATGATTCTCAAGAAAGAGCAAACGCTGAACTTAAGGAAGTTAGTACGTCTATTGCAGACTTGAAAGAGAGACTGATGGTTGCTGAAGATTCATTAGCACGTACAATAATTAAATCGCCTCAAGATGGGATAGTCACAGATATAAGATACCATACTGAAGGTGGTGTTATACAATCTGGAGTTCCGATCATGAGCGTAGTGCCATCGGATGATGACCTAATAATAGATGCTAAAATTCAGACCAGAAACATAGAAGAGATACTGTCAGCACAAAAGAAAGATAGCAATATAGTCTCTATTGATGGGCTAGAAGGGCTAAAGGTTAAAGTTCGTTTAAGTGCTTACAGTGCACGTCGTTTAAGTTTAATTAATGGTATAGTAAGCAATATTTCTCCCGATGCCCTTGATGATCCAAGGCTAGGGCGTTATTATTCAGTACGTGTAGTGATACCAAAACCAGAGCTTGCTCAGTTTAAAAACGTATACCTATACCCTGGTATGCCAGCAGAAGTGTACATAGTTACTCAATCTCGTACTCTTTTATCATTCTTGTTTACGCCTATAATTGCAACAGTCGATAGGTCTTTTATAGAAAGGTAGCTCACTCGTTAAAGTAGTAGTGAAAGTGCCGTAATAAAATTTAGGTACATAATTAGACAATAGGCTTCTTGACCTTACCCAGAAAAAGTGGAGAGAAAGAAAGGAGTTTTTTCGGGTAAAATAAAATTTTGGAGGATTAGAAATGGCAAGAGAATATACGGCAGAATTCAAATTGGAAGCTGTTAAGCTGGCAAATGAACAAAGAAAGGTAGGTCAACCAGTTGCAAAAGTAGCAAGAGATCTAGGAATAAGGGATAGTGTATTAGGAAAATGGATGAAGAAATATAACGAAAAAAAGTCAGCGGCAAATGCATTTCCAGATGTAGCACCTTATGACAAAGAGAGATTTGATTTACAGAAAGAGTTAGCAAAAGTAACAAGAGAAAGAGACATTTTAAAAAAAGCCCTGGCCAGTCAAAAAGAGTAAAATATTTTTTCATAAAAGAGCATAGTAAACACTATAAAGTGCAGGAATTATGTAGGGTTTTCTGCTAGTGGCTACTATAAGTGGACTACAAGGAAAATAAGCAGTAGAGAATCAGCAAATAAAGAGTTATTAGCAGATATTCAAAAAATATATCAAGCTTCTAAATGTAGATATGGAGCTCCTAAAATTCATGCTGAATTAAAGGCTTTGGGTAAAAGTTGCAACTTAAAAACAGTGCAAAGTATTATGCAGAAAAATGGTATTCAGGCTATATTGAGAAGAAAATTTAAAATTAAGAAACAACAAACGGACAGTAGCTCCCAATATATTAGACCAAAACTTTATTGTCGATAACCAAATAAAGTATGGGATTACTTATATAAAAACCAAAGAAGGATGGCTATATTTGGCAACAATAATCGATCTATATTCACGCATGGTAGTTAATGAGCAGTTCAATAAATAAACAATAGGTTATGGACTCTTTATTAATGGCCGTTAACAAGCGTAAACCTGCCAAAAATCTACTATTACATAGTGATCAAGGTTCACAATATACTTTGCAAGGTTATCAATATCTCTTATCCATAAAAAACATAGATGAGTCATAAAGGTTGTTGTTACGACAATTCTGTTGTGGAAAGCTTCTTCAGTTCTCTAAAAAGGGAGTTACCAATAGACACCTCTCGGCACTCTAAACAGCATATCAAAACTGCTATATTTGAATATATAGAAATTTTTTATAACAAACAACGTCACTATTAACTATTGCATTCCTGAGCATTTTGATTCATCATTCTCTTTGTGAAAAACATTCCAAACTTTCTCTCCACTTTTTCTGGGTAAGGTCAATACCTTTAAGCCCAACACCAAGCTCGAGAAAGTAGAAAGTGTGGAGCAGCCTATTCAGTCTTCTTTGAATCTAACATGAAAGGCTATGCTCAAAAAACTATAAGCGTCCAAGTAATTTTTTAAATAAGATAACTCCTTTAGAATATCTCTTAAGCTATTAACTTAACATCACCATAGGATTTAAAACATTCCCCAAAAAATGTTAAAGCTATTTTAGTAAAATACTCAAAACTTGACCCTAAGCAACTTTGAGTTCATGCTCCTGGTACTCTTGCTTTACCTTCCTGCATAATCGCTTTTGGAGGAAATATATTACTGGATGAAGAACTCACTATATCACCACACTTTAAACCTTTTACCGCTGCTTTGACTCCTTCTGAGACTTTTTTAGATAGACTAATTGTTTCAAAAGATTGACAAAGTTTTCCAGACCTTTCAAAATATCCCTGTTTAATAGCATCGTAGACCCAATATCCACCAAGCGAGCAATTCTCACCTAATTCTTCTTTACAATTTTTGAACTTTTCCAGTATTTCCTTTTTGTTACTAACTTCTACTATTATTTTATCTTGCTTGTCAGGGTACAAATTAACTTCTAATTCTCCTAAACTAGTAGAGAAAGTTAACACTATATTACTATTGTCTGCAAGATTAGTGTAATGCCTTATGCCATTTTCCGTTATAATTTCTACCTCACTTTTACCGATCTTTACTATATCTCTTCCGTATTCTATTTTTCCTTGAGTTAACCCTAAGCTCCTTGCCCCATCTGTTATCTTTGCGACATCTATTATGCTATCCTCTGAATACTCTAAGTAGAAAGTAGAGTTGTCCATTTTTGCATCTTTTAACTTACCATTAGTTGCACCTCTAACAACTTCCATAAACTTGAGAGTAAGATTTGCACAACTTCCATGAGCTTTTATCATATTAGTTTCATGATCTTCAAATTCTAATTCCAGTGTATTGAGCACATACATACTATCTACAACATACCACACCGCTCCTTTTGATACTAATTTACATATTATATCACTAGCAACCTTGGAGTTCTTTTCTAATTCACTAATCTCTTTTATTCTTTTCATCACACAATCCATAAAGTTATACTTATCTTCATACATCTTTCCATATAGCTTTCCTTGATGAGGAAAATTAAACCTTATTCCAGACTTTATAGCTTCGTTTACAACTTGTTCTAATTGATTCATGTCTTGCGCTTTACCTACTTCATCTAAAAACACTTCTAACTTTGCCTGCTGGTCTAGTATTAAATTATCCCATAGAGTCCTAGATTTAAGCAGATGCTTTTCACTATCTAACCCTTTGAAATCTTTTATTCCTGCTGCCAGCAACAATCTTTCTGCTTCTTTACAACAAGTTTCATCACTATGAAAAACATCTCTGATATATTGAAAGATTCGTAACTTCCCTTTATTGTTATGAAGGCTTAAAACTCTCTTTAAGTCTTGAGTACCCTTGCGTTCATTCAAAAACTTTTCTAATACAGTAAGACCTTTACTTAGAGAAGAAGGGTTATCTTTGTCAACACCACCAAGAATACAGTCTAATTCTTGCTGCAACCTTTTGTGATCCTCAGTTAAAAGATAACCTTCAGCATAGTAGTTACAATTATCAATTGCTATGTCTAGTGGGGTCTTTCCTTGTTTATCACATATATCAGATCTAGCTCCACTATCCAGAAGTGAAGAGATGAGATCATTGTAATCAGTGCTTGCAATACAATGTAAGGGTGTTTTTCCTTCATTATCCTGCTCATTAAGATTAGTTCCTTTTTCCATAAGAGAAGCTATACTATTAGGTCCAGTAGCATAATGCAAGGGTGTCTTTCCTCTATCATCCTTTACATTAGGGTTAGCTCCTGCCTTCAAAAGTAAAGCTACAGAATCGTCATATTCTTTTTCTACCCCAGCTATACTTGATATTATGTGTAATACTGTTAATTTAGATTCTCCTCTTCTAAGATTAAGGACTTTTTCTAGATCTTGATTATCTCCATTGTCTTGTAAAAAATTTCTAAGTCTCACAATATAACCATGTTCATTATAATCACCTTCATCACTAAAAGACAGGTATGCTTGGAGGATACTGAATAATTCTTTATTTAATTCTCTTTGACTTGGTGTTAGACCAGATATGCCAGCAAGCCGTATATGCATTAAGCTATTGAATATATCTCCTCCAACAATATCAACTAAAGAATGATCATCACGACATAGCAATGAGTATTTAAGTGATTCATATTCATCATCCCTTTGCTCTTTTCGAAACTGTTTTAAATTATCACTTTTGGTTAGTTTTTCTAAGTACTTTAGGATTCTATTTTTATTTCCCAATAAAAAATCTACTCCCTTTTCCATTAAAGCACATACTGCTTCTTTATGACCATTTTCGGCAGCAAGAAATAATGGCGTCAACCCCTTTTTATCTATTATATTAATTTCTGCACCTTTTTCTAATAGAGCATCCATTGTCTTTATATGACCATTTTTAGCAGCCATATGCAATGGAGTACGCTTCATTCTATCCACTGCATTAACCTTTGCATCTGCGTTTATTAAGATTTTTACTACCTCTGCGTGACCTTCTTCGGCAGCTAAGTGTAACGGAGTCACCCTGTTTCGATCTACTGCATTGACCTTTGCATCTGCGTTTATTAAGATTTTTACTACCTCTGCATGACCTCCTTCGGCAGCTAAGTGTAACGGAGTCATCCTATCTAGATCTACTGCATTGACCTTTGCACCTATTTCCAATAGAGTCTTCACTGCCTTTATATAACCATTTCCAGCAGCGATATGCAATAGAGTACATTTCTCTGCGCAATTGTTTATCCAATAATTCACATTAAAATTAAATTTTTTCCACTCTTTATACGTGGTTGGATCTATTGCTTTTAACTTCTCTTTTATTTTTTCAATTATGTTATCCCTATTTAAATCATTGTCAGAATTTATTGCACTTAATATTTCTAACCACTTATGATGTATCATATTTCTACCCTATGCTATTGAATTGCTTATATTTAGCTCTTACCACTACACCTAGCAGCACTTGTCTCACAACCACATTTTTTTAGCTCTTCCATATTTAATTTGTCACTAAACACAATTAGCTACACAAAAACCCATCTACTGTCAAGATGTATCAGTGGATGTTGCCTACTTACGTTGGACTCGCTTAGCCTATTACTAGGCTTTAATGCTACATCTTATCAGTGATACCTCCAGTCCGACCTAATTTTGAAATGGATGTTATAAGTAACTCAATATTATCTTCTTGCACTTTATCCAGTTTAGTTCTTTTAGCAGCCTGTGAAGGAACATTATTGTTTGCATCAGAAGCAACACGCTTTTTATTAAGAAACTCAACTGCACCTGGATGACTATACTCATCAACGATATCTGAAGGAGTTTTTTTGTTAACATCCACTGCATCAACGTCAGCTCCATTTTCTACAAGATATTCAGCTATATCTAAGTAGCCACATTCAATAGCAAGGTGTAAAGGGGTACTTTCATCATCATTCTGTGCATCAATGTAAACCTCTTTTTCGCCTGTAAGATCCTCTACAAAATATCTAACTATATCTAAGTTGTTACGTTCAACAGCAGAGTGTAAAGGAGTATTACCCCAATCATCCCTCACATTAGCGTTAGCTCCTTTACCCACAAGATATTCAACTGCCTCTAAATTGCCACCTTCAGCAGCAAAATGTAAAAGAGTGCAACCACAACCTGATTTTATATTAACGTCAACCTTTGTTTGGTTTATAAAGTATTTAACTAGGTCAGAGTGACCATTTTGGGCAGCAATGTGCAAAGGAGTGCAGCCATCATTATCCTGTGCATCAACGTTAGCTTCTTTATCTACAAGATATTTAACTATATCTAAGTAACCACGTTCAGCAGCAAAGTGTAAAGCAGTGCAGCTTGAGCAGCTCTTTGCATCAACGTTAGCTTTTTTTTCATCTACAAGATATTTAACTGTCTCTAATTTACCAAGGCAGACAGCTGCATACAGAAATGTCTCTTCTATACCTATATCCTCCTGAGAATCTAACATGGCGGAAGCGTATTCTGTGTCCAATTTACTGTCAAGCCACTCTTCATATACATCTTCTAAATCTTTACCTTGTTGTTCTAACTCTTCTTTTATTCTGTTCATTATATGTTCCTTATTTTTAGCACTTATTAATGATTCCAGTAACTGACCAAAGTTCATAATTTCACCTCATCTTAAAGATTCATATCTTAATTATTACATGACTGATGTCAAAATCAAGAATTTTATATACCTTCTCCAGAATTATAAGTGATTGTTTCAGTTTGTTGTAGGCATAAGGCAGCAACGTATTTGCAATTCTTCTTAGCTAACCAAGGGAAGCTTGACTTGAAATAATATAGGGACGGTATTAATCAATAAAAGTTGATTCCGCTCTCAGCACCCAAGTAGACCTTTCTTGTGTTAGCTATAGTCTCTGTAGACAAAAACAGTTATATCTACACTGTATGGTTTTTGATATTTCTTAGTAAACTTTTCTATCCACTATAAGTAGGTTGGCGAACAAATGTTTTTTTTGTTTATACTGATTTCATTTAGTTCATTGCCAGGCTTCGATACTACATATGTAATACTACCAGCAACAGTTCCAACTGCCAACGCAGCAGCTACAGCTATGCCAGCTATAACTAACATTGATAACCCAACATTCGCAGCAAAACATCCAATAGCCACTGTCAACATGGTTATTATGCCTACAGAGAAGCCAATTTTTACCGCTTTATTAGCGATATGTTTGGCTTCCGCGTTTGATGTAGCTTGCACTATACCCTGTTTACTATTCTCAACAGCCATATATAAAGGAGCTTTGTCAGCATTATTCTTTGCATCAGCGGCAACCTTCTTTTCATTTAAATACTTAACTATATCTAAGCAACCATTTTCATTAGCAACATCTAAAGGAGTTTTATTATTATAATTCCTTGCATTAAGGTCAGCTCCATTTTCTACAAGATATTTAACAATATCTAAGTGCTTGTTTAAAACAGCATGGTGTAAAGGGGTATTACCAATCGAGTCTTGCACATTAAGAGCAGCTCCGTTTTTTACAAGATATTCAACTATGTTTAAGTAACCCTTAGTGGCAGCATGGTGTAAAGGGGTATTACCAATCGAGTCTTGCACATTAAGAGCAGCTCCGTTTTTTACAAGATATTCAACTATGTTTAAGTGACCTCCTAGAACAGCAAAATAGAAAGCAGTGTAGATATAACTGTTTTTTGTCTCAACATCAGCTTTTTCTATAAAATATTTAACTATGTTTAGGTGACCCTTTAAAGCAGCATGGTGTAAAGGGGTAGTGCCACGATAGTTTGCCTCAGGAGTAGCTCCGTTTTTTATAAGATATTCAACTATGTTTAAGTAACCCTTAGTGGCAGCATGGTGTAAAGGGGTATTACCAATCGAGTCTTGCACATTAAGAGCAGCTCCATTTTTTACAAGATATTCAATTATGTTTAAGTAACCTTCTGAAATAGCAAAATAGAAAGCAGTGTAGATATAACTGTTTTTTGTCTCAACATCAGCTTTTTCTATAAAATATTTAACTATGTTTAGGTGACCATTTGAAGCAGCACAGTATAAAGTGCTACTACCAATTAGATTAAGAGTAGCTCCGTTTTCTACAAGATATTCAACTATGTTCAAGTGACCCTTTGAAGCAGCAGCATATAAAGGAGTATCACGATCGTCTTGTAGATCAAGAGTAGCTCCGTTTTTTACAAGATATTTAACTATGTCTAAGTAACCACCTTTAGCAGCAGCATATAAGGGGGTAGTGCCACGATAGTTCTTCATATTCGGATTAGCTCCTTTTTTTATAAGACATTCAACTATATCTAAGCGACCACCTTTAGCAGCAGCGTGTAAGGGAGTATTATCATCCTTGTCTTGTAGATTAAGAGCAGCTTCGTTTTCTACAAGACATTCAACTATATCTAAGTGACCACTTAAAGCAGCAGCATATAAAGGAGTATCACCCTTCTTGCTTCGTAGATCAAGAGTAGCTCCGTTTTTTACAAGATATTTAACTATGTCTAAGTAACCACCTTTAACAGCAGCATGTAAGGGGGTAGTGCCACGATAGTTCTTCATATTCGGATTAGCTCCTTTTTCTATAAAATATTTAACTATATCTAAGTGACCCTTTGAAGCAGCAGCATATAAAGGAGTATCACGATCGTCTTGTAGATCAAGAGTAGCTCCGTTTTTTACAAGATATTTAACTATGTCTAAGTAACCACCTTTAGCAGCAGCATATAAGGGGGTAGTGCCACGATAGTTCTTCATATTCGGATTAGCTCCTTTTTCTATAAAATATTTAACTATGTTTAGGTGACCATTTGAAGCAGCAGCATATAAAGGAGTATCACCATCCTTGTCTTGTAGATCAAGAGTAGCTCCGTTTTTTACAAGATGTTTAACTATGTCTAAGTAACCCTTAAAGGCAGCAAAGTACAAAGGAGTAAAGCCGTGATTGTTCTTTGCATTAGGATCAGCATGATTTTTTATAAGATATTCAACTATACTGAAATTATTCTTGCGAACAGCACTGTGTAGGGGAGTATGATCATCCTTGTCTTGTAAATCAATAGCAACATTTTTTTTACCTACAAGATATTCAACTATTCTTAAGCGATCTATGGAAGCAGCTACATGCAGTAAAGTAGTCTTTACATCCATATCGGAAAATATTATGTCAAAATCTTGTTCTTTTAGCTGATTTTCTATTCTATCAATAACATTACTCTCATCTACACCATCTTGTATTATTGCTCTTAATATCTCTTGCAACTCACTTAAATTCATAATTTTACCTTAGCTTAAAACTGCTTTAATCATTATATGCCTGATACAAAAGTCAAGAATTTTATATGTCTTCCTGAAAATTACGAGCGATTGTTTTAGTTGCTCTGCTTGATCGGTAGAAGGAGCATATTTGTGCAATTCAATAGAAACATGCCTTTCTTCAGCATCACAAAATTTTTAATTATTGACTTTCCCCAAAAACGCAAAAAAGTAAGTATATTTGTGAGAATAATTTAAATAAAAGCGGCGTTGTGAAAATAAAAGCGTAAAATTGTTGCAACGAAGTTGGGCAAATTAGTTCGTACCTAAATGTGGCAAAAGTAGGCTAATATAGCTGGTTTTGCGATATAGTCAAACTATTATACAAGAAAGTTCAAACGGTACAAGTGGTGGGACGAGTATAATTTAAAACCTTAAAAACTATTTTTTAGCATCTGCAAGATCGATACCGTTTGTTTGATCAATTTCAACATTGCTAAGCGCTGTATTTGCTTCATACGAACAGTAACATCCTACTGCAAGAAAAGTTAATGCAGCTACAGCAAGTGAAATACACATTGCTAAATGAAACATTGTTAAACTTGCACCAACAGCAAATGCCACAGATAACAAAAAAGAAACAGAAGCATAGATTACTTGCTTTCTACTTTGAGCATTTACTGCTGAGAGTTTTTTGTTTTCATTACCCAGGCTGAGATCTTTTTCTTTGGCGAGCCGACTATTTTCTGATAAAAGTTGAATTTCTTTTTTAGTAAGACAATCAATACTTGCTTGTTTACTTAATGTCTCATGCTTTAGTTGTGAAACATTTTTCTTTGTACTATTCAGCTCTTTATTTTTACCTTCAAGTTGTTCCTGCAAACATTGGATTTGACTTTCCACCCTATTTTTGCTTTCAAGTTGTTCATGTAGATTTTTAACTTGACTCTCTAGTTCTTTACTTTTGGTTTCAGATTCCTGCAGCTTTGTCTTCAGGTCGTTATTTTCATTTTTGGGCTTTTTCAGCTTTAGCTCATTCTTTAGTTTGTTGTTTTCTTCAGTGAGCTGAGTTACTTCACCAGTTTTGTTAGTTAAGTCTCGCTTTGCACTACTCAGGTGCCCTTCTAGCTGTTTTGCTTGCTTTAGATCTTTTTCTAATTGTGAAATATTTTTCTTTGCAACATCTAGCTCTTTCTTCCCCTCTACGAGTTGTTTTTTTGTTTCCTCAAGTTCTTGAGCAAGTTGAATTACTTCACTAGTGTTGCCAACCAATTCTTGCTTTACACTATCCCGCTCCTGTTCCAACTGAGTTTGTGTGCTCTTAAATGTTTGAATTTCTGCATTCAAGGCTTTATTTTTATCATCCAGCTCTTTTTTGCTGTTTTCAAGGTTAGCTTCTTTGCTCTCAAATTCCCTAGTTATTTTAGCCAATTCTTGCTTTGCACTCTCTTGCTCTCGTTCTAACTGAGCTTGTAATTGTGAAACCTTTTGATTTGCATCATCAATCTTTTGTTTTGCTTGTTCCAAATCTTCTTTTAATTTTAAAATATTTTCATTTGCATTATCCAGCCCTGTCTTGCTGTTTTCAAGATTAACTTTTATGTTCTTATATTGCTCTTTAAGCTTACTGCTTTCTTCAGTAAATTTAGTTACTTGATTATTTAGCTTGCTAATCTTTTCCTCCTTCTCTGCAAGCTGAGCTCCTGTACTCTTAAGTTCTTTAGCTTTTGCATCCAAGCCTTGATTTAGCTTTTTCTTCTCCTGCGCAAACTGAGCTTGTGTATTTTTAAACTCTTCCAGCTTTTGGTTCGCATCATTCAGCTCTTGATCCTTGCTGTTAAGTTCCTCAGTTTTTTCATTCAAGCTTTGTTGTGTACTCTTTAGCGTTTCTTTTAGTTGACTCTTGTCTTGAGTCAATTGAGCTACTTTATCATTAAGCTCATCACACTCTTGTTCTTCTTGTTTCAATTTTTCTTCTAATTTTGGGGCATATTCAATCGGTATTTCAGAAAGCTTAATATCCTTATTTTCTTCCCTGACTTCTTCAAAGAATTTCTCGCCATCTATACATGTAAAGTTAAGTAGACAATTTATTAAGTGGTAAAATGGACTAAGCACGTAAGAAATATAAAAATACCTAGATGCATTGCTGTCTGATTTAAAATTTTCCTGCTTTACTTCCCGAATAAGTTTATAATAGGTATCAATTTTATGATAGTATGGCTCTAAATAATCTAGAACTTTATCCGTTTCTAGTTTTAATGGTTTACCTACATGTTTATAATGCGCACCAGCATTACCGTGTGGCAGACATGGTACTGGGTCTGATTGACAAGCTACTCTAATAGTCTTCTTTCCAAGACACTCACTGTAAACTTCAGCAGCATCATTGTAGAAAACTCTTGGGGAGCCAAAAGTTGCAACATTAATGTCTTTGGCTTCTTCTGTTTTATCAAGACATAAAGCAGCTATAGTAGCAAGAGCACCTCCCATGCTATGACCTGTAACATTAATTTTTAAACTTTTGATTCCTTCTAATCCTTTATCATTAGCATGCCCTTGTAATATCTTGTGTACGCTGGGCCAAGAGCGTTTGAATAAAGAGTAGAAACCAGAGTGGATATAATTATCTCCAGATAAAAATGATAACTTAGTCAAAGATGCACGAAGATCTTCCTTCAAATCATTCAAATCGCGAGTACCATGATAAGCTATAGTTACTTCCTTGTCTTTAATAAAAACATAACCAACATCTCGATTGTATGAATTGCTACCCGTCAAAGCATAGCCGACATTGTGTTGTTCTAATTTATAATCACTATCCGAGCAATATTTATCTTGAATGAGTTCATTGTCATAAAATTTTATTATTTGATAACCTGCTTCTTCAAACTGCCTTTTAGTTTCATATTCATCTTTCTTTAATTTCCTGTCCCCATCACCATAGGCAATTTTACTGAGAGTACACATTTCTAGTAATTTTTCTTTATCAAATTCTGCAATTTGTCCTGTTATCAGATCGGCAAGGTCAGAAGCATCATTTAACTCACTATTCTCAGAACGCTCTATATTCTTCCATATTTTAATTAAACTAGAAATGTCTTGATTCAAAAGCGCGTCGAGATCATGTTCATCTCGAGCTTCTAATTCACTCTTAATTGGTCCGAGCTTTTCAATTAAGACCTCTTTTATTAAAGTATTGCTAATATTTACAAAATCATCGCTAATAGAATTTTGATTATCAATAACACCTGGCATATTTCTTACTTACTACAAGCTTAATTAACTTAGTATACCACTATGCAATTATTTAGTCAAATAAGTTATCAATTTAATAAGATTAACCATAAATCTTTTCGTCTTCAACGGTACAAGCAATATTTGTTCAGGAGCGTTTCTGGGAGGAATATTACAGTAACTAGCGTTAACAGCAATTCAATTATTTACTTTCTTCACAAAACACAAAAAAAAGTACGTATATTTGTGAGAGTTTTTTACGTAAAAGGGGTGTTTCAAAAACAAAAACGTAAAATTATTACAACAAAGCTAAGCGAATTAGTTCGTATATAAATGTGGCAAAATAGGCTAATATAGCTGGTTTTACGGTATAGTAGAATTATTATATAGAAAAGTTCGCACAGAACAAGTGGTAGACCATAAGATCCCAAGAAAAATACTTCTCATGGTCCTTGGTTTTGAACGCTGGAGATAGTTATATTGTTTAAGTTACTAGCAATATGTGTTGCTAAATTAGTATTAATTTGCTTGCAGAAGAATAATTAAGACAAGCTTATGATAAAACAGAATTTAAAAGTAATAAAAGGCTATGTATTGAGCCTGTTAAGAGGCTTTTATCGAAAGTTATTTTGGGTTAGAAAATTTTTCTAAAATAGTAATTGACAAAGTTTTAAAGGTAGAGCAACATGCCTAAAATATATTAAATCTTGTTAGGGGTAAGTATGGATTACGAAAATGTACAAAGAGTATTACTAACTTCCATCAAAGAGGATGATTCTCATAAAGGGCTCAAAGAGTTAGAGATTAAGAGGTATTGTATTGCATATCAGACATTGCTGCGTAGATGGGATGGAACAATAATACCACCTTTTCTTAAGAAAATTTTAGAAAATGAAACTTGTTGGGAAGTAGAAGGTGCTTCAGGTCAAGTTAAACTCAATAGATATACTGTTGGAAAAAAGTTGTTAACATTAAAAGCTGAAGATGGGCAAAAAATTCTCCTCAGTCGCTTTGATCGCTATAGGATTGCTTGTTGGTGTTGCTTTGAAGAAGAGATAAAAGCTATTTTCGAAGAATTTAAATCAGAACAAAGTGATGAATCAGGGAAGAATTTAGTGAGAAAGCTTGATGATGGAGCTTTAATGATCTACTGGTCACATGCTATGAATAACCAAGAACATCAGTTAAAGCTAAATAACGAGCATCCATACGTTTATGCTTTTAAATGTGCAATGCTAGAAAAGCACGTGGAAGCTTTAGAATTCTTTTGGAATAAATTGCAATCTATTGATTCTGTATCTCCAAAAAGAAAAGAAGATTTATTAATGCAAGTGGCATATAATAAAGGACATTTTTCTACTGATGATGTTGGAATGGTTGATTTTTGCCTACGTCGTCTTGATGTTGACAGATACCATGAATTATTGAAAAGGGACTTTAAACAACATAGGTGTTATTATGCTTTAAGTATATTAAGAAGAAATCATTCTTTCGAAAATGCCAGAAAGCTATTTGAACATTTAAAGCCAGAAGATTTATCTCCTGAAGGTTATAGTACATCAATGTTTTCAGCATTAAACTCACTTGTTTCTGCACCAGATGATAATTTTGTTAAATCTGGTAGTGATATGCTCACCTCTATGTGGAACAGTCCTGGCTTTGAGGCTCATAGACAACACTATTTAAATAAGTTAAGCGAACAACTCTCATCAACCAGAGATTTGGTTGCTTCTCTCATTGAGAAGAATAAAGCTGTTAAAATATTGTCTGAAATCGTTAACTCTCTTAATCAAGAGCAAATGCAGTCTATTATGGAAGAAGATAAGTCAATATATGAGATATTCACTAAGGTTAGAAACAAGCAATTAGATGGTAGTGCTGGTGATTCAACAGTACCAAATTCATCATTAGATGTAGAAACTATACAGCAGAAGGTAACTGATGTTAGAAGCAAAGTGTAATGTTTCTCTTTTGGAAAATTCAGTTACTTGGACTTAAACGAAAGTGTGCAAAGAGTTTAGGTAAGAGTAAAAGTTGTAAAAGGTTGAAATCAGGGGGCAGTTATGGTTAATAACAATCAACAACAAGAAAAACCACAAGACTTTGAATTGATAGAGCTGCTTTTTCAGAAAGTACCCTCCACGGGTTCCAATGCAGCAGATCAATTAGATAAATCTTTTGAAGCAAGATTTCAGTCATTGATTGATCAAATACAATCTTATTTGCATTCTAGTGAAAAGGCTAGTTTTTTTCCTCATAGATTTTTAGGTTGGTTTTCTAGTGTATTAGATACTAAGCTTAATGATAAGCTAGGCATAAAGAAGTTGCACTTTCGTTTTGAGGGATCAAGAACTTTAAAGGTTGTAGCAGAAACAAAAGATAAAATACATGTTTTTATTTTCACTGAGGATATAGAAGCTCAACATGCTGAATCTCAACAAGCACGTACTAAGCATTTTGAATTTACTACAGGTGAATTTAAGAGTGTAATGGGTAGAGATTATACTGAATCAGATGCTCGCAAGCTTCAAATTGATGTGATAAAAATTTTGAAAGATAAGTATGAGTTAGTAAAAAGCAGACCAAAGTCAGACAAGGATGTTAAGTCGAAGAAGTTACATTTATATCTGAAGAATAACGTATTGGAGTATAAAGCTAAGGATATATATGGAAATATTCAAACAATGCAAATTGATTCTGGTGAATTAAAAGGTAATAATGCGTTTAAAAATAAATTTTTTGATGAAATTAAGCAATTTCTAGGTAAGTCAGGTAAAGATCTTAGTGATGATGTTAGGAAGGAGTTATCAAGAATCACGTCAGCAAAGGGATATACCTTAAAGAGTGATGGAGAAGATGAAAAAATAAACATTAAGGTAGAAAGTAAAAAGAAGATTATAGATCAACCTATTGAGCCTACAGTAAAATTTCAAGAAGTGACAAAAAAGCTAGGTAAGTCTGTTTATTTAGAAAGTTATATTGAAAAGCTTGCTAACCCAGATGCAGAAATAGATCAAATTCAGGAAAATCTCAAAGCCATTCTAAATTATATTAAAAAAATTCATACCAATTTAGGCTTACAAGATAGTGTTTATGGCAATAGAGCTCGCGAAGCTGATCAACATGGTTTTGTGGCAGGAATATTCGATAATTTTCGATATCGTGATAATACCAAACTATATCTGGAGCAATTTGCTGGTAGAGGTTATGCTGATATTGTTTTACTTGTTCGTGGACCTGACCGTGCTGTTGATTCAGTACCAATTCTTATTGAACTTAAGGCTGGAACTGAAGGGCAAGTTACTACAAGTGATGCACTGAGGCAAGCTGAAGACTATATTAAAGGTTTTAGACCAAATAAGATGAGGATTTTAACCAACGCCGGTAATGCTATTGCTGTTGGGTTAAATTTAGATAATGCGGAACCGTTTAAAACTGAAGTAAAACCTATTAAACAACCATCATCTTTGATGGAAGATTTTATAGAATTAGCTAGCAAATGGAGTAATCAACAAATTTCTGAGGAAATTTTTAAGCAACGGGCAACGGATTTGTTATCGAGTGAATACTATACTTTTACGGCAAATAAGGAGACAAGGGACATTTACTATTTTAGCAGATATACTGTAGGTCAATCAATCTTAGTTGATAAATTTGATGGAACTGATGTAGAAAAGTATGTCTTTTCTTATAGTGAATATCCTTTAGAATCTAAGACAAGAGGCGGAGCACAGTCAAAAGAAAGACCTGTAACTACCTTAGTATTTATCAAAGGTGATAAGAAACAAGATAAAACAGCATTTGTTTTTCACATAATTGAACAAGAAACAGAAATACAAAATCTTAACCCAAAAAAAATTCCAGTTACGGATATACCTGAAGTTGGAAAAATAGAAAATGTTATAGAAATTACTATGGGTTTAAAAAAGTATAAAGAAAACTTATCTTTCAAAGACCTTTTTGAGATAAAGCAAATAAGTAAATATAATCCAAGTAGTAACGCTCAGCAATTTACAGGTAATTTTCTTGAGATACCTAATTCTGATGAATTAAGGGTAAAATTTGATCAAGCAATCACTTCTCAGCATGCTACTTCCTCTGATAGTAAAGATTTATTACCAGATTATAAAAAGCTACTTACTGATATAGCAGATACAATTTATCCTATAAAAGGTTTGATAACTGATGAAGCTAAATTGCAAGCTGTGCTTAATGGCTTGCTTAGTAGTTACAGTGATTTGAAGCTAAAAGAGACTTCTGCAAAACAAGAGGATTCTGCAAAAATTGTAATTATACCTGAATTTCAAACAGGAGCAGGTGGTCGTGTTGATATGGTAATTCAAGGTATTGGTCCTTCGCCTCAGGGTACTAAAGAATATACTCCTATAGCGCTGGAATTTAAGCTTATAGATAAAGACTTAAATGAAAAACAAATGAAAGAAGAAGTTGATGAATTAACAAAGGAACAAAATATTAGATATGCTAAAGGGGCAGCACTGAAAACAATAACAGATAGTGATAAAATGCTTTTCATGGGTGTGGTTGTGAATGTGAAGGCTAAAGACAAAAATTCTTTAATATTAACGAGTGATGAGTTTGTTCCTGCTATAGTAGTTCATAGTTCTATTGACATAGCTAAGAGAAAACATTTAGAAGAAATACAAGAGGTAACTCAGAGGCTTAAAAATATTGGTATACAAGAGGAGAATTTACGTACATTAGAATCTGCAACAGCAGAAAAAGATTATCATTATTGGCTTCAACAACATGATATAGCTGATATTGCAAGAATAAAATATGGTTATGGAATTGATGGAGCTGACACATTATTTGAAATAGTAGGATCACCGGAACACATAGTTAATCAATTGCAACAGTTTCAAGATAGCGTAGCAACAAGAGGTGAAAGAAGGCCATTAACTTTAATTGTTAATTTAAATAATAACCATTGGGTTACGTTAGTCATCTCCCATCAAAATGGGCAGTATAATGGATACTATGTAGACTCGTTGGGTAATAATGTTCCAGATAATATTCGTCAAGTTTTACAACAGGCTCAAATTACCGTTAATGATGTTTCTGTTACTCAACAAAGAGATGGTTATAATTGCGGCTTATGGGCGTTAGAAAACGCTAGAGATATTAATACTGTGTTGCAAGGAAGTAGATTAAGTAATATTCCTGATGAAATACGTAACCATTTGCGAATTCAAAGAAGAGAAAATCATTTTATACGTATGAGAGAAGGTATTTCAAACACATTAAGTATAGATCCACAACGTATAGCTAACTTAGAGGCTGTACTTGCTGGGACACAACAACCAAAATTCGACCTAAATAGTTGCGTAGGAGGAGGTAGAAGTAGAAGAAGTATTAATCCTTGTTTATTTTCAAAGGGTGATGTAGAAAAGTTTAGTAAAGGCAAAGTGGATGAAAATAATGCAGACAAAATTATAATTGATAGCGAAAAATTTCTAACTTATGTTAAAAGTAGTCAAGATGAAGCGAAAAATGCTCAGTTAATAGAGTTTGTTGGGGACAAAAGTATTGAAGGGGATCATAAGTACTTACTTGACAAGGTAACTGAAGATCAAGGATATGAACGTTATATTCAGAATGAACGTGTTAAGAATTTGCATGGAGATATCTCACAGCAAGCTAGCAGTGCAACAAAAGGCTCAAAATTAAAAGGCAGGTTAATGAATGCTGCTGGTGGGATACAATTAATAAGAGGGATCCATGGTGCTATTGTATCTTGCAAGGAAGGGACAGCTACAGATTGTGGATTAAATCTAGGCGGAATAGGATGGTCTTTTGCATCTCAACCGATTGAAAATGTAATGGTTAAAATTACTCCAAAAGTTGTAGCATCAGCTGAAAAGGTTGTGGGAAAAATTATACCAGGTACTTTAGGTAAACAGACAAAATTTGCTATTCGAGTTGTGGGAGTAAAATTTGGCAGTACAATAGCAAGAGGTACAGCAGGAGCTATAACTGGCGTCTTTGATATTGTTGATATAGGCATGTCAGCAAACAATCTTGTTGATTGTAAAAAAAGAGAGAATAGTGATAATCCATGTGGAGAGAAAGAAATAAGAGATAATATAGCAACTATATCTTTTTCCACTATATCGTTTGTGTCTGGTGTTGCTCTTACAGCACTTGGTATGCCTGGAATCGGCATTGCAGTTGGAGTTGCATTGATGGTAGCTTCTGGGGTTTATAGTGGTGTTAGCAATATCGTGGAGTACGAGAAAAAGTATGATACAACCCATGATGAAAATTGGCGTATTTTTTGGCATACATTTGCTTTTCAACCTATACCACAAGATGTACAACATCTTGCAGCAAGAAAGGAAATGGTTAATAGTCTAGCTAAAGGAGTTTGGAAAGCTTTAAATAATGACCCTAGTAATGTTGTTGCTTATGGTATTGGTCTTGGAAAAATAAACGGTAATACTCTTCGTCCAGATTATGCAACGATTATGATGAATAGGAAAAATGCCAATACACAAGATCTTTCGCGTGTTATACCTGATTATATTGAAGGTGCTAGCATGATTTGTTTGCCACACAGTACTAGTCAAGATTACGAAAAGGGTATTAAAAGCTCAGTTCCATCGGCTAAGTACTATTGTGATAATGCAATAGTTATTAGCCATGATAAGAGAGTAAATATGATGCAAAAGGACAAAACAATTATTTATGATTTAAGCAATGTGGACAGAGGTACCATCGTTGGAAGTAACGAGTGGAACAATAATTTTCTAATTGGCTCAGGTACAGCAAACATAACTGGTGGTAGTAATAAGGTAGTAAATAGGTTTGTTGTAAATAACGTTGACTTCTCAGGTAAAATTATTGGTGGAAGTAACTCTGTTAATATACTTGATTTGAGCCAATTGAAAGATACAGTTGTAGGAGTGAATGTTAACTATCGTTTTAAGCCTAGTGCCTCTGGGTCATTAAAGGCAAGAGTAAATGGTCGTTGGCTAATCAATGATCAAATTGATAATAATGACATCTTTAATTACTACTATGTTGGAAGAAAGAACAAGGTGGATGAGATTTCGTGCATGGGTTACTCTGAACACTTTACAGGAATCGATGATCGTGACGTTATCATAGATAGTAGTGGTGGTTCTAATAAAAATGAGAAAGATGTAGTTGAAAATTGTAAAAAAGTAATTATTTCGCCGTATACTACAGTTAAGGGTGGAAAGAGCAATTATACTTTTTACGTAAAAGCTGCAGACTACAAAGGTAAGGGTTTATATTCAGAAATTGATGTAGATGGAACAGGAACTGTAATTTTTCCGGAAATTGATTTATTAGGTGATTGTGATCAAATAACTTACTCTACAAATAGTAATACTTTATCTTTAAAAATAAATTTTGGTCAAAACAATCAATTTACTCTTGATGTAAAAAATTATGTCGAGCAAAGCAGTAATAAACCTCACTTTGCACTAATAGACAAAAATGGTAGCAATATTGTTCCTAAGATTGAAAGATCAGACTCATCAACTATAAAAATTACTTCATTTGAATTACATTCAGAACATTCCTTAGATAATTTTGACGATGTTGCAAGTCATTATAAGAAAATTCTAAACAATAACAAGGATTACAAAGTCTTTAGTGTTATCAGAGATAGAGTACAGAATCAGGGTAATAGTGCAGTTCCACATATGGTTTTTGGTTCTCTGGAAGATGATGTAATAAACTTCGATCAAGGAACTATGTTTGCTAGGGGAGGAGGAGGAAGTGATGTGTATTTTATTAGCAATGATATAAATAGTAGAGAAGTTAAAATTGATAATAACTCAAGTGATAAAAAACTAGATACACTATTTATGTCGGCAGTTGAGAAAGATTTTTCAATCCAGCAATGTGATCTGTATTTAAAATACAATAATAGTAACATTCGAGTGAAAAATTACTTTCAAGATCCTAATTATAGGCATCTTATAGTTATGAACAAAAAAGGAGAAACTTTTATCCCCAATATACAATCAATGTCTTGTTCTCCCTCTTCTTCGGGAAAGGGTAAATTAGTTCCTTTTTTACAGGCTACACAAACTCAGAATATGTTTTTGTTACCTAAAGATTTTCAAGGTGATCATGTAGTAATAGATTCTCGTCTTGAAGATATTAAAAAGTATAAAGATAAAGATGATCTCTTATTAATAAGAGAAAGTGAAATTCCTTTTATCATTAGAATAGAAGGTTTTTATACTGAACGAAGCAAATGGGAAAATATTTCTTATTCTCTATGGAATAATGATCATTTTTCTCCATCTCCTGAGTTATTAGAGAACGTTGATAATGTAATGGAGCATAAGGATAAACTTAGAAGTGACTATGAAAGAGTTGTAAAAGAATATATTGAAGACTTTAGTAACTCTACTAGTATCATTCAACACAATCAAAAATTAGAAAAAAATATTTCTACTTCTGTAGTACAAGATGAGGAACACATAGGAGTAGTGATATTAAAGAATATTACTCCGGGTCAAGTTGAAATTTTCAGCAATGGTGCAGATCTGATATTTCGCGATAAGATGTCTAATCACACGATCAATATAAAAGATTGGGATAATAATGAATTTCATAGAATTTCTACGTTGGAGTTTGATTTAGGTTTAGAACCAATAATGCTCCGTAGATTAGATAGGTTTAGTTTATCTGAGGTAAGAAAAATACAAGCTTTAATTGATAAAGCTTCAGAAAATTACCAAAATGGAAGTAAATATACCCCTAAAGTAGAAAATGACTTTAAATGTTTAATATCAGTTGACGATTTTGAAAGAGGAAATAGAGATTCAGTACATCAGTGTCTTGATTTTCCTTCACTGCAAGACCGGGTTAGCTTTACAGAAAGTTCCTGTAGTTTAGAACAAATTGAGGAATTAAAAAATAAAACGCCAAGTAGTAATCAGATTTTAACATTGCTTGAAAAGTTAGAAAACAACCTTTTGCTGAATGGCTATGATTCAAACATAATAGATCAGTGCAATAAGTGGATGATCTCTTCAGGGTTGGGAGTATTGAAACCTTTGGTAAGTACAGCAGTTTATGAAGGTAAATGGGATGAAGTTAAAACCCTTCTTGATAAAACTGCTAAAAAAAGTAATGTTGATATTGAACATAAAAATCAGTGTTCACAGAACTGGACGCCTTTGCATTATGCTATTTACAACGGTAATGTAGAATTAAGCAAGAGTGTATTCAAAGCATTTTTAGAGAAGAAAGGTAATATTAATGCTTTAGAGAGTACTAGTTGCAACAGTGATAATTGGGCGCTTTTGCACTATGCTGTTCATTATGGTAATCCTGATATGGTTAGCTTTCTTATAGATAAAGGTGCTAGTATTGAAATTAGAAGTAAGGAGGGTAAGACCCCCCTGCATTTGGCTGTTGAAGAAGCAAAGCAAAACGTAATTAATCTTCTTCTTGATAGAGGTGCTGATATCGAGGCTAAAAACAACGATGGTAGAACACCTCTATATTTAGCCGCTTACAATAATGACTCAGGTGTAATTGAACTTCTTTGTAACAGGATCAAGACTAAAAGTAATGACGCATTTAAAATGATAAAACAGGTTAAATTTTTAAAGAAGGAAGTTGTTAACCAAGCAAATATTCCATCTAATGCAAAAAGATCGGTAGAGTCTTGTATAAGTAGTTTAAGAGGTTCAATAAAAAATGCAGCCAAAAAGGTGCTAAAGGACGGTATGCTAAATGATCTTAATGCTTCAACCATTAAACTTGTGGATGGAGTGTATAATTTTGATAAAAAGTTATTTGGTGAGGCAATTAAGGAAGCTGTAAATGACGTATACTGGCAAGTAGGTGTAGAAAAAGTATTAAGGTTTATACGCAGTCACCATTATATTGATCAGTTTATTCCAGGTTATATAGCTGTGTTTGATAAAATACCAAAGGACGATAGTACAATATTAAAATTAGCTTACTCTATTAGAGAAGCCATGAAAATGGACAACTATTCTAAGGTCAGTTCAGAAGAAAGATCCGATCTTGAAAAGCTAAAAAGTAAATTACCGAAATCAGTGAGGAATATGGTATTTTCTTCAGCGATATGTATTAAAAATGTTGAGTATGGAAGGTACTTGTACTCACCTAATGATGATTGTATGTACCACTTAAACAATTGTGACACGGACAGGCGGTATGCGTTTACCTGGCCTTCAAATAGAGGGGGTAGTAATTTTAAGTGGAAGGTTGAGCTTAACGGTGATAATGTGTATCTAAAAAATGTTGCGTATGGAAGATACTTGTACTCACCTAATGATGATTGTACGTACCACTTAAACGATTGTGACAGCGACAGGCGGTATGCGTTTACCTGGCCTTCAAATAGAGGGGGTAGTAATTTTAAGTGGAAGGTTGAGCTTAACGGTGATAATGTGTATCTAAAAAATGTTGAGTATGGAAGGTACTTGTACTCACCTAACAATAATTGTATGTACCACTTAAACAATTGTGACAGGGATAGGAGGTATGTGTTTACCTGGCCTTCAAATGGAAAGGGTGGTCAATTTAAGTGGAAAATTGAAAATTGTGGATCTACTCGCAATAGACGTAGTATACAAGAATTAAATGGTTATAATCAAACTGTAGTAGACTATCAGTCAATATTGACTGAAGAAAATAGTCAGCAAATAGCAAGTAGAATATCTGCTATAGCTGAAGATGTTGACAGGCACACCTTTTTAAATCAATCAGAAAATAAGTTAGATTTGGATAGTTATTTAAGTAATAGAGGAAAGAGCAATGCTGCGGATTTTATGAGGAGAGACGTATGTAGTGAACTCAATGCAAGTGAGAGAAAAAATATTACTCTAGGAGGAAACGATATATGTGCAATTACTTCAGGTCATGAAACACTTGATATTGAAAACTTCCCTATTCAAGAAGTAGTAATTAATGATGATGTCAATGGAAAGAAAAGTTTAAGAAGTACATTAGATTTACATCAGTTGGTGCAACAAGTAGATAGGGATTTGAGTATAAAACCGATACCAACAGTTATTAAAGACAAAAATGATTTATTAATTAAGTTATCTATATCAGCTACCAGCTTGCAGCAAGATGTAATAACAGTGAGGCTGAAAGATGCCCTTGTAAATAAGTGGTATAAAAAATTACAAATTATTTTTGATAATGCACCGATGGAAATCGATGATAGTTTAGGTTTAAAGTCTTCGTTCTTTATTTCTGATGAAAAAATTATTGTAGTAACACCTCAAGACGTGGAAGAAAAGAATAAACTAATCATATCTAAAAAAGCAGGGCAGTATACCTATCTTCATGATAAATATGATTTGATAGTTACCAATGCCTTTAATGCTGATATAGAGGCAAGTGAGTCGTGTATTATACGTTTTAGAGATTTCTATAAAGAACCTAAAATGGAAACATTATCTATAAAATTTGCTGACAAAGAAATATTATTAAGTAACGAAATAGATAAAATACGTAATTCAGATAGTATTGATGAATTAAATAATGTGAGTTCTATTATTAATTCACAAAAGAATTCTATACCTTTAGAGGCTCCAAACAGTGGAGATATAAATGCTCAAGGTAAACTTGGTAGGACATCTTTGCATCTTGCTTCTGAAGCAGGTGAATGGGATAAAGTTAAACTCCTTCTTGATAGGTGGGCTAATACCGAAATTCAAGATAAGTTTGGGTACACGCCAATGTTTCTTGCTATTCAATCAGGTAAATGGAGTGTGGTAGAACTTCTTCTTGATTATGGTGCTAATATTAATGCTCAAGATAAGGAAGATCATACGCCTTTACACTTTGCTGCTCAAAAGGATAATTTGGATATGGTTAAATTCCTTCTTGACAGAGGTGCTAAGGTCGAAGTTCAAGACAAGCTTGGTTACATACCAATACTTTCTGCTGCTCAGTTAGGTAGATGGGGTGTGGTCAAGCTTCTTGTTAGTAACGGTGCAAAATTTAATAATGAGATAACGTATCAGGGCACGCCTTTACATTTTGCTGCTCAAGAGGGTAATCTGGATATAGCTCAATTTCTTCTTGATGAAGGTGCTGACATAGAGTCTCAAGACGACCATAATAGAAAACCTCTACATCTTGCTGTTGAAGCAGGAAGGTTGAACGTAGTAAAACTTCTTCTTGATAGAGGTGCTAGTGTCAATGCTAAAGATAAGAATGATAGA
This sequence comes from Wolbachia endosymbiont (group A) of Philonthus cognatus, assembly GCF_947251755.1. Taxonomy (NCBI): domain Bacteria; kingdom Pseudomonadati; phylum Pseudomonadota; class Alphaproteobacteria; order Rickettsiales; family Anaplasmataceae; genus Wolbachia; species Wolbachia endosymbiont (group A) of Philonthus cognatus. The sequence goes on from NZ_OX366388.1 coordinate 394,477, forward strand.
ACACCTTTAGACTTAGCTACTAAAGGAGATATGATAGAAGTTTTGGAGAAAGCACAGTTGGATCAAGGGTTGTTAATTAATGCAAGGGATGGTAATCTTGATAAAGTAAAAGATCTTATCGCTCGAGGTGCAAATTTAGAAACTAAAGACAATAATGATAATACTACTCTACATAATGCTTGTAATAATGATCGCTTAGAAGTAGTGAAATATCTTATCAAAAAAGGAGCTAGTTTAAAGGCTAAAAATAAAGACGGTAAAATACCTTTAGAGTTGGCTGAGCAAAAGGGTTACACAGATATAGTAGAAGTGATAAAGAAGATGCAATTGGGCTTAGATGAAAAATTGTTATCTGCAGTAAAAAATGATGATCTTAATGAAGTTGAGGATCTTTTTGGCCAGGGTGCTAGCTTAAAGGCTAAAAATAAAGATGGTAACACACCTTTAGACTTGGCTGTTAAAGAAAATATAAAAGAATTTTTGAAAAAAGCACAGTCAGGTTTAAATAAAGAATTGTTGGCTGTAGTAAACGGTGATGATCTTAATAGAGTCAAGGCTCTTGTTAGCCAAGGTGCTAATTTAGAAGCGAAAGATAATAGTGATAATACTCCTTTACATAACGCTTGTAATAATGGTCATGTGAAAGTAGTAGAATATCTTGTCGAAGAGGGAGCTAGCTTAAAGGTTAAAAATAAAGATGGTGAAACACCTTTGCATGTAGCTGCTCAACACGATAGTACACTTGAAGTAATTGAATTTATTTTGAACAGAGATCTTAGTGGTATTAATGATATAACTAATAACGGTAGAACACCTTTACATTTAGCTATACAAGGAAATAAACCAAGTACAGTCAAACTTCTTCTCAAAAAAGGTGCTAATATTAACGCTAAAGACAAGGATGGTAAAACACCTTTGGATTTGGCTGTGCAAGAAGGTTATACAAATATAGTGGAGATGATAGAGCAAGTACAATTAGATTTAGATGAAGGATTGTTGACTGCAGTACAAGATGGTAATCTCAATGAAGCTGAAGATCTTGTTAGTCGGAATGCTAATGTTAATACTACAGATATATACAGTTGGACACCACTACATTGGGCTGCATTTGAGGATCGTTTAGAAATTGCAAGGTTTTTGATAAAAAAAGGCGCTGATATTAATGCTGCAGATAAAGGCCCTTATGGTAAAAAGCCTGTGCATGTTGCTATTGAGAATAATAGTAAAGATATCATAGGGTTTCTTCTCAGCAAAGGAGTGAGTATTGATGATACTGACAAGCAAGGTTATACACCACTGCACTATGCTGCATGGAGAGGTCGTTCAGAGGTTGCTAGTCTTCTTTTTGATAAGGGAGCTAATATCAATGCCGCAGATGCCTCTACTGCTGGTAAAAAGCCTATACATGTTGCTGCTGAAAATAACAGTAAAAGTATTATAGAGTTTCTTATCAGCAAGGGGGTAAACGTTGATGAGACTGATAAAAATGGTTGGGCACCTTTACACTATGCTGCTAAGTTTGATCAATTAGAGGTTGCAAAATTCTTGATAGAAAAAGGAGCTAATATCAATGCTGCAGATACTTCTACTATTGGTGAAAAACCTATACATGTTGCCGCTGAGAATAATAGTAAAAACATTATAGAGTTTCTTATTAGTAAGGGAGTGAGTGTTAATGATACTGACAAAGATGGCAGGACACCGCTGTACTGGGCTTCTTGGAATGGTCGTCTGGATGTAGTAGAGTATCTTATAGGTAAAGGAGCTGATATCAGTGCTAAAGATAAGGATGGTAGAAACCCGCTAGATGTGGCTAAAGGTCACCAGTATGATAATGTTGTAGAGTATTTACAACAAGCAGAATTACGGCTAAATCAACAATTGTTGACTGCAGTACAAGATGGTGATTTTGAAAAAGTTAAAGATCTTGTAAGCCGAGGTGCTAGCTTAGATGCTGCTAACATTGATGCTCAAGATAAGGATGGTAAAACACCTTTGCATTTTGCTGCTCAAGAAGGTAATCTGGACATGGTCCAATTTTTCCTTGGTAGAGGTGCTAAGATTGAAGCCAAAGACAAATATGGATGGACACCTTTACACTTTGCTGCTCAAGAAGGTAATCTGGACATGGTCCAGTTTTTCCTTGGTAGAGGTGCTAAGATTGAAGCCAAAGACAAATATGGATGGACACCTTTACACTTTGCTGCTTCTAGTAATAAGTTTGACATAGTTAAGTTTCTTTTTGATAAGAACGCTAATATTAAAGCTAGAGATATCTACGGTAATACGCCTTTACATGTGGCTGCTCAGTATAGTAATAAGCTTGAAATAGTTGAATTTCTTTTAGACAAGAATGCTAATGATATTAATGATGTAACTAATGACCGCTCTACACTTTTACATGTAGCTGTCAAGGGAAATAAATTAAATACAGTTAAATTTCTCCTCGGTAGAAGTGCTAACATTGAAGTTAAGGATATTAATGGCCAAACGCCTTTGGTCTTAGCTACTCGAGCGCGTTACACAAATATAATTGAAGCTTTAGAACATCCAGAATTAGTCCTAGAAAGGCATTTGTTCACAGAAGTAGGACTGAACGATAGTATAGGTGATCGTGGTAGAATCACAAGTCTTATTAACCGTGGTGCTAACATTGATGCCAAGGACAAGCATGGAAATACACTACTGTCTTTAGCGGCTGAAATAGGTGATTATGGTGGAGCTCTTCTCCTACTTCAAAATGGTGCTAGTACTGAAGTTAAAAATGGGGAACTTTATGAAACTCCTTTACATGTAGCAGTTAAATACTGTAAGCCATATATAGTGGATTTACTTCTCAGTTATGGTGGAAATGTTAACGTCCAAAACAGGAATCGTAGTACACCTCTACATTATGCTGTTAATGCTCACAGTTTTGATATAGTGAAGGTCCTTGTCAATGCCGGTGCTAATCTTAGTGCTACAGATGATTACGGCAGAACACCACTAAATATTGCTAGAGATCAAGGATGTGGTAATATTGTGACATATTTAGAAGAAAAACTCAGTCAGGAAAGAGGAGAACGCAAACGTCGGCATCACCATGGAGATCATAGTCGTCATCACTTATCACGTAAACCTCTTGCTATAAATCAACCTGAGATAGCAGCAAGTAGTGGCACAAGACCGTCTTCATGGCTAAATTATTTACCTGGTTTGGTAAAAAGCTTTATAGGTGGGTTATTGAGCTCTAAATCTGAGGGGACTACAAGTTCAGTATCACAAGTTGATGGGCAATTTGCCAAAGCGTCGGTAAGTAATAGTAGTTTGACAAGTACCACACTACCATCTGATGGTAAAGATAAAAGACAAGAAAATGGAGGTTTCTTTCGAAATAACGTCGATTATGTAAATGCAAATCTAAAGCAAATGCGTGAAAGGCAAGCACCTGTTAAATTTAAGCCTAGTGGAGGAAATACAATATTAGAAATGGGAGATCACTATCTATCACAGGTTGACTTTAATGGTACAATAACTTTATTTGACTTATTGATTAGAAAATTTACAGGTCAGAAGTATATTTCTACTGTAGATCAGTCTATATCTCCACTAAAAGCACAGGGCTATGCATTAAGCATCACAAATGGATTCAAGAAAGTAGTAGAGCAAGCTGGATTAAAAAGTGGTGTATTAATGCATCGATTAAATATTGATTATATGGGAATGCAGAAAGAGATTGTTAGAAAAGTCATAAGAGGTCAATTTAATGAGATTTCAGGAGTTTTAAGCTCGTATTTAGAGAAAGCATGTCCTAGTAGAGAAGCAGGATGTCCTGGTAAGTTAAGTTCGAAGAAATTTGAAAAGTTTATAGCTAAATTTAATAAGGGTCTGCTAAATCAATCAATAGAGCAGATATTACACAACAGAGATGGTACATTAGAAGTTGATGGTGCAAAGCAGATGAGTTTAGAGCCTCAAAGTTATTTAAGTAATGCTTCTATTCAAAGCCATTCAAAGGACAAAGTATCAACTTGTCTTTCTGATGTAGGAGTAACCAAGCTTGGAAATACTTTGAGTAAGTAGATGAGGATATGGAAGATATAATATACCAAATAGTGAAAAGCTTATAATAGAATTTAAAGTAAAGGTAGCCAAAATAATTAGGGAAACCAGTAGCAAGTTTGATGATCTTAATACTAAAATGGATGAAGTAGACATTAAATGCTAAGTGGTTAATGTGTTTTCCATATTGAACTTACAGCACGTAGCTTTGATATAGAAGTTTGGGTAACGTTATGATAGTAATTTATATAATTCTTTGTGCAATCTTCATAGCTGTTTTAGATAGTTCATTAGACTCTTAATTATAGGATATGTCTAACTTAGGAAAGATTTTCATCAATGTTGAAGTGAATAATTATGTTTTTTCCTTGAGTTGTAAAATTTCAGAATGAGAGAGACCGGTAATTTGAGCGATAACATCTATAGAGACACCGGCCTTGAGTGAGTTTTTTGCAACTTCGATTTTTTCTTCTTGTCTACCTTCTAGTTTAGCATCATCGAGTTTTTGTTCCAAGATAGCAGCTTCTTTCTGTAAATCCATTACCCTTTCTTCATAAGCTACAAGATCTTTCTCATTCCAATGAAATTTATCTAACTCGTCATACGCTAACTTTATTATCGGTGACTTTTCTGCTATTTTTCTTAAATCTTCATCCGTAGTTTCTTCTGCATATTTAAAGAAAAATAGCCAACGATCTACTACATTTTCTAGCTGCTCTTCTTTACTCTTAGGAAACTTTGGCAACTCAATGAAAACAAATTGGAAATCTTTTAAATCATGCTCATTAGTTTTTTCATCTCTTATGGTATGGCTAGATATATAATCAAGCTTATCAGGAAATAAATTACAATTAGAAATAGCAATAAAGAAAACCTTCTTTAAATCAATGTACTTACCACCTTTATCAGCCTGCCTTGAGTAAGCCTTAGCAGCATAAAGTTGAGCACGTTTTTCAAAGCCTTTATCACGAGCAAGCTGCATTTCCGCAATATACCTATTTCCGAGAGAATCCTTACAGAGGACATCAACGATGCTTTGTTTATCAGAAGCAATCTCAGGATTCATAATGGTGCTGAGGAACTCAACATCCTGAATAGTATTGACTCCAGTAAAACCTAAGATATCATTCAAGAAGTGGATAAGGATATTCTTATTTTTTTCAGTACCAAAAATTTTCTTAAATGTTAAATCAAGCTTAGGATCTAAAAATTTTGAGAGAGCCATGACAAGTTAACCTAGAAAACATTAATAATTATACACAATTGTGAAGAAATGTTCAACGTTTTTGTGCTAAAGTCTATTAAGGTTAGCTAAATTTCAAGAGTCGGCAAAAAACTACCTTCATAAATGACCCTAGAATGCTACTACGCATCTTAGACGGTCCCTTTCTATATCTTTTTATCACCCTTCTGTAAAGTGCCTTAAAAGACCAGCAAATGGATATCATGAATTTAAAGCTGTGGGAGACATCAAATTGGTGTATAAAAACACGAATCTACAACGACATCGCTTAAGGAAATCAGTATCTATTAATATATTAATTTATTCATAAAAAAATAAATAAAAAAGATTGAGAAATTGATTTGACTTCACTCGAAAGCTATGGCTTTATGCCAATGCTGATAAAAAAACAGCAGTAAATATTTAAAAAAAGTTTGTTGTTAGTGAAGGGTAAATTATATGAATAAAAGTAAAGAAGAAATCGAATTCAGAATATTAGAAAGCAAAGGTAAAGCACTACTTGATCGTGAAATAATGGAAACGTTTCTAAGTGCAGTACATGAAAGGCCACAAGCTCAAGAAATTGCTAAAAATCTGGTGAATACTTATACGGGAGTAGGAAGGATTTTAGGTAGAGAAATGGATGACCTGAAAGTTATAGAAGGAGTAACTGATTCTGCAGTAGCAATGATTATGTGCGTTAAGGAAACACTAGAAAGGGTACTGAGAGAAAAGCTCAAGAGTGAGCCAATAATGGACTTACAAGGGCTAGTAGAGTACTTAAACGTAAGTATAGGCCACTCAGAAAGGGAATGTGTAAAAATACTGTACTTGAATAAAAGACGCCAATTAATTGGAGAAGAATCCTATATTGGTGAAATGGAAAAAGCACCAGTATATATAAAGGAGATTATAAGAAAAGCATTAATAAAAAATGCAACATTAATAATAATGTCACACAACCACCCTGGGGGAAGTTTAGAGCCTTCAGAAGAAGATCAAGCAGTAACGAAGAGCTTAGCAGCAGCATGTAGTACTGTAAGCGTAAAATTGTTTGACCATATTATCATCACAAGTGGAGGCTATTTCAGCTTTCGAGAAAACGGATTGTTATAGCAGAAAGTATTTGCAAATCTACTCATTATAATTTATACTGAGTAATAGAGTGTATAAACTAAGATTTATATACTTAAAAAGTATTTTTAATATGGGGGTTATATGACTAGTAAAGACAAGTTATTGAAGAAAATATTTGGTGCTCTTGAAAGCGTTGATATAGAGCAGTCTAAATTTGTGAGTAAAATTAATAACCAGAAGGAGATAAACCGGGAGACTTCCCCTAGCAGAAACATTCAAATCAACTACGGGAAAAGCCTTGACTATGTTTATGGAACAAAACCTTTAAATGATCAAGCAGAAGATTTAAATCCATTTGCTTCAAACTTGCAAAAAATAAAACCAAGTGTAAGCGAAAGTGAAAAGTTGAGCTGGTTTAAGAGTGCTGTGGTAAGAGCAAAAAGTCCAAATGAACTGCACAAGGCTGTAGACGAAGCACTAGCTGCTGGAGCAAGGCTAAATGCATGTAATGATGGGGAATGGAGTTTCGCAGAGTATGTAGTATTAGGTACACATTTTCATAAATTTGATAAGGTTGATCGTAAAAAGGTAATACGTAAATTAATGTTAAGCGGTGCAGAGTTTCATGATACTCTACTACAGAATAAACTGATAGGTGAAATCTATAATGAGCTACAGCCAGAAGTTCAACCACAGATAGATAAGCAATTAGAAGAACTAGAAAAAGCTGGCGAAAGTGCTGTTCAAGAAGGATCCTTAATAGATCTCGAGATAGACAATACAACATCATATATAGAATTTTCTGATAATAGCAAGGTAGAGGTAGCCAAAATACTGGAAGCAAACAGAGGTTTAATTTTAAGAATGGGCAATAATGCAGTAGAGGTTAAAAGTGAGAAGGGAGGTATAAGAAACTATATCGATATGTCAGATGAAAGCTCTATTATATTAGAATCAACTATGTTTTTTAAAAATTTTTTATTTGTGTAATTTTGCAAATTATATGGGCAATAAAAACCCGTTTGTCATAGAAATAGAATTTTATATCAAACAGCTACCACAGAAATTTCTGCTTAAGCCAATGAATATGTGAATAAGTACTTTAAGTTTGTGTATTATTCACAATATTCATTGTCAGTTACTACTGTGTGAAATAATCGCTGCTTTAAGTCTTGCATTAGCAATTACTATAATTTTTCGCATTAGAGCTGTTATAGCCACCATCTTCTTCTTACCACTTTCAACAAGCTTAGAATAAAACGCACCAAGTACAGATTTGGACTTTGCTGCAGCCATAGCAGCTGTAAAGAGCTTTGAACGAATGTTACTTCTACCACCTATAATCCTTCGATAACCAATAGCTTTACCACTTTCCTTAGGATGAGGTGCTACTCCGGCAAGACTTGCTACTTCTCTTCTGTTTAAGTAACCAAGCTCTGGCATTAAACACAAAAAATCTTGTGATAACTTTTTGCCTATTCCAGGAACTGTTTTAAGGATTTTTTGATGTTGTTGTAGCTCATGGCTTTCATCAATAATTTTTTGCATAGTGTCATTGAGTTCGTTTATTTGACTATTGAAAAATTCAATGGTCTTCTGGCAACTTTCCTTTATCTGGTCATTTTCAGGAGCTTCCAGTCTACACTTTTCCTGAGCTCTCATTTGCGTAATGTCGTCACGACGTTGACAAAGTGCAGCTAGAGTTGATTGTTCTTTTGACGTAGGTGCAAATAGAGAGAGAGTTCTATGGCGTTCACATCCATATTGAGCAAGAGCTCTTGCATCTGATCTATCAGACTTCGCCAAAGTTCCATGAGATAAAATAAAGCTTTTTACTTTACGAGTATTAGCTCGGTGCACAGCAATATTTTTGTCGGTAAGAAAATGTGATAAGCCAAGCTCATATTTCCCTGTATTTTCTAAAGTCACTAAAGAATTAGGTAGGACATCTGAAAACTCTTGGAACAATTGTTGCCAGCCAGAAGCATTATTGTCAAATTCGACAGCATTTTTCTGTTTGTGAATTGCAACGACATTTTTAAATTTTCCGATGTCAATGCCAATAAAATTTTGATAAGATGTAACCATAATAAACCTCGATAGTTTTAGTTAATTTAAGATTGTAAACGGGTGCATATATATGTCCCAAACAACTATTCAAACGTATCGAGAGATAGGGCTAGTGTACCTTGATTCTAACGGTTGTAATACCAATTTCCTCCCGGTCGCACACGCCCGTGGTAACCCTATTCCTAGTGAGCAGGGTTATCTTTCTCTCTTATCTCTTTTATATCACATTTCCATCTTACAATTTCCTACAAGCATTGGTAAGCTAAATGTTATATTGTACCACGATGTAAAAAAATATGATCAAGTACAAGTCAGAGTAGAAAACAAGGAAATGTGGGCTGAGTTACAAAAAAGAGGCGAAGAAATAGGAAAAAATTGCCTCTTTGGGGGAGTGAAGCTTAAGGAAGTGGTAGAAAGAGGTAATTTCACTAGATGTGGCATATGGAATGAAAAATATGCTATAAAAGAGATTAGTAATGATGAAGTATTGTCTCCGTGGGTAAATAGGATACGTGAAGGTAGTAAAGAAACTTTTAGAAAACTTTAATGTGTCTACAGTCAACTTTAAGGTTCCAGAGGTTTTTTCTTACCATTATATCTGGAGCCTTAACAAAATTGAGCTATAGTAGAAAATATTATACGCATGGTTGTTTTCGTGGAAAAAAGTCTAGACTGTGAAGTAGGGGAAAAAGTGAAAAATTGGAGGTTAGAGAGAGGTTATACTCAGAAGGATTTAGCTGAGAAAATTGGTGTAAAGTACTGGGTAATACTGCAATATGAGAAAGGGAACCGTAGAATTTCAATCGAAAGGTTGTACGCTATAGCAGAAGCATTGTCAGTAAGTATCACTGATCTCATTCCTGCATCAAAGGAGAAAATCGGCTTTAAGAATGAGGAAGGAGAAATATTAAATCTAGTAAGAGAATATAAAAAGATTAACGATCAGGAGTTACGTAAGATGTTTTGTTTGCTAACCAAATTTGTCCAAGTTAGTGAGAAAAGTAGTAGAAAATCGGAAAAAATAAAAATTGCAAAGAGTCTGGTTAAAGCAGGAGTTTCTGTTGACGTTGTTTCGAAAACAATTGGTCTCTCTGCTGATGAATGTGTTGAAGAAAAAGTTGGTTCTATCTACTACCAAATAGGCAAAAAGATAAAGGAATGGAGACTAGTGAGAGAGTATACTCAAAAGGATTTAGCGGAGAAAATGAGTACAACACGTGACGAAATAAGCAACTATGAACAAGGACGCGTAGCTACTCCACTGGGAAAATTATATGAGATAGCAGAAACATTATCGATTAGTATTACAGATCTACTAACAGAGGAAGATGAAGGTAGTAAAGTGGAAAATGAGCTACCGAATTTGATTAAAGAATACAAAGAAATTGAGAGCCAAGAACTACGTAATGCACTAATAAAATCTTTGTTTGAAGGGATACGGATTTGTGAGGAGAAAGTGAGAGAGATAGAAAGGATTAAAGTTGCAAGAGATCTAGTAAAAGGGGGAATTTCTATTGATATTATTTTGCAAATAGTTGGTTTATCCGCTGATCAAATTGCATGAAAATTTATTTCTAAGTAAGGTATATATGTTTGTTTCTGTAAGAGATGTTAGTTCTATACACTACAAAATAGGGCAAAAAATAGAAGATTGTAGATTAATGCAAAGGTGTACTCAAGCGGAGTTAGCAAGTAAAATCGGATTAGCATATAAAGAAGTAAGCAATTATGAAAATGGGTATATTCCTATTCCGATTAAAGTACTATATGTAATAGCAAGAGTACTGTCAGTTAATGTTGTAGATCTATTACCTAAACCAATAACAGTAAGAGAGTATGAAGACGAAGAAATATTCTATCTAACGAAAATATATGAGAATCAAAAGTTAGGCAAAATAGTACCTTCATTAGTCAGGTTTGTTCATATTAGCGAAAAAATTAATCAAGAAGAGGCAAGGTTGGAAATAGCAAAAAATCTAGTGAAAGAAGAAGTTTCTACTGATGTTATTTCCCAGGCAACGGGTTTATCTATTTACGAGTATGATAGTACAGAGAGAGAAATCTGCACTGATTCTATATATTACAGAATAGGACAAAGAATAAGAGAATGGAGATTGATAAGGAGATACACTCAAAAAGATTTGGCTGATAAAGTTGGTTTAACACTCAAGGAAATACACGAATATGAAAGAGGGTATACTGCTATAACATTTGATAAATTATATAAAATATCAGATGCATTATTAGTGAATATTAAAGTTCTGCTACCTAAAACAAGAGAAAGCAAAAAGCTATTGAGTTTAATGGATGAGTACGGAGAACAAGAATCATTAGTCAAATCTCTATCTGAAGATATGAAAAGTGGCAAGGAAAAAGTTAAAAAAACAGAAAGGATCAAGGTTGCAAAAAATCTAGCAAAGGCAGGTGTTGCTATTGATATTATTGTGCGAGCAAGTGGCCTAACTGCTGATGAGTGTGAAAATTGAATTGTGTTAAATAATATATTAAGATATAAGTAAAAGTAGTTATATACTTAATATAGATAAAGGTTGCAAATAATCTACTTATGCTGGACATTTCTATTGAGGAGCTTGAAAATCATGCTTTCAAAACTTAACCTGGATTAAAGATTTCAGTAGTTTACTTACTCATAAATAATACATTAAAATATCAATAAAAATAATTGTATATTTAATATATCTAAATTACTGAATGAAATTCTTGTGCTTCTGTGTTTAATATATAATGTTCAAATAGATTGAAGTGAATTAACTAAATTAGGTACCAGAAATTTGCTTAATGTAATTCATTGGTATCACAAATGATTATCTTGAGTATGCCAATTTTTCTAAAAATATTGACGGTACTAAAAAAATAAGTTATCCTTTTAACAGATTTATTAAGAAGGTGTGTATGGTTAGTCATGAAAAGAAACATACAGTAGCATTTTGCATTTCAGCTATTGCGTTTTGTGTTGGCATCTCATTAATTGCAGCAGTACTTACAACAATAGCACCTTTAATTGCCATAATTGTTTCAACTATAATAGGGGCAATAACTATTTTGTCTGCTTGCCAAGCTATTGAAAGCTACTCAGTCATAAAAAATAGCAATAAGGTAACAAGTAGTTTGCATGAAATAAAAGAAGCTTTTACAGGAGAGGAAAGCGAGCTTTTTATTGAAAAGGTTTTTAACCATTTACGTGGATTTTTTAGTAGTGAAAAAGAAAGTAGTACACAAAGATAATAAGATTTCTCAACAAGGCAAATTTGCTTATTTTACTTTTCTGGCTCAATGAAAGCTTTATATTTTACTTGATGTAAATTAAGACACAATGTTACAAAATTTATCGACTACTTTTTGATTATTCTCTATCATTGCCTTTGCCTCTTGCTGAAGAGATTTGATATTTTTTGATGTAATATTATCCATGTCAGGTGATGCTATTTTTAATTGCGATTGTATGCGTATATATTTATCACCTATAACTTGATCAAGTTGGTAATTTACTGAATCTAAACTTGAGGCAAACATCACATGTAATAGTGGTTTTATCCAGCCTATTTTTCCAAATCTCTTTGAATTGGCATACTCTATGCTTCTATCTGTTCTTCCAGTACCTATCGATAACAGTAGAATATCATCATTTGGAAATAACCTCTTACCACTTGCATATGCACAAGCCGCTGGATTATTTGCAAATACCCCGCCATCCACTAATACCATTTCCTTGTGGTTGATTTTAAGATATTTAGGTGCAAAGTAAGTAGGTGCAGCCGTTGCAGCTCTGAGTGCATCTTTCAGCTTAATATTACCTTCTTTCCAGCTTTTGAAGAAAAATGGGCAATTATTCTGAATGTCGTAACTGGTAAGCAGTACATTATTTAAAGTGTTTTGTAGAGTATCATCACCAAAATATTTGTCCAATACAAATTCAATATTTTTATATGGGTATTGTGCACAGTTAAACCAAGATAATATTGATCGCCTAAAAAATGAAGACTTGAAAATATATGGTCCATATTCCCGATAGAACTCGACTAAATCATTAGCAGAATATTGAGGTTTATCTTTTTTACATAATCCAGCTACAACAATTCCACCGGTTGAGGTGCCTGCCATTAAATCAAAAATCTGGGAAATTGGCTTTTTTGTCCTAGATTCAATTTCTGCAAGAATAACGGCAGGTATTATCCCTCTAATGCCACCTCCATCTACAGATAAAATGTACTTTGTCACTGTAAAATTTATTTGTGTTTGTGAATAGCTTCAAGTTCGTTGACTTCTTCAGTGAGGTTTTTCACTCTCTCTTCAAGTCGATAGACTATTTCGATTAGTCCTTGGTTTTTTTCTATAAATTTATCATGGATGTGTACACGTAAGTCAAGTTTTGCCAACCACCATATGAATCCTACAGTCTGTAGAACTATTGTTATTATTACCGCTATTGGGATTTTTTGCTTTTTCATGTGAAAGTATTAATCTATTATGGATGGTTTTGGGAGTTTATATAGAGATCATAAAAAACTTACAGCTTTAGTGATTTCTTTATGTTATCGGTTCTCTGCTTCTGCAAGTAGCTTTATTATTTGATCGTAGGGCTTGTCTTTGTTTTGCCTTGATTCTATTACAGCTACATCTCGAGGGTTTTTTCCACTTCTATCTCTAACATTAGGATTTGCACCTCTTTCCAGTAAAAAACTCACTACTTCTAAGTGCCCTTCTAATGCAGCAAAATGTAATGCTGTCCATCTTTCATTTTCACCTAATGCACTAATGTCAGCTCCTTGGTATACTAAAAATTTAGTAACTTTCAAGCATCCTGAATCAGATGCATGATGTAATGCTGTTAATTTAGGAACTCGTGTGTTAACACTTAATAAATTTTCTACTGAAAACTTTACTACATCTAAGTTACAATTTTGAGAAGCAATGCGTAGTATCGTTTTATAATTACCTTCAGCTTTTGCCTTCATGTAGGAATAGGTAGCAATAATACATACTATTACTGTTATAAGCCACCAAAAATGCAGCTTGTTTTTTGTATCTTGACCCAATTTATCCATATTCAACATCTTTTTAATATTAAATAGATCATTTACTCATTTTTTATTAACATTACTTACTCAAAGATGCTGACAACATAGTAAGGTAGCCTGAGCTATTTAAAGTATGCTCCGCTCTATTAACTATCCATTTACCATCTACCGCTTGATTAAAACCTATAAGATTAAGTTTAGCTTCTGCAAATAACTCTGGATTACCAGGCATAGTTATATCTAAAGTTTCATTGTTACGCTTCAATTGTTTCAACTTGGCATTTGCTGCACTTAATGCTGACTCTGCATTTGGATAGATTTCTAGCATAATATAACTTGGCTCGCCACTACCAACTGTTTCTTTAATAGTCTCACCCTTTTCATAGCTATGCCATTTTGCTACTACTGAATTATACTTATCACGTACAGTAAAATGCACTTTCCAATTAATTGTGTCTTGAGGTCTAATAGTCGTTGTTCCTAAAGCTTTTCCTGTGGCTGATTTTGCCATATTCTTTGAAATAAACAATATATACCCACCAGCTAATTTTGCCATTGCTTCACGCTCTGTTGCGATCTTTGTTAACAGACTTATATCACTTTCATCTGCCTGATTAATATGGGGTATCAATACATTCTTAAATTCCTCAGCAACTTTATGTCCATATCCATGTTTTTGAGCTATTTCTTTTACTAAGTTTTCTATGGTAATTTGGCGCCATTCTTTTGATACTTTTGCCTTCAAAGATATTCTTAAATTTGTTGCATGAGCTTTGATTAGTAGAGTCTTAGGTGGGCCTTGTATCGTAACTTCGTTGACTGTATATACACCCATTGGAAAGATTCCCGTTTCCTTATAACCTAGTGCTATGTTCAATTCATTTGGAATTTCTACATTTTCATTGCCATGATCAATACATACCTCTGCAACATCATCTATAGTACCAGATTCGTCGGTAAGATGCACCGATATTACATGATCTTTTATTCCTTCAATGCTAAATTCAGGTTTCATTTATTCCCACACTTTTAACTTCGACTTTTTTAATTGCTCTTGTATTGTAGGTAACCTGATCTTTAATCCTGCAGGCAAAAAACTTCCATAATCTGCAAGTCCAGGGTTTTCCTCCAATACTATTTCTACTGCTCCAGAGCTATATCCATAGTGTTTAAAACATACGTAATCTAACATTTCGTTTTCTCGGGTTATATAATGTACTGTCATGCATAACGCCTTAAACTTAAGCTAAATTGAACCTTTTTTGCTAATCCACATGGAAAATACGACGTTTGCTTTTCTTCTAACCGCACAATAACAAATCTTCCCAAAACATTTCCTAAATTGTCTATTAAGATACTTGGTTCCTGATTTTTCTCAGCTTCTTTCATACTTTTTAATTGATTTAAATCATTGAGATTATGTAAATAAATTACTCCTTCTAAGTCTATATTTTCTGTACCTTGGCCAATATTTTGTAATGAAGGTATTTTACCAATACACTCAATAGTACTCCAACGATTTTCTTTACTGTACCTTACACTTGTTGGAGAAAGCTTATGTTGACCAAGTGATAGCATTAGTAAATTGGCTCTATTGAATCAAATAGAACGTCTCGCGATTTTTCTCTTATTCTTTTTATTACTGCATCAGCAAGACTACGTACATCTTGGTTAGGTTCTGCTTTAATACTTATATTAAATGTAAAAGTTTGATTGAAAATTTTTTGTTCACACTTTTCACAGTCTTTCAAAACTTTCTCTGAATTATCTGCTACAGAACTTTTTTCTGTAATCACACTTTCAATAATATTCGTTCTACTATTTGAAACTCCACTAAAAGCATTATTATTCAATAAAGGATTTCCTTTACTAAAAACATTTCTATCTTCACTAATTGTACTGCCTATTTTTGCTTCTACTGGTGTCTCTAATGCTTTTATTGGATTATCATTAAACAATTTTCCTATACCAATCCAATTTTCTATAGGTTTTGTAATTGATTTCCAGATACTTGAGAAAAAGTCCTTTACCTTCTGCCAATTAGCGATTACAAGCGCTGCACCAACTGATAGTCCAGCAATAGCAGCTCCTATAGGATTGGTTAGCGTTAAAGCTTTCAGTCCCATGATCACTGCTGGAATTACTCGCGCTGATAACGAAGTTAATACTGGCAAAAGTGTTCCATGCAAAATCGCCTTAAAAGTTAATATTCCACCCCCAGCTAATGCAAATGCATAACCAAAACCTACCACTGCAATCTTGCCAATAATAAGAGCTGAAATTATGCTCATAACTCCTGTAGTTAAAATTGGACACTTCTCTGCGAACCAAGCTATACCTATAGATATAGACCTCAAAATCTTACTTATCCAATTTAAAGGAGGTAGCACAACTGACCCTAAGTTCATTCCTAGCTCTGCTATTGTATTTTTAAGTAGCTGCAAATTATTTGCTGTAGTACTTGCACGGTTATTAAATTCCTTTTGCATAGATTTGTTATACTTTTCTTTATCAGCCACAAAATCTATTGCTTTTTTATATTCTTCCAAACTTCCAACTATTAATGCAATATCATCTTGATATTCTTGACCAAAGAGATTGAGAAGGATTTGTGAACGTTCCTGTCTATCTACTTTTTCTAGAGTTTCAAAAAAATAAAGTAGAGCGTTTTGCCCGTTTTCAGCAACCTTTTGTGACATTTCCTCTGCAGTGATACCTATCGATTCCAATGCTGCTTTGAACTCTTTTCCTTGCCCTTCAGCAGTTTGAAGTTTAGAAAGCAGAGCATTGATAGCAGTTGCTGCTTTTTCAGGTTGTTTACCTAAACTAACGAAGACATTTACTAAACTACTTGTCTGATTAATATCTAAACCAAATTGTTTTGCATTACCACCCACTCTAGCAAGTGCTTCAATCATATCGTTTGCCTTAGCTGCAGTATTATCTGATAGGTAATTTATAACATCACCAACTCCTTCCATCTTCTCTACTGCAATTCCATAAATGTTAGCGAGTTTAGCTATGGAATCACCAGCTTGTTCAGCAGACATATCAAATGCTGTGGCCATTTTAGCTACTGTTGTGGTAAATTCAAGTAGCTTACCTTTGTTGATACCAAGCTGTCCACCACTTGCAGCTATTTGTGCTAACTCTGAAGCTGATAATGGTATTTCACGGGATAATTTCTTCAATTTTTGAGCAAATTCTTCGGCTTCATTTGTTCCATCCTTGAAATTTACTACCTTTTTAACATCAGCCATAGCACTTTCAAAGTCAATCGCAACTTTAATTGGTGCTGCAAGTGAAAGACCTAGTCCTATAGTTTCCATTACTTGTGATCTATAATGCGCTTTTTTTGCCAAAGCATTTCGCTGTTTTTGTATTACAGATCCTAATTTACTGTATTTTCCTTTTAGTACTTCAATAGATGAACCAAGTTTAGTTTGATCTCTCACTAAAGATTTGACATCCTTTCCACTTTTCCTGATTTCTTCATTTAATATGTGAAGTGCATCTCTCTTTTTGATATAAGCCTCTTTTGCTTTTGATGCTGATGCTTTCAATTTTTCGAATTCATTTCTCAGTGCTTTGCTTGGCTCTTTTTTTTCCTTCTTCTCTTTAGCAATTGCTGCAGCTGATTCTTTTGCTTTTTTCTCCGCTTCCTTCCAATTCTTCATTGCTTCAAGGGCATCATAATTTAGTTGCTTAAATTTGGAAACAGATTTCATTGACGAATCAAGCTGCCTTATACTATCACCCAGCTTAGAAAGCTTTGCTGCACTACCTGTCATTGCATTATTAAAACTTCCATCTAACGTCGCACCTATTTTTATTGAAAGCATTGACATTTTTTTGCTACTCCTTTACTTATTTCTACCCATGATAAAAATTCATTTACATCCATATTAGTAATCTGCTCAATTCCACTTCCTGAAATAGAACTGAGTAGTAATACATTATACTTTAAGTTCTCTGTTCCAGCGGTGACAAAAAATCTTTTAGCACCTTTTGTATTTCTACATAATCTTTAATACATAAATCCTCAACTGCTTCTTTTGGCACAGACGCTAGATTAGCAATTAAAGCTACTTCTTTCAAAGCTTCGCCTTCTATGCGTTCTATAGCAAGTAAATCTCTTACTTTAGGTTCGCGCATCGATAACTCTGAGACAGAAATTCCATCAACTGTAATTGGGTTGTTTAGTGTTATAGTTTTCATAAAATTCTCCTAAAAAATAAAATATTTTTACACTTTTAAAGTTATTTTAATATGCTTCTCCTTAAAAAATAAAATTTCAAATAAGTTTTCATATTCCTAAAACCGTTTGCAGCAAGGCCATTTGATCAACGCCATTTATCTTTCTTATCATATTTTCAGCATCGATCTCTATCAGCTCATTGCCACCTATGGTAAGTTTATAGTAATGAGCAGCTACAGTACACTTCAGCGTTGCTTTTTCAGCAGGTTTCCAGCTACCAAAATCAAATTCTTTGAATATGCCTCTTAGATTGATTACTACAGCTTCAATATCGTTACTACCACTCCCTTGCATTCCACCTCTGAGCGTCAAAGATACTGAATTTCCATTTATCAACCCAAATAGCCGAAAGAGTTCTGTATCGTATTCAGAAAAAGTGAAATCTGCTTCAAGCTTTTCCATTCCCATGTCAATATTTATTGGAATATCCATACCACCAGCTCTATATTCATCTGTTTTTATGGTAAGTTTTGGCAAGGTTATTTCATCTATTTTTCCTGCATAACCACGACCATCTACAAATACGTTAAAATTTCTCAGTATTTTGGGTAACACTTCGCTTTCTCCTAACTTATTACACTATTATTTACAAGATGGGATCTGAATATTATTTGCTCAGCCGGATATGGTGGTGTAAACTCAAAGTCAAAGTATACTTTTCCGCTTGCAATATTCGCCGGTGTATTGAGTTCGGGAGTTGCATAGCATTTTCCACTGATAATCGCTCCTTGGGCTTTTAAATTGGCCAAATAAGAATTCACCCCCTCGATCACATCATCTATATAAGTTTTGGTAATATTGCGATCAACTGCCCATAAATGAGCTCGAAGTAGACTATCATTGATTAAATCTGCAGTCCTTCTCACTGACAGAAAAGCCCATTTCGAATCGTTTGAACATGTTCTATTTCCCCAAAGCCTATAGCCATTTTGATGAATTATCGTTGTTACTTCATTTTCATTTAAATGGTTTGCTCTACAATTTGTATTACCGAGCGTAAAATCAATAGGCCTGCTTGTTCCAACAATACCATTTATCTCTTTATTTGAAGGTGAGTGCCAAAATCCTTGTTCGCTATCTACTTTTGCTATTAAACCAGCTACAAATGGGCTTGCTGGCAAAATTTCTTCTTTTCCTTCAATAAATACCTTAATCCATGGATCAACTACGTAAACTCTTGAGCTGCCTACACTTTTTCTCCACTTGATTGCTTCTTCATCATTGGTATTTGGTCCATCTGCTACTATTATGCTTCTCAGCTTTTCTGCTATAGGAATTAATGCTGCAACCACTGCATCTTCTGGTAGTTGGTAAGTAAACTGAGGTGCAATTAATATTCTTGGGGCAACATGAACTATACTTTCACTACTGAGGAATGCCTCTATCCCTTGATACTCTCCAGTCTCTTTATCAACTCCTCCAATTATATTCTTCAGCGTCTCTTCTTCTTTTAATTTTGGATCGCTGTTTTCACTTTCTTCAACTCGAATAACTACTACTGTTGCACCGATTTGGGAAAATATTCCATTTACTGCAGAAGGTAAACTGCCACTCTTTCCGAGCTTTGCTGCTTCCTTTAAGCTTCCTGCAACTAACACTGGTTTATTTAGCGGAAATTTTTGCTCATCAGCTTCAGGTGCAGTACCGATTACACCTATTACTGATGATTTAGCTGCACGTACTGTTTTTGCCCCTGAGGTTACCTCAATAACATTTACTCCGTGCAAAAATTCTTCAGCCATTTCTTTGCATCTTTTGTTTAAAATCGTTTAGTAAGTTCTCTAGCTCTCGTTCACTCTTGGCTTCTTCAATTTTCCTCTTCGCCATGTCTTCCAACTCCTCGCATTTCACTATCGCTTTTACTGCTTTTTTCACTTTTTCCTCAATTATTCTTGCCATTTCAATAACCGTAATACCACGGACTTTTGCTAAAGGTTCTATAATTTCTTTATCCTTTGCATTCATAGATTCTGGTGCTGCTAAGATGTTCTCTGCGGCTTTCGCTTGAATCTCATAAGATTTAGACTTCTGGTAAGAATGTCCTGCGTATTGGTGAGTATGATTATCATAATAAAAACGCATACTATCAAGTGCAGAAAGCTTTGCATTATCCAGTAACTCCAACTCAATATCTTCTTGATTTCGCTGAGCAATTTCTCCTCCTTCTGTTAAACAATAACTTTTTTGCCAATCAAAATTCTTTGGCGCTTCATACCAATCATTTCCTGTTGGCTTATTTTCAAGTATTGTTGTTTCAATCTGCTTGTGGTTTTCAAAACGTATATAAATAGTCACAAATTCCTCCTCATCGCCATATTTGATCAGTTCGTTCTAATCCTGGACATTGCCAAGCTTTTAGCGTTCTCTCCACATCTACTTCAAGTCCTGTATTTAGAACATTGCTACGTATGTTATAAATCCCCCACTGAATAAATTGACCATAGTTGTGTACATAATTTGATGCAAGCATACCTTGACTGACTTGTGTTCTGGAACATAGGTAAGATGATGTGTAAAGTAATATTGCAACTGTTTTTCCTGCTGGAATCTCCACATTACCAGATCCGGCTAACTTGCTATCAGAACTCGTGTATTGGTAAACATTTTTCCATACTATTTTTGAAATACTTGATTTATTAGAATTAGTGTTATCAGGAGTTCCCACAAATAATCCTGCTCCCCCATACTCCGTACTCGAATACGATGATCCAACAAATTCGATTGTCTTATTTATGTTCACATTGGTTGTATTTTTTACAAATACTACTCCAAGTGCAGCATACGGGTAATAGTATATCTCATCATAACTACCAGAAAAACTTTTTGTGCATAACTCTCCGTAAATAAATGTTCCTTTACTTCCCTCTATAAAACTTAGTTGTCTTGGCCGATAAAAACTAACGTAATCTGTATTGTACGTATGGCTACCTGCTAGTAGTTGTAACATATAGTCAGTTTTTGTTATATCACTACTCCACTTTCCAAGCTCTGTCGTAAAAGTTCCGTGGCCAAAATAATTATTTTTTCTGCCAAGTACACCAAATAAGAAAGGTAATGACCCTGGTTCAACCATGTTGCGCTTTCTTATTTCATTTATAAGAGACACTTTTAACTGTTCATCCCGAGTTTTTACCTCATTTATCAGGGATGTTTTTAATTGGTTATCACGAGTTTCTATTTCCCCAATAATTGATGAGCCAGATGGTACATTATTAACAGCACGAAAATCTTCTACTAAACCTTTAAGACCATCTTTATGACTATTACTAATGCTATTTATTGCTTCAATATTGGCATTCTTTCTCGTATCAAGTAGCGATAAATTTGTTGTTCCTTTTTCATCAATTCTCTTTAATAACTGCTTCTCTGATTCAGAGATCACTGCTAAAGAACTAGCTTTTTTATTATCCAGATCAGTTAAGTGTTTTTTTGCACTATCAAGAAGTTCTTTTAGCTTACCATCAGTCATCTGTACAATTTCAGAAACTGCACTTTTGTCGACTATTGATTCCAATGCTTTAGCAAGATATGCTAATTGATCTGGTGTACTGTTTGCTGCTAAATCCTTAAGCCTCTTTTGTAGTGCATCAATTATCTCTTTTATCTCAGTCATCTGCACAATGTCAGCAATAGCTTTTTTATCTGCTATCAATTCCAGCGATTTTGCAAGATATGCCAGTTGATCAGGTGTGCTGTTTGCTGCTAAATCCTTTATCCTTTGGTATATTGCTTCTTTCATTTCCAAAAATCTAAAAAAGTCTCAAAATTAAACCGCTCAAAATTACTCTTAAGTTGATTATGCTCATCTTCTCTTTCGGTAATATCTGCATCTATTTTCTTAATTGTGGTACGGATACGAACAACATCTTGCACAGCAATGTTTTCTGGATGAGGCAAAGAGTATCCTCTACTTGTTTTATCATCTGACATTCTGCTAAGTGATAATGATTCGTAGATTTTTGACTTTTGGACGATAGACAACCGTTCCACTTAAAACCAATTTTATCCTTGTATCATTACCATTAAAATTTGATAGCACATGAGTTCTCTCTACCAAATTTTCTCCAATTGGTTTTCCTGATGTTAAATTTACTAATTGCCAATCCACGTTTTTTTGTACATATGCTTTAACATCTGCAGTGCCAGGTATCAGCGCATCATATGTTATGGTAATCTTAGTGTTAGCTCCTGCTGTAATGCTTCTTGTAACATAATCTCCGAACTCTGAAAGATTACCCAGAACTAGCTGTAACCCAGGATAGAGAACAGGACTTTTTTCTCGCCCTCCTTTTAGGCTTGCTTTTACCGTTAATTCCCCATTTATTCTTTCACGCAGCGCGAGCGGCAAATTATCAGACAAAAAGTTTTCTCTTCCCTCTTCATCTGTCAGAATAAATTCTACATTGGTATCAAATGCTACTTTTTCGACGTTCGTCAAAACAATTAAATCTGATACATTATTTACAGTAACTTTGCCCAGGTCAACAACATAAGAAACTTCACTAAATTTTGCAGCTAGTAGTCGAAACGTTAAATCTAAATTTTGATGTGGAGTCCAGGTGCTTGCATTGCTAGATGACAGTAATACTCCTACTTGATATGGTTGACTTGTTACCCAACGGCTATTTACTGCATCATATTTGCCAAGTTCTGCTATCTTTACTGCAGTACCAGGATCATCAGTAAGCAGTACTATTGCATACTCCTCTCCTGCATGGCAAAACACTGGTGGCCATTCTATACGTGTTGCTGTGCCATCTACTTTTATATCTTTCGGCTCAATATAACTTTCAGCAATGACAGTCTGCGAGGGCATTCCCACTGCTGTTTCTCTAATCTGCACAACAACACGTTTTTTGCCTTTATTTATGAACCATAGCTCTACACCTCCTATGTGTCTGCTCTCATATAAAGTAAATGTTTGGGCTAAAGGATCAACTCTTCTTGCTGCGATCACTCTTCTTCTTTCTTCTATGGTAATTGTTTTTTTACCAGTATACGTTGCTTCTCCATAGCTTCCTTTATTCCCATAAAATTGCACCAATTTAGTACCTGCTGGAATGTTTGCTGGGATTTTTATTTTTCCCTTTAATTTTCCCTGTTTATTAGCTGTGAGCATATTTTTTACCTCTTACGCAGTGGGCTGAATGAAGATATCATCGAACTTTACCTCCTTGAGCTTTTCACCTGGCTCAAAACCTTCAATTTCAAAATCCTGTACTGCTTCTCTCATAAATTCAGTTTCGTGTGTTCTGCTTGACAATAGCTCTGTGGTTTCCATAATATTAAAACCTCTTGTCACTGGACTTTTCCAATTAGTGGTAATCTCCGTCCAGTGGTCGATGTTTTTATTTAGGGTAACTTTTGCTGGGACTGGATCAAAAGCTTGATACGGATTAATTTTAGCCTCACTGGTCTGTAAAAGCTGCTCCAATACCGGCTCAAGTTCATACGGCAAAAGATATCTTTCTCTACCTTTTTCAATATCTGCAACTTCTACATCTATTGGCAGAACTAGCTCTCTATTTACTATTGCTGCAGACTGCGAAATTCCTTGATCGCGCATATCATCATCAAAGAATGAATCAACAAATACTCCTTTTTTGGTGGTAGGTTCTCTTGAATTTGCATCATTACGTAGACGCTCCTGTGCAACAAGTGCATAAAGATCATTTATTCCTTTTTTCATTGCTTCAAGCTCATTCATCGGTACAGCATGAATAGCATTATTCACTATTTTTACCCCTTCGCCTTTTTTCCACGTCTGATGAATGTAGCAGAGCAAAAGTTGTCCGCTAGGTGCTTTAGGCATTGATGGTCGCCAAGGGTGAGCTATACCTTTTATTCTCCTTACTACTCCTTTGCTATCGATAGTAATTAAATCAAAGCGTGGCATCTTCCAGGTGTAATCAATCAGAACCAAGCTATTATCAACTGCTCCTTTTACTTTGCATCCCTCTTCACTTATATCTTCAGGGCTTACATGAGTACGACAGCGGTAAGTTATTTGATAACTACTTCCAGGAGCTGGTTCTTTACCTGGTAATGACCAATCAACGTTTCCTGCGTTTAATTTGTAATCTATACTATTTTCATAAATAACATTGCCTTGTTTAACTTGAATAATCTCAAGTACTGCAGAGTCAGGTATCGGATCAATAGCTCCAGAGTATGAACCATGAGTAACAGTAATGGTTTTCTGAACAGTTATATCTACTTTTTTAATTTCACTTATTGGAAAATCATTAACCTTCAGTTCCATTACCCTTTGGCTATTTGGCTGAAAAGTATGTGGTTCTGACTCAACTGCTTTTATGTCCGGATCTTGATCAAAAGAAACTCGAATACTGTGAGGAAGTTCAATCTCATAGCCATCAACATGAGCTTTGCCCTCATTAATCACAAATATTTTTTTTCCTCCTTCTCCCTCTTCCTTTTGCAGGAACATTACTTCAAGACCATTTACGACATAGGAACCATTGGCTTCTTTGTCATAACGAGCAAGAGCAGTAGTTACTATATTTGCTTGTGGTGGCGGTGAATGTTCTATTAATACTCCATTTTCAATGTTATAAATTGGATAAAATTCTCCTTCAGAAAAACGTGGAGAAAGACCTTCTGCTTGATAACCCCAAATGGTGGAAACTTTAAGCCTTGCAGCTCCTACTTCCTGATAGTTTCTTGTACCAACAGCAGGATCACGAAGATTTTCGTCCTCAAGTTCTGTAATCGTAGATTCTAGATAATAAACACCTATGCGAACTATAGTACTCAGTGGAATAATAAATTCTTCTTTTTCGACTTTTCTAACTGCTCCACGAAGATAGATTTTTCCTGATTCAAGCGTAACTTTACCAGTTTCTCTATCTATAATACAATTGCTTCCTGTTATAACATCACCATCACGAAATATTGCATCGCCTATGCCTTTAAGCTTAGAGAGAGCATACTCCTGAGTTTCGTTTAATTCTGCAGATTGCAAACCTCTTCCTGCTAGAAACAAGCTTTTCTCATATTCTTTGTCAGGATTAAAGCGGTTATAATAGGCGTTTAAAGTCATTTTATGCTAGAAAAATTCAAAAAGTTACAACAAATGAAAAAGTTTCCCGAGTTGCTGCAGTTCTGATAAGTGGTACTGTATGTTCTAAAACTAACAAAATTCCGGGATTTTCCACGTCTTTTGGTTCAAAATATCTCTGTCCTATAGGTAACCCTTCTTTTACTTTAGTACCAACCATAACCCCAAGTTCCCTGATAACTTGATTTGCAGCGTCGTTAAAATCGAAAGTAAATTTGAGATAGAGATTATTAGTTGGTACATTAGAGGGTTTAAACCTACCTGTAGGAGTTATAAGCTCTCCATTCTCATCACCTATGCAGAATAGTACTTCATCTGCAGTACGTCTGCCAAGCTCATTGAGCAGTTTTTCAGAAGTTATCAGCTCTGGTGGTGTGCTTTCACTATATTCTACAGTAACTGCACTATTTGCCGTGATAGAGCTATTTTCCGTAAGTTTTATTACACCAGTACTGCTATCAACTATATAATCTATACTTGGCTGATAAGTTGTTTGTCCTGTAAAAACCCTTACATCTTTAATAGTGTGGTGATCTAGAGCTATTTCACCCTCAACAAAAACTTTTTCGACCTGATGGCTACTTCCAGAGCTTGAATCACCACTTCCCCAAGCAAGATGTAGAGATTGCTCTTTTATGCTGGCTGCTATTGCTGCTCTACCTGATTGTGTAAGAATTGACATTTGAAAGTTTGACCCCTATATTATATATGTACGATGACTTCAAAATTCGTCCGCAAAAATCAAAATATTTTTTTATATCAGAAAAATTTTTTAGGAGAATAGCTCAGCTCCACAGCTAAATTTTCCAACACCACGAGCAAATGGTCCGCTAGGAATGTCAAGCCATTTATCTTCTTTTGAACCAGTAGCCATTCCCTTAACCAGCTTCCGTGCTTGTAACAGCTCTTGAACTATACGCTCCATTCTATCTCTTCCTATACTGTGAAACTCCTCAGGTAGTCTATGCCGCTGTTTATACACTCCTGTACTTCCTGTATGGGTAAATGGATGTCCAGAAATTGCTGCTCGTGTAATTGCAGTTATAAGATGCTGCTTTGAATCTTTTTCGTTCATATTTTTTATTCTTAATCTTTCAGTTATGTCCTCTAACAATCCTGTTTCTTCATTTCTTAAATAGGTGCGTAAAGTGCGATCAGCCAAACCGTTTGCTTTAACAATTGCTCCATAAAATAATGCGTTCTGTCTTACAGATTCTCCTATTGATTTAAAAATTGTCGGTTTAGCTGCATCTTCCACAGACCAAAAAGCGTATGAACACCTAACACCATTAACAAGAGCAGATGTACCTCTAATGGCATCACGTGCTTGCTCAACAGTCGATATAGGTTTTTCACTTTTTGGCTTTCTCATATGATGGGCAGTAATTATTGATGCTCCAGTGCTACCTGCTAAATCAGATAATAAAGACATCAAATAATCGCCTACGGCTGGGTCAGTATTTAAATCAGCATGCACAAATGATGCAAGTGGATCAAATACGATTAATTTTAAGTCTTTTATTTTATTAAGTTGTTTTGTTATAGATTCAAATTCAGGAGAAGTCTCTATAACTTTACCTGAAACACTCTTTATGATTGTAAGTGATCCACTAACATTTGGTAATGGTACAATAAAGAGCCTATCCTTATATTTTAATCTCTCGCATTGCGAATCAAGACGTTCTAAACGACGATGTATTTCACTCATATCATCTTCTGCAGAGAATATTACAACAGATCCATGTTCAGTAACTAAAGGACCAAAACCACATGGCTGATCTTTTCTACTCGCAACTTTCAGTGCTAAATCAAGCAGAAGCATACCTTTACCAGTATCTCCCATTGCAGCTAGAATAGATGTCACTCCTAAAGGAAATAACCCTTCAACAAGAAACTTTTGCTCTGGTACTGGACCTATAAAACGTTCTACGCTCCATTCTTGAATATTAAGCAATTGCTTAACAATTACTTTTCTCGAGTTACTTTCAATGAATTCAGAAATATCTATATTTGTTTGTACGCTATCTGCTGCATCCCATCCCTTTGGTTTATTCTCCGGTATTTCAAGAAGAGTAAGTGATAAAACACCAAGAAAAGTAAGCTTTTTCACAACTTTCTCAGCATATTGTTTACCTGGTTCATCATTGTCTGGCCAAATAATAACATGCTTACCCTTAAGTGGTGACCAGTCTGTTTTTTCTATTGGTGCATTTGCTCCTAACATTGCAGTTGTGGCAGTCATACCTTGCTCTATCAGAGCATCTGCACACTTTTCACCTTCAACTAAAATCACCTTATCAGATTTCATGATACCTGGAATATTATATAAAGGTCTAATTTGTGGTGGAGTAAAACTAGACCTTTTTACATCAAAAGGAAGATATCTTTTTCTTGAATCAGTGTTATAACGATAAACTGTAGCAATCACTTGATCACTTTCATCGTAATAGTTCCATGATGCCGTTGGTTGTCCCAGAGTGTTATTTTTTTCCGAATAACCAATCCACTTAGCAATATCTTCTATCGTGTCAGTAAATTGATTTTTTCCAGTAACAGCAGCCCAAAGATCAAAAATATCTCCTCCTTCTTCGGTAGAAAAATCGTGCCATAATCCTGCTTTATTGCCAGTTAACTCTACTATCATACTTTGTCCTTTATTGCCTTGTAGATTACCTACATAGAACTTATCACCACGAAAAGTTCCTCTTGGCAGTAAATAAGAAAGACATGACCTTATATTTGATAGGAGTTGAGTTTTTAACTGTTCTTTCTCCCCTAATAATTTATAACGTCCATTTCTTTGTGAACAACAAATATCCATATCTACCTGAAGAATTTGTGTTTTTTATGTTCTAGCTATAACATTAGCAGTTTTCCAACATCCATTAATCTTGTTGATGAATTTTGTTGGTATAGATCTACCGTTTCTAAGTTCATATACTACTTGCAAGATATTTGTACGTTTATTGGGTTGAAATATTACTATTCCAGATGTATAAAAACTTCTTAAAGCATTAGCACCAACGAGAGCTTGAAATGGATTCTTTTCCAATGTAGAGGTAGATACTTTTTTGGTGTGATTTGTAATGATTATTCCAGCCATAGGGTTAATCTTGGAACGTAGTTTTTCTATTGCATGCTGCAGACCATTGTTAACGGAATTATAAGGAGAATCAATCACAACTAAATCAAACTTTTCAGCTATCATATCTTTTATTTTTTCTATACCTTCTTCATTTAAGGTTAAGTTCATCTTGTTCGTCACAACTAAGTTTTCTTTTGCTAAATGAGGAAGTTTGTTGAGTTGTTGTATACGTTCTCTAATATAGTCATATTCCATTTCATTTTGTAGATAGAATATTTTTAGCGGTCTTGTAGGTTTCATGCCAAGAAATGATCTTCCTGCGGCCAGATGTACTAATAGAGAAAGAAGAAAATGACTTTTGCCAATCTTTGGAGTACCACCTATGACCAAAAGACCACCTGGTGTCAAAATTCTTGGGCCTATTATATCTTGTGGCATTGGTGATTTGTCGTTTAAGTAATGGTTTAGTGTGTCCAGAGAAGGTGAAGATGTTCAGTGGGAGTCAGACCCACCAGGATAAAAGTCGGAGTCCTGTAGCTAGGGTAGCAATGTGGAGGGAAACCAAAATGTTGAAGCCTACCGACAACGTTATCGTAGGATAATGGCGAATTACCAGGCCGCAGTGAAAACGAACACATGGGTGGCCCCGAAAAACTCTAAGTACTAAAGGCCGAGCCCACTGAACCAGGGCGAAAGCAATATAGGAGGCTGAAACACGAATGATACAGCATACCTACTTTAGCGGGGTGATAGTGGCAGCATGGTAATAAGGACATATAAAGCAACTGGAGAAACCCTCCTCATCCCAAGGAGAAAAACCTTGGAGTGGTAGGTTCTATAACTGGAAAACAGGAAATGAACCGAAGATGAAAGGGTGGCGGATGGGTGTGTAGTAGCGAAGAAGTGGGGTAACGCCCATGGAGCAAAGGCACCCTACTAGTAGAGATCTTTTAACAAAAGGAAGGTAAAGGTAAAAATGACAAAAATGCCAATAAAATTACAAGACCTGAGAAGAAAGATATATATCAAAGCGAAAGCAGAACCGGAATGGCGATTCTGGGGAATCTATGTACACGTCTGCAAGATGGAGACACTAGAAGAAGCATATAAGCTAACAAAGAAAAGCAATGGGGCACCAGGAATTGATGGGGTAACATTCAAATCGATAGAGGCAGAAGGCTTAGAAAAGTATCTTCAGCAAATAAGACATGAACTAATAACCAAAACCTATAGCCCAAATAGGAACCGGAGAAAGGAAATACCAAAAGTTGGGGGAAAACTCAGAACGTTGAACATACCCTGCATCCGGGATAGAATAGTGCAAAGTGCACTAAAGCTAATAATTGAACCGATATATGAATCTGACTTTCAGGACGGATCATATGGATATAGACCCAAGAGAAAAGCGCATGAAGCAGTAAGCAGAGTAGCGAAAGCAGCAATCAAAGGCAATACAAAATGTATTGATGTAGACCTGAAATCCTATTTTGATAACGTACGACATCATATTCTCATGGAGAAAATTGCCAAGAGAATAAATGATAAAGAAATCATGCACTTGATCAAGCTAATCCTTAAGGTAGGAGGAAAACGAGGAATAGCGCAAGGGTCGCCGATCTCACCGTTGTTGAGCAATATATACCTCAATGAGGTAGACAAAATGCTAGAGAGAGCAAAAGAGGTGACCAGGGAAGAAAAATATCAACGTATAGAATACGCCAGATGGGCAGACGATTTAGTGATACTGATAGATGGGCACCAGAGATGGGAATGGCTCGAGAAATTAGTGTACAAAAGGTTACAAGAAGAATTAGCAAAACTAGAAGTAAGTGTAAATGAAGAAAAGACAAAAATTGCCAATCTAAAGAGAGGAGAAACATTCGGCTTTCTAGGATTTGACTTTCGAAAGAAAATTACAAAACAAGGAAAGTGGAGAGTACAGATAACACCACAGATGAAAACACGAACAAGCCTACTTCAAAAGTTGAAGAAGGTATTCAGTAACTATAAATCGCAACCAATAAGGAGAGTGATTCAGATCATCAATCCAATATTGAGAGGGTGGGTAAACTACTTTAGAATAGGAAACTCAAGTCGAAGCTTCAGCTACGTTAAACAGTGGGTAGAGAAGAAAACAAGACGCAATATGATGCAAGCCAGAAAAGCAAAAGGATTTGGTTGGGAAAGGTGGAGTAGCGAATGTATATATGAGACCCTTGGTCTATATTCGGACTATAGAATAAGATATTACGTTCCGAAAGCCTTACCAGCACAATATGTTATAAACTTTGGTAAGAATCTACTAGGAAAGCGTAGTGCGGGAAATCCGCATGCTGCGTTTGATGAGGCGGGAATTGGAAACGTAAACATGGGAATTTTGGATTGAGGACCAACATGAAAATAATGGATCAGCCACCAAACCCTAAAGAGGCGCGCCAGTTCTCGACCCTACTAGAAAATGCTTTTTCTTCGTTTTGTTTTTCTTGCAGTATGGAACTTCTTTCATCTTTACCGTTCAACCATGTCTCAGCAGAATCTATATTACCTTTAACTAAAGTCCAAAGATCTATTATATTTCCTTTCTTTTCTTCGATCAGGTTGTACCAATTTCCTGCATTTTCTCCTTCCATTTCAACTATTATCTTATTTCCATTTCTACTTCCAATATAGAATTTATCTTGGTAAGATTTGCCATCAGGCAACAAATAAGATAAACAATCTTTGATATTATCAATTAATAACGATTTTACTTTCAAAGCATTTTTAGATGAAAAATCCATAAAGTTCTCCTTGTTTATTCCAAATTTGTTCAACATATTTTTTAGACGTTTAAAGTCAAGATTAGCCAGCTCACAAACAGTTTCAAAAGATCGTGAGCGAATCCATTGACAAGCCTCTTTTTTAAGTTTAGGGTTTCTTCCTACTGCATCCTGAATAGCTCTAGTAATAACAGCAGCCCACAACTTTCCTTCGTCATACTTCAAAATGGCAACCAATCATCTTGAAAACTTTTTTGTAATTCTGGAGTAATAACTGTAGTAATCCTATTTCTATCTCCGTATGTATTATTAGTTTCAACGCCTACTTTCGCTGTAAACTCTAAATCGTTGAAATCAGCTATAGAGTTGATTTTTCTAGCAGTAACTGCTTTCTCTGAAGTGTCATTTGCATGAATATTTCTGGATGATTCCAAAATACTACGCAGCATAGAACGTCCAGATTCTCCCCAGATGTCTTCTTCACCTTCTGCTTTGCCATTTTTGATACCTATAATCTGAAAAATCTTGCGTTTTGCATATGGGCCTTCAGTGACAGTAAATTCTACATTTAAATAGATACTGCCAGTAGTGTAGTTTTTAGTGAACCAATTTTCATAACCTCCAGGCTTTATTGCCATTTTTACCTTGACTATTGTACCTTTTGGTATTAAACTGCTTTGCAGTTTCGCGTTATTAAAATCAGTTAAAAAATCTTGTAGCATACGCTCTCCTATAAGTTGACTTTAAAGTGAAAATTAGCTATTCCATTAGCTGCCAATGACCATTTATCTTATCGACAAGTTTATTTTGCACGCGTTCACCATTACGAAGCTCAAATACTATCTGGCGTACACTACTTTCTTCATCATGAGCAAACATCACCATACCAGTACTGTAAAATCCACGTAAAGATCCAGCACCACTTAGGCCTTGGAATGGATCTTCTTCGAGCATCTTTTTTGATAATTTTTTTGTATGATGAGTAAGTACAATACAAGCATCTGGATTGACAGCACTGCGTAGCTTTTCAAGAGTCTTTTGCAGAAAAAACAGCATAGCACTATTGTCATTTTCATTTCCATATTCACTGCTAAAGATGTTACGTAATGGATCTATGGCCAAAACATCAGGTTTAAAGCGTTCATTTACAATCTCCTTAATTTCACTTATTTCATCATGATTAAATGATAAGTGCACTTTTGGCGTAATGATTAAGTTGTTAGCAGCTACATTCAAAAGTTCATTATCAAGTTGTTGCAAACGTTCTTTCATATATTCATATTCAATTTCAGTTTGCATGTAGAAGATTTTCAAAGGTCTATTTGGTGTCATACCGAGAAATGATCTACCAGCAGCCATGTAAACAAGCCAAGAGATCAAAAAGTCGCTTTTGCCAATCTTAGGAGGGCCACCAAATACTAACAAACCTCTTTTAGTTAGAATTCTTGGTGAGATTATATCCTCTGGTATTGGCGATCGATCGTCCAAGTATTCTTTCACACTGAAAAAAGGAATTTTTTGACCAATAGTTAAAAAGTTTTGTAGCATATAATAACCTCCTATATGTTGGGCGTGACAGGTTGAATTGCAAAAGCTTTAGTTTTAATTTTTGTAAGAAGTTTTCCTAGATGCGGTTCTTCAACCATATTAAGGCAACCACTTCGATCTTTAGCAGGATATCCCCAAGAATTAATCGTCTGACAGACAAATGAACGAACCTCTGTACCATCATCTTTCTTGATTCCAACCATACTGATTACCTCATCAACAATACCTGGAATTTCACTTGCAGTTTTAGCTCCTTCACATTGAGGTAGCCAAGTTGAGCGATTGAAATCATCGAGGTATTGTCCAAGAGTTCCAACTGTAATGATGTCTTTATTTGGAATATGTTGAAACTGATTGAGCCAAGCCATCATTTCTTGAGCAAGTAACCCGTAAGCAGCTCTCATATCTTGTTTTCCTGATCTTTCAGAAAAAGCTTCAGGTTGCATTTTTGACCATAAAAGACATAAACGCGAGGCTACTGTAATACTATCGATAAAAACACATCGATACTTGAGAAACTCCGAAGCAAGCTCTTTGTATTTACTGGATACATGCTCATAGTGTCTTTGGCTATATGCTGAGTCAGATTTTAACGCAGGATTAGGACCACCTATGAGACATGCAATATCTCTTGCCTCATTCCAAGT
Source organism: Wolbachia endosymbiont (group A) of Philonthus cognatus (assembly GCF_947251755.1). Taxonomy (NCBI): domain Bacteria; kingdom Pseudomonadati; phylum Pseudomonadota; class Alphaproteobacteria; order Rickettsiales; family Anaplasmataceae; genus Wolbachia; species Wolbachia endosymbiont (group A) of Philonthus cognatus. Next base: position 427,301 of record NZ_OX366388.1, read on the forward strand.
ACGAATACTTACAGAATCCCCTTGCCAATCTTGAACAGCAAGTAAACCTGCCTCAAAATCAAGACAAAGTGTTGGTTCATTTATGGTCTTTAAGAGACTAGTTTTACCTATACCATAAGGACCAAAGATGACCATTTTTATACCTGTTTGAACTTTTAGCCGTTCATTGCTGTTCATTATTTTCATTTTTCTCCCAGTACCTAAATATATATGTACGATGACCTAGGCAATTCGTCCGCAATTTGCAAAAAAAAAATTTTGAGCAAATATAATCGAGAGCTTATAACTTCTCTAAAACTGAGAATTTATTGCGTATTCGTTCTAGTGTGCGATAGATAGTTGTCTTTGGTATTTTGGTTATTACAGAAACTTCAGTAATAGTAAATACCTTAAGTAATTGACATAAATTACTATCTTTTTCAGACAAAGTTGAAATTATATTATTTATATCAGTGCGAATTATCGCTTCGATTTCCGAGTTCCTATGATCTGGAATATCGTCGTTTATATCATCAAAAGTTATATTACGTTTTAGACATAACTGATTGCGTAACATATTGCGAGCACAATAATTAGCTAATCTAGCAACGAAAGTACTAAAACTACTTCTTTTCTCATCGTGCTGGTTAAGATATTGCCAAACCTGACAAAAAAGCTCTTGTTCTATATCTTCGAGACTTTCGTTAATAAAACAGCTTTTGGATTTAAGGCGCGAAGCTTGAAATCTCACATGTTTAACAATTGTAGAATCGATTCCTTGATAAGAATTCTTCATAAAAACTCCAAAAGTTTCATGAATAGAGATTTTTACCAAGACTTTGTATGACTAATTTATTATAAAAAAGTAGTAATAATTTTTTTATCTAAAAGAATAAAATCTTTAAAAATTAAAATAAGATTTAAACGTTTTGATACACTACTGAAGCTACTTTTTCATAGGTAAAAAACTACCAATTTCGTACCTAATTTCTGAGTTACTAATTAGTATTTCAGAAAGCAGTAATCGTTAAGTTATTGATAATATTGTCTTTTTTATGTTCTATTCCTAAAAGCCGTTTCTAAAGTTAAGTGGCTAAAATCGGCCAGTAAAGAGGGTTTACGGATTACTGAAGTCTTATATATATTATATATATATTTAAATACAGGTAAAATATAATATATGATAATATAATAATATAAATATTGGCGTAATATAAGTTATGTAAAATAGTTATTAAGATAAGTAAAGATGAAAAAAACTCAAATGGCAGGATATGAAATTTTTTTTAATTTTTTTTCAAAATTGCGGACGAATTTGCGAGTCATCGTACATATATATTATACAGGGCATTGAACTTTAATTACACAAAGGAGTTTTTGTACGTCAATCTTAACGCTAGATCTCGGCAAGCAAACCGGCTGGGCAATTCTAACAGATGGAGTAATTGAAAGTGGAAGCAAAAGCTTTCATGGTAGCCGTTTCAGTGGAGGTGGAATGTGTTTTTTAAGTTTTCACAATTGGCTTAATTCTTTGAAACATGAGTTCACTGCAGTGTATTTTGAGGAAGTAAGAAGACATCTAGGAACTGATGCAGCGCATTGCTATGGCGGTTTTCTCGCAGTTCTGTCTGCTTGGTGTGAAGAGAACAATATTCCCTACCAAGGTGTTAATGTTAAAACTATAAAACGCTTTATAACAGGCAAAGGCAATGCAAGTAAGAGTGAAGTTATTGAAGCGATACGTGAAAAAAGTTTTTCACCTAGAGATGATAATGAGGCCGATGCTTTGGCATTAATGTTCTATATTAGTAAAGATATTAATAAGACGAAAAATCCATAAAAAGTGGGTCCTTTCGTCCATAATGGCGGGTTTGGTGGGTTCGACCCCAGGCCTTCTCTAGCGTCAGATATATTTTAAATATTAACTTTTTAATTATTAAGATATGAATTTAGCAATCCACTACTATCCTACTCGAAACCTAGTTGAATATGAGCGTAACCCACGTAAAAATGACGATGTGGTCAACAGAATGTGTGCTTCTATTCGAGAATTTGGCTTTCGTATACCAATAGTTGCAAAAAGTGATGGCACTGTGGTTGATGGTCATTTAAGACTTAAAGCAGCAAGAAAACTTGGTATGGAAAGTATACCAGTGGTCTTAAGTGATAATTTAAATGAACCACAAACTAAAGCTTTTCGATTACTGGCAAACCAATCAGCTAATTGGGCAAAGTGGGATGATGAGCTTTTGAAAGTAGAAATTCAAGAGTTAGAAGATTTACAGTTTGATCTTAAAATGACTGGATTTGAATTAGAAAAAGTTCAACATTTCCTTGATGATTTAGATAGTGAAAAAGAAGATTTTTCTGACTTGGTTGGTGATGACAAAAAGGTAGAAATAACAAAACCAGGTGATCTATGGATTTTAGGTGATCATCGAATCTATTGTGGTGATAGCTCTGTAGTTGAATCATATAAAGCGCTGTTAGATGATAAAATGGCAGACATTACTGTTTGTGATCCTCCATATAATGTTGATTATGGTAGCAGTCAAGAAAGAGAGGATAAAAAGATACTAAACGATAATCAAGGTGAAAAGTATGAGCTTTTTCTCTATGATACTTGTACTCATATTTTAGCATATACTAAAGGTGCAATTTACATCTGTGCATCATCATCAGAGTTTTCAACGTTGCAAAAAGCATTTGAGGAAGCGGGAGGAAAATGGTCAACTTTTATCATTTGGGCGAAGAATCACTTTACGCTAGGAAGATCAGATTATCAAAGACAATACGAAGCAATGCTTTATGGATGGAAAAGCGGCAATAAACGTGAGTGGCATGGCGGTAGAAATCAAAGTGATCTGTGGTTTTATGATAAGCCAATACATAACTCACTGCACCCAACAATGAAGCCAGTAGAGCTAATGGAGAGAGCAATAGTAAACAGCAGCAGATCAGGAGACATAGTACTTGATCCATTTAGCGGTTCTGGAAGTACACTGATTGCATGTGAGAGAACAGGAAGAATTTGTAGGACAATAGAGCTAGATTCAAAATTTGTAGATGTAACCATAAAACGTTGGCAAGTGTACACAGGTAGGGAAGCAATTCTTTCTGGTGCTGGTAAAACTTTTTCAGAGATTCAAGAAGAAAAACAGTAAGAAAAAAGTGGAAAAGATAACGCAAACAGAAATTTAGTAAGCCTTGGTAGTTGTAATATTAATTTACTGGTATATACCGTATTTTAATGAGTTTAGCGTAACAAATAACTTTGGATTAAATGTGGTGTACTCAATGAATCAAGAAAAGACGTCAGCTGGAGTAGTAACGTCGCAAACAAATAATGAAGCATCGTTTTCTGAAGAAGTAGAAAATAATGTTTCAAATTCTACACTATCTGTTAAGGAGAGAATTGAATTGTTTGAAAAAGGTACGAAGCAAGAACCTGACCTGAACACTGAATGCAAACTAGCTTCTTTAAATGTGATTAGCAATAGTAGCGATAGCAGTATTACAGCAAAAATAGACGAAGCAGGTGCTGATTTTTCAGTGAGTTGTTCTTCTTTAGTATTTGATGATGGTAAAGACATAGAGGACGAATTTAATGCAGTTTGTGAGGCAAATGGAATAGAATATAACCGTCCGTATTCTCTTGATCAGCTTGAGGCAGCATCCAACACATCTTCCAACCCCAAAATAGACAATACAAAAGAAATGCAAAAAGAGGAAGAGGATAAAGAATTAGGAGCGTCGAACAAGAAAAAAATCTTGTTAAACCGGAAAGAAACTATTTCTTCACTTCCATAGCAATTTTTATATATAATTTATCAAGAAGTACTTCTGCAGTTATAACCGACTGATCAATGGTGCTTAAGTGCCCGTTTAGGAGCGTGGTTTTGGAGGAACGGTTAAACCACTGATGGAGTCTATTATGACTACCTCGATTAGAAGATTGTATAATCTAACCGTCCCAAGCTTAAGTGCTTCTCCATTATAAGTTATAGTAGGATAATTACCATGATAAAGGCAAAAAGTAAACTAGAAATAGTGAATCCTGATACAGCAGGAATTGATATCGGCTCAGCTGTACATTATGTATGTGTACCTGAAGGAAGAGATGAACAACGTGTCAAAAAATTTGGATGCTTTACAGTTGATCTTCATAACTTAGCAGGGTGGTTAAAGAAATGTAAAGTTAGAACAGTAGCTATGGAATCAACAGGAGTATATTGGATTCCTTTGTTTCAAATACTTGAGTCATATGGATTTGAGGTAAAATTGGTAAATGCACGATATATTAAGAACGTGCCTGGTAGAAAATCCGACGTTCAAGACTGTCAATGGTTACAACAATTACACAGCTATGGATTACTCCATGGGTCGTTTAGACCTGATGATCAAATGTGTGTGTTGCGTAATTACGTTAGGCAACGTAGCAACCTGATTGAAAGTGCATCCACACATATTCTACGTATGCAAAAAGCGTTAATTCAAATGAACGTTCAATTACACAAAGTCATAAGTGATATTACTGGAGTGACCGGTATGCAAATTATCAAAGCAATAATTGAAGGTGAAAGGAATCCTGAAAAATTATCAGAATTGAGAGATGTACGGATAAGAAATGATAGATCTACCATGGCAAAAGCGCTAAAAGGCGACTACAGAAAGGAACTCTTATTTGTGTTAAAGCAAGAATTTGAATTGTATAATATTTATCAGGAAAAAATAGCAGAATGCGACAAAAGCATCGAACAATATTACAAAACATTTGAAACAAAATCTGACGAGAATAAGCGATGCAGCAAAATAAAGAATAGGTTTTCAAAAAACAGACCAGACTTTCCTTTACACGAAGAACTGTATAGAGTAACCGGTATTGATTTTACTAAAGTTCCTGGGCTTGATGTGCTAACTATACAAACAATTATCTCAGAAGTTGGTTTGAACCACGATAAATGGCCATCAGAGAAGCACTTTACTTCTTGGTTGGGGCTAAGTCCTGCTAATAAAGTTACAGGGGAAAAAGTATTTGGGACGAGAACTCGCAAAGTTATTGCTCGTGCTGCAAATGCTTTTAGGATGGCTGCCCAGTGTGTGTCAAGAAGCAACAGTGGGATTGGTGCATATTGCAGAAGGTTAAAAAAACGACTAGGAGCACCGAAAGCGATTACCGCTACGGCTAGGAAATTGGCGTGCATTTTTTATAGTATGCTAAAGTATGGACAGGAATATGTAGAGAAGGGCATTGATTACTATGAAAAGTTATATAAGGAAAAAATAGTGAAGACTCTAAGCAAAAAAGCTAGTGAATTTGGTTATGTCTTGATTAAAAAAGAGCTACTAGCAGAAAGAGTTTCTTAGAAGATAAACCAAAGCCGTTACCTAGGAATGGAATGTTGGAGAAGGACAATATTAGAAATGTAGCTCCACCTTCACCTAGAACAGCAGAAAATCATCGGTTGAGTATTATTCAGGATATTGCACCACCAAAGCTACCACATTCTTCTTTCCAATTAAATGGAGAAAAATGTGATGAGCAAGAAGCTATAGGAGAACCTATGTATGCAACTATAGACAAAAATAAAAAATTCTCGAAAAGAGGTTTAGATGGTGAAATAAACGATCAAAGTCCGGAGATGGAAAAGTCAAATTCTGAAGAAACATCAATTAAGAAAGGATCAGAAGATATAATTGGTGAACCTGTAGATCTGAATACAAAATTTTTAAAAAAGAGTTTGGAAGGAAGTGATAGTGGAATAGACAATAGAAGTGCAGAGATGACAAGATCAAATTCTCAAGTAACAGAAATGAGTGAGTCTTGTGGCAATCAAGGATGGGAGAATATGTCATTAAATCATGATAGTCCAGTTACACTTTCAACTAGCTCATCAGAAAAAAGTGATAATGAAGAAACCCCGTTAATTAAAAAAGAAAAGAAAACAAATAGAATTTTGCCAAGAGTAAAATATGCAGTGCAGCAGAAGGAATTTATAATTTTCGGTATAGCTGCTGTTGCACTTAGCGTTTCTGCAGCTTTGGTATATTTACAGGATAAAGCACAATTTATTGCATTTTTTGCAAACAGTGTCATCTATGTAACTATACCAATTCTAGCTGTTGCATTATTGGTTGCAATTAGTCCGATATTTTGTGGAATAAAGCAATTTAGAGATACTGAAGAGTGTCAAATAGGGAGAAAGAATGCGAATGAAACTTTGAATCAGGTGCGAGAGTATCAATCAAAAGATAAAGTAATAAAATCAGTCAAACTGGAATACGGCAATGGTACTCATTCGCATTTTACACTTAACGCTTGGGAGGGTAAGAACAACTTCATTAATATTGACGACAAAGTCATTAGTAGAAGAAATAAAGTAGAATCAGTAATCAAAGATAGGCCATTATTTACAGCATTATTAAGCAGTTTGGTTGCTGCAAATATAGTATTGCCTTTATTACTGTATGTAGAAGGTGGTATTAATAGTGTACAGAAGTTTTACCAGAACGCTTTGATTAATAACGTAGGGTTATCACTACTTATAGGCTCGAGTATACTTGCACTATCAGTGATATTCCTTGGAGTACATTACTACAGAAAAACAAATTGCACAAATCTTGTATATTGTGAGGAAAGAATTGAACCAGAAAAAGTTAATGGAAAGTTCATTGAGGAAATAAAGGAAGCAAGGACAAAAGCGCTTGAAGAAAACCATAGTAAAGATGCCAAATGCAGCAGTTTAACGCTAGAGCAAGTAGTGGTTGAATCTCATAACTACAAAGATGCAATTTATAGTATTAGTTGAAAATGGCCAAATTTCACTATGTAAAAAGAAAGCAGCTATAAACCGGAGTACTTCGCTCTATATTAGTAAAATATCTCTAAGAACCTGTACATGATCTCAAGAAAAGGATAAATTAAGAGATAGTGAATATAGATTAGGATATATGAGAAGTTTATACCCAAGCGACATAAGTCGAGAAAAATTCAAGATTATTCTACCAGATCTAGAGTCCTGCAGAAGAAAGACAAAGCCAAGAAAGCTTGATTTATATGAAGTATTCTGTGCAGTATTGTATGTCTTAAAAAGTGGCTGCCAGTGGAGAATGTTGCCACAAGAATTCCCAAGATGGAGAAGTTGTTACGACTACTTTAAAAAATGGAGTGAAAAACCAAGCGAAGACAAAAAAAGTACTTTGGAATGTGTGTTAAAAAAAATTAGTTGGCGTGGTCCGACAAAACAATGGTCAGAAAGAGAAAACCAGTTTCTGTATAATTGATGCTCAGAGCGTAAAAAATGCAGATACTGCTCAAAATAAGGGCTACGACGCTGGTAAAAAGATTTCAGGAATAAAACGCCATATTGCAGTTGATACTGAAGGTTTACCACACGCAATTTATATCACAACAGCAGAAATAACTGACCGTAGCAGTGCTGTAAAAATGATCGAAAATGCAAGAGAAAACCTCTCTGAAGTCCAAAATATACTGGTTGATGCGGGTTATACGGGAGAAAAATTTGCAACTCAAATAAAAGATATTATTGGAGCAACTGTTGAAGTGATAAAGCGCAGCGAATTACACACCTTTGCTGTATTGCCGAAAAGATGGGTTGTTGAGAGATCTTTTGCTTGGTTGGAAAAATGTAGGCGATTGTGGAAAAATTGCGAGCGGAAACTCAATACTAGCCTGCAAATGGTTGTTCTAGCCTTTACTGCTTTACTCCTGAAAAGATTATGAACAGGCTCTAAGACGCCGGCAAGTATAAACAGGTAGGAAATTGCTGATACTGGCAAAACCTTTTCAGAGATTCAAGAAGAAAATTCGTAGAAACAAGAGAGAGGAGAAAAAAAAGTGAAAATCACACAAACAGAATGGGCAAGAGAGATAGGAGTATCAAAGCAATATGTCTGTTATTTAGTAAAAAAAGGAATAGTTGAGTTGGAGGATGGTTTGATCAATAGAGAACAAGCAAATGAAGCGGTGGCAGCAATAAGAGATCCAAGTCAGCCACTTAGGAGGAAAAATCCAGAAAACGAAAATACAAATAACCTTTCTACAATGTTGCTAAAAACGCGAATAAAAAATGAAATGGAGCGAGGAAGGTTGCTAGAAGCAAAGGCAAAAGCTGAAATAGGAGAACTTGTAGCAGTAGAGGAAGTAAAAAGTGAGGCATTTAACGTAGCAAGAGTTGTACGTAATAATTTGCTTAATGTTCCAAATAGAGTTTCAGCACTGCTTGCATCACTGAGTGACACTGAAAAAATTCACGAGACGCTAACTGAAGAGATTACAAACTCACTTGAAGAATTATCTAACGCTAAATTTAAAATATAAAAAGATTTTGAATACAAAATGGCTGATAACTTAAGTTTAGAGTTAATAAAGTGTTTAATCAATCAACCTGGATTAGATGTTAATGTCAGAGGGTTAAACGGAAAAACTCCACTGCATTGCGCTATAGAGTTTGATGAATTAAGCATGGTAGATTTGTTACTCACGAAGAAGAACATTAATCCTTTTGTGGAAGATAATGAAGGTAAAACATCTCTTGATTACGCCAAAGAAGGGAAAAAAGCAGAAATATTACAAGCACTAATTAATAACAAGTACGGGTCAGAACAAGATAGCTTACTTCATTTAGCTGCAATGATAGGTGAAATTAATGCAGTGAGATATTTGATCAGAAAAGGTATTGACGTTAATGTACGAAATGCTTTGCACCATACTCCATTACATCTAGCAGCAGGCATAGGACATGCAGAAGTTGTAAAGATTTTGATAAGAGAAGGAAAAGCTGAAATAGATGTCTTTGATGCACGAAATCAGACACCAATGCACTATGCAGTTAATAATAAAAAGTTGGAGATAGTAAAGTTACTGCTGAAGCTTGGAGCAGATGTGAATAGTGCACGCATGGGACAAAACTCAATGAAATTGTCACCTGTGCATATAGCTGTAAGTAATGCTAATTACGATGAAAGAGACTTATGTCTTGATATCCTCAAATCCTTAATAAAGGAGCCTAATGCTCAAGTAAATTTGCAAGACTACGAAAATAAAACACCACTACATTATGCTGAAAGACTAAAAACAATAGAAGTTTTACTAACGCGAGAAGATATAGACCCTCTGGTAAAAGACGATAGCGGTAAAACACCATTTGATTACGCTAAACCTGAGATAAAGAAGGCTTTGATGAGTAATAAATACGGTTCTGAAAAGAATAGTCTACTCCATTTAGCTGCACAAAGAGGAGAAATTGAGATTGTAGATGCAATTTTAAGAGAAGAAATCGATATTGATATTGTAAATAATAAAGGTTTATCACCGGTTTACCTTGCTGCGGAAAAAGGGCATTTACATGTAGTAAAGTTATTGCTGAAAAAAGGAGCAAATTATACACCTGTTTTACATTTAGCAATTAAATCAAACAATTTAGAGTTACTTAAAGTTTTGTTTACTGAAAAAAATGGGTCTTTGCTCTGCAGAGATACCGTTGTTAATTTTCCAACCCTTCATAATAAATATATAGCACAGAGAGAAATAGCAGATAAAAGGACGAAAAAACATAATAATATTATCTGCATCTATACTACAGTCAGCGCAATAGCAGTAGCAGTATATATAGGGTTGATAACAACAACAATAAGCAGTGCAATCATTTTTGCAACAATAACAGGGGTATTTGCGCTTGTTATAGCAATAATGATAAGTGAGATGAGCAAAAGATATATAGAAAAGGAATTTCAGAAAAAGATGTTTATGGAATTGGATGAGTGTAGTTCTATTGTTAATGATGTCGAGATAGAACCAGTTATGAGTAGATGCAGACAATGATATACGCTACATCTTTTTCTGAAGGTTTAAGGCCAGATCCCCAGCTTAAAGTATCAGAGTGGGCGAATGAGTATCGAGTTTTAGCGCCAACTGCAGCATCAGAGCCAGGTAAATGGAGAACAGAAAGAACTCCTTATTTAAAAGAAATAATGGATTCACTATCACCATCTTCACCTGCAGAAAAAGTAGTATTCATGAAAGGAGCGCAGATTGGGGGAACAGAAGCTGGCAACAATTGGATTGGCTATATCATCGATCAAACACCAGGTCCAATGCTGGTAGTACAGCCAACAGTTGAAATGGGAAAACGTTGGTCGAAGGGAAGATTTGCACCGTTAATAGAGAGTACACCATGTTTAAAAAGTAAAGTAAAAGACCCAAGGTCAAGAGATTCAGGGAATACTGTACAAAGTAAGGAGTTTCCAGGTGGAATAGTAGTAATAACTGGAGCGAATAGTAGTGTAGGACTGAGATCTATGCCAGTAAAATATCTCTTTCTTGATGAAATAGATGCCTACCCAGGAGATTCAGGAGGAGAAGGAGATCCAGTACTGCTCAGTATTGCTCGAACTAATACATTTGCAAGGCGAAAGATTTTTTTAGTATCGACACCAACGATTCATGGAATAAGCAGAATTGAGAAAGAATTTGAAGCAACAGATAAGAGATATTTTTTTGTTCCCTGTCCGTATTGTAATTACTATCAAGTTCTAAAATGGTCACAAATAAAATGGGAAGATAAAAATCCAAGTACAGCACACTATATATGTATAGAATGTGGTGAAAAGATAGAAAATCATCAAAAGACAGAGATGCTTGAACGTGGAGAATGGAGAGCTACAAATCAAGTACACAATAGCAAAGTAATAGGATTTCACCTTTCAAGTCTTTATAGCCCAGTTGGGTGGTATAGTTGGCAACAAGCAGTAGAGGATTTTCTGCATGCAAAGGAAAGTGAACAATTACTGAAAGTTTGGATCAACACAACGCTTGGAGAAACCTGGGTAGATAAAGGAGAAGTACCTGATTGGAAGCAATTATTTAACAGGAGAGAATTTTTTCAGATTGGCACAGTACCAAGGAGAGAAGTGGTACTTACTGCAGGAGTAGATGTCCAAAAAGATCGTCTAGAGGTGGAAGTTGTAGCATGGGGAAAAAGTCGTGAAAGTTGGTCAATAGACTACCGAGTATTTGAAGGAGATACAGGAAGTAGAGAAGTATGGAAAAAGCTTTCGGAGCTCCTCAATCATCATTTTATTGGTGAAAATGGGCTTGAATATATGATAAGTATGATGGCGGTTGATGCAGGGTATGCAACGCAGGAAGTTTACAACTGGGTGAGAAGTCATCAAGGGTCTGGAAGAGTAATGGCAGTGAAAGGTGTAAATAAAGCACTAGTGCCGCTGAGCAGCCCAAGTAGAGTAGATATAACAGTTGGAGGGCAAAAGCTGAAAAGAGGAATAAAGCTCTGGCCAGTCGGAGTATCGATATTAAAGTCAGAGCTTTTTCAATTACTTAATATTTTAAAAGAAGGTGAAGAAACACCGCCAGGGTATTGTCATTTTCCCGAGTATGCACCTGAGTATTTTAAGCAACTAACGGCAGAGCAATTAGTCAGCAAAGTAGTAAAAGGATATACCAAACAAGAGTGGCAAAAGGTAAGAGAAAGAAATGAAGTACTAGATTGCCGAATTTATGCAAGAGCAGCATCGATAGCACTGGGAATAGACAGATGGCCAGAGAGTAAATGGAATAGTTTAAGTGAAAAACCGGAAAGTAAAAAATCAAAGAAAATAGTCAAAAGCAAATGGATCAGCAAGTAATAAATGTATAACGAAGATTATTTAATTCAAGTCGAAGAAGCGATAAAGAAGCTGCAAAACGGAGAGCGAGTAGTATCAATTGCATATGGTGATCATGTGGTAAGATATGCAGAAGTAGATATAAATGATTTACTAAACTTAAGACAACGAATTAAAGCTGAGCTAAAGATTGCTGGAGTGGAGCCAAAGAGGAAAATTATTTTTTCAACGAGTAAAGGAATTTTATAAATGCTACTAAAAACCTTCAAACAATTATTCAACAAGCCAAAAATCAAAAGTTCAGCCTGGGATGCAGCAGGCTCAGGAAGAAGATTTTTTCACTTTCAACCAGAGTTAGGAAGTATAAACAATTTGCTGTCTCAAAGCCTTGAAACTTTACGTAGTAGATCACGTGATATGGTGAGAAAAAATCCTTACGCTGCAAATATAATTGATACGATAGTAAGTAACTCTATTGGAACAGGAATAAAACCACAATCAAAAGCAAGAGATGGAGAATTTCGAAAGAAGGTGCAAGAATTATGGCTAAGATGGACAGATGAAGCAGACAGTAGTGGAGTAAGTGATTTTTATGGATTACAAGCTCTAGTATGCAGAAGTATGATAGAGGGAGGAGAATGTTTTGTACGTTTAAGAACGAGAAAGCTGGAAGATAGATTTTCTGTACCACTACAACTGCAAGTACTTGAGTCTGAACATTTAGACAATAAAACAAATCAAACTTTAGCAAATGGTAATGTAATAAGAAACGGGATTGAGTTTAACAAGCTTGGGCAAAGAGAAGCATATTACTTATTTAGAGAACATCCAGGCGAAGGCTCATTTGGAGAATCAGTAAGAGTACCAGCAAATGATGTTTTACATATTTATAGACCACTAAGACCTGGGCAAATTAGAGGAGAGCCATGGCTTTCGAGTATACTGCTAAAGCTCTATGAACTTGATCAATATGATGATGCAGAATTAGTACGAAAAAAGACTGCAGCAATGTTTGCGGGATTTATTACGAGACTTGATCCAGAAGCAAATATCATGGGAGAAGGTGAAGCAAGTGAGCAAGGAGTAGCACTATCTGGCCTGGAACCTGGAACAATGCAGCTTTTAGACCCAGGAGAGGACATAAAATTTTCAGAGCCATTGTAAGTTAAAAATGTGATATAAAAGAGATAAGAGGGAAAGATAACCCTACTCACTATAGGAATAGGGCTATCACGGGCATGTGCGACCGAAGAGCCATTGGTATTACAACCGTTCAGATCAAGGTACACTAGCCCCATCTCTCGATACGTTTGAATAGTTGCATGGGACATATGTATGCACCCGTTTACAATCTTAAATTAATTAAACTATCGAGGTTATTTATTATGATTACATCTTATCAAAATTTCATTGGAATTGATATCGGAAAATTTAAAAATGTTGCCGCAACTCACAACCAAAAGAGCACTATCAAGTTTGACAATGATGCTACTGGTTGGCAACAGTTGTTTCAAAAATTTTCAGATATCCTACCTAATTCTCTAGTAACTTTGGAAAACACTGGAAAATATGAGCTTGGCTTAGCACATTTTCTTGTTGATAAGAATGTTGCTGTACATCGAGCTAATACTCGCAAAGTAAAAAGCTTTGTCATATCTCATGGAACTTTAGCAAAGTCTGATCAATCAGATGCAAGAGCTCTTGCTCAATATGGATGTGAACGCTATAGTACTCTATCTCTATTTGTGCCTATGTCAAAAGAACAAACAGCCTTAGTTGCACTTTGTCAACGACGTGATGACATTACACAAATGAGAGTTCAAGAGAAATGTAGACTGAAAGCACCTGAAAACGAGCATATAAAAGAAAGTTGCCAAAAAACCATTGACTTTTTTAACGGTCAGATAAATGAGATCAATAATGCAATACAAAAAATCATTGATGAAAATCTAGAGTTACAAAAGCGCCAAAAAATACTTAGAACAGTACCGGGAATAGGTATCAAGTTATCTCAAGATTTTGTATGCCTGATGCCAGAACTTGGCTACTTAAACAAAAAAGAAGTTGCAAGTCTTGCTGGAGTTGCCCCGCATCCAAAAGAAAGCGGTAAAACTATTGGTTACCGAAGGATAACAGGTGGTAGAAGCAATGTTCGTGCAAAGCTTTTTACTGCTGCTATGGCTGCTGCAAAGTCTAAATCTGTACTTGGTGCTTTTTATTCTGATCTCATTGGTAGAGGTAAAAAAAAGATGGTAGCTATAACAGCTCTAATGCGTAAAATTATAGTGATTGCTAATGCAAGACTTAAAGAAGCAGTCAACGTAAATTTTTAAAATCTGCATAGAAAATAGGTTGATGAATATGTGCGCCCACACAAATTTAAAGCACATATTCATCAACCATACGGTCTAAGCAGTGGTAGTTGTTTGATATAAATTTCTTTCTGTAGTAAACTAGGGTTTTTGTTACCAAAAATACATTTTTTAATTGAATAAAAATACAAAGTTATAAACAAGAGTTGTAATAAAACTAAATTCAAAAAATTTAAAAAAACATAGTTGATCAGATGTTGGAGGAAGTTATGAAGCGTTTATGAGACAGCAACTGAGGGCAATAGCAATAGGTACAGGAATAACATATGAGCAGCTAACAGGAGATTTAACAAGCGTTAATTATTCATCCATTCGGGCAGGGTTGATAGAGTTTCGCAGAAGGTGCGCAATGTTACAGCATAACGTGATAGTGTTCCAGTTTTGTAGACCTATTTGGAATAGATGGCTAGAATTAGCAGTGTTTTGTGGAGAACTGAGTATAGATGAAAAAGTAGTAAAAGCAGCGAAAGAAGAAGTAAAATGGATACCACAGGGATTTGATTGGGTGGATCCACTGAAAGACCAGCAAGCACAGCAAATGGCAGTAAGAAATGGATTTAAGAGTCGCTCAGAAGTAGTATCAGAAATGGGTTACGATGTAGAAGAAATAGATCAAGAAATAGCAGAAGATCAAAAGCGTGCTGATTCTTTCAACCTTCTCTTTGATTCTGATGTCAGAACACAAACAAAATAAATCTCATTTACATTATGAAAATTTTACAAACCAACTGGATGTGCAAACCGATGATGATAGAGCAAAAAAGCTTTGACTTGTTGTCGCTATATAACGGAAAACAGACTATATTTAAAAATATAAAACATGCAATAAATCAAAATATAGCAAGAACAGCAATAATACCAATACATGGAATTTTGACCAAAAAACCAGGTGCGTTTGATGAAATGCTCGGGATGACATCATATGAGCAAATAGAAGAACAAATTACACAAGGATTAGCAGATAGTAGTATAGAGACAATTATACTGGAAATAGATAGCCCAGGAGGAGAAGTAAACGGTATTTTCGACTTGGCTGATTTTATTTATGAATCAAGAACAAAAAAGAGAATTATTGCAATAGCAAATGATGATGCATATTCTGCTGCGTACGCTATAGCCTCTAGCGCTGAAAAGGTACTTGTGAGTAGAACTTCAGGAGTAGGAAGTATAGGAGTAATAGCAAGTCATATAGATCAAAGTGGATTTGATGAAAAATGTGGAATAAAATATACCACAGTATTTGCAGGAAGTAGAAAAAACGATTTAAATCCGCATGAGCCAATAACGTCTGAAAGTCTGGGAAGCTTACAAAAAGAAGTAGACCGACTATATGAAATGTTTGTGCAGCTAATAGCAAGGAACAGAGGTCTTTCAATTGAAAAGATTCGATCAACAGAGGCAGGGCTATATTTTGGGGAGAAAGCAGTAGAAATAGGTGTTGCAGATGGAGTTACAACATTTTTTGAATTTATCAATAATCATAAAAGTAGGAGTGTTAGTATGACAACTAATGAGTTAACTGAGGAGAACTATCGTAGAGAAATTTTAGAGATAATAAGATTATGTAATATATCAAAGACGCCAGAAAAGATAGGAGAATTTATTGAGCAAAGCGTAAGTGTTGAGCAAGCCAGGGAAGTTTTAATGGAACTGCTAGCAGAGCGAACGAAGAAGACAGAGATACTGAGTGCAATACCACAGAATTCAGGAGAAGAGTTGATGATACAGGTAGCGAAAAGTCGGTGCATTTAAATTTTATAACTGCCATATATAGTGCTCTGCGGTAAATAAGTGTCTAAAATGCGCCATAATGGCTAGTTATAAGGTAATAACCGCGGTGTATAGCAGTTATAAACACGGCGGTAAAAAAATAAAAAAAGGAGAGAAAAAGACATGATAAGTATAACTGAAGGAAATAATTTAGGCGATCTTCTGAAATATGAAGTGTCCAATCTATATTCAAGAGACCAAATAACAGTAGCTAAAGGTCAAAATCTTAAGCTTGGTGGAGTAGTTGCCAAAAAGACGGAAGATGGTTTTATTAGAGTACTGAGTCCCACTGGAACAGATGGCACACAAACAGCGATAGGTGTAATAGCAAGCGATGTAAATGCGACAGAAAATGCCAAAGCAGTAATTATTACTCGTGGTGCAATACTAGCAGATCATGCAGTGGTGTGGCCAGCAAATATCACTGAAGAACAGAAAGCTGAAGCAATAAAGCAACTTGAAGCACGAGGAATCATTATCCGCAAGGGAGCTTAAAAAAACTATTAAAAATACAAAAGGGGGAAAAGAAAAAATGCAAAATCCATTTACAAATACAGCATTTAGCATGACGGCACTAACAAATGCGATGAATATATTGCCGATAAATTATGGACGAGTTGAAAATCTAAATTTGTTTCCAAGTAGGTCAGTAAGATTTAGACATATCACCATAGAAGAACATAATGGAGTATTGAGTTTACTGCCAACACAAGTTCCAGGAGCACCAGCAACAATAGGAAAACGTGGCAAAAGAAAGGTAAGAACATTTACGGTTCCACATATTCCACATGATGATGTAGTCCTGCCAGAAGAAGTGCAAGGAATAAGGGCATTTGGATCAGAGAGTGAACTGAAAGCGCTGGCAGATGTAATAACCGATCATTTGCAATTGATGAGAAACAAACATGCAATAACATTAGAGCATTTGCGAATGGGAGCGCTGAAAGGGATTATTCTAGACGCAGATGGCAGTGAATTATTAAATCTGTACAACGAATTTGAAATAACACCAAAAGTAGTAAATTTTGCACTAGGAACAGCAACAACTGATGTAAAGCGTAAGTGTCTGGAAGTACTCCGGCATATAGAAGATAATCTAAGTGGTGAATATATGACAGGAGTTCATGCCTTGGTAAGCCCTGAGTTTTTTGATGCACTAACTTCACATACTAAAGTGAAAGAAGCATACGAGAGATGGCAAGAAGGAGCAGCGCTTCGAAATGATATGAGGTCAGGATTTACGTTTTGTGGTATAACATTTGAGGAATATAGAGGGCAAGCAACTGACCCTGAAGGAACCGTGAGAAGATTTATTGAGAAAGATACAGGGCACTGTTTTCCAGTAGGAACAGCAAGCACATTTACGACATATTTTGCACCAGCAGATTTTAATGAAACGGTAAACACACTAGGACAACCACTTTATGCAAAACAAGAGCCAAGAAGATTTGATAGAGGAACAGATTTACATACGCAGTCAAATCCATTGCCAATGTGCCATAGACCTGGCGTATTAGTAAAAGTCGCTATAGCATAACATACTGGTAGAGTAATTACAAGTTGGTGAGGCACAGAACGACTCTACCGGTATGCGCTTTCTTAGCATGTAAAGGTTAGTATATCAAAAAGAAATATGCAAGAGAATATTAAGCGATTATTGGAGGATTGTTTTAAGCATCTAGGAGTGGAAGCCATATATTGTAATCGAAATAAGGAGGGTATTCGTAGAATAAAAGTGCTAATAAAACGTCCTGAGACTACGTACTCTCTAGGTGCAGATGGAGCATTAACTCAGCAAATTGCTTCTGTAGAAATACGTGATCAGGACGTTACTTCCTTTAGCATAGGCGATTATATCAAGATTGAAAAAAGGTTCTACAAGATTTTTGAACCACTGTTAAAAGATTCTTCGAGTGAAATATGGAAAATTGAAGCAATAGAAAGTGTTTGATATTAAAATTAGTAACAATATTAATGAAATAATCTCCACTATTGAAAGAAAAGAGCAGAAAATAAAACTGGCAACTATAAAAGCGTTAAACAAAACGGCACTATGGTTAAAAGCGCAAGCAGCTAAGGAAATCAGTGAGGAAAAGCAGATAAAATTAAGTTTGATAAGAAAGAGATTAAGAATTTTTAAGGCGAAAACTAGCAGATTAGAAGTGTCAATTAGAGCAAATCTCTATGACATTAGAGCATCGACAATTGGCAAAATACAAAAAACAAGAAGAGGATCGAAAGTAGGAAAGCATGAGTTTATAGGAGGATTTGCAGCAGTTATGCCAAAAGGAAATAGCGGTATTTTTAAACGTGAAGGAAGAGCAGCATTACCAATAAAGGAAGTTAAGTTGCCACTCGAACCTGAGGCTTCAAGAATAATAGGGAATCTTGTTAATTATGAAGTTGAGAAAGTCTTTACAAAATTTTTTAAACGTGAATTGAGCTGCAGAGTATGATGAATTGGAAGGATTTGCATAATGCAATTTGTACTACATTAAAGAAAGAAATATCAGCAATTCAAACTTGTGAAATTTATCCATCGATAAGAAAAGAATTATTAGCGCCAGCGGTGTTTATAGAATTATCAAGTCTAGAGCAAGGAAAAGATCCAGGAACAGAGGAGCTGGCGCTAAGAGCAAAATTTGAAGCACGAATTGTGATTGATAGCACAATCGAAAATGCTTCTCTTATTGTCAGAACATTAGCTGCTGAGGTTGCGAAAGTAGTAAATAAAAATACTTGGAACGTGAAAAATGTTTCACCAGGAGAATTTATATCAGGAGGAGGAGATGATTTTAGGCCAGAGCTCGATGCATATTTAGTGTGGTTAGTGGAGTGGACTCATGAAGTGCATGTGGGTAAATCAGTATGGTCAACTGGCATAATGCCACATGTTATTGAGATAGGTGAAGTGCATGTTAGAACATAGTTTTGCAATTTCAGAGCTAAATAGAAAATTAGCGAATATTATCCGTATTGGATTGGTGAAAGAAGTAGATTATGAAAAAGCAAAAGTAAGAGTAAAAATAGGAGAATTTTTAACAGATTATTTACCATGGATAACGAGCAAAGCAGGAAAAGATAGAGATTGGTCTCCGCCAGATATCAATGAACAAGTTGTGGTATTTTCTCCTCTTGGTGAATTATCGTTAGGAGTAGTGTTAGCAGGAATATACCAGGAAAAGTACCCTACACTCGAGAATAAAAAAGAAATAAATAGTGTGAAGTTTCAGGATGGAACAAGACTGTTATATGATAAAGAGAAGCATCATTTAGAGATTGAAGTAGTGGACAAAATAACACTGAAGGCTGGAGGATCGAGTATAGAAATGACAAAAAGTGGAATAAAACTGAAAGCAGAAAGGATCGACTTAAATTGAACAAAGGAATAGTGAGGTTAGGAGACTACTGTGGAGAAGCTATACCACATTTCTGCATTAGCGGCAGTAACAATGTTTTTGTAAATGGTAAGCAAATTTGCAGGCAAAGAGATAGTTTTAGTGAAGGAAAAATATTAATAGAAGGATCTAAAACAGTATTTGCCAATGGGTTTGGTATAGGAAGAGTTGGTGATCTTGTCTCTTGTGGATTTAAAGTAATAAAAGGCAGTGAAAGCGTTTTTGCAAAATAGAAATGAAGGGTATGGATGCTAAAACAGGAAAAGCGTTAGAAGGAATAGAGCACTTAAAGCAATCGATAATTGATATACTGACCACTCCAGTAAACAGTAGAATCATGAGGAGAGATTATGGCTCAAGATTATTTGAATTGGTGGATAAGCCAATAAATAGGGATTTAACTTTAGAAATCTATGCAGCAACAGCAGAAGCACTGGGGAAATTTGAGAAGAGATTTAAGTTAGAAAAAGTAAAGATTGCTGAAGCTAAAGAAGGAAAAATGACTCTTGTACTTGAAGGTATGTATCTTTCAGAAGGCAAATTCATAGGTATTAGTGGAATAGTTGTTTAGAAATGCAGACATCTAATATTATTGAAAAACTAAGCTATGAGGAAATCTTTTCCAGAATGAAGGAGGAGTTAGTGTGTAGAGATGAAACCTTTTCAGGATTAGTAGAGTCGGATCCAGCAATAAAGATTCTGGAGGTAGCAGCATGGAGAGAACTTTTGCTTAGAGAAAGAATAAATGAAGCAGTAAAGAGCAATTTACTAAAATTTGCGAAAGGAGAAGATCTTGATAATTTAGCTGAATTTTATGGAGTAGAGAGAGAAAAAGAAGAAGAGGACGAACGATTTAGAAAGAGGGTAAAAGCAAAAATAGCAGGTTGGTCAACAGGAGGAAGTAAGGAATATTATAAATATCATGCACTGTCAGCAGATAGTAGAGTAAAAGATGCACTAGTAGAATCACCTATACCAGGAAAAGTACAAATTTCAATTTTATCAACACAAACTGGCATAGCATTAGAAGAGCTACTGGAAATTGTAAAAAAGCAGGTTACTAGAGATGATATAAGGGTTTTAACCGATACAGTAACAGTAATTGGCTGCAATATTATGGAAATAGATATCCACAGTAGAATGAGCATAAGTCCTATAATATCAGAGGAAGAAATCAAGAAGCAGTTCATTAAGAAGTTTGAAGCAAATAGAAGACTGGGATGGAATGTTACAAGATCATGGATAATAGCGAATCTATTTGTAGATGGTGTAGAAAACGTAGAATTAATCGAGCCAAAAGAAGATGTTGTGGTTCTGGGGAATGAGTGTGCGGTGCTTAGCTACGTCAAGTTAGATAGGATTTAAAACGTATTTTTTTGTTTTGTGGAATCGTAAAAGTTTCACCAGTGAGGGGATTGCGTGCAATAAGTGGTTTACTGGATAAAAATGACCAATGTTAGGGAGACGAAAGTATTGATTCTCTTCCAGGAGTTGTAACTTGTTTTTTAAAGTATGGATAATATGGTCAAATATTATGGAAAGTGTTTTCGATATTAAGCACATCTGTAACCGTTCACGGAATATTCCCAATTAGGCAGGAATAGCGACTAAATTCTGTAGTTTCTGGACAGGATTCTGATCATTCAAACGTGCAGTCAAAAATATCGAAAGCATTCTTTCAATGAACTTTTCTCCACGTTCTGACCAAGTGAAAAAACTATTTTTACGATAAATGACGTACCGTCTAGCCTGACGTTCTGCAAGGTTATTGGTTGTCTCGATCAGATCAGGATTGCGCACGAATCTCCACATCATATCTTCAGAACGTAGTATATTGGCAGCCATTCTCGAGGCCTGAGTTCCTTTTGCAACCCTTGTTATCTCTCGCAAAAAATGTTTCACCCTTTTTCGAATCTTCCTCATTAACCGGAAAAATCTTAAATTGTCTATCAGGTTTTGTTTACGTGCTCTATCTACCACAAATACCCTGTTGCTCAGCGATTTTAATGCTGCGCCAATTCTGCTCACTTCAACATTTTTACTGTAAAAAAACCTTTCAAAGTCCCTTGCTAAATGGGCCCAGCATATCTGTCTGTTTTCACGATTAAAGTAATTATACGCAGCATACCTATCGCTTATAACTATTCCATCATACTCTGGCAATAGCCCTTTTAATATCTTCTTTCCGCGAGATCCAACTAACTTCATAAGTGTTGCTGTTTTATTCGTTACTACCCAACTCCAACCTTTCTTTCCCTGGTTCCTATGGCTTGTTTCATCTATATGTAAATACTTGCTTTTCCGTAGCTCTTCTCTTATTTTTTCGTATTCAGATATACATTTTTCTGATACTCTACCCTCGGTCTTTGATACCAAACCTAGGCTTATATTCAGATTAAATATGCTGCTCAAAATTTGCTGTACTTCCCTTTTTGAATTGATAAAAAATCCACTAAAACTGCTAATTACTGCTTTTGCATTAGCTCCTAAAAGATCCCTTGTCACACCTTCAGGCAGACTAGCTGAGATCCTTTTCTTACACGCCTTACAGTAGCCTTTTTGTAGCCTATATTCAGTCACTATCGGTTTAATTTTTGGCAATTCAACCTTTTGATGCACAGTTTCTTCTTCTAAAATAACTTGGCTTCCACACATGCAAATTGTATCAATTGAACATTTTACCACCTCATCTGCTACCATCAATTCCCGCTTGTGCGCTTCATGTCCTGGCTGCCCGCCTGGTTTTTTATCGCTCTTCTTTTTTGTCTTTTTGCGATATACATCTTGCGATGGTGGCAGCGATGAATTTTTTGAATTTAAACCCAGCTTATCCTCTAGCTCAATTATTTTTGTCCTTAACTTATCATTCTCTGCTTTCAGAGTACCAACTTCTGACTCCAATACCACAATCTTTTCTTGTAGCACCTCTATCATCAACCCCTCATCTATCTAGTTTATTGTTTTTTATACTAATTATGCAATTTTTGTAAACTACTTTCTTATACCGTGAATGGACAAAGTTGATAAGCCTAAACGCCATCATGTCTTTAGGAGAGTCTGCTAATGAAGGCTCTTAAGTTGACGCCATTGCGTGAACGGTTACGTTTTAGATAGTTCATTAGACTCTTAATTAAGGGGTATGTCTAACTTAGGAAAGATTTTCATCAATGTTGAAGTGGATAAGTAGGAATATTATGTTTTTTCTTTGAGTTGTGAAATTTCAGAATGAGAGAGACCGGTAATTTGAGCTATAACATCAATAGAGACACCGGCCTTGAGTGAGTTTTTTGCAACTTCGATTTTTTCTTCTTGCCTACCTTCTTGTCTACCTTTTTCTTGACCAACTCTAAGACCCTCATCAAATTTTTGAGCAAAAGCAGCAATCTCATCCATTATGCGTTTTTTCATTTGTTCATATGCTAGTAACTCTTCTTCTGACCAATTAAACTTATTCATCTCTTCATAAGCTCGTTTTATTATTACGTCACTACCAACTATCTTATCTAGATCCTCTTCCCTTGTTTCTCCTGCATAGCGAAAAAAGTAACACCATTTTTCTACTATATTTTCTAGTTGGTCTTCTTTTGTCTTTGTAAATTTTGGTAGTTCTATGAATACGAAGTAAAAATCCTTTAAGTCATGTTCAAAGCTATTTTGATCTAAAATGACATGATTAGATTTGTACTCAGCCTTATCTGGAAAAATAATACAATCAGCAACAGCAATAAAGATAATTTCTTTGAGGTTATGATAATCATCACCTTGATCAGCTTGACTTGAGTAGGCTTTGGCAGCATAATATTGAGCACGTTTTTCGAAGCCCTTGGTCTTAGTGAACTGCATCTCTATAATGTATCTTGAACCTTGAGAGTCTTTACAAAGAACATCGACAATACTTTGCTTTTTAGCGGCAATCTCAGGATCCAAAATGGTAGCTAAGAATTCAACATCGTGAATAGCAGCTAAGCCAGTAAAGCCTAAAATATCGTTCAAGAAATGAATGAGAATATCTTTGTTTTTCTCAGTGCCAAATATTCTTTTGAAGGCATAATCGTTGCGTGCATCAAGAAATTTAGAAAAAGCCATGATAAATTAACCTAGAAAGCATTAATAATTATACACAATTGTGAAGAAATATTCAACTAAAATGCAAACATTTTGTATATCTTTATTTGGTAGTATTAACCTATATAATATCTATTTCTGTATGGCAAAGCATACTACTGTTTCCATAAGGTACCAAATAGCACAAAAAGTAAGGAGCTGGAGGTTAAAGCGAGGTTACACTCAAAAAGATTTAGCGGGAAAAATTGGCGTAACGTATCAAGTAGTACTACAATATGAAAAAGGAATACGTAAAATTTCGATTGAGAAATTGTATGCTATAGCAGAAGTGTTATCGGTTGGCATCATAGATCTTGTTCCTGTATCAAGTGAAAAAATTTGCCTTAAAAACGAAGAAGAGGAAATATTAAATCTAGTAAGAAAATATAAAATAATTAATGATCAAGAGTTGCGCAAGGTGTTTTACTTGCTAACAAAATTTACCCGAGTTGGTGAGAAAAGTAGTAAAAAAACAGAGAGAATAAAAATTGCAAAAGGTCTGGTTAAAGCAGGAGTTTCTGTTGATACTGTTTCAAAAACAATTGGTCTGTCTGCTGATGAATGTGTTGAAGAAAAAACGGGTTCTATCTACTACCAAATAGGAAAAAAGATAAAGGAGTGGAGGGCAGTACGGGAGTATACTCAAAAGGATTTGGCTGAGAAAATGGATACAACACGTGATGAAATAAGCAACTATGAGCAAGGACGTGTGGCCATTCCACTGGAAAAATTATATGCAATAGCAGAAACATTATCGATTAGTATTACAGATCTACTAATAGAGGAAGATGAAGGTAGTAGAGTGGAAAATGAGCTACCTGATTTGATTAAAGAATACAAAGAAATTGAGAGCCAAGAACTACGTAATGCACTAATAAAATCTTTGTTTGAAGGCATACGGATTTGTGAAGAAAAAGTGAGGAAAGCGGAAAGAATCAAAGTTGCAAAGGATTTAGTAAAAGGAGGAATTTCTATTGATATTATTTTGCAAGCGGTAGGCATCTCTTTAGACGAAATTCAACAGATTTAAAATAAAGAAATTAGCAATTATTAATATTTTTACCTATTCATGAAAAAATAAGTAAAAAAGATTGAGAAATTGATTTGACTTCACTGAAAAGCTATGGCTTTATGCCAATGCTGATAAAAAACAGCAGTAAATATATAAAAAAAGTTTGTTGTTAGTGAAAGGTAAATTATATGAATAAAAGTAAAGAAGAAATCGAATTCAGAATATTAGAAAGCAAAGGCAAAGCACTACTTGATCGTGAAATAATGGAAACATTTCTAAGTGCAGTGCATGAAAGGCCACAAGCTCAAGAAATTGCTAAAAATTTGGTGAATAGCTATACGGGAGTAGGAAGGATTTTAGGACGAGAAATGGATGACCTGAAAGTTATAGAAGGAGTAACTGATTCTGCAGTAGCAATGATTATGTGTGTTAAGGAAACACTAGAAAGGGTACTGAGAGAAAAGCTCAAAAGTGAGCCAATAATGGACTTACAAGGGCTAGTAGAGTACTTAAACGTAAGTATAGGACACTCAGAAAGGGAATGTGTAAAAATACTGTACTTGAATAAAAGGCGCCAATTAATCGGAGAAGAATCCTATATTGGTGAAATGGAAAAAGCACCAGTATACATAAAGGAAATTATAAGAAAAGCATTAATAAAGAATGCAACATTAGTAATAATGTCACACAACCACCCTGGGGGAAGTTTAGAACCTTCAGAAGAAGATCAAGAAGTAACAAAGAGCTTAGCAGCAGCATGTAGTACTGTAAGCGTTAGATTATTTGATCATATTATCATTACAAGTGGGGGCTATTTTAGTTTTAGAGAAAGTGGATTGTTATAGCAGAAAGTATTTGCAAATCTACTCACTATAATTTATAATAAGTAATACAGTGTATAATAACTATACACTTAGAAAGTATATTTAATAGCGGAGGCTAATATGAATAATAAAATAATTGTACCTTTTAGTGATAAAGAGGGGGGTGTTTACGAGTTAAACGTTGATCTTGATAGATTATCAAAAGGTGAGATGTTAAATGCTATTGTAGGAATTGGTCGTACTAGCCAGCAGCCTACCTTTGTGAGCAAAATTAATAATGCTAAAAAGCTTGGAGATAAAGAAGTAGTACCTTTCCCTGGTAGAGAAGTTCGCGAAAACCAAATCAACTATGGGAAAGGATTTGACTATATTTATGGCACAAAACCTTTGAGTAATCAAGCAGATTATCCAGAAGGGTTAAATCCATTTGCTTCAGCTTTGCAAAAAATAAAGCCAAGTATAAGCGAAAGCGAAAAGTTGAGCTGGTTTAAGAGTGCTGTGGTAGAGGCAAAAAACGTAAATGAATTGCACAAAGTTATAGACAAAGTACTAGCTTCTGGAGCAAGGCTAAATGCATGTAATGATGGAGAATGGAGCTTCGCGGAATATGTGATACTGGGCACACATTTTCATAAATTTGATAAGGCTGATCGTAAAAAGCTAATACGTAAATTAATGCTAAGTGGTGCAGAGTTTCATGATACTCTACTGCAGAATAAACTGATAGGTGAAATCTATAATGAGCTACAGCCAGAAGTTCAGCCACAGATAGATAAGCAACTAGAAGAGCTAGAGGAAGCTGGCGAAAATGCTGTGCAAGAAGGAGAATTAATAGATGTTGAGATAGATAATACAACATCGTATATAGAATTTTCTGGGAATAGTAAGGTAGAGGTAGCCAAAATACTGGAAGCAAACAGAAAGTTAGGAAGTAATATCTTAAAATTTGGTAATGATGCAGTTGAAGTTAAAAGTGAGAAGGGAGGTATAAGAAACTATACCGATATTTCAGATGGCAGCTCTATCATGTTAGAATTTCCTACAAGCATTGGTAAGCTAAATATTATATTGTACCACGATGTAAAAAAATATGATCAAGTACAAGTCAGAATAGAAAACAAGGAAATGTGGGCTGAACTACAACAAAGAGGAGAAGAAATAGGAAAAAATTGTCTTTTTGCTGGAGTAAAACTTAAAGAAGCAGTAGAAAAGGGAAGTTTTATGAGGTGTGGCATATGGAATAGCAAGCAGCTTATGAAGGAGGTTGATAGCCCAAGTGAAAAATTGTTTTCATGGGCAGACAAAGTACGTGAAAATAGTAAAGAAACTTGTAGGGCACTTTAATTTAAAGGTTCCAGAGTCTGGCTATTATATCTGGAGCCTTTGAGCTATAATAGAAAATATTATATGCAAGGTTCTTTTTGTGGAAAAAAGTCTAGATTATAAAGTGGGAGAAAAATTAAAAAGCTGGAGGTTAGAGCGAGGGTACACTCAGAAAGATTTAGCAGAGAAAATTGGTGTAAAATACTGGGTGATATTGCAATATGAGAAAGGGAATCGTAGAGTTCCAATTGAAAGGTTGTATGCTATAACTGAGGCACTATCAATCAGTATTACGGATCTTATTCCTGTATCAAAAAGCTGTCTTGAAGATGAAGAAGAAATATTAAATCTAGTAAGAGAATATAAAAAGATTAACGATCAGGAGTTACGTAAGATGTTTTGTTTGCTAACCAAATTTGTCCAAGTTAGTGAGAAAAGTAGTAGAAAATCGGAAAAAATAAAAATTGCAAAGAGTCTGGTTAAAGCAGGAGTTTCTGTTGATATTGTTGCAAAAACAATTGGTCTGTCTGCTGATGAATGTGTTGAAGAAAAAGTTGGTTCTATCTACTACCAAATAGGCAAAAAGATAAAGGAATGGAGACTAGTGAGAGAGTATACTCAAAAGGATTTAGCGGAGAAAATGAGTACAACACGTGACGAAATAAGCAACTATGAACAAGGACGCGTAGCTACTCCACTGGGAAAATTATATGAGATAGCAGAAACATTATCGATTAGTATTACAGATCTACTAACAGAGGAAGATGAAGGTAGTAAAGTGGAAAATGAGCTACCGAATTTGATTAAAGAATACAAAGAAATTGAGAGCCAAGAACTACGTCATGCACTAATAAAATCTTTGTTTGAAGGGATACGTATTTGTGAGGAGAAAGTGAGAGAGATAGAAAGGATTAAAGTTGCAAAGGATCTAGTAAAAGGGGGAATTTCTATTGATACTATTTTGCAAGCGGTAGGTTTATCTATTGATATGGTTTTAGATGGATAGCTCGTAAAAAAATTATAGCAATAAAGTTTTTTTCTTAAATGGAGGATAAATGTTTGTTTCTGCAAGCAATGTTAGTTACGGAATAGGGCAAAGAATAGAAAATTGTAGGTTAATGCGAGGGCATACTCAAATAGGATTAGCAAGTCAAATAGGTTTAACATACCAAGAAGTAAACAGCTATGAAGATGGGTATATTCCTATTCCAATTGAAGTACTATATATAATAGCAAGAGTATTATCAGTTGACGTTGTAGATTTATTACCTGAACCAGTAATAGTAAGGGAAGACAGCTATGAAGACGAGGAAATACTCTATCTAACGAAAATATACGAGAATCAAAAGTTAGGCAAAATAGTACCTTCATTAGTCAGGTTTGTTCATATTAGCGAAAAAATTAATCAAGAAGAGGCAAGGTTGGAAATAGCAAAAAATCTAGTGAAAGAAGGGGTTTCAGTTGACATAATTTCCCAAGCAACCGGCTTATCTATTTACGAGTATGATAATACAGAGAAAGAAGTCTGCACTGATTCTATATACTACAGAATAGGGCAAAGAATAAGAGAATGGAGATTGATAAAAAGGTATACTCAGAAAGATTTAGCAAACAAAGTTGGTTTAACACTCAAGGAAATACACGAGTATGAAATAGGATACACTGCCATATCATTTGACAAATTATATGAAATAGCAAGAGCATTATCAGTGAATATTAAAGCTCTGCTGCCTAAAACAAATGAAGATAGTGAACTACTTAATTTACTAAGAAAAACTGAAGAGCAAGAATTAGTGAAGAAATTTTTATCTAGGGATATGAAGAATAGCAAAGAGAAAGTTAAAAAAACAGAAAAGATCAAGGTTGCGAAAAATCTAGTGAAGGCGGGTGTTTCTACTGATGTTATTTTGCGAGCAAGTGGCCTAACTGCCGATGAGTTGGGTGATTGTGAAAATTGAATTGTGTTTAAGATACAAGTAAAAATAGTCAATATATTAACCATTCTAAATCCTTGTTTAGCTGACTCAACTGAAGCATTTTCATAAAGTTTTGCTGCTAATTCGTGTTGTTTGATAAACTTCAAATTTAATGCTTTTAAAATTGATGCTGAAAACACATATTGCTAATGCTAGCAGAGGAGCTAGTTGGTAAAATCGCCACAGCCGTCAGTACTCCCGATTACTTTTCCTGATAATGTGATAGTATTCGCAAGTATTATCATATATTACAAAAAAATCAGTTAGCATTTCTGTTTATTAAAATTATGCAATAAAGCTGCATTTTATATAACACTTCTCAAATTATTTCTACTAAATATTTATGAATATGGTTAAACAGTAGATAGAAGAAACCTTTTCTATTATTGATCTTTTGTACAGTAAAGTTATCTCATAAAATATTAAATTGGGAGTTTTATGGATCACAGACTAAGAGCTTATTTGCTTGGAGTTACCTGGTTTATACTCAGTTTACTTAGTAGTGTAGTTAATGATACTATATCAAAGTGTCTCGGTTTACACCTTCAAAGTTTTGAGATAATCTTTTTCCGTTTTTTATTTAGCACTATTACTCTTATACCTTTTATATTTTACTATGGAATAGGAGTTTGTAAAACAAGTCAAATATCTACTCAAATAACCAGGGGTGGATTGTTGTTTTGTGGAATGACCTTATGGACCTATGGGTTGACTATTTGCCCAATAGTAACTGCAACAATTATAGGTTTCTCAATACCATTATTTGTTATGCTTCTTGCAATTCCTTTTCTGGAAGAAAATATAATTTGGCAAAGATGGGTAGTAGCTGTCATTGGTTTTATTGGTATTGCTATTACTACTAAAGCTTATAGCGAGAACTTTAATCCTAAAATTCTTATTTTTATTGTATCCGCATTAATCTTCGCTACACTAGATGTACTTAATAAGAAGCTTGTAATGAAGGAGACAATAATAAGTATATTATTTTACTCAGCTCTAACAACAACTATTTTTTCCACTCCATCTTTGTTATTTTATTGGCATATGCCTTCCTTGTTGGAGTTAGTATTACTGCTGATTTTAGGAATAAGTTCAAACCTAATTCTGTTCTTCATGTTAAAAGCTTTTGCTCTTACTGATGCTACTGCGCTTGCACCGTATAGATACATAGAGCTAATAATTTCTGCAATAGTAACATACGTTATATTTAATGAATTACCTGATAAAAGTGCTTTATATGGTACTTTGATATTAATACCATCAACCTTATTTATAGCTTATTCGGAAGGTAAGGCAATTAAGAAAAATAATGTAACAACAAAAGTTTATAATTGTTAATGGTATTTATTTTAGATGCTAAGCTATATTTTTAAGGTAATGCACATAACTATTATAGGAGTAGGGTATGTAGGATTAGTATCTGGTACAATGTTATCTGAGCAGGGCCATAAAGTTGATTGCATTGACATAAATACTGAGAAGATTGAACTTTTGAAATCAGGGAAAATTCCTCTATATGAACCTGGATTAGCAGATTATTTAGAGAATAATATAAAGTCACAAAGGATAAGATTTCTCGATTCGTATTTTCAAATAAATCCCAATACAGAAGTAGTATTTATAACTGTAGATACTCCATCAGACTCCCTAGGAAATGCAAATTTAAAGAATGTATATAATGCAGTAAGTGAAGTTTCTGAGAGAGTTAATCAAGATTGCTTAATAGTGATAAAGTCAACTGTTCCTCCTGGTACTGCAGAAAATATATATAATTATTTATCTAATAAGGGCTATAACTTTGATTTGGGGGTTAATCCAGAGTTTCTCAAGCAAGGCTCTGCAGTATCAGATTTTTTATACCCAGATAGGATAATAATAGGAGTAAAAACTAGGCTAGCTAGGGCAAAACTAGAAGTTATATATAAATCATTTATAGATAAGAATATTCCGTTAATAGTCACTGATACAGTTACTGCTGAAATGATTAAATATGCTTCTAATGCTTTTCTAGCAACAAAGGTTGCTTTTATCAATGAGATGGCAGGTTTATGTGAGCTATTAGGAGCAGACATTGAACTTTTAGCTAACAGTATGGGAATGGACCATAGAATAGGTAAGGAATTTCTCAAAGCTGGTCCAGGATTTGGAGGATCATGTTTTCCTAAAGATTTGTCAGCTTTAATAAGGCTTGCTGAAGACCACAATGTTAAGCTACAAATTTTAAATTCAGTTAAGGAATCTAACTATAATCATATAACAAACATTGCTAAAAAGGTAGAATATGTATTAAATGGAGTCCAAAATAAAAAAATAGCAATATGGGGGCTAACTTTTAAGTCTGGTACTGATGATGTAAGAAATAGCCCAGCTATAGATATTGCACAATTGTTAGTGAATAACAAGGCTAAAATTACTGCATATGGTATCCGTTCAGAGGTGTGGTTTAAGAAACAACAGCTAGCAGGTTTTGAAAAGGTTTTAATTCCTTGTAACCGTTCACGCAATGGCGTCAACTTAAGAGCCTTCATTAGCAGACTCTCCTAAAGACATGATGGCGTTTAGGCTTATCAACTTTGTCCATTCACGGTATAAGAAAGTAGTTTACAAAAATTGCATAATTAGTATAAAAAACAATAAACTAGATAGATGAGGGGTTGATGATAGAGGTGCTACAAGAAAAGATTGTGGTATTGGAGTCAGAAGTTGGTACTCTGAAAGCAGAGAATGATAAGTTAAGGACAAAAATAATTGAGCTAGAGGATAAGCTGGGTTTAAATTCAAAAAATTCATCGCTGCCACCATCGCAAGATGTATATCGCAAAAAGACAAAAAAGAAGAGCGATAAAAAACCAGGCGGGCAGCCAGGACATGAAGCGCACAAGCGGGAATTGATGGTAGCAGATGAGGTGGTAAAATGTTCAATTGATACAATTTGCATGTGTGGAAGCCAAGTTATTTTAGAAGAAGAAACTGTGCATCAAAAGGTTGAATTGCCAAAAATTAAACCGATAGTGACTGAATATAGGCTACAAAAAGGCTACTGTAAGGCGTGTAAGAAAAGGATCTCAGCTAGTCTGCCTGAAGGTGTGACAAGGGATCTTTTAGGAGCTAATGCAAAAGCAGTAATTAGCAGTTTTAGTGGATTTTTTATCAATTCAAAAAGGGAAGTACAGCAAATTTTGAGCAGCATATTTAATCTGAATATAAGCCTAGGTTTGGTATCAAAGACCGAGGGTAGAGTATCAGAAAAATGTATATCTGAATACGAAAAAATAAGAGAAGAGCTACGGAAAAGCAAGTATTTACATATAGATGAAACAAGCCATAGGAACCAGGGAAAGAAAGGTTGGAGTTGGGTAGTAACGAATAAAACAGCAACACTTATGAAGTTAGTTGGATCTCGCGGAAAGAAGATATTAAAAGGGCTATTGCCAGAGTATGATGGAATAGTTATAAGCGATAGGTATGCTGCGTATAATTACTTTAATCGTGAAAACAGACAGATATGCTGGGCCCATTTAGCAAGGGACTTTGAAAGGTTTTTTTACAGTAAAAATGTTGAAGTGAGCAGAATTGGCGCAGCATTAAAATCGCTGAGCAACAGGGTATTTGTGGTAGATAGAGCACGTAAACAAAACCTGATAGACAATTTAAGATTTTTCCGGTTAATGAGGAAGATTCGAAAAAGGGTGAAACATTTTTTGCGAGAGATAACAAGGGTTGCAAAAGGAACTCAGGCCTCGAGAATGGCTGCCAATATACTACGTTCTGAAGATATGATGTGGAGATTCGTGCGCAATCCTGATCTGATCGAGACAACCAATAACCTTGCAGAACGTCAGGCTAGACGGTACGTCATTTATCGTAAAAATAGTTTTTTCACTTGGTCAGAACGTGGAGAAAAGTTCATTGAAAGAATGCTTTCGATATTTTTGACTGCACGTTTGAATGATCAGAATCCTGTCCAGAAACTACAGAATTTAGTCGCTATTCCTGCCTAATTGGGAATATTCCGTGAACGGTTACAATTCCTTTTGTTTCCAAGTTAGATACAACGAAATTATCCGCTCAAGAAATCTATTCCCTCGCTCTGACTGTGCAAAATATGAATTCTTACGATAGACAACATAATGCCGTATCTGTCGCTCAACATGGTTATTCGTTAATGGAATATTCCCTGGGTCATCCAAAAATGTCCACATCATTGGCTCGGATTTTATAATACCCTTTACCGTTCTTGAAGCTCCTTTTGCTTCAAGTATATAAGATATTTTTATCATGCAGTACTGTATGTATCTTCGTAATTCTTTAGCTTGCTTAGTGAACTTTGAAATACTAATTTCATTTTCTGACAAAGCGTTTTTTAATACAAACAATCCATTAGCTGCGTCTTTTAAACAATGGCCAAGTCTCATTACTTCACCATTCCAACTATGAGATAGCCTCTCGAAATTTCTCAATAAGTGAGCCCAACAAATTTGTCGTTTTTCATCACTGAAGTGGTTGTAAACTGCATATCTGTCGGTAATTACCAGGTTTTTGTAATCACAAAATGCACTATTCTTTAAAAATTTCATTCCTCTTGTATCTGCTAACTTCATAAGACTTGCTTTATTGTTGGCAAACATCCAGCACCATCCCAATTTGCCTTTGTTGTAGTGACTGGTTTCATCAATATGCAAAATTTCGCTTGCTTTTATTTCTTCCTCTATTTGTTCATAGGCTTCTTTACATTTTGACGAAACCCTTGCTTCACTATTGGACACACTACCAACACTTATACTCATGTTAAAGATGTCTTTCATAATATTCGCTATTTCTCGCTTTGAATTCTTATAAAACCCACTTAGTGCTGCAACTACTGACTTAACTCTAGAACCAAAGGTATCAGGTGTAACTCCTTCTGGTAATTTGCTACTCCTTCTTTTTCCGCATTTACGACAGCGCCCATGTTCTAATTGATACTCAACTACGTAAGGCTTAATTTTTGGTAAATCAACTTTTTGATAGACATATGGTTTTTCCGATATTGAGATTTCTTCACCACACTCGCATCTATTTGGTAACTCTACCTTCACCACCTCATCTGCTTCCATTTTAGCTCGGCAATTTCCCTTATGCCCAACTTGACCACCTATCTTCCTGCTGCCCTCTGACTTATCTTCTGGTATGTCTTTTTTTATTTTGTACAGCTCTTTTGAACTTGGTAAAGATGAATTCCTTGAGTTTAAGCCAAGTCTCTCTCTTAGTTCAGCATTCTCTATTTCTAAGATTTTATTTTTTTCTTCAAGCTTTGCTACTTTCTGCTCTAAGTTTTTACATAACTCTACAATACTGATCAACAATCGAAGCATCTAGCCTTACCTTACTATCAACATTTTGTGTTATTACTACTTTAATATATTATGTCAATTGTTTTTTATCCTTGCCACACCTCTGAACGGATACAATTACAGGCCATTTATTTTTTCTGAGCGTTTTCTTTCAGAGGTTGTCCGGAAACAGGTAAAAGGCTATGATATTTGAAATTTTAGTATGGGGTAAAGATGAGAAAAAAGTATCCAACAGATCTAAGTGAAAGGGAATGGGCACAAATAGAGAAGTACTTCAGAGTATCATACAAAAAAGGAGGAAGACCGCCAAAATATAGTAAAAGAAAAATGTTAGAGGGAATTTTCTATGTATTGCGTACAGGGTGCCAATGGCGGTATTTACCAAATGATTTTCCGCTATGGAAGACTGTATATGAGCAGTTTAGGCAATGGAAGAAACAGAGGATTTTTGAGAAAATGAACTATGATATCACTAAATATAGTAGGTCAAAAATGGGAAGAAATGAAGAGCCGAGCGCATGCATAGTGGACAGTCAGTCGGTAAAAACCACGGAAAAAGGGGGGTCAAAGGTTATGATGGTGCGAAAAAGGTAAAGGGGAGAAAAAGACATATAATTACAGATACTCAGGGTTTTATACTAAGTTGTTACGTAGGAGCTGCTAATGAAAATGATAGAGATGGTATTAAAATAGCATTAAACAATATGAGAACAAAATATACTAAAGTAAAAAAAATGTGGGCTGATATGGGGTACCAAGGAAAAGATTTAAAAACCCATATAGAGGAAGAATATGGCATAGATATTGAAATTGTGAAAAGGCCTCCATGTAGGTTTTGGGTGCATAAAGATACACCACTAGAACTATTGCCACAACGGGATCCTGGATTTTTAGTACAGCCGAGAAGGTGGGTGGTAGAAAGGACTTTTGCTTGGATCAATAGGAATAGAAGACTATCAAAAGAGTACGATTTACTTACAACATCTACTGAAAGTTTCATATATCTGGCTATGAGTAGGGTTATGTTACGGAGGGAATATGCCTAAGTTTACTTGTTTCCGGACAACCTCTTACTATAGTAATGAGTATTTATATCCTGCTAGTGATTATCTTAGCCATGATAGGGATAGAAGGAGAGTATTTACTTGGAGGCCAGGGGGCAAAGATAGTTCATGTCAATGGAAATTTGAACCTGAAGGTAACAACATATATATAAAAAGCACTTATTTTAATGAGTATTTATATCCTGCTGGTAATGGTCTTAGCCATGATAGGGATAGAAGGAGAGTATTTACTTGGAGGCCAGGGGGCAAAGATAGTTCATGTCAATGGAAATTTGAACCTGAAGGTAACAACATATATATAAAAAGCACTTATTTTAATGAGTATTTATATCCTGCTAGTGATTATCTTAGCCATGATAGGGATAGAAGGAGAGTATTTACTTGGAGGCCAGGGGCAAAGATAGTCCATGTCAATGGAAAATTGAGGATTGTGGATCTACTCGCAAGAAGCGTGATGTACAATATAGTATTACAAAAGAAGCTAAGTGTGATCTATCTTATGATAATGCATCAGACAATTCATCGCAAAGTGACGAAATAGGCTATAACAAAATAGGAGCTACAAGCGGAGCAAGTAAGCCGTCTTCATGGATAGATGCTGTTAAAGGTGTTTTTCAGTTTATCTCTTCCCCTTTAAGGGCTGCGTTGCCTTCATTTTCAGAAAATAGCTCTAGCCGTTCTGGTACAGCAGGAAGTAGCTCCAATCATTCTGATACAGTAAGAAACCCAAATATCCAATATACTAGCCAATTTAGTCGTGAAGTTTGTGCGAGTAATAATGCTAGCTTGATGTTTTTCTTGTTACAAGCTTTTCTAGATAAAAAGTGTCCTCTTCCTAAGTTTTCTGATGTTAATCCTGTAAAGGCTCTTTTTTACACATCGGATATTATAAAGTCGTTCAAGGAAGTATTAGAGAAGCAAGCTGAATCGAAAGGTGGTATAAAAATGCACCGCTTAGATATTAATTTTGAGAAATTATTTGAGAAGATTAATGAAAAAATTAGGAGTGGTGAATTTAATGAAATTTCAGGGATTTTAAAATCATACGCAGAGGAAGCATTGCCTGGTAGAGAACCCGGAGATCCCGGTAGATTAAGTCCGAAAAAGTTTGATAAGTTTATGGCTGAATTTAATAGAAGAATAGACCCAGTAATAAATCAATTAATGCAACAAATGTTAAGCAGATTAGAAGTGAGTGACGTAAAAGAACAACAAATAAGCTTGGAGCCTAAAAGTTATCTAAATAATACTTCTGTTCAATGTCATTTAACTCAAGCTAGAGGTCAAGGTAAAGTATTAATTCCTTAATTTTTGAATTTCATCTATCGAAAGGCCGGTAATTTGAGCGATAACATCAATAGAGACACCGGCCTTAAGTGAGTTCTTTGCCACTTCGATTTTCTCTGCTTTTCTGCCTTTTTCATGTCCGATTTGGATGCCTTCTTCTCTACCTTCTTCTCTACCTTTTGCAGTAGCATCATCAAGTTTTTGAGCGAGGACAGCCTGTTCATCAAGAATACGTTTTATTTCCTGTTCATAGGCAATAAATTCTTTTTCTGACCAGTTGAACCTATTTAGCTCTTCATAGGCCTTTTTAATTATTACATCACTACCTATTATTTTTTCCAGCTCTTCTTCACTAGTCTCATCTGCATATCGAAAAAAATAAACCCATTTTTCAACTATATTTTCCAACTGATCTTCCTTATTCTTTGGAAATTTTGGCAACTCAATAAATATAAAATAGAAATCTTTTAGATCATGCTCATTGGTGTCTTCATCTCGAATAGTATGCTTTGATTTGTACTCAGATTTATTAGGAAACAGTACACAATCTGCTATAGCAATGAAGATAATTTCCTTAAGGTTATGATACTGGTCACCTTTATCAGCTTGCCTTGAGTAAGCTTTAGCAGCATAGTATTGGGCACGTTTTTCAAAGCCTTTAGTTTTAGCGACCTGCATCTCGCAAATGTATTGAGCACCTGTAGAATCTCTACAGAGAACATCAACAATACTTTGCTTTTTAGCGGCGATATCGGGGTCTTGAATAGTACTTAAAAACTCTATATCCTTTATTTCATTTTTACCAGTAAAGCCAAGAATATCATTGAGGAAGTGAATAAGGATATCTCTATTTTTTTCAGTACCGAAGATACGCTTAAACGATACATCATTTTTGGGATCAAGAAACTTAGAAAAAGTCATAAGAAAGAACCTTAAAAAGCATTAATAATTATACACAATTCTGAAGAAATGTTCAAGTTTTTTATTTTTTTAAGTTTTGAATGCGTTGATGAAAAAAATTTCTCCCATAGATGGCTTTAGAATGCTACTACGCACCTTAGACGTCCTTTTTACATCTTTTATCAACCCTTCTATAAAGCGCCTTAAAAGGCCGGCAAATGGATGCTATGAGTTTGGAGCTGTAGGAGACATCAAAGATACCCTTTTTGGTGTATAAAAATACGAATCTACGACAACATCGTTTAAAGAAATTAGCAGCTATTAATATCTTCTACCTTTTCATAAAAAAATAAACAAAAAAAATTGAAAATTTGATTTGACTTCACCCAAAAGCTATGGCTTTATGCCAATACTACTAAGAAAATAACAGTAAACATTTAAAAATAATTTATTATTAGTGAAGGGTATATTATATGAACAATAAGAATAAAAGTAAAGATCGTAAAAAAGAAATAGTGACCTTACCCAGAAAAAGTGGAGAGAAAGAAAGGAGTTTTTTCGGGTAAAATAAAATTTTGGAGGATTAGAAATGGCAAGAGAATATACGGCAGAATTCAAATTGGAAGCTGTTAAGCTGGCAAATGAACAAAGAAAGGTAGGTCAACCAGTTGCAAAAGTAGCAAGAGATCTAGGAATAAGGGATAGTGTATTAGGAAAATGGATGAAGAAATATAACGAAAAAAAGTCAGCGGCAAATGCATTTCCAGATGTAGCACCTTATGACAAAGAGAGATTTGATTTACAGAAAGAGTTAGCAAAAGTAACAAGAGAAAGAGACATTTTAAAAAAAGCCCTGGCCAGTCAAAAAGAGTAAAATATTTTTTCATAAAAGAGCATAGTAAACACTATAAAGTGCAGGAATTATGTAGGGTTTTCTGCTAGTGGCTACTATAAGTGGACTACAAGGAAAATAAGCAGTAGAGAATCAGCAAATAAAGAGTTATTAGCAGATATTCAAAAAATATATCAAGCTTCTAAATGTAGATATGGAGCTCCTAAAATTCATGCTGAATTAAAGGCTTTGGGTAAAAGTTGCAACTTAAAAACAGTGCAAAGTATTATGCAGAAAAATGGTATTCAGGCTATATTGAGAAGAAAATTTAAAATTAAGAAACAACAAACGGACAGTAGCTCCCAATATATTAGACCAAAACTTTATTGTCGATAACCAAATAAAGTATGGGATTACTTATATAAAAACCAAAGAAGGATGGCTATATTTGGCAACAATAATCGATCTATATTCACGCATGGTAGTTAATGAGCAGTTCAATAAATAAACAATAGGTTATGGACTCTTTATTAATGGCCGTTAACAAGCGTAAACCTGCCAAAAATCTACTATTACATAGTGATCAAGGTTCACAATATACTTTGCAAGGTTATCAATATCTCTTATCCATAAAAAACATAGATGAGTCATAAAGGTTGTTGTTACGACAATTCTGTTGTGGAAAGCTTCTTCAGTTCTCTAAAAAGGGAGTTACCAATAGACACCTCTCGGCACTCTAAACAGCATATCAAAACTGCTATATTTGAATATATAGAAATTTTTTATAACAAACAACGTCACTATTAACTATTGCATTCCTGAGCATTTTGATTCATCATTCTCTTTGTGAAAAACATTCCAAACTTTCTCTCCACTTTTTCTGGGTAAGGTCAAAAAAAACGCCGATATTTTAGTACATGGTAAATAGCCAACTACCACGGGGCTTCTTTTGCCTTTTTTTTTATTTGGTAGATTTCTTAATGTTTATGGCTAAACGACAATCGTCATCCCGCTACGTGTTAGCGGGATCTAGAGATACCGCGAATGAATCGCGGTATGACGGTTCGTGGCGGTATGACGATAAGGTTTATACCTTGTCATCCCAGTGCTTGACACTGGGATGGCTTTGTTGCATCGCTAGCTATGATGGATTAAAGATAAAAAAGATAGGGAATATCAGTAGCTTATTATTCTGGTATTTATAACAAGAACGGTCAGTGAATACCTAAATTTGAGTAAAAGAAATTTCACTACCACTCACTAATCTGGCTAAAATTCAAGAATTTCAATGCTTTAGCTATTTTCAATAGAATTAAATTTATTAATATAAATAACAAATTACTATTCTTAAATTTGATCAGATTGATTGCAAAAAAACAAGATTTTCAATAGGTTGCTTATAATCCTAACTATAGTTAGCCTTTCATAAGTAGCGATGCAACAAAGCCCACTGGGATCCAGGAATTTTATTAAGTTGGTGAGCATAAAAATAGCTGTTTTACGTTAAAATACAATGTTTTGATGATTATGGAAAGGCTGGATTCCAGTGTCAAGCACTGGAATGACACCATAGGGGCACTGCCATCATAAAGGAACCAGTGTCAGCTACTTGAATGACATCATAGGGACACTGCCCTGACAACCGTCATCCCGCTACTTGTTAGCGGGATCTATGCTTTGAGATACTGCGAATGAATCGCGGTATGACGGTTAAGTAAGGGATCTATGCTAAGAGATGCCAAAGACCTTCATGAAACTTTGCCCATTTGGCTTCTCTAAAGATTTCGTTTACAGAATCTAGTAACTCAGCTATGCAGAATGAAAAAAGTTTGTATGGTATATAAATAGTGTGTTTTTTTTGTAATTATTTTCTATAATACGCAAACCTTTGGTTCAGTAAATGCTACCATAGGCATTAAAAGTTAATTAACAAACTGCAATGTATAATGAAATAAAGACACTTGCAAGATTTTGATCTTGCAAATCATAAACTTATCATAAAGTTTAATAGTGTCTGTTACTGCTTTTAGGTGTGAGGCTAGAGGGTTATTAGCAGTAACAGACACTATTAAACTTATTATAGAATTTACTTAAAGTAAATACTTAATTTAAAATATTATAATATTTTTACTTACAATAGATTTATGTAAATGCTTTTTTCCTCAAATTAGTATTGTACTATTATACTTGTTGAATGCTAAAAAATTATTAACCATCACTAATCTCTATTTGCATAGTAAGTTTATATATACTATTATACAGTATATCACTTAGTTTTATAGCAAACAAACAAAAGATATGGTGAAGTTATTTGCACTATTGATAATATTTTACTCAAATATATCTGTTGCCTCTGCTCCTACTTCCTGGCAATTTGGATTTCCTGCTCCTGCAACTGAAGTAATGGAGGCTGTAGTTAGGTCACATTCGTTTGTGATGCTTGTGATGGTTACAATAATGCTTTTTGTGTGGGCGCTGCTTGCTTATATAGCGTTTCGCTTTCGTAAAAGCAAAGTAACAAACATAAGTAAAACTACCCATAGTG
Organism: Wolbachia endosymbiont (group A) of Philonthus cognatus; assembly: GCF_947251755.1. Taxonomy (NCBI): domain Bacteria; kingdom Pseudomonadati; phylum Pseudomonadota; class Alphaproteobacteria; order Rickettsiales; family Anaplasmataceae; genus Wolbachia; species Wolbachia endosymbiont (group A) of Philonthus cognatus. The sequence continues at coordinate 467,666 of NZ_OX366388.1, forward strand.
TTCCTTTAGAAATTATTTGGTTTGTTATACCAACTATCATTGTTGGAATATTAGCCTTTGAAAACGCTAAATTACTGAAGCTACAGGAAGAAATACCGAAAGCTGACATAACACTAAAAGTTATTGGCCATCAATGGTATTGGAGCTACCAATATCCAGAATATCAAGGTGTGTCATTTGATAGTTATATTAAGGGAAAAGAAGACTTTATCGAAGGAGATTTAAAGCTATTCTCTGTTGATAACAACATCATTTTACCCGTTAATACTAACGTTCGTTTACAAGTTACAGCAGGAGATGTGATACACAGTTGGGGAGTACCGGCTTTTGGTGTAAAAATTGATGCGATACCAGGTAGGCTGAATGAGGCGTGGTTTAATATCAAAAAGCCTGGTGTTTATTATGGGCAGTGCTACGAATTGTGTGGTCAAGGCCATGGATTTATGCCAATTGTTGTTGAAGCAGTAAGCAAAGAAGATTTTAATAAGTGGATTGAAAATAGAAAATTAGTGAGTTAAATTTGGAGTATAGATATGAGTGACGTACCAAAGGGCATAAAGCGTTGGTTGTTTTCCACCAATCATAAAGATATAGGGACACTGTACATTATTTTTTCCATATTAGCTGGAATTATTGGTGGATTATTATCGGTGATTATTCGCACTCAGCTAATGCACATTAATATACTTAACAATAACTATCAATTATATAACGTAATGGTTACAGGGCATGCGTTGATAATGGTGTTTTTTATGATAATGCCAGCCCTCATGGGAGGATTTGGTAACTGGTTTGTACCTCTCATGATTGGCGCACCAGATATGGCGTTTCCTCGTATGAATAATTTGAGTTTCTGGTTATTAGTGTCATCTTTTATTTTGCTCATTCTCTCAGTGTTTATTGGTGAAGGTCCAGGTACAGGTTGGACTTTATATCCACCTTTATCACAGGTAATGTCCCATCCAAGTGCAGGAGTTGACATTGCTATACTTGCACTTCATGTTGCTGGTATGTCGTCAATTGTTGGGGCGATCAACTTTATAGTTACTATATTTAACATGCGCACAAAAGGAATGTCATTAACTAAGATGCCACTGTTTGTTTGGTCTGTCTTGCTAACAGCATTTATGTTGATTGTTGCCTTACCAGTGCTTGCCGGTGCTATAACTATGCTTCTTACTGATCGCAATATTGGTACTTCCTTTTTTGATCCTGCAGGTGGTGGTGACCCTGTGTTATTTCAACATTTATTTTGGTTTTTTGGTCATCCAGAAGTTTACGTAATTATTTTTCCTGCATTTGGCATCATAAGTCAGGTTGTATCAACTTTTTCTCACAGACCTGTATTTGGTTACATAGGGATGGTTTATGCAATGATAGGTATAGCAGTATTTGGCTTTATGGTTTGGGCTCACCATATGTTCACTGTTGGGCTTAGTGCTGACGCTGCTGCATTTTTTAGCACCACCACAATTTTTATCGGTGTTATAACTGGTGTAAAAGTCTTTAGTTGGATTGCAACTATGTGGGGCGGAGCAATTGAGTTTAAGACCCCTATGCTATTTGCACTAGGTTTTATTTTTATGTTTGTTGGCGGTGGCATAACGGGAATAATTCTTTCTCATGGTGGAATAGATAAGCTCCTGCACGACACCTATTATGTTGTTGCTCACTTCCATTATGTCATGTCACTTGCTGCATTATTTGGAGCTTTTGCTGGCTTTTATTATTGGATTGGTAAAATGTCGGGTAAACAATATAATGAGCGCTTAGGTCAAATCCACTTTTGGCTTACTTTTATTAGCACCAATATCACTTTTTTACCTCAACATTTCTTAGGATTAGCTGGTATGCCAAGGCGTATACCTGATTATCCTGATGCGTTTATCCCTTGGAATTATATATCCTCAATTGGTTCGTATATGTCCTTTGTTTCAGTTATGTTTTTTGTGTTTATAGTTATACATCTTTTTAAATGGGGCAAGAAAGCTGGAGATAATCCTTGGGGAGGTGACACCTTGGAATGGACGGTATCTTCACCACCGCCTTTTCATACTTTCGAAAAACCACCAGTGGTAAAATAGAATGTACACAAGTGTTTTGCTAAATGTTGAATCAACAATACTGGATTTTTGGCGTTTGCTGAAGCCAAGGATAATGTATCTTGTGGTATTTACTGCAGTTGCTGGTATGGTTACTGCACCAGGTAGTATGCACCCTTTTCTAGTACTAATATCTCTTATATGTGTTGCTCTTGGCTCAGGATCTGCAGGTGCTATAAATATGTGGTATGACAGAGACATAGATCTGCTCATGGAAAGGACAAAAAACCGCCCTATACCTTCAGGTAGAGTTTCTGCAGAAAGCGCGCTTGAATTTGGTATAACTCTTGGAATATTGTCAGTATTTATCATGGCAATAGCAGTAAATTATATTTCTGCTGCTTTGCTTGCAGTTAGCATATTATTTTACGTTTTCGTATATACAATTTGGCTAAAAAGGCGTACTCCGCAGAATATCGTTATCGGTGGTGCAGCAGGTGCTTTTCCTCCAATGATTGGCTGGGCAGCTGTAACTAATTCTGTCAGTTGGGAAAGTTTCATTTTATTTTTAGTAATTTTTATGTGGACTCCGCCACACTTTTGGGCCCTATCTTTAAATAAGTCTGAAGACTATGCAAAGGCATCGATTCCAATGTTCAATATTGTTTATGGTCCGGAAAAAACAAGAAAATATATATTAATTTATAGTGTCTTGCTGGTGCTAACTAGCTTGCTTCCAGCTCTATTCTTGAAAAAGGCTTTACTTTATCTAAGCATGGCAATTTTTGCAGGTTGCATCTTTATTTGGTACGCTATATCAATTCTCAGATTCAAGAACCACAACTCACAGAAACAAATGTTTTCTTACTCAATTTCTTATCTATTTTCCCTATTTGCCAGTATTATTTTTTGTTCTATTGATTTATTTTAGTTATGAAAGAACGGCAGAAACATAAAAACTATTTTTTCCTTTTCCTTTTGGTAATGCTCGTTGTCACACTTTTTTTTGTTTCTATAATAAAATTTAAAGGTGCAGCTTAAACTACCTTTAGAAATTGTGCTTTCATAAAAGCAACTATATACTTTGTTAACCGATATAAACAAAGATGAGTAAAAAAGAAGTGACAATATATACGGATGGGGCGTGTTCTGGTAATCCTGGAGCGGGAGGATGGGCAGCTATCATATTATTTCAAGATTACAGAAAAGACATTTATGGTAGAGAAGAAAATACCACAAACAATAAAATGGAGTTAACAGCGGTGATCAATGGGCTGAAAGTATTGAAATTTTCTTGTAATATTAATTTATATATGGATAGTCTTTATGTTAAACATGGCATAACAGAGTGGATAAATAAGTGGAAAATGAATGGCTGGAAAACAAGTAATAAAAAATCAGTAAAAAATATGGAATTGTGGAAAGAGCTAGACAACGTTGCTTCACAACACGAAATTGATTGGAAGTGGGTTAAAGCACACAGTGGCGATAAGTATAATGAGGAGGCTGATAGTTTAGCAAGAAAAGCAATAATCGATGCTTAAAAAAATCACTATATCACTTTCCATAGTTCTATTGTTTGTATTCTGCTTATTTGTCTTTTTTAAGGGTGAGAGTCCTTTAGAAATCAATATTAATTATATTAATTTTTATGTTAAACATAAAATATCAAAGATATTTGTTGGCTCAAGCGTTAATATGGAGAATACCTCAGTTGTTTGGCAGAAAGGTAGTAAAGATCCGTATTTAGTCATTACAGATTTGGCAATAGCAAATCCTAATTTTACTATAAAAGTTCCTGAGCTTTTTGTACATTTTAAGTTAAGTTCCTTATTTAAAGCTAGCACAAATCTCTCTCAGGTTTCAGCTGATAATGTGCATGTATATATCAAGAGAGAAGAAACTAATGTTAATCCGCAAAACTCATTAGACCTTTTGGATAATCATTATTTAAGTAATAACCGCCTTCCTTCGGTGTCATTCCAGCGCGTGACGCTGGAATCTAGAAAAAAAGAAACCTGGATCCCAGTGTCAAGCACTGGGATGACAGGAAAAAAAGATATTGGGATGACAGGAAAAAAAGATACTGGGATGACAGGGAAGAATTTCAAGATGACAGAAAGCAGTGCAAAAAATCTATTAAAAACAATAAGGGAATTTTTTTTTGACTTAAATGCGGATTCAAAAATTGAATTTACTAACATCGCTATTGATAAAAGCACAGAAGATGAATTTTTTATTGATAAATTATATATAGGGAAGGGGGAAGATTTTAATGTTTTAGATATTCATGTGAATACAAAAGATGGAAAGGGATTTTTGGATGATTTATCAATTACGATAAAAAATCGCAACAATTTGCTAAATGTGTACGGGACATTTTATGATCTAAAATTGGGACTATTGAGCAAGTTTTCTACATTAGTTAAAAGCTACAATTTGGACAAAAATATAGGATTCAAAGGAAGCTTCTCAGTGAAAATTAATAAAAAGGATGAAATTGTAGATGGAAATATATACGTATTAAATACAGAAAATTATTTGAACAAAAATTTGGCCTTAACTAATGTAAATATAAATTTAACATATAGTAATGGAATTATTAGTGTAAAAAACTTCCATTTTAAGTTAAATGACACGTATCTCTCTTTAATAGGCAAAATGAACTTTAGTACAAGTCATGCTTTGCTTAGAATTAATATTAGTAAGTTTGCTGCAAAGGATTTATGTACTTATATACCAGATAGTGTAGTAAATAGTAAATTTAAAAGCTGGTATTGTGATAATATCGAAGGGGATGTTTTAAATACCATTGTAAGTTTCAATGGCAAAATTAACAATTTGGTTGATGACGATCTGTCAGACATTGTAATTGTTGCTGATATAGAAAACGGTAGCGTAAAATTTGATGAAGATTTTGAGCAAGTAAAGGAATTAAAGGGTGATTTGATCATCAAGAATAACGATCTTGAAATTACTGTAAATAGCGCTAAGTTTCAGAATTTCACTGTTAATGGTGGTGATATTGAAATGAAATCTCTAAATAAGGAAGATTCAGTTCTAACCATTAATGGCAAAGCTGTAAGTGATGCGTATGGTTTATATGAGCCTATAAGATTTAAGCTGGATGATGTGGTGAAGGTTGAAAGGGATAAAGTAAGTGGAATGGCAAAATCCGTATTTAATTTTCGCATTTTTAATCTAAATGCTGATGACAAAAAAGTAGACTTCTCAGCAAATTTTCATTCTGAAATTGACAATTTGGCCGTCTATAATGCAAGTCTTGGTAAATATGATATTAAGCTTAGTTTTGGCAGTGACTTTATAGATTTAAATGGTAGTGGTATGGTGAATAACACACAGCTATTATTTGACCTGAAAAGTAGCAATAGGAATGAAAGTTTCGCCTGGAATTTGACCGGAGATTTACCCGCTCAAATACTTAATTTTGATGAAAATATAGGTGGCTATGTCAATACAAATATAGAATCGGTGATAAATCAAGATAAGACGGGGCATGTTAATGGTAATATGGATTTATCAGAGCTTGAATCACGTTCAAGTTATTTAGGATGGAAAAATCGTTTTGAAGATCACAATAAAATTTTGTTTTCTACAAGGTTAAAAGGAGCAGGTGAATTGTTAATAGACAAATTAGATGTTGTAGGAAATGACCTAGATATAAAATTCAGCGGAAGAGTAGAAAATGGAAATTTATATTTAAATTCTAGTAGTTTTAAATTGCCTGATAATGATTTTAGTATAGAAATTGAATCAGGTAAGGAAAAAAATGCCATAACTATTTATGGTGAGGAAATTAACTTAAGTGATATTTTAGGCTTGCTTGGCAAAAACAGTAATGGATTAAACAAAGATATAGAGATTAGTATGAATGTTGACAATGTAATCATGAAAGAAGGCATCGTTATCAAAAATGCTAAGCTGAATGTAACCTGTACTAAAGGTAATTGCGATGGAAGTCAATTTACAGGACAGTTTCTAGAAGATAGCAGCAACATACTAGCGGAATACAGTGGAATAGGGCTCGAAATATATGCGGATAATGCAGGTATACTTTCGCGTTCCTTAGGCATTAGTAAATCAATTAAAAACGGCAAATTGTCTTTTTATATCTCTCCTCAGAGAGAAAGTGGAGAACATTATGGTACGTTATCCATTAGCAATTTCTACATCAAAGATGCTCCACTACTTACTACTTTATTGTCGATGTCTTCATTGCCTGGTATCGTAAATGCCATAAAGAACGAAGGTGTATACTTTTATAAATGTAATGCACCTTTCTCATACAAAGATGGCACTATTGAAATTGAAGAATCTTGGCTTGAAGGGGCGGAGTTAGGTATTAGCACTGGTGGTAAGCTCGATATTAAAGATTATAAATTCCAGGTTGCAGGACAAGTAATACCAGCATATTCAATTAATAAATCTTTGTTAAAAATTCCTATAATTGGAAAACTTCTTACTGGTGGGAAAAGTAGGGGAATCGTTTCAATAGACTATAAAGCAAGTGGTGATGACAAAAACAATAACGTATCTGTTGATCTTATCTCTTCGCTAACTCCAAACCTATTAAAGAGGTTATTGGGAGTGTTTGATCGCATTATGACAAAAACTAACGAAAGTGGCTTAAAAGGTGGTGTGAAAAAGAAATTTGGTTCGATATGACCAAAAGGGAAGTTATTTAACAAAATTATGGACAAAAATGCAAGAATTTCAGAATGATCTACCTGGTTTTTTATTTAGTTGTTTAAGTAATACCACTCCCTTTAACCTCTCTATATTTGCTGAACAACTAAAAAGGGTAGGGGGTGGTTGTAAATTGTATCTGTTCAGCAGAGTGGCAAAATAAGGTAGACGAGAAAAGACAACTATAGGAACAAATGGGTGTCATGCCAGTGCGTGACACTGGTTTCCATCCAAAAGGGTGTCATTCCAGTGTCAGCTACTTTCATGACATCGTTTACTATGTGCCATATTGTAATGTTCGTACAGTTGTGGAATGAATCGCGGTATGACGTGTTGCTTGGGTCAGCTATAGTATAAATATACTAGGGGTTATAGTTTTCTTATGCTGCCTTTTTGTTATTAGACAACCACAATATAAAGGAGTGAAACGGATGCAAACAGTAGTGCATTTCTGCACCAAACGTATTACCTTTAACGAATAGTAAAATGTGAGATTTTTTGGAACTACCGTGGAGCAATTGCTCCACGGTTTCATTCTACTTAGAATCCACCCATGCCACTCATTTCTCCTGCACCCATAGGAGATGAAGCATTTTCTTTGCTTGGTACATCAACTATCATAGATTCAGTAGTTATCAGCACACTCGCAACAGATACCGCTGTTTCAAAAGCAATACGCACCACTTTTGCTGGATCAATCACACCAGCTGTAAACGCATTAGCATAATTCATAGCCTCAACGTTGTATATAAGCTCTTTATCATTCTGCTTAATCAAATAGTCAATTATAACAGCAGATTCAAGACCAGCATTTTTGACTAACCTTCTAATTGGAGCACTGAGAACTTTCTTGATAATGTTTATGCCTATTTGTTCCTCGTCACTTGCACCTTTTAATTTGTCGAGAACAGATGAAGCATAAAGAAGCGCAACCCCACCACCTGGAACTATACCTTCTTCAATTGCAGCTCTTGTTGCATGCAGCGCATCTTCGACTCTATCTCTACGTTCTTTAACTTCCACTTCAGTTGCTCCACCAACTTTGAGCACAGCAACGCCACCTGATAATTTCGCTAAACGTTCTCTTAGCTTTTCTTTATCATAATCAGAAGTTGAAGTTTCAATTTGAGATTTAATCTGCTCGATTCTAGCTTTCACACTGTCAGAATCGCTATTTTCGCTGACAACTGTGGTATTATCTTTAGTAATTTTAACATTTTTAGCCGTACCAAGATCATCAAGCGTGAGATCTTCCATCTTGATTCCAAGTTCATCTTTTATGACGTACTTAGCACCAGTTAAAGTTGCTATGTCTTCGAGCATCTCCTTTCTTCTGTCACCAAAACCTGGAGCTTTTACTGCAGCAACTTTTAAACCACCACGCAATTTATTGATAACTAAAGTGCTTAATGCTTCACCTTCGATATCCTCTGCAATAATAACCAAAGGTTTACCAGATTTAACAATAGCTTCAAGAATAGGAAGTAAAGGTTGAATAATATTTAATTTTTTCTCTGTAATTAATAGATAAGGATTATCAAGCTCCACGATCATTTTTTCATTATTTGTAATAAAATACGGAGAGAGATAACCGCGATCAAATTGCATGCCAGTAGTCAGCTCAACTTCTAACTCTTTTGAACCTTTACTCTCTTCAACAGTTATTACACCCTCTTTTCCAACTTTTTTCACGGAATCAGCGATACTGTTACCTATATCCTTATCACCATTTGCAGAGATTATTGCAACTTGTGCCACTTCGTCTATTTTCTCTAGAGAAATTGTACGAGACATTGACGCAATTTCCTTTAATATTACATCTTTTGCCTTCTGTATTCCGTTTTTAATACCAACACGATCGTTTCCAGCAGCAATTGACTTTGAAGCTTCCATTATCATGTTGCTAGTTAGTATTGAGCACGTTGTTGTACCATCACCAACTTTATCGTTACATTGAGAACAAGTTTGTGCAAAGATGCTTGCTATCGCAGCGTTTAATGGTTTTTCAGGCTTGATACCCTTCATCACCTTATAACCATCTTTTGTAATTTCTGGTGCTCCATAGGGCTTATTAATCCCTACTGTTTTTCCTCTAGGTCCTGCAGTTATTGCTACCGTTGAATCCACTATTGCTGCAACTTCACGAAAGGCTTCTTGCAACTGCTCACCTGATACTACTACATTAGTCATTTTTATCACCTCTTGTTAATAAAAAATTTAGAAAACTATAATAAAATCATTTACAATGCGCTATGTTGCGCTTTGTTTCAGTTTAGTAAAATAAAGACTGCTACTTAATGACAGCAAGTATATCGGACTCTTTCATCACGATAAGCTTCTCATTATTATGTTCTATTTCTGTACCAGCCCATTGGCGATAGAACACTTTATCACCAGCTTTCACAGTTAAAGTTACGCGTTCGCCACTTGAATTGCGTGAACCTTCACCAATTGCTATAACTTCACCTTTAGTAGGTTTCTTTTCAGCACTTGATGGAAGCACAATTCCACCTTGCTTTTCTTCGCTAATAGGCTTGATCAGCACGCTATCATCTAATACATTTAAACTTATACTTGACATTTGTTTTTCCTCATCAACAAATTAACTTATAAGTTTATATATATATACTCGTAAGTTAGATTTCAAGGGCTGGAGCTTGTAAAATATGCACGCCATTATAAAATATGCACGCTAAAAGCAGTTTCTAAAAGAGCCTAATGTTATATAATAAAATTTAGATTTATTTATAGAGATTTCATGAGTTATATACCATTTTTAAGTCGTGGTGTGATAGTGCTATATGGGCCTGACACTAGAGATTTTCTGCAGGGTATTATAACCAATGATATTAATAAGTTGGATAGCCAAAAAGCCATTTACTCTTTATTGCTTAGCCCTCAGGGAAAATATCTATATGATTTTTTTCTTATTGAATATGGTAAATACACCCTCTTAGAGTGCGAAAACATGCACTTGCAGCAAATAATCGAGAAACTGGATTTGCTTAAAACTTACTTGAGAGTGAAGATTAAAGACGTTAGCGCACTATATAAGGTTGGAGTTTTGTTTAATACTAAGTTGGCGGAGTGTAGTAGTAAGTCACAAGTTATTTTTCAAGATCCAAGGCACAAGCTGCTAGGAATGAGGATCATACATAAAGATGAAATAAAAGAGCCGGTTGGGGATTTTACTCAGTATGAAAAAGTCAGAATTCAAAATCTCGTTCCAGATGGAGCGAAAGATATGGTGCAGAATTCATCGTTTCCGCTGCAATTTTTAATCGATAAGGTAAACGGTATAAGCTTTAATAAGGGGTGTTATATAGGTCAGGAAGTTGTAAATCGAATGAGCAGACAAGAAATATTCAGAAGAAAACTTTACCTTGTTGAGGGGGATAACGCACTTCCAGATATTGGCACTAAAGTGACAAATGAAAACAATGAGGAAATAGGGGAACTGCGCTCTAGTGTAGACAACATTGGATTTGCATTGCTTAATACTGGAAAGAGCCATGCAAATTTATATGCAGATGGAGTTAGGTGCGTTAAGACGTTGAAGTTTTAAGGTAGCACATATAGAAACGAAAAACTTGCTTGACACCCTTCGCCAGCGCCCTTATCATAACAGTGAAGCTATTTCATTTAACTTCGCAATCTGTGCAGATTAAAACGACAAGGACTCCTGATATAATGTTGAACATTTTTTTTCTGCATTTCCGGGAATGTTCAAAAAAGTGTGTCAAACCGAAAAAAAAGTAATAAATTGATATAAAAAAATGGAGGTTTGACAATGAGTCAGAAAGTAGTAAACAGAACTACCGGTTTGGTAGATTACAAAGAACTGGAAGCAAATATACTGTCATCAATAAGGGAAGGCAGACCATTAACAGGAAGGGATGGAGCATTTACACCATTTATAAAAAAGCTGCTGGAGGCAAGTTTGGAAGGTGAAATAGAAAATCACTTATTAGCTGAAAGTGAAGAGAATAATCGAAGAAATGGGAGAAATGGAAAGACTTTACGGACAAGTGCACACTCACTTCTTCTTGATTTTTTGGTTTATCTTGTCTACCTATTTTGCCACTCTGCTGAACAGATACACTCAACTAATGGTCAATACATCTTCTATTAAAAATTGTACAAATTCATTGCCATTCCAGTAATTCATAGAGATTTTACCCAAAATAGCTTTAACATTACCCTGCATGATAGCAGAGCCAAGATGAGTATTTGCAGAACGAAATGCAATAGCTCTTACCATAACATTATCATCAGCAATAAAACATTTTATATGGTCAACTCCTATAACTTCAGGCTTTCTTATCTTTGCTCCTTGGATAATAAACCTTGGTTCAGGATTTCCAACTCCAAATGGTCCCAAGCGTTGCAATTGATTCCATAAAGACAAATTTATTGCTTTAGCAGTTACTATACTATCAGCTTTTAAAGTTTTCTCATTTATAGAATTTGAAAATCTTTCAGTAAAAAAATCATGCAAATCATTTATTTTGTCTTCTTTAATTGAAAATCCTGCCGCCATACTATGGCCACCACCTTCAATAATCAAATTTATAAACTTTGCGGAAAGGACTGCAGCACCGATATCAACTCCCAAAATTGATCTACAGCTTGCTTTTCCTATTCCATTGTTTAAAGATATCACTATTGCTGGTAAGTGAAACTGTTCCTTTAGCCTTGATGCAATTATACCAATTATTCCCTGGTGCCAGTTGCCGCTTATCATTATAAAATTCGCACCTGATTGGGCAGACTTTTCCGCCTGTGTTGTAGCTTTCGAGAGAGCCTCATTTTCTAACACTTTTCTTGCATTATTCAAATCTATTAATTTTAGCGCGATTGAATGTGCCTCTTCATCATCATCGGTGGAAAGCAACCTTGCACCAAGCGATGCTTCTCCAATTCTTCCTCCAGCATTTATGCATGGCCCAATACTAAACCCTAATCGAGAAACACTTGGTTTTTCAAGGATTCCCAAAGCATCAAATAAAACACGCAAGCCAACGTTTTTTCTTGTTGACATAACTTTTAATCCTTGTGAGACAAGTGCTCTATTGAGGCCTGTGATCTGCATAACATCACAGACAGTTCCCAGGGCAACCAAATCCAACAGATCAAATAAATCTGGTTCTTTTTTGTTGGTAAAAAATCCTTGCTCACGTAGGCTTTTATTAAGAGCAACAATTAGCAGAAATGACACTCCAACTGCTGCTAGGTTATTATAAGGAGAGCTCTCATCAAGGCGGTTTGGATTCACAACTGCTACGGCGCTTGGTAATTTTTCCGTACCAAGGTGATGGTCAACAACTATAATATCAAGACCAAAAGCCTTTGCATCTTCTATTGGTTGATATGCAAGCGTACCACAATCAACGGAAATACATAAATCAATTCCATTCTTTTTAAGTTGTAATAAAGCATCTGTGTTTAATCCATAACCCTCATCAACACGATCTGGAATGTAGATTATAGAGTGTATATCGATTGCTCTCAGGTACCTGTTAATCAATGCTGACGACGTTGCACCATCAACATCATAGTCACCAAATATTGCAAGGTTTTCATCATTTTTTATTGCCCGTATTATACGAGAAACAGCTTTATCCATATCAAGAAGGTGAAAGGGATCTGGTAATAGCGATCTGATTAGTGGATATAAGAAGTCGCTTGCATTTTCTATGTTAACACCACGAGTAACCAATATTCTTGCTAATATTTCTGGTAACTCAAATCTCTGTGTAAGAGTTAAGATTTGCCTTTGATCTGCTTCTTGCAACTTCCACAATGCATTTGTTATGCTGCACTTTTCAATTTCAAGTAGCATATTCTTTCTTTGTAAATAAAACTACTTTACCAGAATTTTTAAGCTTGTTCTATAATTGTATTAGACTTCTGCATAACCTAAACTAAGTAGAAAAAAGGTATCATCTAAGTAGCTGACACTGGTCTCCATCCAAGAGGGCAGTAGCCCCTTCGGTGTCATTCCAGCGCGTGACCAGGTCTTTTTAGCTATCATAGGATGACAGAAGCAGACACTCCACTTTGTCGTTCCAGTGCCTTGACTATTTGGATCCAGGAAAAAGAATGGTGTCATCCCAGTGCCCCTATGATGTCATCCAAGTAGCCTCCCTCTCCTGTCATCCCAGTGCTCCTTTTTTTGTCATCCGAGTAGCTGACACTGGGATGGCTTTGTTGCATCGCTCTTCGGATAGTAGGTAACGTACAATAAATTCATGAAGCTATCTCAAACTTAGCCATGCCTATTTCAGTAAATTTGTTAAGCAAATAACACTTGAGTAGCAGTTCCTTCTCACGATTAATTTCAGATTTGCTCCTAAAACTAAACCCAAATGTCTTTTTTAATCGCGAGAAAAAACCTTCTATATAAGATCTTTTTCCATAACTCATCTCTTTTTTCCACTTCTTTATACCATCTTCATCATATGACTTTATGAGCTTGACTGCAGAATTTCTCTCAGCCATATAGTCTAACTTTGGATGCTCTGCTGCGTTGTTTTTCGGAGGAATTTTCGTTTTTATACCATATTGATTACACAGCTTATAGAGCTTTTCTCTGTCATATGCCCTATCTGCATATAGTACTTTTATGACATACTGAAAATCGACTTCTTTTAGCAAATCACAAGCTCCATAGTGATCAGAGTAGACACCGTTACTGTATTTTACAGCTATGGCTTTTTTGCTGTTTGTATTCAACATTACATGCAATTTTCTTGTCTGTTCATAGCTGCGATACTTTCTATCTTCGCTATTTTCTTTGCTATGACCAGGAGTGTTGTTGTATATACTAATTCCTGTACTGTCTATAGCAATTTCGATATCTTCCATATTATTTTTATCAATTCTGCAATCATTGATCTTAATATTGAGTTTCTTAAACCTTCTTGATGATTGTGAATAGCTGATAACTTGCAAATTTTTCCCAATTTGCTCAAGGTATCCTGCTATAAACCCAACTGTTTGCCTCAGGCCTATTCTAAATAAACAAGTTATTATGTGCACCAAAATTACAACTTTATCGCTATAAATATTGTTGCCACCTGGTATTTTTGGACCATTCTCGTACCACTTTTCTATGGCTTCGTTGATATAATGAAAAATATTTCCTCTTTTTTCTAGAAATTTGTTATATTCGCTATGGTTACTGACCCTCATTTTTTGTGGCATATTTTTTCTTCAACAGTTAAATCGCTATTTATAATGAATTTTGTCAGTAACTGCCAGTTCTTTTCACTTGAGCGATGCAACAAAGCCATTCCAGTGTCAAGCACTGGAATGACACCTTCTGTATAAATATTAAGAAATTTACCAAACGAAAAAAAAGGCAAAAGAAGCCCCGTGGTTGGCTAATTACTTACATTATACTTTCAAGTATGGCGTTTTTTTATTCTAAACACTTAATAACCGCGATTTAGCTGCTTTTAAGCTGCAACTAATCTAAATTATAAACGTTAAGAAATTTACTAAACAGAAAAAAAGGCAAAAGAAACCCTAGGGTAGCTAGTTATTCACTATCCATTTTTTAAGTTGGCGTTTTTTAATGTTTTAAATGCTTTATAAGCGTATTTCAGCTTGTGTAGGTCAAAACCCGGAAATTTGATAAAGACATAAGGTGCACATAGTGCAAAAAATTAAACATGAGACGCCAGATACGTTGAGTTTTTTTGTCATTTAATCTGTACAGAGAAGATAAATAAATAGCTTCAGTTTCATGATAAGGGCGCTGGCGAGGTTTGTCAAGGAAGTTTTTTGTTTCTGTGGGCTACCTGGATGACAGGATTGCTCTTGAATTTGTATAGCTACATTGTCGGCAAATCTGAATTGCTTTAGTTATAGAAATAAATTTCGAGTCAGATGTGTATAAATTCTATATAATTTTTATCCTACTACTAATTTAACAAGATGGATCATATAGATATTATAAAATCAAAATTATTATTATCCGACATAGTAGGTAAAAAAGTCAGATTAATAAAAAGAGGAGATAGTTTTGTTGGGCTCTGTCCATTTCATAACGAAAAAACCCCATCTTTTTCGGTGAGCAATACTAAGGGGTTATATTACTGTTTTGGTTGTTCAGCTAGTGGTGATGCATTTGAATTTATTTCACAAACTGAAGGATTAAGCTTTAAAGAAGCATTGGAAAGATTAGCATCGGTTACAGGTGTTGAACTGCCCAAAAATCTTAGTATTACAAAAGAGGACAATAAACTATTTTTAGCGCTTGATTTAGCTGCAAATTGGTTTGCACAAAAAAATCAAAGTGTTGTAGATTATTTAAAGCAGCGTAAGATTTCACCTAAAATCATAGATAAATTTAAGATAGGTTATGCACCAAGCTCTGGTTTGAAAGAGTATTTAAACTCTTCAGGTATTGAAGACAAAATTTTAATTGATATTGGATTAGTAAACAAAAATTTTCATGATTATTTTTATGACCGGCTGATATTTCCTATACAGAGCATTGCAGGGAGAGTTATTGGTTTTGGCGGACGTGCGCTAAGTTCTGAGCAACAGCCGAAATATTTAAACAGTCCAGAGAGTCAGCTCTTCAAGAAGAGGGAGAATTTATACGGATTAAACTTTGCTTTAAGCGAAATACGTAAAAAACAGCACATACTCGTTGTTGAAGGATATATGGACGCTATAGCGCTACATCAAGCAGGAATTAGTAATGCAGTTGCTCCGCTTGGTACCGCAATTTCTGCAGAGCAGATAAAAAATCTATGGAGATTTGCTAAAGAAATCTCCATCTGTATGGATGGCGATAGTGCTGGACGTCATGCTGCTACTCGAGTTGCAGAACTTGCTCTGCCAATATTAGAGCCTGGATACACGTTAAAATTTGTGACTTTGCCGAGTAATAAAGATCCATACGATATATGTAACGAACTGGAATACAAGAAAGAAGACGTGTTGACTGCTCTTGACCATTCAACAAAACTGCATTCTGAATATTTATGGCATCACATAATCGATAGCAATTTGCAAAATTATGAAAAACTTGCTCCGGAAAAATATTCAATTCTTGAGCACAAGTTCATGGAATATGTAAATACTATTAGCAACAGCAGTATTAGAAGGTATTACAGAGATTATTTTTACAATAAGGCTAGTGAACTAAGAAGTAGCTTCAAAAAACAGATTTTTAATAGTAAAACTAGAGCAACAAAAGGTGAGTATCTTCATAACAAATCTCCAGAGCTAATTGAAGCAGAGCAAAATCAGGCCGTAATTTTGCGTATAGCCGTAGAATTTCCTGAAATCTTGAACCGTCCTATATTTTTTGAGCAATTTTCTCATTTTGAATTTACTAATGAGATGAAAAGATTACAACAGCGTGTAATTGATGTAATAAGTAACAAAAGCAAACTCGATAAAGAGGCTTTGTTACAAGAATTGAAACAGTTTAACGTTATAAAGTATGTATTTGAAAAAACTAGTGTACTAAATAGCCAACTGAACGAGAGAAAATCTGCAGAAATTGTGTGGAATAATATAGTGTTACTAAAAGAGTTAAATGCATTACGAAAAGAAAGAACCGAAGCGAGGCTGAGCGGTAATCTTGACTTAGAGGAAAGGTTGATAGAACAAATAAAGCAAATAGAAAGCAGTATACAAGAAATGCAAATGGAGTTTATTGAAAAGTAGATATCGTCTCGTTAGTCAACAAGAAAATTACAAAATAAGACAATATTTTACATAAGATTGAAATTTTTAACTAATTAAGCCTTCCTCTAACAGCTTTGCCCTGTAGTTTTTGATATGGTTAGGATCACTTAAAAATGTATAATTTTTGTAGTTAGCTCTGCTATGCATATAAAGCTTACTATTGACTTTTATCACATTATCTCACATTATCTCACATAATATGCATGTGAGAAGAATATGAACTGGAAGAATTTTCGTTTTAGTACACGTCTCAACCTAGAAGGGCCTGTAATTGAGCAAGTGTACGAGTTAATTACTGCAGTTGATAGTGTTAAAAATAGCTGGCAGGTAACGAAAAAACTACTACCACAAACAATTGAAAGATTAACTCATTCAGTTATTGTTACATCTTCTGGCGCTTCTAACCGTATTGAAGGAAATCGTCTAACCGATAAAGAAGTTGAGGATCTATATAAAAACCTACGTGTCAAAAAATTTAAAAATAGAGATGAGCAAGAAATTGCTGGCTACTTAGAAATGCTTAAACTAATATTTCATGATTATACGGATATTCCAATTAGTGAGTCATCAATATTGCACATTAACAACCAGATGCTACTTTATAGTGAAAAAGATTTGTATCATAGAGGAAAATACAAAGCAAGTTCTAATAGAGTTGAGGCAAAAGATCAGAATGGAAAAGTTGTTGGTATAATTTTTGATCCCACACCACCTTACCTTGTTAGAAAGGAAGTACAAGAGCTTATTGATTGGTATCACTGGTCCTTAAATAATAAATTTAAGCATCCTCTTATTATTATTGCTAACTTTGTTTTTGAGTATCTGGCAATACACCCTTTTCAAGATGGGAATGGCAGAACTAGTAGATTGATGACTAATTTAATGCTGTTGCAGCAGGGTTATGATTTTGTATCTATTGTATCACATGAAAAGATAATTGAAACTAACAAACTTGATTACTATTTAGCGCTTAATAAAACACAAAGTAGCTGGAAAAGTGGCAAAGAAGATATTTCCCCATGGTTAATATTTTTTCTTAATGTGCTCAAAACGCAAGCAAATGAGGCGCATTATATTCTTGAGAGGGAGAATACTGAATATTTATTATCAAGAAAACAATTATTCTTCTGGGAGTGGGCACTTAGCCTTGCAGATAAAGAATTTAGTAGAAAAGATGCTATAGAAGCTCTAGGATTTCCTCCAAGAACAGTAGAGGCAATTACAAAGAAACTGCTAGGGATGAAATACTTACAGCGTCTTGGAGAAGGCAAAGCCACTAGATATAAAGTTATTATTTAAAAGTTTTAGTATGTTTTGCGAGATTTTTTTAAATCCAGTTTTATGCACAACTTTATTTGCAATTTTACATTTTTATTCGATTCAAAATTGCATTTTTGCAATAGAAAACTTACTTATTGTAGGAAAATCTTGTGTTTGTTCTCATATAAAATTATTTATGGAGTGACAATGGTGCATGTATTATACTTACATTTCTGATTCGAAAATTTATGCAGTTGTTTCTAACAAAATTAGTTAACAAATTCTATTGTTTAAAGATGAGAAATAAAGTAATCATCATTTCCAGTATTGCTTTTATTCTACTGTTTTTTATCAGCAGTGCATTTTTAAAAAAAGATCAGGCGGTTCATAGTGATAATGCAACTAGTAACTTTTCAGTAAAAACTCAAGAATGTGCGCCGCAAAACCGCACTATATATTTAAATTTTTCTGGTACAGTAAATCCCTTACATAGAGCTAGCCTTGTCTCAAAAATAAGTGGTAAGATTATTGCTATTTATTTACCTGATGGTGAAAAGGTAAAAAGAGATGATGTAGTGTTAAAGATAGAAGATTATGACAGGATTGAGCAAGCTCAGAAAGCCAAAGCTTTATTAAAGCAGCGTGAAATTGAGTATGATTCCTCTCACAAACTGAATAAAAAAGGCTATGGGGCACAAATACAAGTAGAAGCAGCTTTTACTGCGTTACAAAGTGCAAAAGCTGACCTAAAAAGGCTAGAATTGGATTTAGAAAATACTGCAGTCACATCTCCTATAGATGGTTATATTGATAAAATCAATGCAAACGAAGGGGATTTTGTTAATGCTGGGCAAAAAATAGCTGACGTGGTTAATTTCGATCAAATTCTTGTAGTGTTATACGTTTCGGAAAATGAAGTAAATAAAATAGAGCTAGGCAGCACAGCTCAAATTAATTTGCTGGACGGAAAAGAATTGGCAGGTGAAGTAAGTTTTATTAGTAAAATTGCTGAGCCTAAAACTGGGTCTTATAGGGTAGAAGTAAAGGTAACTAATAATAAAATGATATCCTTGCAGGGACTAACTGCCAACGTAAGGCTACCTTCAGGCGAAAGATTTGCATATAAAGTTCCTTCTTCAGCCCTGAGCTTAAGTGACGAAGGTGCTCTTGGAATAAAGATTGTTGATGATAATAATTATGTAGTATTTGCACCAATAGAAATTGTTGATCATGAGAGCGATGGGGTTTGGATAGTAGCAAATAACGAAGGTAAACCCATAAAGTTAATAGTATTGGGCCACCTATTTGTTAAGCCTGGTGAGTAACCGTTCACGCAATGGCGTCAACTTAAGAGCCTTCATTAGCAGACTCTCCTAAAGACATGATGGCGTTTAGGCTTATCAACTTTGTCCATTCACGGTATAAGAAAGTAGTTTACAAAAATTGCATAATTAGTATAAAAAACAATAAACTAGATAGATGAGGGGTTGATGATAGAGGTGCTACAAGAAAAGATTGTGGTATTGGAGTCAGAAGTTGGTACTCTGAAAGCAGAGAATGATAAGTTAAGGACAAAAATAATTGAGCTAGAGGATAAGCTGGGTTTAAATTCAAAAAATTCATCGCTGCCACCATCGCAAGATGTATATCGCAAAAAGACAAAAAAGAAGAGCGATAAAAAACCAGGCGGGCAGCCAGGACATGAAGCGCACAAGCGGGAATTGATGGTAGCAGATGAGGTGGTAAAATGTTCAATTGATACAATTTGCATGTGTGGAAGCCAAGTTATTTTAGAAGAAGAAACTGTGCATCAAAAGGTTGAATTGCCAAAAATTAAACCGATAGTGACTGAATATAGGCTACAAAAAGGCTACTGTAAGGCGTGTAAGAAAAGGATCTCAGCTAGTCTGCCTGAAGGTGTGACAAGGGATCTTTTAGGAGCTAATGCAAAAGCAGTAATTAGCAGTTTTAGTGGATTTTTTATCAATTCAAAAAGGGAAGTACAGCAAATTTTGAGCAGCATATTTAATCTGAATATAAGCCTAGGTTTGGTATCAAAGACCGAGGGTAGAGTATCAGAAAAATGTATATCTGAATACGAAAAAATAAGAGAAGAGCTACGGAAAAGCAAGTATTTACATATAGATGAAACAAGCCATAGGAACCAGGGAAAGAAAGGTTGGAGTTGGGTAGTAACGAATAAAACAGCAACACTTATGAAGTTAGTTGGATCTCGCGGAAAGAAGATATTAAAAGGGCTATTGCCAGAGTATGATGGAATAGTTATAAGCGATAGGTATGCTGCGTATAATTACTTTAATCGTGAAAACAGACAGATATGCTGGGCCCATTTAGCAAGGGACTTTGAAAGGTTTTTTTACAGTAAAAATGTTGAAGTGAGCAGAATTGGCGCAGCATTAAAATCGCTGAGCAACAGGGTATTTGTGGTAGATAGAGCACGTAAACAAAACCTGATAGACAATTTAAGATTTTTCCGGTTAATGAGGAAGATTCGAAAAAGGGTGAAACATTTTTTGCGAGAGATAACAAGGGTTGCAAAAGGAACTCAGGCCTCGAGAATGGCTGCCAATATACTACGTTCTGAAGATATGATGTGGAGATTCGTGCGCAATCCTGATCTGATCGAGACAACCAATAACCTTGCAGAACGTCAGGCTAGACGGTACGTCATTTATCGTAAAAATAGTTTTTTCACTTGGTCAGAACGTGGAGAAAAGTTCATTGAAAGAATGCTTTCGATATTTTTGACTGCACGTTTGAATGATCAGAATCCTGTCCAGAAACTACAGAATTTAGTCGCTATTCCTGCCTAATTGGGAATATTCCGTGAACGGTTACCCTGGTGATAAGGTTTAAGACACAAGATCCTTTGACCTTACCCAGAAAAAGTGGAGAGAAAGTGTGGAATGTTTTTTACAAAAAGAATGATGCATCAAATTGTTCTGGAATGCAATAGTTAATAGTGACGTTGTTTGTTATAAAAAATTTCTATGTATTCAAATATTGCAGTTCTAGTTTGTTGAGCAGAGTGTTGTGAAGTATCAATAAGTATTTCTCTTTTCAATGAGCTAAAGAAGCTTTCTGCAACAGAATTGTCGTAACAACAGCCTTTATTACTCATCTATATTCTTTACAGCTAAGAGATATTGATACCCTTGCGCAGTATATTGTGAACCTTGGTCACTGTGCAGCAGTAGATTTTTAACAGGTTTACGCCTATTAATGGCCATTAATAAAGAGTTCATAACCAATTGTTTATTTATTGCACTACTCATTAACTACCATACGTGAGAATTATTGCTGCCAAATATAGCCATCCCTCCTTGGTTTTGATGTAAGTAATCCCATACTTTATTTGGTTGATCAACAATAAAGTTTTGATCTAGTATATTGGGAGCTACAGCTCTATTATCTGTTTGTTGTTTTTTAATTTTAAACTTTCTTCTCAGTATAGCCCTGATGTCATTTTTCTGCATAATACTTTGCACCGTTTTCAAATTGCAACTTTTACCCAAAGCCTTCAATTCAGCATGAATTTTAGGAGCTCCATATCTACATTTAGAAACTTGATATATTTTTTGAATAGCTTCGAGTAGCTCTTTATTTGCTGATTCTCTACT
Source organism: Wolbachia endosymbiont (group A) of Philonthus cognatus (assembly GCF_947251755.1). Classification (NCBI taxonomy): domain Bacteria; kingdom Pseudomonadati; phylum Pseudomonadota; class Alphaproteobacteria; order Rickettsiales; family Anaplasmataceae; genus Wolbachia; species Wolbachia endosymbiont (group A) of Philonthus cognatus. The sequence continues at coordinate 489,027 of NZ_OX366388.1, forward strand.
GCTTATTTTTCTTGTGGTCCACTTATAGTAGCCACTAGCAGAAAATCCTACATAATTCCTGTACTTTATAGCAGTTACTATGCTCTTTTATAAAAAAATATTTTACTCTTTTTGACTGGCCAGGGCTTTTTTTAAAATGTCTCTTTCTCTTGTTACTTTTGCTAACTCTTTCTGTAAATCAAATCTCTCTTTGTCATAAGGTGCTACATCTGGAAATGCATTTGCCGCTGACTTTTTTTCGTTATATTTCTTCATCCATTTTCCTAATACACTATCCCTTATTCCTAGATCTCTTGCTACTTTTGCAACTGGTTGACCTACCTTTCTTTGTTCATTTGCCAGTTTAACAGCTTCCAATTTGAACTCTGCTGTATATTCTCTTACCATTTCTAATCCTCCAAAATTTTATTTTACCCAAAAAAACTCTTTTCTTTCTCTCCACTTTTTCTGGGTAAGGTCACTACTGCTATTCCACGTCAAGAACAACCATAAGTTCATTAGGGTTCACATAACCTAAAGCATTTTTTGCTTGCTCATCAAGCAGATCTAAATCTAAGCTTTTTTCATATAAGCCAAATACTTTGTTGTCCAACTTTTCCTTTTCAGAAGAGACATCCTTTAGCAAAAGTTCATTGTACTCGATTTCTTTTTTTAAATCGATTAACGTCAATAAGCCACGTTTACCTGTAATTGTGCTAATGCTGAAATATAATGTAAGAGAAGAAATGAGTAAGGTTACGCTTAAACACAGTAATTTTTGCTTCTTTTTAGATATAAGCACCGTACTTTCACATATAAAAAATATATAACATGAAAAGGTGAACAAAAAGCTAAGAACCTTGACGCGCTTTACACCTTGGCTTTACCTTATTTATAATGTAAATCTTACCACCCCTTTTCACAACTTTACAATTTTTATCTCTGTTACGATGAGATTTTAGCGACCCTTTGACTTTCATATCTATAGTAAGAATTAAATTACTTTACATTATAATCACTTATCAAGAGTTAGTCAATTGATAACATTTTATTAAAATATTGTATAATTGTTGCTGATACTTCTTCGATCGACTTTTGCGTGACATCGATAATTGGCCAGTTATTCTGTTTAAAGAGCTCCTCTGCTTCTTTAATTTCCTTTTCTACTTTCTCAGGGTTAGCATATATATTATTATCTTCGTTGTTAATTGAAGTAAGTCTATTTTTGCGTATTTCTATTAGCCTACTTACGTCTATTGTTACCCCTATCGTTAGTTTATTTTTTAATTTTGCCAAGTCAACATAAAAGGGTACTCCACTAACAAAAGGAATATTTGCAACTTTATAGCCTCGGTAAGCTAAATACGTACTGGTGGGAGATTTTGATGTACGTGAAACTCCAACCAAAATTATATCTGCTTTATCAATATCTTGAATATTTTGTCCATCATCATGATTAATAGTGTAGTTTATTGCCTCAATGCGCTGAAAATATTCGTTATTTATCTCAGTATGCAAGTCAAGCTTTTCGTCTTTTTCAATTTCAAGATAGGACGAAATTTCTCTAATAATATGTGATAATATTGCTCTATAGGGAATTTTCAACTTTATACAGTTATCTTTTAAATATTTTCTTAGCTCATCATCAGTAATAGTGCATATAACAAAATTATGCTCATCACTTTTCCTATTAATTTCCTCCAGAATTTTGTCAATCTGCTCCTCTTTTTTCACAAAAGACCAAACATATTCGATCGTTTCTATAGAACGAAAGTGTTTCAGAGCTGATTTTGCAACTGATATAACAGTTTCACCACTTGAATCTGATACTAAGTGTAGATTAAGCTTTTTAATGGTCATGTTTTATATAGCGTTATACTAAAAATAATGGCTAGCAATCTGCTACTGAAATTATGCTAATTTGTTGACCTACGTAAATATAGAAAAACTATCCTGTTGATAAAACTCAAACTAATTGGTAAATTCTTAACACAATTATTCTCAAAACGAATGTTTTTATTAAAGCCTACAAATTTCTCTTATTTTTCTAAGAAAGCTCTACCTTGGCTTGGGGTTATTTGTTTCGCATGTTTTTTAATTGGAATGTCTTTGGCGTTATTCTTCTCTCCAGAAGATTATAAACAAGGAGAAATTGTACGAATCATGTACATTCATGTGCCTTCTGCATGGCTTGCTCTTGGAATATATGGATTAATTGCATCACTCAGTTTCATTTCATTGGTATGGAACAATAGCATTGCTAGTGTCTTGGCACATGCTGCTGCTCCTGCAGGGACAATCTTTTCGGCAATATGCTTAATCACAGGCAGCATCTGGGGAAAAGGAACCTGGGGCACTTGGTGGGTATGGGATGCAAGGCTTACTTCAATGCTGATTTTACTTTTCCTATATGTTGGCTACCTTTCATTGTGGAGCGCTTTTGATAATGAAGCGAGGGCAGAAAAATCAGCAGCAGTATTTGCCATCTTTAGTGCTATAAATATTCCTATAGTAAAATTTTCCGTGAATTTATGGTCCACTCTCCATCAGCCAGCAAGCATTTTGAGAAAAGGTGGAATAGCAATAGAAAGTTCCCTGCTGTTGCCACTGGTTGCAATGTTTATGTTTTGTGCCACATTTTTTTTAGTAGTGTGGATACTGTATTCACTTTACTTAATTAATTTATATAAGATAAAGAGAGAAATCAGTATGCGGTATTAGGCCGAGAGATGAAAATAGAACACACCACATCACCAAGTAGCAAAGACATTGAATTCCTACTCAAAAAGATTAATGAAGAAACCGTTGATAAAGGTACGTGTAACCCATTTGCTTTTTTTATTCGCGATGATACTGAACAAATTATTGCAGGTTGTAGCGGTTTTGTTATCTATGGTTCAATTTACACTGACTTGCTTTGGGTACATTCTGATTATAGAAGAAAAGGTATGGGAAAGCAGCTAATGGAAGAAGTTCATGATTATGGTCGTGAGATGCACTGTAAAATAGCAACCGTTGCAACCATGAATTTTCAAAAAGCGAAAGTATTTTATGAAAAGCTTGGGTATAAGTGTGATCTTGTACGTCCAGGGTATGTTAACATGTATATTTTTGAAGAAAGTGTTGTGAGATGCACTGTAAAATAGCAACCGTTGTAACCATGAACTCTAAAATATTTAAAGAGCCTACTAATATCTTTAAGGTAAATGTTCATGTGATTCCGCAGAATAATTCTGTTTTTTGATTCTATCTGTCCATTTATCATTTTCTATATCTTGTTTGTTGGTTGCTTTTTTTTCTTGCTCAACAATTGCCTTATCTATCTCCTTATGAATTGCATCAATTGCATTAATCGCACCTCCTTTTTTGTATACTTCGCTTTTCCCTTCAATAATTAACTTAATAAAAGTATTTACAACAGACTGCACTTGATTATGATTAACCTGACCTTTTATCAAAGAAGGTAAAGAGCCTAATTCCATCAATACTTCTGGTGCTGTTTTATCTTGAGTGGAAAGTCCTAAATTATCTGCTACTTTACTTATTAATAACTCTCTGTGTTCTTTATTATCTTCCAATTTAGCATAATCACTCAATAGATCTATAACGGTAGATACTCTGACTTCAACAATATCATCAACATCTTCATCTTCTAGAGCAACTCCTGACCCCAATAACCTCTCTCTGAGATTTTCGCTTAAAAGATTGATAAATTCTTCATTTGCATCTGATCCTGTGGTTGATATTGTACCATCTAAATAGTTACTTTGAGCACCGAAGCCATGCTCTATTTGTATTTTTGTCTCAGGTTTAAATCCTAATTTTGCACAGAATTTCTGAAAATATTCTTTAATAATGTCAAACAAGCTCTTGCCATTATCTTTATAATTTTTTAACTCTTTAGGAATAGTAAGTGACAATTTACCATCTCTGTATGTTACAAAGTCTTCACCATTGTGAGATTCAATTGTAAATTCCAATGAACTAGACAGATTACATATCTTATCGCCATGCATAACTTGATTTTTAACAGAGAGTATTGGTAGCCTCATATCAGATCTAATTCTCACATTATTTTGGTTAGCACAATCAATGTTTATTACTTTTTTAGGATTTTCTACTATGAACGACTGTCCAAGTGCAAGTTGGGTTTGTATAAATGGAGCAGCCTCATACCCTGCTTGATTACAATTGGTAACTAGCTCTTCTAAAATAGCATCACTTGGAACTTCTGCCCCAGCGTATCTGAACATTTTTTTGAAAACTTCTTTTGCAAAGGAACGGTAATCCTTGTTTTCATCTTTCTCTGTTGGTAATAGATGGATATACCTTTGGCCAGCATTGTAAAATTCTTCAAATTCTTTCTTATATGAATCAGTTTTTTGATGATCAGTAGTTTTGGGATCTTCGCAGTGATTTTTCCACAGCTCACCCAATGCGTCACTTACAAGCTCTTTCTCAATATCTTCGAGTACTGAAGCAACAAAAGCTTTGCCACGATCCGTATCTATTTCTCTTGTTCCTTTTTTGTTAAATATTTCGTCATTATATATATCATCACTATTAAAAAGTTCGCTTCTGCGGTGCTTAGCTCCTTCCTTAAATGCAATAATAAGATTTTTATCTATTTCTTTTCCGTTAATAATAAAATTCATCCTTTGAAAATCTAAGAACATTGTTTCACCGGAATTCGCTAATTTATTATCTTGATCTGCTCTTAATTTACTAAAATTGAACTCTTTAGCTGTGGCCTTTAATCTAACTACTGGACTCTTATTATTTTTTCCTTTTGTCTCTTTCATAAATAACACCTTACTGCAAATATGCTGTAAGTTATATCATATAATGATGAATAATTTGGTAATATATTAAGAAAATCGACAGTATATTTCTTTATTTAAGAGGTGTAGGAAAGGCGTAGATTTCTCTTTCCATTTGTAGCGTACTGCATTAATATTTATGTATTAATCTAGAAAATAATGATGAATAACATTGTAATTGTTGGTCTGCAATGGGGTGACGAAGGCAAGGGTAAAATAGTAGATTATCTTTCTGAGAATGCAGATGTAGTTGTGAGATTTCAGGGAGGAAATAATGCAGGGCACACTATAGTAGTAGATGATGAGGTTTATAAATTAAATTTACTGCCCTCTGCTGTTTTGAGGCCAGGCAAAATATCTATCATAGGAAATGGCGTTGCTCTTGATCCACACGCTCTAATCTCAGAAATAGAGTCATTGAAAGTTAAAGGAGTAGACGTAAACTATAACAACTTGATGGTATCCGAGAGCTGTCCATTAATACTTAGCATACATAAGGACAAGGAAAAGCTATTTGAAGATTTAAATGGAAATCACAAAATTGGTACAACAAACAAAGGGATAGGGCCATGTTATGAAGATAAAGTTGGAAGGAGAGCTATACGCCTTTGTGACTTAGAAAACGCAGATGAGCTCAATAAAAGAGTGGATACTCTTTTGAATTACCACAATGCTATCAGGAAAGGCCTTAACTACCAGGTGGTTAAAAAAGAAGAAATATTAAAGGAAATTCAAGAGATTTCAGAAAAAATTCCTTCATATAAAAAACCTGTGTGGAAGATATTAAATGACTTGATGAAAGAAGGTAAGAAAATAATATTTGAAGGTGCCCAAGGCGCATTTTTAGATATCGACCACGGAACTTACCCTTTTGTTACTTCAAGTAATACTGTAGCATCGCAAGCAATAACAGGCTCAGGGTTATCCTCCAATGCTTACATTATTGGTGTGGTAAAAGCTTATACAACAAGAGTGGGCAATGGCCCATTTCCTACTGAGCAGAAAAATGAAGTAGGAGATAGCTTGTTTACTATAGGTAAGGAACTTGGAACAGTGAGCAATAGAAGAAGGCGTTGCGGATGGTTCGATGCAGTTTTAGTGCGCCAGGCCGTACAACTCTCTGGAGTTTCAAGCATTGTATTAACCAAATTAGATGTGCTTAATTCTTTTGATACAATTAAAATATGCACTGGTTACAAGTATAGCGGAAAAATGTATGATTATTTACCCGCATCGCATTCAATACAAGGGGAATTAGAGCCAATATATGAAGAGTTTCCTGGCTGGAAAGAAAACACTCAAGGTAAAAGGTCAATTAAAGCATTGCCTATCAATTTAATAAAATATATAGACAGGTTAGAAAAATTAATAGGTGTACCAATTCATCTAATTTCAACTAGTCCAAAGAGAGAGGATGTTATTAAGCTTAAAGATTTCTGAAAACGTCTTTGTATCTTAGAGCCTGTACGTAATCTCAAAAAAGAGATAAAGTGAGAGGATAAAGTATATAAAGTAGGATATGCGAAGTTTATAACCAAGTGACATAAGTCGAGAAAAGTTTGAGATTATTGTAGCAGATCTGGAATCTTGCAGAAAGAAGACAAAACCAAGAACACTTGATTTACATGATGTATTTTGTGGAGTGTTATACGTGTTAAAAAGTGGTTGCCAGTGGAGAATGGTATCAAAAGAGTTCCCAAAATGGCGCAATTGTTACGACTATTTTAAGAAGTGGAGTGAAAAACCAGATGCAAATAAAGAAAGTGTTCTGGAGCTGGTATTAAAAAAAAATAATTGCGACAAAACAATGGTCGGAAAAGCTTCTGTATAATTGATGCACAGAGTATAAAAAATGCAGATACTGCTGAAGCTATGATGCAGGCAAGAAGATTTCAGGGCCGTATTGCAGTAGATACGCAAGCATGCAATTTATACAACAACAGCAGAGATAACTGACCGTAGCAGTGCTGTGAGAATGGTCGAAAATGCAAAAGAAAACCTCTCGGGAGTTAAAAATGTACTGGTTGATGCAGGCTATACTGGAGAGAATTTTGTAACTCAAATAAAAACGATTATTGGTGCAACCGTTGAAGTGATCAAAAGAAATGAATTACGTTCCTTTGTTGTATTGCCCAAAAGATGGGTTGTGGAGCGATCTTTTGCTTGGTTAGAAAAATGTAGAAGATTGTGGAAAAATTGTGAGCGAAAACTCAATACTAGCCTACAAATGGTCGTTCTGGCTTTCACTGCCTTACTTCTGAAAAAATTATGAACAGGCTCTTACTAACTCTTATCTAATAAAAAAAATACTTGTGTAACTTCGAATAGTCTATTATGCAAGACAGCAGTATAAACATGTAGTAAGAAATGTATAATGAAAAATAAAAGCTCAAGTTTAACACTTGCAGTTATTTTTACACAATTAAGTAATCATAAAAGTTAGTGTAGGACGAGGTTATACAGTTTGATTTCTTTTAATATATGTTAATTGGTATAATATAAATATAGTTAAGGAGGCGTATTATGACTGGAAGTTTGGCTAAGGAAGAAAAAACAGCAGAGGCAGGAAAAACAAGTAATCAGTCAGAGAATTATGATGTTGAATCAGTTATAAGGGTAGCATCATGTGCTTGGAATGCAATACATTGCTTGTTGGCATCTTATGAATACGATCTATATTCGTCATGGCTTGAATCGCATTTTACATCCCTCAAGGACTGTATCAATAAAATGGAAAAAGACAATTCTTTCACTAAGGACTCTGCTATAATAAAGTTCTGCCGCTCAATTGCAGAAAATAATAAATTATACAAAGAGTTAAAAAATTTAAATAATCCTGCTGAAAATTTTTCTCAATTAGAGAAGATAATAACAGGCTTTAAACTAAAAGACCTAGAAGACAAGGTAAGCTTCTTAATGCTTTTGAAAGAAGAAAGTGACTTCACTGCTATACAGAAGGCTTATAGAGATGAGTGGAGTTTTTATGACCTAATAAATGATAGAGATTTTAAAAAAACGTACATAGATAAAGCAGTAACAGAGTCTGCTAATAAGAGCTTTAAGAAAGATATAGATAAATGCATAAAGTTGGCAGAGCAGGGAAAAAAAGCTGCAAGTAAATATCTTGGAAGGAAAGGCGTAGAGCTTCAAGCTTATTACACAGAAACTGATAACGCTTATAGAGTTTTGAATATCAACTCTATTAATTACAATAGAAGTGAGCCAACCAGGATTAGTGACATTTTATAGCAAGAGAAAGATATTAAAGAGCTGAATATCTATTGCAATAAAAAACATGAAATACACGCTCATCGGAAAGGTAAGGAAAGATATTATGAATTTAAAGAGGGCGCATATTATGAAATGAAAAGCACTTGGCCTGTAAAGGATGGATCCGAAATGTGTACCATGATTATGAATGTGAGTAGCGATGGCATAACTGAAGTACTAAAATTTAATGATGAAGATTTTGTGCTATCGGATGAGATCTTAGAATTAATAAAGCAAAACGATGAATTATATATTCAAGGTCTCTCCTTATATGATGCTGTACTAGAAAAAGGTAAGGCTGCTGATGTTGTACCTACTGCTAATAATAATTTTCAAAATGAGTCTATAGCGGCCTATCGCGAGGAACCAGAGGGGGAATTAGACCCTAAAGTTGATGCTGACAATAGCCTTCCTCCTTCTATTAATAGCAATGCATCAACTCAAACGGAAGTCAATTTACAACACACTGAAACTCAAACAGAAGTTGCTTCACAACAAATTGAAACTAAAACGGAAGTCAATTTACAGCACACTGGAACTCAGACAGAATTTGCTTCACAACAAATGGATGAATTGATTTTAAATAATCAGATGCTGTCCGAAAAAAACGTTGAATTGAAGCAAGAAATGTCAAATTTGAAAAAAGAAGCTGTTGAATTGAAGCAAGAAATAGAAGCAGGGTTGCAAGTGATAAATAAAAAGCACCATGAATTAATACAAGAAAATCAGCGACTACAGGAGAAACTAGAAACAACCCAAGCAGAAGCTAATCAAACAATTGTAAAGTTAGAGAAGCAGAATAGCAATTTACAAGACAGGTTTGAAAAAGAGGAGCAAAAAAACACGGAATTGCAAACTGAACTGGCACAAAAAAATGAAGAATTAGCAGGTGTGTTAAAAGAGCTACAAGGGAAAGCACAAGAACTTAAAGGTGTATATGAAGAAAAAAGAAAGCTAAAGGAAGAGCTGAAAATTGTTAATGCAGGAAAGAAGAATTTGGAAAAAGAGCTAAATCAAGCACGAGAAGATGCGGAACAGATAATGGTTGAACGACGCCAGCAGAAAGAGCGCTTGAAAGATCAGCTAAGAGAATTAGATCAGGAATATAAGGTACAAGTAGAAATTGGGCAAAAGATTAAAGAATCAGATAGGCAGGATAGCAATTTACAAGATACACTTGGAGAAGAGAGACTAAAACTCAACATTGAAGAGCTAGAAAACGAGTACGAGGAATTTCCAGGAGATAAGGTGCTTACACTTGAACTCACTAAAGATGAAGATAAAGTCGAAGAGTTAAGAAACGAGCTAGAGCGTGAGAAAGAAAAGTGTAAACAATTATTAGAAGAAGAAAATGAATGGGGTGATGAATTGGTAGGAATGCTTGATGGACTGGAAGAAAAAATTCGTGCTGATGAACAAAGGAGCTTCAACAATCAATTAACGGGAGAAATTTCTAATGAGTCTGGTAATGCTCCACGACAGAAGAAAAGGTTATCCAAATCTTCAAGCGTTGATAATGAGTCTTATGTTCCACTGAGAGAGAAGACAACATTACTCAGATCTTTAAGCGTTGATAGTGGACTTGATAGCGATGAAGAAAATTGTGATAATGATTTATCTTTCAACATAAGTCCTATAAGTTCTATTGAGAAGGTGGCAGAGAGTAGAAACGTAGGTAGGGTATCATTGTGAAGATGGTTGGGGTTAAGTTGCAACTTAAGTGGGGCGCAAAAGGTCTTTTGTGTTGATAATAATTTAAAATCTATAGTAGACTAAAAAAGATTATTAAATTATAATATAACATATGATAAAAGACGAGAAATCGAAAACAATTTTTGAAGTGGAAGGGGCAGTAACTGCTTTACTACCTGCAGCAGAATTTAGAGTGAAACTGGACAATGAACATGAGATTATCTGTCATGTATCAGGGAAAGTGAGAAGAAGTAAAATACGCATCATTATAGGGGATAGGGTGTTAGTTGAGATGAGCATTTACGATAGGAATGCGAGAAAGGGTAGGATCATTAGAAGGCTTAAAGGTACAAGTGACAGAACGATCTCTAAATAATCTTATTCTTGCTTCATCATCGAAAAGGCGTATAGCTTTACTAAAACAAATAAACATTGAGCCAGGTTTAATTTTGCCAGCAGATATAGATGAAGCCCCTTTAAAAAAGGAACTTCCGAAGGATTACTCAATCCGTATGGCAAAAAGTAAAGCGGAGAAAATACAAAGCTCAAATCCAAATTACTTTGTGCTTGGTGTTGATACAGTTGTTGCTTGTGGTAGAAGGATATTGCTCAAAGCTGAAAACGTTGAGCAAGCAGAAAAATGTATCCGCTTGTTATCAGGAAGAAGGCATAGAGTATACACCAGTGTATGTCTATTAACTCCCGATCAATCTAAACAACATATCAGGACTGTGGTTACAATAGTGAAATTTAAACGTCTCAGTGAACAAGAAATTAAGTATTATTTAGCATCAGAAGAGTGGAAAAATAGGGCGGGGGGATGCAATATACAAGGCCTAGCTGGAGTGTTCGTATTGTTCTTACGCGGCTCCTACTCTTCCGTTATAGGGTTACCATTACATGAAACCTATTGTTTGCTAAGCAATTATTTTAACTTCAATTTATATTGAAATACCTTTATTAGTATCTTTTTTTTGTTGTGACTCAGCAACCTGTTTAGCCCAATCTAGTGGTCTTTTATTTCTGTTAGCTAATGCAATTCTATTGCGATCATAACCATCAGTGTGTTCTGTTAAAGTATCTCCTCTTTCTTCTTCTATTACTCCAGCTTTCAGTTGTGCTTCATCTTTCTCTAGTAATTTATATAGTTCGCTATTTTTATCTACAGTTGGATTAGTGTCATTATTTTCTCGTTCTGCCACTGTTTTTTCTAACCACTTACGTATAGGGTCATATTGTTTACCTTCTCCTATCTTTTCTAAAATGTTTTCTGAGAATGAATCTTTAGGAATATTTTCTTTAGTAGCCTGTTGTGCCGGTTCTCTTAACCCTTTATCCGGGTTTCCCAATGCTCCTTTTAACTCACTCGTATCTCCGATTTCTTTTGGTTCAATGTTTTCTAAGCTCTTCTTTAACTGTTCAGGATTTACTTGAGATTGTTCATTATTGTCATGAGTTGGAGATGAATAGCCCGAATCGTTTGCTTTTATGTCTGTTGAGCTGTCTTTTAGCAACCCAACTTCTCTCAAGCGTTTTTTAGTTTCTTCGCTAATCTGACTCTGATCAGCTGGTTTTAACCCGAGATTTTCTTGACCTAATGTATTTTTAAGTTCTTCAAATAGAGTTAGATTACTTTGTCTAATATGTTCTTCTAATTTCCTTCCTACCTGTTTTAAATCTGTTTGAGATTTACTATCACTATTAGTTGGAGATATATAGCCTGAATCACTTATACTATTTGGTGTTGAAGCAGAGACACTAACAGTTGGACCTTCCACTATTTTTACATCTGCTAAATCGTCTTTTTGCAATCCATCTTCTTTATCTTGTGACAGTTTATCAGTAGGATCAACTTGCCTTAATCCTCTATTATCCTGCTGTGATCTATCTCTGATTTCTTTAAGAAGATTTTCAGGTGGAGTTTGATCACTTTGTTCAATGTTCTCTAAGCTCTTCTTTAACTGTTCAGGATTTACTTGAGATTGTTCATTATTGTCATGAGTTGGAGATGAATAGCCCGAGTCACTTTTATTATTGAGTGCTGTAGCAGAGAGCGGCTGTTCACTTTCTTTCCACTTAGCATCACTAGCATCTTGGTTATCACTGTTATCTGGAGAAGATGAATAAGGAATTATGTCCTTTAATGTCTCTAACGGTGATGGGTTATTTTTTCTACTTCCTGCAATTGATGCTTTTCTATCATCAACATCAATGTGCCGTAAGTTGTTTTTCTTGAAATTTCTGATGTCTTGTAACAGATCGCCTTTGCTATTTCCTTCTTGTTGCTGGGTTTTAGGTTGTTGCTGATCATTAGGTGTTTGCTCACTTCTATCTGGTTTTTGGCTTCCAGGTACAGCATGTCCAAATGTAGGATTGTCATACCGTTCATCTTCTTGCCTATTATCTTGATTGTGGCTTACAGACTTGGTGAAAGTAGAACTATCTGAAGAATCAGAAGTTGCACCTTTTTGCTGATTATTAGGTGTTTGCTCATTTTCGCGCAAGTCATCTGGTTTTTGGCTTCCAGATTTGGCTCCCCCTTGCTCATCGAAAACACCTTTTTTAGGTGGTAGTGAACTAGTTCTAGGTGGAAGTGGCGGAGGAGTTTTTTTGTTCTGAGGATTCTCCTCAAAAAGCGATTGTAGGTTATAAACTTGACCTCCCGAATTTGCTTCTCGTGCTGCTTGTCTAAGCTCACGCTTTTCTTTAGCCTCCTGAGAATTAATTTTATCGTCAAAATCTTTTCCAATTCCGCTATCGTAAGACTGCCTTCTGCTGTTAGATTGTAGTCCAAAATGTGAATGGTGGTCTTCTTTTTTTTGAGTTATATCAGTAGCTTGAACGCTAACACCTCTATTAACATCAATTCTTGTTGTAGTTTCAGATGATAGCTCGTTACTGTCTTTATTATGTTGCATCTCATTCGCTTTTCCTTGTCCTTTCTCCCTGAATTGTATTTCATGCAAGAATAAACCACCTATTTTTACATCTCTGTTTACTTCTAACCGTTCTAGAGAAAAATCATCACCTTTAACAAGGTCTACACCGTTAGCATCAATCTTAATTTTGATCTTACATTCCTTCCCCTCCGCATACCACTTTAAAGTCATTTCATATGAACCATCAGTTACGACATAATGTCTTATTTTTTTCCCTTCTTCCTCGGCAACAAAACCATGCATTCCGCTCTTTCCATCACTATGCAATGTTGAAAATCCCGAGATTTCATTCTTCTCACAAAAATCACTGTTTAAAAATTCGCTGATTTTAAACTCTTTTTTGTTATTTCCCAGCGTAATACTTGCGTGATTACCGTATATTGAAACTCCTGCAACATCATCAACATACTCTTTCAACCTTTCTTTAACTTCACTTTCAAGGTCTTGTCCAGCTTTCTTTGTCTTGTCGCATTTCTGAAGAATAACTCCATATGCTTTATCTTTGTTTTCTTCTTCGTCCCAATTCCAGTTGGCGTGTTTTGTTAAAAACTTTACTGTGTTAAAATCAACTCTAGCATTATAAATTGGGTCGTCTTCCTTTTTTATTTTATCAAATAAAGGAAAAATTTCTTGAATGCGCTCATTATAAATGTGTTCTTGTTGTGTATCGTTAGTGCCCATATATCCCTCACTAATAACCCTCTGCCTTTAGTTCTAGCTAATACTAGCTAATATAATTATCACAAGCATTGGTTGAATTTTTATTAAGGAAGGTTGTGTTACTAATGTGATGACACAAGCTATTTTATGGTAACATCAAACGATTTAAGTTGTCATTCCAGTCTGGAATCCAGCCTTTCACGAACCCCATCAAAAATGTTGTGTTTTAACATAAGATTAGCTACTTTTATGCTCACTAACTTAGTGCCAATCAAGATTCCTGGATCCCAGTGTCTGGGCACTGGGATGACATCCTTCTTGGCGGAAATCACTCTTATATCACAACAGCTGCATAGCCTAAATTGCTTTAGCTATAGCTCTGTTTTTGCAACTTCAAATATCTGCTACTCATAGTAAACACTTCTGGATCTTGAGAGGTTAGCTTGAGTATAGCGAGTATGTTGATAAACAACAAAGCAGCAATCGAGATATCAGCAACATCCCATAGCAACCGGACTTTACCTATCGCACCAAGCGGAATGATCATGGTAAAAATTACAATCCAGATTTTAGTGTATTTATTATCCATAGACACATAGCGTATTGTCTGTTTTGAGCAAAAAAACCAAGTAAAAATAGTAGTAAAAGCAAAACAAAACATTATGGCCATAATTAAATAGTCAATATAAGGCCAATTCATTGCCTTTCTAAAAGCAAATATGCACATGTTAGTGCTCTCTAAATCAGTGACCCAAGAATCTGTGACAAGCAGTACCATTGTTGTAATAAACACTATAAACGCAACTATAAAAGGCGATATTATCGTAATTAGACTCTGCTCAATAATAAATTTATTATTATTTTTCTTAGGAACAATTGAAGAATGTACGATTCCTTCAAGGCCAAGCCCTATATCTGTTGCAAAAATACCTCGCAAAGTTCCGACTTGAATAATAGTCAACATTTCTAGAATCAAACCTAGAGATAAACCAGAGTTAAAGCTACTGGTTGTAAAAAAACTGCTTGTTATTAGTTTTAGAGAAGGAAGAATATTTTCACTAAATTTAAATAATATGATACCGCAAAGTGTGAGGTAACTTACCGTCATTATCGGTATCATAGCCGATATAAAAATTTTAATTTTTTTTAAGCTGAGAGCTGCAACAACAAAAAATATTATGGCCATTACAATGCCACCAACAACTACAGGCACATCTATCATATTAAGTGGTATTGATAGAGAATTTACCTGAACAAGGTTACCAACTGTTATTGAAACCATCATCATGATAACTAGAAAGACAATTGTGGCCTTCCTAGAGTTAAACGCATCAGTCATGTAGGCTACAGGGCCACCTATAAACCTTTCGTTCTTTTCCTTTCTGGTTTTTATACTTAGATAACAAGTGACATATTTTATCACAGAAGTGATAACAATAATTATTGCCATCCATAAAATAGAGCCCGGTCCTCCGGTTTTTAGAGCAACAGCAGTTCCTGAAATATTTCCTACTCCTAAATTTCCCCCTAAAATTGTAAACAGAGCGGCTATAGAAGAAAATTTATTTTCTCCTTTTTTAGCTCCAAGGAGTGAAAGGGCGTATGGTAATCTAAATACCTGTAGCCATTTTAGTTTAATCGATAGGTAAACACCAGCAACTAGCATGAGTAATATTGTTGGCAGTAATAAAACAAACTTTACTGTATCCATCTGTAAAAGTGAGATTTTTATTTGAGTATACAACAAAAATTGAAAATACCTAACCTATTTTCTATGTATGACTTCGTTTCCGTCATTCTAGAAACCTTTTCTTGTCATCCAAGTAGCGTGACACATAACTGTACGAACATTGTAATATGGTACAATGTTAAGACGATGTCATTCCAGTGCTTGACACTGGAATGGCTTTGTTGCATCGCTCTTCGGATAGTAGGTAACGTACAATAAATTCATGAAGCTATCTCAAACTTAGCCATGCCTATTTCAGTAAATTTGTTAAGCAAATAACACTTGAGTAGCAGTTCCTTCTCACGATTAATTTCAGATTTGCTCCTAAAACTAAACCCAAATGTCTTTTTTAATCGCGAGAAAAAACCTTCTATATAAGATCTTTTTCCATAACTCATCTCTTTTTTCCACTTCTTTATACCATCTTCATCATATGACTTTATGAGCTTGACTGCAGAATTTCTCTCAGCCATATAGTCTAACTTTGGATGCTCTGCTGCGTTGTTTTTCGGAGGAATTTTCGTTTTTATACCATATTGATTACACAGCTTATAGAGCTTTTCTCTGTCATATGCCCTATCTGCATATAGTACTTTTATGACATACTGAAAATCGACTTCTTTTAGCAAATCACAAGCTCCATAGTGATCAGAGTAGACACCGTTACTGTATTTTACAGCTATGGCTTTTTTGCTGTTTGTATTCAACATTACATGCAATTTTCTTGTCTGTTCATAGCTGCGATACTTTCTATCTTCGCTATTTTCTTTGCTATGACCAGGAGTGTTGTTGTATATACTAATTCCTGTACTGTCTATAGCAATTTCGATATCTTCCATATTATTTTTATCAATTCTGCAATCATTGATCTTAATATTGAGTTTCTTAAACCTTCTTGATGATTGTGAATAGCTGATAACTTGCAAATTTTTCCCAATTTGCTCAAGGTATCCTGCTATAAACCCAACTGTTTGCCTCAGGCCTATTCTAAATAAACAAGTTATTATGTGCACCAAAATTACAACTTTATCGCTATAAATATTGTTGCCACCTGGTATTTTTGGACCATTCTCGTACCACTTTTCTATGGCTTCGTTGATATAATGAAAAATATTTCCTCTTTTTTCTAGAAATTTGTTATATTCGCTATGGTTACTGACCCTCATTTTTTGTGGCATATTTTTTCTTCAACAGTTAAATCGCTATTTATAATGAATTTTGTCAGTAACTGCCAGTTCTTTTCACTTGAGCGATGCAACAAAGCCCACTGGAATCCAGCTTTTAATGCAACCCCTCACCAAAAATATTGTGTTTTAACATAAGGTTAGCTACTTTTATACTCACCAACTTAGTGTCCAATCTGGATCCCAGTGGGCTTTGTTGCATAGCAGCAGAAAAATTAGTGATTACTGACAAAATTCATTATAAAATAGCCATTTAACCTTGAAAGAAAAAATATGCCACAAAAAATGAGGGTCAGTAACCATAGCGAATATAACAAATTTCTAGAAAAAAGAGGAAATATTTTTCATTATATCAACGAAGCCATAGAAAAGTGGTACGAGAATGGTCCAAAAATACCAGGTGGCAACAATATTTATAGCGATAAAGTTGTAATTTTGGTGCACATAATAACTTGTTTATTTAGAATAGGCCTGAGGCAAACAGTTGGGTTTATAGCAGGATACCTTGAGCAAATTGGGAAAAATTTGCAAGTTATCAGCTATTCACAATCATCAAGAAGGTTTAAGAAACTCAATATTAAGATCAATGATTGCAGAATTGATAAAAATAATATGGAAGATATCGAAATTGCTATAGACAGTACAGGAATTAGTATATACAACAACACTCCTGGTCATAGCAAAGAAAATAGCGAAGATAGAAAGTATCGCAGCTATGAACAGACAAGAAAATTGCATGTAATGTTGAATACAAACAGCAAAAAAGCCATAGCTGTAAAATACAGTAACGGTGTCTACTCTGATCACTATGGAGCTTGTGAGAGGTTGTCCGGAAACAAGTAAACTTAGGCATATTCCCTCCGTAACATAACCCTACTCATAGCCAGATATATGAAACTTTCAGTAGATGTTGTAAGTAAATCGTACTCTTTTGATAGTCTTCTATTCCTATTGATCCAAGCAAAAGTCCTTTCTACCACCCACCTTCTCGGCTGTACTAAAAATCCAGGATCCCGTTGTGGCAATAGTTCTAGTGGTGTATCTTTATGCACCCAAAACCTACATGGAGGCCTTTTCACAATTTCAATATCTATGCCATATTCTTCCTCTATATGGGTTTTTAAATCTTTTCCTTGGTACCCCATATCAGCCCACATTTTTTTTACTTTAGTATATTTTGTTCTCATATTGTTTAATGCTATTTTAATACCATCTCTATCATTTTCATTAGCAGCTCCTACGTAACAACTTAGTATAAAACCCTGAGTATCTGTAATTATATGTCTTTTTCTCCCCTTTACCTTTTTCGCACCATCATAACCTTTGACCCCCCTTTTTCCGTGGTTTTTACCGACTGACTGTCCACTATGCATGCGCTCGGCTCTTCATTTCTTCCCATTTTTGACCTACTATATTTAGTGATATCATAGTTCATTTTCTCAAAAATCCTCTGTTTCTTCCATTGCCTAAACTGCTCATATACAGTCTTCCATAGCGGAAAATCATTTGGTAAATACCGCCATTGGCACCCTGTACGCAATACATAGAAAATTCCCTCTAACATTTTTCTTTTACTATATTTTGGCGGTCTTCCTCCTTTTTTGTATGATACTCTGAAGTACTTCTCTATTTGTGCCCATTCCCTTTCACTTAGATCTGTTGGATACTTTTTTCTCATCTTTACCCCATACTAAAATTTCAAATATCATAGCCTTTTACCTGTTTCCGGACAACCTCTGATACCAATTCTCATTGTTGTCCAGTCAAATAGGAAACATTGCAGAGTTGTTTAGTTGTGGAGCTGGCAAGAGAAGTAATAAATTTGCACAAAGCACCCTCAAGTAGAGCAATTGTATCGTATATTTTATTGCGCAAAATGTTCTGTTTTATATATAACCAAAGCCTCTCAACAGGATTTAGCTCAGGTGAGTATGGAGGTAGGTATATAATGTCGATATTTTTAGGTACCTTTAAATTTTTTGACCTATGCCAACTAGCACAGTCCATAACGAGAAAAGCCTCTCGTGTTTCTAGATATTGCGAAATTTGCTCAAGAAATATGTTCATGCAATCAGTGTTGACATTTGGTGCAAATAAGCTAGAACTCTCTCCATTTCTAGGATTAACTGCACTATAGAGATAGAAATTTTGCCTACCTAATTTTGTTTTAACCTGTGTTCTAATCCCCTTTTTAAACCACCCATGTCCAACTTTTGAATGTGTGCCAAACCGTGATTCATCAAAGAAAAATAGCTCTTTTTCTGGATACTTGCTAATAGCTCCATTGAGATTTTTTTTTGAATTCCTCTTTTTTGCTTTTATCTTGTCCATTATGAACTGGTCTTGGTGTAATATATGAGAATTTCATCTTTTGCATATGGCGGTGTACTGTAGATTTGCTGATATTTAATCCGAACTTTTCCTGGATTCTTATTCTCATTTCTTTAATGGTGATATTAGGATTTTCTTCTATCCACTCTTCAATTTGCTGTAGTTGAGCCTGATTTAATTTAGTTTTTCTACGACGTTGTGAAGGAGCAAACAGTTTTTCTTCTCTGCCAATTTTCAAGAGTTTTACCCACGAAGTTAGTGCGCTTCTTGAAATGCAATATATTTTTGCTACAGCCGTTATACTGTACTTTTTTGCTGCAATTACAGCATTTAGTTTTTTTGAAACATATGCATTATTCCTTACTTTCTTCAGCATTTCTTTTGCTGATTCTACTACTTTTTCATCCAATAATTTTGATCTTAATGCCATTTAAACCTCGCTATTTTACTTACTTCAGTATGGCTTTTCTTCCATCATTGTCCATCTGTTTGCCCTGTAATGGGAATTGGTATGATTTGCTAAAAGAAGTCGATTTTCAGTATGTCATAAAAGTACTATATGCAGATAGGGCATATGACAGAGAAAAGCTCTATAAGCTGTGTAATCAATATGGTATAAAAACGAAAATTCCTCCGAAAAACAACGCAGCAGAGCATCCAAAGTTAGACTATATGGCTGAGAGAAATTCTGCAGTCAAGCTCATAAAGTCATATGATGAAGATGGTATAAAGAAGTGGAAAAAAGAGATGAGTTATGGAAAAAGATCTTATATAGAAAGTTTTTTCTCGCGACTGAAACAAACATTCGGGTTTAGTTTTAGGAATAAATCTGAGACAAATAGAGAGAAGGAACTACTTGTTAAATGCTATTTGCTCAATAAGTTCACTGATATTGGTATGGCTAAATTTGAGATAGCTTCATAAATTTATTGTGCGTTACCTACTATCCGAAGAGCGATGCAACAAAGCCATCCCAGTGTCAAGCACTGGGATGACATCTTTTTTCTTGGTACAAATTACTCTTATATCTCAATGTTCGTACAGTTAGTGCGTGACACTGGGATCTAAATTTTTTATGCGAAACCATTATGTTTATATACTTGTAGGCCCAAGTTCCTCACATAGTGAACAAAAAAGTAAATGAGATTCCAGTGTCACGCGCTGGAATGACACCTACCCCATGAGAACTCTATTTTTCATACCACTCATTTATAAGTTTATTGATATCAGAATCTATAAAATCCTTTAATGGTTGCCTGATTTTTATCTCAACATTTTTAGGGATGCACCTATCTTTACATATCGCATAATTTATATGGAAGTTAAGGTCAATATACCCTTGATTTAAAAATATATTCATCTTAAAGGGAAATAATACCATATCCTCATATACGTTACTTACAAACGTCTCTCTCCCTACTTTATCTTTATGTTCCTTTGGAATAGGCCAGTGAATATTTATATCTGATGCATTACCTTTGTAACTAATAGACGTGGGAAGGCCAAAATCTCCAGGATCTTTATAATATATGTGCCAGCCTGGTTCTACTGTAACCTTTATTGCACCTTTAAGAGTGAAGCTTGCTTCATTTATCTCGCCAATAAGTAAATCAAATTTTGCAATTTCCTCGTCAGCATATAGTTGAGCGCAAGAAAAAAATAAAAATAATATTAAATATATATATATTTTCATTAAGGTAAATTTCTCCTTTTATAGAGAAAGTGATTTAGATTTTAATTATTACATTTAATAGCATTATATAGATTATTTATTAATATAGCATTATGCTATAGCTAAACTGACTTACAACAATCTAAAAAACGACAAATTCGTCATTCCGCTACTTGTTAGCGGAATCTATGCCGAGATACCGCGAATGAATCCACAACTGTACGAACATTGTGATTTTGGCCCATAAGGAGGGTGTCATCCCAGTGCTTGACACTGGGATGGCTTTGTTGCATCACACTTTATGAGATGGTGATTTATGGTAAATTCATATAACTATCTCAAATTTAGCCATACCAATATCAGTGAATTTATTAAGCAAATAGCATTTGATTAGCAGTTCTTTTTCTCGATTTATCTCAGATTTATTCCTAAAACTAAATCCGAATATTTGCTTTAATCTTGAGAAAAACCCTTCAATATAAGATCTTTTCCCATAATTTACTTCTTTTTTCCATTCTTTCATGCCATCTTCACCGTATAATTTTATTAACCTAATAGCAGCATTCCTGTCAGACATATAATCTATTTCTGGATGTTCTGCCGCATTGTTTATTGGTGGAATTTTTGTCTTTATATCATATTCGTTACACAACTTATAAAACTTGTGCCTATCACATGCTCTATCTGCATATAGTGCTTTTATGGCATGCTGAAAATCAACTTCTTTTAGCAAATCACAAGCTCCATAGTGATCAGAGTAGACACCGTTACTGTATTTTACAGCTATGGCTTTTTTGTTGTTTATATTCAACATTACGTGCAATTTTCTCGTTTGCTCATAGCCACGATATTTTCTGTCAGTGCTATTTTCCTTGCTGTGTGTTGTTGTATATACTAATTCCTGTACTGTCTATAGCAATTTCGATATCTTCCATATTATTTTCTGCAATCATTTATCTTAATATTAAGTTTCTTAAACCTTCTTGATGCTTGTGAATAGCTGATAACTGCCAAATCTCTTCCTATTTGTTGCAAATACCCTTTTATAAACCCGACTGTTTGTCTTAAACCAATTCTAAAGAAACTGACGATTATATGCACCAAAATCACAACTTTATCACTATAAATATAGTTGCCGCCCTGCATTTTTGGACAATTCTCGTACCAATTTTCTATGGCGTCATTGGTATAACAAAAAATGCTTCCTCTTTCTTGGAGAAATTTGTTATATTCATGGCAGTTACTGACAAAATTCATTATAAATAGCCATTTAACCTTGAAAGAAAAAATATGCCACAAAAAATGAGAGTCAGTAACTGCCATGAATATAACAAATTTCTCCAAGAAAGAGGAAGCATTTTTTGTTATACCAATGACGCCATAGAAAATTGGTACGAGAATGGTCCAAAAATACCAGGTGGCAACAATATTTATAGCGATAAAGTTGTAATTTTGGTGCACATAATAACTTGTTTATTTAGAATAGGCCTGAGGCAAACAGTTGGGTTTATAGCAGGATACCTTGAGCAAATTGGGAAAAATTTGCAAGTTATCAGCTATTCACAATCATCAAGAAGGTTTAAGAAACTCAATATTAAGATCAATGATTGCAGAATTGATAAAAATAATATGGAAGATATCGAAATTGCTATAGACAGTACAGGAATTAGTATATACAACAACACTCCTGGTCATAGCAAAGAAAATAGCGAAGATAGAAAGTATCGCAGCTATGAACAGACAAGAAAATTGCATGTAATGTTGAATACAAACAGCAAAAAAGCCATAGCTGTAAAATACAGTAACGGTGTCTACTCTGATCACTATGGAGCTTGTGATTTGCTAAAAGAAGTCGATTTTCAGTATGTCATAAAAGTACTATATGCAGATAGGGCATATGACAGAGAAAAGCTCTATAAGCTGTGTAATCAATATGGTATAAAAACGAAAATTCCTCCGAAAAACAACGCAGCAGAGCATCCAAAGTTAGACTATATGGCTGAGAGAAATTCTGCAGTCAAGCTCATAAAGTCATATGATGAAGATGGTATAAAGAAGTGGAAAAAAGAGATGAGTTATGGAAAAAGATCTTATATAGAAGGTTTTTTCTCGCGATTAAAAAAGACATTTGGGTTTAGTTTTAGGAGCAAATCTGAAATTAATCGTGAGAAGGAACTGCTACTCAAGTGTTATTTGCTTAACAAATTTACTGAAATAGGCATGGCTAAGTTTGAGATAGCTTCATGAATTTATTGTACGTTACCTACTATCCGAAGAGCGATGCAACAAAGCCATTCCAGTGTCAAGCACTGGAATGACATCACAGGGGCACTGGAATTTTTGTTTCAATATTTGTACATTAGCCATGCATCTGAACAGATACTGTAAATTAGCTATATTACATTAGCCCATCAGATGAGTTGTAATGGTTATAATTGTCTGATAAGTGATCTCTAACATCGTGACCTAACTCATTGGCATCAGGCTTAACTTCGTGATCTAACTCATTAGCATCGAGCTTAAACAAAGAAGGATTATCATCAGATTGTTGATTAGACTCTTTCTCTTTCGACCCAAATAACCATGAAAAGAGTGATGAGATAGAATCAATAATGGATTTAATTGCTGAAAAAATATTGGATAAGAAATTACTGGGTTGCTGAGTGTCTTGCTGGCTACTTTTTTCTTCTTCTACATTACTTTGTTCTACTTCATTTGATTTTTCCACATCTTGTTCAGGTTTACTTCTGCTTATAAATGTCTTATCTAGCTGTTTGAATATATTTTTGTCGGAGTTTTGAAAATACATTCGACTTATCTCCTTATTTTCATCAATGTAAATCACTAAAGTTGTATTATCGTTCCCCAATCCATCACATTCACTAACGAGCGATTCATGAGAGTTCTTAATGTCTTTGATAAATTGAAATTTTTCTTCTTCTGAAAAGTCCTTGCATCTTACGTTATAAGTGGTGCCTTTGTATTTAAAACTAAATATCCATCCACGGTCTTCATATTCATCTAGTCCAGAATTCTTGACACGTTGTATAATTTGAAATTTCTCTGCTTCTGAAAGATCCTTGAGGTATATACTACTAGTTGTATCTTTATATTTAAATTTAAACATCGATCCACGATCTTCATATTCATCTAGTCCAGAATTCTTGACACGTTGTATAATTTGAAATTTCTCTGCTTCTGAAAGATCTTTGCGGTATATACTACCAGTTGTGTCCTTATATTTAAATTGAAACATCCATCCACGGTCTTTATATTCATCTACACCCATCTGCTTGCAAATAGCTTTATAATTTTTTTCTTCTACCTCAAGTCCAATTGCATTTGCCATCAGCTGACTATTTTTATAGTCCAATTCTCTTACTTTTGTTGGGGAAAACTTGAATTGAAATACGTGACCAAATTCATGGGCTAAAACGTTGTCCGTATAAGCGTTTTTATAGAGCAATACGCTTTCTCCATTTGTCATCCCACCAGAAATATTGAGCGAAGATTGATTCCATGAAAACCCAGGAACCAAAGTGCCATATCCCTTATAATCATATTTATTATTAAAAACATAGGTATGCACAGTCACTTGAGTATCACTATCCATACAAAACTTTGCTTTATATGCCTCATAGGCATTTTGAATATCAAGCTTTATTTGATCTTGCTCCCGTTGCGATACATTGTCATAATGTATTACGCAATTCAACTTTCCATATTCAAAATTGAATTGATTAGGTAATACATCTTGTAATCCTACGTATTTTGTATTCTCACCAAAGTTTTTTGATTGTGCAATTTTATATAAATTATTACGGTATGTAATAGAGTTTCCGTTAGGCAACTTAGGTATCTGCGCAATCGCTGTTCCATTACTATCATAGAAGAAAATATCAGAATCACCAATCCTAAAATCCTTTATAGATTGCCCGCAAGTGCCATCATTTGCACAATCGTGATGATTTGGGTCAGTCTTCTTATAAAACCATGCGTTAGTGTATTTTCCCATTTTGATACCTCACTACCAAACCTTACTATATTATTATCTTGGTAAAAATCATAATAATTCGTTAACTTGTATTTTAAATCTGTATCAAATGTGCTTTTCTCGTAAGGTATCAATTGTGAAGTAATTAACTTTATTTGTTTAAAATTTTGCTAAAATAGCTCTTTTTATACTATGTTTTATATAGCTAAACTGACTTAGATTTACTGACAATTTGAAAAACAAAAATTCGTCATTCCGCTACTAGAGGTTGTCCACAAACCAAGGAATACGTAGTATATAAAGAAAGAATATTGAGGTAAGAGATGAGGAAAAAATATCCAACAGATTTAAGTAAAAGGGAATGGGCAAGAATAGAAAAACACTTCAGAGTATCGTACAAGAAAGGAGGAAGGCCACCAAAATACAGTAAGTGTGAGATAGTAAATGCAATTCTTTATATACTGCGCACAGGATGTCAATGGCGCTATTTACCACACGATTTTCCGCCGTGGAAGGCTGTGCATGAACAGTTTAGAAGATGGAAAAAGCAGGGAATTTTTGAGAAAATGAACTATGATATCACTAAATATAGTAAGTCAAAAATGGGAAGCCGAGCGCATGCATAGTGGACAGTCAATCGGTAAAAACCACGGAAAAAGGGGGGGCAAAGGTTATGATGGTGCGAAAAAGGTAAAGGGGAGAAAAAGACATATAATCACAGATACTCAAGGATTTGTGCTTGGTTGCTATGTAGGAGCTGCAAGCGAAAATGACAGAGATGGGGTGAAGATGGCATTGGACAATATGAAGGAAAAATACAGCAATATTAAGAAAATGTGGGCTGATATGGGATACCAAGGAAAAGATTTAAAGGATTACGTAAAGAGAGAATATGGGATAGATATTGAAATTGTCAAAAGGCCTCCATGTAGGTTTTGGGTGCATAAAGATACACCACTAGAACTATTGCCACAACGGGATCCTGGATTTTCAGTACAGCCGAGAAGGTGGGTGGTAGAGAGGACTTTTGCTTGGATCAATAGAAATAGAAGGCTATCAAAGGAGTACGATTTACTTACAACATCTACTGAAAGTTTCATATATCTGGCTATGAGTAAAGTTATGTTAAGTAGGGAATATGCTTGATTTACTGGTTTGTGGACAACCTCCTATAGTATTTTCTAAAACGAATGATAAACGTCTAAAATGGTATTACCAACTAAAAGGTGTAAGTCTGTACATTGATGCATTAGAGGTCTGAGGCGACTTTTGATGGTGTGCCAACAATGCTCTATCGGATTTAGATCTTACTATTACCCACAAATATAAATGTTTGTTGCATAGCTCTTAATGGCATAACTTTTGCTTGAAATAACTGTTTATATGGTGCAATTTACAGCTTTTAGTTGCTAAAATTATAACTCTTAGTTTAATAATTTTAATCTAATAAGCTTTCAGGTTAATAAAATTAAATTATTTGAGTAAATACAATACTATGTTTTTATTTGTGGGTAATAGTAAGGCTTAAAGCAAAATGTAGTACGAACGGTAGGTGGATCTAAAAGATCGAATTACAATCCTGTATACAGCATTTTGCATTATTGTTTGATTATATTTATAGGTACAAAAATGGCTAGAATAATTTTCATGGGAGTAGATGTTTCCAAGGAAGCATTGGACATCTCAATTAATGGCAAGCATAAGCGCATAGCAAACGTGAGTGATGCTATATCTAAGTTTATAGAAACAAATATAGTCGATTTACCCATCAAGTTATATGTAAACTGGTGGCTATGAAAAGCTCATTATAAAATTGTTGCAAGATAACTGTCCATAAAGCTCACCCGAATCGGGTATATGCATTTGCCAAAGCTTGCAATCATTTTGCAAAAACTGACAAGTTAGATGCTAAATTACTGGAAAAATACGCTGAATTTGTCAGTAAAGACGGTGAAGTAAAAGGATGTATAATTTCACAAAAGCAAGAGGAATTAAAGGAGCTGGGGGCAGTTGAGCGTAATTTAAATGATGCAATTCATGCAAACAAGTGTCGCCTGCAAAGTGCGACGGGAAAAGCTAGAGAATACATAGAAAGACAGATAGGGTTTGCTGAAAAACAATTGAAAGAAATTAGGCAAGACATAGAAGACGCAATAGCTGAATTGAAAGGAAAAAATGAGCTTTTAATCAGCTATAAAGGTATTGGATCAAAGACGGCGAGCGTTCTACTGACAGAGGTGCCTGAGCTTGGTAGATTAGAGAATAGAGAAATTGCATGCTTAGTTGGAGTTGCACCTAAAACTAGTGAAAGTGGAAGAAAAGTTGGCAAAGCTCAAATCAAAGGAGGCAGGTTTTATGCAAGGAAAGCACTATACATGTCAGCTCTTGTTGCTATGCGCCACAACAGAAAAATGAAAGCGTTTTATCAGCGTTTGGTTGATTCTGGCAAAGCTGCTAAGGTTGCATTAGTTGCTGTCATGAGAAAAATTATCGTTTGTTTAAATGCCATGATAAAAAATAACAACTTTTATCTTGACTCTTAAGACGGTAGATGACAGACCATTGATTGTATGGGTTCCATCTGTTATATATAATCTTTTTGAATACGAAGAAAACTGATGAATGAGTATGATATTACGGTTATAGGTAGCGGTCCTGGTGGTTATATAGCGGCAATTAGGGCGGCACAGCTTGGGTTTAAAACTGCAATTGTGGAAAAAGAAAAAAATTTAGGCGGTATATGCTTAAATTGGGGATGTATACCAACAAAATCACTGCTTAGAGCATCTGAGGTTTATAGGCTAATAAAAAGATCAAAAGAGTTTGGTATAGAAGTAAAGGGAGCGAATTTTGATATACAATCAATAGTGAAATACTCAAGAAACGTTGTTGATAAATTGTCAAGCGGTGTTGCATATTTGATGAAAAAAAATAATATCAAAGTTCATCAAGGTTTTGGTAAACTTGCAGGCAATGGTACTATAAAAGTTGCTGGCGATAAGGAAGAACAAGAAATTGTTTCCAAGCATATCATTTTAGCAACAGGCGTGAGGGCACGGAATCTGCCTGGAATAGAGGCAGATGGAGATTTAATATGGAATGCGCAGCATGCTATGATGCCGGGCAAATTACCAAAATCACTACTAATTATAGGGTCTGGTGCAATTGGAATAGAATTTGCAAGTTTTTATAGTACTTTGGGGGTTGATGTAACAATCATAGAGATAAAGAGCACTATTTTGCCGCTGGAGGATAAAGACATTTCAGATTTAGCACAAGAAATATTCACAAAACAGGGGATAAAAATATATACAAATAGTAGCGTAAAAGCTTTGACTAAAAATAAAGACTCTGCTCAAGTGCTACTAAGTAGTGGTGAGAGCAAAGAATTTGATAGGGTGATTGTTGCGGTTGGCATTCAGGCAAATACTGAAAATATAGGTTTAGAAAATACAAAAATTAAATTAAGCCCTTCTGGTTTTATTGAAATAAATGAATGGTATGAAACTAGTGAATCAAATGTGTATGCAATAGGTGATGTAGCTGGCCCACCATGTTTAGCACATAAAGCGAGCCATGAAGCCGTGATCTGCATTGAAAAGATTGCTGGTAAAGGTACTCATGCGTTAAAAAAAGAGTGCATACCAAATTGCACTTATTCTCATCCACAAATAGCGAGCATCGGCCTTACTGAGGAACAGGCAATAAAAGGTGGGTATGATATAAAAATAGGAAAATTTCATTCTAACTTTAATGGTAAGTCTGTTGCACTCAGTGAAACTGAAGGGTTAGTGAAAACGATTATAGATAAAAAAACCGGAGAAATTCTGGGTAGCCACATGATAGGTGCAGAAGTAACGGAGTTAATTAGCAATTTTGCTCTTGCAAAGCAACTAGAAGGAACAGACTTCGACATAAAATCTACGATTTTTCCTCATCCAACCATTTCAGAGATGATACATGAATCAGTGCTTGCTGCAGATGTTAAATAGTTGAACTAACGTTCCATCGTTTTAGAGTTGTCAATGTCTTGAGTAGTAGTTTGATTAGGCACTTTAGTTTCAATAGATTGATTACCACCAGCATCAGAATTCTGTAACTCTTCTTTCAATCCCTTAGCTGCTTCTTTAACTTCAAGCTTTGCCTTTGGATGAAGATCTTCTGGGCCTTTTCCTTTAGTATCCAAACCTTGTTGTAGATTAGTGCTTTTCATTTTATTATGCTGCTCGTGCTCAGGTAGGTCAACGACCGAATTGAAAAGAATTTTTATTATATTTTTTAGCAGTTCTAAAAAACCTCCGCTTCTGCCTTCTCTTTGTTCTTGAGGTTTATTTTTCTCATTAGGTTCTTTTTTACTATTACTTTTAGGCATTTTTAACTCAACTATCATAACGCTTAATAAAATTCTACGTGCAAATTGTTAAATAACAGTTAACAATCTAGGATTTATTATTTACAGATGGATATTATTTTAGCAACAGGTGGCACAGGTGGGCATATCTTTCCGGCCATAGCTTTAGCAAAAGCACTAAAGACACAAGGATACAATTGCATATTATTCACTGATAAAAAAACAAATAAAAATACCGACATAGAAAGCTACACCTTACCATTACGTAGACCAAGCAGCAACAAATTTAAGTTTTTCCTTTTCTTGATATACAGCTCTATGTTAGCACTGTATCAAGTAAGAAAATTAAAACCAAAATCGGTCATTGGTTTTGGTAGCTATGCTTCTTTTCCAACTCTTCTTGCAGCAAGAGTTCTTTCTATACCTATAATTTTACATGAACAAAACACAGTTTTAGGGAGAGTAAATAGATTCTTTTTCAAGAGTGCAAAATTAATTGCAACCAGCTTTCCGGAGACTAAATATGCAGAGGGCAATAAATGTATTTTTACA
Organism: Wolbachia endosymbiont (group A) of Philonthus cognatus; assembly: GCF_947251755.1. Taxonomy (NCBI): domain Bacteria; kingdom Pseudomonadati; phylum Pseudomonadota; class Alphaproteobacteria; order Rickettsiales; family Anaplasmataceae; genus Wolbachia; species Wolbachia endosymbiont (group A) of Philonthus cognatus. The sequence goes on from NZ_OX366388.1 coordinate 518,200, forward strand.
GGAAATTTTGTTGATATAAAAGCACAGAGCCATTCTAGCACTGAGAAAATCCTAAATATATTGGTCATAGCAGGCAGCCAAGGTGCAAATTTTTTTGATGATGTAGTAAGCAGCGTAATTTGTGATTTACCTATTAAAATGAAAAAGAAAATTAGAGTGACGCAGCAATGTACGAAGAAAAATGTAAACAAGGTCAAAAGTCTATACAAAAGTGAAAAGATCGATTGTGAATTGAGTGAATTTTTTGATGATATGGAGAATAGACTGGCCAATGCTCACTTGGTAATTAGCAGAGCAGGAGCAACTTCAATAGCAGAGATCACTCTTGCTAGGCGTTCTGCTATATATATTCCTTACCCTTACTCAAAAGATAATCACCAATTTTATAACGCAAAATATATTGAAGACTCGAGAGCAGCTATAATAGTTGAGCAGAATAGTGAAGCAAAAAAAAATCTAACAGAGGTACTATTTGATCTATTAAATAATTCTCAAAAATTGCGTGATATGACCAATAGTACAGAAAAAACAGGGATAAAGAATGGGACTACTGAGTTTGTTAAGGTGATTGTTCACAGGTTTAGTTGATGGCTGCTTACTTTTTCTTCAAACACGTCCCAAAGATCCTTTTCTAGCGATATATTATACAATTTATTGATATAAACTACTCCCGTGGGTGAAGTTGTGTTAATTTCGAGCAGGAAGTCATCTATAATATCAATACCAACAAATATTAGCCCTCTTTTCTTTAATTCAGGACCAATTTTGTTACATATTTCATTGTTTCTATCGTTCATTTGAGCGGGCTCAAAACTTGCTCCAAGTCGCATGTTTGTTCTGATCTCTCCACTGATTTTTGGAATTCGTTTCATTACACCAATTGGTTGGCCATAAAGTAGCAATATTCTTTTATCTTTATCTATGTTTTTACAAAATGATTGTGCAATCACAGGGCATTCGTATTTTGCTATCATGAGATCCACTACTACTTGAATACTATTCTCATCTTGTATTCTTATCACATCGTTTCCTCCATAACTATACAATGGCTTCAGAATAATATCTTGATAGTTGTAGTAGAAATCTCTAATCATTGATATATTTTCAGTAATCAAAGTTGGCGGAATTAGCTCTGGAAATAATGAAGTTATCAATTTTTCAGGACAATTTCTTATTTCTGTTGGATTGTTAATTACCAATGCGCTGGTTTTTTCTAAGATATATGTTGTTGTAATATAACGCATATCAAAGGGTGGATCCTGTCTGATAAATATGATGTCCATTTCATTCAAGTTGATTGCTACATCCTCTTTAGAGATAAAACTAAAATCATCAACGCTGACTTTCTGAGCCAGAGCAATTGGATGGTTTAGCTTTAGTGCTAAATTGTTAGGAGCATAGACAAAAACTTCGTGCTTCCTCCTTTGTGCTTCCTTTATTAGCACGAATGTAGTGTCAGTTTCAAAATTTATATTTTCATCCATCTGAAAGGCAATTTTCATTTATGTTCTCTACCTATTGTCACAACTGTACAAATGTTATAATTTGAAAGCGATTTTTGCCTAATGGCGTAACTTACTGTACCTGTATCGTACATAACTTACAACTTGTTTTACTCCCTTTACTTTTCTTGCAATTGCTATTACAGCTTTTAATTCCGCTTTATTTTGGGCTATACCCATCAAATAAACAACTCTATCAACCGTATTAACGCTATAATTAATTGACTTAATATTTCTTTTTCCCAGGAGTCTTGTTCTTATTTCCGCTGTTATCATGCCATCTACAGTGGTGTCTAGCATGGAAGCCATTTGAATTGGTATTACTCTTATTTCATTTATCACTTCTTTAATTTCTTTTTGCTGCCAAGCTATTTTTTCTGCTGTAAGTTGTTTTTCAGGAGTGTCAACACTTCCAATGAGCAATACTCTTCCTTCACTTACTTTAACCTTTATGGATGAAAATAGCCCATGTTTTAAGAGCCCCTTATTAATTCTGATGACCATAGTCGTATCATCAATGATATTTCCCAAGGATTTGTCCTGCATTGTTATTGCTGTTGCTGTCGCTGTAGCCACCACACCACCTATTATAAGGGTTGTGCAACCACTTTGTGTAATCAAAAAAATTGCGAGTAAGAAGCTTGTTATTAATCTCATTATTGATTTTCATGGTTTAGAGCTTTCATTAAGAAATGTTAATAAGCTTTTTTGATTGTGTAAATACCATAAATTAAGTAAGACTTTAAACCTTGAATATTTTTAATGGAATACCTATAATAGGGTACTGAAAATTTCTTGCGGATATGGCGGAATTGGTAGACGTGCCAGGTTTAGGTCCTGGTGAGCTTGCTCGTGGGGGTTCAAGTCCCTCTATCCGCACTTTAAAGTCATGTAACTTAGGTTTTAAGGGAAAATTTATAATCACTAAATACACTTTTGTTTGTGTAAAAACCTGTTCTTAAGGATTGTGTTTAACTTAAATTCTGGTAAAATGACTCTATTAAGATATGAATTAAAATGTTAATAAATGAATTATGATGTCTAATAATATACCTCAAAATACAGTCGAAGTAAGTAGCGTATATACCTACAAAGAGCTTAGTATAGATAAACTAAAGTATGAGTATGAAATCACAGTTGGTAGTGATTATATAAAACAAAAGGTAAATTCCAGGTTGCAAGAGATAGCAGAAAATGCAAAATCACCTGGGTTTAGGGCTGGAAAGATGCCCTATGACCTTGTTGTTGCAAATTATAAAAACGAGGCTTTGGAATATGTGATAAATAATACAATTGATTATTGCTCAAGTGATTTGATGAAAAAAATTGAAGTCAAGTCTCACATTTATCCTAAGGTTGATGTTATATCATTACCAGATCTGGGCAAAGAAAATGAGGAGGGCAATTTTGTATACAAGCTATCTTTTGAGTCGATGCCTGAAGTACCAGTGATAGATCTTGACAAAATAAACTTAAAGAAAATTGAAGCAAAGATTGAAGAGGAAGATATAAAAGAATTTATTGATTCTATTAAAACAAAGTTCCCCAATTTCGCCTCTGTTGATGATGCTTCTTATCAAGCGAAAGATGGGGATAAATTGATAATTGATTTTGAAGGGCGGATTAGGAATAAGCTCTTTCAAGGTGGAAGTAGCAAAAATTTTGCCGTTAATTTAGGGTCTGGCACATTTATTAATGGTTTTGAAGATCAATTAACTGGTATGAAAAAGGGAGAAACAAAGAACTTTAAGTTGAAATTTCCTGAAAATTACCAAGCCATTTCCCTTGCAGGACAGGAAGCTGATTTTTCTGTGCGAGTTAATGAGATTCAAATTGCCAAAGATTTTGAAAATGATGATGAAATAGCTAAGAGTATTGGGTTTAAAGATTATTCTTTGCTAATAAATCATGCAAAAAAAATGATTGGTGATCAGTGCACCGAAATGAGAAATCTCTTAATTAAAAAGGAGCTGTTTGATTATTTGGATGCTAATTATAGTTTTGATTTACCCACAGACATAGTAAAACAGGAGCAACAAAGAATGGAAGGAGAATTGGGTGCTCAAAATGATTCTCGTAAAGAAGCTGAAAAACGTGTAAAGCTTGCTATGTTATTTATGAAATTTAGTGCAGAACATAAAATATCATTAACTCAAAATGATGTTTTGAGTGTTATTGTAAATCAATATGTCAGTAAAGATGTGCAATTTGACAGAGTACTTAAGCATTTTGAATCAAATAAACAATTTCAAGAATTAGTTAGAGGGCAAGCGCTTGAGTATAAAGTGACAGATTATATAATAGAAAAAGTTAGTAAAGAAGAGCAGATTGTTTCTGTGAAAGAATTAAAGGAATTATTTGATAATATTTAATAGGAAAAGGTATGACTCTTATACCAATTGTAGTTGAACAAACTAGTCGCGGTGAGCGCGCTTATGACATATATTCAAGACTAGTGAAAGAAAGAATAATTTTTGTAACAGGTCCTATTGAAGACAATATGGCCAGTGTAATAGTAGCACAGCTTTTATTTTTAGAATCGGAAAATCCCGATAAAGACATTTGTATGTACATCAACTCACCAGGTGGTGTTGTAACTGCTGGTTTGTCGATCTACGATACAATGCAGTATATAAACCCAGACGTTTCAACTTTATGTATAGGTCAAGCTGCGTCTATGGGTTCTTTATTGCTTGCAGCTGGTACAAAAGGTAAGCGCTACTCTCTACCTCATTCAAGAATTATGATACATCAGCCATCTGGTGGTTATCATGGTCAAGCAACTGATATAGAAATACATGCTAATGAAATTTTGCGGGTTAAGAAAAAACTAAATCAAATTTATGAAAAACATACTGGAAATTCACTGAAGAAAATTGAAGGAATGATGGAAAGAGATAAATTCATGGATCCTGAAGAAGCAAGGAAAATTGGCTTAATTGACAGGGTGATAGCTGAGCGTACAGATATTGAAATTGAAAATATTAAAGTTAAACAAAAGGTGGGTTAATGGATAACAATAATGATTTACACTACTGTTCTTTTTGCAACAAGGCGCAAGATGAAGTAGATAAATTGATTACTAACTCTTCGGATGGTTTAAAGGTGTTTATTTGTAATGAGTGCATAGAATTATCTCATAAAGCAATAAGTCAAAAGAAAGATAGATCTTTTAATTCAGATCGTATATCTGATATGAAGCTATTACTAAAGAAACCTGAGGATATAAAAAACTTTCTCAGCAAGCATGTTGTAGGTCAAGAACACGCGCAACACGTTTTATCTGTAGCTATGTATAACCATTGTCAATCCATGGTACAATTTCATGCTATAAGTGATATTGAAATCGAGAAGTCAAATATAATGCTTATTGGTCCCACTGGTTCTGGTAAGACTTTGCTAGCCAAAACACTTGCTAAAGTTTCAGATGTGCCATTTGCTATGGCTGATGCGACAACTTTAACTGAGGCAGGTTATGTGGGTGATGATGTAGAAAGCGTGTTGTCGCGTTTATTACAAGCTGCAAATTATGACGTTGTAAAAGCACAGCGTGGTATAGTGTTTATAGATGAAATAGACAAGATTACAAGAAAATCTGAAAGCACTTCAATAACCCGTGACGTTTCAGGTGAAGGGGTCCAGCAAGCTCTGCTTAAGATTATGGAGGGTACAGTTGCTTATGTTCCGCCACAAGGAGGGCGAAAACACCCACAACAAGAGTTTATACAAGTGGATACTAGTAACATACTGTTTATTTGTGGAGGAGCTTTTGAAGGCCTCGATAAAATTATTGAAGCGAGAAAAAAGGGAACGTCAGTTGGCTTTGGAGCAGATATAAGTCAGTCTAAAGAGCAAAAGAAAAAGAATGCTTTACATGATGTTCAACCTGAAGATTTAATCAAATTCGGTTTAATACCCGAATTTGTAGGGCGGGTTCCAATAACTGCTGTTTTAGATGAGCTGGATCATGAAGATTTAATACATGTGTTGACAGAGCCAAGGAATGCACTAATAAAACAGTACAAAGCATTGCTTGCGTTTAGCAAAGTAAACCTTGAGTTTTCAGATGAAGCAATATCAGCTATTGCTAAAAAGGCTATAAGCTACAAAACAGGTGCAAGAATGTTACGTGCTATCTTGGAGTCACTTTTGCTTGACATTATGTATACATCTGGAAACGGAGGCTTTGAAGGTAGCACTATAGTAATCACTAAGAAAATGGTAGAATTAGGAAAAGCAACGGTTAATCATAATAACAATGGCAATGTTATAACGGTTAATGATTAATTTGAGGCATATATTATGAACATTGAACGTGCTGTAAGCTCTAGTTTTACTGCATTGCCAGTATTACCTTTAAGAGATGTAGTAATTTTTCCAAATATAATGGTGCCTTTATTCATAGGCAGAGAAAAATCTGTTAATGCACTAGAGTATGCAATAAGTAGTAGTAATCACCAAAATGAGATTTTTCTTGTAGCACAGAAAGATGGCTCTGTTGATAATCCAGAGCCTGAAGATCTTTATGAAGTAGGTGTGTTAGCAAGCATTGTACAACCGTTAATAAAATTACCTGACAATGCAGTAAAAGTTATAATCCGGGGGATAAGAAGGGGAAGAGTTGTAGAATATATTAGCTCTCATACTTTATTACAAGCCAGGGTAGAGTTAGACAATCATTATAAAGAAGATGAAGACAATATTGATTTAGAAGCTTTAAGGCGGTCTGTTGTAGACGCGTTCGATAGCTGGTGTAAGCTAAACAAGAAAAATCAACCCGAGGTTGCCATTAACTCCATTGATCAAATCAAAGAAGTTGATCAACTTGTAGACACGGTAGCTTCACATTTAAATATAAAAGTATCAGATAAACAAAGTATACTTGAGGCTTATGACCCAGAAGAGCGTTTAAAAAAAGCTTTTGCTTTTATTGAGAGAGAAATGAGTATTTTGAACGCACAAAACCGTTTATATAAGACAATTAAATCGCAAGTTGAAAGCACTCAGAAAGTTTACTACCTTAACGAGCAATTGAAAGCTATACAGAAAGAATTAGGCGAATTTGAGAATGGTGATGAAGGGAATATACTCAATGAATTTGAAAAAAAGATAAATGAAACAAAGCTTTCTCAGGAAGCAAGAGAGAAAGCTATAACTGATTTGAAGAGATACAAGAAAATGAATCCCATTTCTCCTGAAGCTACAGTTATATCTAGTTACTTGCATTGGTTGCTTGAGTTGCCATGGGGAAAGTACAAAGATGCAAAAATTAACTTAAATGCAGCTAAGAAAATCTTAGATGAAAATCATTATGGCATAGAGAAAGTAAAAGATAGAATAATAGAATTTTTAGCGGTATTAAAAAGAGTAAAAGAGATAAAAGGTCCTATACTTTGCTTAGTTGGACCGCCAGGTGTTGGTAAAACTTCTTTAGCTAAGTCTATGGCAAGAGCAGTAGGAAGAGATTTTGTTCGCATAGCTCTTGGTGGTGTGCGTGATGAGTCTGAGATACGAGGGCATAGGAAAACTTATATTGGCTCAATGCCTGGTAAAATCATTCAACACATGAAAAAAGCTAATTCATGCAACCCGCTTTTTCTGCTTGATGAAATAGATAAGATGGGTTCTGATTCGCGTGGCGATCCTGCATCTGCATTACTTGAGGTTTTAGATACTGAGCACAATAAACACTTTACGGATCATTACTTGGAAGTTGAGTTTGATCTTTCAAGTGTAATGTTTGTAGCTACGGCAAACAGCTTAAATTTACCACATCCTTTGCGTGATAGGATGGAAATTATACAATTGTCCGGGTATACTGAAGATGAAAAAATCAGTATTGCTACACACCACCTTATTCCGAAGTTAAAGAAGGAGCATGGTTTGTATCAGAAGGAATGGGACATAACTAATGAGGCGTTATACGAGTTGATACGTTTATATACACGTGAAAGTGGTGTGCGGAGTATGGAAAGGGAGCTTGCAAAGCTCATGAGAAAGGCAGTTAAAGAAATATTGACTGATAAAAATAAGAAAATATCCGTAGGGATTGACAATTTACAAGATTATTTAGGGGTACGTAAATATACCTTTGGCATTGCGGAAAATGAGAGTTTAGTAGGAATAGTAACTGGGCTCGCCTATACTGAAACAGGTGGTGATATTTTGATGATAGAATCAGTCCTAATTCCGGGCAAGGGAGAAATAAAATACACAGGAAAGCTTGGAGAGGTTATGCAAGAATCTATAAAAGCTGCGTATAGTTATATTCGATCAAATTGTTTGTTTTTTGGTATAAAGCCCGAAAAATTCCAAAATAATGATATACATTTACATGTACCTGAGGGTGCAGTACCAAAAGATGGCCCTTCTGCTGGCGGCGCGGTATGTACGTCTATTGTTTCTCTTATGACGAATATACCAGTTAACAAAAATGTTGCTATGACAGGCGAAGTGACATTGCGTGGTAGAGTTTTAGCTATTGGGGGCTTAAGAGAAAAATTGCTTGCAGCGCTCAGAGGATCAATCAAAACTGTGATTATACCAAGTGAAAATGAGAAAGATATGCAAGAGATTCCGGCAAGCATCAAAGAGGGGATCAACGTAGTTTTTGCTAAGAATATTGATGAAGTTATGAAAGTTGCTTTAATGCACCCTACTACTCCAATTGATGGTGATGATAATCAAAATAGTGTGCCTTCCTCTATAGAAAGTAAAGATGATACTTTTCCTATGTCGGAAACATTGAAGCATTAGATTAAAAAAATATTATCAATCTCCATTTCTCTTTTATCCGGCAAAAATCCACCAACTTGTGCATCCCATAAGGATATGACTTGCTTTGTTGTTATGTCATTCATATTTTTTACTTATTCTATCTCCCAGTTTAATTCAAGTAGATGATATATTATAATAGTCCTTTTCATGGAAACCTTTTCTGGTAGATTGCTTTCTAGAAAAACCTTGGTCAAGGTGCTAACTGTGGTTTATAATAATATAAATCATATCATAGTTGATTTGCGTTTATCAGAGCTGGAGTAGAGGTATGTTTTATCTTACAAATTTTTTGCCTATTTTACTGTTCCTATTTCTTTTTGTAGGAAGTGGTATATATTTTACTATTCTTGGCGTGTCAAATGCTTTTTATCAGTTATCTCCACTGGTAGCCATTGTTCCTGCCATAGCTCTGGGTTGGGTTTTATACAAGGGCAATACTGAAGAAAAAATGTATGCCTTTCTAGATGGGGTAAGAGATCGTAATATTATCACTATGTGCATCATTTTTTTACTTGCAGGTGCATTCAGTGAAGTAACTAAAGCAATCGGTAGTGCTGATGCCACAGTTAATTTGGCTCTTTCATTTATACCAACACAATTTTTACTCATAGGATTATTTTTTGTAGCAGCTTTCATCTCCACTGCTATTGGTACATCAATGGGCACCATTGCAACAATTGCTCCTATTGCAGTTGAACTGACACAAGCTGGGATTTCTCCTTCCTTAGGAGTTGCAACTGTTGTAGGAGGAGCAATGTTTGGCGACAATTTATCTATTATCTCTGATACTACAATTGCATCTGTGATGTCTCAAAAGGCTGATATAAAGAAAAAATTAAAACTGAATGCAAAAGTGGCACTAATTGCTTCTATATTCACAATAATTATATTATTTTATAGCTCAAGCAATAGTGCTGCTATTTCAGTTAAGGAGTATTCTTTATTGCTTGTGGCTCCTTACATCATACTTATATTGCTTGCAAACTTTGGAATCAATGTATTTACGGCATTGGTTTTAAGCATAACTTTTGCTGGAATTATTGGATTTATAAATAACAACAATCATGGTTTATTGTTTTTAAGCCAAAACATCACCAAAGGGTTTATGAGTATGCATGAAATTATGCTACTGTCATTGATGGTTGGCGGACTTTCAGGACTAGTAGGTAAAAATTCTAAGGAGCTTGCAGATAAACTTTCATCTTGGGTTATGATACAACGTGGTGGACAAAAAACTGCGCAATTATTTATTGCAAAAATAGTCAGCATATTTGATATTTTACTTGCAAATAACACCATCGCTATAATTCTTAGTGGTGAAATTGCTAGAGATATTGCTAAGAAATATGAAATACCGCCTCACTATAGTGCAGCATGGCTAGGCATATTTTCTTGTGTATTTCAAGGATTAATACCGTATGGCGCTCAATTGCTTTTGGCTAGCACTATTGCTGGAGTTTCACCTTTGGCAGTCGTGCCACACGTATACTATTGCTATGTTTTAGGTATTATTGCAGTGTTATATATTGTATTGAACAAAATTGAGAAAAAAGATTGTGCTTAATATACAAGACAACGCTCCGCTCTGTAGAAAATGGATGTTCTTGGCAGTATGTGCTCTTGCTTGCTCTGGGTTACTGTCAATAATTGTTATTTTTCTACGATTGCCTTTTATCTCCTCTCTTGTTCCTTCTGCACAATATATTTTTGATAATGCGCTGGTAATACACGTGAACTTGTCAATTTTGGTGTGGATGTGCTCTATAATATCTCTGCTCTTTGTCATAAACCTACAAAATACCAATAGTTGGTTTAACTTTTCATGGGTTCTATCAACCCTTTCGATGCTGCTCATGTTTGTATCTGCATTCGTTCCAAACACTGAAGTTATCAAAAGTAACTATATTCCCGTGTTACAAAACAAATTATTTTTACTTGGACTCAGTTTATTTATTGCCAGCATATTAATAAATGCAGTTCTTGCATATATGTCAAATAAGCAAGCCTCATACCTCTGCATGGGACAAATTGGGCTAGTTATTATACTTGTATCGTCATTTCTTTGCTTTGTTTTAGCATATAATAATATGCCTCCAGGTCTATATCACTCAGATAATAATTTATTTTACGAATATCTCTTTTGGGGAGGCGGACATTTATTGCAGTTTGCTTTTACTCAAGGAATGTTTTTAGTCTATTTAATGATCAGTGATGTTAGTTTAGCTTCAAGCAATAAAATTACTATTTTACCACTATTTATAAACACGATTTTAGCTGTAGGCGCACCGTTTGTATATTTTGTTTATCCAGTTGATAGTGCCAAGTTAATACAGTTTTTTACTTGGCATATGAGGATTGCTGGAGCAGTTTTGCCGTGCTTTTTGATAATATTAGTGTGCTGCAACATCAGAACTTTTATTAATGATAAAAGCAACTATTTATTACATTCATTTTTGTTGTTCACTTATGGAGATGTGCTTGGAGTGCTGACTATTGAAGGTAATGTCACCATTCCCGCTCATTATCACGGTTCTGTAGTTGGGATCACTATAGCTTTTATGAATTTCATTTATTGGCTGTTACCCAAATTAAACTTTAAAGAGGTAAAAAATTCCATGGTAAGATTACAGATTTATGCCTACAGTATAGGGCATTTTCTCCATATCACTGGTCTTGTGTGGCTTGGTGGATATGGTGCCTTAAGAAAAGTTGCAGATCTGCCAAGTATTTCATCAATGTTAGCACGCACGTGCTTCATTATAGGTGGCGCTATATCAGTTGTTGGTGGAATGTTGTTCGTAATAATTGTGCTTTTACATCTGTTAAAAGGCAAAGCGCGTACCAACTGACCCATAGAAACGAAAAAACTTACTTAACAAACTCCGCTAGCGCCCTTATCATGAAACTGAAGCTATTTATTTATCTTCTCTGTACAGATTAAATGACAAAAAAACTCAACGTATTTGGCGTCTCATGTTTAATTTTTTGCACTATGTGCACCTTATGTCTTTATCAAATTTCTAGGTTTTTACCTACACAAGCTGAAATACGCTTATAAAGCATTTAAAACATCAAAAAACGCCGATTTAAAAAATGGATAGTGAATAACTAGCTACCCTAGGGTTTCTTTTGCCTTTTTTTCTGTTTAGTAAATTTCTTAATGTTTATAATTTAGATTAGTTGCGGCTTAAAAGCAACTAAATCGCGGTTATTAAGCGTTTAGAATAAAAAAACGCCATACTTGAAAGTATAATGTAAGTAATTAGCCAACCACGGGGCTTCTTTTGCCTTTTTTTTCATTTGGTAAATTTTTTAATATTTATACGGAAGGTAGCGCGTGACGCTGGAACCCCAAAAAAAGGATGATGTCATCCCAGTGCTCCTTTTTTTGTCATCCGAGTAGCTGACACTGTCCTCCTTTGTCATCCCAGTGCCCAGACACTGGGATCCAGCATTTCACGCAATCCCATCAAGAACGTTGTATTTTACATAACACTTTTATGCTTACCAACTTAATAAAATTCCTGGATCCCAGTGGGCTTTGTTGCATCGCTCAAGTGAAAAGAACTGGCAGTTACTGACAAAATTCATTATAAATAGCGATTTAACTGTTGAAGAAAAAATATGCCACAAAAAATGAGGGTCAGTAACCATAGCGAATATAACAAATTTCTAGAAAAAAGAGGAAATATTTTTCATTATATCAACGAAGCCATAGAAAAGTGGTACGAGAATGGTCCAAAAATACCAGGTGGCAACAATATTTATAGCGATAAAGTTGTAATTTTGGTGCACATAATAACTTGTTTATTTAGAATAGGCCTGAGGCAAACAGTTGGGTTTATAGCAGGATACCTTGAGCAAATTGGGAAAAATTTGCAAGTTATCAGCTATTCACAATCATCAAGAAGGTTTAAGAAACTCAATATTAAGATCAATGATTGCAGAATTGATAAAAATAATATGGAAGATATCGAAATTGCTATAGACAGTACAGGAATTAGTATATACAACAACACTCCTGGTCATAGCAAAGAAAATAGCGAAGATAGAAAGTATCGCAGCTATGAACAGACAAGAAAATTGCATGTAATGTTGAATACAAACAGCAAAAAAGCCATAGCTGTAAAATACAGTAACGGTGTCTACTCTGATCACTATGGAGCTTGTGATTTGCTAAAAGAAGTCGATTTTCAGTATGTCATAAAAGTACTATATGCAGATAGGGCATATGACAGAGAAAAGCTCTATAAGCTGTGTAATCAATATGGTATAAAAACGAAAATTCCTCCGAAAAACAACGCAGCAGAGCATCCAAAGTTAGACTATATGGCTGAGAGAAATTCTGCAGTCAAGCTCATAAAGTCATATGATGAAGATGGTATAAAGAAGTGGAAAAAAGAGATGAGTTATGGAAAAAGATCTTATATAGAAGGTTTTTTCTCGCGATTAAAAAAGACATTTGGGTTTAGTTTTAGGAGCAAATCTGAAATTAATCGTGAGAAGGAACTGCTACTCAAGTGTTATTTGCTTAACAAATTTACTGAAATAGGCATGGCTAAGTTTGAGATAGCTTCATGAATTTATTGTACGTTACCTACTATCCGAAGAGCGATGCAACAAAGCCCACTGGAATCCAGTTCTTATTATACAGCTATCTGGTGTACTTATTTAAAATTAAGTTTTCTGGATCTCAGTGCCAAAGCACTGGGATGACACCCTTCCTGGCGGAGATTATTCTCAAATCACAATGTTCGTACAGTTGTGGAATGAATTGCGGTATGACGTAGGAAAACCTTAGCTATAGCTTTAGAACTCCCAAAAGGTCAGAAGCATTGAATGACTTGACAGAAAGTTCAAACCCATATAAAATGTCCTTATTTCTTATATGTTAGGTATAGTATCAATTGCCTCAGATCATGCTGGTTATGAATTAAAATCAGAAATAAAACCTTACCTGGAAGCCCTAGGTTACAGAGTAGTAGATCAAGGCTGCACTGCTAAGCAAAAGTGTGTAGATTACCCAAACTATGCTGTTAAAGTTGTAGAAGATATAACAAGCAAAAAAGCAAATTATGGGATATTAATTTGTGGTACAGGTTTGGGCATGAGTACTGTGGCAAATCGTTTTGAAGGAATCTACGCTGCTTTATGTAACAGTGTTGAGATCGCAAAATTAGCTCGCGAGCATGGCAACGCAAATGTACTGTGTCTTGGTGCAGGGTTTACTGCGAGTGGATTAGCAAAAGACATAGTCAAACAATTCCTCGAAACAGAATTTTCAAAAGAAAGCAGACATAAAAAACGCCTTGATAAACTCAGCAATATAACCTCTAAGAAAAAAAAAACAAAAACTTATAACGAAGATGAAATATCAAAATTCGCTAAAATGGCAGGCCAGTGGTGGGATGAGAACGGCAAATTCAAACCATTGCACATGATGAATCCTGTTAGAGTATCTTACATTATTGAGAAAATAAAAGAGTTAAAAAAATGCAATTTGAAAGAATTATCATTGCTTGATGTTGGATGCGGTGGTGGCATTTTGTCAGAGTCAATGGCACGCGTTGGCATTAACGTTGTGGGAATAGATGTATGTGAAGAAAACATAAAAGTAGCGCATTCACATGCAAAAAAAGTAGGGTTAAATATAGAATATATACACACCAGCATTGAAGAGCTAAGCAATGACAAGAAGTACGACGTGGTTCTGTTGATGGAAGTAGTTGAACATGTGGATAATTTAGAGCTTTTCATGAAAAAAGCGATAGAACTGCTAAAACCGGAGGGGTTAATCTTTATATCCACAATAAATAGAACTATTAAATCCTTTTGTCTTGCAATAATTGGTGCAGAGTACATATTAAATTGGCTGCCAAAAGGTACACATAACTGGAATAAATTTCTCAAGCCGTCAGAAATTGCAAATCACTTAAGAGAAAATAATGTAACGCTGCAAAACATGGCTGGCATGGAGTACAACGTAATAAAGCGTGAGTGGAATCTAACTAAAGGCGTGGATGTTAATTATATACTCTGCGGTTTGTTAGATTTAACTCTATAAAAGCACCATTTTCACTTCCAATACTTTGAAGGATCTTGGCCAGCTTTTATACAGTAGCCTTTATTAGTTAGCGCCCAACCGGAACGACAAGCATAACCTGTACCTACGCGTTCATATCCAGGAGCAGCAACACACTTTCCATTCTCCAAGGTTTGACCTTTAAAAAGACAACAAACTTCTTTTTCTGTTACCTTTGTTACAATTTGAGGAGCACCAAAAAACACAGCAACAAACATACCCAGTGCGAAAAGTGCAGGCCAAGGCATTCTGCCAAATATTGCAAGTAAGCTTGAACCAATTATTACCACTGTAATCATTGGTCCACCTATTCCATGAACGTAACCTATTACATTACACATTACATCTGTTGCTCCATCAGCGTGTGCATCAAATGCATAGAAAACTATAAATAGAATTACAAGAAAATTTCTCATTGTTCTTTCAATAATCATGCCTGATTGTTTCTTATTTTAATAAAATTTCAGTAAATAGCTTTTTTCAAAAATTATGCTTAACACAATCAATATTTATTTATTACTGCCTTTTTAATACTATAATTAACTCAGTTGATTTTTATCAAAATGCGAAACCATGGAACAATTCGAGAACTTTTACATCACCACGCCAGTATATTACGTAAACGATAAGCCGCATATTGGTCATGCATACACTTCTCTCTTGTGTGACGTGGTGGCAAGGTTCATGAAACTAGCTGGGAAAAATGTCAAATTTACCACCGGTACAGATGAACATGGACAAAAAATAGAAAAAGCAGCTAAAGCAAAGGAAATGCAGCCAAAAGAATTTACAGATGAAGTGAGCGTTTCATTTAAAGAATTGGCTAAGTTCATGAATTTTGAGTATGACGATTTTATTCGCACTACGGAGGAACGTCACAAAAAAGCAGTTATAGCTTTATGGAATAGACTTGAAGAGAGAGGGCAAATATATTTGGATTCCTATTCGGGTTGGTATTCAGTTCGTGATGAAGCATTTTATCAGGAATCAGAGCTGATAGATGGCAAAGCACCAACAGGCGCAGAAGTTCAGTGGATAAAAGAAGAGAGCTACTTTTTTCGCTTGTCAAACTGGCAAGACAAATTACTGGAACTCTATAAAAATCAGCCAAGTTTTATCTTTCCTGAGAGCAGAAGAAATGAAGTGATATCGTTTGTAAGATCAGGGCTCATTGACCTCTCAATCTCTCGCACTAGTTTTAACTGGGGAATAAAAGTACCAGGTAATGACAAACACGTAATCTATGTCTGGATAGATGCATTAACCAATTATCTTACATCAATAGGTTTCCCTAGTACTGAAGGTGAGGAATATAAGAGGTTTTGGGCAGAACCAGAAACACAGATTCCAGTGTCAAGCACTGGAATGACACCAAACCAAGGGAAAACGCAGATTCCAGTGTCAAGCGCTGCAAACCTAGCTGACAACTCTTTCAACGTT
Organism: Wolbachia endosymbiont (group A) of Philonthus cognatus; assembly: GCF_947251755.1. Lineage (NCBI taxonomy): Bacteria > Pseudomonadati > Pseudomonadota > Alphaproteobacteria > Rickettsiales > Anaplasmataceae > Wolbachia > Wolbachia endosymbiont (group A) of Philonthus cognatus. The sequence goes on from NZ_OX366388.1 coordinate 534,001, forward strand.
CATGTAATCGGTAAAGACATATTGCGCTTTCATGCTGTATATTGGCCAGCGATTCTCCTTGCAGCAGACCTGCCACTGCCAAAACAAATTGCAGTTCATGGTTGGTGGTTGAACGAGGGAGAGAAAATATCCAAGTCCCTTGGTAATGTCATAGATCCAATTGGCCTCGCTCAAGAGTTTGGTGTTGATCAGCTACGCTATTTTCTCCTCAGGGAAGCAAGCTTCGGCCAAGATGGCAACTTTAGTAAGAAAAATATGATCAGCCGGATAAATTCAGAACTGGCAAACAACATAGGCAATTTAGTGCAAAGAACAATTTCATTTTTACACAAGCAATGTTCTGGAATTGTACCAACAATCGATCAAAGCCTACTTAAAGGTGAAGAAAGTCTTCCAGGTTGCAAAGCTATACTCGATCAAGTGATGAATCACCTATCAAAGTATGAATTTAACCATATCATACTTCTAATCATCAACATCTCTTCTGAAGCAAATGCCTACATAGACAAAAGTGCACCCTGGACACTAAGCAAAACTGACAGAGAGCGCATGAATTTAGTAATTTACAAGTTACTGGAATATATCAGGATAATAGGCATTTTATTGCAGCCAATCGTTCCCAAGTCAGCAGAGATGATACTAAATCAACTGCAAATTCCGAAAGAACAACGAGATTTAAAATCTTTGTGCGACGCGTGCGTAAGTTCAGGCATAACATTGCCTAAACCTACGCCGGTTTTTTTGAGGGTTGATGCTAAAGAGGAGTAACCGTTCACGCAATGGCGTCAACTTAAGAGCCTTCATTAGCAGACTCTCCTAAAGACATGATGGCGTTTAGGCTTATCAACTTTGTCCATTCACGGTATAAGAAAGTAGTTTACAAAAATTGCATAATTAGTATAAAAAACAATAAACTAGATAGATGAGGGGTTGATGATAGAGGTGCTACAAGAAAAGATTGTGGTATTGGAGTCAGAAGTTGGTACTCTGAAAGCAGAGAATGATAAGTTAAGGACAAAAATAATTGAGCTAGAGGATAAGCTGGGTTTAAATTCAAAAAATTCATCGCTGCCACCATCGCAAGATGTATATCGCAAAAAGACAAAAAAGAAGAGCGATAAAAAACCAGGCGGGCAGCCAGGACATGAAGCGCACAAGCGGGAATTGATGGTAGCAGATGAGGTGGTAAAATGTTCAATTGATACAATTTGCATGTGTGGAAGCCAAGTTATTTTAGAAGAAGAAACTGTGCATCAAAAGGTTGAATTGCCAAAAATTAAACCGATAGTGACTGAATATAGGCTACAAAAAGGCTACTGTAAGGCGTGTAAGAAAAGGATCTCAGCTAGTCTGCCTGAAGGTGTGACAAGGGATCTTTTAGGAGCTAATGCAAAAGCAGTAATTAGCAGTTTTAGTGGATTTTTTATCAATTCAAAAAGGGAAGTACAGCAAATTTTGAGCAGCATATTTAATCTGAATATAAGCCTAGGTTTGGTATCAAAGACCGAGGGTAGAGTATCAGAAAAATGTATATCTGAATACGAAAAAATAAGAGAAGAGCTACGGAAAAGCAAGTATTTACATATAGATGAAACAAGCCATAGGAACCAGGGAAAGAAAGGTTGGAGTTGGGTAGTAACGAATAAAACAGCAACACTTATGAAGTTAGTTGGATCTCGCGGAAAGAAGATATTAAAAGGGCTATTGCCAGAGTATGATGGAATAGTTATAAGCGATAGGTATGCTGCGTATAATTACTTTAATCGTGAAAACAGACAGATATGCTGGGCCCATTTAGCAAGGGACTTTGAAAGGTTTTTTTACAGTAAAAATGTTGAAGTGAGCAGAATTGGCGCAGCATTAAAATCGCTGAGCAACAGGGTATTTGTGGTAGATAGAGCACGTAAACAAAACCTGATAGACAATTTAAGATTTTTCCGGTTAATGAGGAAGATTCGAAAAAGGGTGAAACATTTTTTGCGAGAGATAACAAGGGTTGCAAAAGGAACTCAGGCCTCGAGAATGGCTGCCAATATACTACGTTCTGAAGATATGATGTGGAGATTCGTGCGCAATCCTGATCTGATCGAGACAACCAATAACCTTGCAGAACGTCAGGCTAGACGGTACGTCATTTATCGTAAAAATAGTTTTTTCACTTGGTCAGAACGTGGAGAAAAGTTCATTGAAAGAATGCTTTCGATATTTTTGACTGCACGTTTGAATGATCAGAATCCTGTCCAGAAACTACAGAATTTAGTCGCTATTCCTGCCTAATTGGGAATATTCCGTGAACGGTTACAAAGAGGAGAAATAGTGTAAAAACTATTTCTCCTGGATGGGATTATCTTTAGTTAACGACGGTGCACACCGCTGTCTACATATTCAAGTTAGGTGGCAAGTGCCTTAGTTACTTTAGCACAATATGGTTTAGTAACATCAGCATCTATCACTACTACTTCAGTCATTGCCGACTTAACCTTTCCTAGGCTCCATGCAAACCAGCCTTGACCATTTTCTTCTTTAGTTGGCTGACTTTCTGGGCTAGAAATCTCAGTACCTTTTTCATCACCAGATTCTGCATCATAAAATACATCCTGATCCTCAGAAAGACTCATTAAATAACTTTTAGCAGCATCAACATTTAAATGATCAGGTTGCTTAGGAACGTTATCAATATTTAAATAATCCAAACTATTAGCTCGTTGCTTTTGCTCACTGGAAGAAACTGCAAGATCTAAGTAATCCAAACGAGTTAGTTCTCGCATGCTAAGTTCAGACCCATCTTCTGCATAACGCTTAAACTGTTCTGCCAGACTAGAAACCTTAGTACCATAAATCCTACTGTACAAGCTGCTTCCAACGCTGTTAAGTGCTCCTTTTGTATACTCAACTAATGTACCATAAACATTTTTTAATTTATTTCCAGCACTATTAAATTTCCCTTTTACATACTCAACTGATGTGCCATAAGCATTTTTCGCACTACCTACGACATTTTTTAAGTCATTTGCAACATCACTACGGCGCTGCTTAATAGTACTATGAACGCGCCCACTACTGTAGGCTTCTGCTACATATGCAAATGCTTCTTGAGATGCTTCTTTGATATTCTTTATTGCTTGCGGAACAAAAGTTTTCTTGTGTTTAAATTTTTCTATTTCTTCTTTTGGATTATTAATCTCCTCATTTTTTTTATTAATTTCAATTTTCTGCTTAGAAATTTCTTCCTCTTTAGCTTTTACTTCCACTTCTTTTTTAGTCAGCTGGTCATTTTGCCCAGAAATTGTTTGTTCTTGAGCTTGTATCTTAGCTTCTAACTCAGAAATGGTTTGCTTTTGATCCTGTACTACAGCTTCTTTCTCAGAAATTATTTTACCTTTAGCTTCTACTTTACTTTTTTCATCAGCAAGCTGAGCTTCCTTCTCAGAAATTGTTTTGTTCTTACTAATTGCTTTATACGAAAGTGCAATAGTTACAACAGAAAACACAGCATAACCAATAATAAATGGCAGGCCAACACTTAATGCTGCAACTGGAGCTAAGAAACCAATATAAGGAGCTGCAGCAAACACTCCAGATGCTAATAAAGTGAAAGTAGCCAGAGTTCCAGCTACATAATAGGGTACATTGTTTTTATTCATCATCTCACGTATTATAAAATATAATACCATTATAAAAGGATTTTTAAGAAGTTGTCAAGCTATCTTTACATAAAAAAAATAATTGATAAACTTGGGAACAAGAAGATTGCTGCCAAGCTATGAACTATGCCTTTCCGTGTAATCTTTAAATGCACCTCTGTTAGAGTCAAAATATAGCTTCACACTGCCAATTGGTCCATTTCTCTGCTTTGCAATAATGAGCTCTGCAATGTTTCTAATTTTTTCCATTTTCTCTTGCCATTCCCGATGTTTATTGTTTCCTTCATTTGGCTGTTTTCTTAGTTCATAATACTCTTCTCTATAGAGAAACATTACTATATCTGCGTCTTGCTCTATGCTCCCTGAATCACGTAAATCAGAAAGTTGTGGTTTTTTATCATCCCTCTGCTCAACAGAACGAGAGAGCTGAGATAGTGCAACAATGGGAATATTTAGCTCCTTTGCAATTGCTTTCAAACCCTGCGTCACTTCCGAGATTTCTTGCACTCTATTTTCATTACTCCTTTTTGTTGTTCCTCTGATTAGCTGCAAATAATCAATGAATACCACTTCTACATTATATAATTGATACAGCAAGCGTATTCTGGTGCGAAGGGCACTAATTGATAGCGCAGGGGTGTCATCTATGATGAAAGGCAGTTCAGATAATTCTGTACTAGTATTGATAAATTCATGCAATTCAAAATCACTAATTCTCCCGGTTAATGCCTTATAATAACTAATTCCTGAATCTATAGTGATCAGCCTTGCAGTTAATTGCTCTGCTGACATTTCAAGCGAGAAAAACGCTACATAGTGTTGCTTATCTGCTCTTTTTTGCAACATCTTACAAGCATTAAGTGCGATGTTTAGCGCCAATGCTGTTTTACCCATAGAAGGCCTTGCAGCTAAAATTAATAAATCAGATTTTTGTAGACCACCAAGAAGCTGATTTAGATCTTGAAGTCCGGTTGTAACGCCTAGCGCTTCTGGATTATTTTTCAGTGTGCTGATCTTCTCAACTACATCTTTAATTGAACTTGCAAGTTTTATATATGTTTTCTCACCTTGTTTTTTTACTGCCAAATTGAACAATTTTGTCATTGCTTGTTCAATTTGCGCCTGTGCAGGATTTTCAATATCGTAGTTGTAGCTATCACCAACTATTTCTTGCCCGAGCTTGATTAAACATCTCCTTAAGTAAGTATCACGGATTATTCTAGTCAAACTATAAATATCAAGTGCAATACTTGCCTTCGCTGCAAGCTTTGCTAAGTACTCTACCCCGCCACACTCGGTAAACGCTTGGTCGTTCTCAAAAAACATTTTGAGGCTCAGTTCATTGGCAACTATACCGTGTTTCCTGGTTTTGGATATTTGCATAAAGATACTCTGATGTAATGGATCATAGAAATTCTCCGCTGTGATTGTGTCTTCAACTGCATCACAGATTCTATTATCACGAATCATTGCACCAATAAGCATCTGTTCAGCTTCTAAATTATGCGGTAATTTACATATTTCCTTGTCTACACTTCTTGAACCCAAGAGACTAGCTAATTCATTCATTTTAAGTTTTGAGAGTAACTGTTGATTATTGTAGAATATTTAGTCCTCATTTGAAAGATGTAAAGGCAAAAAAATTTGACTAATTCCGTGTTGCCTATAGCATTAAAACTTAATGCCCCTGTGGTGGAATGGTAGACACGGCAGACTCAAAATCTGTTGCTTGCAAAAGCATGCTGGTTCAAGTCCGGCCAGGGGCACGTTAAATATTGGAAAGTGTATATATGTTACATAAATTTTTTGATCGTTTATTTTCTATTTTTTCTTCTATAAATGTTATTCAAAAGGTAAAGAAAGATGAAAATGGGATATGTTATGTAACGGGCCTCAGGCGCTATATATCAGTATTGCTTGATTTGATTATTATCGTTTTGTTCTTGCAGTTTTGCAGCCAAGCCTTTAATCAGCTCTTTACAAACTCAGAGGATAGCAAAATATTAAGTCAAATTGCTGCAAAATCCCCAATGCAAGCGCCACTGTCTATAGAAGAAAAGACAACGCAGAGTAGACTTGGTAAACTGTGGATTCTAAATCAAATAGTCCAATTCATTATGCTCTTTTGCTATGTAGCATACATGTGGGTAAGGTTTGCTGCCACACCTGGAAAACTATTACTTGGGCTTAGAGTTGTGGATGCACAAACTTTCGAAAAGATGACCCTAAAACAAGCAACAAAGAGATTTTTTTCCTTTATATTGTCAGTTGCACCATTATTCTTGGGCTTTTTATGGTCAAATTTCAACAAACGCTGTCAAACTTGGCATGATAAGATTGCAGGCACAGTGGTTGTCACGAGTAAAAGCCTTAGAAGGCAGAGCTAAAAACTACTTGACACCCTTCGCCAGCCCCTTTATCATGATACTGAAGGTGTTCATTTATCTTCAATCTGTGCAGATTAAACGACAACAGTATTACGTATTGGCGTCTTATTTTTAATTTTTTGCACTATGTGCACGCACTGGGATGACACCATTCTTTTTTCTGGATTCCAGACTGGAATGACACCTCTGGGCACTGCCGTCGTAAAGGAACCAGTGTCAGCTACTCGGATGACAAAGGAGGACAGTGTCTCAGCTACTTTCATGACACCATTTGCTGTCTTTAAAAATGAATGTTCTTACAATTGTGCGTCATGCGCTTTATTAAATATTTTACTTAAAAATCTAATTTCTTATTATACAAGAGATAAGCAATTCATTGATGATGAAAAATTACAAAAAGGGGCATAGAAAGCGCCTAAGAGAGAAAATTATTTTAGATAATGGACAATCATTACTTGATTATGAAGTTTTAGAGCACATTTTATATTCAGCATATAGTAGAATTGATGTAAAACCGGTGGCAAAGAGTTTGATAGAAAGTTTTGGCAGCTTAAATAAAGTTTTTAATGCTGACCTGGAAGCGCTGCAAAACGTTGATGATGTCAGCAATGCAGCGATATCTGCCATCTTTTGTGTAAAACAAGCCTTTGTTCGTTCTGCAAGAGAAGAAATAAAAAACCTGCCTGTAATCGATAACTGGGAAAAATTGCTTGATTATTTAAGAATAAGTATAGGAAGCCTCAATAAGGAAAATTTTCGTGTCATCTATATGAATAAAAAGTATCGTCTAATAGCGGAAGACCTGCAAAATATTGGTACAGTAGATCAAACTCCTCTTTATGTCAGAGAGATCATCAAGCGCGCACTTTTGATTGGTTCAACATCCATTGTAATATCTCACAATCATCCAAGCGGAGATACACAACCTTCAAATAGCGATATATCTCTCACTAGACAACTAGCAGAAGCTTGCCAAAGTATAGGAATAGAATTAATAGACCACATTATTATTACATTCAGTAGCTATTTTAGTTTCAAGGAAAATAGGTTGTTGTGAAAGCCTTTATAGCTACAGTAACTTAGATTTACCGACAATCGTCATTCCGCTACGTGTTAGCGGCTAAGAGATACCGTGACGGGATGACGTAGGGGTTGCCGAGAACTTGTCATTCCAGTGCTTGACACTGGAATGGCTTTGTTGCATCGCTACTTATGAAAGGCTAACTATAGTTAGGATTATAAGCAACCTATTGAAAATCTTGTTTTTTTGCAATCAATCTGATCAAATTTAAGAATAGTAATTTGTTATTTATATTAATAAATTTAATTCTATTGAAAATAGCTAAAGCATTGAAATTCTTGAATTTTAGCCGGATTGGTAAATGGTAGTGAAATTTCTTTTACTCAAATTTAGGTATTCATTGACCGTTCTTGTTATAAATACCAGAATAATAAGCTACTGATATTCCCTATCTTTTTTATCTTTAATCCATCATAGCTAGCGATGCAACAAAGCCCACTGGAATCCAGTTTTCTTTACAAATTCACCAAAAGTGCTTCATTCTATAACGCAAAACCCATACTCACCAAACCCAATGCATTACTTGCAATTAAGTTTCCTGGATCCCAGTGTCTGGGCACTGGGATGACACCGTCATAAAGGAACCAGTGTCAGCTACTTTCATGACACCCTTCTGGTAGGCCCAAATCGCAATGTTCGTACAGTTGTGGAATGAATCGCGGGATGACGGTTCGCGGTGGTATGACGTAGTAGCTATTTCTTGCAATCAAGTTTCGTTAAAAGTCAGATTGAATGGTTAAATCTTTCACCCAAATAACCACGCACTCTACTTGCTTGTTTGGATATATTTCTTGTACTAAGGTTTTATAGGTCAACATTTGCTTTTTTATTTCATTTAATGAGGAAACAGAAACGTTACGGTGTGACTTGTAGTCAATTATGATTGCTTTATCTTGCGTTATGCATAGCCTATCTAGTCGTACTAATACTGACTTGCCATCAATTGTTCCACTCAGTGTAATCTCTGATTTGCCTTCCAAGTCAAACAAATAGCCATATTTTTCATTAAAGGCTAATATTTTACTGTAAATTTCATCCTTATCTTCGCTGATGTTATCAAGGTATTTTCTGACCCAATTTTTTCTCCTTTCTTTTTCTATCTTGGGCATATACTGCAATATGCTGTGAATAATCAGGCCTCTTGCATAACCATCTGTCATCCAAGTAGCTGACACTGGGATCCATTCTGCTCCTTCTTTTTCACTGGATTCCAGCGTCACGCGCTGGGATGACACCGAAGAGTGGGCTAAAGCTGGTGGAAGGGAAATGACCGGAACGTCAAAGTAATCACGTTTTTTATAAATGTAAGGGTAGTTTGCATTCACGCATAATACTTCAACTTTTTCTTTAAATATTGGCCGTAAACCCCTTTGTTTCTTTTCATATGGTTCTCCATACTTAGTGATTAGATCATACCAAGAGCCCTTTTGCACTGGCTCTTTACTTAAGATGTATAACTCATCTTCAGCACGCGTGAGTGCTACGTATAATAAACGCAAATATTCATTATAATCCTCTAGTTTTTTCTCTCTTTTTACTTGATCGCAATAAGCGTTGTTGTTTTTTCCACACCAAAATGGTGCTTCCGTTCCATCAAAGATAATGCTTTCACTGTTTCTTGGCACTGTGTTTGTATCAACCAAAAATACTATGGGAGCTTGCAGACCTTTTGATTTGTGAATTGTCATTATTCGCACAGCATTGCGTTCTGATTGCATATCATTCTTAATCTCCGGATTATTCTCCTTGATCCATTGAACAAACGCTTGAAGAGATGGGTTTTCAAATTGCAACACGAGGTTCATAAATTCGTCTAGGACCTCAAAGCACTCAAGACCTAGCCTTGCAGCAAATTTCTTCTTACCTGTACGTAATATATGCGTAAATAGTGCAAGAGGAGACTCTGTGCGAGATAAGTTAATGAGATAGTTTAATTCACTATAGATAACCACAGAATAATCCTGAATTCTTTCCCATAGTGAATGCTCTTTACGGTCGTATGCAATGTTAAATAAATCATCCTCGGTGAAATTAAATAGCGGTGATTTTAAAGCATTTGCAAGAGCTAAATCATTTGCCTGGAGGAGTAAAAATTCGGCCAAAGCTATTAAGTCCTGCACGGCTATATAGTCCATAATTCTAAAATAATCTCGGCCTACAACTGGCACGTTTGCTTTTTTAAGTTCGCTTATTATGTAATCAACCAATACGTTTCGTTGTCGTACCAGAACCATAATGTCTCTTGGTTCTATATGGCGATCTTTAGCAACTAAAATCCGCCCTTCGTTTAACCAATTGTGAATTCTGTTAGCTATTGTTTGAGCAAGTAATCGATCTGCTATTGTATAACCTTCCTTGCATGTCAGAGGAATTTGTAAAGCTCGCTGTTCTTTCTCTTTGCGCCTTGGTAACGCTGGCCAAATTTCAATATATCCTTGATCATTTTCTCTATGTGGAACATGTTTTATTTCATTATCAACAAAAGATATTTCTGCGCGGAAGTTGTTAAATATTCTATCTACAAGCATCAAAACTTCTGGAGTTGAACGAAATGACTTTTCAAGTTGGCATGATACCCAATCTCTGCCACCAGTTTTTGTATGAAAGTATTGTTGCATGTAGTTGAATAGATGGGGATTTGCTCCTTGAAATCTGTATATGGATTGTTTTACGTCACCAACAACAAATAAGGTTCGCTTTTCATCATTACCGGCAAAAAATTCATCGCAGAGATTTGTTATAATTTTCCACTGGCTGATGCTATTGTCTTGTGCCTCGTCAACAAGGATGTGATCTATTTTTTGATCCAAGTTAAACAATATCCAATCTTTATAGTTTGGATTGCTGAGAAGATTTGTTGCTAAGTCAATTATATCATTGTAATCAAGCAGTGCATTTTTTGATTTTTCGCTACTGTATAGATCAACATATACTTTAAATATACCAAGTAAGCTACTGGTTCTCTTGAATATTTGATAAGAGTTCATGTCTCTTATATGGGTAAATACTACATTCTGAACGCTCTCTATTATTTGCTCTGCATCTTTGAATTTCTCCAAAATACTTTTTGTTGCAATGGATGATATGCTCTTTTTTTCGTGCGATTCTGATTTTAAAAAGACCTTGGCTAGGTTTTCTACTTTAGTGTCATTCCAGCGCGTGACGCTGGTTCTTTTCTTCTGGATCCCAGCTGGGATGACAGTAGAATAAAGTATTTCACTATAACTCTGATCTCTTTTACTGCCTTCACTTAATATCTCGGCTAGTCTTTCCACGTGCTCAATTGTTTCGCTCTGTAAGTCATGAATTTCATCTGGGGCGCTCAATTTATCTTTGATATATTTCGAATCATTTGCTGATATCGATCTTTTTATACATAAAGTATAAAGCAAATCGCGTAGTTTATTTTCATCAATTTCAGTTGCAATAAGGTTGATATCATCCTGCACAGTTTCGTTATGAAGCACTTTATTGAATATGATGGGATGTAATTCTTTGCATTCGCTCAGCGTGCAATTTGGGGCGATGCCAGCTTCTATGGGAAAGCTGGAAATTAATTTGTAACAGAAAGCGTGTATGGTTTGTATAGTTAGACCAAGATTTTCCAGTTCAGAGAAAAGCCTTCTTGCTCTTGTTAAATAATCTTTATTTTTTCTGGATCCCAGTGTCAAGCACTGGGATGACACCGAAGGGTTTACCGCTGGTTTTTTGCTTAAATCATGGTTATGCGATGCACCACCCCCTGTCATCCCAGTGCTTGACACTGGGATCCATTCTTTTTTTTTACTGGATTCCAGCGTCACGCGCTGGAATGACATCGGAAAGAAATCTAGTTGTTCTAGATCTGCTGCCAACACACTATCTGAACATATTGCCCACTTACTGAGTATGCTGTGAATGCGATTCTCCATTTCGTTTGCTGCAGCATTGGTGAATGTTAAGCAAAGAATATTTCTTTTGTTTTCTAATAAAAGTCTCAATACTCTGTCTATTAAGATTTTTGTTTTGCCTGTACCAGCGGACGCATTTACCCACACAGAGAAATTAGGATTTATGGCATTTGATCTCATCAGAAGTGCGAGAACCTTATAAAAGTTGACTAGAATAGCATTATACATATAATGTAAAAATAGTGTTAGTGAAGATATATAATGAAAAGTTTTTGTGTAAAGGCGCCTGCAAAAATCAATCTTTTTTTGCATGTTGTAGACAAAAAAGAAACAGGGTATCACTTGATTGAAGGTTTATTTGTCTTTGCTAATCTCTCTAATTTTTTGGAAATAAAAGTAGGTGAGAAGGATTCTAGATACGATAACTCTACAGTTGAATTTATAAACTCCGAGTCTAAAATAAATAACCAATATAACACTGTAATGAAAGCGGTTAATCTGCTGCTTAGGCATGCTCCTGTACGCACTAAAGTCACTGTAAAGGTTGTAAAAAACATACCAATTGCTGCAGGACTTGGTAGCGGATCCTCAGATGCTGGAGCTGTGGTACGTACGCTAGGGAAGCTGTGGGAGATTGATAGGACGATTTTAAATGAAATAGCCTTAAACGTTGGTGCTGATGTTCCCGCAAGCGTAGATAGCAAGCCAGTTTTTGTTAGAGGTATTGGCGAAGAATTATGCCACATTAAAAAATTCTCTTTATCTACAAATGTGGTGCTTGTGAAACCGAAAAAAAGGTTTTTGAGTACACCAGAGGTATTTTCCAAACATGAAGGAAAATTTTCTGAGCCAATTAAATGGAGCGATGACGCTGAAAAGGATTTGTTGAAGCTTCTTAAAGAGACGAGAAACGATCTTCAAGAAATAGCAATAAGCTTTGTACCTGAAATTAAGGATGTGATATCAACACTTGAGTCACAAGAAGGCTCTATACTTTCTCGCATGTCAGGCAGTGGTGTATCATGCTTTGGAATATTCGATAGTGAGGAAAATGCAAAAGCTGCTGCAGTTAATATCGGAAAAAAGCAACCAGAATGGTGGGTATGTGACACTCAATTAATAGTTTGACTTATGCCCTTAATTTCCGAGAATAAAAGTCTTATAAATGGTTACAGGGAAGGAAAATTTTTGGTGAATAATAGAGAATATTGCGGCTCAATTATAATTTTTCCTGAAAAGGTGATTAAATTGAAAGAAAGTGATATAAATAGCAAGGAACATTTTAAATCTTTTTTAACAGAGGAAATAGAAATTTTGATAATAGGTACTGGTAAAACACGCAATATACTAAGTTCTTCAGTGAAGTCCTATCTTATGGAACAAAAAGGTTTAAATTTTGAATTTATGACAACAGGTTCTGCATGCAGAACCCATAATATTCTGATATCCGAAGATAGATTTGTTGTCAGTTATCTAATAGCCATATAGCATGTTTGAAATGTTTACCCAGGATTTTTTCATCAACAGTCTAGTTGCAGTAGTTGTAATTAGCCTAGTAACAGGCGCTTTAGGATCGTTTATGATATGGCAAAGGTTATCTTATCTTGGTGATAGTTTGTCCCATTCTTCGTTGCTTGGTGTTGCACTTGCTTTAATCTTTAAGATTAGCCCATCGCTTAGCATAATGCTCATTGCAATTACATTTGCTATACTACTTTCTCTTAATTTTAACAGATTATATTCTGCTGATACGATATTGAACATTGTTACCAATGTAGTTTTATCATCGAGTTTAATACTTATGTCTTTTCTTCCATCTGGCAATAATAGTATTATTAGCTCACTGTTTGGTGATATATTAACGCTCGATCAAAGTGATATAGTATTGATTTTTTTAACCTCTGCAGTAGTTACTTTGATATTAATATTTAGATGGCGTTATTGGTTAATGATTTCAATTAATCAAGATTTAGCAGTAGTTGAAAAAATTAATGTTACCTTTGTTAGACTAGAATTTTTAATCACTCTTGCTATATTTATAGCAATTGCTGCCCAATTAATAGGAATATTACTTATTGCTGCATTTTTGCTAATACCAGCAGCATCTGCAAGGCTCATTTCGAAAACTCCGATGCAGATGATTATTGTTGCAACAGTTTTTTCTGTGATCTCTGGGATATCAGGTCTCATGTTATCTGCAAGTTTTGATTTGTTAACTGGACCTGCAATTATACTTGTTGCAGCCGTATATTTAATTATCGCTTATTTTATAAGGCTAGTATTAAGCAGGTTGGCTTAATTTTAATCTCGAATGTTAATAATTTTGTAATATACTCATTATAAAACATCACTATCTTAGCACAAAATAGTTTTTGCTATACTATTATTTATATGCTAATGATAAGTTGTTAATTTTATGGAGTAAGCAATATGAGCGAAGAAGGATTTTTTTCCAAATATATATCTCAACCTGTGAAAAAATTTTATAATTATATTACAGGAAAAACAGAAGAGTCGGATAATGTGCAGAGTACGGCAGATGATATTGTACAAGAAAGCTCAGAGTCTTTGGACACTCATGTACAATCAAATGAGAATGATATCATATAGGTGGCATGAGGGTTACACCATCCAAAGTTAAAAGATTCCTAGAGAAACCTGATGCTTTACGTGGTGTGTTAATTCATGGAAGTGATAACAGTAGGGTTGATTTTTATGTACAAGAAATAATTGCCAGTTTGGATGAGTATTCAGTTCAGGTGATGGATTTTGCAATAGTGAATAAGTCACCCGGTTTACTATTTTCTGAATTGGCAAACATTTCGATGTTTACCAGCAAAAAATTAATTAAACTGATAAATGTGAGTGGAGGTATATCCAAAGAGTTAAAAAACGTATTGGATTATAATGCAAGTGGTCATTATGTAATGATGACAGCAACTGATCTTCCACACAATTCTGCAACCAAAAGTTATATGGAGAGTTCAAAAATTTTTGGTGTGATTGCTTGCTATAAAGACAGCAACAGCAATCTTTATGATATTATATCAAGTTACTTAAAACAAAATGATATAAAATGCACAAATGAGATAATCTACCATTTGCAATCTTACTTTAATCATAGCAAGCTGCCTATATGTTCAGAACTTGAGAAGTTAGTTTTATACTTAGGGGAGAGAAAAGACCTAAAACTTACTGATATAGAATTATGCTTTTCAACTTCCGGCAACGACTATGCTACACTTGATGATCTATGCTCTGCCATAGCAAGTAAAGATATGTCGCGTTTCATTAGAATTTCTGATGCATTGATATCGCAAGAAAATTTTTCACCGATAGCACTAATTCGCATTATATCAAATTATTTCCTACGCCTTGAAACCGTTTTGCTGTCAGTGCAAGGTGGAATGAGTGAGCAGGCTGCGATTGATCAGCTAAGCCCTCCATTGTTTTTTAAACAATTGCAGAGTTTTAAATCTCATTTGAAAAGTTTGCAACTTTCAGAACTTAAGAAGATCTTGGAAAAATTGATAAGCTTAGAAGTTACCTGTAAAAAAACTGACTTGGATCATAAAATGATTTTTCAACAGGTGATTTGTCATATTACAAATACAGTTACTTGCTATAGCTAACAAAGATAAGGTGTAACCAGACTGCATTCTGTGATTTTAGCAAAACACGATCTTTCATTTGAGCTTTCTTCAATTTAAAATAAATACAGAAAATTGCTGCCTATAGCTAAAGTAACTTAGGTTCACCGACAATCGTCATCCCGCTACTTGTTAGCGGAATCTATGCCGAGATACCGCGAATGAATCGCGGTATGACGGTTCGTGGCGGTTATGACGTGTTAGCTATAGCTATCTTCAAAAATATGGTTGAATAATTGTTAATAATAGTGTATAATTATTAATATTTTTAAGCACTTTGGCTATGGCTCTTTCAAAATTTCTCGATCCTCGCAATGATTTGTGTTTCAAAAAAATCTTTGGAACGGAAAAAAATAAGAATATCCTTATTCACTTTTTGAACGATATTTTAGGGTTTACTGAGATAAATGCAATACAAGAAGTTGAATTCCTCAGTACTATTATGGATCCCGAAGTTGCCTCTGATAAACAGAGTATTGTTGATGTTCTCTGCAAGGATTCTATTGGTAATAGGTTTGTGATTGAGATGCAGCTTGCTCGTGATAAAGGTTTTGAGAAACGTGCCCAACTGTATGCTGCTAAGGCTTACTCAAGACAATTAGATAAATCTGGCAACTACATTGATTTAAAGAAAGTCTTCTTTATTGCTATTTCCAATTGTAACTTACTTCCTGAAGAAGTTGATTATATCTCTACTCATAATATACGTGATATAAAAACCAACGGCCATTACTTAAAAGATTTTCAATTTATCTTTATAGAATTGCCCAAATTTTCAAAAAGTAAAGTAGAGCAGCTAGAAAGTACAGTAGAAAGGTGGTGTTTCTTTTTTAAATACGCAGAAGAAACAACAGAAGAGGACTTAAAAGAGATAGCAGAAAAAGCACCAATAATAAAGCTAGCATATGATGAATTAGACAAGTTTCGTTGGAACGAAAAAGATTTAGTAGCTTACGAAGAAAGGATAATGGATCTACGCAAAAAAGAAGCCATTCTTGAATACAGACTTGATCTTGCTGAAGAGAAAGGTAGAGAGGAAGGTAGAAAAGAAAGGGAAATTGAAGTCACAAAAGCAATGCTGGCTAATAATGTTGATGTCAACACTATTGTCAAGTTTACTGGCCTTTCTATTAGCGAGATTGAAGAATTAAGTGGAAATCTGTGAACGGTTACACTTGGAAAACCTTTGTGGCATAATTTAAGTGGGCAGCGTAGTCTACGATTACCGCATAATTTACTATATAGATATTCCAGAACATACAGACTTCAATTGAACACAGAAAAGATTCTTATCAAAGTTAATTACCCTTATTATCAATAACTATTAGCTACAGACCAGTTCTTGTTAAGTTACAGTAAAGAAATGAGTCATATATAGCTAAACTGACTTACGACAATTTGAAAAACCATCATTCCGCTACGTGTTAGCGGGATCTATGCCGAGATACCGCTAATGAATCGTGGTATGACGTGTTAGCTATAGAATATAGATCAGAAGTGACAGAGCTTAAAAAAAGGCCTAACATTCTTAATAAACGTAAAAAGCTTTATGAAAATCAGAGTTGGAGTAATAGGCTGCTTAGGCAGGATGGGCAAGAAAATACTCAATGAATTAATTACAAATACCAAAGTGGAAATAGCAGGTGCTGTTGCCCGTTCAGGCAGTAAGTACATAGATTCAGATATTGGACCAATTATAGCCAATCTAGGAATTAAAGTTACAAGTTCTATTAGTGGCATATTTGAGTTATCCGACGTTGTAATAGATTTTACAACTAAAGAATGTATGTTAGACTGCCTTAAAGCAGCTGTAAAATTTAAAACACCGCTGGTTAGTGGCACAACTGGAATAGAAGGTGTCGATTTGAAAGAATATGCTGCTGAAGTTCCAATATTATGGTCAGCAAATATGAGTGTTGGGGTTAATGTGTTGCTGAAATTGGTAAAAAAAGCTGCTGAGCTTTTAGGTAATGAATATGACGTTGAGATTTGGGAAATGCATCATAACTTAAAAAAGGATTCACCATCTGGAACAGCTATAGAACTTGGCAAAACAATTGCTAACGCTTCAAAAGTGGATTTTCAGTCCAATCAATATTTACATAGTGGTTCAAACATAAGAAAAAAGGGGGGAATAGGTTTTGCGGTATCTCGTGGAGGTGGAGTAATAGGAGATCACAGCGTGATGTTTGTCAATTCTGATGAACGGATAGAACTAAACCACAAAGCAATTGATCGCACAACATTTGCTAGAGGAGCTGTTCAAGCAGCAGTATGGCTATACGAAAATAAAAGAGAAATTCCGGGGCTCTATTCAATGCAGGATGTGATATGAGCAATACACGTGCCTCTGTTAAAGATTTAAATCTCTGGTACGGCTCTAAGCAAGTTTTATTCGATATAAATTTGAATATTTATAAAAGAAAAGTTACTACTTTTATCGGACCATCCGGGTGCGGTAAATCAACATTTTTGCGTTGTTTTAATCGTATGAATGACTATGTACCTGGATGCAAAACTGTTGGTGAATTAGATATCGATGGGCTGGGTGATATATATTCACGCGATATGGATGTTGTGCTACTCAGAGCAAAAGTTGGCATGGTATTTCAAAAGCCAAATCCTTTTCCAAAATCAATATACGACAATGTTGCTTATGGACCAAAACTGCATGGTATGGCGAAGGATAAGCAAAAATTGAATGAGATGGTGGAAAATAGTTTAACCAAGGTTGGTTTATGGGAAGAATTGAAAGACAGATTGCAAGATAGTGCACTCAATTTATCCGGTGGCCAACAACAGAGGCTATGCATCGCTCGCGCAATTGCAGTGAAGCCAACTATTTTATTAATGGATGAACCGTGCTCTGCTCTTGATCCAATGGCAACCAATGCAATCGAAAATCTTATACAAGAGCTGAAATTAAGATTTACTATAATTATGGTGACTCATTCAATGAAGCAAGCTAAAAAGTTATCTGATAGTGTAATTTTCTTTCATAATGGCAGAATTGTTGAGTCTGGAAGCACTCAAGAAATATTCGAAAATGCTCAATCTCCCTTAACAAAGGAGTATATCCTGGATCATTAAATTTCTGACCTTACCCAGAAAAAGTGGAGAGAAAGAAAAGAGTTTTTTTGGGTAAAATAAAATTTTGGAGGATTAGAAATGGTAAGAGAATATACAGCAGAATTCAAATTGGAAGCTGTTAAACTGGCAAATGAACAAAGAAAGGCAGGTCAAACAATTACAAAAATAGCAAAGGATTTAGGAATAAAGGGTGGTTTATTAGGAAAATGGATAAAGAAACACAACGAAAAAAAGTCGGCAGCAGATGCATTTCCAGGTAGAGATAACATGGCTCCTTACGACAAAGAGAGATTTGATTTACAGAAAGAGTTAGCAAAAGTAACAAGAGAAAGAGACATTTAAAAAAAAGCCCTGGCCAGTCAAAAAGAGTAAAATATTTTTTCATAAAAGAGCATAGTAAACACTATAAAGTGCAGGAATTATGTAGGGTTTTGAATGTATCTGCTAGTGGCTACTATAAGTGGACTACAAGGAAAATAAGCAGTAGAGAATCAGCAAATAAAGAGTTATTAGCAGATATTCAAAAAATATATCAAGCTTCTAAATGTAGATATGGAGCTCCTAAAATTCATGCTGAATTGAAGGCTTTGGGTAAAAGTTGCAATTTGAAAACGGTGCAAAGTATTATGCAGAAAAATGACATCAGGGCTATACTGAGAAGAAAGTTTAAAATTAAAAAACAACAAACAGATAATAGAGCTGTAGCTCCCAATATACTAGATCAAAACTTTATTGTTGATCAACCAAATAAAGTATGGGATTACTTACATCAAAACCAAGGAGGGATGGCTATATTTGGCAGCAATAATCGATCTATATTCACGCATGGTAGTTGGCTGGTCAATGAGCAGTTCATAAATAAACAATTGGTTATGGACTCTTTATTAATGGCTGTTAACAAGCGTAAACCTGCCAAAAATCTACTATTACATAGTGATCAAGGTTCACAATATACTTCGCAAGGTTATCAATATCTCTTATCCATAAAAAACATAGATGAGTCATAAAGGTTGTTGTTACGACAATTCTGTTGTGGAAAGCTTCTTTAGCTCATTGAAAAGAGAAATACTTATTGATACTTCACAACACTCTGCTCAACAAACTAGAACTGCAATATTTGAATACATAGAAATTTTTTATAACAAACAACGTCACTATTAACTATTGCATTCCAGAACAATTTGATGCATCATTCTTTTTGTAAAAAACATTCCAAACTTTCTCTCCACTTTTTCTGGGTAAGGTCACTTCTTTATTAACTGTACTTAATATTTCTTCCCGTTGCTTATAGTTCATTGCCATAACTTTACCTCTAATTTTAAATAGTATTTTTAATTATCACCTATCACAGCAAGTAAAGTCAACTCCAAATGAATTCTTAATTTTGCTTAGTAAGCACACTAACTATGAAACAATCTATATTACCATCAAAAACAGAATTTATATTGCCCACTTCATGTCCGGTTCTTAAATCCTTCACCATTTGATATGGATGCATAACGTACGATCTGATCTGATTGCCCCAGCCTATATCGCATTTTTTACCATATTCTTCAGCCATCTTTTGTTCTTTCTTTTCCAGTTCAATTTGGTATAAACGTCCTTTAAGTAATTTCAATGCCTCATCTTTATTTCTGTGTTGAGAACGACCATTTTGGCATTGAACTACAACACCAGTTGGAATATGCGTAATGCGTACTGCACTTTCAGTTTTGTTCACATGCTGACCGCCTGCTCCGGAAGCACGATAGGTGTCGATCTTTAGATCCTTTTCATCCACAGCAATATCAATTGAATCTTCTATCACTGGAGTTACTCCTACACTTGCAAAACTGGTATGACGTTTACCATTTGCATCAAATGGCGATATTCTAACCAGCCTGTGAATTCCACTTTCACTTTTTGCCCACCCATAAGCTTTTTCTCCAACGATTTTTATCATTGCAGACTTTATACCAACTGACTCTCCTTCTAATTTTTCTACAACTTCAACTTTAAAGTTGTGATAAATTTCTGCCCACCTTATATACATGCGCATCAGCATTTCAGCCCAATCATTGCTCTCGGTTCCGCCAGCTCCTGAGTGGATTTCTAAAAAGCAGTTATTATTATCTGCTTCACCAGTAAATAAGGACTCTGTTTCTTTATACTTGATTAATTTCTCTAGCTTAGCTAATTCATTTTCAACTTCAGAGAAAAATTCTTCATCATTTTCATCAATAGCAGACTTCATTAAGCTGATGGCATCGTTGTAATCGCTTTCCAGCTTTAAAAACGACTCTACGTCATTCTTAATTTTAGAACGTTCTTTTAAAACTTCTTGTGCTTTTTGGTTATCTTGCCATAGGTCATCATTCGACGCTTGGGAGTCAAGCTCTTCAAGACGCAACTTTAATTTTTCTATGTCAAAGACACCTCCTGATAAGAGAAATACTTTTATTTAAGCTTTGAAAGTGTTCAAGAATTTCTGGATAAGTTTTCATTATACTTTAGATTTTAATATATTTACTATCAATAACAATAACAGTAAACAAAATAGAAATTTAACCATATGATAGTTAATTTAAATAATTTCATTATACTTTAATGTTTAAGGAAATCAAGCGCGTATATTTATTAAAAAACAAGGTAAAGTAATGAATATTGAAATAAGTTCCCATTATGGTTTAGACAAAAAGGCTATTGATGACTTAATAGAGTCACTTGATAACGAGGAGCTAGAGAATGTTCGTAATATTGTAAAAACGATAGACAGTGTTCAGTTAGCTTATTTTTTATCTACTTCGATCAGTGATCACAGGGAGAAATTAGTTAATATCCTCGATCAACATTTGTTAAGTGATGCCCTAGTGCATGTAGTGCCAGATTTACAAATAGAGATCATAGAAACATTGGGAATAGAAAATACAGCAAAGTTACTAATGCTCCTTGATGTAGAAGATATAGTAACCATAGTGAAAGATTTAGATAGAAAGTCTGTAGAAAATATACTTTACTATTTGCCCAGCAAAACTCAGAAATCGGTAGAGGAGTTGCTATCATATCCAGAAGAAAGTGCAGGAAGGTTAATACATAAAGATATGGTTATAGCTCCATATTATTGGACAATAAATCAACTGACAGAATTTGTGTGCAACTATAAAAAAATACCAGAAAAATTTCACCAGATATTCATTATCAACTCAAAATTAGAGCCTATAGGCAGTGTTAATTTAAATAAGGTAATATCTCACTCAGGAGACACAATAATAAAAGAGATAATGGATCATGACATAAAAATCATTAAAACTGGAATAGACCAAGAGGAAGTAGCAAGAATATTTAAAGATTACTCTCTATTATCGGCTCCGGTAGTAAATAAGAATGGTAAAATTATTGGTGTGATCTTAATTGAAGATGTGATAAAAGTTGTTCAACAAGAAACAGAAGAGGATGTACTCAAAATAAGCGGTGTATCTTCTAAAGCCGATATAAATGCCCCTATACATAAAACTATAATTAAAAGGCTACCTTGGTTACTGTTTAACCTCTTAGCTGCAACAATGTGTTCCATAGTAGTTGGCTTTTTCGATGATGTAATAAAAAGTTTTATAGTGCTGCCAATAATCATGCCGATAATTGCATCAATGAGCGGAAATGCAGGATCCCAAACAGTAACGCTAACCATCCGGGCAATCGCAACAAAATATCTAACTGAGCAAAATGCAAAAAGAATACTGATGAAAGAATTTTTAATAGGTCTTATAAACGGGGTGATCTTATCTACTATTTCATTAGTAGTGTTAGCAATAAGGTTTCACAACTTCAAAGTGGAGATGATTTTTGTGGTCTCCATGATTATGATGTCAATTATTGCAACGTTCATCGGAACTTTCATTCCTATAATGCTTCATCGCTTAAAGTCTGACCCTGCCGTTTCTTCTTCAATCCTAACATCGGCAACAACTGATATTCTCTCAGCTTTTATATTTCTTGGTTTAGCTACGATCTTTTTATTAAATAGCTAATACTATCTATAGCTATACCGCCGCGAACCGTCATGCCGCGATTCATTCGCGGTATCTCTTAGCATAGATCCCGCTAACAAGTAGCGGGATGACGAGAAAGGGGCTACTTGGATGACATTCTTCCTGGTGTGCCCAAATCACAATGTTCGTACATCTGTGGATTTATTCGCGGTATAGATATCGCTAACGAGTAGCGGAATGACGGTTTTTCAAATTGTCGTAAGTCAGTTTAGCTATAATATCAAATTTCACAACTTCACCAACTATTTCTTTCTATTAAATAAGAATAAATTACCTATACAAAAATAGATTGGCAATATTTCAAGTCTGCCAAGCAGCATTAAAAACGATAGAAATAATTTTACTTCATTACTGAAAGAGGAATAATTACCCGAAGGGCCTATTAAATTACTAAATCCCGGGCCAGAGTTTGTAAGCGTTGCAGAGACTGAACTGATGCTAGTTATAAAGTCTGCATTGCTTAAGTAAGACATCACTATTGATGAAATGGTAAACGTTAACATGAAAATTGCAAAAAATATAAAGACAGAGTGAACTTCATCATTCTCCAGAATTTTTCCATTGAATTTTACTCCATTGTCTGCATCAGGGTTTAATAAAAGGTAAAAGTAATTTCTTATAGACCTTAAAAGAACAATCAAGCGGAAGATTTTGACACCACCACTTGAAGAACCACTACATCCACCAACAAAGGTTAGAAAAAAAGCTAAGACTGAAATGAAACTCCAATCTATATGATTACAGATTGCATAACCAGTTGACGTAATTAAAGAGGTGATGGTAAATGTGCTGCATCTAAATGATAATGACACTCCTAAATCAACATTTTTATACAACCAAAAACAAGCAAATAAAGATGAAACAATAGCTATCTTAACAAAGTAAGAGACCTGTTCATCATAGCAAATGTCTAATCGTCTTATAATTTTTAAATAGCTAAGAAAAGGCAGAGAACCCAAAATCATAAAAATGATCGTTATGACTTCTAACATAGGGTTATTGTAGTGCCCTATAGAATCGTTATAGTTAGCAAATCCACCAGTTGATACAGAGGACATTCCGTGGCATATTGCATCAAATAGTGGCATACCAGCTAGATAATAGGAAAATATGCATAACAAAATTAAGCCATAATATATTGCCGTAACATGAATCACTACGCTTCGCGTGTTCGGCAACTTCCTTTTGGTAGCATCTGAATATTCAGAATAAAGTAAATTATTTAGGCTGAGAACCTTAAACATAGGAAAAACTGCAATTCCTAAAGTGATTACACCAAAACCCCCCATGCCATGTAGCATTGCTCTCCATAGCAGTATTCCTGGAGATTGTTTTTCAATATCATTAAATATAGTTGCTCCTGTGGTTGTGATGCCAGATATCGTTTCAAACAATGCATCAACATAGCTCAGATTATCAAAATAGAAAGGAATAGCTGCAAACAGAGACAAGGCAATCCAGGTGCAACTAGTAATCGCAAAAATTGCTGGCATTCCATGCAATCTACTTAATTTACCGAGTAAAATAAAAATTGCGCCAGATGTGCAGGTAATTATGAATCCAGCGAGGAAATTTTTCCATTCGTAGCTGAGATACTTATTGGTAATAGCAGGAATAAGCATTGCTAAGCTAAACAGCAATAGGAATATTCCCACAATAAATACAATTGAACGCAAATTTTGTAAACGTTGATGATTTTTCATAGAGTTACTTCCTCGCTATACAAAGCCATAAAAGCTACTCTAACGTCAAGCATTTTGTTGGCCTTTATTAACAGTTATTAACAACATACTTGATTTACTTGTAAATATGTGTGATAATTAAATTTTTATTAGAGGTAAGATATGGTTGAATTAACTGATGCACAAGAAAAAATTCTAGGTTCATTAAGACAGGCAGTCTGGGATGGCAATTTTCAAAAAGTCCAGGACATATTCAACAATGGTGAACATAATGATATACAAGCAGTTTTGAACCACGAGGGGACTTTGACTAGTAACAAAGGTACCATTTTAGATTTTGTTATTGACTGTTCTGAAGCTAGCGTTAACACTAAAGTCGAGATCATTGAACTAATTTGGGAGGAAGCTGATCAAAAAACTCGTGATTTTTTGTGTGATTACAAGGTAACAAAATCTTTTGAAGATCAACCATATTTTACGGATACAATAGATGATCTTAAACGCTTTCAAGGAAAATTTGACCCTCATAGCACAGAATATTTTGCTCTTGTACAAGTTGTTCAAAAAATAGAAGATCACAAGTGGGTAATGGATCTTGATTCCAACTTACAAGAAGCAATAGAAAACCTTGATATTGATCAAGTTAAAGCAGCATTAGAGAATTGTGGTGAAGATGTAGAAAGGGTTTTAGAGCGAGAGGTATATTGGAGTAGTGGAAGAGTAGATGCCCTTTTAGTTTATCCTCTGAAAGTTGAATATAGTGAAGAATTGAACCAAGAAGATGTGGAAAAGATAAAAGAAAGCTTTAAATTAATGTTTGATGCTGCTTCTCCATGGCTCCTTGGGTTCGAGCCCAATGGAAATAACTATGTAATGGATAAACTTACATGTGCACAAAAACGTTTTGCTAAAATACCTGGAGTAGGTGAGCAATGCTTTCAAGATTTGATTCAAGAATTTGAGGAAAAACTTAGTAAAAATGAACTAGATAATGCCAAGATTAATGATCAGATAGCATGGGATAAAGAGTATGCGACTCGATTTTCACAAGAAATCAATCAGGATCCGTCTGAGAATGATGATCTTAACTTTATAGATGACACTGATCTAGATCAAAACACCGTAAACTCTGCACCAACTGCAGACAACAAAACCCCAGAAAAAAACGATACAAACTTCTGGAGTGAACACAAAGGGAAGATCGCTCTGGGCGTTGTTGGACTATGCGTAGTTGGTGCTATTGCAGCCTATGTGCTGGCATATCCTGTAGTTGCATTAGTTTTAGAAGTTTTAGCAGTTTCAGCATTGGCTGTACTAGCTTATATTGGAGGAGTTTGTGAGAAATCAGAAAGCCCAAATACGAAAAGCTCGGACCCGGTTGTTTCTGGGGTGTTGCAACAACGCAGAACTGTCTAATTAGTAATCCATTGTCATCCCAGCGCGCCGCGCTGGGTCTGACTACGCTAGAACAAAGAATATAAAAGAAACGTTGCCGTCACGTTATATCATAAACCTTTGCTGAAGCTTTCTTTATATCTTCACTTGAAAGTGGAATTAGACCAAGCCTAGATAGGTACCCATCTTCAATGCCGATCGAATCTATAATTTCTTTTATGAATTCTCTTAATCCATCAACAGTATCCAGGTGTTCTTTCTTTATATAAAGGTATAGAGGTCTTGCTAATATATATTTTCCCGATGATATATTTTCGTAAGTTGGCTCAATTCCTGCAATTGTGCTCCCTTGTATTTTATCTTGATTCCTCATTAAAAAGCTAAAACTAAATATCCCTAAAGCGTTCTTGTTACTTTTCAATTTTTGTATTATTATGTTTTCATTAATTCCAACTTCTATATACCTTCCGTCATCCCTTATATTACCACATGCTTGCTTTCTTTCTTCCTGATCTTTATAATTCTCTTTGAAAATTCTCGAGTTCATGCATGAATATTGATCAAGCATAATAGAATTAACCAAAGTTTCGTATGTGCCTGTATTTTGATGTGGACCATAAATTTCAATTTCTGTTTTTGGTAAGGCTTGATTTACATCAGACCAAAACTTCTTATTATTTTTTACTAATTTATCATTTTCTTGAGAATATGCAGATAAAGTTTCAAATAAGTCCTTCTTTGTGAAATCAAATCTATGGCTTTGATTTGAATTTGCAATGACAATTCCATCATAGCCAATGATGATCTCTATCACTTCATTAATTTTATTTCTTTTACATAGTTCTCTTTCTACTTCCTTCATAGGGCGAGATGAAGTGGTGATGTCTGGAGTGTCTTCCCCTATTCCTGAGCAAAACATTTTGAATCCTGATCCACTTCCTATCGATTCCACAACTGGAGTCTTAAAGGAGAATACACGATTGAACTCCTCGGCTATAAATGAGATAAAAGGAAAAACAGTTGAAGACCCAACAATTCTGATGTATTTCCTGGCATCAGCATTTGACAGCGGCATGAATAATACGAATACAAAAATCAGGAGAAAGTTTCTAAGCATTATTTTTAGTTAAGAACATAAATCTAATTATTGTAACAAAAAATCAAACTGAAAAGCTTTAATTGCATGACAAAAGCTATAGTTTACATTTAAATTTTATTTTATATTATTGTAAGTATTACACAACTTTAAGGGGCAATTATGGCAGTTATGCCAGATAAATGGATAAGAGAAAAAGCTGAAAATTTTGGAATGATAGAGCCTTTTGTGAATCACAAAAGCAGCAAAGGTGTCATATCTTTCGGACTATCATCTTATGGTTACGACGCAAGAGTGGATAATAAATTTAAGATTTTTACTAACGTTAATTCAGCCATCGTGGACCCTAAAAATTTCTCTGAGAATAGTTTTATAGATAAAGAAACAGACGTATGCATAATTCCACCAAATAGCTTTGTGCTTGCAAGTACAGTGGAATATTTCCGTATACCAAGGAATGTACTGGTCATTTGTGTTGGTAAATCAACTTACGCAAGGTGTGGAATTATAGTAAACGTTACTCCCTTAGAACCTGGATGGGAAGGTCATGTCACACTCGAATTCTCAAACACCACTCCACTTCCTGCGAAAATTTACGCTAATGAAGGCGCATGCCAATTCGTATTTTTAAGCGGCGAAAGTGAATGCGAGAAATCATATGATGATATGAAAGGAAAATATATGAATCAGCATGGTATCACTTTGCCGCTGGTGAAGTGATTGCCATGAGAGTGGTAATTTTTCACTTCCGTACTTTTTCATTGTTGCTTACAATAATTATAGCTACACCATGTGCTTTTCTTAATTAAAAACTTCAATTATTCATTGTAAGTTGTTGAATTTCTTATCATAGTATCTGTTATCCGAGTAGCCCCTTTCTTGTCATCCAAGTGCCTTGACTACTTGGATCCAGCTTTCTATGTGACCTCATCAAAAATGTTTATTTTTCAGCCATTTTTATACTTATCAACTCAGTGTGCTTGCTTACAATTAAAATTCCTAGATCCCAGTGGGCTTTGTTGCATCGCTACTTATGAAAGGCTAACTATAGTTAGGATTATAAGCAACCTATTGAAAATCTTGTTTTTTTGCAATCAATCTGATCAAATTTAAGAATAGTAATTTGTTATTTATATTAATAAATTTAATTCTATTGAAAATAGCTAAAGCATTGAAATTCTTGAATTTTAGCCAGATTAGTGAGTGGTAGTGAAATTTCTTTTACTCAAATTTAGGTATTCACTGACCGTTCTTGTTATAAATACCAGAATAATAAGCTACTGATATTCCCTATCTTTTTTATCTTTAATCCATCATAGCTAGCGATGCAACAAAGCCATCCCAGTGTCGGAGCACTGGGATGACAAAGGAGGAAGCACTGGGATGACAAGGTTATAGGTGTCATCCAAGTAGCGTGACACTTGGATCTTTTCTCAACAATTTCAAAAAAATCTATCAAAAGGAGGATTACCATGTCTACAATAATTTTATCATCAATTTTTGGTCAAGCAGGCAGCATTTTTGGTCCAATTGGCCGGATTATCGGCTCAGAACTCGGTGCTCTTCTTGGTGCACAGCTAGATGGGGCAATGTTCGGCCTTGATGCCGAGCAAAAAGTAACGCATGGTGCGAGACTAAAAAATCTGCAAGTTCAAACCTCAACCTACGGCAGAACGATTCCAATTATCTATGGCACTGCTCGTGTTGCAGGGAACATTATTTGGTCACAGCCAATAAAAGAAGAGGCGATAACCACCAAAAGCAAAATTGGAAGAGGTATGAACGTTACATATAATTACTACGCAACGCTTGCAATTGCGATCTGCAAGGGGAAAGTAGAAAAATTAAACAGAATCTGGGCAGATACAACATCACTTAGCTTTGATGAAATAGATTATACTTTTTACAGCGGCAGAGAAGACCAAAATCCTGATCCATTTATGTCATCAATTGAAGGAGAGGGGAATGTGCCGGCTTATAGGGGAATATCTTACATAGTCATCAAGAATTTTCCTTTAGCAGACTATAATAATCATGTTCCGGTATTTACGTTTGAAGTGCAAACTGCAGTAAAGTCAAATGAATTTTCAGTAGCAAAAAATATTCGGAATATCAATATCATACCAGGTTCAGGTGAGTTTGTATATGATACAAAAATACAGAAGAAAATCGCGCAAGAGAAAATAAGCAGCAACCAATATATCCCATATGGGCTGGCGCAAAGGGTAAATCACAACAACCACACTAAAAAGAGCGATGCAATGCTTTCTTTGGATCAATTAAAGGGAGATTTACCAAATGTTGAGTGGGTATCGGTAGTAGTCAATTGGTTTGTGAATGATCTGAACATTAAAGATTGTAAAATATATCCTGCAGTTGAATTTCAAGATGATTCCGCAATATTACCTGATGATTGGCAAGTAGGGGGTGTAACCAGAGATAATGCTCAGCTAATTTCAAAAGATGCGAGTGGAAACCCAAGGTATGGTGGCACAGTTAGTGATGCAGCGTTGATAAGATATATAGAAGAGCTACACAGCAGAGGCTACAAGGTGATGCTCTATCCAATGCCCTTACTTGATACAAAGAACAAAGAGTGGCGAGGAAGGTTGAGCGGGACTCCTGAAGATATAAGTGATTTTTTTAAGAATCAGTACAACAAATTTATAGAGCATTATGCAAGCATTGCCAAACAAACTAAAGTGGAAGGGTTTATCATTGGTTCTGAATTTGCGCAACTTACCAAAATCAGGGATGAACAAGGGAATTACCCTGCCGTTATAGAGCTGGTCAAGCTTGCAAAGCAGATAAAACTTAATCTTGGAAAAGAAGTAACAGTTACCTACGCTGCAGATTGGAGCGAATACCATTCATATGATGGTTGGTATAATATGGATGAACTGTGGTCTTCAGAGTATATCGACGTTGTTGGCATAGATGCTTATTTTCCACTGACTGATGGTCCAGAGCCTCCTTTTGGTTATTCCGCGGAAGATGTAATGGGTGGTTGGAGCAGTGGAGTGGGGTATGATTATTTCTATGATTACTCAAAGGGTGAGCCTGAAAGAGTAAAGTATAACGACAGCAGGTATGCGTGGAAAAACATAGCAAAATGGTGGAGTGAAACTCACATAAATCCAGGTGGTAGTAAAACGAAATGGCAACCAAAAATGAAAAAAATATGGTTTACTGAGTATGGATTTCCCAGTATGAACGGCTGCACTAATGAGCCAAATGTGTTTGTTGACAAAGGCAGCATAGAGAGCAAATATCCACGATATTCAAACGGAGAGGTGAGCTTTCTTTCGCAAAAAATTGCAATTGAAGGAACGCTAAAAAAGTGGCAAAGTTCAGAAATGGTAGAAAAAATGTTTCTCTGGGCATGGGATGCAAGGCCATTTCCTTACTTTCCCAATTTATGTGATGTGTGGGCTGACTGCCATAATTGGCAGACAGGACATTGGATTCAGGGAAAGCTTTCACAGCTTAATATTTCCGATGTTTTATCGGATCTGTTACAAAAAACAGGTTTAAAAAGCGATCAGTTCGATACAAGCAACGTCAAAGGGTTATTGTCTGGGTATGTGATAAACGACCAGCAATCGGTACGTTCAATTATTAAAATGCTGCAAAGTTGCTATTTTTTTGATGTGGTTGAACAGGACTCTAAACTGAAATTTGTCCAAAAGGGCAGGGGAGTTACGA
The DNA here is from genome assembly GCF_947251755.1 of Wolbachia endosymbiont (group A) of Philonthus cognatus. NCBI lineage: Bacteria > Pseudomonadati > Pseudomonadota > Alphaproteobacteria > Rickettsiales > Anaplasmataceae > Wolbachia > Wolbachia endosymbiont (group A) of Philonthus cognatus. The sequence goes on from NZ_OX366388.1 coordinate 563,649, forward strand.
CTGGAATACCAATTGGTGAAATGGTTTTCAGTAACAATTCAAAACTTGCTAATATCAGTCAATTAGATTTAAACAATAAAGTTAACGTCGTTTATTTTAATCGCAATTTTGGCTATCCAATTGATGTTAAATATGCTGAGTTGCCAAAGCAAGGCGCTGCTATAACAGTTGAAATACCGCTCATTATGGAGGAGGGAGAGGCGCAAAATATAGCTGAGGTTTTACTTTATTCTTCGTGGCAAGAGAGAAATATATACAATTTCAAGCTGCCGATAAAATATGCGTGGCTTGTGCCAAGTGATGTAATAACGATTTTAGACGGTGAGAAAAAGCATACGGTGAGAATTATAAAAACAAAATTCGAAAGCATGTCCATTCAAGTAATTGGCGTTGGTTATGATCACTCTATATATAAGCTTTCTTTTCCTTCAACAAGGTCACTTATGCTGAAGGAATACCCTCCCTCTCACATTAGCAAAACCATCGTAGAAATGATAGATTTACCGGATATTAAAGGTAATAGTGCAAGCTTTACTTTAATTAGTGAGGAAAAGAATTGGAAGGGAGCAACACTCTTTATTTCGTACAACGATAAGGATTATAAGCCTATTGCAAGCACAAACAAGCAGTCTACTTACGGATATGTAATGGAATCTACCGACGAGGGGCTTATAGTAGTGTTACGTTTTGGAAACATAACTTCAATTGCGGACTCAAATTTAGCACTAGTTGGAAAAGAGATAGTGAAATTCCAGAATGCTGAACTTATAGATAAAAATAAATATAAGCTTAGTAACCTAATCAGAGGACAAGAAGGTACTAAAGAGTATCAGCACACTGCAGGTGAAAAATTTGTTCTACTTGATGATTCAATAATATCTTTCGAAGTGCAAAGGGGAAAAAAGTTTTACCTAAAAGCAGTGACTTACGGTGACTCGCTGGAAAATACGGAAGTGAAAGTGATAAATTCATTTAGTAATTGAAATTTAATAAAGTAAGTGCTAGAATTAATATACAGGTATTAATGGTAGAGATATAACATGTCAAAGGAAATGGTCAATGCGTTGAAAGCTGAAGTGAAGAAGCTCAAATATGCTGATTTCAAAGCTAACACTGGGGACGAAGTAATTTCTGGTGAGGGAACATATAAGGATCTTAATAGAACACACGGCCTTGCTATTAACGGACAAAAAATAACTAACGAATTTATTAACGATCTGTATTCAAACCATAAAAATCTAATTCTACGGGATGAAAACGGAAAAGGGAATTATCGTCCATTTCTCAGACAAATTTTTACAGAAATGTTTAAACACGTTGGTGCAACAATTCCCAATAACTCTATTATTGAGGAGTTAATAAATAACTATTATCAGGGCGGATATACTCATTTTCTTCCTAATGATATGAGTCACGCTCTTGGATCTTTTCATTTGTTAACGCAAAGCAACTGTATGACAAGAGAGTATATTATGGATTGTCGTGAACCCAATTGTATAAAGCTTAGTTTTAGCATGAAATATACAAAAATGCTTAACTATGATGATTATACATATATCGAAACACCAGGTTTTTGCAGTTCAGCGGAGTTTAAACTAAAATGTGAAGGTGAAAATGTGGTATATGAAGATGGTAAAGTACTTCTTACCATTCCTAAAGAGTTAGAGAACTATAAAGCTGGTGATGACGGTTTGTTTGATAAGCTTACTTATATTATAAATAAGATTATTGAGTATTTCAAAAAACTTTGTGAGAAATTGGGCTTTGAGTTTGATACAAGAATAGAGTACGATCCTGAGCATAATATAAAAATAGAGCATAATCTTGGTGAACCACTAAAGGTAGTAAGTGAGGCAAATGCATCTTCTGTTGAAGACTTAAAGCTTAAAGTGAATAATTCAAGATAAGATATTGAAATTCGTGCTTTTTATGATTTTAGCTTAAGATTTCAGTGTCCGCTACTCGCATGACATCGTTTACTATGTAACATTGTACTTATACTAATGAAAAAAATACATTATAATTAAGCATATTTACCAATAAATCATTAAGTGAAAACAGCTCTTTCGCAAAATATCATCTCTCTTATTATGATATTGTCTGTAGCAATTGTCGATATGGCAACTGACCTATACTCAGTTGCACTACCAAGCATTGCCAATTATTTTAAAGTAGAAGGCAGTGTAGTGCAGCTTACAATTAGCTTGAATCTAGTTGGATTTGCGGTGTCTGGATTAATTTATGGTCCATTATCGGACCATTATGGTAGGCGTCCAATGATGCTGATTGGTATGACAATTTTTACTTTGGCAAGTGTCATGTGTTATATAGCCGACAGTATTGCGCTCTTGATACTAATTCGCTTCATACAAGGAACAGGGGCTGGTGTTGCAGGTGTTGTTGGGTATGCAGCAATAAGGGATATGTACTCGGGTAGTGAATACTCGAGAGTCATTTCAAAATTAAATATGGTTGTGGCACTCTCACCTGGAATAGCTCCAGTGGTGGGCAGTTATATAATTTCACATGGGTATAGTTGGAAATTTTTGTTTTTTATTATATCACTTGCAGCAATTGCTATACTTATTTTTATCTACTTTAAGTTACAAGAAACACTCACTGTAAATAAAAATGAAACCAGTATAACTAACATAACTACTAATATCTGCAAGCAATATATATCAATATTTAGAAATTATCGTTTCCTTGGGTTTTCAGCCATTCATGGATTAACTTTCATGTGGCTTTGGGCATACATTGCTAACTACCCGTTCATATTTGAATCGATGGGCATTGAAGTACAGTATTTTGGCTACCTCATATCGATCATAGTCATATTTTACATAATTGGAACTTTAATTAATAGAAGGTATGTACCAAAAGTAGGGGTTAGCAAAATGCTAATAATAGGTTTGGTGTTACCGATAATATCCGATAGTTTATTGGTATATTTTTATTTCGCGGACAAGTTAAATATATTAATTCTTCAAACTGTTTGGATTCCAGCCAATATCGGACTTGCATTAATAATAAGCAATAACGTAACTTCTGCTTTAGAAACGATCAAAGGTATAGGGCTTGGTAGTGCAGTTCTCTCATTCTGCAATATGATGTTTGGGGCTATTGGAATATATATAGTAGGAAAATTTTTTCGCTATGGTATTTTACCAAATTTACTATTAACAATAGCATGCTCTACAATTGCAATTCTTATGTACAGCCAGCTCAAATGTACTGAAAAACACAGGGAATAACCATTATTTGCGTGATCCAGAGCTCATGGGTTATTAATGACTTTATCATGATAATATAATTTTACAGGGGGTGAGAGCTCATAGATTATTAACGACTTTATCATAACAATATAGTTTTACAGGAGGTATGGGATGAGCAATTCAAACAGAGATATAAATGCTGAATTACGTAAGGCTGCTCTAGAAGGTAATATTGAGAAAGTAAAAAGTCTAATAAGTGAAGGAGCAGATGTTAATGCAGTAGATGTACATAACAACACTCTTTTACATTATGCTGCTGGAAATGGCTATGCAGAGATAGTAAAAGATCTATTGGATAATGGGGCAAATGTTAATGCAGTAGGATTTGCAAATATGACTCCTCTACATCGAGCTGCTGAAGAGGGCCGTAAAGAGGTAGTAGAAGTTTTACTAAATAATAGGGCAAATGTTAATGCAATAGATGAACATAACAGCACTCCTTTACATAGGGCTGCTGAAGAAGGGCCATCAAGAAGTAGTAGAAGCCCTACTGAAAGTAAATGGGATCGATGTTAATGCACAAGATAAATATGAAGGTACTCCTTTACATTTTGCTGCTGCACATGGCCATAAAGAGGTAGTAGAAGCCCTATTGGACAAAGGGGCAAGTGTTAATATAACAGATCAAAATGGAAAGACTCCTTTACATCGGGCTGCTGAAAATGGCCATGCAGAGATAGTAAAAGATCTATTGGAAAAAGGGGCAAATGTTAATGCAACAGATCAAAATGGAAATATTCCTTTAGGTTTAGCCGCTGATGAAGAAATAAAAACTCTATTGCAATCCGCAGAAGAATCTGATGATGCTAGTCCAGTATTGCAAAATGATGAAGAAGAAAGCCAAGTTCCACAAAATGCTGCTTTACTTGAGGCTGCTAAAAGTGGTGATATTAATGAAGTAAAGCGTCTAATAAAGGAAGGAGCAGATGTTAATGCATTAGATACAAATCTAAATAATTCTTTATATTGGGCTGTTAAAAATAATCACTCTACTACAGCAGAAGTTCTATTAGATAATGGAGCAGATTTGCATACTTTCGACCCTAGTCGAGAACGCGACGTGTTGAGTAGATACCAAGAAATAGAAACTGAACATAGCAAGAATTCTTTACATCTGGCTGCTAAGCTTGGCAACTTGGAAGCAGTACAAGATCTATTAGGGAAAGGGGCAAATGTTAATGCACAAAATGACACAGGAAAGACTCCTTTACATTGGGCTGCTAGAGAAGGTCATAAGCAAGTGGTGCAAGCCCTATTGGACAAAGGAGCAAATGTTAATGCAGAAGATCAAGATGGAGAGACTTCTTTAGATTTAGCCACTAATCAAGACATAGAAACTCTATTACGAAACACAGCTAAATTACTTAAGGTTGCTAAAAGCGGTGATATTCAGGAAGTAAACAGTCTAATAAATAAAGGAGCAAATGTTAATGCAACAGATCAAGATGGAAAGACTCCTTTACATTGGGCTGCTGTAAAGGGCCATGAAGAGGTAGTAGAAGCCCTATTGGGAAAACATGGAATCGATGTTAATTTAGCAGATAAGAATAAAGATACTCCTTTACATTCTGTTCTTAAAAAGGACAACATAGATATAAATGTATTGAACGCTCTACTGAGAGCAGAAGGAATCAATGTTAATACACAAGATGGAGATAACAGGACTCCTTTGCATTTGGCTGCTAAAAAGGACAACATAGATATAAATGTATTGAACGCTCTACTGGGAGCAGAAGGAATCGATGTTAATGCACAAGATAAAGATAACAGGACTCCTTTACATTGGGCTACCGGTAGGGATAATGTGGAAGTGGTTAATGTTCTAATAATAAAAGGAGCAGATGTTAATGCACAAGATAAAGATAACAGGACTCCCTTACATTTTGCTGCTCAAAATAACAACAAAGAAATAGTAGACGCCCTAATAAAAGCAGGAGCAGATGTTAATATAAAAGATGAAGATGGAAAGACTCCCTTAGATTTAACTACTAACGAAGAAATAAAAACTCTATTGCAACCCGCAGAAGAATCTGATGATGGTTCAGTGGGTGAGCCAGCGACAGATAGTGAAGGGGGTCAAGAGGAAGAGGAGGAAGATTCAAATCAATCACAGAGAGAGCAAGACATCAATGGAGAAAAAGGAGCTGATGTACAAGACAACGATGTAGGTCCTGTTGCTTCCACAGAACCTGCACAAACAGAAGAACAGCCGAGCTCTTTTTTTGGTAGTTTGTTTAGTATACTTATGAAGCCTTTTTCATTAATAGGATCATTTTTTAGTGATTTTTTTTCATGGTTATTTGGGTCTAACACTGATGAATCTACATCGCAAACCGATGCTAGTGTTTCTTTACTTAGATCCGATTCATTAGACGAAGAAGATAGTAGTGGTGGTCATTATAGTGCAATGAACACAGATGTGTAGAGTAATGCAAGAAGTCTACTCAATGTAAACCAGTTTCTCACACACACATTTTACTACGTGATCAGCACTGATATTAAAATGCTCATAAAGTGTTTTATAAGGTGCTGATTCTCCGAAGCTTTTCATGCCAATAAATATACCGTTTGAACCTATGTATTTATGCCAACCCATTTCACTTCCGGCTTCAATTGCAACTTTAATGCTGTCATTATTTAATATTGCCGCTTTATATTCATCGCTTTGCTCGTCAAAAAGCCTCCAGCATGGCATAGAAACAATCCTTGTACCTATACCCTTTTCCTGCAATTTCTCCCTTGCTTCAACTGCAATTTCAACCTCGGACCCCGTAGCAAATATCGTCACTTTTAATTCTTTTGAACATTCACACAAAATATATGCACCAAACTTCGATAAATTAGCAGATTGATCGATATCAGAGTAGAACTTGCGCATGTAACTTACGTTTTGCCTTGAGAGCGCAAACAGTGCTGGAGATTCTTTCTTTTCGAGTGCAATGCTAACACACTCCAGAGTTTCAACTGCATCGGCTGGCCTAAAAACATATAGATTTGGTATAGCACGCAAAGAGGCTAAATGCTCTATTGGCTGATGAGTTGGGCCATCTTCTCCCACTCCAATTGAGTCGTGAGTCATGACATACATAACCTGCTGCTTCATCAGAGCTGAAAGACGTATAGCAGGACGACAATAGTCGGAAAATACCAAAAAAGTGCCGCCATAAGGAAGAATCGCGCCGTGAAGTGCCATACCATTCATACATGCTGCCATAGCGTGCTCTCTCACTCCATAGTGGACATAAGAGCCACTATAATTATTGCTATTTATTACCTGCATGTGCTTATATTTAGTGCAATTTGACCCAGTAAGATCAGCAGAACCGCCGATTAATTCCGGCATAGACTCAGTTAAAAGTTCCATTACTCTGCCGAAAGAAGATCGAGTAGCTTCGTTTGGCATTAGCTCACATATTTGTTTCTTCAGGTCAGCTAAAACACCAGCGATATTATCTGGTAGATGTTTATCTAACCGTCTTTGAAGTTCTGCATGATACCCTGTCATCCCAGCATTCTCTTCTGTCATCCCAGTACTCTCTCTTGTCATCCCAGTGCTTGACACTGGGATCCATTCTTTTTCTTCTTTCCTGGATTCCAGCGTTACGCGCTGGAATGACATCGTGTAGTTTTGTTTTGCTCTCTCAACAGTTTTCTTCCAGGCATTTTTCACATCTTCTGGTACATGGAATGGTTCATAATTCCAGTTTAATTTCTCTCTCATCTGTTTTATGTCTTCCTCCGAAAAAGCACCACTGTGAGCAGAGGATGTGCCAGCACGGCTTGAAAATTTTCCGATAATGGTTTTGCAGCAGATCATTGTAGGTTTACCAGACTTTTTTGCTTGCTCTATTGCAAAGGATATGGCATCAAAATCGTGGCCATCAATTTTGTCAACATTCCATCCATACGCTAAGAAGCGTTTCTCTACATCATCAGAGCAGGAAAGGCAAGTAGCGCCATCTATAGAGATATCATTATCATCAAAAAGAGCTATGAGCTTATTCAATTTAAGATGCCCAGCAAGTGATGCTGCTTCATGGCTTATTCCTTCCATAAGACAGCCATCCCCTAGCATCACGTAAGTGTGGTGATTGATTCTGAATTGCTTTTTAAGGATTGATTCAGCAAGTGCCATGCCAACAGCAGCGGCAAACCCCTGACCGAGCGGGCCTGTTGTTGCCTCTACCCCGGAAGTCAAGCCGAACTCTGGATGACCTGGGGTCTTGGATCCCATTTGCCTGAAGTTTTTTAGCTCATCTATGCTAATATAACCTGTCAAATATAATATTGAGTATAGTAACATTGACCCATGACCGTTTGATAAAACAAAGCGATCTCTATTGAACCATTTAGAATCATCAGGATTATGATTCAGATATTTAGCAAACAAAACAGTTGCAACATCTGCCATGCCAAGTGGCATACCTGGGTGTCCAGAGTTTGCTTTTTGTACTGCATCAATTGATAAAAAACGGATGGCGTTTGCCATAGATTTTAAATGTGAATGATTCATGTGTTAATAGAAAAACTTAAAAATGAAGTATAAAAGATTATATCAGCAAAAACAAGTTGACACTGAGTGCTAAAATCCTTAATAATCTAAAGTTAAATCGTGAGAGTTTTTATATGACAACTGTTATCACTAGAAAGTATAGGATTAGCCGTAGACTTGGTGTAAATTTATGGGGTAGAGCTAAAGACCCAGTAAACAAAAGGAAATACCCTCCAGGTCAACATGGTATTCTTGGATTCAAGAAGTTATCCGACTTTGGTAAGCAGTTTGCTGCGCATAAGAAATTTAAGTTTTACTATGCGATTTCAAGTAAGCAGCTCAGACATACATTTTTAGATGCTTATAACAGAAAGGGTTATACGGCTGATAATTTTATCGGTATCTTAGAATCGAGATTAAGTTCTGTTTTATACCACTCTGGTCTTGTTCCAACAATTTACTCAGCAAAGCAGCTCATATCTCATAAGCACGTTACAGTTAATGATAAGGTGGTTAACATATCGAGTTATCGAGTGAAGCCAGGTGATATAATAAAAATAAGAGAAAGGGCAGCAAAAATCCCTGTAGTAGTAGAGGCTGAACAAAAACAAGAGCGCAAGGCTCCGGATTATTTAGAAGCAGATAGTAAAGAGCATTCAGTGAAGTATTTGAGGTCACCTCAATATTCTGAGGTTCCTTATTCAGCAGACATGGAAGTCAATTTAGTAGTAGAGTTTTACTCTAGATAGATAAAAAAAGCCCGTGTGGCGGAATCGGTAGACGCAGCGGACTTAAAATCCGTGGGTTTTGCGACCTTGGGAGTTCAAGTCTCCCCATGGGCACCAATTTAACTTAGCAGATAAATACAAAAAAGTATGAAATGGTTTGATATAGAAGATATTGTAGAAGCTCTGGAGGAAAAATTTCCAGATGAGAATATAATTAGTATCAGATTCACTGAGCTTAAAAAAAAGGTCTTGAGTTTAGAGGAATTTGATGATGATGAAAAACGCTGTAACGAAAAAATACTCGAAGCTATTCAAGCAGCTTGGATTGAGGAAAGATTAACCGCATAGCAATAAACCATACGCAAACGTGATTTCTATTACAATTTGCATATTGATTATGCTATTTTTTGGATCTAGCCTGGCAAATTAATAATAATTTAACCAATTACAATTAAAACAGCTATAAGGTTAATTATGAGGCAAAACAAAAATTTTTGAATGGAACGACTTACTTGACAAGTGCTACGTTGAGATAAATTTTACATAAAAATACTGCTTTTATGGTGTGAGGCTAGAGGTTTGTAAAGCAGTTAGAAGGTTGTCATCCCAGTGTCAGCTACACAACTGTACGAACATTTATTTTTGTTAAACACAGCAAATGGTGTCATGCCAGTGCTTGACACTGGCATCCAGCTTTTGATCGAAAATGTTGTATAGTGCACAATCAATTTTTCTGGATCCAAGTAGTCTGAGCACACAACTGTACGAACGTTGTAGTTTGGGAGCAATTCCCACCAGTGGGGTGTCATCCCAGTGCCCAGACACTGGTTCTATGCAACTTAATTAAAAACGTTTATTTTAGCGTAAGACAACTACCTTTAGCTCATCAGCTCAGTTATAAGCAAAATTTCTGGATTCCAGACTGGAATGACACCATTTGCTGTGCAATTTACCTTCAAAAATGAATGTTCGTACAGCTATGTGTCTGAGCACTGGGATGACATCCTCCCTGGTGGACTCAAATTACAATGTTTGTGCAGTACGCACTGGAATGACAGGGCTTTAAGAAATCCAATGTAGTGGTAAACCTTACTTATTTAGTTATACTAGAAACAAAACAGAAAAATGCTCAAACACAGCGGTCCAAAAAAATTAAAGTCTATAATTGAAAACTATGCATTAAAATGCATGAAAAATAAGATTAGTAAAAATGAAATACGTCTGATTTTAAACTGGCGAAATATAGTAGGGAAAGAAATAGCAGAGTGTACAAAACCGAAAAAGATCTCATATGCACAGAATATAAATTCGGGTGTGTTGCATCTGGTAGTAACAAATGGCAGCAAAGCATTGGAAATTCAGCATATGATTTCTCTTATAATAGAAAAAATTACGATATTTTTTGGCTATAAAGCAGTATATGGTATAAAAATTAAGCAAGAGAGTATTGACTATTTGACTATATAAGGTAATCTAAGTACATAGAATAATTTGGTATATTGAAGTGAGTAGAGTTTGTGAATTAACAAATAGAAAAAAATCTTTTGGTAATAAGGTATCACATTCGAATCGTAAAACAAAGCGTACCTTTCTTTTAAATTTACATAAGGTTACGTTGACAAGTGATATATTAAATAAAAAGTTTAGATTTCGTGTGGCAACAAGAACTTTGAGAACTATAGATTACAAAGGTGATTTAGATGCTTTTTTGCTCAACACAAGAACGATTAAACTAAGTGAGAAAGCGCAGAAGATAAAAAGAAGGTTGAAAAAAGTTTTAGTAAAGCAAGAGGTAGAGTTAGCCGTTTCAGATGCATAACAAACCTCAATGGCTCAGAGCAAAAGCTCCGACCGGTGAAGTATTCAATGAGACCTTAAACATCGTTAAACTGCATAACTTGCATACAGTGTGCGAAGAGGCTGCATGTCCAAACATTGGTGAATGTTGGAATAAACGTCATGCTACTGTAATGATTCTCGGTTCTGTTTGCACTCGTGCTTGTGCATTTTGCAACGTTGCAACTGGCATTCCTGATAAACTAGATCCTCATGAACCAGAAAATTTAGCAAAAGCAATAAAAAAGTTAAACTTAAAGCATGTTGTTATTACTTCCGTTGATCGTGATGATTTGCCAGATGGTGGCGCAAATCAGTTTATACAGTGCATAGAAGAAATTAGAAAGATAACTTCAGAAACAACAATAGAGATTTTAACTCCTGATTTTTTAAATAAGAAAGAAGCATTTGAAGCAATCGCTGTTGCATCACCTGATGTCTATAACCACAATATTGAAACAGTGCCGAGATTGTATGCAAAAATAAGACCACGAGCTCGCTATTTTCATTCACTATATTTGCTGAAGATGGTAAAGCAGATTAATCCTAAAGTTTTCACAAAGTCAGGGCTTATGGTTGGTCTTGGAGAAACAAAAGAGGAAATACTGCAGGTTATGGACGATTTGCGCAGTGCTGAGGTTGATTTTATTACAATTGGTCAATATCTACAACCAACTCCAAAACATGCAAAACTTGATAGGTATGTTACCCCAGAAGAGTTTGAGCATTATAAATACATTGCTTACTCCAAAGGTTTCTTAGTGGTTGCATCAAGCCCACTAACTCGGTCATCATACCACGCTGAAGAAGATTTTAACAGGCTCAAGGCCTGTCGTTGACATTTGTGTTAATTCAAATTAATTTTTACTAATTATAAAGGAGTTTTTACGTAATGTCTACTATAAAAATCGAGAAGAAATCACAATTAGTTAAAGAGGTATTCGATTCCGTGGCAAGTCGCTACGACACCATGAATGATATAATGAGCCTCGGAATGCACAGATTATGGAAAGATAGGATGGTAAATAGTGTGCATTTTACAAAAAACTCTAAGGTTTTAGATGTTGCTGGAGGAACTGGAGATATAGCAATAAGAATAGTAAGAAAAGAGCCAAGTGCTAAGGTTACAGTATGCGATATAAATCAAAACATGCTAAGCAGAGGACGTGATAAAGCTATAAATTCAAACCAAATTAATTTTGATTGGGTATGTGCAAGTGCAGAAAGTTTACCATTTGAAGACTCCGAATTTGATTATTGCACAATAGCTTTTGGCATTCGAAATGTTTCTGCCCGCAAGAAGGCTTTAAATGAGGCGCACAGGGTATTAAAACCACATGGGAAATTTATCTGCTTAGAATTTGCCCCTATGCACTATCAAAATGAGATATTTACCAAACTTTATGACTTATATTCATTTAAAGTAATTCCTAAAATTGGCAGCATAGTTGCTAAAGACAAGAGTTCTTATGAATATTTAGTGAAGAGCATCAGAGAATTTCCAACTCAGGCTGATTTTAAAATGGAAATTGAAGAGGTAGGCTTTAAGAATGTTGAGTTTCATAATATGAGCTATGGAATAGTGGCATTACACATTGGAACAAAATGAATATTAAACTCTGGTATAGAACGCTGGATTATTATCTCATCCTTCCAGTGTTTTTTTTGCTCACTATAAGCTTCATTCTTGTTTATTCAGCAAGCCCTGTAATTGCGCAGCGTCTTTCTTTACCACAAGATTATTTTATACGGCGTCACACAATTTATATAGTCCTGTCACTAATTACCTTGGTGACATTTTCTTTTCTCAACACAAGAACTATACTTAACCTCTCGTTCGCAGGTTTCATTTTATTTACTATTCTAGTAGCAATTGCGATAATACTTGGTATAGAGGTAAAAGGTGCGAAACGATGGTTACATATTGTCAAAATTTCAGTTCAACCATCTGAGTTCGTAAGGCCATTTTTTTCTGTTGTTATAGCTAGTATCTTGGCCAGCGAAATGAAGTTTAAAATACACATATCAATCATAATATTTCTGTTAGTTTTTGTGTTGTTACTTTTGCAACCTGATTTCAGTATGTCTATGCTTTTAACATATTCTTTTATCGGTCAAATGTTTATTGCATGTATACCATTTTTATACTTTCTATGCATAATAGGAATGGCCGCAACTGGAACTACAATAGCTTACTTATGCCTCCCACATATAAAGCAAAGGATTTACAATTTTGTCTTTTTTACGCAGCGCGATAACTTTCAAGTCACAAAATCATTAGAAGCATTCAAAAGAGGTCAATTAACTGGAGTTGGACCTGGTGAAGGTAGCGTAAAAGCCTCTCTTCCTGATTGCCATACAGATTTTGTGTTTTCTGTTTTAGCAGAAGAATTTGGTTTGATTACGTGCTTAGCCACATTGATGTTATTTGGCATCATTTCCGCCCGCTTGCTTTACATTGCATATAGGGAAAATGAATTATTTAATCTGTTGGTGATTCTCGGTATCTCAATTCAATTCATCACACAATTCATAATAAACATAGGGGTAACATTGAGTGTTTTTCCAACCACCGGCATAACCCTGCCATTACTTAGCTATGGTGGTTCTTCTCTTTTATCTTCGAGCATCGCACTTGGCATAATGCTGTCTTTCAGTAGAAACCAAGCTATCGCATTAAAGTTTCGTGAGCGTGTTATGCTTGGAAGGTATATGGACTAAACTTGTACCGCTCACAACTATTATTGGTATCCCTCCAAAATGGGTATCTGTTCAGATGAGTGGCAAGAGATATTATGAAATCTGAAAGAGTTATGTGGAAATTTTTCAGAAAATATTCCACTGACATGCTGAACAACAAATACATCACTATGTCGTTTATCGCAAAAACTTATATTTTTCGTAACCATTCACACTTAATTCTGCAATTCTTTGATCTCACTCATAGAAAGACCAGTAGTTTGAGCTATAATATTAAAAGAAACACCTGCTTTAAGTAGATTCTTTGCGACTTCAATTTCCCTCTCTTTTCTACCTTCCTCTTTAGCAAGATCAAGTCTGTATTCAAGAATGGCTTCTTCTTTGCGCAGATCCATTATTCTTTCTTCATAAGCTACTAGATCTTTTTCATTCCAGTGAAACTTATCTAATTCATCATATGCTAGCTTTATTATTGGTGATTTTTCCGCAATTTTTCTGAGATCTTCGTCCGTTGTTTCATCTGCATATTTGAAAAAAAATAGCCAACGGTCTACTACACTTTCTAGTTGTTCTTCTCTACTCTTAGGAAATTTTGGCAGCTCTATGAAGATAAATTGAAAATCTTTTAAGTCATGCTCATTGGTTTTTTCATCTCTTATGGTATGGCTAGATATATAGTCAAGCTTATCAGGGAATAAGGTACAATTTGAAATCGCGATAAAGAAAATCTTCTTTAAATCAACGTATTTACCAGATTTATCAGCTTGTCTTGAGTAAGCCTTAGCAGCATAAAGTTGTGCGCGTTTTTCAAAGCCTTTATCACGAGTGAGCTGCATCTCAATTATATACCTGTTCCCACTAGAATCCCTGCAAAGAACATCAACAATGCTTTGTTTATCAGAAGCAATTTCAGGGTCCATAATGGTGCTTAAGAATTCTACTTCTTGTATAGTGTTGACTTCAGTACATCCTAAAATATCGTTTAAAAAATGGATAAGAATATTCTTATTTTTTTCAGTGCCAAAGATTTTCTTAAATGTTAAATCTAACTTTGGATCGAGAAATTTAGAAAGAGCCATAGTAAAAATACTGAGAAAAGATTAATAATTATACACTATTATTAACAACTATTCAACCATATTTTTAAGTATAGCTATACCGCCGCGGCGCTAACACGTAGCGGGATGACGAGCTTATCGTCACGCTGCCACGAACCGTCATACCGCCGCGGTATCTCAGCCGCTAACAAGAGATCCCGCTAACACGTAGCGGGATGACGATTGTCGTTTAGCCATAAATACTTAAGAAATTTACCAAACGAAAAAAAAGGCAAAAGAAGCCCTAGTCATTGTCTATTTTCAGTATTGGCGTTTTTTAAGTCTTAAACACTGCAATTTAGCTGCTTTTAAATGCAACTCACCTTAGTTTAAATGTTTAAGAAATTTACTAAGCAGAAAAAAAGGCAAAAGAAACCCCGTGTTAGCTAGTTGTCACTCTCTAATCCTGCAAATTGGCGTACTATACTGTCTTAAACGACTTATAAGCGCGTTTCAGCTTATATAGGTAAAAACCTAGAAATGTTGTGAAGACATAAGGTGCACATAGTGCAAAAAATTAAAAATAAGACGCCAACTACGTTGTTTTCTTGCTGTTTAATCTGCACAGATGAAGATAACTGAATACCTTCAATACCATGATAAGAGGACTGGCGGAGTTTGTCAAGCAAGTTTTTCGTTTCTGCGGGCTACTACCCTTTCTTGGTGGACTATAACAGCTGCAGAACCTAAATTGCTTCATACTACACCTTTCCCCTTTCCCCTGAAACTAAAATCTATATACTTAACTTTAGAAACTTTAAAATAAGATGCGATCTAATATTAGGCAGTTATTTTACTATATAAAGCCTAATCTATCCTATTTTGTCATAGCTTTTATTGCAGTTTTATTTTCAGCCTTAACGATCCTCCTCTTTGGCAGAGGCTTAAGCAATATAATTGATTCTGGCACAGAGCACGATTTTACTACCAAACTATTAGTTGCAATACTTATAGTTTTAGCCATTTCTCTCACTGCATTTACTCGGTTATATTTCATTGGCATTGGCAGCGAGAAAGTTATCGCAAGAATCAGATATGACTTATATAGCAGTATCACTAACTTGCAACCAAGTTTCTTTGAGAACACAGGCGTACAAGATGTTATCTCAGCGTTAATTACTGATACCTCTGTGCTGCAATCAATAATAAACAGCAGCTTACTAACCATATTACGAAATTTTGTGATTCTGATTGGCAGTGTTGCTATGTTATTATATACAAATATACAACTAACTGCGTATGCAGCCGCAATAATACCTATACTACTCATTATCATGACCTCACTTGGAAAAAAAGTGCGTAGCTATGCACGCTTTGCTCAGGATAAATTAAGTGAGCTTGCGTCATTTAGTGAGGAAAATTTTAGATCTATAGTGACTATCAAATCGTTTGTACTCGAGGAAAACGAAAAAATCCGTTTTAAGGAACATTTAAACTCAGTATCAAAATCATACGTAAAATTAGTACTCTTGCGTGCTATTTTAGTAACTCTAGTTATCACGTGTGTGATAGGTTCACTAGTTGTTTTGCTCTTTTTTGGTATTAAAGAAGTCTTAAGCAATAATATAACTATTGGAGAACTCTCCTCATTTGTGTTTTATTCAGCGCTCGCAGCAGGAGCTATAAATAATTTGAGCGATAATATCAGTGATTTACAACGAGGTCTTGGAATAGTAGAGCGTTTATTTGAATTTAAAAATATGAAAAGCTCTATAGCAGATCCTGATGATCCTATAAAAATTTGTAGTGTTCAAAAAGGAATTTCGTTTAATGGCGTAACATTTTTTTATGCTGATAAGCCAGCATTAGATAACGTATCATTTTCTATAGAGGCAGGTCAAGCAGTATCAATTGTTGGACCATCTGGCAGTGGTAAAAGCACCATTTTAAAGCTTCTGCTCCGTTTTCATGATCCAAACAAAGGTAGCATTACTATCGATGGGCACAATATTAAGTCAATTGCGCTAAATGACCTCAGATCGTTGTTTGGCTTAGTGCCACAAGATCACATGATATTTTCTTGCTCAATAATGGAAAATATACTATATGGCAAACCAGGTGCCGAATATGAGGAAGTGAAGCAAGCAGCCATCAGCGCTTATGCGATGGAATTTATTGATAAGCTGCCTGATAAATTTGATACATTTGTAGGAAAAAGAGGATTAAAACTTTCTGAAGGACAAAAACAGCGTATTATAATAGCAAGAGCCATACTCAAAAACCCTCAGGTTTTAATACTGGATGAAGCAACCTCTGCCCTTGATTACAAAAGTGAGAACCTCGTGCAAAAAGCCTTGAGCAAGTTAATGCAAAACAGAACAACAATCGTAATTACACACAGGCTATCAACCGCACTCAAGACTGACAAGATTATAGTAATTAATCATGGAAAAGTAGAAGAAGTAGGCACTCATGACTCTCTAATAAGTAAAGACGGGCTATATGCAAAACTGGCGAAGATACAGTAGGCATGAAATATTGTGTAAATTAAAAGAGAATTTAAGCTATATCGTTGTTGATTTAATGAGTATGCTAGATTTAATGTTAAAGTTATTAATTTTTTAATTTTATTATTTTATAATGGTTCCATAGTTATCCGGAAATTTCGTGATCTGTAGTTTCTTTCATTCACGTTATATTCATAGCTTGTTCTATCTTAATGTAATTCCAATTTTGACTGTATAGGAGGTCTCTATGTTAAAACATAACTATAGTGATAAAATCAATAATCGCTATTCATATACTAACAAATTTTCTTATAGTGATGAGGGTGTAGACGAGACGATCAAGGATAAAATCACAACTGAAGATCAGGTGATAACTGAAGATCAGGTAGTAACTGATGATGTTGAAGAGCCTGATGCTGGTAATGATGGTTACAGTGAAGGTATGGCTTTCTCTTACCATGGTTACGGCAACGACTTAATATAAACTCTGATCCAGGAAGATAAAATAGTTAAGATAAACCTTCAACTAGCCCCACTTATTCGCTATATTGTTGGAGATTTTCATAGTTTTTCTAGTTGATGAACATTTTCAAAAGGGCTTCTTCCTTAATTTTGAGTAAATTAAACGAGTTGAAGCAAAGGGGTATTATAAATACAGATACAACAAACTTTATCGTAGAACCCCCAAGTAACAGAGCACATGGAGACATTTACACAAACGTTGCTATGGTGCTCGCAAAGCATGAAAAGAAGAATCCCATTGAAATTGCAGAGGTTTTAGCCAAAGAATTTGAACTTTTTGATGAAGTTGCAAAAGTGGAAATAGCGGGCCCTGGTTTCATCAACATACACTTAAAAATAAAAGTATGGCATGGGATTTTAAAACAAATAAATGAGCTAAAAACAGAGTTTGGCACCCTAGATATAGGGAACAATCAGGCCATCAATGTTGAATTTGTATCTGCAAATCCAACTGGTCCACTGCATATTGGTCATGCAAGAGGGGCAGTATTTGGTGACGTTCTGGCAAATTTATTGAAAAAAGTTGGTTATAAAGTTACTAAGGAATACTATATTAACGATGCTGGAGCGCAGATAGATACACTAATAAAGTCAGTATATCTGCGGTACAAAGAAGCTCTGGGAGAAAAAATCAGTATAGAAAAAGGTTTATACCCAGGTGAATATTTAAAACCAATAGGGGAGGGGCTAGCTAAAAAATATGGCAAGGAATTTCTAAAAAAGCAAGATAATCAAATAATTAGGGAATATACTTTAAGTTTTATCTTAGAACTCATAAAGGAAGACATGAACTTGCTTGGAGTAAATCATGATGTTTTTACTTCAGAGTATGAGCTACAAAAAAGTGGCAAAATTGAAGAGAGTATAAAGATATTGTCTGACAAGGGTCTAGTGTATGAAGGGTACCTGGAGAAACCAAAAGGCAAAGAAAGCGAAAATTGGACTTCCAGAAAAGAGATGCTATTTCGCTCTACAAAATTTGGTGATGACGTTGACCGTGCATTGAAGAAAGAGGACGGCAGTTGGACTTATTTTGCCTCGGATATCGCTTACCATTTTGATAAGATATCGCGTGGTTTTAACAATATGATCGTAGAGCTTGGTAGTGACCACGGCGGTTATGTCAAAAGACTCAAAGCAGTCGTCTCTGCGCTCAGTGATGATCAAGCAAAAATAGAGGTAAAACTGCATAATATTGTGAATTTTTTCGAGAACGGCAAACCTGTTAAGATGTCCAAAAGATCAGGAAACTTCCTAACAGCAAGAGATGTAGTGGAAGAAGTTGGCAGGGACATAACTCGTTTTATAATGCTAACACGCAAGAATGATATGGTCTTGGACTTTGATTTTGCTAAAGTTAAAGAACAGTCAAAAGACAACCCTATTTTTTACGTGCAATATGCGCATGCTCGTGCTCATTCGTTAATGCGTAATGCTCCAAAAGAGCTCCCAACAGCAGATCCTTCACTTTTAAGGACAGGTGGAGAGCTCTTCCTCATAAAAACCTTAGCAAAGTGGCCAGATGTGGTAGAAATTGCAGCAAGGCTTTGTGAGCCACACAGAATTACTTTCTACTTACTTGAAGTTGCAGAAGCGTTTCACGTTTTATGGGGGTATGGCAAGAGTGATTTAAACATGCGTTTCATACTGGAAGACAACTTAAACCTCACCGCTGCAAGAATGTTTCTCGTGCAGGCCTTAGCACACGTCATCGCTTCTGGACTTTCTATCTTCAATATAGAACCTTTGGAAGAGATGAGTTGATTTTTTTATGCAAGATTGTTTTTTCAACGAATAGAGAAGTTGACAAAATTAAGTAAAAATGTTATAGTTTATAGTAGTATTTTCTGGTTAATATATGGCTCACAGTCAAAAAAAGCTCAATGTTAATGTAAGTTTTGACAGTAAATTGGCTCAGTATCTTACAGAAATGGCAGAGACTCAAAATAAAACTATTCCTGAAGTTTTAGTAGATTTAGTGGAAGAAGAGTTCGAAGAAGATGTAGAGCTATCCAAAATAGCTGACGATCGCCTCTCTGAAGGTGAAGAAGAAGTAGAGGATGATGAAAACATCTGGAAATAAAACTTACACTATAAAATTCTTAAAAAATGTTATTGAAAAAGAAATTCCAGCTCTTCCGGCAAAGATTAAATTAATGGTTCAGGAGGCCATAAAGAAACGCCTTACAGTTGATCCTTTTAATCTAGGAAAGCCTTTATGTCATAGCTTTAGAGGGCAATATAGGATAAGGGTTAGCAACTACTGTATAATTTACAGCATAAATCATTCAGAGCGCAGAGTACTTATTACTGTAGTGGGGCATAGAAAAAACATTTACAAACACAGGAGATTACACAATTAAAAATATAAGAAGACAACTTAAACCTTACCGCTGCAACTCGTGCAAGCCTTAGATCGCTTCTGGACTTTCTATCTTCAATATAGAGCCGTTAGAAGAAATGAGTTGATTTTTTTTGTTACAATATGTAATGATCAAAATATTATTCAAAGTAGGGTAAAGTTATGACAATCAGTTTTAGGGAGTATTCAACTGTATTCACTGAAGTTGCGGAACAGACAGATTTAAATGGAAATAACATAATTGAAAGAATAAAAGGGCATTAGCATAGATCCCGCTAACAAGCAGCGGGATGACGGTTGTCAGGGTGTCAGGCTAGTACCTTCTCTTGTCATCCCAGTGCCCAGACACTGGGATCCAGAAAAGTTTGCTTGTGAACAAGCAAACTAGCATGGAAAGTGGTTACAACATTTTCGATGAGATTATATGGAAAACTGTATTCCAGTGTCAAGCACTGGAATACATCACAGGGGCACTGGAATGACACCCTTTACGAGCTCTTAAATTGTAACTATAAATGTTTAAGAAATTTACCAAATAAAAAAAAGGCAAAAGAAGCCCCGTGGTGGTTGGCTATTTACCATGTACTAAAATACCGGCGTTTTTTTTATTCTAAAACGCTTGATTAAGAGCGATTTAGCTGCTTTTAACTTGCAACTAACCTACACCGCAAGTGTTTAAGAAATTTACTAAGCAGGAAAAAAGGCAAAGAAACCCCGTAGTAGCTAGCATTCAAATTCTCCCTTGTCAATTTGACGTTTTTTGCTGTCTTAAACGCTTTGTAAGCGCGTTTCGGCTTATATAGGTAAAAACCCAGAAATTTTTAAAGACATGCGATGCACGTAGTGCGAAAAATTAAACATGAGACGCCAAATACCCTAAGTTTTTTGTCATTAACCTGCACAGATTGCGAAGATAAATAAATAGCTTCAGTTTCATGATAAGGGGGTTGGCGAAGGGTGTCAAGTAATTCCGTTCCTTATGGGTAAAAAAAGAGAAACTCTAAGTTGCAGCCGCACAATGTTTCTCTTTTCTGCTGTTGATGATTATTTCGCCTATTGTAACTGCCGCTAGAATAAAGCAATAATATACCTGTGTTAATAAAGAAATAGGTGATACAGAGGCGATGCTACCTGCTAGCAATAGTTGGGAACCATAAGGTAAGATACCTTTTGTAGCACAAGCAAAAACATCTAATAAGTATGCGCTGCGATGTGGCGCAATACTGTGTTTTTGTGCAAGCCTTTTTGCAATGCCACCACTTAGTAAAATAGCAATGGTATTATTGGCAACTAAGGTAGTAAACATAGACGCAATTCCTGCTATCACAAATTCAGCTTTAGTTTTTGTGATATTGCTTTCATCGATGAGTTTATGCAACGCTTTTTGACCTTGCTTGTACATTATATGGCTCAATCCACCGATAAATAGAGCAAATATCACTATTTCGTTTACTTTTTTGAAACCGTCATACACGTCATGAGGAAATTGAATGATAGCATAGTCAAAAAAAGTTATTCCTAGCACACCAGCAATAATTATGTTTATAGTTATTGTTACTAAAGTGGCGACTTCAAGCAGCCCCATGATTATTAAAGAAATGTAAGGAATAATTTTTATTATAGAATAATAATCTAAATTTGATATAGAAATAATTTTTGTACTATTTGAGGCAACTGCTAGGTAGATGAGTGTTATAATGCTGGCAATAAGTGCAACTTTAGAGTTCATTTTAAGTTTATCTTTTGCTGAAGCTTCCTGTGAAGAAACAGATGCAATGGTGGTATCAGATATCATCGAAAGGTTATCGCCAAACACGGCACCACCTACTACAGTTGCAGTTCCTATTTCGAGACCAAAAGCTCCACTTTTTGCCAGATTAACAGCTATAGGTACCATCAGCGCAACAACTCCCATAGATGTGCCAATTGCAGTTGAAATAAAAGCAGAAGCCAAAAATACTCCAGGCAGCAGTAATCTTGCTGGAAGGAAATTAAGAATTAAATTAGCAACAGTGTCTGCGCTACCGATTGATTGAGTCACCGCAGAAAATGCTCCAGAAAATAAAAAAATTAAACACATAGTAAGGGTGTTTTTGTCACCCATGCCCTTGATAACAGTATCGATGTTATGCTGAATTTTATTTGTACCACGTGAGACAGCAAAAAATAGTGCTGGTAATAAGCAGATTACTGGTGAAACCTGATGAAGTGGATTATCAGTTCCGATAAAAGAAAAATAAGCACCACTTCCAAGATACAAGATTAAAAAAATAATCAAGGGGACAAAAGCTGTCATTTTACTGTACCTAAACTTATAACTATAACTAATTAAGTGGTTTTAAGCAAGTTTGGTTTTCACTAGTTCTACAGGAAGTCAATAGCAGAGTTTTAAACTTCATATTTAATCTACTAAATAAATAGCACATGTAGCTTATTGCTTGACAATAGGATCTAATTGTTGTCTAGATTCCAGCATCACGCGCACAACTGTACGAACATTTGTTTGCGAAGAAATGTTATAGCTGGTTTTGCTTCAAACACAAAGATATCATCCGAGTAGCTGAATACTTGGATCCAGGAAACTTAATTGCAAGTAATGCATTGGGTTTGGTGAGTATGGGTTTTGCGTTATAGAATGAAGCACTTTTTGTGAATTTGTAAAGAAAACTGGATCCCAGTGGGCTTTGTTGCATCGCTAGCTATGATGGATTAAAGATAAAAAAGGTGGAGAATATCAGTAGCTTATTATTCTGGTATTTATAACAAGAACGGTCAGTGAATACCTAAATTTGAGTAAAAGAAATTTCACTACCACTCACTAATCCGGCTAAAATTCAAGAATTTCAATGCTTTAGCTATTTTCAATAGAATTAAATTTATTAATATAAATAATAAATTACTATTCTTAAATTTGATCAGATTGATTGCAAAAAAACAAGATTTTCAATAGGTTGCTTATAATCCTAATTATAGTTAGCCTTTCATAAGTAGCGATGCAACAAAGCCATCCCAGTGTCAAGCACTGGGATGACAAAAAAAGGAGCACTGGAATGACACCCTCTTGGATAGAAATTAACGTTACGCACTGCCCAGTTCATTTAGCTACAAATATTAAGAAATTTACCAAATGAAAAAAAAGGCAAAAGAAGCCCCGTGGTTGGCTAATTACTTACATTATACTTTCAAGTATGGCGTTTTTTTATTCTAAACGCTTAATAACCGCGATTTAGCTGCTTTTTAATGCAACTAACCTTTAGTCATAAATGTTTAAGAAATTTACTAAACAGAAAAAAAGGCAAAAGAAACCCTAGGGTAGCTAATTATTCACTATCCATTTTTTAAGTTGGCGTTTTTTGATGTTTTAAATGCTTTATAAGCGTATTTCAGCTTGTATAGGTAAAAACCTAGAAATTTGATAAAGACATAGAGTGCACATAGTGCAAAAAATTAAACATGAGACGCCAGATACGTGAGTTTTTTTGTCATTTAATCTGTACAGAGAAGATAAATAAATAGCTTCAGTTTCATGATAAGGAGGCTGGCGGAGTTTGTCAAGTAAGTTTTTTATTTCTAGCGGTTGTTGCCAAAAACTATACAAGAAGTCTATTGAAATTACGTATATCAATCGTTGTAAAATCACACAATTGCTCTGTAGAGCTATGCCCTGTAATAATTACTATACCATTTTGCTCAGAGCGTATTGAGATTAGGTTCAGCACTAATTCACACGTTGCACTATCAAGATTACAAAATGGTTCATCTATCAGCCAAACGCTTGCATTAGAAATCAAGAGGCGAGCAAGTGCAACTCTTCTTCTCCAGCCTGCAGAAAGTTCGCCATATCTAATATTAAGTACAGGCTGCAACTGCAAACAACAAATAGCTGCC
This sequence comes from Wolbachia endosymbiont (group A) of Philonthus cognatus, assembly GCF_947251755.1. Lineage (NCBI taxonomy): Bacteria > Pseudomonadati > Pseudomonadota > Alphaproteobacteria > Rickettsiales > Anaplasmataceae > Wolbachia > Wolbachia endosymbiont (group A) of Philonthus cognatus. The sequence continues at coordinate 586,996 of NZ_OX366388.1, forward strand.
ACAATCAGTTCTCTAGTATTTCGTATTCCTGCCCAGAATTCTACGTTTTGAGCAACAGTTAAGCTATCTTTACAGGCATTCTTATGGCCTATATAGACCATAGAAGATATATAGGATTTTGGATCATCATATATATCTTTTCCGCAGTGCCTTATATTGCCTGATACCGGCGGTAAAAGTCCAGATAAACTTCTAATTAAGCTGGTTTTACCACTACCATTTGGACCAGTGATTAGAATCTTTGATTTTAGCTCAGCTTTAAAACTGAGATTCTTAAATAGTACCTTATTATTACGAGCGCAGGATAAATTTTCACATTCAAGCATGGATTATCTGCCCTTCCCCTTATGTTTACCTTGAGTTGAAGCCTGAGCTTTTACAAACAGCTCCCAAAATCCTTTCTGTCCGCCTTCTCTATGTATCAATTGTGCAAAACGCTGCATTAAACCATTACCCATCATAACCATCTTTGTCCATTTACCTACCGGTTTTGCTATGTCAACTATTTCTGGATCTTCTTTATAAACTTGCACATCTTTTTGTTTCTCGCGTAGCGTTTCTTGTTGTTTCAGCAACTCTTTTTGCTTATTTTTTTGATATAATTCATTGAATTTTCTGTCTTCTTCCCACTCTTCTTTAAAAACTTTTCTAGGAAATATGATTTTTCTAATGCGATTTTTGTATATTTTTCTCAAAAAGAGAAATACTGCAGCTACAGCAAGTAATGTTACGCTATATAATATGATCTGTGTAAGTGGCATTTCCTGTATCTAATTCATTAAAAATACCCTTGCTATTATACCATAATTATAGAAATTGTGCAATTTTTTTGCGGGTAAAGACAATATAAAAGCAGTACTGCTCTATTTCGAAAATTGCGCAAATATCTGACGAACGGGCTTGTATGTAATAAGGTTTATTTCTATACTTCTTAAAGAATTTAGAAGTAAAACAAATATGAACTGCTGTAAAACTCATACGTGCAATGAACTGAGGAAGAACGACGTAGAAAAGGAAGTTACCCTTTCTGGATGGTTATATCGTAAGCGCGACCATGGTAACCTAATTTTTGTTGATTTAAGGGACTTCTACGGAATCACTCAGCTAGTATTTAATAATGACAAAGACTTTTTTGATGAGATATCAAATTTAAAATTGGAGAGTGTAATTACTGTTACAGGAATAGTTGAAGCTAGAACTGAAGATACGGTAAACAGCTCTATTTCTACCGGAGAAATCGAGGTGATAGTCAACAATTTGCGCGTTGAGTCGGAAGTTGAGTTCCACTTTGATGAAGAAATAGCAAAAGAAGAAAGAAGTATATTGGCAAGCATTACCGGCGAGCAAGAATACCCAGAAAACATGAGATTTAAATATCGATTTCTTGACTTAAGACGTGAAAAAGTCCGCAACAATATTATTTTGCGCTCACAAATTATTGCAGAGCTCCGCAAGCTCATGATAGAGCGAGGATTTTTAGAGATTCAAACTCCAATACTCACTGCTTCCTCTCCTGAAGGAGCACGCGACTACCTAGTGCCAAGCAGGCTAAATCCTGGCAAGTTCTATGCATTGCCACAAGCTCCGCAGATTTTCAAACAGTTGCTCATGGTCTCAGGGTTTGATAAATATTTCCAAATCGCACCGTGTTTTCGTGATGAAGATGCAAGGGCTGACCGCTCTCCTGGGGAATTTTACCAGCTAGACCTTGAAATGTCTTTTGTGACTCAAGAGGACATATTTGACGTTATTGAATCTGCTTTATATAAAGTGTTCGCCAAATTTTCTCGCAAGTCTGTCGATAAAGATTTTCCACGCATTACATACAAAGAGGCAATGCTTAAGTATGGTTCTGACAAGCCAGATTTGCGTAATCCACTATTAATCAGCGATGTTACAGAAATTTTCCGTGATTCAGGGTTCAATATTTTCAAAAGCAATATTGAGCGTGGTATGGTAGTGAGAGCCATCCCTGCACCTAAAACAGCAGAGGAACCACGCAGCTTCTTTGATAAAAAGATAGAACATGCGCAAAAAGAATTCGGTGCTAAGGGTCTCGGATATATAACGTTTGATAAAGATGGAACTGCGAAAGGCCCAATTGCTAAATTTCTTGATGAAAATAGGCTAAACCACATAAGAGAAGCAACAAACATAGAGCCAGGAGATAGTGTATTTTTTGCTTCTGACAAAGAGAATGAGGCGGCAAACATTGCAGGAAAAGTACGCACTCTTTTAGGGTCAGAACTCAGTCTTATAGATGATAATATCTTCAAGTTTTGTTGGATCATTGATTTTCCATATTTTGTATATGACGATAAAAGTAAAAAAATAGATTTCTTTCATAACCCATTTTCTATGCCACACGGTGGTCTGAAAGATTTAGAGGAAAAGAATCCACTCGATATCCTTGCTTACCAGTATGATCTTGTTTGCAATGGAATAGAACTATCAAGTGGGGCAATTCGCAATAACAAACTGGATATCATGTATAAAGCTTTCGCCATTGCAGGCTATAGTAAAGAAGAAGTTGATACAAAATTCGGTGCACTTGTACGTGCATTCAGATTTGGTGTTCCTCCTCATGGTGGAATAGCACCAGGGGTTGATAGAATAGTTATGCTGCTTGCTGATGAGCCAAATATTCGTGAAGTAATCTGTTTTCCTATGAACCAGCAAGGTGAAGATGTTCTAATGGGTGCTCCTTCCAAGGTGGAGGATAAGCATTTACGTGAATTATCCTTGAAGGTTATTGAATGAAAAATTTTATAGCAAGGAGCACCGGTTAATGATATATTAGGTTATGTTAAATTGAAAGACCATGAATAATATTCAAAAAGCAATACTATCGGGCATGATCTGTAACATGATTGTGTGGTATGAACTCACTCTTTTTGGAGTATTAACAGATACAATCATCAACGTTTTTTTCCCATCAGAAGATCATTATTTGAGTACACTCAAATTCCTTGGTGTTTTTGCAATTGGTTTTGCGTTTAGACCAATTGGTGCAGTAATTTTTGGTTATATGGGAGATAAGTATGGCAGAAGAAAGACTTTACTTACTTCAGTAATATTAATTTCAATATCATCCACAATTATGGGAATTATACCTGGGTATAAAGAAATAGGGTTGCTTTCACCTGTATTGCTTGTGTTTTGTAGAATAGTGCAAGGAATAACTGCAGGAGGTGAAACAAGCATTAATACAGCATTTACGATAGAGCATTCAAAAGATAAAAAAAATCTAGGTTTCTTAGGAAGTATGAAGCCCTTTAGCGGAGCCCTTGGAACGCTCTTATGCATAACAATGATATTTATCTGCAAAAGAGTTACAGGTGAGAACTATGAAATATGGGGATGGAAGTTGCTTTTTTATTTTTGCTTTTTTTTGGGGACAATAGGTTTTTTAACTAGGTACATATTAAAAGAAAGCTTAGCATATAAAACTAATAAGTACGCTAATAATTTAGCACATTCACCATTGTTAGAACTAGTAAGAAACTATAAAAGACCGCTTATTATTTCAATCAATCTGGGAATTGCTCAGAATGCAATTGTCTACGCAGCAATAATGTTTTATAATATATCAATAAAAGAGCTAGTTATTTTATCTATTAGTGTTAAAGATTTAATGAGGATAGTAGTACAGGTTGTATTTGCAGCATCTGCGGTACTTTTTGCAATTTTATCTGATAAAGTTGGAAGAAAACGCGTAATGATTCCTGTACTGATTATGCTATCTCTGATTGGTACATGTGTATTACCATTATTATCTTCCGTTAACCACTATGTCGTAATAATAACTTACTTATTGATTACTATACCAGTAGGTGCATCTTTTGGAATATATGGCTCTGTTATTTGTGAACTGTTTCCAACAAAAGTAAGATGCACTGGCGTAAGCTTAGCAAATAATATATCTGCAGGAATTTTTGGTGGCCTTTCTCCATACATATGCATGTGGCTTATAGAAAAAACCGAAACAAAACTTGCAGCAGGCATTTATCTTACTGCCTGCGCATTAATTAGCCTAATATCTGTGCTTCAAATTAAAGCCAAAGACAGAAAAGTTGATTGGTGAAATCGTTTCAGTCGAAAAATAGCGCTTCAATGGATTTTTCGATGTGTTTAGTGATAGGAGCGGTGATAGTGATTTCTTTATTGTTTGGCAGTTTTAAAGATAAAGAATGCGAATGAAGGTGAATTTTATTTGCTATCCCATCAATAAAAGCTTTTTTACCACCATATTTACCGTCACCAAGAATAGGGCAATTTATATGAGCTAAATGTGCACGTAACTGATGGGTTCTGCCGGTAATTGGTTGTAATTTTAAATAAGCAACATTGTGTTTGGATTTTGCTATAATTGAAAAATGCGTAGTGGCATTCTGAGGTGAATTTTCATCAACGACCACTTTTTCTTGACCTGAAACATATTTTTTCACCAATGGATAGTCTATTGTTCCACTATCCTTGCTCGGTATGCCAGAAGTTAATGCTAAATAAGTTTTTTTTACTCTTCGTCCTTTAAATTCTTCCATAAGGTATCTGGCAACATTAGCGTTGCGTGCGAATATTATCACTCCACTCGTATCTCTATCTAGCCTATGGACAATTTTAAATGTTTCTCCCTCTCTTATTTGGTCAAGCAAATCACTCATGCTAATCTTTACTTTTACGCCACCTTGAACGATGACCCCTGCGGGTTTGTTTATAGCTAGTATATATTCGTCTTCATATAATATGTTCTCTCTTAGTAGATTCACTAACTTTTCATTATATTTGCGATCAGAATTAGCGTTTTCAATATAATTCAAGTGCTTCAGCGTTATAGTTTGCCCAGAATTTACTCTATCACTGGACTTTGCTTTGCAATCATCAACTTTGATTAATCCTTTCCTTAAAGATTTTTCAATTACAGATTGCTTTAGATCAGGAAAGATTCTTCTGATGTACCTATCCAGCCTAACGTTATCGTCTTCTATTAATATGGTTTTTATACTTTGTAGCATTCCATTATTTATAATGAATATCTAGTGAAATGTCAATTATTGGTGTCATTCCAGTGTCAAGCACTGGAATGACACCGAAGGGGCTACTGCCGTCATAAAGGAACCAGTGTCAGCTACTCGGATGACAGGAGAAGGAGACTACTGAGATGACAGCTAGCCTGACAACCGTCATCCCGCTGCTTGTTAGCGGGATCTAGAGATACCGCGAATGAATCGCGGTATGACGGTTCGCGGCGGCATGACGTAGAGCTTGCGTTAGCTATACTTTTATACTCACCAACTCAGCTGGATCCAAGTAGTCGGAGCACTGGGATGACAAAAAAAGGAGGGCACTTGGATGACGGGAGAAGGAGCTATTTGGATGACATCGTTTACTATACAATGTTTGTACAGTTCTGGATAAAAAAATTAGCTAACAAATTTATAAACATCAGTATACAGCTCATCAACGCTTGGTTCTTTACTATTTTTGGCAAAATCTTCCGACTTTTTTACTAAATCACGTATTTCCTTATCAATTACTTTGCACTCTTCTTCTGAAGCCATTTTATTATCTGTCATGTATTTCTTTAAAGTGCTTATAGGGTCATGATTTTGCTTCATATCTTCAACTTCTTCTTTTAAGCGATAAGTAGCAGGATCTGACATTGAGTGACCGCGATATCGATATGTCTTCATTTCAAGCAGGATAGGCCCTTTTCCGCTGCGTGTGTGTTCCGCTGCTTCGCTTGTAGCCTCATAAACAGAGAAAAAATCCATTCCATCAACTTGTTTTCCAGGAATACCAAAACTTTCTCCTCTTTTATATAACTCTGTTACTAAAGTTGATCTTTGCACGGAGGTTCCCATTGCGTATTCATTATTTTCTATGATGTAAACCACAGGCAACTCCCACAAAGATGCCATATTAAACGATTCATATACTTGTCCTTGATTTGCAGCACCGTCGCCAAAATATGTAAATACCACATTATCTTTTTTCTTATATTTATTAGCAAATGCTATTCCTGTGCCAATTGGAACTTGTGCTCCCACTATTCCATGCCCGCCGAAGAATTTTTTTTCAACGTCAAATACGTGCATCGAACCACCTTTACCTTTCGAGCATCCTGTTTCTTTGCCGGTAAGCTCTGCCATTACAACATTTGGATCAGAATCACATGCGAGCATTAAGCCATGGTCTCTATAACTTGTGATAAAAGCGTCACCTAATTTTGATGCAGCTTGAGTTCCAACTGCAACTGCTTCTTGTCCTATTGATAGGTGACAGAACCCGCCTATTAATCCCATCCCATATAATTGTCCTGCTTTTTCCTCAAATCTGCGTATGAGTAGCATTTTCCTGTAGAATCCAATTATCTGTTCTTTAGTGAAATTTTCTGCTTTCATATCGATTTCTTTTTCATTAAACTAACACAATACCAGGAATTTTAAATTTTTGCTAATGAACTATTACCACTGGCTTGAGGCTTTTCATGTTATCTCTGTTATCATGTGGATGGCAGGTATGCTTTATTTACCCAGGCTTTATGTCTACCATGCAACTGTAAAACCGGGATCGGAAAATGATAGCTTGCTTCAAACAATGGAAAAGAGGCTACTTAGACATATCATAAACCCTGCAATGCTTTTCTCACTTGGTCTTGGAATTACACTAATGGTTATTAGGGAAGCATATCGTGAAGGATGGTTTCATGTAAAAGCATTTGCAATACTTTTGATGTTAATTATTCATATGCTACTTGCAAAATATAGGAAAAATTTTGCAATGGGTTCGAATAAGAAGTCACATATTTATTTTCGCGTTTTAAATGAAGCAGTTACAGTATTGATAATAGTTATAGTTATTATGGTTGTTGCAAAACCTTTTTGACTGACCTTACCCAAAAAAAAGCAGAAAGCTCGTATCTGTTCAGATGCATGGCTAATGTACAATACTGAAATAAAAATTCCAGTGCTCCCTTTCTTGTCATCCCAGTGCTTGACACTGGGATGGCTTTGTTGCATCGCTCTTCGGATAGTAGGTAACGTACAATAAATTCATGAAGCTATCTCAAACTTAGCCATGCCTATTTCAGTAAATTTGTTAAGCAAATAACACTTGAGTAGCAGTTCCTTCTCACGATTAATTTCAGATTTGCTCCTAAAACTAAACCCAAATATTCGCTTCAACCTTGAGAAAAATCCTTCAATATACGATCTTTTTCCGTAATTTACTTCTTCTTTCCATCTTTTTATACCATTCTCACCATGTAATTTCATTAACTGAATAGCGGCATTTCTATCAAGCATATAATCCAATTTTGGATGCTCTGCTGCGTTGTTTTTCGGAGGAATTTTCGTTTTTATACCATATTGATTACACAGCTTATAGAGCTTTTCTCTGTCATATGCCCTATCTGCATATAGTACTTTTATGACATACTGAAAATCGACTTCTTTTAGCAAATCACAAGCTCCATAGTGATCAGAGTAGACACCGTTACTGTATTTTACAGCTATGGCTTTTTTGCTGTTTGTATTCAACATTACATGCAATTTTCTTGTCTGTTCATAGCTGCGATACTTTCTATCTTCGCTATTTTCTTTGCTATGGCCAGGAGTGTTGTTGTATATACTAATTCCTGTACTGTCTATAGCAATTTCGATATCTTCCATATTATTTTTATCAATTCTGCAATCATTGATCTTAATATTGAGTTTCTTAAACCTTCTTGATGATTGTGAATAGCTGATAACTTGCAAATTTTTCCCAATTTGCTCAAGGTATCCTGCTATAAACCCAACTGTTTGCCTCAGGCCTATTCTAAATAAACAAGTTATTATGTGCACCAAAATTACAACTTTATCGCTATAAATATTGTTGCCACCTGGTATTTTTGGACCATTCTCGTACCACTTTTCTATGGCTTCGTTGATATAATGAAAAATATTTCCTCTTTTTTCTAGAAATTTGTTATATTCGCTATGGTTACTGACCCTCATTTTTTGTGGCATATTTTTTCTTTCAAGGTTAAATGGCTATTTTATAATGAATTTTGTCAGTAGCCACCAGATTTTTCAGTTGCTATGCAACAAAGCCCACTGGGATCCAGTTTTTCGTATAATTTTGTCAAAATCTATTGTGCTAGCAAGTTCACTAGCGTCACGCGCTGGTCTGTTAGACATTTACGTGTAGGGTGAAGAAATTTTGAAAAAGACATACCAAATATGAAAGGCCTATATATTAAAACTTACGGCTGTCAGATGAACGTTTATGACTCCGTTTTAATGGAAAATGTAATTAAACCTTTGGGGTTCAACGTTGTTAGTGATGCAGGGAAAGCCGATTTAGTGATACTGAATACTTGTCACATTAGAGAGAAGGCAGCAGAAAAACTTTACTCAGAGCTTGGGAAGATTCATTCGTTACGAAAAGAAATGACTATAGTGGTGGCTGGGTGTGTAGCGCAAGCAGAGGGAGAAGAAGTGTTCAGAAGGGCTCCTTTTGTTGATATTGTTGTTGGTCCGCAGAGTATCGCTACCTTACCGGAGCTGATAGTCAAAGCAAGCAGAAGTAAAGGTCATGTAATAAACACTGATTTTCCTGAAGTTGCAAAGTTTGATAAATTGCCAGATGAATGCTATGGCAATAGCCAGGGGTCTTCTGCGTTTCTTGCCATACAAGAGGGTTGTGATAAATTTTGTACGTTTTGTGTAGTGCCCTATACTCGTGGAGCTGAGTATTCACGGCCAGTGAATGAAATATTTCATGAAGCATTGAAATTAGTTGCAAATGGGGCAAATGAGATCAATTTGCTTGGTCAGAACGTCAATGCTTACCATGGGGAGTGCGAAGGGGAAGTGTGGGATTTAGGAAAATTAATTAGTCATATTGCTAAAATTGAAAAGCTAGAGAGGATTCGTTATACAACTTCTCATCCAAGAGATATGCATGAATCTCTCTACTTGGCACATGCGGAAGAGCCAAAGCTCATGCCGTTTGTTCACCTGCCTGTGCAGTCTGGTTCGAATAAAATATTGCACGCGATGAACAGGAAACACACTGCAGAGGAGTATTTGGAAATAATAGACAGATTTCGCAAATTGAAACCTGAAATCGAATTTTCTTCTGATTTTATTGTTGGTTTTCCTGGAGAAACCGAAAAAGATTTTGAAGAAACTATGAAATTAGTAGAAAAAGTTAGATATGCTCAGGCTTATAGTTTTAAATACAGCCCAAGACCAGGCACACCGGGAGCGGAAAGAAAAGATCAAGTACCAGAAGAGGTTAAAACAGAGCGCCTTCTTCGTTTACAGAAATTAATTAGTAAGCAACAACTTGAGTTTAACCAGAGTATGGTAGGTAAAACTATACCTGTTCTGTTTAGCGATAAAAAAGGTAAACACCAAAACCAAATTATTGGTAAAAGCCCATATATGCAATCAGTGTGCATTGATGATTCTGAAGATAAATACAGGGACAAAATAGTAAATGTGAAAGTGTTGGAAGCTCGGCAGAGTAGTTTGCTGGGGTGTGCATTTCACTGATTTTAAGCAGCGTTAAATATAAATCTTAAGCAAAGAGTATTGAAAAAATGCAATCATAATCTTTTTCAAAAGTTACAAAGTTTAATTGCTACCTCTGCTGAACGGGTACCTTAAACCTACAAATTTGAGCTTACCTATATCAATTTTTTGTACAAGATGAGTTAGTAACAACTTTATGTATAAAATTGAAGAAGAATAAAAATACAATAACGAGCATTAAATTAAATATTCCCACCTTTAAAAAACCCTCTTTATATATTTCTAAAGATTCTAAATAATTTATTTTACCGTTTACTGAAGGAACTGACATAAATTTTGATATTGCAACTCCGGCTAGGTTAGAAAATGCTAACGACATCGTTGTTATACCCATTACTACTCCTTTAAAATTTGGGGGAGCTAGTGCAGTTGATTGTTCTAAAACTAAGGGAGCAATGCATAATTCTCCCAGTCCCATAAAGGAGATAGCAATTATTAAATATAAGTATTCTACTTTACCTTCGCTGTTAGAGTTTAAACATCCTATGTACAGTGTGAAAAAACACATAGCCATTGTCAGAAGGCCAAGGGTAAACATGGAAGTTGCATATTTTTGCTTAAACTTCATGTATGTTCCAAAAAGAAAGCCAAGTATTATAATTGATAAAGGATTTATGGCTTGAGAAACTGAAGCTGGAATTGTTATACCTAATACATTGTTAATAACGTTTCTTTCGGTGAATAAGTTAACCAAAGAGCCAAGCTGCATTTCTAAAGCAAAAAAACACAAGAAAAATACCACAAGAATAGATAATGCCACTAATTTTCGTCTTTGTTCTGCTGATAATTTAGATATTATATAAATAAATATGCCTAGAGCTGTTATTCCAACAAATATGAGCATATTAGTAAAAAATTCACTATGTATAAGCATTTTAGCAATTATTGATGATGACAGAAAGCTTCCTATCAATACTATACCAAAGATTTTAATCCCTAATATGCGCTTATTCATAAGCTCTGGATAAGGAGAAAGGCCGCTATCTCCTAAAAGACTCTGAAATTTGAGAAAAAAGATTAGCCCTATAGACATCCCAATGCCAGCTAAACCAAAGCCGTAGTGCCAACCAAATAAGTGGGCTACATAACCACATGAAATAGAAGCCAATATTGCTCCAAGGTTTATACCTACATAAAATAAAGTAAAGCCTCTGCTACGTTCAGGATCGTCTTTGCCATAGCATGAACCAAGTAAGTTAGTTACGTTTCCTTTAAACATACCAGTACCTACGGCTATTAGAGATAAACCTAAATATAATAAACCTGGTTCAAACTCAACCAATGACATGCAGGCATGACCTGCTATCATCACTATCCCTCCAAGCAATACCATGTTGCGGAATCCCATCAACTTATCAGCTAAAAAACCTCCAAGTATTGGTATAGCATAACCTGTTGCAGCAAATAATGAGTAAATAGTAAAGGCCCTCTCATCAGTGAAACCTAAGTGAGAAGTCAAAAATAGGACCAAAAGTGCCCTCATTCCATAGTAAGAGAAACGTTCCCACATTTCAACAAAGCACAACATTTTTAAAAATTGTGGAAACTTATCTGTCTTCTGATCCATAAAATACCCCTAAAGCTTGGGTTAATGTTAAGTAAAACAATAAAAACTGCAAGTAAAACTTAAAAAAAGGTATTGGAAACTCGGCAGAATAGTTTGTTGGGGTGTGAGCTACGGAAATATTTTTGAATTTGTAATTTTTCAGAAAGCCCTATATTCTTTAGTTTTACATAGCGAACATGAAGTCAAAGCATTATCCTGATACAGTAAGTAGTCCTGATTTTTCATCGTTAGAAAAGGAAATCATAAAATTTTGGCAGGAAAACAAAGTTTTTGAGCGGTCAGTTGAAGAACGTTCCAAGGATAATTGTTTTGTCTTTTACGATGGGCCTCCGTTTGCAAATGGACTTCCGCATTATGGACATTTACTCACTGGTTTCATCAAAGACGCATTTGCAAGATATCAAACTATGCTTCAAAAAAGGGTTGAACGTAGATTTGGCTGGGATTGCCATGGATTGCCGGCTGAGATGGGTGCAGAAAAAGAACTTGGAATATCTGGTAGAACTGAGATAGAGAAGTTTGGTATAGATAAATTTAACGATCATTGCCGTACTTCTGTGATGAAATTTTCATCAGAGTGGGAAAAATATGTCAATAGACAAGCAAGATGGGTAGATTTTCACAATGACTATAAGACCATGGATAAATCATTCATGGAGTCGGTCATGTGGGCATTCAAGCAGCTTTATGATAAGGGTCTAGTGTATGAATCAGTGCGCGTTGTTCCATATAGCTGGGCGTGCGAAACTCCATTGTCTAATTTTGAAACAAGACTAGATAACGCGTATAGAGAAAAGACTAGCAAAGCTGTAACTGTTGCATTTGAGCTTTTAGAAAACCCACAGCAGTTTAAAAGTGTTAAACGAAAGTGTAAATTACTTGCTTGGACTACAACTCCCTGGACGTTGCCGAGCAACTTGGCTTTAGCAATAGGAAAAGATATTAAGTATTGTGCAGTGTCAGTCCACCCTTTGATGTCATTCCAGCGCGTGACGCTGGAATCTATTTCTGGATCCCAGTGTCGAAGCACTGGGATGACAGGGGAGGGGGCTACTGGGATGACAGGGGATAATGCAAAAGATCTAGTTAACGATGAAGTTTACATCTTCGCTGAAAGTTATTTAGGGAAATTTGTCAGCCACTGTGAACAAAGCAATATTCCATATGAAAACTGCAATATAAAATTTAAAGCAGATGATCTTGTAGATCTTTCCTATAAGCCGCTGTTTGATTACTTTAAAGATACAAAGAATGCATTCCGTGTTTTTGTTGCTGATTATGTTACAGGAGAAGATGGTACTGGCGTTGTACACACTGCTCCTGGATTTGGTGAGGAAGATTTTTACCTTTGCCAAAGTCATGATATTCCAGTTATTTGTCCAATTGATAACAGTGGAAAATTTACTGCTGAAATTTCAGATTTGGCAGGGGTTCATGTTTTTGATACCAATGATACAGTAATAAAAAAATTAAAAGAGCAAGGGAATTGGTTTAAAACTGAACAATATATTCACAATTATCCACACTGCTGGAGAACTGACACTCCTTTGATCTATCGCACTATGCCTTCTTGGTATGTTGCTGTTACAAAATTCAAAAGCAGAATGGTAGAGCTAAATAAGAGAGTTAATTGGATACCAAACCACATTAGAGATGGTCAATTTGGAAAATGGCTTGAAGGGGCACACGACTGGTCAATTTCACGCAATCGATTCTGGGGTACGCCAATCCCTGTATGGAAATCAGATGATGCGAGATATCCAAGAGTAGATGTATATGGTTCAATAGAAGAACTGGAGAGAGATTTTAATGTTAAAATAGACGACTTGCACAGACCATTTATCGATACTTTAACAAGACCAAATCCTGATGATCCAACAGGAAAATCAGTTATGCGCCGTGTACCTGACGTGTTTGACTGCTGGTTTGAATCTGGCTCGATGCCATTTGCGCAAATCCACTATCCGTTTGAAAATAAGGAGTGGTTTGAATCTGCGGATTTTATCACTGAATACATAGCGCAAACCAGGGGGTGGTTTTATACGCTCTTTGTATTGTCCACTGCTTTGTTTGATAGGGAACCATTTAAGAACTGCATATGCCACGGTGTTGTTTTGGATGTAAAAGGGCAAAAGTTGTCCAAACGTTTGAATAACTATGCAGATCCAATGGAGGTTTTTGATAGATATGGTTCTGATGCACTGCGTTTTCTTATGCTTTCTGGATCTATTGTTTGTGGTGGTAATTTGCTGCTTGATAAAGAGGGAAACTCAATACGAGATGTTCTGAAAAACGTAATAAAACCTATTTGGAACAGTTATCACTTTTTTACTATGTATGCAAATGCAGATGGAATTAAAGCTGAAGTTTGTAAGGATTATCAAAGTACTATTGATCACTACATGATTTCCAAATGTTTTGAAGCTATAGAAAGTATCCAAGCTTCTATGAATAGCTATAACTCCCAAGAGGCTTGCAAAATTTTAATGAACTTTTTTGAAGTGCTAAATAATTGGTATATTCGTCGCAGTCGCGAGCGTTTTTGGAAAAGTGATTTGGATCAGGATAAAACTGATGCTTATAATGTTCTATATACGGTTTTTTATTACATACTAAGAGCTGCAGCTCCTTTGTTGCCACTTATAACAGAGAATATATGGCAAGGGCTTAAGTATGAAGAAACATCTGTTCATTTGGCTAATTTTCCACAATTAGAGAAGTTTGATAGTCAGCTCATTGCCAAGATGGATCTAGTGAGAGAGGTGTGCAACTCTGCACTTTCGATCAGAAACACTTTTAATATACGTATCAGACAGCCGCTTGGCAGTATGATCATTTATCATCAGTCTTCCTGTAGTTTTCTTGAAGGTGAACCGCTTTCTGTCATCCCAGAGTTCTCTCCTGTTATCCAAGTAGCTGACACTGGGATCCAGTGTGCTGCAGATTCAAATGAGTACCAGGAGATGATAAAAGATGAGGTAAATGTAAAAAAGCTAGAGTTAGTAAACAGGCTCGAAGGTATTGCATCACTAGAGTTAAAATTAAATTTTCCTGTGCTTGGAAGAAGAGTTCCAGATAAAATTAAGAAACTAGTTCAATATGTCAAAGAGGGGAAATGGTGGCAAGTTGAAAATGAGCAAATATTCCTCGGAGATGAAACAGAGAACTATACTATAAAAAAAGGCGAATATGAACTATTGTTAAAAGCAAACAGTGAATTTTCCTCCGTGTTTGATAATAACAGAGGAATTGTGATTCTGAACACCACTTTAAATGATGAATTAATTCTAGAGGGGCTTGCAAGAGATGTCGTGAGACTTATTCAGGAAACTAGGAAACAAGCTGATTTTCATATATCTGATCGAATTAAGGTGATCATAAAAACAAAAGATGAGAAAATTAGGAAAGCGACAAGTAAATGGAGTGAATACATAAAAGAGCAGACTCTTTCCTTATCTTTAGAAATTAATACAGAAATTGGAACTAACTTTTATTCTAAGGAATATCAGGATTTAAGTGTTGGTATTAAGTTAGATTGTCAGTAGTTGAAAATCGTCAGTGTTTGTGCTATACTTAAGGTAATTGGATAAGGTTATGGTATGAATGCTGTTGTAGATTGTAAGAAAGTTGTTGACTTAAATAACAATAGTGATGATTTAGGTAAAGTAGAATCTATTTCCAATGTTACTTTGGAAGAGGAAGAGTCTTTTGATGCTATGGAAGCTGTTTCTAATGTAGAAGAAGGGAATGATTTAGGTCTTGCTACTTCAGAAGAGGAAGAAGAATTTTTTGATGCTGTGGAAGAACAAGAGCCGTTAGCTAATTTTAACGTTCCACTCAGTATATTTCATTATAAAGATTATAACTCTGATTTTTTTACTTCTTGGTATAATATATCAAGTAGAATATTTAAAGAGGTAAATCGAGCTTGCCCGGAGAAGAAAGTATTAAATTTAGCTCTATCAGTTTTAATGTTTCCTTATATAGTTTTCACTGCGTTAGGATTAGCCGTATATAATAAATTAAAAACAAATGATAAGACACAAATCAGTTCAGAGGAGAATAAAACAAAAAAAAGTGAAGTAAGTGAAAGTACAGCAAAAAGACTGGCATATGGTGTTCTTGCTGCAATAGTGATTCTTGTTAATATAGCTATGCTTGCAGCATTACTTATTCCTGCAACAATTGCTTTGGCTACTTTTTATCTTTTAAATAGAGATTTATCTCACTCTTTAGTTACTGCTCTTAAAATAAGTATGGGGCGGTATTCTAATAAGCATCAAAATATTGAGGTGTCTTTTCATGAAAAGGAAGTTACTGGACCAAATATTGCGTGGGATATGGAAATAGAATTTCCACCGCAATTTAAACGATTGCTTAGAGATTTGTATGAAAATGAAAATAACAAGTGGTTTGATGTGACGCGGGATTCAGAGCATAGCATCGTACTGAAATTGTCAACTAACATCAATTTAAAAAATGGTCTTAAGCCCTTACGCAATGAAATCAAGGATGTGCTTGCAACTTCTATTCAAGAATTTGCGAAGACTATGGAAGAACTGATAAAGCTAGAAAAGAAAGAGATTACATATGATAAATTGAAGGAATTGTTGGACGAATTCAGGTTAAAAGTGGTAAGTAGCATAGATTTTAAGTTGACAACTCACTTAATATACAACGCCTATCAAGTTGCCTTTATACAAGCAGTTAGGTTTCAGCTGGATAGACGGAAAGAAGGTTTTTCACTGGAAGATGAGATAAAAAATTCTTTAGTGAGACAGGAATTAGAGAGTCAAGGTAAGGAATTACCAGGTGAGAAAGAAGTGATAATAAGAGATCTGAAAAAAGCAGGAGCAAAAGTACCGGATGTTTTAGATGATAGTGAGCTTCCTATATTTAAAGCAGAATGGAAGCGGCTTAAAGAAGAAGGGAAGATAGCTAAGAGAGCAATTATTGATGTTTATAAATATATACATAGTAGAGAAACAGAGACAGCTCTAGGTAATGCTAAAGAAGAGATTAATCTTTTAAAAAAAGAAGGACAAAAAAGATATATTAGGATACATGAAAAATTGAAAGAAATATATGGAGATGTAAAAAAGAATAATTTAGCAGGTGATGTTTTAAGAAGAAGGTTAGAAGGTCTTTTTAAGTTCGAGTATGATGATCAAGAAGTTGAGCAAAGGCTAGTAAAATCAGTAATGAAAAAAGCCAAGGGTGAGTTAGGCCTATTAGGCATGCTCAGCTTAATAGACCAGTTTCGGGATTTAGAAAAGGAGATAAAAGGTTCTTTGAGTGAGAATTTAAAAGAAGCTTCAGATAAAGTAAATGCTTTTGTAGCAAAGATATATTTAGAAATAACGAAATGCAAAAAACAAAATGTACTCAAAGGCCAAGCAAAGGGTATAGAGGATTCATGTAAGCTGTTAGAGGAAAAGGAGCCGGATTTAGTACAGAGGATTAATGCGCACCGAGCGGAAATTGCAGAATGCTTAGAGCAACCTATATCGTTAAGGAAAGTAATAGAAGAAAATGAGGATTTAAACAAATATTTAGAAGGTGAGCGAAATAGGAAAGGAGAACAGCATCCAAGTACAAAATTAATAGAGAAGCATTTGAAAAATAACCAAGAAATTCTCAAAGCATTAAAACAGTTAGAATTAGAAGAAAAAGGATTGTTGATAAATGAAGAAACAAAAAATGATTATATAGAAGAACTAGAATCTCGCGAAAAAATAAAGTTTGCAATAATAGAGGATGATTTACTGAAGGAGTTCGAGCGTGAAACTTTTAACGAAGAAGCAGTTAAGAAGTTGTTAGAGGAAGCGGAACTTGAATACTATTTGGCAGAAAAATGCATAAAAAGTCCTGTGATAAAAACAAAAAATAATATCAAGCACTTTTATCAAGGTTTATTGTCTCCTTTGATAGATAATTTGACAAAAGATATAATAAATAATATACCAGGAAATAGTGAAGGTTGTATACAGAAAGTTAAGAACTGGAGTAAAGTTATGTTTGGTGCAATAAAGATTGGAGCATCAAATGCTTATAAAGAGACTACAGAGAGAAAAGCGTTAAATGTGGCACATAATACTTATAAAGAAGGAGAGACATTTCTTCAATGTTTTCAGTCAAATTATGAAGGTATTGGAGCCTTTTTAGGTAATTTATTTTCTGATGATGGGGTAACATTTAAAAATGATGTGTGGCCTAAAATAGAAGAGCATTTGCATGGAATGTGGGATGGATTTTTCAAGGATATTGAATTCAATATTGGAAATAAATTGGATGAAGTAAGTGTGACACAGCAACGGCAGGAAACTATGATTGTGACTCAACGATAAGTTCTCAAAGTTCCTTCGGTATTTTCACATACTAAATTAACTATAGCACTTGATTCTTTTTGGATCTCTTTTTCAGTTAAAGTGTGAGTTGGAGAGCAGAAAGTAACTGACAATGCTATAGACATCTTATTCGATTCTATATTATTTCCATGGTATACGTCAAATACTAAAACTTCTGTGATGAGCTCTGAGCTTTTTTTTACCACATTGATTATGTTACCTACTTTCACATCCTTATTTACAATAAATGCAAAATCACGTTTTACACTTTGGTATTTATAATCGATAAATTTCTTTCTACTTACAGGTAAATTTTCAATATTTTCTAATATCACCTCAAAACCTACAACTTTTTGCTTGATATCAAAAAGATCTAATATATTAGGATGCAACTCTCCAAAATAACCTGCTACTTTATTCTTAAAAGAGAGAGTGCCTGACTTTCCTGGGTGATAATGTTCTTTTTCTGCTCTCTCTATCGTTAAATTATCACAATTGACGTTAAAAAACTCCAAAGCTGCTATGCAATCAGCCTTTGCGTCAAAAACATCTACTTTTCTATCAGTATTATAATGGTTTCGCGGTAAATTATTTCCTGTTCTTATCCCACTTAAAACATGTTTAGACCGAGCTTCACCATCGTAAATCGGCCCAATTTCGAAGATTGCAAGATCAGATATTCCATGGGCAATATTATCAGCAGTAACTTGCAATAAATTTGGCATAATACTTGGTCTCATTATATTAAAGCTATTGTTAAACGGATTATCGATGATAAATAACTTATTCGAGTAACCAAATTTTTCAGCTGTTGATTCACTCATAAACGACCAGGTTAGCACTTCATGAAACCCTCTGTTTGTCATCAAAATACGCAAATTGTCGTATGTACTATCTACTTCTTCAACATTATTTGGTAGTGGTTCTTCTTTTATTTTGTCATAGCCGTATATCCTTGTTACTTCTTCGATTAGGTCAGCAGGTATTGTCACGTCCGGTCTCCAGCTTGGTACTTGTACATTCCAATTGCCTTCGGTTTTTTTATCAATACTAAACCCTAGTTTCGTTAAGATATCAAGCACCTCATCAGGCGATACAGACACACTTCCAAACTTGTTCACATCCTGATAATCAAAGCTCACCTTGGTGTCAGCACTATCTAAACTGCCAGCAGACACTACGCTTGAGGTTTCTCCACCACATAAGTCCAGAATCATTTTAGCTGCAAGGTTGAGTCCATCAAAAGTAAATCCAGGATCAACTGAACGTGCAAATCTGTAACTAGCGTCTGTGGAGATGCCGAGCTGCCTTGAAGATTTAGTAATAGAGATGGGATCGAACCAAGCAGACTCTAAAAAGATATCAGTAGTTTCAAGAGTACATTCACTGCACTTACCACCTATAATTCCAGCAATTCCATGAATATTTTTATCACCTGCAATAACGCTTATGTCTTTGTTTAATAAGTATTCTTTACCGTTCAAACCAGCAAATTTTTCTCCGTCGTTTGCTTTGCGTACTGTGAGCTCTCCTTCTATTTTTTTTGCATCATACGCGTGCATTGGGCGGCTGAAAGATATCATAATATAGTTCGTGATATCAACTATTGCAGAAATGGAGCGCATTCCTATCGATTCCAGCCTATCTTTTAACCATTTTGGGCTTTCTTGATTTTTTACATTGGCGATGTATATTCCACTAATAAAACTTTCCCCGTCAGTAACTTCAACATCGATTGGTGAATTTATGGAGCTGGTAAGTTGTGGAATGCTTAAAGTCTTTAATGTCCCAATTCCAGTTGCAGCAAGGTCGCGAGCTATTCCATAAATGCCTAAGCAATCTCCACGGTTTGGAGTAACATTTATATCAATTACAGGGTCACAATTGAAAAATTTATCCCCTACTTTATAATCATCGGAAAGCTCGATTATTCCTTCACTTTCCTCTTGAACCAGCGCAAGTTCAGAAGCAGAGCAGAGCATCCCTTCACTTAGCATTCCTCGTATTTTTGTGGACTTAATTGTGAGATCACTTTCTGGCAACGTGCTACCAAGAGATGCAAGTACAGTTTTCATACCTTCTCTAACATTGTTTGCTCCACAGACTATTTGTAGAATTTTACTTCCATCATTTACTTTACATAATTTTAATTTATCAGCATTTGGATGAGGTACGACTTCTAATACCTCTGCAACAATAAACCCAGTCAATCTGGAATTATCGATCACATCTTCTACTTCTAACCCTATGTGAGTTAATTTATCGGTAATTTCTTCTAAACTAGCATTGGTTTCTAAGTGTTCTAATAACCAAGATAATGTGAATTTCATGGACCTAAAAAGAAGTGAAAAAGTTATTGTAATGTAAAATGTAGTGATTTTAAAGCTTATTGTAGTGGAATGAAAAGTGACTTCTGTATCACAAGCAATGATGCAGAAGTTTTTGTAACTTTATATCTTCTTGTAAAGAGAATTTATCTTCTTTATATCACCTTTTAAATCTATCTCCGTAAAGGATTTAAGATTCATATTGTGGGTATCTGCATGGAAGCTATGAATGTAGCCATCTATAGTTAAGTCTCCTATCATATTATGGCTTTCATCTAGTATTTCGCTTCCTATTTGATAATGGCCAGTATATTCGTTAAAGGAACCATCTGTCAATTTGATGTATCCGTTACCAAATTCCTGCTCTAAATTTAAAGGATGATTAGCGTTAATAAAATCTATTTCGTTCATTATATACCTCACTAAAAATTAAATTATAATTAAAATAAGATGTTAAGTTAAATAATTTAATAAGATTAGTAAATTTTAAAATACAGAGCTGACTGTAATTAACACTCTAATTACATATTTTGTTAATGTATCAATGTTATAATAACACAGAGCCTTATCTTAACCCTTGACTTTGTCCTATAAAATTCATACTTTATTTACTGTTATAGTTCAAGTACATAGGGTCAAAATGGCGTTAAATCCGCTAGAGCAATTTAAAGTATATACAATAATAGAGTTACCTAGGTTATTTGGGTATGACGTAAGCTTTACCAATTCATCTTTTTTCACGATGATTTCGGTGATATTGATGATACTCTTTTTGCTTTTTGGAATAAAGAAGGGGTCAGTAATACCAGGATATTTGCAAGCTGCAGTTGAGTATGTATATGATTTTGTTATTTCAATAATAGAAAATAACACTGGAAGCAAAGGCTTGCAGCACATTCCATTGATATTCACAGTATTTATTTTCATTTTATCGTGTAATTTAGTTGGTGTTCTTCCTTATAGTTTCACGGTCACAAGTCATGTGATAGTCACCTTCGCTTTATCGATGGTGGTTTTTATTTATATAACGATTGTTGGATTTAAAGAAAGGGGAGTAGAATTTTTACGCATATTGCTACCAAAAGGAACTCCTTCGTGGCTTGCACCTATAATAATTATTATTAAGTTGTTTGCTTATTTAGTAAGGCCGGTTAGCCTATCAATAAGGCTTGCAGCAAATATGATTGCTGGTCATACAATCATCAAAGTGATAGCAGGGTTTATTGTAAATATGAACATATTTTTCACTCCTGCGCCGTTTTTGTTCATAATTGCATTGATAGGATTTGAAGTATTTGTTGCAATTTTACAAGCTTATATATTTACTATATTAACATGTGTATATTTGTCAGATGCAGTAAAGTAATTGACTTCCTTGTAGAATATTTTACAATTATATTATAAAGAAAAATTAAAGGTAATATATGGATTTAGTAGCTTTAAAGTTTATAGCAATTGGTTTAGCTGTGTTTGGAATGCTCGGTGCTGGTTTAGGTATAGCTAATATCTTTTCTGCTATGTTAAATGGGATTGCGAGAAACCCTGAATCAGAAGGTAAAATGAAAAGTTATGTTTATATTGGTGCTGCCATGGTTGAAATCATGGGATTGCTTGCGTTTGTACTTGCAATGTTATTAATATTTGCTGCTTAACAGATGCCACAGCTTGATGTTTCAACCTTCTTTTCTCAAGTTTTTTGGTTTTTAATTTTTTTCTCTTCACTTTTTTTCGTGGTAAGTTGTTTATTTTTACCAAAGTTAGATAAAATAATAAGCACTAGAAGTAAAGAAGTATTGGGTTCTTTTAATAGTTCTGTTCATCTTTTAAGACTCACGGAAGAGCAGATTGCCAAGTATAATGCCGCTTTAAACCAAGCTAGAATACAGGCAAAAAAAATCATAGATGATGCACTTGCTCAGGTAGAAGAAATGAGAGCTAATGTTAAGAATATATTAGAAGAGGAAGACAAAAAAAAGAGCAAGCTTATTGAAAAAAAAGTGGCAGAATTTAAATCTGAATATACTGATCAGTTAAAACAAATGGCTACTAGTATTGCTTTAATTTATTATACTAAATTGACTAATTCTGAAATTGAAGAGGAATTTATTGCTGACTTGGTGTCCAAAGAATTTTAGGGGTTTTTATGTCTACATCACTGATTATCGGTCTTGCCTTCTTGGTAAGTTTTGTCCTTTCGTATAAATTGCTAAAGAAAGTGATAAAAAATGCGCTTAACAATAAGCGTAACAAAAGCAAATTTTCAAGTGAAGAAACTGAAAAATTCAGGAAAGATATGTTGGAGTATTACAAAAAATCTTCTAAAAAATACAAAGAATTAGATGCAGAAGTTAATAAAATGATGAATGAAGCACTTGATAAAGCTAATAGTATCATTAAGCACAATAGACAGCAGCTAGATCAGACATTAGATGACAATGCCCATTCTAACTTGAAGAAAGTCACTGACCAAGTTGAAAAAGCTCTTGGGGATTTACAGACTAACACAGTGAATATAGCTGCTGATGCTGTAAAAAAAATAATGCATGAACGTAAAGATGATAAGCGTAGTAGCGAGGTCATATCTTCATTTTCACGTGACTTAAATAAAAAATTGCATTAGGTTCAATGCAACAATTGCCTATACTTCAAGCTGATAATGTAGAAAAAATTAAGTTTGATTCTAGTTTGTGCAAAGAGCCAGAGAAACTTTTTTACTATAAATTTAATATAATTCCTTGGCAAAAATTAAATAATACTACTTTTTTTATGGTTGAAGACACAAGCCGAGATATCAACCGTTGGGTCGAAGCTCATTACGGTATTGACTATGTATTAATAAAAGTGGATAGCGAACAGATTTTAAATCTTCTTAACTCGCACTTTGGTATTTCAGAATTTGCAAGCAACTACTTATATTACAAGAATCCTAATTTTTCAGCTAAAAGCATTAAACTAAGCTCAATATTTTTTGCTTCTTTCTTTATTGTAACTTCAATTTTAACACTAACAGAGAAATATACATATTTTGCTTTGATGTTGATATTTATAATCGGATGTTCTAGTTATTTATTCAAGTTTATAGCTACAGTTTTTAGCTTATGTGAAACCTCCAACCAAAAAGTGGATTATAGTAAGCTGAATGAAGAAGATTTTCCTATATATACTATTTTATTGCCTGCTTTTAAAGAAAGTGCAGTGACAGAGCAATTGATCGAAAGCATTGAAAGTTTGGATTATCCAAAATCAAAATTAGATGTGAAGCTTCAGGTAGAAAGTGATGACCAAGAAACGCTAGCAGCTATAGAAAAGTACACTTTACCGCAGTATTTTGAAGTAATAAAAGTGCCTCATTCTTTGCCTAGAACAAAAGCCAAGTCATGCAATTATGCTATGAGCTTTGCTAGAGGAAAGTATGCAGTAATATATGATGCGGACGATAAACCAGACCCATTGCAGTTAAAAAAAGCACTGATTGAATTTAATAAGGACGACGATAAGCTTGCCTGTGTACAGGCGAAATTAAATTACTACAATTGTGATTATAATTTTCTCACAAAATTCTTTTCTCTGGAGTATATGAACTGGTTTCAATACTTATTGCCTGGATTCCAAAAAATGAACATGCCGATGCCTTTGGGTGGTAGCAGTAATCATTTTTCAGTAAAAATTCTAAAAAAAGTGTTTTTCTGGGATGCTTACAGTGTTACCGAAGATGCTGACCTCGGTTTGAGACTTGCGCAAATGGGATATAAAACCAGGATGATTGACTCAGAAACATTGGAAGAGTCACCAATTGTTGTATTTGCTTGGATTAAGCAAAGAGCGCGCTGGATCAAAGGCTATATGCAAACTTATATTGTTCATTTAAAAAATATAAAGTCACTTTATAAACACACTGGATTTAAGGGAATTTTGCTATTGAATCTTTTTGTTGGCTCTGCAGCTTTTATATTTTTTACTACTCCATTTTTACTGCTTTCATTGATATTAACTAAAGTTTTAAATGAATTATTTTTGTACTACTTTGTAGTGGTATACGTTACTAACCTGATTCTTTTGGTAATAGCTGTCAAACAGCAAAAGATGCCTTTTTATTTTTATATAGTATCGATATTTTTTCCGGTCTATAGTCTGCTACATAGTGTTGCAGCTTTTCTTGCCTTATGGGAATTTATTCTTTACCCTGAGCGATGGAACAAAACTCAGCATGGTTTATGGAAGCAAAACCTGTAGCTATTTGGCTTTTTCTCTGCTCGGTCATGGTAATTCTCATGGTAGGGATTGGTGGATTTACCAGACTTTCAAAAGCAGGATTGTCAATCACAGAGTGGAAACCAATTACTGGAACATTACCACCACTGAGTGAACAAGACTGGCTACAAGAAAAATTAAAATACGAAGCTACACCTGAATATAAAGCACTTAACTATGGTATTAGTATGGAGGAGTTTCGCGCTATATACTTAATAGAATATGTACACAGATTGGTTGCAAGACTAACAGGTTTAGTTTTTGTCCTGCCATTTATATATTTCATATTAAGAAGAAAAATATCTAAAAAGGTAGTAATAAAGCTATGTGTGGCATTATTATTTGGAGCTTTACAAGCTTTTGCTGGTTGGTATATGGTAAAAAGCGGCTTGGTAGCCAAGCCTCATGTTAGCCACTATAGGCTCGCACTTCACTTATTATTAGCATTAGTTATCTTTGCATTATTGTCATATCAATTTTTTGATTATCAGATAAGGCCACAACAAACAAAACTTAAGGTTAGTGGTAACACTATATACTACGCAAGGATGATTTTGGTCCTAATTGTAATACAAATAATTTTCGGTGCATTTGTTGCAGGATTAAATGCTGGTTTGATTTACAATACCTTTCCACTAATGGACGGACAAATCGTTCCAGAAGATTTATTTTTCTTACAGCCTATATGGCTGAATATCTTTGAGAACAGAGCGACAGTGCAATTTATACATCGAGCACTGGCATTGCTAATACTAACTTTGGTAGTAATACTCACAATAAAAAATGCTAGCATAAAACCGGTATATATTATGCTGCTCTCCGTCGTCATTCAGATCATTTTAGGTGTAATTACTCTATTATTGCACATACCGATAGCCATTGCCATAGCTCATCAAGTGTTTTCATTTATCTTGTTTGGGTCAAGTTTATACTTCTTGTGTTATTTAAGGAAGCAGACTACATCACCAATCTGCACATTTTTTCCTTCTTGAACGGGAATATTTTTTATCACCATTGCTGCTTCAGCACATATGATATTTTCCATTTTCATTGCCTCCACCACAAATAAAGGTTGTCCTATTTCCACCTGATCTCCTACATTTACGTGCAATTTAACTAATAAACCAGATATTGGGGATTTTACAGCATCTGCTGAAATCCCTTCTGTTTCATTATTTAGCATTAACTTACTTAATTCAGCTACATGAGGTTTTAATATACAACACTCAGCTTTCATACCTGCATGTCTTATGAAGTACTTGCTGCCTTGTCTTTCTATTTTAAGTGCTATATTGGTATCGTCATTAATTGTGATATATAGCAATCTATAACTTGATTTCCACTTGCCTATAACGGAGTATTTATTGTGATTATATACCGTTATTAATATATTATCTTGGTATTTTGCATTTACGGAGTACTCATTGTCATTTATATTCACTATGAATAAATCTCTTGCACGGTCACCTGCCATCCGAGTAGCTGATACTGGTGCCCCTTCTTTTTTACTAGATTCCAGTGTCACGCACTGGAATGACACCTGAGATGTTTCATTCACTGCTTTATGATGGTACCTTTCTTCATTTTCCAAATGAACATATAACGCAGTGAAAATAAATATTTTAATATACTCCTCTGTAACAAAATCGCCGTGAAACCCACTAGGGTAATGATCTGGAATGAATCTCGTATGGAGCTTTGCTGCGATAAAATTTGGGTGATGGAAGATGGATTCTAGAAATTCTATATTATTTGTTACTCCTTCTATATAGCATTCAGACAATGCTTTTTGCATTCTGCTGATCGCTTCTACTCTATCTTTTCCATATGTTATCACTTTGGCAATCATCGAATCATAGAACATGCTAATTTCTGAACCTGCAGCAACTCCATCATCTATTCTTACATAATCATTTTCACCCGGTTTATCGTAATATTTTATTCTTCCGCTGGAAGGGAAAAATTTCTTCGATGGGTCTTCAGCGCAAATTCTACTTTCTATTGCAGAACCAGTAAGTTTAATATCATCCTGATTGAATCTCAATTTCTCTCCACAGGAAGTTCTAATCATTTCTTCTACTATGTCTATTCCAGTTATAAATTCTGTTACTGGATGCTCAACTTGCAATCTCGTATTTACCTCAAGAAAATAGAAGTTTTGGTCTTTATCTACAACAAACTCAACAGTGCCTGCTGAAAAATAGCCAACTTGCTTTGCCAGAGAAACACATTGAACATACATTTTTTGTCTTACTTCTTCACTAATGAATGGATTTGGCGTTTCTTCTATTATTTTCTGATTATTCCTTTGTATCGAGCATTCTCTTTCTCCAAGACAAACTATATTGCCATATTTATCTGCTATGATTTGTATTTCAATATGTCTTGGCAACTCTATATATTTCTCTATAAAGATACTGCCATCCTTAAAACTTTTCTCTGCTTCATTTGTGGCTGATGTAAATGCTAGTTCAATTTCTTTTTTGGAGTTTACAATTCGCATTCCTTTGCCACCACCGCCTGATGCAGCTTTAAGCATAACGGGAAAACCGATCTCTTTAGCAACTTGAGCTGCGTGGGCAGCATCGCTGATCTTACCCATATATCCTGGCACTACATTCACTCCAGCTTTTTTTGCAGCTTCTTTTGCTGTTATTTTGTTGGCTGTAACTTCTATTGTTTCTGCACTGGGGCCGATGAAGTCTATATTATGTTTTTGAAGAGCACGTGGAAAATCTGGATTTTCTGCTAAAAAACCATAGCCAGGATGAACCGCCTCAGCACCTGTTTCAACTGCTACTTCACATATTTTTTCAATGTTTAAGTAACTGAGGCAAGATGGCGAAGGGCCGATATATCTTGACTCATCTGCTTGTCTTACATGCACAGAATTTACATCTGCATCCGAATATATGCATACACAAGATATACCCATCCTACGAGCAGTTCTGATAATCCTGCAGGCAATCTCTCCTCTGTTTGCTATTAAAATCTTACTGTACTTCTTTTCCGTCATCGTATGAGTATACTTTCTTAAGTTGAGAAAGTAAATTATTGCCTGCAAGTAATTTTTAGCTTCATGCTACAGCTAAATCACTATTTAAAAGTTGCATAACATCAGGATCTGTCACTATAGTACTTTCATCATACAAGCCGTATATCCCGTTACATGCCTTAAACAACAAACATGTAGATCCTCCAGAAGCTATTATAGCTACTGAAGCTAGTGCAAGAGATTGAGAAACCAAAAATAAAAAGTACAAGGATAAACATAAGGCAGCAATACACGCTATAGCTCCTATTATGTATAAGCACAAATGAAATTTGCTATTACATATAAAACCGCCCTTTATACCTGCAATTTGCTTAGCTTCTTCCCGTTCTGCAGCATTTAAAAAATAAAGAGGAGCTACCGCTACTCTCCCATGAAGAATGCAGCTTTTATCACAGAGTGCTTCTTTAATATATCTCTTATTATCCTTAAGTTTCTCTTTTAATCTTTCTGATTCTTTCCAATTTTTAGCTTCTTCTGCTTTTTTAACCTTACTCTTAGTACCTTCTTCCAAATTTCTCATAATCTCTTTGAGTGCAGGTAGCAGAATTTCTTGACTTGCTGCTATATGAAATGGGTTCCCATTTTCATCAAGCCTATGCTTAGCTGCATAAGCAACATTCTCTGTGCAAATTCTGACAAATTCATCTTTATTTCTTGCTTTTGCAACTTCAAATAAGTCAGCCATAACATACCTCGCTATATTTAACCAACACTAAATTATACAACATAACTTACGAAAAACAAGTAGATTTTATCTCTCAGAATAAATAAATTCTAAATTGTTACAAACATAAATTTTAGCTATCATCATTTATATTACTGTAATAGACAAATATGCCAGACGTAGTCACTAGATTCGCTCCATCACCCACAGGGTTTTTGCATATTGGAGGGGCCCGCACTGCGTTATTTAATTGGCTCTATGCAAAGCATCATGGTGGCAAGTTTTTGCTGAGAATTGAAGACACCGACAGAAAACGTTCAACGCAAGAAGCAATTGATGCAATTATAGAAGGGCTAAGATGGCTCGGTATGAGCTATGATGGGGAAATAGTATATCAGTCAAAAAGAATAGAGCGGCATAAAGAAGTAGCAAACCTTTTAGTTGAGAAGGGTAGGGCGTATCACTGTTATTGCCCTGAGACAGAAAGGAAAATAAAAGCGAGAGAAGAAGGAAAAATATATAAGCACAAATGTATTAGTGTGACATCAAACGTAAAGCCTGTTGTCCGCTTTAAAGTGCCAGACTCGCAAGAGATCGTCATTGATGATAAAATATACGGCCAAATCAAAGTAAGTAGCGAGCAGCTTGATGATATAGTGATCTTACGCTCTGATAACACTCCAACATATATTTTTGCCGTAGTAGTTGACGATCATGATGCTGGAATAACTGATATAATACGTGGCTCTGACCATCTCACTAATACCTTTAAACATCTGCTAATATACCAGGCTCTTGATTTTGACATTCCACGCTTTGCACATGTGCCGCTTATCCATGGGGAAGATGGGAATAAGCTATCCAAAAGGCATGGTGCCACAAGCGTTTGCGATTATGAAAAGATGGGAATATTGCCAAAAGCGATGCGTAATTACTTGCTGAGACTTGGCTGGAGTCACGGCAACGATGAGATTATTAGCGATGAGCAAGCAATAGAGTGGTTTAATTTAGAAAGTATTGGTCGTTCACCTGCACGGCTCGATTTCAAAAAACTGGAGCATTTGAATAACCACTATATTAGTAATATGAGCAATGAAGATATTCTGACTCTAATGCTTAGAGAAAATACTCTAACTGACAAAAAAAAGGGCTATTTACTGCAGGGACTGACAGAGCTAAAAAAAAGAGCAAACTACCTGACCGAATTATTGGATTTAGCAAAATTTTATATTCAAGATCCGCCACTTGATTTAAGTGAAGAAGCTTGTCAAATTGTCAAATCTAACCTCAATATAATTAAGTTACTCGCATCATTTCTGTCAAAGATCGGTGATGAAAATTGGAATAAGGGTTTTTTATCTTCTCAGATCAAGGAATGTGCAAAATTGCACGATATGAAAATAAGCGATGTATACCACTCATTACGCGCCCCTATAACTGGAGTAATGGATGCACCTGGAATCATTGATATCATGGTGATTCTTGGTAAAGATGAGTGTATAAGAAGGTTACAAGCAATTTAAATGAAATAAGAAAATTTCTTGACATCCTTAGCCAGCCCCTTTATCATGACAGTGAAGCTATTGTATTTGCTTTCGCCAATCTGCAGATTAAAAGGTAAGGATTACTTAATGTATCGGCGTCTTATGTTTAATTTTTTGCAGTATATAGATACTGTATGTCTTTACAAAACTTCATCTACATCTAGATTTTTATCTAAATAAGCTGAACGCGCTTACAAAGCGTTACAAGACATCAAAAAATGCCAATACTCGACAAAGATAGTAAAAGACTAGCTAACTCGGGGATTCTTTGTCTTTTTTTCTGCTTGGTAAATTTCTTAAACATTTGCAGCGTAGGTTAGTTGCAATTAAAAGCAGCTGAATTTCGCTTGTCAAGCGTTTAAAACATAAAAAACGCCAATATTTTAAAGCGGATAATAACCACGGGGCTTCTTTTGCCTTTTTTTTCGTTTGGTAAATTTCTTAATGTTTATAGCTAAAAGAGCCCAAGAGAGGTGTCATTCCAGTGCCTCTGTGATGTCATTCCAGTGCTTGACACTGGAATCCAGTTTTCCATATAATCTCATCGAAAACGTCGTATTTTAACATAAAACAGCTACTTTTATACTCACCAACTTAATAAAATTCCTGGATGCCAGTGTCAAGCACTGGCATGACACCCTACTAGTAGCACAATGTTCGTACAGCTGTACGTGTGACCAGAAAAAACATAGACCCCAAGTGTCAGCTACTTTCATGACACCCCGACAACCGTCATCCCGCTACTTGTTAGCGCCGCGGCGGCATGACGTCTTAACTATAGAAAACTTGTATAGATTTTTTCTACTTCTGTGATATCATAAGCCTGTAATGATAAAATAAGTAAATATGGATAAGTCAGCGTATGAGATCATAGAACATGAGTATGACGTGGTAGTAGTAGGTGCAGGTGGAGCAGGGCTCAGAGCAACGCTTGGGATGGCTGCAACTAATTTTTCAGTTGCCTGCATTTCTAAAATTTTCCCTACACGAAGTCATACAGTTGCAGCACAAGGCGGAATTAGTGCAGCTTTAGGTAATATCGGTGAAGACGATTGGCGCTGGCATGCATATGACACAATAAAAGGTTCAGACTGGCTTGGTGATCAAGATGCAATAGAATATATGTGTAAAAACGCTGCTAAAGCTGTTATTGAACTTGAAAATTTTGGCGTACCTTTTTCTCGTACAGAAGATGGCAAAATATACCAGCGTTCCTTTGGTGGAATGACAACTCACTTTGGTAAAGGAAAATCAGCGCAGCGCACTTGTGCGGCAGCAGATAAGACTGGGCACGCAATCCTTCACACTCTATATCAGCAGTGTCTTAAATTCAACGCTGAATTTTTTGTTGAATACTTTGTGATTGATTTAATTATGGATAGCGAAACCGGAGCATGCTGCGGAGTTCTTGCTTGGTCGCTATGCGACGGCACATTACATAGATTTCGTGCGCATAGAGTGGTGTTAGCAACAGGTGGATATGGACGTGTTTATTTCTCTGCAACAAGTGCGCATACCTGCACAGGTGATGGTAATGGCATGGTAGTAAGGGCTGGATTACCACTTGAAGATATGGAATTTGTACAATTTCATCCAACAGGAATATATGGCTCAGGGTGCCTGATGACAGAAGGATGCCGTGGTGAAGGGGGGTACCTCGTTAATTCTCAGGGCGAGAAGTTTATGGAACGTTACGCACCAAAAGCAAGAGATTTAGCTTCCCGTGATGTGGTAAGTCGCGCAATAACAATTGAAATTAGAGAGGGAAGGGGGGTTGGACCAAAAAAAGATCATATGTATTTAACTATAGCGCATCTTGATCCGGAAGTAATAAAACTCAGATTGCCGGGCATCAGCGAAACCGCAAGAACTTTTGCTGGAGTTGATGTCACTAAAGATCCAATACCGGTCATTCCGACTGTTCACTATAACATGGGTGGCATTCCAACCAATTATTATGGAGAAGTGATCACGCTGAAGCAAGGTAAGGAAGAAGTGGTAGATGGACTATTTGCAATTGGAGAAGCTGCATGTGTTTCTGTGCACGGTGCAAATCGACTTGGTTCTAACTCGCTTCTTGATCTTGTGGTTTTTGGTAGAGCTGCAGCGCTCAGAGCAAGAGAGAAACTAAAATCCGGTACACCACATAAAAAATTGCATTCAGACTGCACAGACTGGATAGTAGATAGATTTAATAAAATGCGATTTGCCTCCGGTGGGCTAAAAGTAGCAAAAATACGCAGTGAAATGCAGAACACTATGCAAAAGTACGCATCAGTGTTCCGTGTTGCTGAAGTTTTAGAAGAAGGCAAAAAAGCTATAAAAAAGGTAGCAAAAATGATGCCTGATATTTCACTTGAGGATCGCAGTATGATGTGGAATAGTGATTTAGTTGAAGCACTGGAGCTTGCTAACATGATCCCACAAGCGGTTATTACCATGGAATGCGCAGCTAATCGAAAGGAGAGCAGAGGTGCCCATGCTCGTGAAGACTTTCCTGAACGTGATGACAAAAACTGGATGAAGCACACTATAGCGTGGCTTGAAGAAAAGAAAGGGCAAATTAACGTAAAAATTGATTATAAAAAAGTGGCTGAAAAAACTCTGAGCGGTGAGATTGATTTCATAGCGCCAGAGAAGAGGGTTTACTAGTTACACTATCCCTACACAATTTTTCAACGAGTTCATTATTGATATGGCACTCATTTTAGTGTCTGGAGGACTCTCAGTATGCTCTGATTGATTTGGTGACTCTTGTACTGCTTGATTTTTAGTCTCATTCCTTAAATTCTGTTGATCATTATTAACAAGGTTCTTCGAAGCTTGATTCTGCTCTGTTGTTGAATTAGAGCGGTTTTTGTCGTTAAATGTGTCCTGTGCTTTGTTGGTTGATTTTTCAAAAAGTTTCTTAATACCACTAAATCCTAAAGTTAAAGTAAGGCATATAACTCCAGCAACAGCTATGATAGGAATGGCTGCTCCAATTGCCATTTGACCCTGAAAGAAAGCAAATGTTACCATTGCAATAACAGTAATCGTTATCGTGATTGCTAACAGTTCGCGGGTCCTTTTTGCTGGATCTATGAATCCTGCTACAGCAGATACTCCTTTTTTTATACCAGAACCTGCTTCTTTAATGCCAGACTTGCATTTTTTTGAAGCAGTTTTACAGTGGTATTTTTCTTCAAGCTTCTCTTTTAGTTCTTTAGCTTTCTCCTGTGCTTTCTGTGGAGTCCCTGAATAATCTTTTAGATCTCGTAAAGTTAAATAGTACTTTTTAGTATGGAATTTTGGATCTTTCAGCTCCAGAGAACAGGGATCAGCGCCTATTTCTAGCAGCATTGTACAAAATTTTGTTGTATTGTCATAAGCAGCTGCTGTATCAAAAATTGTTCCTTGCGGTAGGTATTCGATACTTCTTTTTTCTGCTTTTTTCTTTAATGCCAATTCTAGGGGTGTGTTCCCTTCTCCATTCTTAGCATTTATAGCTTTACCTAATTTATCTTTAGATATTGTTCCATTTTTTACTAAACCTAAAATCAATTCCAAACATGTAACTTTTTGTTCTCCTTTGAATGAAGCAATATAGTGCAGAGCATTTTTTTCATCTTTATCTTGCACAGTAATATCTGCACCGTTTTTTAGCAATAGTTCTAGGGTTTCATACCTTTTAGTTTTTTCAAATTTTCTATCTGTACATGATCGATCCTCATTCTTTCCTTTTATATGCTGAAGCAGCTGATGAAGAGGTGTTAATCCTTCCCTGTTAGTAGTATTTACAGCATCATCTTTATTTGAAATCAACTCTAAACATGTAACTTTTTGTTCTCCTTTGAATGAAGCAATATAGTGCAGAGCATTTTTTCCATCTTTATCTTGCACAGTAATATCTGCACCATTTTGTAGAAATAACTCTAAGGCTTTATACCTATTTGTTTTTTCAAATTTTCTATCTGTACATGATCGATCCTCATTCTTTTCTTTTATATGCTGAAGCAACTGATGAAGAGGCGTTTGTTCTTCCTGATTTTTACTATTAATGAGTTGTGCTAAATCTTCCTCGGTGACCGTTTTTATTAGGGTACCTAGAAACTTGCATTTCTGTTTCTTTTCCAACGACACGATAAGGTGTAAAATATTGTTGTCTTTTTCACCTTTTACACTATTAATATCCGTACAATCTTTTAGATATTTTTTAAATTTCCTGTTATTTCCATTTTTGATCGCTTTTAGTAATAGAGCATTGCTATTTGTTATTTCGTTGCTTATTTCTACTTTATGATCATCTTCAACATCGCTACCGTAGCCACTTTCTGCTTCACTATCTTCACTATTCCTACGATCATTTTGGTTGTGGGTAATACTATTAGAACAATATTTGCTATTATCAGTAATTTCTGAAATTACTTGCTTTACTCGTTCTTTTGTTTCATTTGATATTTTTTTCGATCGTTTTATTGCTTTATCTAGCACTGGAAGGAAGCATTGGACATAATACCTATAATATTTTTCTTGTTCTCTAAGTGATTCTTCTAATTTAGTTAATACTTCAGGGCTAGCACCTTCCTTGAATAACCTTTTACACTCCTTGAGAGCTCCATCTTGACCTCTTGGTTTTTCACGCTTGTGTTCTTCTTTTTTTACCTTTCTCTCTATAATGCCATACAATTGTTCGTCTTTTCTATCCTGCTCTTGCTTTTTATTTTTATCTATGCATTCACCTAATTTATCTGCATTAGTAGTTAGTGCAGTTATATCTATACCCATACTAAAACCTCAATATTAAAAGCTATTTAAGTTGTCAGCACTAAACTAACAACCAAGAAGTTTGACTTTTAAATTGAGCTAAACGTTGTATATGTATAGGTGGAAAGGCAGAAAACTAGTTTCTATTAGAAAATCTGTTATCATAGTCAAATCCTCACTTGAACAGTTGCTACTATTTTAACCATTTAATCTTAAAAAATAATAAATATAGCTAAACTGTGAAACGTGCTATTGGCTAAAATAGGATAAGAAACTATAGCTGCAAATATCCAAATTGATTTTTTATAAATCTTCCAGGCTTGGTTTTTCTTCTGATTTTTTAAGTCTTTCTTTATTTAGTATGGAGCTTATCTCTTCTACACTTTTGTCAATATCATCATTGATTATTACATAATCATATTTATCACGTTTGCTTATCTCTTTTTGAGCTTCGGCTAATCTGCGCTCTATTTCGCTTGCATCATCACTATTACGCTTTTGCAAACGCAACCTAAGCTCTTCCATTGAAGGGGGAAGTATAAAAACACTTACAACTTTTTTTCTCATGAGCTTGAATAAGTGAAATGCTCCTTGCCAGTCTATGCTGAGTAAAACGCTTATTCCATTGCTTAAGTTTTGCTCTATAAAATTTCTTGGTATACCATAAAAATTCTCAAAAACTTTGGCGTATTCAAGCATTTGGCCAGCTTTGCATAACTCGTGAAATTTTTCTTCGGTAACGAAAAAATAGTCTTTTCCATTTATTTCGCCGGGGCGAGGCTTGCGCGTAGTCATAGAAACAGACCTAACTAAATTAGTTGATCGCTCAAGTAATTTTGCTGATATAGTAGTTTTTCCAGCTCCAGAAGGGGAGGATAGAACCAATAATACGCCCTCACTTTTTATGGTCATTTTTCTTTGCATTTTTTAACATGGTGCTTTTTGGATCAGAGTTTAAAAAGCTAGAACCTTCTAAATTAGAATTTGATAAGTTGGTGCCAATGAGAGAAGAGTTATCAAAGACAGTATAGCGCAAATCGGTCTTTTCAAAATTTGCCTTATTCAAATTAACGTTTACAAACTTTGCTCTACTCAATGTTGAATTAGAAAAATCGGCATTTTCTAAATTCATATTCTTAAATTCAAAGTAAGAATAATTTACATTAAATTTTTCACCCTGTGATATTTTCTCTTGCAAATCTTTAATCGAAGTTATAGCATTTTCTGAACCTGCAAGTTTTTTCTGTCCTTTATTGTCAATCAAAATTGAATTATCAAATTTGCAACCTGTTAAGTGAGCATCAACAACTGAACTTTTATATATGCTTGAAGAGAGAAAAGACATATCACTAATTGTTGAATTGCTCAAATTGCTAAGAAAAAAGCTAGTTTTCCTAAAGGCATTAGCGTGAAGCAAAGAAGATCTGAAATCGCTTTCAATAAAATTTGAATTAGTTACTTTTAAATTAGACCAGCTTGAATTATCAGCTAATAAATTAAAGAATGTTGAATTTTCTATTTCACTGGAATCAATATTATGGCGAGAAAGTGTACTGTTATAAACTTGAGAGTCTTGGATTTTTATCTTATACATTGAAGTTGTAGAAAGGTCTGAATCTTCTATCTTCGCAGAGGTGAATAGTGAATGGTCAAAAAATGAGCCATTCATGTTAGAATTCGCAACTTTAGTATTATGAAACTTTCCGTGACGAATGTCAGCATTAGAGACATTAACTTGATGCAGTTCACTAAAACTAAAATCAATATTGGATAAATCAGCATCCTGAAGATTTGCTTCAGAAACATATGTATGCTTTATCTTGGAACCATTTAGTATAGATTGAACAAAACTTGAATTATCGTCATTCACATAGGAAATTTGTGTGTTGCTTAAATTAGTTTCGTCGAAGTTACTGTTAATTATGATAGAAGAATTAAGGTAGGCAGCGGAAAGATTGCTACCTGTAAAGTCTGATTCTTTTAACTCTGCACCATATATGTTAGCATTTTTTAATGAAGAAAATTGTATCTTTAATTTATATGCATCCACTCCAAAGAAACTTGCATTATCAAGGTTGTTTTTCTGCATAACAGTATCGTTTATTTCACTATCACTAAAATTTACGTGGCTAACATTCGAGTTTGATAAGTTGGAGAAATTCATTTTCACATTCGAGAAATTAGTATGCAAACCAATTACGTTGTGCATACTCACTTTTTTGAGATCGGAACTGATAAAATCAGCATAACTAACATTAGACTGATCAAATACGATATCTGTTAAGTTTGCAGAAACAAATTTTGTAAAACTCAAATTTGTACCTTTTATTTTAATGCCATGTAAATTAGCATTGGAGAAATTAGCACCACGTAAATCAACATCAATGAAAGACACGTCGGATAAATCGGTGTTAGAAAAATCAGCACCAATCAGACTTACTCCATCAAAAACAGATTTACTTAGGTACAGTTGGTTAAAATTAGCTCCATTTAAGTTAGAACCAAAACCTTTCTTAAAATCTTCTGGCACGCCCTCTTTGTGGCACTGCACCAAAAATTCAGCAAAGTCTTTTTTACTGTAAGATACGTATTTTGCATCACGCAAAGCGTTTAAAAAATCACTAATCTGATTTTTTTCATCATTTGTTTCGTTTCCATAACATAAATGACCAACTAAAATTAATATCAAAAATCTAATCATCTTGCTTATCGCACTGTATTTCTTTCGTTTTCACAGCCCAATCGTACATTGCTGAGCTTTCTTTATTGTCTATTTTTCTATCCTCCAAAAGATGTGGCATCATTTCGGCAATCGCATTTATTATATTGATCTGCTTTTTTTCGATTGCTATATCAATTGGGGATTGAAAATTATTGTTAACTACTCTAAGATCAGCACCTTGTAATAAGAGAAAGCGCACTATGTCTACCTCACCTTGTTTAACTGAATAAATGAGAGGAGTATCACCCAATTTATTTCTAAACCTTAGTATCTCTTGAATTGTTAATCCAATTTTTTCTAGCTTACTTATTACTCCTCTTAAGCAAGTTAAGTTGTTCTTCTTAATGCAGTAAAAAAATTGCTTACTGTAATCATCAATAAACACAGTTGTAGGAAGATGCTCATTAAGGCTATCATATTGTCGTTTATATATTGACTTGCTTTGTATGTCTTTATGACCCCATTCTTTTATTGGTTCTCTGTTTAGCTTTGTCCATTTTTGTAAACTTTTCTTTTCACTTTGCTCTTCTTCATCTTTTTTAGTTATAGGTTTTACTCTATTGCGGTCCTTGGAATTACTGTTTGTTTCTTTCACTTTTTTTTCTTCAGACTGATTCTCTACTTTTTCTTTTTTTCCCTCTAATAATTGACTCGCATCACTTTTTGAAAGTTCATTATCTTTTATATCAATCTTCTGATCAGCTTGTAGATTTTTTTGCGGGTTAGCTGTATTCTCATTTAAATCAGCACTTAAAGGCAAAGGCTCTGGTTTCAAATCTTTATTCACTTCTTTATTGGCCACATTTGGTAAATTTTGAGCAAATTTGTCTGTGCTTCCTTCTAGCTGGTCATTTGGCAAATCTTTATCAATCCTTTCACCTTCACTTATAGTTTTTTCAACCACGAAAGCTTTGTTCTCGTTGTGTTGCAGTTTCTCTTTATCGGTAGTGCCGTCTAATCTTTTGCTCTCAGCCTCTTGTGTTTGTTTAGCATCGACGTTGCTTTTTAACTCATCTTTTTGATTTGTGCTATCTTGCTTCCTTACACCTACATTTTCGTTTTTATGAACTGATTCAATTTTCTTTTCTTCAAATTGCTCTACAGCAAATAGGCTCAGTGATCCGAATACAACAGCTAATAATATAAAATATAAAATATTTTTCATAAATATCCCAAGCATAAGCTTAATTAAAATGATACTATAATCAAATGATTAATCTACAGTAAAAAATGCCTTAGGATTTAATTTATAAAAAAACAATAGATTTTTTGTATCTGTTCAGGGGCATCGCAAATATTGAAGCAAAGTGGTCAGTGCTTACTGTACGAACATTGTGATTTGAGAGCAATCTCCGCTAGGGAGGATGTCATCCCAGTGCTCCTTTCTCGTCATCCCAGTGCCCAGACACTGGGATCCAGAAAAAAGAATGGTGTCATGCAAGTAGCCTCCTTCTCCTGTCATCCCAGTGCCCAGACTACTTGGATCCAGAAAAGTTTGCTTGTAAGCAAGCAAACTAGCATAGAAAGTGGTTACAACATTTTCGATGAGATTATATGGAAAACTGGATCCCAGTGTCTGGGCACTGGGATGACAAAGGAGGACGTTATTCCAGTGCCAAGCACTGACCATTTGCTGTGCAATTTACCTTCAAAAATGAATGTTCGTACAGCTATGGAATGAATCGCGGTATGACGTAGGACTGCTGTCATTCCAGTCTGGAATCTAGTCTTTACTGGGGAGAAGAAACTCTCCTTCTACAGTGTATCCGTTTAGGGGAGGTATCTGTTCAGATGTATGGCTAATGTACAAATATTGAAACAAAAATTCCAGTGCTCCCTTTCTTGTCATCCCAGTGCCCAGACACTGGGATCCAGAAAACTTAACTTTAAATAAGTGGCTGCATAATAAACTACACATTAAACCTAAAGTGCATTATATCACCATCTTGCACGATGTAATCTCTGCCTTCAAAGCGAATTTTTCCTGCGTCTTTGCAAGCTGATTCACTTCCATACTTTATGTAGTCTGCAAAGCTTATTGTCTCTGCTTTTATAAAGCCTTTCTCAAAATCAGTGTGGATTACACCTGCTGCTTTATCGGCTGTTGACCCTATTTTTACTGGCCATGCCCGTGCTTCTTTGGGGCCCACAGTAAAGAAAGTTATCATACTCAGCACTTCATACATAATACGCGCTACTCCATCAAGGCCTGATTCTTGTAAGCCAAATTCTGATAAAAAACTCTGTTTTTCCTCTTCACTATCAAGATTTGCAATATCTGCTTCGAGTTTTGCTGAAATGCAATAAAATTTGCTTTTATTTTCCTCCGCCATCCTCTCTACCTTTTTAGATAATTCATTGCCAGTTATAACATTTGTATCTTCAACATTGCAAACGTACATAACGGGCTTTGTTGTCAGCAATTGAAGCAACTTCATCTCATCTTCATTGATATTCTCCAAACTTCTTGCAGGTTTACCTAATTTTAAAGTAGCTAATACCTCTTGCATTAATTCAAGTTGTCTCTTTAGCTCTTTATCACCTTGCTTTGCTTTCTTTTCCAATTGAGGAAGCCTTTTTTCTATGCTATCAATATCAGCTAGGATTAATTCCATTTCTACCACTTCAGCATCTGATATTGGATCTATTTTACTTTGTACATGGCTGATATCGTCATCCGTAAAGCACCTGAGCAGATGAACGATAGCATCAACTTCTCTGATATGGCTTAAAAATTTATTGCCGAGCCCTTCACCTTTGCTCGCACCCTTTACCAGACCTGCAATATCTACAACTTCTAATTGATTATAAATTATCTTCTCTGAGCCTGCAATTGCTGCGATTTGTTTCAAACGCTGATCTTTTATCGAAATCTTGCCTATATTTGGCTCAATTGTGCAGAAAGGGTAGTTCGCAGCTTCGGCTGCACTTGACTCTGTAAGCGCATTAAATAAGGTTGATTTTCCTATGTTTGGTAACCCAACTATACCGCAGTTAAAGCTCATATTTGCTATGTAAAATTATAACTATTGCATAATTTAAAAATTTCTGCTATACTTAATTAGTTGCTTATTAATAATTTTGTTGGTATAGTAACATATAGCTCAAATTAAGGTAAAAACTATGGCTGAACCTAGGAAACGGAAGCTACCAAGTGATTTTCATGATGTTGAGGTTGGAATAAAAAGGCCCAAGATCTCAGGGCAAATGAATGTACCTAGGAAACGGAAACTATCAAATGATTTTTACGATACTGGAAGTCCGAAAAGGTTCAAGAGCTCTGGACAAGAAATAACTCTTTTAAATAGTAATCCTTACCCTGACAATTTCCATGTAGGACAAGCAATTGGTAATGGAAGCTGCTTTTTTGACTCGTTCAGACAAAGTCTAGAACAACAGACAGGAGAGCAAGTTACTATCGAAAAATTAAGAAATGATTGTAAAGAATTTGCGCAAAAGAATCCACCAAAGTGGTTTACAAATGCAATTGTCAATAGTCATGATAACAATGGCCAGCACCGTAGTGAAACTGTAGATGATTATACAGCAGACATTATGCGTAACAGTAGGTGGGGTGATCCTGACGTTGAAGGCAGAATACTTTGTGAAAAGTATAAGGTAAAGCTACATGTTATAGAGAACCAGACTGTTGATAACCAAGATCTGTCTTTGCATGAATTAATAGACAATTCAGGTTCAAAAAGTGCAGGTGAATACAATAAAGTTGATTATGATGATAGTAGTATTGTGCATATAATAAACAAAGGCGGATTGCATTTCGAACCATTGCTTGATAGAAATAAAAGTTTAGCAAAACAACTGCAAGAGGAAACCAAACTTAAACAAGAGCAAGAACAAGAAGATTTCCTATTAGCAAAAAAACTGCAGCTAGACGAGATCTTAGAATATTGTAACCTTTCAAAGGATATCTCTGAGAGAGCAGAGGTTGAAAAGGGATTTGATAAGTTATTGGCAGAAAATGCTGATGGAAAAATTGGTGATGTTGTAGGGCAGTGCGTTAGTGATATAAAGCAGCGCATAGAGCAGCAAAACCCTTCAAGTTTACTAAGATGTGGTACGGAATCGATGGCAGAACCATTTCATCAACAACGAGCACCACAACTTGTAAAATCTTAATAGCCCTGTATATTTTTATATAGGGCTTTTGCAAGCATTTCATATAATATGAACTTGCAGTACGTACTAACCTAAATGCAAGTTGACCATGAGACTAGTTTAATTATTGATGCCATAGAGGAATTTGGCGGTGAGGCTAGGCTTGTCGGCGGATGTGTGAGAGACTCAATTTTGCAGCGTGATGTTCACGACATCGATTTAGCTACTAATTTGCTTCCCAATCAAACGATTAAAGCGCTAAAACTCCGTAATATAAAAACTATTCCAACTGGCTTAAAACATGGAACTATCACTGCGGTTCTAAATCAAAGATCTTTTGAGATCACAACACTAAGGCATGATGTGAAATGTGATGGTAGGCATGCAAAAGTAGAATTTACCAATAATTGGCAAGCGGATGCTTCAAGGCGCGACTTTACATTTAATGCTCTGTATGCAGATAAGCATGGCCATATATATGACTACTTTGGTGGCATTGAGGATTTAAAGGCGCGAAGGTTAAACTTTATAGGCAACGCTGAAGATAGAATTAAAGAAGACTATCTACGTATTTTAAGAGCATTTCGTTTTCATGCAAAAATATGTGCCGGAGATTTGAGTGATGAAATACTAAGCGTATGCAAAAAGCATTCGCATATGATTCAAAACCTCTCTGGAGAGAGAATAAGAGATGAAATACTTAAATTGCTGGAGTGCAATGATCCTTTTCCAACACTTAAGAGCATGCAAGAATCTGATGTTTTGCAAAAGATTATCCCAAAAGAAGTAAAATGCGAAATTCTGTCTTCGCCACTTCTTTTGGGCACTGATGCACTAGTAAAATTAGCGTTACTCATTAGGACCACTAAAGAAAATGACAGGCTAAGTCTTGGAGAATATGTAAGCAAATTTTTACGTCTTTCGAACAAGCAAAAGAAAAAGCTGCTATTTTTACTATCCAACGATATCAAAACAGAACTTTCAGAAAAAGAGCAAAAAAAATACATATCTTTATTTGGTAGAGAATCATATTGTGATTTAGTAAGAATTTGTGGTGTTGAGTCTGGAGAAAATGTTGATAAATATATTTCATTTGCTAATATATTCAATATTCCAAAATTTCCTTTATCTGGTAATGATTTGATAAATATAGGTCACCAGCCAGGAAAAAGTTTAGGTAGAAACTTAGAGTTGCTCAGGCAACATTGGGAAGACAGCTCCTACACTTTAACAAAAGAGGAGCTGGTGCTTTATGCTAAGAGCCTACTCTAACTGCTTTCTGGCTGTTTAATGAATGTACGCTTACAGTATTAGTGTAACTCATCCTGGCTGTTTAATGAATGTACGCTTACAGTATTAGTGTAACTCATCGAGGAATGAGGTGTGTATTCTTTTTTAGCTTTTTCTGTTAATTGATATTCGTTTACTCCTCCTTGAGTTTGATTACACATTCCCTGATCTGGAGATAAAAATTTATCTCTTATGCTTAATGCCAGTTGTAACTCTTGAATCTTATTTGAAAAACATTTCATTTTAGCCTCTGTTAATTTTCCTGTAACAATTTCTTTAAGCAATTCTCCTGAGTCGTTATTATTATTATTCTTGCTATTAAAGCTGTGCAAGATAGAGTCTACAATCTTATTTACCCCTTCTTGTTTGTTAAATTCTAATTTTTTTACGCATTTTCTAACAGAAGGTGACAACTTGGCTTTTAACGTGTCATCTCGTAGTTCTTTACCCATATTTTTTCCAATGTTACAATGTTCGTTGACAACTTCTTTAACCTTAGCTTCTATGATCTCCCTTGCGGATTGTTTCAAATTACTTTCTAAT
Source organism: Wolbachia endosymbiont (group A) of Philonthus cognatus (assembly GCF_947251755.1). Taxonomy (NCBI): domain Bacteria; kingdom Pseudomonadati; phylum Pseudomonadota; class Alphaproteobacteria; order Rickettsiales; family Anaplasmataceae; genus Wolbachia; species Wolbachia endosymbiont (group A) of Philonthus cognatus. Next base: position 629,752 of record NZ_OX366388.1, read on the forward strand.
AATTCAAGCAGCTTACTGCTTTCAAATTTGCCATCATCTTGATTTGATAGAGACTTTATAGTTTCATTAAGCACGTTATGGCAAAAATGTTTCTCTTTAAATTCAGGAAAACCTTTTTTTAACTCCTCGTTTTTCCCAGATAAAAAGTTATTGAGACCCTTATCCCTAGAAAGCTTATTGGGCAAGTTTCGTAATTTTGAAAGAGTTGATTTTGCAGTAGATACTGTACTCACTGCACCTGCCTTTTTAGCCAATTGACCTTCTTTTGCTTCCTGTAGTTTCTTAGTGTCAGCTTTCAATTGACCTTCTAAATCAATCTCCAATTGTTGTTTAGATTCTTGAACACTTTGTAATTGCTTCCCCAAGTTCTCCATTTCACCCAATTGAGCAGTCAATGTATTCACACTTAATCGTAGAGCTTTGTTTTCATGACCTAAGTCACTGACTTTATTTTCTAATTCAGTATTTTTGTCTTTAGCCTGACACAATTTATCAGTCTGTGATTTAAGTAAAGCCACTAATTTGCTAGCTTGCCATTGTTGATTCAATTCAATTAATTTATCCTCCTTGTCCTTTAACCTACTCTTAAGTTCTATTATTTGTGCTTGCAGACTTTCATTATCTTTCCTAGTAGCTTCAATTTCTTCTCCTTGCTCTCTTATTATCATGTATTGATCAAATATAGTTTTCTGTTGTTCATCAACTTTATCCTGCATTGCTTTTTTATCTTGTTTGTATTTGGTTAGTTCCTCTTCTCGTTCGCCTGCATCTTCTGTAAGTCCCTTATAACTCTTTTCAAGTCCTTCAATTGCAGATCGTAATTCTCTATTTTCTTCTTTTAAGGAAGCATTTTGTAAACGTTCAAGTTCTAATTCCTGATTTATGCCCTCCAGCTGTTCTTCTAATGCTTCATCATCTTCCTCTGTTATCAATGCTACTCCATCAGTCTGAACCCCTCCATCTTTGTTTATCACTACACTTTGGCTCTCTTTCTCTACAACTTCAGGTTTTAAGTCAACTTGAACACTTCCATCTATTGTCTTAAAAGCATCAGTTTGAACTTCATTGTTTGCAGTAGTTTTATCGTAGTACAAAATATTTTCTGCCCATCTATTCCATCTCTTGGGCAATATTCGTCCAATCGTTTTTAGATATAACCAAGCAAATACAGTAGACCAGCTGTATTTTTTTTCCTTTCGCTTAATATTAATTTCATAATTAACCTTATTATTAATATTTAGCATAAAATTACCTCATTTTTTAACTTTAATTTACAGAAAATTTTAATAGTAATAAAGTTATATATATTAGTATAAATGTTAAACAAATACTAACACAGGTGTCAAATTATGGTAAAGTCTTTGCCCACCTAATACACTTTAAGCAGAAATGTACATGTCTGCAAGTACAGCATTTGCTTTTTCTATCGCTCTTGCTAACACTTCCTGTTCATTGTTCTGATTTTTCACATTGATTACCTGAGCAGCCAAGTTTGCAGGAAAAGTGACCAAACTGACTTCCCATAATTCCACTTGTTTTAACACTCTAGCTCCACTTTTATGATCAACATCATACTCTATAGGTATATAGCCGACGGAAAGTCCGTTAATTGCCCCAGTTTTGAGCATCAAATACACTTCTTCTGCTTTCTGAATACCCAAAAGTAAATGTGCGGTTATATACAGGCCAACATCATTTTCATAAATATCTATGATGCTACCTATAGGTTCGTCAGGATTATGCTGCCAAAGGAGTTTTATTTTATTTCTGTTTAAATTTTCCTTAAATGCTCCAGGCAATATCAGATCATTTTGTTTATCAACTATGTTAAAAACGCTCGCATAACCAGAAAATACACCGTTTTCTCCTATACTTTTTATTGACAATGGTGAATAGAGAAATTTCTTATTCATAAGGCCTCCTGTAGGTTATAGTATTGGGAATTCTGTTTGCACAACGCACTGCAATGTCAAATCTATTATATGCAGTTCTCTAAAAAGGGAAAGTATTTTTTTTAGTTACTAAAAACGCTAACTGGAATCCAGATTGGACACTGGGTTATAAAATTCTACGTTATACCACCGCGGCGCTAACAAGTAGCGGAATGACGATTGTCAAGGTGTCATCCTAGTGCCTCTATGATGTCATCCCAGTGTCCTGACTACTTGGATCCAAGAAAAAGAATGATGTCATGCAAGCCCCTATGATGTCATTCCAGTGCTTGACACTGGGATCTCATTTCACTCTATAATAGCAGTGCTCCTTTCTTGTCATCCGAGTAGCCTCTTTTTTGTCATCCCAGTGCGTGATACTGGGATCCAGCCTTTCCATAATCATCAAAACATTGTATTGTAACGTAAAACGGCTACTTTTATGCTTACCAACTTAATAAAATTCCTGGATCCCAGTGGGCTTTGTTGCATCGCTACTTATGAAAGGCTAACTATAGTTAGGATTATAAGCAACCTATTGAAAATCTTGTTTTTTTGCAATCAATCTGATCAAATTTAAGAATAGTAATTTGTTATTTATATTAATAAATTTAATTCCATTGAAAATAGCTAAAGCATTGAAATTCTTGAATTTTAGCCGGATTGGTAAATGGTAGTGAAATTTCTTTTACTCAAATTTAGGTATTCATTGACCGTTCTTGTTATAAATACCAGAATAATAAGCTACTGATATTCCCTATCTTTTTTATCTTTAATCCATCATAGCTAGCGATGCAACAAAGCCATCCCAGTGTCTGGGCACTGGGATGACACCCTCCTAGTAGAAACGCTTTTGTAATTGCAACATTCGTGCAATCTTTAGCCATAAATATTAAGAAATTTACCAAACGAAAAAAAGGCAAAAGAAGCCCTGTGGTTGGTTAATTACTTACATTATACTTTCAAGTATGGCGTTTTTTTATTCTAAACGTTTAATAACCACGACTCAGCTGCTTTTAAACCGCAACTAATCTAAATTATAAACGTTAAGAAATTTACTAAACAGAAAAAAAGGCAAAAGAAACCCTAGGGTAGCTAGTTATTCACTATCCATTTTTTAAGTTGGCGTTTTTTTATGTTTTAAATGCTTTATAAGCGCATTTTAGCTTATATTAGGTAAAAACCTAGAAATTTTATAAAGACATAAGGTGCACATAGTGCAAAAAATTAAACATGAGACGCCAGATACGTGAGTTTTTTTGTCATTTAATCTGTACAGAGAAGATAAATAAATAGCTTCAGTACCATGATAAGGGGGCTGGCGGAGTTTGTCAAGCAAGTTTTTAGCCCTGTCTCCTTGCTATAATGTTCATATCGATAGAAAAGCAAAAGAATAGAATGAAATATCAAGTGATATCCTCTATAATTAAATTTTTTGAATGAAGAGATGACGGTTCGTGTAGGAATTAATGGTCTGGGTAGAATAGGCAGAAGTGTATTGCGTGCTATTTATGAAATAGAAAAGTATAGTGAGCAAATAGAAGTTGTAGCTATCAATGGATCGCTCAGTGCAAAGCAGCATGCACATTTGATTAAATATGATTCTATTCATGGCAAATTCAGTGGTGATATTGATTTTAATGAGTCTCAAAATTGGCTATCCATAAATGGCAGAAAGTTTTCTTTGTATAGAGAACGGAGCCCTGAAAATATTCCTTGGAATGTTGATGTAATACTTGAATGTACTGGTGCATTCAACAAACGTGAAGAAGCAATAAGGCACAATGCAGAGAAAGTAATTGTCTCTGCTCCAGTTCCAGATGCTGATGTCACTATAGTTTATGGTGTGAATAACGATATGCTCGAAAAAGAGCATAAAGTGATATCAGCAGGTTCTTGCACTACAAATTGCCTTGCTCCGATTGTGAAAGTCCTACATTCTAGTTTAGGCATAAAAAGCGGTTTTATGACTACTATACATGCCTACACGAATGATCAAAATGTTCTTGATGGTAATCATAAAGATTTGCGTAGAGCAAGGGCTTGCGGATTATCTATGGTGCCAACTACAACCGGGGCAGCAAAAACAATTGGTTCTGTCATCCATGAATTAAAAGGAAAACTAGATGGCACTTCCGTCAGAGTTCCAGTTAGCAATGTTTCTATGGTTGATTTTAAATTTACGACTGATAAGAAAGCGACCGTTGAAGAAATCAATGAAATATTTAAGGATGCAGCTCTCTCCTCTACGTCATTCCAGCGCGTGACGCTGGAATCTAATTTCTGGATCCCAGTGTCAGCTACTCGGATGACATCAGAGGGTACTAGGATGACAGAGGGTTATCCAATGTCAAATGTACTTTCTATATGCGAGGAACCTTTAGTCTCAATAGATTTTGTGCATAACCCTTATAGTGCAATTGTGGATTTAACTGGTACATATGTTACAGGTGATATATGCAGGGTTGCAGCGTGGTATGACAATGAGTGGGCTTTTTCGCTGAGAATGTTAGACATAGTATTATTGAGCTATAGTAAAGTATGAACTGGAACTCAAACAAATACGCCTCATTTTATGAGCACTTTGCGGAACTCAGAAAAAGAGTTATCTTTTGCTTTCTATTTTTTTGCGTTGCTTTTGGTTTTTGTTATTACTTTAAGGAAAATATATACCGTTTTTTACTCGCACCTTTAATAGAAGCAACAAAAGGTAGCGAAGGTTTTTCTTTAATTTACACAGACTTAACAGAGGCATTTTTTGTGTATCTTAGAGTTGCAATGATGAGTGCACTTTTGCTCTCTTTTCCTGTGTTTGCATGGCAATTCTATATGTTCTTAGCACCTGGGTTATATAAAAGTGAAAGGGCAGTGTTGTTGCCATACTTAATTGCAACACCGGTTTTATTTGTAACGGGAGCTACTGTAGTCTATTACTATATATTTCCTTTAGCCTGGAAGTTTTTTATCAACTTCGAACACAGTGGTAAATCCTTCGATATACCGATAGAGTTTATGCCATCAGTTAGCGAATATTTAGACCTCGTTCTCCAATTTATGTTTGCATTTGGCACTGCATTTCAAATTCCAGTCATACTCACATTAATGGTGAGAGTTGGGCTACTGACTGCACAAAGTTTGTCAAATAAACGTAGAATCGCAATAGTGGTAATTTTTATTATTGCTGCAATCTTAACTCCACCTGATGTATTAAGCCAAGTAGGGCTTGCAATACCTATGCTGATTCTATATGAATTGTCCATTCTGATATGTAGGTATATTGAAAAAAAGAAGACAAAGATTTAAACAAAGAAATCCCTCTTATCTCCTTTATATCACATTTTTAACTTACAACATTCTTATTCAGGACTTAAATATGGAAATGTTTCATAAATTGATTGTAATACTTTGTTAAGTTCAGCCTTACTTTTGATGATCAATAATACTGTATCATCACCTGCTATAGTTCCTATAATTCCTATGTTTTTGCTATTATTTAATGAATAAATAACATATTTCTGATCTAGAAAGTAAGCCAGACTGCTAGCTTGTCCTGGTTGAGTGTGTAGTACTATTAAACCAAAATCCGAAATTTGCATATTAAGTATTAATGGTAATCGATATTGGTTGATGTCAATTACTTTATACATACCAGCAACTTTGGCAATTTTAAGTTCTTTCAATTTTCTTGATAAAGTAGCCTGAGAAATGTTATACCCTCTTTTTTTGAGTAAGGTCTGTAAATCGCTCTGTTCTAAAATTTCATGATTTTGAATAATATTTAAAATATGTTCACCTAGTGTGTTGTCATGCATTATGCATTTTCCTCATATTGAATATGTAATAAGTATATTTGAAATTATATTCATTATTTCTTGACTATTCAATTTTTAATGTCTATATTCACAAGATGAATAAAATATGAATATAAATTAGTAATATGAAAAAATACATTTTAAATGCTATTATAGCGATAAGTATTCTATTAACAGGATGCAAGGAAGATAAACACGATAATATCATTAGATTTGCAATTTCTGCAGATTATCCACCTTTTGAATATTATGAAAATGGTAAATTTACTGGCTTTGACATTGAGCTTGCTCAATTAGTAGCAAAAGAGTTAGGTAAAGAAGCGATATTTAAAGATATGCAGTTTAGTACTATATTTGCAGCATTGCAAAGTAATTCTGTAGATGCTGCTATATCTACTATTGGTAGCACAGAAGAGCGTGAAAAAAATTTTGATTTTTCAAATAGTTATTATACAGGGGAATTTGGTATTCTATATCACAAAAATAAACCCATAGCCGGTATAAACAACTTAACTCACAAGAAGATAGCCGTTCAACTAGGAACTGTCATGGAAATTTGGCTAAAAGAGCATGTTCCTACAACAGCTCAAATTATTGCTATAGACAATAATAATCAAGCTGTAGAAACATTAAAGTCTGGTCATGTTGATAGCGTCCTAATTGATGAATTCCAAGGTAAAGTATTTAGCAAAAAAAATCCTGGTCTATCATGGTCAGCCATCGCTAAGTCAGATAATGGTTATTCTATTGCTGTGAATAAAGGATCTGATTTAAAGGATAAAATAAACGAGGCGTTAAAAAGTTTAGAAAGTAAAGGTGTAATACAAAAGATAGCAGAAAAATGGCTAGGAGATAACTGATGCAAGAATTAATTTCTAATTTCTTGTTTGTTGGAACAGGCCTTGCCTTTACTTTAAAATTATTGATTGGAGGACTGCTTTTAGGTATGAGTCTAGGAGGGTTATTTTCAGTACTCAGATATAATAAGATCTGTATTCCATTAATTAATGGAATTATATCTGTAATACGTGGCACCCCCCTTATATTACAGTTAAGTGTTGTTTATTTTATGACTCCAACCATTGCAGGAACTAAATTAAACATATTTAGTGCTGGCATTATAGCATTTGGTCTAAATAGCTGTGCTTATATTGCTGAGATTTTACGAGCTGGTATTGAAACTATATCAAAAAACCAGTTTGAAGCAGCTAAAACTTTACAAATACCTAGTTTCTATATGTGGAGAGATATTATATTACCACAAGTTATTAAAAATATTCTTCCTGCAATGATAAATGAGATCATTGCACTCCTTAAAGAAACGGCATTAATCTCTACTATTGGTGGTGTTGATATTATGCGCTCTGCGCAAATGCTTGCAGCAGAACAATTTACTTATTTTATACCACTTTGTCTTGCTGGGGCTTATTATTACGCTCTTGTATTACTAATTGAATATATAGGCAAAAAGATTGAACAGAAAGGTATATATGATAAAAATGCATAATGTTTGTAAATTATTTAATAATATTCCAGTACTTAATAATATTAACCTGATTATAGAACAATCTATAGTTGGTCTTGCTGGTCCTTCTGGTAGTGGTAAATCAACATTGTTACGTTGTATACAAAAACTCGAAGTTTTAGATTCTGGTAGCATTGAATGCAATGATAGTACTGGTTTTGTATTTCAGGATTTTCAACTTTTCCCACATATGACTGTCTGGGAAAATCTTACATATGCTCCCAAACTTAAAAACAAAACTCAGGATCAAAGTGATTCACTACTTGAGTCTTTGGGTATTGCCTCTAAAAAAAATGATTACCCTAGTAATCTATCCGGTGGGCAAAAACAGCGGGTTGCGCTTGCCAGAAGCTTAATGATGAATCCAAGGATTCTATTATGCGATGAGCCAACGTCTGGTTTAGATGTAGCAACAATAGTCGACGTTGTGGAACTACTACAATCAGTTAGAGATATGGGTATTACTATGATTATCGCTTCTCACAATTTGGATTTTTTAACAAAAATATCAGATCGGATTATTCTGTTAAAAAACGGAAAAATAATTGTAGATATCAATCCTAAAGAAATTGATGAACCAACAAACTATTTAAAAAATAATTATTAAAAGAGAATCACTCATATCATACTGAGAGCTATAACAGATCTTAGCATCGAAAATTACATAATGTATATTACGGATATGGCATAAAAGTCCTCTTCGGTAGAGACTTTTATATCTTTTGTTAAAGAGGAAGGGGAGGTGCCTCCGTGTGATGAGAAAGAAATCTTTTCTGGTAGTGATTCCCATATTAGACATTTTATTTTTAAAACTATTAAAGTGATACTTTAATAACTTACACAGCCTCTTCTCAATGTATACTTTAAGAAGGTAGCCGCCACGAGTTGCTAAAATACCTATACGGTAAAGATTAGCTCCCTGAATTTTTCTTAGGGTGCAATACACTTCATGTGGTGTTGCTCCTGATTCCAGTAGTTTTTCGATCTTTTCTTGACTAGTGTTTTTAATGATAAGGCCAATGTGGTGGTCAACCTGTTCTTTCATACCTTCAAGACTATATAAATGCTTATCGTAAGTTACCCATAGGTTTCTGATATAGACCATTATTGCCTTAATTTCAGGGTGATCTTGGAACTTTTCAAAAACTTTTCTTATAACATTTTCTCTGATAGGAACTAAGTCCGTAATTTTTGACCTTTTAAAACTGTAAAATTTATCGGTCATTAGCTCCATAAAATATTCTGCCGCTTCTTTTTGTGCTTGGTTGGCATAAATTTTCTTTGCTTTATACGGATTAAAAGGTTCTGAAACATAGGTGCTATGTCCTTTTAATTGGGCAGAGATACCATTCTTAAACTCCTTTACTTCCTTGTTTTTAATAACTTGCAGCAACTCACGAGAAGTAAGGCGAGTTTCATCATCAAAAGTTCTAACTGGAAGCTTGAGCTCAATTGACTTTTCTCGCGCTTTTATTCTTCTTCTAGAGTTGATTTGTACCTTGACATGTTTGCTATTGGTATTAATTACGTGAGAGCTGCCACGCACGTGAAAGTTATGGAATTTACAGTAAAAAGAAGTTTCCTTGCCTTTTTTTGCTTGACTTTCTTTTCTATTAGAAACTATACTCATACGGTAGTAGTACTTTTCGTCGAAAAAAAAATACTACAAAGTTTTTCTCGTTGTGTAAAGTGTAAGTTTACACTTTACACAATTCTCTCTAAAATTAGCAATTTTAACCCATAGTGAGGTTCCTCTACGATAGGTTTACTACAAACCTTATGCTATGTAAAGCATAATTTTACGTTTTACACGAACTTTTCTGAGAGTTAGTGATTTCAATTTAGTAATGTTGACCTTAGTTTTTCGATCTCGTCGATTGGAAGACCGGTGGATTCAGCTATTAAGTCGACAGATATGCCAGCTTTAAGTAGGTTTTCTGCCACTTCAATTTTTCCTTCAATTTTTCCTTCAATTTTTCCTTCGATTCTACTTTGCATGATGCAGGAAAAATTGTCATCCTCACGTTTCTTATCATCATAGTATATAGCACGTTCTTCCTTAGTCCAATTATATCCAACAAGCTCATTATAAGCCCTGCCAATAACCTCATCGCTCCCTACTATTTTTTGTAGATCCTCTTCACTAGTCTCATTTGCATACTTAAAAAAGTAACACCATTTTTCGAATATATTTTCTAATTGATCCTCTTTTGTTTTTGTAAACTTTGGCAATTCAATAAAGACAAATTTAAAATCTTTTAAGTAATGTCTATAGGTTTTTGTATTAAGTATGTGATGAGTGGAAACATGTTCAGACTCCTCAGGAAATAGAACGAAGTCAGTGATAGCAATGAAGATAACTTCTTTTAGGTCCTGATATTTACCACCTACGTCGGCTTGGCTAAAATAAGCTCCAGCAGCATAGTACTGTGCACGTTTTTCGAAGCCAGTAGTTCTGGCGACCTGCATCTCAACAATTGTTTGAATACCTTTAGAATCTCTGCAGAGTACATCGACAATACTCTCCTTTTGAGAGGCAATATCGGGGTTTAGAATAGGATTTAAGAACTTCACGTCCTTTATTTTAGCTTCACCAGTGAGACCTAGAATATCATTGAGAAGGTGAACAAGAATGTCTTTATTCTTCTCAGTACCAAAGATACGCTTGAACGCGTAATTGTTTTTTGGATCTAAAAACTTTGATAAAACCATAAGAAATCCACTTAAAAACCATTAATATTATACACTATTTTCCGCGATCTTTCAACTTAATATTCTCCCTGTATTTACTTGATATGGCACTGTAACCTTTCCGGTTGATCCACTACGGTTTTTTGCAACATTTATCTCTAAGTCGTTATTAGAATCAGCCTTGTAATAATTTTCTCTGTAGAGTAATAACACTAGATCAGCATCTTGTTCAATACTTCCTGATTCGCGTAGGTCTGCCAGTTGTGGTCTTTTATTTTGTCTGTCTTCTACCTTACGACTTATTTGTGATAATGCTACAATAGGAACATTAAAGTCTTTTGCTATATTTTTTAAAGTTCTACTGATTTCTGTTACTTCAAGAGTTCTATTTTCGGTTATTCTTGATCCTCTAAGTAGCTGTAAGTAGTCAATGTATATGCATTTCATTTGATATTTTCTACAAATTGATGAGATTTTTTTCTTTAGGGTATTTAAATCCATATTTCCTGAGTTATCGATAAGAATATTTAAAAAAACTATTTGATTTATTCCTTGATGTAGAAGTTCTGTATCTTGTTTCTTGATAATATTGTTTATTGTCTCATTTACTTCAATACTGATCATTCTATTGATTAACTGATTTGCTGACATTTCAAGTGAGAAAAAGCAGATATATTCTTGATTTTTCAGCAATTTTGCAGCTTGCAGAGCCATATGTAGTGCTATTGAAGTCTTGCCAATTGAAGTACGTGCTGCAAGCACTGTTAATTCTCCTTCTTTTAAGCCACCAGTTATAGTATCAAGCCTAGGTATTCCTGTTGTTATTCCTTCTATTTCATTGTTGTTTGCAAGTAGTTTATCGATGTAGCTTTTATAAGCTTCAAAATAATCAATAATTGGTTTGATGTCTTCATCAACATGTGGCATTTGGTCGACCCTGACCACTCCTTCCTGATCCATTCTCTACCTTGAACCGGAGGCTCCTCAAACTCTAAATCTTGTTTTCGTCGCCTCTCCCCTAATTATATATTATATATATAATAATATATATAATATATAATTTATAGGGGGGTAACCAAAAAAATGAACTTTCTTTGAGCTGAGCGAAGCCACCTAAGGTAGAGAATGGATCAGGAAGGAGTGGTGTATAAAAATATATACAGTCTTTATAGTTTTCTGTATAATTTACTTATGTAACTTGATAAAAAAGGAAGATTAAAATTTATTGAAAAATATATTTATTGATTATCTTCAAAGTCTTTTCGTAAATAGTCTCTCTATGTCCTAATGTAACTATGGTTACTTCATGTTTTACAGTGTTTACATGGTATACAACACGGTAATCGCCAACTCTTAGCCTTCTAAACCCTTTAAGGCTATAGTGTAAAGGTTCACCAAGATTCACAGGATCAACTTTAAGCCGCTCATTTATTGCATTTATAACCCTTAATCTTACTGTTTTCGGAAGATCTGGAAGATCTTTCTCAAGAACATTGTCTAGGAAGATAATAGTGTATTCCAATCTACATCCTCACTTCTGGTCTTTTTTGCACTTTCAATATCATATTGATCAGCAACCACAGATAATAAAAAGTCGTCCATTTCAAGTTCAATTGCTTCTCCGAGTAGTTTCTCTGCTAATTCTTGAGCAGGCTGCTTAGTAAGTTCAGATAACTTAGTAAGATTCTGCAAAATTTCTTTACTGAGAGCTATGTTAGTGCTTAAGTTTGCCATATGTTTTACCGAATTCTACCACTGTAATCATTTTACAACATTTTTCTGAATTTTTCAATAAAGAAAGTTGCTGATATGTAAAAAGAATTTTGTGCACCTGTGTTAATAAACTATTAATAATTTGGCATATACTAGAACTGGTCTTTGTTGATGTTAGGGAGAAATGACACAAAGGTTAATACTAAGCATAGTATTGCAAGATATCATCAAGAATAAGGAAGGTATGCCGGCAGCGGGATACTGGATGTATTTTTATGATAAAAGAAGTCCAACTACTTTACGCCACGCCTACTATAAAAATCAAGAAGGAAACGTTGTACCAGCACCAAATCCGCTTCAGCTTGATGAAAACGGTGCTTTACCTCATAAGTTATACTACTTTGTTGATGTTGATGATCCTGAAGATCGTTACACCGTAGAACTGAAGTGCCGTTACGGTAATGCTGTAGCTCCAGAACTCATCTTTCAGGATTTGCCATATTTTCAAGAGCAGCAGAGAGCTGATCCGGTTACTGCAGTGCTTTCTGATAACTTATTTATTGATGGTCAGTTCAATATTGGTCTGCAAATTGATGATAGAGGGCAGGGGGCTGGTTATGTTTTGCCTAACTTTTCGCAACTGCCAATTGCTGGGCTTTCATGGCAGTTTTTAAGACCTTATGCCGACTCACAGGATAGAACTGATGTAGATAGGATTTTCATCAAAGAAATCAATGAAGCTGAAAAGATCAGTGAAGGCAATCCTCGTTTTTATTTGAACGTTATTTGCGAAAAATTTAGCGAGATAGCACCACCGTTGCAAAAAATTATAGCATTTAAAAGTTCTAATGTGCTGTGGGGCGCCAATACTAGCGTTCAGCTAAAGTTCTATGCTTGGAAGAGTGGTGATGATATACCGGTTACTGTGTCGGTAATTCGCAATTTTGGTTCGAAATCATCAGCAGCGCCACAAGTTATACCAATTGATAAATATACAATTGATTCTGATACTCCAAAAGTTTACTTCACTAGTTTTGCTTTACCTGAAGTGATAATACCTCCAGATATTGGCGATGATCAAAATTTGTTGTTGCAGTTTTCACTGCCGGTAAATCAAGTATTTAGTTTTAAAGCAACGAATTTTTATTGTGCAGAAGTTTCATCGCCGGTATCGGTTATTGATTTTAAATATCCAGTGCAAAACTCTGATTTGGCAAAATCTGATTTATTATTTTCTTCATTTCCAGCAACTAAATATAGCATTGATAACAGTTACAATGGGCTAATTTTTACAATTGGTGGTTTAAAATTTGCAGATAATGTTGGTGAAATAGTTCGCTATCCAAAAGGTGCAAAAGTCAATGAAAAAGAGATAAATTTAATAAAGTGCGATGGTCGTACACTTGATTCAAGAGAGATTAGTCCAATAGGCATTGAATACAAGAGACTATACGAAAAGCTAGATTATGCTCCAGTTACATTTGATATGCTTAAAACTGAAGACGTACCAAATTGGTTTAATGCAATATCAAGTAAGTATATTAAGAAGTTTGTTGCGGATAATAAGGTTAAAGTTAAGTTTGAAGGAAAAGGAGTAGTAAATCCAAAGCCTGAAGGTGATGATATTGGTCATCTGTGGCTAGAAACTACATTTTATGCTAACCAAGCTGTTGATTACAATTTTCAATATGTTGCAGCAGCAAGTAGCATAGATCTTACCGTTTGTTGTCATTCGTTTGATATTACTACTGATTATCTAAACAGAGAGTTTATTGTGTCTAATAAATACCCACAATGGATAAAGTTTGGAGGTTCTGATACTGATTTTCCTGGTTATTTTAAGACTAAGAGTTTATCGAACTTAATTTATAGCTATACGTATGATTCTGTACCATATAAGAAGGGTATTGATGAAGTAACTAAAAAAACTAAAGCAAATTACTCTGTTAAGGAAGGATATTTTTATCTAACAATAAATCTTGATTATCGGGAATCTGAATATCCTTCTGGTCTACGTTCTCTCTTTAATCCAGTTACTTTTAGTAAGAGAGTTTATGATATAGGTTTTCCTATAATTGCATCAACTACTAGTCCGACTTTTCTCCAAAAAGCTTATTATGAGAAGGATAAGTTTCGTGATAGTAATTCGCAAAATTACTTTATGTTTTCACCATGGTTTGTAGAGTCGATGTCTCGAACATGTGGTTCATACCTTATTTCTTCCTTTGAGCCATATGAGATTCGACTTTATGCTTTCCGTGAAGGTGAATCTAGAGCCCCATTGATAAAATCATGGGGTCCTCACACTGTTTACAGACGACCACCAACGGACGAGAGAATGCCAGGAACACCTAACGTACTGTTTGCTGATAGAAATTCAGTGATAACCTATGCTATACAGCATAAAGCTTTGTTTACACAACGGTGTTTATATGTCCTCAAGTTCAAAGAAGTGAAAGCAGGAGATTGGATAGGTCTTAAAACGTACAATAATGTTAAAACTGGTAACAATTTTGATACGTTAATATGGTGGAGTATTGATGGTGAGGGGAAAGCACCAACTGATGTTACTGCTAAGGAATTCAAAGAAATCAAAGTAACAAAAAATACGACTACAGAACAGCTTGCAGACATGATTGCCAGTGATGTTAATGATAAAGGAACAACTATGTTCATTATCCCTAAGATCACTGACAAAACTTACGATTACTACATAAGGTACTAACATGAAATAAATTTAAAAATAGGAGAAAAAACATGATTGAACAAAACAGTAAAATCGATGAAATCGATATTGAAATCAGTGAAAAAAATGCTGAAATCGATCATTTTTATGAAGAAACTTTAGAAAAAACGAAAAATATCATCGATGAGGCGATAGCCAAAGGGTATACGCTTGGTGATGATGATCGTAAAGTTTTAGAGCTGGTAAAGGCTAATGAGAAATTTGCTGAAAAAGTTCTAAGTGGTGAAGACTATCAGGATCTACAAGATTTTTGTGATACGCTCACTGTAAGTAAAGTTCGTTATATTAATGAGCAGATAGCAAAAGGAAAGAACAAAACTTCTTTTGTTAAAAAACTAGCTGATATTGCAAAAGACGATCAATTAGCTCAGGAACTGCGCAATAAGCCACTGTCTAAATTTAAAGAAGAAGTTGGTGGATTGAAACAGGGACTGTATCGAAGTAATAAGGCAACTGCGATACCGACCAATTATCAATACAGCGATGTTCCGAGTGACTTCGAAGCAGAATTTAAACAAGTACAAGATTATTTCAGAACTAGGGGATATTGATGACTATTAAGACAAGTGCAACATATTACAGAACAACATTATTGTCGCAAAGGCTGATTGAAACTGTTTTGTTTTCAAGTCCACTCTTAGCTTATACTGGCCCTGGTGCTAATGATATTCCAAATCGCTATCCTGGACAGGATCATTTTTTAGTCCAGCCTCCTTTTATTCCTACAGCAGGAGGGTTAATCGATGATTTGGAATTTCTTACACATCATGATGACTTGAAAATTCACAAAGTTAAGCAAAAAACTATGAGAATTGACTATAAGAGAGTTTCTGGCTTGGCTGAAATTTTTGTCGATGACGTCAAATTTTTATTTAACCGCGATCAGTTCCCTAGCAATGTACCAACCAGTTTAACATCATTCATGGAGCGCGGTGAGCGCGTTTATCAGGAATTATTAATGCAGGTGATTAGGTCAATAAATGATTATCAATTTAAGACGATAGCATCACGTGGGTTTATCTGCGCTGGCTCTACTGAAGATAGTATGTATGACTGCATAGAAGGAGAGGTACGTACACTTATCGATTATATGATTCGTGTTAATGGTGGTGTACTTAGAACTTCAAGACTTGTAGGTTCAATGCCAAACTCTGCAATTGGAGTTTTGCGTACGAAATCAGGATTAAATTACACGCAAGCGCCGAAAAGCGATATGTTTCTTAGCGACACTAAAAACATGCTATCACCACTGACATTTGATTGTGCTGATATTTATATCGATACGTCAACTTATTTTCATAAGGCAGGTCCGGCATCTAAAGACAAGTTAACAATAAAAGAAATTGTTAAAGAGATGGATGAATATTGTTCTATGACTGTGACTTTTGGTTTTTCTGGGTCAGTAGACATAGAGGTAGATAATCGTTTCAATCCTGTCTTTAAAAAAGGAGATATCATTCAACTAGAGGGCAAAGAGTGGCTAGCACGAGATAGGGATGAAATACCATCAGGAGTGCCAATAGCATTCACTGTAATGAAGGATAGCACGAATGCTACTGTACAGGTGTCACCAGGTATCACCTATGGTGTTGATGTTCCGGAGAAAGAGTATTTAATAGGCGCTAAAGGAAAAGTTGTCGGAAATCACTGTAAAGCATTCTTCTGGTGGCAACCGGCTTCAATATTTAAGATTGGACCAGTGCCTGCACCTTCAACTAACAAATATCTTTACAAGGAAATATCTGCTCCAAATGCTGCTTTTGGACCGACAAGAAATAATGCAATGTCGTTTTTGGTAGACAGCCAATATGTACTCATGAATACCCCATATGAATATGGTGAACTAATGGCTTACATGTATTCAGATTTCTTTCCGTTTTTTGTTGGAACTTTGATATTACCACCGAAATCACCAAAACCAGAAACTTATATTAAGACGATCAAAAATCTTTCTACTGCTGATAAGAAAGACGATAAAAAAGATGATAAGAAGGATGATAAGGAAAAGAAAGATGAATGAGATAAAGACTTATGATGATAGTTTCTCCAATTTACTTGTGGAAATACAAGGAATGCTGGGGATTAACTCGCGCCGTGATGCTTCTGAGCATTACGGTACGCTCGATTTAGTTAAGAGGCTTTTTTGGGAAGCTTTTGATCAGTTGCATGAAAATTACTATTGGCTGGGCTCTGACGTTGTCCGGGAGTTTGAATTAGAGCCCGGTCAAACAGTTGGTGGTGGCTATTTGTTTGATGGTTGTAACAAGAGAAAACCAGCTTTTGATGTCAATCTAACCCACTACAAGAATTTCTATGTCATGGATTTAATAGATCACTATGGTGCATGTAACTTACGCTATACACAGTCGCTACGGATGCCATGGTTACCATCTTACATGTTACTCACACGTGATACTTGTCGTGAAATTAAAATTTTGCCGGCTGTGAAATCATCTAAAAAATATGTAATTTACTTTAAAGAGGCTGGAATTGTGTCTTGTGAGAAAACGGGAATGGACGTGCCAGTTGGTCTTGATGGATTAAAACGAGAATTTTTGAAATATTCTACAGCTTTTAAATTATCAGTACGGCTAAATACTCCGCTGCCACAGGGTTTTAATGAACAGTATCATGAAATAAGAAATAGGCTTTGTGCTGGTCACAGTGTAGGAAGTCAAAGTATTAAGGAAACTATTTGGATAGACAATGAATTCTTTTGAAATTCCACTACTTAGAGACATTAAATATGGTCACTGTATTGATGATTTTACAGTAATGAACTTTTTGGCTAGCCCTGAAGGTTTGCGGCTGCGACCACCACTGTTTCCACTTTTTGACATTCCTTTTGCAATTGGCGATGTCATCGTTGGCTTTTACTACGGTAATGACGATACAATTTATTTAGCTAAGGTGAGTGCTACTTTTTTACTGACAATTTATAAAATTGATCTACCGAAAAGTAAATATAAATCAATATTTACTTTGGCGAGTGTCTCTAGGGACGATCGTCCTTCTATGTGCAATTGTAATAACTATAAATTTTGGTTGATATCGGGCAAACTTTATAAGCTCGTAGATGATACCTTTACTGAAATTGATATCTCAAAAGGCGATATAAAGCCAAAGGATATTGTAGATTTTGAGGTTATGAACTCAACTCTCTACCTGCTAAGTGGCAGCAAAGGAGAAGTGTTCTATACTAGTGATTTTGCTGAATTTAAAAAGTGGGAAGCATTTACCATTATTTCATATGCTGGCAAAGGTGTAGGACTTGGTGTAATCAATAATAATCTCTGTATCTTTACCCAGAATGGAATGGAAGTATGGTACGGACAACCAAGCAGTGATGGATTATTTCCACTTACTAAAAGACGAGAACTAAGTTTTCCCTATAAGCTAATAAGCAAACGTACTTTAGAAAATGATGGCAATTATCTAATTGGTGCATTTCATTTAATCGATGGCAAATTTGTAGTCATTCGTTTTGATGGTCAAGAAATGAAAATACTCGATAATGCTCCTCTTTTCGATTATTTTCGACCAGAGAGAAGCAGTATCGATTTAAGTGACCATGCGGTCAGTAGCATGTTCAGTTATAACAACAATACTTATTATGTATTGTTTTTTAATTTGCCTAATGGTGATTTAAATAACAAATATTATCCGAACGTTGCTTTCTGTCTGCATTTGAATTTAGGTATTTGGACACTGCTTAAAAACCAGAATAGTTTTTCTGCCAATTATCACATCAATGTTAAGCATAAAGTTTATAATCTGCTTGTTAACGATGGTAGCTCTGATATCACAGTTTGCGAGGCTAGCGGATTATTAGAGCCAGATGTTGATAATGTTTTTACTTTTGATGGGATAATAATAACAGATTATTTTCCATCGTATAAGCCTTATGTTACCGAACAGCTAACGTTTTTATACTTCTATGAAAATACGATCAGTGAGCAGCTAAATTCCAAGGAAGGAGGCATGTTTATTGATATGTTTATTTCTTATAAGAGGGATTTTTCTGTTGAGCCGGATTATCGATTAACAATTCTTGGCACTGAACTTGAAGATAGTAGAGAAAAAATCATCAAGCTTAATTATAATCTTTTTGGCATTAATGGTGGAGTTGTACGTTTTAAGTTCGAATTTAAAAGATACAACAGTTACAAGTTTAATTTTTTATTGAAAGGTATTTATGGAAAGGAAAGAATTTAATTTAGATTTATTAGCACCTAAAGGTATTGTGGCGGAGGATAATTACGATACGTATTTTGCAGAAGCAACTAAGCGTTTGAACATTTTGTGGGCAGAATATTTAAAGAGGGGAGAAAATGGAAACAGAGAATCAAAAAAGCACGAAAGGCCTTATACGTGAGGCAATCAATAAAGAGCTGCAAAATATAATTAACTCTGCTGATAAAGAACAGAAAATGAGGCATTTAGAAAATGCTTTAATACTTAAATTAGGCTTAGGACTTTGTGGTGAGATTGATGGTGGTGAGCTGAAGCATCTAGTCTTTGCTCAGTATAAGTTAAAAAGTGATAACAACTTATCAAGAAGCCAAGAAATGGTCGATGGCATTGTTGATGAGTATAGGGGAGACTTTGAAGGTAGTGGAAGATGTTAGGGTTACTTAGTGGTCTTGGTAAAGGAGCGCTCGAGGGTAAATATGAGCAAAGACTTTTGGAGCGGAAACGCTTTGAGGAATTCCAAAAGCAATACATGGAACAGCAACTTAAAGCTCAGGAGCTGCTGCCTGGTGAAAAAGAGTACATTTCAAATGTACCAAGATATCAAAGAGCGATAGATTTAGCTCATGAGAAGCTGAGTGCTGCAGAAGGTGCTTTGCCTGATTCTAGATTTTCCAGACTGCTCCATGGTGATAAAATTAATTCAGTTATGGATCTTTTTAGAGGTAAAGATAAAGTTGATGCTCGCAATGAATTTGCCCGCTACTTAGAAGGTGAACTTTTGCCAGCAATTATGCAGATAGAGGGTTTGCCGATGAATGAATATTCAGTGAAGTCTTTCAAAGAAAAGTTTAACGTCAATAAACTCTCAGCCGAGAGTTGGAAAAAGTTTTTTGGTGAAACAAAGGAAAAACTTGATGCTCGAGCTGGGGATATTCAAAAGAAAATTAGAGGGCTAAATGAGACACAGCTTGGTCAGCTAATGCAAGATCCACAGATACAGGCAACCGTAAAGGAAGAAGCTACGAGAAAACTTGATAGTCAGATTGAAGGCTTAAGTGATGATGAACTTGATGCTTTAATTAAGTTTTCAGGTAATCCTGAGATGATTGATGAACCACCGGAGATAAAGAAAAACTTTTTTCGAGAACTGGGGTTACAGATGATAGCGGATATTCCGGCTGTTGCAATAGGAGCTGCGCTTGGGGCACCTTTAGGACCTATTGGGATGTTTATAGGAGGCAGTCTTGGAGGTTTGGTGGGAGCATATGCTGGAACTGCTGCTGAAAGAGGAATAGCAGGTGATCCAAATGCGCTCTCTAATGCGTTTACTGATACAAAAGAAGATGCAGCTTTGATTCTCGCAGCTCATGGGCTGGGTAATGTTAAAGGTGGAAAAGCAGTAACAGGTCTGTTTAAACAGGGTAGAGAACCTGTACGCAATGTAGTTAGTCGTGGTTTTGATACTGCAATAAAAGACGTACCAGATATTAAAGTAAATGATGTAGGAAAGTTCTTAAAGAGTGCTACTAAGGAAACTAGCAATCCTTTTCAAAGAATTATTGCTAAGGATTTAGCAAAGAAGTTTTCTAGTAAAGGTGGAAATTATACATCCAAAGAATTTGCTGATATATTATCAGGACTCAGAGAATCTTCTCGAAATTTAGCCAAAAAATATAATGTACCAGAAAATCAGATCAGAGATGTTGTAAGCAAACTAGAAGAAAACTTTTTACCGCTGCGTGCCAATGTCAGTAAAACAATGGGGCTACTAAGCGGTGCGAGTAGTGCCTTAGAGAAAGGGAACGTTAGAAAAGTAGCTGAAATATTTGGTGACTTACCTGAAAAGATTGCTATTGACAACGGAGTCTTTACTAAGGACCAAGTAATTAGAGGTTTTTTGTTAGAAAATGCTAACGCTATTAGAAATAAGTTTATAGCACCTGTTGCTTCAGAAAAATTGACAGAGTTTGCTAATAAAACAGGATGGTTCGGTCATTTGTCTGGAGGAGCTATGAAAGAAGTCTTAGCACAAATAGGTCTCAATGGATTTGCAGATGGGAAAATTGCCAAATTATTTGCCCAGTATTCTTTTGGTTCTGCCAAAGATCCAGTAACACGAGAACTACTATCTGCTTTGCAAGGCAAGATTATTGAAGAACAAAGTGGTTTCATTTTAGAAATGCTTAAAAAAGCAGCGATGAGTGGTGGTAAAGTGGCACTTCGTGGGCAAGTAAAAGGAAATGACTAAGCTAGAGTACTTAACAAGACTGCGAAATAGTTGGTTTGATTATTGGAGCCAAAATGTCGAGCAGGCACGGCGGCAGCATAAGTTCGTGATCATGGGGCAGCAATATACTGAAAATGAACAGCGAGAGCTGCTGAATATTGGTGCAGAACCAATAGTTTTCAACGTCACATTTGCGATGGCTGAGAAGATTTTAAACACTGTACGCGGCAAAAGGTATGACTTAGAGCTTAAAGTCAATGGCGAGAGCAAAGATCCGGAGATTATGCAATTAATGCATAATCATATCACGGATCTGATCTTTAGTCAAGATCACTATGTTGAATATAGTAAAGCATTAAAAGAAGCAATAATAGGCGGGTATTCTGCGCTTTATGTTGGTTTTGGTTACAATAATGAAGATATTGAAGATGATGAATTGACCTTTAAAATCAGGGCAATAAACGGTACTGAAAGTTTCTTCTTCGATCCACATAGTAATGAGCCGCATAAGGGTGATGGCCGTTACTGTGGTATTATTCATCGCTTATATAAAACTAGCTTGGAAAAAATGGGTTTTTCCCCTGCTAAAATTGCAAAGCTGGAATTTAAAGATAAAGATACTGTTCCTTATATTGAAGTTACTGATTTGTATTTAAAAAAAGATGGTGGCATAACTTTTTATCGCTTTACGAATGAAGAGATTCTTGAAACTAAGGAATTGTATGGTCACAGACATTTACCACTGGTATTTCATGGTGGCTGCTCTCATTATATTGATAATCATGAGGTAACAAGACCGCTGGGTGTTATGTGTCATTATGCACAGAAAACCTATAATCATTGCATAGCGATGATAAATTACGGTGCCAAATACTTTCATAACCGCTTTTTAATGCCACAAGCAAGTGTTAGCAATGATAAGGCTCAGCGTTTTGCTGATCCTCGTGAACTGTTACTGGAATATGCGCCGGTAGATGGTATGCAGCCTATTGTTATACCGCCAACTGGTTCTGACCCAAACCTCGCAATACTGATGCAACAAGCTTTGAGTCTGTTGTCGCAAATTTGGAGTGACACTACCAACATCGTGAAGGACAGCAAATATTCATCTGCTGCTGCTTTGAGGGATAAGCTCAAAGAAAATGAAGGTAGCGTCACTTCGTACTATTTTGCCCATCAAATTACGCTTAATCAAGTAGGAAATGTCCTGCTTTCCCTTTTGCCGTATCAATTAGCACAAGATGATGAAACTTTAGAAATTTTAATTAATTTTAGTAGACAAACAAATGTGAAAATTAAAATCAGTGAATCTTTAGAAAAACAACGTGAGAAGGATAATGAGCTGATGCTGAATGTCATGCAATATCTTGGTGGTAATGATCAGCAAATAAGTATTGAACTTCTGGCAGAAATGCTCCTAAATCAAGACACAGTGAGCAGTAAGATTTTACGTGATAAAGTGCTGAGTATTGGTCAGCAGCAGCAAGCACAAGCTGCACAGCAAGCACAGCAGCCAACAGAACAGGAGATTAAATTACTTGAGATTCAAACAAAAAAAGAAGCTGCAGAACTGAAAGCCAAAGTTGACTTAATAGCTGAGCAGTTAGCTGTTTTGCGGGAGCAGATGCGTAATGCTCATGAAGAAAAAATGCTAAAGGAGAAGAGCAGCAATGGAGCTTAAAATACGAAAATTTCCATGTCCAAAAAAACTCCCTGAAAATGTTTTAAGCATTGATCTTGGCAAAAGTGTCGGTTTTGCTTATGTGAAGGATAATACACTTTATTGTGGTAGCTATGTCTTAAACGTCGAAAAATGGCGGTTTAATCCACCGACATTACGTCAGATAAGTAGCGAATATAAAGGTATTATTGATGCTTTATTATATGAGAATAAAGGTATAAATTTAGTATTGTTGGAGGATAATAGCTATTTCTTTAAGCAAAGATATATTCGGGGTAGCCACATGTCATATTACAAGAAACTACAGATAATGGCAGAAAGTTTATTTTGTGTACATTGGCAAGGTGAAGTTAAACGCTATTTTGGTGGTTCATTGAAAAAGAAACATTTTGGTACAGCCCGTAAAGAAATTGTTAAGGAACGTATTAAGAAAATGCTTGATGTTTCTGGGATGAACGACCATATGACAGATGGCATAGCTGGGTTGTTTGCTAGTTTAAAAAGGGAGGAATAATGTTTGGAGATTTATTTGATTGGCTTTTTGGTAGTTCTAACGCTAATCGCCAATTTGAAAAGAATATTGGAATACAAGAAGGATTATATAATCGATACAACAAATTCATGGATAGTCTTGGAGGACTTGGAAAGGGAGGTCCAGGAGGATTTATCAATGAAATAGCGTCGCAATATCAAGGTAATCCTTACCAGCAGTTTATTAGCAATCAGATGAATACAGGACTTGGCAACCAATTAAGAGCAAGTGGTCTTGATCAATCAAGCTATGGTTTATCTAAAGTTGCAAGTTTAAACTCTGAACTTGCATCCAAAGGCTTGAATGATTTTATCGGCTCATCTTTAGGAGGACTGCAAAGTCTTATCGGGGTGCATGGTCTTGGTGCACAAATTGGTCAAAATCTAGGTGGTGGTTACACTTCTTACGGAAAATCTTTAAATGATCGTTGGGCAGCTATGAATCAAATGCTGGGTGGACTTGGTCAGGGTATAGGTAGGAATTTAGTTTAGCAACCCTAAAGTTGCTAAACACAATATGCTATTTATGTGAAGGGCATTATATGTAAAACGTTGGAAAATTCAAGACACTTGATTTTTTATGTTATATACAATATAATGTTAATATATTAATGAAGTAAAATAATGTTTTTATTCTTTATTTTCATGGTGGGTTTTTTTTGTGGCTGCTCTGAATCTATGCGGGGTGTAATTTTTTCTCTACTGTCTTTAGCAATTGTTGGAGTAATTTGGGGAGCGTTAGGTATAGGCTTTGTTATCGCGTTTAGTTTGCTTTTACAATCCAGTATATGGATACAGGGTCCAATTTATTTTTTTATACTTGTAGTAGTGATAAAAGAGAATTTATCTTTGTATGGATGGGACTTTTGGAACAAAGAGACCTAGATTTATGCCGCAAAGACTTTGGCTTCTTTGCGTTTCAAGGCATGCTACGAGTATTTAATATCAGATTAAATTTAAAGAGAGAGGATGGCAGTAAAAACTATCTGTGGATGCTCTTTAGCAGCATTAATCGCTTGGTGTTTGAAAAAGCACACAGTCAATGGTGGAATATACCACCAAGGTGTGCCAAGACAACCCTGGGTTTTATATTTCATGTAGCGTTTGCCCTCGGTAATAATCCAAGGGCAAAGTTTATGTACATCACTCATCAGAGGGATTTGATGCGTGAAAAAATCAATGAACTACATATTGTACTTGAGTCTTCATTTTACCGTCAAGTTTTTCCACATTTAAAGAGAGTTGGTCGCAGAAGTACGCGAGTAATTAGAACGAAAGAAGGTGGTTTTGTTAATGGTTTTTCAATATCAGGGCACGTCACAGGTACAGGAGCTGGGGATAGTTCTCTTGATTTTGATGAAGGTCGAAAGTATGGTGGCTGCATTATCCTTGATGATTTACATGATGCAAGCTGCGCTTATAGTCGAGTGTCGCTGATCAGTGCCTGTCAGAAGTTTGAGCAATGCATAACTTCAAGGCGTAATACTGCTGATACGCCGTTTTTAGTGATTGGTCAAAGGATCAGTGTTTATGACATATTTGGTTATTTAGAAAAAAAATCAGAGCGACAGTTTGAGAAGATCATAATCCCTGCAGTACTTGAAGATGGCACGAGTATTGATGAAAACAGACTGCCAATGCAGGAACTTAGGATCAAGGAAAAAGCGGAACCTTATGTTTATCAGTCGCAATATATGCAGGATCTACCAGAGCCAAAATGGCGAATATTTAATGAGAAATATTTTAAGAAGATTGATTTTGCTTATAAAAGAATTGGTGAAAAAGATCTGGTAGCATTTATAGATCTAAATAGCGGTTCAATAAAAACACTAGATAGAACGGCAGTGGGAGTATTTCAGCCGTTTTTTATGAAGAGTGAATTTTCATATGAACCAAAACGGTGCGGAGTATGGGTAGACTTACTGGCAGCAAAGCTCGATCCTGCTACGATTGAACATGATATCCATGAATTTTTGAGAAAGTATGAACAGAGATTACATGCCATAGTAGTGGAAGAACATGGTATAGGTTTTAAAGTTATAGCGGATTTACGAACGCTGTTACCCAGTACTTTAATTTTAGGCTCAAGAAGAACCAGATCAAAGATGGAAGTATTTCAGTCTTGTAGTCAGTTTGTAGAGCAAGGTCACATCTTTCTTGAGAAAGCGGAACAAAATTTTCATTATTTGATATTTGATGAATTTGAAAAAATACATACTGAAACTGAATACACAGATGATATAGCTGATGTTTTAAGTGAATTTATCATCTGGTTTCCTGAAAAAAATCGCCTTGGGATATCTTGCCCTGAAGATATGTATAATCATGCGGTGTTAAAGAACGACGCTGTAAATGCCGTTTCTGTTCGAGCAAAAGCCCCTTTTTCTTGTTTGAATGTGTGTGATTAGTACTGATAAGACTTTTTGTATTTGATTTTTTACATAAAATATGTAATACTTGAGTTAAGTACTTATGGAGATAATTATATGTTTAGTTTAACAGAAGGACGACAGTATTTTTATACGCTGTTATTTTATGATGAAGTTATGAATTTTATTCAAAGTTTTCATAGTAAAATAAAAAGCAAGCAATTTACACAAGATGAACTTAATAAAGTTAAGTGTTTTATCGAAGATTTTACCAGTGATTTTGCCAAAGCTTTTGATAATGAAGCGAAATACGGCGAACCACTTACGCGAGATGAAGTTAAGGGTCTTATCAAGAATTATATCAAGGATTATGTCGAAGATTTTGATAATAAAATAAAAGACGACAAGCTACTTACGCAAGATGAAATTAAAGGTCTTATCAAGGATTGTCTCAAAGATTATGTTGAAAGTTTTGATAATAAAATGGAAGATGGCGAACTACTTACACGAGGTGAAATTAAGGGTTTTATCAAGGATTATGTCAAGGATCTTGTCGAAGATTTTAATAATAAAACGAAGGTAGAAACTAAGCAAGTAACTAACAAAGCAATAATAATTGGTAGTGTTTGTGGTGTTATAGCTGGATTAGCAGTCGGTGTTGGATGTGGTGTTGCTGGTGCTCAATTATCAGTATTAGCTATAGTTGGCATTGCTGTAGCTGCTGCGCTAGCAGTTGGAATCATTGCTGGCGTTATTACATATGCAATATTAGAACCTAGTAATAAACTAGATGAACCAGACTCAAACAAAGTAGCGAGTGCTGCTCAGACAGTATAAAGTATAAGGCAAGGAAGAAGATGGCTTTCCCTTCTTCCTTGCCTTTCACCAAAATACCAATTTTCTTATTTAAGCATATATTAGGGTTATTCACGGCATTGTGAATAACTTGGTTGATAACCCAGTGGAATATATAGTTTACGCGTTATGAGTACTTTGGAGATCTATAATAAATATGATCTCCAAATACTAATATATATATAATTGAGAGCAAAAAAACTGTGGATAACTCTGAAAAAGACCAAAAAAGACATCAAAAAGAGTATGATTGGATTAGAATATTTGTAGAAAAGCTTACCCAATCGATAAATATCTTAATGTTTTAAAAAAAAAGACAAATAAAGGGTCGTGTTGGAGCTAAAGGTTAAAAATTTAAATGCTGTTAAAGTGATAATTTAATACTTAAAGAGATACTTTAACACTTTCTCTTAAGTGCTAATCTGGAGGTTCAACAAGTTGCTGTTTGAAAGGTTGGGAAATAGTTTTATTAGTATCGAAAATTACATAATGTATATTATGGAAAATAAATTACATAATATAAGAAGCAACGCTAAAAATAAAATCACATAATATAGCAAACTATAGCTAACCCAAGAAAGGTTTTCCTACGTCATACCGCCACGATATCTCAGCATAGATTCCGCTAACAAGTAGCGGAATGACGAATTTTTGTTTTTCAAACTGTCGGTAAATCTAAGTCAGTTTAGCTATATGTGTCAAGCACTGGGATGACACCCTCCTGATGGGCCAAAATCACAATGTTCGTACAGTTATGGAATGAATCGCGGTATGACGTGTTGCTTTGATCAGCTATAAAGATGATGCTGCGGAAGTTTTTAGTACTTGCTCGCAACTTTCAACAATTTAATAGCACTGGTGTTTACAACCTCTCCGCCGACACGCTTAGTGACAAAAAACCTCACATAAGGTTTATTCGTATAAGGGTCTCTTAATATTCTCATTCCTCTGTTATCTACAATCTTATAAGCTTGTTTGAAATCTGCCATCGCAATTACTGGTAGCTGATTGTTTGGCGCTGGTGGCATATCGGCAGATTGATATACTGGTATTCCCATTAAGGTATCTGGGGCTTTAAGCGACAAACTTGGTTGCCAGAGATATTGACCTGTTTGAGCTTTTAGTAGCCTAATGTCCTTCAACGTACTCCTGTTCATCAAAAATGACGCATTTTTGGAATAATATTCGTCCAGAGAGTAATACAACATCATTATTGAATCACTATCTAATTTTTCAGTTTTAACTTGCTCTATTTTATTATAACTGTTTCCATTTTCATAAGCTAAAATTCCTTTTGGTTGAAAAGTGCCCTCACCCTTAATGAAGGCTTCGCTTTCTTCCTTACTAAAAGTCTCGGCAATCTTTTCCACCAGCCAACTCTCAACATCGACAAACGCATCATCGAGTAACTTTTGTGATATTTGTGGTTGAGCATATAACTCGTAAGTTGTGACGGAAATCTTTTGGATTTTGGGCGTGTCCGTATCTTTTGCAAAATCATACTTAGACTTATTGCCACCGTCCTCATCATCTACTGTTTCACTGCTCCAACCTGCACCGGCGCGGTCAAAATCTTCTATAATGTAATCCAATGTTTCAGTAGAGATTCTTTGACTGGAGCATATTTGTCGCATTGGGGACGAATCAGTTACGCGCTTGTTTATGCGTTTTACAATATGCGGAGTAACTAGATATCCCCCGATATCACTGTCATCTCCACTGAGGGTTTTGTGTGATAAACCGCTTTCCATTCCCTTGCGGATATAATCAGAAAAATATTTATCGCTTGTGCTAAAATCTGTATTTACTTCTGGGCGTTGAGCTGCAGTTTCGATCAAGTCTAAACGCTCTTTGCAACTATCAATGGCATTATTTACCTTGCATAGCTGCTCAATTGTTGCAGAATCAGCACGCCCTTTGCTTTCAATTTCTTTTAGTTTGCGATCATTTATTAATTTAAATTGCTCCCATGATGAAGCGAGTTCATTGATACGGTGAGCGATATCGGTAAGTGACATAATAGCCTCCTTTGAAAATGAAATAAAAATGGAAATAAGGTAATAGGAATGGCATCCATAGATGTTTCCCACAGTTGTACGAATATTGCAATATGGTACATAGTAAACGATGTCATTCCAGTGCTCCCTTTCTTGTCATCCCAGTGCTTGACACTGGGATGGCTTTGTTGCATCGCTAGCTATGATGGATTAAAGATAAAAAAGATAGGGAATATCAGTAGCTTATTATTCTGGTATTTATAACAAGAACGGTCAGTGAATACCTAAATTTGAGTAAAAGAAATTTCACTACCACTCACTAATCTGGCTAAAATTCAAGAATTTCAATGCTTTAGCTATTTTCAATAGAATTAAATTTATTAATATAAATAACAAATTACTATTCTTAAATTTGATCAGATTGATTGCAAAAAAACAAGATTTTCAATAGGTTGCTTATAATCCTAACTATAGTTAGCCTTTCATAAGTAGCGATGCAACAAAGCCCACTGGGATCCAGCTTCTATGCAACTTAATTAAAAACGTTTGTTTTAGCGTAAGACAACTACCTTTAGCTCATCAGCTCAGTTATAAGCAAAATTTCTGGATTCCAGTTTCAAGCACTGGAATGACATCATCTGTTGTGCAATTTACCTTTAAAAATGAATGTTCGTACAGTTATGTGCTTGGCACTGAAATGGCATCATTTTTTATCTGTTGAAAATGTAAACCGAAAAATAGCGTGGCACTTTGTGCCACGCTTAGTACTGTAAGCTTAATCCAGTAATTGAATTAAGCGAGGTAAAATAAAAGATAATGACACTATATAATGTTCGTTCTTTTATGTCAAGCACTTTTTTGAATTTTTTTGGTGATAATTTTTATCCAGTTATTTTATTATTGTAGTATAATTTCAATGCCAGATACTATCATTATGATCACTATCTAAATTTAAATCGTAATTATCATCAAATTTATATATCCCCTCCATCTCTTCTCTATGCAATTCATGTGAATCACCTAAAGCTTTTTGATTAGAAACGTCAACACAATACTGTAACAGTGCTCTTAATGCTCCAGCACTATCTTGATCTAAATTAAAATTGCTAAAATCAAATTTCTGCATATTCTCCACATGTCCTTCTCTACATAACCTACATATCTTAGCAAAAGCCCTTTCACTTTCTCGACTCCAAGCATTAAGAAAGTAAGGATCTACTACTTTGCTAAATTGTTTCTCTATCTCTTCAAGAGAGCTCTCTGGATTAAGTTCTAATATTACTTTGAAAATCCCACTGCCATGGAATCTATAAAATTTACTAGATAAGCTATCTTTTACAAAATTAACTGCATCATCTATTGTAACACCAGAGCGAGATTCAAATATCATCTCAAATGCTCCATAACAACTATCAAGACCAAAATTAATTATTTTTTCCATAAAATCAATTACCTCTTCTAAGGAAATTTGTGGCTTATTCCTCAAGATAACTTCTAAACTCTTGACAAAATTATGCCCATGCTGATCCATAGCATGGGTTTTCCCATTTATTGTATAATGATATAGCTTCTTATTTTCTATTATATGCTTATTGCACTGGTAGATATGTAGCTTATTCAATTTGCCAGAATATTCCTCTATTTCCTTATCTGGTAATTTTGAGCGGAATTCCTTGATTACTTCGCGTATTATTCTATTGATATTACTCATGCTTATTCCTAATTAATATGTTAGTATTTTTATAAATTAAGTTATTATATTAAAATTCTTTCATGGATTTCAATATTAGCTCCGCACTACTTGTAGTTTTTGTAATGGGTCTGCCAATGACGATATAATCAGCTCCTGAATTTATTGCTTCTTTTGGCGTTGCTGTTCTTTTTTGGTCGTCATGACCTGGATCTATACGAATTCCTGGAGTAATAATTTTAAAGTCTTCACCGCACTCTCGGCGCACTTCTTGAGCTTCTAGTGCAGAACAGACTATTCCATGGAGTCCAATCTTTTTTGCAAGCTTTGCAAGCAAAATTACCTGTGATTTTGCCTCTCTTGCTACTCCAAGCTCGTTTAAATCCTCATTGCTCATACTAGTTAGCACTGTCACTCCAATCAGCTTTATTTTTGTGCCTTGCACTACACTTAGCGCTTCTTCAAGCATTTTTGTCCCACCGCTGATGTGCAGAGTTAACATTTCAACGTTCAGAACTTTTATTACTTCAACTGTTTTGGCTACAGTGTTTGGAATGTCATGCAATTTCAGATCTAAAAAAATTGGTACATTGCATTTTGCAACTTCTTGCACTCCAGAAAGACCTTGAGCAGCAAAAAATTCTAATCCCAGCTTTACCATGCCAACTTTACCATGCAGAGCATTAGCTAGAGAAATAGCCTTATTTAAGTCTTGTGTATCCAGTGCGCATATTATTGGGTTCATTATCTTGCATGATTTATCTTATAATAAGACTCATTGTTGTGTTTTGCAAATACTTTCACTCTGATTGAACTGACTGCGTTCATAAGATTCTGTCAATAGTGAATTTGGCAACTTGGTCGGGGTGGATGAGCGACTGACAAATAATGATTCATATCCAAGATCTTCCAGCGAAGAAGAAGGCGTTTCGTCTGGCAAAAGCCGTGCAATTTCTCCTTGTAACGCAGACTTTAATATTTGAATCGTATCTAATATTGCTTTTCCATCATTATTTCTTATTGGTTCTTCTATATTGTCTGTTACGCATCTTATCAACAGTTGCGCAAAATTCACTTGTTTTTCTTTCTCTTTCAAAAAATCTTCTATTTGACTGTCTCGTTCTAAAAGTGAATTTCTTAAACTTTTTACTTCATTATTACAATCTTTTCTTATCCCATCTAACTCAAAAGATTGATTTTTAATTAAACCATTTGCTTCATCTAACTCTTCAAATTTCTCTTTTAATTCTTTAGATAAATTTTTCTTTTCTTTGTTGACCTCTTTAATTTTACATTGTAGCTTATCTAAGTTTGCATGCAGCCTTTCTTGTTCTTCACGTAATTCCTCTACTTCTTTAGAAAGTTTATTTTTTTCCTTATTCAATGCCTCTACTTTTTCACTAAGTTCATGTTTTTTCTCACGTAGTGCCTTTTGTACTTCACGTAACGTTTCTATTCTATCATTCAACCCCTTATTCTCTAGCTCTAAATGTTTATTATCATCCACTTCCATCTTCAGCTTTGCAATAAATCTACTTCTTTCTTCCAACTGTTTCTTCAAACATGAGATTTCAAGTTTTAATTTCTCTTCCTGCTCATTAAGCTTACCTATTTCCTTTCTTGTTTTGTCCAATTCATTGTCTATTTCAAACGTACGATTCTTTGCTGTTTCTAATTTTTTCTCTAAAGATTTTTTTTCTTCAAGAAGAGATTCTCTCTCAGCTTCTGACTCATTTACTTTCTGATCCAATCTTTTTGCTCTCTTGTCTAAATTTTGCTTCTCTCTAGTTAATTCATGTAATTGATTCTTCACTTCTTTGTTTGCAGCTTCTTCAGCTTCTTTTTCCAGAGTTATTTTATTTTCTAACTCTTGCTCTTTCTGAGCGAATTTATTTCTCTCAACCTCTATTTTTTTATTATTACTAATTATTTTATACGAAAGTGCAAGCACCAAAATAGATAATGTAGCTAAAGCAAGAATTAGAGGAAGAGGCACATTAGAAGTTACAATAAGCGCTAAAGATGTAAGTAACGTAAGAGTAGCTAAGGAACTAGCTACAAAATAAAATGCATTAGCCTCACTAAGCAAATTGCTCATTACTTCCCTCCCACCACGGACAAAACTCCAGCAGTCTTGTATATATTTATTAAAATTCTCTTATCTGTGGAGGAATTATAGTGCTGCACCTACAACAAACTTTCCTTTTTCAGCCTGCTAGCTAAAAAATGACTTAGACCTTGTGTATCGAGTGTACCATTGTACTTATAATGTCTAGTTAGCTATTGATCGGGGTAGAACATATACTGGTATATCCAGAATCACATGAAGCATCATTCAGCTTTTTACATGGCGATCTTATTGGAGTGGATATATAAGGTGGTTTTGGTTTCGGGAACTGTTTATTAACAGACTCATTTTCACCTATTCCTTCAAGTTCTGATAAATGTTCACTGCTTATATCTGAAGAAATGGAATGACTTTGCTCGTCTTCCTGCTCAATTACTGCTTGCAGACGTTTAACTTTTCTTTCCAAATCAGAATTACGTATTCTTAATTTACTGCATTCGTCATCCAAATCTTTTTCGCTACTTTTCAACTGACTGTTATTATCGCGCAACTTTTCATTAAGTTTTTTTAACTCTCTGATCTTATCAAGATTTTTAGTTTTTTCCTCTTCTAATTCCTTGCATAGTTTTTCTTTTTGTTCTAAATCTTTAGCTAGCTGGATCGTTTCTTGCACTTTTTTACTTAACTTTTCTTTCAATCGTATTTCTCTTTTTACTACTTCCCCTAATTCAGATTTTAAACAAGAAGTTTTGTCTTTTTCTAACTGCACTGCTAATTCTCCTACTTTTTTCCTTCTCTTTTCTAAACATGTTTCCAATTCTGTTATTCTTTCTTTTAATAAAAGAGCTAAAATTCCTTCATATTTTAATTCATCTAACTGCCTTTTTAAGGAATCTATTTCTTTTTGAGGTTGAGATAATTCCTCCATTAAAGAATCCACTCTTTCATTCAATCTTACATTTTCATCATGTAACTCAAGGGCACCTATCTTACCCTCTAATTCTCGGATTTGATTACCTTTATTATTTAACTCTTTTGTAGCATCATCTAATTTTTGCTGTGCATCATCTTGTTGTTTCTTTAACTGCTCTATTTCCTTATTTAACCCTGCAATTTCGCTTTCCAAATCTTGCTTTTCTCGAGTTAATTGATCTTTTAATTCCTTCACTTCTTTATTTACAGCTTCTTTAGCTTTTTCTCCCAGAGCTATTTTACTTTCTAACTCTTGTACCCTACTCTCTGATTGTTGTTTTACGCTTTCTAACTCTTGCTCTTTTTCAGCAAATTTATTTTTCTCAACCTCTATTTTCTTATTATTACTAATTATTTTACATGAAAGTGCAAGCACCAAAATAGAAAGTATAGACAAACTCAAAGCAACAGGAAGAGCTACATTAAAGGCTGCAACTGAAGACAAGAACTTAACATAAGGGGCAACAGCAAGTGTCCCAGACGCAAGCAATACCAAAGTAGCAAGAGCACCAGCTATAAGATATGGTGCATTGGCTTTATTATATAAATCCCCCATTATTATTCTCTCACAATCAATAATGACTATGATAGCATAGATATCAAAGGAAGTGAAGCTATAAAAATCAGTATAAGTCTATATTCACTATGTATTTCCCGTCTTCAGTTTCAAGCTCAGACTGCATCCACTCTATCGTTTCCGCATTGCACACTGCCTGCAAATCATCCTGTGCGGATTGATTCAATTTATCCTCTCGTAGATCTGCTTTTATCATCAACTTTTTTATCAGATGCTTAACTGATACATTATTATCTGCCTTTATCTTTCTGATAATGTTTAATATCTGAATAACATTATCTCCCATTTCCTCTGAATATTTATCGTAGATAAGTTCTTCTTTGCTCGGCCAATTACTTTGATTGTGTACAGAATTATAACTATACAACTGGTGGTATATCTCTTCTGTAATGTAAGGCAAGAAAGGTGCAAATAACCGCAAAATAATATTCAGTACATATGCCAAACTTTGCTTTGCACTTAAGTTTGTTTCGCTGTCTACTTTATCTCCATATGCGCGCTTTTTTGCTAGTTCCAAGTAGTTATCACAAAAATCCTTCCAAAAAAATTCTTCTACTGCACTCAAAGCTTCGCAGTATTCAAACTGTAATAGGTTGTTCGTTGCTCTTTCTATAACTTTGTATAACTTAGACAATATCCACTTATCCATTGTCTCGTGAGCAGAATTTATGCTCATCACTTGATGCTTTTCCATGAACATGGAAACGAACTTGCTAGCGTTCCAAAGTTTTGTAACGAGGCGCTTGCCAATTTTGAATGTATTTTCAGAGTAGACTGTATCAACTCCAAGCCTTGAGTTCGCTGCCCAATAGCGCACTACATCAGCTCCATAAGTTTCAAGTATTACATGAGGAGTGATGATGTTACCCTTTGATTTACTCATCTTTTTCTTATCATCTGCTAAACACCAACCGCTGATCATAATGTTTTTCCAAGGTAAAGAATTTGCATGATAATGTGCCTTTAAAATAGTATAAAAAGCCCAAGTTCTTATTATCTCATGGCTCTGGCTGCGCAGATCTGCAGGAAATATCGTATCATAGCGATGATTTGGTAAGCTAAACTCACTGTTTACTGCCAGTGCACTCAGTTGAGGAGTAATTGAACTTGTGGCCCAGGTATCCATTACATCTTGATCTGGGATAATCTCTTCTTTGCTATACCCTTTTGGCAAATCTTTGAGTGGATCAATAGGTAGGGCCTTTATTTCAGCTAGAATAATTTTACCTTCTTCTCCCTTACGTTTAGAATACCACGCTGGAAATGGCACACCAAAATAGCGCTGCCTTGAGATGCACCAGTCCCAATTTAGCCCTTCTATCCACACTTCCATGCGTTTACGCATATTGCTTGGGTGCCAATTGCATTCTTTTACTTTATCTAATACTTGAGCTTTTTGCTCTAAGATCTTGATAAACCATTGATAAGTAGGCAATATCTCAAGTGGTGCACCAGACCTTTCTGCGCACTTAACAGAATGAGAAATGTTAGTGCTTTCTACCAAAAGTCCTTTTTCAGTTAGGATTTCGATTATCCGCTTTCTTGCTGCTGTAACTTTCAATCCATTTATTTCATTTAGTATATCGTCTGTCATCCGAGTAGCTGACACTGGGATCCATATTTCTTCCTTCTGACCATGTACTGAATGAAGGTTCATCCTCCCATCCTGATCGATGATAATTTTCATCGGTAGATTATGCTTTTGCTGCCAATATATGTCGAGTTCATCACCAAACGTACAGCACATAACAAGCCCGGTGCCTTTATCTATTTTAACCTTATCATCTGCTATTATTGGAACTTTCTCCTCTGTTATTGGCACTACCGCTGTTTTTCCGATCAGATGAGTGTAGCGCGTATCCTCTGGATGACAAAAAACTGCAACGCATGCTGGAAGTAGTTCAGGTCGCGTAGTTGCAATATTGATCTGCTCATTTTCTTGAGTAGAGAAAACTATCGTGTTTAAGGATGACTCAAAAACTTTATCTTCTATTTCTGCTTGCGCAATTGCTGTTTTATCAACCGGGTCCCAAAGGATGGGCTGCATTTTTCTATATGCATATCCCTTATTATATAGATCAATAAACGACATCTGTGAAAGCGTCACAGTTTCCTTGCTGATCGTGTGATATTCCAAATCCCAGTCATAACTAATGCCGACCGATTTAAATAGTTCCTTGAATTCTTGCTTTGATTTTTCAATAACCTCATGGCACATCTTTATAAATTTTTCCCTGCCAACTTCTTTTGCGCGGGTTTTATAGGTTTGCTCAACCAATCTTTCAGTGGGAAGCCCATTATCATCAAACCCAATTGGGTAAAACACATCTTTTCCCAGCATGCGCTGAAACCTTGCAATAAAGTCCGTGTGGCAATAGCTAAATATATGGCCAATATGCAATTTACCCGATATTGTCGGTGGAGGTGTGTCTATAGTGAAAGTGTTATCCTTTTCACCATTCCATTTATAAACTTTACTGCCTTCCCATAATATGTTGCATTTGTCTTCAACTTCTTTAAAGCCGTATTTTTCTTTTAACATAAATATTTCTCAATTTTAAACCTTAAGCTAGCAACGTTATACCGCCGCGGTATCTCTAGATCCCGCTAACAAGCAGCGGAATGACGATGGTCGGTAAACCTAAATTACTTTAGCTATAGCACAATTAAGTAAATACGGCAATTTTACGCCAAAATTTTTTGTTTACGAACATAAATTTTCTATGCTATGATAAAAATATTACTTGACCTTAGGTTCTAAGGGTATTATGTAATGTTAATTATATATATTGAGGTTTAATATGTTGAACTCAAATGAAAATCAAAATTCTTCACCTGGAGCAACTTCACCAACTGATATAACATCTGATCAAGAAGGAACTATAAATAAAAACTCTATTGAATCAGGAACAGAGCAGTCGTTACAAGGTTCTTCAGTTGGTAATCAAGATTCTTTAAATGATTATGTTGATGCGAGTAGCACGCCTGTGTCTGAAGGGATTAATGATACAATGCAGGTTGCCGATGATAATGAGGTTACGTCGGGCAATAAAGGTAATCGAAGTGTTGTTTCTAGTGATAGCACGCCGTTAAGTGAAGGTTCTGTTAATGAGCAAGAAGATGTTACTGAGTCAAAAAAAAGAAGAAGATCAGCAAGTAGAAGACTACAACAGAGTAAAGAGCTTGTTAACAGCTTAGAGCAACAGTTAAAAGAGAAAGACGATGAAATAACAGCATTAAAAGCTCAACAAAATACACAAGAAGTTGCGAACTTACAGCAACAGTTAAAAGAGAAAGACGATGAAATAACAGCATTAAAAGCTCAACAAAATACACAAGAAGTTGCGAACTTACAGCAACAGTTAAAAGAGAAAGACGATGAAATAACAGCATTAAAAGCTCAACAAAATACACAAGAAGTTGCGAACTTACAGCAACAGTTACAAGCTAAAGACGATGAAATAAAAGATTTACAAGAACAGCTAAACAACCAACCAGATGCTACTCTGTTAAAAGCTAAAGACGATGAAATAAAAGATTTACAAGAACAGCTAAACAACCGACCAAGTGCTACTCTGTTAAAAGCTAAAGACGATGAAATAAAAGATTTACAAGAACAGCTAAACAACCAACCAAGTGCTGCTCAGTTACAAGCTAAAGATGAGGAAATAACACAATTAAAAGCTCAAGTTCAGCAGTTGCAAGCTAAAAATGCTGAAGTTGTGGAGTTAAATAAACAATTAGAAGAGAGTAAAAGTCTTGTTGATAAATTACAGAAGGAAAAACAAACATTAGAAGATAAAAGCAAAACAACTGAGCAACCAAAACAAGGCAATGGAGCGAAGTACACCGCTACTGTTGGTATGGGTCTTGCTGCTGGACTGATAGCATTTACTGCACTTGAACGTACAGTTAAGTTAGAGATGTTAGTAATGATTGGTATAGCAGTAGCATCTGCACTCGTAGCCGGTGGTATTACATATGCAGTATTACCTAGTACTCAAGTAGATGGGGCAAAAGCACAAGAAGTAAGTGGGGGAAAAAACAAGGTAGCTTAACACAGTTTGTTGAGCTGAGACGTACGTGTCAAGTAAAACACTTGACGCGAACTTCAGTTTTTGTATTCCTTCATTAGCATAATATAATTTTGTGCTGATTGTGTAATATGTTTAATTTCTTCATTCGACATTTTTTTGAAGAATTTTGCTGGCCTGCCAGCCCATATTTCCCCACTTTTTATCACTTTTCCGTGTGTTACCAGTGAGCCAGCAGCTAC
Organism: Wolbachia endosymbiont (group A) of Philonthus cognatus; assembly: GCF_947251755.1. Classification (NCBI taxonomy): domain Bacteria; kingdom Pseudomonadati; phylum Pseudomonadota; class Alphaproteobacteria; order Rickettsiales; family Anaplasmataceae; genus Wolbachia; species Wolbachia endosymbiont (group A) of Philonthus cognatus. Next base: position 667,607 of record NZ_OX366388.1, read on the forward strand.
CATAGCTTCAGGCTCCACAACTGCATGGTCCATCACGGTAGAGCCCATACCAATAAACGCCTTATCATGCACCGTGCATGCGTGCAACACACAAAAATGTCCCACTGTTACCATGCTGCCAATAATTGTGTCACCACCTGGGTTTCTATCCACATGAATTACCGTTCCATCTTGAATATTTGTTCCATTACCTATTTTTATTGATCCAACGTCCCCTCTGACCACACAATTAAACCAGATGCTTGCATCTCTTCCTATTTCAACCTTACCTATGATATGCGAACCACCTGCGATGAAAGCACTTTCGTCTATTTTTGGTTCATAATCTTTGTATTTTAAAATGTGGTACATATTAAGCCCAAAGTCTTATGCATATGTTAATCAAAATAAGGTAAGCAGTAAATACATACTTAGATTTCAAACTACTTGGGTGACAGATGTTCTTGACTTACGTGCTTTGTACTGCTAAGATTTTTATTTTCAGCCCTATCTATAATGTCAGTAGCGGTATTAAGTATATTTCAAATAATATTGGTTGTTGTGTTAGTAATTTTAGTGCTCTTGCAGCCGCCTGGAAGTAGTTCGTTAAGTGGTTTTAGTAATACACAACAGGGGGTCAATTCGATGATTCCAGTGAAATCTTCTGAAAACCCGCTCAGCAGAATAACGGCTGTTGTTGCTGGATTGTTTATTATAAACACATTGCTATTGTCAGGATTATATTCAAAAGACGTACATAAAAAATCGATTGCAGAGAAAATTATATTAGAAAAAAAGCAAGAAAGTGAATCTACTTCTGTTCCATTTGAAAATTAATGAAGGAAGCTAAATTTATCTTTGTCACAGGTGGAGTTGTGTCATCGCTTGGTAAAGGCTTAGTTGCTTCGAGTGTTGGTGCGCTTCTTCAAGCTCACGGTTTTAAGATCCGTATCAGAAAACTTGACCCGTATCTCAACATTGATCCTGGGACAATGAACCCAACTCAGCACGGAGAGGTATTTGTTACCGAAGATGGTGCTGAAACTGATTTGGATCTTGGGCATTATGAGCGTTTTACTGGAATTAAAGCAACAAAAGATGACAATATAACAACTGGTAAGATATATCATGAGTTATTGAAGAAAGAGAGGCGTGGTGATTATCTGGGCAAAACTGTGCAAGTCATTCCTCATGTGACAGATTTGATCAAATCGTTCATTTTTAATGGTACGGAAGGTTTAGATTTTGTAATATGTGAAATAGGCGGAACTGTAGGTGACATTGAAAGCCAACCATTTTTGGAGGCTATACGTCAAGTTAACTACACATTAGGAAAACAAAGAGTTATCCTTATTCACTTAACTTTAATACCATATCTTACTGCAGCGCAAGAATTAAAGACAAAACCAACGCAGCATTCAGTTCGAGAGTTAAATTCCGCGGGGTTACAACCAGATATTATATTATGCCGCAGTGAGAAAGAAATTTTCGATAATCAAAGAGAGAAAATAGCTAAGCTTTGCAATGTTTCTTTATCCAATGTGATACCTGCCCCTGATGTGAGTCATATATATGAGTTACCGGTGTTGTATAGCCAATGTGGGCTTGATACGCAAATTTTGGAGCACTTTCATTTAAGTAAGCCAAAACCAAGCTTGACTGAATGGGATCAAATAGTGCATTCCATAAGGCACCCAACACAGGAAGTTACTGTATCTATAGTGGGAAAATACACCGAATTCCCTGATGCGTATAAATCACTAGTTGAAGCATTAAATCATGGTGCGATTAGTAATAAAGTCAAAGTAAGGATAAATTGGGTTAACTCAAGAGAGAAGGAAGAAAAACCTATAAATGAAAAACTTATAGGAGAGAAATTACAGAATTCTCATGCAATCCTTGTTCCAGGGGGGTTTGGTGATGACGGAGTAGAGGGTAAAATATTAGCAATAAATTATGCCCGTACAAATAATATCCCATTTTTCGGAATTTGCCTTGGTATGCAGCTTGCAATTATTGAATTTGCTCGTAATGTTGTTAAGCTTGAAGATGTACACTCTGAAGAATTTCGTAACTGTAAACATCCAATCGTTAAGTTAGCTGGCGATCAAGATGACGATCTTGGTGGAACCATGAGACTTGGGGCATACAAATGTAATATAAATGCAAACTCTAAAATGATGGATGCATATAGTAACACTACTATTTCAGAAAGACACAGGCATAGATACATAATCAATTCAGATTATAAAGATGATTTGGAAAAAAATGGGCTGCTATGCAGTGGCATATCAGAAGATGGAACGTGCATAGAGGCAGTGGAGTTAGAGAGTCATCCGTGGTTTATTGGTGTGCAGTTTCATCCAGAATTTCAATCAAAGCCGTTTTCTCCTCATCCTCTTTTCGTGTCGTTCGTTAAAGCAGCAATTGATAAGAAATAAGTGCCTAGTGTTTAAGTATCAATATATGGAGCTTGCCATAGAGCAAGCCAAACTCGCTCAAAAAAATGATGAGGTGCCCATAGGTGCTGTAATAGTGAGTGGAGACAATATCATTTCTTCTGCACACAATATATCCAGCGATCCAACTGCACATGCAGAGATGTTAGCGATCAGACAAGCATTTTCAACTCCCACGCTTTGTGATGCTGATATGTACGTAACATTAGAACCATGTCCGATGTGTGCTCAAGCCATTTCCTTTGCCAGAATTAAACGATTGTACTTTGGAGCTTATAATCCAAAAGGTGGAGGAATTGAAAATGGTGCTAAGATATTTCAATTTTGCAGCCATATACCTGAAGTTTATGGTGGGATATTAGAAACAGAATGCTCTTTTTTGTTAAAGGATTTTTTTGAGAAATTGAGAACATAGTTTAAGTCTATCAATTGTCATTTGCTTGCTTATCTCTGAAACTATCTTCACTTTTTTCCATATAGCCGCCTCTAGTCTAACTGTGCAGATCGATTTGCTGCCACGTGCGTAATAAGTACAACATTAGAGTTGCTAGATAAATTATTATTAGTACCAGCTTCAGCGGCCAAATAACGACCATCTTCAGTACATGTGAGTATATAATTTAATAGTGTTGCGGCTGCTTCCCTATCATTCAGTTTTGGGTCCAAACAATAATCTATCAATTTACTAATTGACTGTTTATTTGTAACTCGACCCTCAAACTCCCTGAGAGATCCTACTCTCTCTCCTAAGTTTATAACGAATTGCTGCGTTTCTTCAGGTGTAAGTTTACCTACTCTGTAATCTAACTCATTTGCGGTTCTTGCACGTTCTACTTCTTCGTGTCCATAGCAGCCTAATAGGTTACTTATTGCCTGTACCATACCATTTAGACTATTTGCAAGTTCTACTCCTAATATCCTATACAATGACTCTTGTACCGATGTCGTATAAACTTCATCAATCACTTCTTTCAGGCAGACCAGAGTATAGATTATAAATTTTCTTTCTTCTCTTGATTCTGATAGGCTCTTTAAAATATCAGTAAGAGTTGGTACTATAACATTCCGCACAACTTCTTGATTTCTTGTTAAGTTTGGTACTGTATTTTTTAATACCTTAGCCCACTGCTTATCTTCAGGCAATTTTCTTTCACTTATGGCAGTTAAAATTGTACTTCCAAGAGTTGGATCAGTTATTGCCTGAAAAATAGCATATGATACTTCCAATGATAAATGGTAAACAAGCGATAATAGATGTAAATTGGAAATAGGAATGCTGGAGCGTATCTTTAGAACATCTTTAACAGCAGCATAGAATTTCTTTAAAGTACTAGAATCTCTAGCACCTTGAAGTTCTTCAAAATTACTTAACTTATTAATGAAATTTTCTTGTATATTTTGAAATCTTGCTTCAATTAATTCCTTTTTGGATGTCATTTTTTTAGCTACACTTTCAGTCTTTTCCTTTACTTCCAGGTATAGTGCACCTGCTTCTGCTCCTCTTTCTGCTATAGTTGATAACCCGCTAAACAAATCATTAGCTGCTTCTTCTAGACTTATGTTAAATACAGCATTATTAACAATTACCTCGTGTTTGCGTTCCCCTTTTACTTTTTTATATAATACAAACAGAGACATAGATGCTATTGCAGTCAAAAAGAAGGTCACAGCTACTATTACTAACACTAGCGGAGACATTTTAATTAGAGTAAACGTGGCTGCAGCTCCCATACCAAGCGAAAACATCGCTACACATCCAACCGCTACTTGGAAATACAACTTACAGTTTTTCTTATTATTTGAAATGTTTGCGTTATTTGGAATGTCTGCTCTGTTTCGTAAAAGAAACCCGATACCTTCTATATCTCGATTCTGAAGAGCTTGTATCAGTAGAGATCTGCACCATTCTTAAGAAAATCATAAAAAGTAGCGTTAGCTGTATAGGTTTCATCACATTCAATTAAGCGCTGCTTAATAAAATTGACAACAGCGTAGTGTAGTGAGCTATTTCCATTATTATCTGGTATATTAACGTTAACTCTTTGTTTTATGAGATATTTTGCATGGCCCAACTTATCTTGAATAATTGCATTTAGTAATAACGTTCTTCCTTCAGCATCTTGAGAATTTACTCCTTCATGTGCTCCCCTTTCAAGCAATAGCACAGCATTTTCAACATCACCTTTTTCAGCTGCAACACTCAGTAGGGCTTGATCACCTTTATTAACATTAATGTTAGCACCATTTTTTAGCAACCAATCTATAACCTCTTCCTTTTCGCATCTGTCCTCAATCTCTAATGCTTTTGTAAGCACATCAAAGCAGTAGTTATGGTCAGAAACAAGTTTATTTAAATCTAATTCCCCTATATTAAGGTTGCGTGAGTATAAAAACTTTTCACTATGTTGTGCTCCATATTTTTGCAGCAAGCTATACATTTCACTGCCATATTGAGCATAATCCAAAGCAGTACAACCATCATTATCCTTAGCATTTACTTCTATTTTTTGATATAACATAGACAATGGCAAAAACCTTGCTACCAGGTACTGAGACACTTCTTTTTCATTAGCTTCTAAAAACAACTCAACAACTTTTCTATTTTCATTCCTAACAGATCTATGCAGTACAGTACGATCGCTAGCATCTATAGTATCAATCCTACTGCCATTGCTTATTAATGAACTTATAACTTTTGATGAGCATTTTTTTTCTATAGCAACGTCTAGAATAGTTTTGCCATTTTTTGTAGCATTTATATCTAAATCTTCCTTGATAAGCTGCTTAATTCTGTTTTCCCTATCGGTGCTGTTTTTTATTCTCAACACATCTTCAAAGTACTCAAAATTAGACCACGCATCACACAATGCTTCATTTTCTACTGATTTTTGTATTCTTTCTGAGTAAGCAATATCTGAATGAACAGCATTTCCTGCTTGTTCACGTACTATATTAATTCTATTATTATTTTCTGTATCTGTTGTCATATACCCTCTATAAAGCCTAACTTATATCATACTATATTTGTGACGCTTGTAAAGACTTAAATTTACAGTTGGAAATACTGTTTTTTTAGACGAATAGAATAAGAAATTAGTGTTATGCATAAAAAAGTTTATCATGGCATGTGTTTTTGATCGTTCTAATTTTTCCGCAATAAAATTTTCTCATTTAGCGAGATTAGCGCATTTTTCACACCTTTTTTCAACTTAGGAGAATACACACTTAAGAGAAAACTAAGACCAATCAAATTTCTTATCTTGCGGTTTTATTTGCAATATTGCTACCACACTGATCAACAAGCAGAAGACTATATAAAGCCCAGCAGCAAGGTTTGTTTGAGGAAATGTTACAGTCAACCAAATACAAACCATAGGAGTAAATCCTCCATGTAACGCATAAGAGATATTGCGTGATAAGCTCACACCACTAAATCTAACATTGGTAGGAAAGAGTTCAGATGCAACTATTCCTATGGGAACTATACCCCTTTCTATTATAGAGAGAACCATTACGCTCAACGCAATCACAAGATAATTTTTATAGTAATATGCAATAGATAACGCAGGACAACACAGTGCCATTGTAATTGCTATAAATAAGATTGCAGTGCGCTCTTTTCCAACTTTATCAGCCAACATTCCAAACGCTATTGAAGATATCGGCATTAATACACTGGTTATAATCAATACAATTTCGTTGATATATGTTGTTACATAAACATCCACTGATGCTCTTTCCTTTGCGAGAGTTCGAAGAAATATGGTAAATCCAACAGCAACATTAACAGGTACAGATATTAAAATAGCAAGTATAAGAGCTCTCTTGTGGCGTTTTATAAGCTCTATTATTGGCAAATCAGGTAAATTTCTTTGTTTTCGATTTTTTTCATATGCTGGAGTTTCTCCCAATGTGTATATGCTATACGCGCTAATTAATCCTAAAATAGCTGAGAAAATAAATGGCAATCTCCAACCCCAGGTACAAAAATCAGTAGTTTTTTTGCAGATAATCACTATCACCGCAGAAAGCAAGACGCCAATGGAGCGACCAAAACCCATCATTCCAAAATACATCCCTAAGTTCTCTTTCCTACTGGATAAATGCTCTATAAGATAAACAGAACTTCCTTGTTCACCACCAAGTGCAATTCCTTGTGTTATATGGATTGCAAGAAGCAATATAGTAGAAATTATACCTACTTGATTGTGACTTGGAATAAATGCAATGAGACTTGATGGTATCGATATTAGCAAGATAGTAATTATTAATGCTATCCTCCTTCCATACCTGTCACCAACGTGACCAAATATGAATGCACCAAGTGGCCTTACAATTGCACCTAGCCCTACAATTCCAAATAATTGCAGTATGTTACTGTAGACATCTTTTGCAAAACAAAACTCTCTGCTGATTATGTTAATCAAATCAATAAAAAGCATGTAGTCATACCATATTGCGATTCTGCAGAGTATGGTTGATATCAACACCCTTGTTTGCACTAAATTCAATTCGTAAATGTTTGCTTATTCTATTCTGGCTGCTTTTTGGGATTTTACAACCTAAACATATGGAGTTGACTTTTTTATTATGGTGTGTGATAATTGCAGTGTTATTAAGTTTAGTGGTAAAGTTATAATGAATATAGCTTATTTAGCAGCACTTATAGCAGCAGCTATAATAAAAATAGCAGCAGTAATACTTTGTGCTATAATGTGTATAAGCATTTTCTTTATATTATTTAAGGGAAAAAGAACACTTAGATTCAAAAGGATTTCTATCTCTTCTGAAAACAGTAGGTGTAATTTCTATAATACTATCAATTATATCTCTCCCACTTATTATATTAAGCCTTACTACTCCGTCACCTCTGGTAGTAGGTATAGTAGGTGGTATCGTTGGTGCTATTTCCATAATACCATTAATAGTAGCTTACATTTTGCTTGTGGCTATATCGGATATCTTTATTACCAAGTCTTTATAAATTTGAGCTAATGTTACTGTCTTCATTTCTTCTTGGTTGTAATATTGCTGAAAGTTATCTATTTCCATAGGTATAACATATAATCTGATTTTATAAGATATTCTACCGGGATTAAAATATCGTAAATCTTAGGCGTTATAAACAAAATTTACAGGAAAAATAAGATGATACTACTCAAAAAGGCAAACAAGACGGTATTTTTCTGGCATAAGTTAGCGTTCAGCTTTACCTTTCCTTGCAAGACATTTTAGAGCTATTATGTCTTACTTCTTGAAGATACAAGTTAGCGTTTTTAACCCGAATTCTGGATTGGAGATTAAAAAAAACAAGAATATCAATAGCTTATTGTTTTAGCATTTACGATAAAGCAGTAAGCATTTTAAGACTAGTTACTAATTTAGTAAAATTCAAGACTTTCAATAATTTACCTAAAATCTAATCCAGAATTCGGGTTAATAATAAAATCTTGTTTTTTGAAAATGAATTTGGTAAACTTTAAAGATGTATGTGACAATATGGGGATATATTGTTTTTAGTATTTAATAAGTTAAAGTACGTACTTGATAATTTTTCGGAACGCTCTAATCAAGCTAAAATAGGTAGGCTAGATAAAATTATTCTTAGTTTAAAATTGGTATAAGGTATTAAGATGAAAAAAATTGAAATTTCAGAATTACTAAAAAGAATTTCAATCTGTTTACTATGCGTGGCAACTATTATCTCTATCGCTTTTTTGTTTGCCTATATGCATACAACGTTGCTCAGTAAAGGGTATGAGTTAGCTGCACATTATGTTAGTGAAGCTATGCCTTTTGTGTTACTTGTCGTTTTCTTTTTTATTGCTTGGTTTATATATGATCAAATATTCAGCAAACTAAAGGAAGTAGAGCTGCCTATATCGATAGAATTAGCTGATTCAGATGATAAAAGAATAACATTTGCTGATGCTATAATTGATGACTCCTTAAAACAACGGTTGCAGATGATTTGCTGTGACCAAATGACAGAAGAAATGCGCAAGCTGTTTGGAAATAAAAGTATTAATTCACTAAGAGGTTACATATTACATGGCCCTCCTGGAAATGGTAAAACACTTATCGCTCGTGCAATTGCAGGTGAATCAAATATGAATTTCATAAGCATCTCAGGTCCTGAACTTATTGGAGTATATATTGGTCATGGTGCACATGCTGTACGCGAGCTTTTTAAAATAGCAAAAAAATATTCTCCTTGTATAGTCTTTATAGATGAAATAGATGCAGTTGCTCAAAAAAGAAGTACCGCTAATAACTCAGCTTACCATTGTCGAGAGAGTTTAACACAGTTGTTAACTGAAATAGATGGATTTAAGAGCAGAAAAGATATAATAGTAATTGGTGCAACTAACCTTATCGGTGGTATAGATCCAGCACTTATTAGACCTGGACGTTTAGGTCAGAAGGTTTATGTCCCTAATCCAAACATAGAGGTGAGACAAAGGATATTGGAACTTTATATGCGAGGTACAAAAACTGATGAAAAGCTAAACCTCCAAGACATTGCAGACAAGACTGAAGGCTATTCTGGGGCTGAATTAGAGCAATTAGTGAATGAAGCAAAAATTAGCGCTGGTGCGCAAAGACGGCTTATAGTGAGTGAGGAAGATTTCAGTTACGCGCTTCACAGGTTAAGTCCAGAACAAGAAAGAGATAGAATAAGGTTAGTTTCAAACGTGAAGACACAGACAGAAGTATCTTATTCTATTTAGAGTATAAAACTATCATAAATTTTTCTGTTATTTCCAAATAAATTGCTATTAATTTAACAACATACATTACTAAAAGCTTAAATAATCCAGCCATTTCCAGCAACAAAAAACAGCAAGCGTGAGAAGATTTTTTTTTGGAATGAGTTGGTCATGATGTTTGTAAAACTTAATTTGTACACTTTACTTACCCCCAGTAATTCTGATATAGTTACTTTAGTTAAAGTCTATAAAAGTTTATAAATGGCAACCTTAAGTGTAAGAGAAGCTTTATGCACAGCAATTAAAGAAGAAATGCAAAACGACTCTGATGTGCTTATCATGGGTGAAGAAGTTGCAGAGTATGATGGTGCTTATAAAGTAACGAAAGGATTACTGAAAGAGTTTGGAGAAAACAGAGTAGTTGATACGCCTATTACCGAACATGGATTTGCTGGCCTTGCTGTTGGAGCGGCATTTGCTGGATTAAAGCCAATAGTTGAGTTTATGACTTTTAATTTTTCTATGCAAGCTATTGACCAAATTGTGAATTCCGCAGCAAAAACAAATTATATGTCAGGCGGACAACTTGGATGCCCTATAGTATTTCGTGGACCAAATGGCGCTGCAGCAAGAGTTGCTGCACAACATTCTCAATGCTTTGCAGCTTGGTATTCGCATATACCGGGGTTAAAAGTAATAGCACCCTATTTTGCCTCCGATTGCAGAGGTCTGCTTAAAGCTGCAATTCGTGACCCTAATCCGGTAATATTTCTAGAAAACGAAATAGCTTATGGACATGAGCATGAAGTTTCTGACTCTGAGCTATCAAACAAAGATTATCTACTTGAGATAGGCAAAGCTGCTGTTATACGGGAAGGAAAGGATGTAACTATCACTGCTTTTTCATTAAAATTAATGGATGCCTTAAATGCAGCAGATTTACTTTCGAGTGAAGGTATAGAAGCTGAAGTTATTGACCTCAGAACCTTAAGACCACTTGACACTCAAACTGTTATTAACTCTATTCAGAAGACTAATAGGTTAGTTAGTGTAGAAGAAGGATGGCCATTTGCAGGAATAGGAGCAGAGCTGTCAGCCGTTGTTATGGAACAAGGATTTGACTACCTTGATGCTCCAGTTGTACGTGTAACTGGCAAGGACATCCCCTTACCTTACGCTGCAAATCTAGAAAAAAAAGCATTACCGCAAGTGGAAGATATAGTTGAAGCCGTGCATCAGGTCTGTTTTAGAAAAAAATAGTTCTTTTTTGTGTCTCCTGTTCCGCATTGGTCCATCAAAGAAGTATTTCCAGTGCCGCCTATACCACCCATTACTTTTATGACGATAGTTTTAGCACCGAAAAATACAGCACAAAATATACCGAGTGCAAAAAGAGCTGGCCATGGCATTCTACCAAATATCGCAAGCAAAGCTGCACCTATTATCACTACGGTCATAAGCGGTCCGCCTATTCCCCAAACGTAGCCAATAATGTTACATATTACTTGAGCAGTTGTATCAGTATTAGTGTCAGCGGCAGCACTCCCAACATGAGAAAAAGAAATAAATAATACTATAAAAAGAATATTAAAAACTTTCCTAGGGTTCATCTCTATACCTTAAATTTAGATATTGCAATTATACCTAAAATACTATAATTTTTAGTAAAACTAGCATAAAGATTGAATAACAAACAGTGCCACAAAAGTAGTTGACACACAACTGCACAAATATTGTAATATAGACATAGTAAACGATATTATTCCAGTGCTTGACGCTGAAATCCAGACTTTAATTGTTATATTTATAAATAAGTCTGGTAAGAATAAACGTTCATCTCAAATGCAGTATTTTTGTTGAAATAGCTCAACTGGATCCCAGTGGGCTTTGTTGCATCGCTAGCTATGATGGATTAAAGATAAAAAAGATAGGGAATATCAGTAGCTTATTATTCTGGTATTTATAACAAGAACGGTCAGTGAATACCTAAATTTGAGTAAAAGAAATTTCACTACCACTCACTAATCTGGCTAAAATTCAAGAATTTCAATGCTTTAGCTATTTTCAATAGAATTAAATTTATTAATATAAATAACAAATTACTATTCTTAAATTTGATCAGATTGATTGCAAAAAAACAAGATTTTCAATAGGTTGCTTATAATCCTAACTATAGTTAGCCTTTCATAAGTAGCGATGCAACAAAGCCATCCCAGTGTCAAGCACTGGGATGACAGCAGTCCTACGTCATACCGCCGCGGTATCTCAGCCGCTAACAAGTAGCGGGATGACGGTTGTCGTTTAGCCATAAACATTAAGAAATTTACCAAATAAAAAAAAGGCAAAAGAAGCCCCGTGGTTGGCTAATTACTTACATTATACTTTCAAGTATGGCGTTTTTTTATTCTAAATGCTTAATAACCGCGATTCAGTTGCTTTTAAACCGCAACTAATCTAAATTAGAAACATTAAGAAATTTACTAAACAGAAAAAAAGGCAAAAGAAACCCTAGGGTAGCTAGTTATTCACTATCCATTTTTTAAGTTGGCGTTTTTTTATGTTTTAAACGCTTTATAAGCGCGTTTCAGCTTATGTAGGTAGAAGTTTGATAAAGACATAAGGTGCACATAGTGCAAAAAATTAAACATGAGACGCCAGATACGTGAGTTTTTTTGTCATTTAATCTGTACAGAGAAGATAAATAAATAGCTTCACTTTCATGATAAGGGGGCTGGCAGAGTTTGTCAAGTAAGTTTTTTCGTTTCTAACGGTTGTTGCCAAAAACTATACAAGAAGTCTTTTAAGATCAATCACTTATCTTCAAGGCTTGAATAAAAGCATTCTGTGGAATATTTACGTTCCCTATAGAATGTAACCTTTTTTTACCTTTCTTTTGCTTTTCAAGTAGTTTCATTCTTCGCGTTACATCTCCACCATAGAGTTTAGCTGTTACATCTTTTCTGTATGGGTTAATCGTTTCTCTGGCAATAATTTTTCCGCCCACTGCCGCTTGAATCGCGATTTTATATTGCTGACGTGGTATTAAATCCTTCAAGCGTGCACATATTTCACGCCCCCTTTTTTCTGCCCTACTTTTGTGAACGATACAAGCCAGTGCATCTACGGGCTCTCCATTAATTAAAAAGCTTAATTTATCTATTTGGCTTACCAGATAGCTGGAAATTTCCCAATCCAAACTTGCATATCCTTTGGAAATTGATTTTAATCGATCATAAAAGTCAAAAACAACTTCAGACAGTGGTAATTTATATCTTAACAATGCTGTTGTTGTGTTACCAATGTAAGATAAATCCTCCTGTTCTCCCCTCCTTTCTTCACATAGAGATAGAATCTCTCCCAAGTATTGGTCAGGGACCATTATGGTTGCGGTAATCCATGGTTCTTCCACAATTTCAATTTTCGTTGGATCTGGCATATCACTTGGGTTATGAATATTTAAAACTTCACCACTTCGTGTTGTAACCCTATATATAACACTCGGTGCAGTTGCTGTTAGGTCTAAATCAAATTCTCTCTCGAGCCTTTCTTGAATAACTTCAAGATGCAACATTCCCAAAAAACCACAACGAAATCCATAGCCTAGTGCATTTGAAGTTTCAGCTTCGAAGGTAAAACTTGCATCATTTAAATGTAACTTTTCTAGAGCTTCTCTTAGATATTTAAAATCATCCGTTTTATGAGGAAAAATGCTACAAAACACCACAGGATGCACTTCTTTAAATCCAGGAAGTGCTTCACTACAAGGTCTCTTTTCCTCAGTGATAGTGTCCCCTACCTTGCAGTCTGCTACTTCCTTCATTGAAGCAGTTATAAAACCAACTTCACCCGCTGAAAGCTCACTCGTCATAACTTTTTTAGGGGTGAAAATACCAATATTGTCCACTTGATATGTAGCATTATTAGACATCATAACAATTCTCATGCCTTTTTTTAGCACTCCATTTTTAACTCGCACTAAAATTACTACTCCTAAGTAAGTGTCATACCAACTATCAACCAAAATTGCTTGCAATGGAGCATTTACATCACCTTGAGGAGCTGGAAGTTTTGCTACTATTGCTTCCAGTACATCTTTTATTCCAAGTCCAGTTTTTGCTGATATTAAAACTGACTCACTTGCATCAATACCGATTATTTCCTCAACCTGGAGTTTTACCCCTTCTGGATCTGCAGCAGGAAGATCAACTTTATTGAGCACAACTATTATTTCATGGTTGTTGTCAATAGCTTTATATACATTTGCAAGGGTTTGTGCTTCAACGCCCTGGCTACTATCTACCACTAAAAGTGAACCTTCACATGCGGCTAAGCTTCGACTTACCTCGTAAGAAAAGTCAACGTGACCTGGGGTGTCCATGAGATTTAGGCAATATTGATTACCGTCGTTTGCCGTATAATTGAGTTTTACCGTCTGTGCCTTAATTGTAATCCCACGTTCGCGTTCTATATCCATTGAATCGAGTATTTGATTGGTCATTTCTCTTGCTTCAAGGCCGTTACATTCCTCTATTAAACGGTCAGCAAGCGTTGACTTACCGTGGTCTATATGCGCTATTATTGCAAAATTTCTTATGTTGTTCATTTATGGCTATTTTACTTAAGTAGAACCATTTTACATTTTAAGTGTTGTGAGGGCAATCCTTTATTAAGAGACTATTTACTCCTTCAACATAGACGACACTTTTTTCGAGCAGGAAATCACTTTATTAACCATATAGTTTTCATGATTATTATCTATTTTAGGCAACTCATATAGATAATTTACCATCATCCCGGCTGACTGACTAATACCCTTTTCAGAAGTATCCGCCATCCAGTTTAATTGTTTTATCGATGCACCATTGCTTAAATGAAAATGCGCCACCGGGTCATAAGCATCGCCACTATTGTTCTTAACTTTTAGTAAATAATATGCACATAGTTTAAGCATGCATTGTTTAGTTTCATTTGTACATTCAACATTAGTTTTTAATTGCTCTGCACTTTCTAAAATTTCTGCACTAGATTGTTTTATATTTAGTTTGCCCAATAAAGTGACATCTTGGTTTAGATTGTTTTTTAGCCATTTCGTAAAGCCAGGTATTGGAGAAAGAGTTGCATATGTTTTTATACTTTTAAACTCCTGTGATAGCTTTTCTACAACCCTTTTGATCAAAAAATTACCAAGGCTGATTCCAGATAACCCTGCTTGAGTGTTTGATATTGAATAGAATATAGCAGTGCTTGCATTACTCGGATCATTTGAAGGTACTGACTCATCTAAAAGGTGTTGAATGCTATCTGCAATCTTATCCACCAATGCAACCTCTACAAAAATTAGAGGTTCGTTTGGTATCTTGTAATGAAAAAAAGCAAAACAGAGACGATCAGAATCTAGTCTGTTTTTTAGGTCGCCCCAAGAGGAAATTTTATGCACAGCTTCATATTTTATAAGTTTTTCTAGCAATGATGCAGGTGAATCCCAAGTGATTTGACGAAGATCGAGTAGATCAACATCAACCCAAGTATAGAGTATATTTTTTAATTCGCTCTCTAGTGGATTCAAGCTTCTATATTGGTTCTTTAGCTTAAGCACATCAGAACGCATATCAACAATAAACTTAAGGCCTTCTGGTAAAGAAATAAATTGCTTCAATATTTTAGAACGTGGTGATTCAAGAATTTTTATTAAATCCTGTTCAAATTTATAGTTTAACTCGGGATCTTGGTTTTTCTTATACTCTCTAATTTTCTCATCTATTTCCGCTTTATTCGGATTAAATTTTTCTGCCAGGGTTTGTAGAAATTTTATTTTACCTTTCTCTGATAAGCTTAAGTACAAGTTACCAAGAGATACAGCGTTTTTACGTGCTGAAACCTCCCCTCCCTTTGGATTTAAGCACTCGTTCATCTTCAAGACTAAACTATCGATATCGCGACTGTTGCTTAAATCAGGACTGATGTTACCAATCCACGATCTTACAGCATCTGCCACTCCACCTAGTATTTTAAAAAAGCTTCTTACCGCTTTTTTGTCTTCAACTTTCACTATATCAGTTTTTACCAATGATTCTTTTGTCATAGATTCCCTTTATTATACATGGCTAATGCAAGTCAGGGTCATACCGCCGCGGTATCCCGCTAACAAGCAGCGGGATGACGAATTTATCGTTTGTCAAATCGTCGGTAAACCCAAGTTATTTTAGCTACATATAGCTTAAGTTAAAGGAAAATTTTAGCTACATAGCAGGCACTATTACTAGATTATTAATAATTCAGTAATACAATAGACTTCTTGCACTACCTCCCAAGCCACAACTGTCATTCAGTAGAAACAAAAAAACTTGCTTGACAAACTCCGCCAGCCCTCTTATCATGGAAGTGAAGCTATTTTATTTAACTTCGCAATCTCTGCAGCAGATTAAAATGACAAGAAAAGTTGTATTTGGCGTACTATTGTTTAATTTTTTGCACTATGTGCACCTTATGTCTTTATCAAATTTCTAGGTTTTTACCTACATAAGCTGAAACGCGCTTATAAAGCGTTCAAGACATCACCCAACGTCAAATTTTAAAATAGAGAGTGTAATAACTAGCTACCACGGGTTTTCTTTGCCTTTTTTTTCTGCTTAGTAAATTCCTTAAACATTTAAACTAAGGTTAGTTGCTTTTAAAAGCAGCTAAATTGCAGTGTTTAAGACTTAAAAAACGCCAATACTGAAAATAGACAATGACTAGGGCTTCTTTTGCCTTTTTTTTTATTTGGTAAATTTCTTAAACATTTATGGCTAAACGACAACCGTCATCCCGCTACGTGTTAGCGGGATCTATTGCCGAGATACCGCGAATGAATCGCGGTATGACGGTTCGCGGCGGTATGACGTAGGACTGCTGTCATTCCAGTGTTTAACACTGGAATGACACGTCATAAAGGAACCAGTGTCAGCTACTTGGATGATACCTTTTTTCTACTTAGTTTGGGTTATGCAAGAAGTCTATTTACTTCTTAACTTGACGCACATGATGTCTTGCAGCATCATCTACTGCTTCTAAATAAACCATCACCAAACATATACCACTGTGTACTTCTATATATGCCTCATTGCTCAGGCTTCGATTAAAGCAAGAATTCTTTCCTGGAAAGGCAAGGTTGCTAAGATGCAGTTCCCATTTTAATCCTTTGGTTGATATTTGAGCTCTCGGTATACCAAGTAAAGATATTTTAGTATTTTTTGGCAAAGAAAAAAAATGGGTAATACCTTTTCGTAAAGTGTAACCTACCATGGGAGGTGAAGGTGTGTAAAAGATACTGCCCGTACTTAGAAAAATGTTAATATTCTGTAGTATGTGATCAATTGCTCCTCCAGTAATACCCGTTACTATTGATGGCAATAACTTTACTGTTTTTAAGTGAGCCATTGCTTTAGAAAAGTCGCAATAATCTTGATCAGGTAGATATATCGTATTCAAATTAGCACGTAAATCCAGATTTACGCTATCCAAATCTCCTACTACAAGATCAGGTTTTACGCCAATTGATAGAAGCTTGTTTGCTCCTCCATCTACAGCAATAATAGGTATATCTCGTTTAAAAAACGATGAGCTCGGTATTTTTCCATTTAGCACTACAATAGAACGATATTGTTGTTGTGTACTGCAGTGCAGCACATGATCATGGTGCAGGTTTTGCATCGTAGTAACATTTTTGAATAATTGATATTATGCTAATCACTAATCCAGCAATATTGCTAAGCACCACAAAAATTGAGCTCTGGTAAAGACCATAGCCAATCCAAGACAATGAACAAATAAGATAGTTTACTAACATTAACATCGATACATCACGAGTAACTTTAGTGATATATGCTTTATATACTTGAGGTGATAATCCAATTAGAGATGCAATTAACGCAATGAAGCCGAAGCATTCTTCAATATTTATATACATACATTTTCCTACGCTTGCTTTAACAATATCAGGTTCAAAGGGTTGTACTTTATGTACTCTCAGCTTTTCTAGAGCACCCCTAATGCGTGTAATTTATAACATCATTTAGTCTATTAATCAAGAAATTAATAGTGACTTGCATTTATGAAACCCAATCGGCTTCTATGCTAATTATTATCTAAACTAATCGTCGGTTGTGCATCTTGCTCAGAGATTAGGGCAACCAACAAATTATTTATCAATTGAACCTTTTGCTTGCCATCTAATTGTAAGCTTTTGTTTTTTTCAAAATGAGCTATTACTTCCTCGACAATTCCTATTGCATTTTGCACTATATGCCTTCTTGCCGAAGTGATAGCATGTGCTTGTTGACGCCTTAACATTGCTTGTGCAATCTCGGACGAATACGCCAAATGCGATATTCTTGCTTCTGTAATCTCAATTCCTGCAATATCTAATCTTTGTTGTAACATTGACCGCAATTCATCTGAAATTTTATCAGAATTTTTACGTAAAGATTCCTCATCGCTTTCGCTATCATACGGATAATTGCTCGCCAATTCTCTAATTACCGAGTCACTTTGTACAAAAACAAATTCGTGATAGTTGTTAACATTATAATACGCCTTTGCAGGACTGCTCACTCTCCAAACAATTACTGCAGAAATCTCTATTGGACTTCCATTTGCATCATTAACTTTTATTTTTTCTGTGTTAATATTCTGAAATTTTAGGGAAACTATATATTTGCTTGAAAAGGGAAGCGTTACACATATTCCAGACTTAAAATAAGTTCCAATATAATGACCAAAAAATTCTATCACTCTTGCTTCATTAGGGTCATTAATAAAAAATCCTTGAAGAAAAGTCAAAATTGAAACGGCAGCAACTCCAAGTGCAATTGTGCTGTCATATGCCAAAAAAAGCAGCGATAAAATTAATCCTAGCGCTATTAGTACAGGAAAAAACCGGAGTTGACTTAAATTTCTATCGTTTATCGTATTCTTATCCATATTGTCTTTAAACTTCTTTTTCACTTGAACCCTCTCTGTTGATCGTTTTATTTATCTTATTTACAAATAGTTTAAACTCTCTTAATTCATGATCAGGCAATTTTACTTCAGTTTTATGCGCTATCGTAAGCGGATCGATGTGTTTGCCGTTATATATAACTTCGTAATGTAAATGAGGTCCTGTTGCAACACCAGTGCTACCAACATAAGCGATGATCTGCCCCTGCTTTACTTTAGAGCCTAACTTTATATCGCCACTAAATCTACTTATATGCGCGTAACAGGTTGAATATTCATTTTTGTGTTTTATTTTGATGTAATTTCCATAGCCACCATTCTTTCCTATATATTCTATCACACCCTCTGCAGCAGCGTATATGGGAGTGCCAAGTTTAGCTGCATAATCCACTCCTTTGTGAAAAGCAATTTTACCGCGAACAGGATGCTTTCTATTGCCAAATTTTGAGGATATGCGATAATCTCCATTTAAAGGATTTGCAAAAATTTCGCCATTTTTTAAGCTTATTCCTTCTTTATTAAAATACCTTTCTTTGCCGTCTTGCGATTTATAATGATATAAACTAATAGCTTTCTTGTTTATTGTCAGTGAAGCATATAAAATTTTTTCTTCAGTCTTCTGATTATTAGGCAATCTCTCAAAAAGAACTTCCAATTTACTCTTCGGCACAATGTCTTTTTTAAAATCAACACCGAAATCTTTATATATGTTGATCAATTTCACCACTGTATTTGGCGCCAACCCTTGCTCAATTCCCGTGGCAAAAAAGGAAGATTTTATGGTACTGGATATTAAAAAAGTCTCTTTACTGTTATCTGGAGTCTTAAGGGCGTGTATATTAAATATTGGTAAAATATAAAACAGTATAAATATAAACAGCTTCATCATTTAAACAGCATCAACAAAAGTAAAATTACCTTCCACATACTGTACATCGTCGTTATCTTCTAGTTCTTCAACCAATGCAGATAATTTATCAATCAACTCTTTATCGCTAATTTCAATCAGATCTTTTGGCTGCCATGAAAGACGAGCAAGTTCTGGTTCTCCGAATTTTGCATAAAAGGCATCGCGTACTTTACCAAAATCTTTTATTTCACAAGTTATAACGTGTAATCCTTCTTTGTCATTTTCCTCAACATTCAATACTTCTAATTCGATTCCATGACTGAATAAATCGTCAAAATTCATACCCTCTGCTTTATAGACGATTAAGCCTACATGATCGAAAAGGTAACTAACACTTCCTGTTTCTCCTAAATTTCCACCTTTACGAGAAAAGATATAACGTACCTCAGAAGCAGTTCGGTTGCGGTTATTAGTCAAGGCATGGACAATGAGTGCAGTGCCAGAAGGCCCATGACCTTCATATTGTATTTCTTCGTAATTTTCTCCAGCAACGTTACCAGTTGCATTTTTTATTGCTGTTTCTATTTTATCTTTTGGTAGATTTTCCTTGCGTGCAGCAAATATAGCAGAGCGAAGGCGCGGGTTGAGTTCGGGTAGCCCTTGCTTTGCAGCAACTGCTATTTCTCTAATCATCTTCGTAAATTTTTGAGAGCGCTTTGCATCCTGAGCGCCTTTCCGATGTTTTATATTTGAAAATTGTGAATGACCAGCCATATTCAAATAGTTAAAAACCTAATTATATATCAAAGCATAGAAAAAGCTAAAGCAAATTTTCAAGCCTCTGGCTTGGCATCTTGCAGGTTTTCTGCTAATAACATACTTTCATACTGCTCAGCTTCTAAGTCAAGGCCAATAGCTGAATGGGCTGCTATTAAATAGTTAATAGATTTAGAAAAATATTTAGAATCCTTATAGCTTGCCATATTCTGGAAACGCTTAATTGCTGCTAAATATTCACCACGCCTCAGGTAAAATTTACCGATAGAATACTCTTTTGTTGATATATGTTCTGTGATTAATTTTGCTCTTTCCTTTATCTCGTCTACATATTCGCTGCCTGGAAAGAGATTAATGTACTCTGTAGCCAGCTCTAAAGTTTTATATGCAGTTTGCTGTCCAAGTTGCACTTTATTAATTTGCATGTAATAAGATAATACTCTTAAGTAGTATACATATGGTAAATCTTCACCATTTGAATAAACATATATATAATCAGCCATATCACTTGCAGCACTGCTATAGTTACCCATATTATAGTGAGAGACCCCAGATAATAATTTTGCTTTCATTGCCCAATAAGAAAAAGGATACAAATCCTCTATCTTATGAAATGCCCTAATAGCTTGTTTATATTTTTTCTGGTCAAAAAGTTCAACTGCTTCTTCATATAGTTCAGTTTCAGTTTTTTCAAGATCATCCGCATACGATTGTGTAAAGGAGCAAATTAGGAAAATAAAGCACGTGATTAAAGTCTTATACATAAGATTTTTTTCGATCAAAATAAAGTATAGACCTAAATATTACTTAAATAAATAAATTTCTTAGGCAATAGCCGGTCCTTCTTCTTTATAACTACGGTCAGAACTACCTGCATTTCTTGATTCACCTCGTCCTTCCACTTTTGGATCTTTCAGCGTCTTACTGTAGGAATGTATAGTTAAGACCTGTACAGCCATAAAAATTGCAATACCTATCAAGCCTAAAGTAGGTCCAACAGCAGGATTTAAGGACGATGCTAATGCTATTAACATTATCCTTCTTATTAAAAATACAGAAGAACCAGCAAGCGCCAATCCGGCTACAGATATATTGCTAATTTTCTTGCTAGATTTCTCATCAAGATCAGACTTTTCTGTTTCCTTTTTCTTATTTTTTTCATGCTTATCAATATAAGAAACAATAGTTGCAAGAAAAGCAATTGCATTGGCAAGAAATAAAATTGCATCCTCTGCTGCTTCAAGTGAAGATGTTTCACCCATTATCATACCTACAATAACCAGTGCAGTTGTTATAGCCTCAATATAGATCAAACACTGACCTATATCAGAAATATTGTGCTCTTTTTCCTTTACTTCCTCTCCATTTTCAATAATCTCCAACTCTCGTTCTTTTTGTGCTATCTTCCTATTATTGTAAATTAAATATAGCGTACAAATAAGAGATAAGACTGTAAAAGGTAATATAGTGTGGCTTAGCGCGCCACTTATCACGCCAAGTAATACCTGATCGCTATATGTTTTTTCCAGTTCAATCGCCATCAGCAATGTAAATGGGACCATTGTTGCCAATGATGCACATTTTCTATATAGCTCTCTTTTTTTTAGTGCTAATAGTTCTTGTTCTAGCCTTTCTCTTTTGACTTCTTTATCAACTGTTGGCCAAAAATCCCAAAAAAACTCTTCTAATGGTTCAAAATCTCTTTTTTTCTTATTCTTTCCTGGAACCTTTTTAGTAGAAGAAAATTTGCCACTAGGTATTTTCATAATATTAACCTAATTAGTTGTAAGTTAATACAATTATACACCTTTTTGCTTTCTGAGTCAATATCACTAAGATATTAACTACTCTTGTCTATTAACTATTTCCTAGGAGATTTAACCAATCTGTTTGATGCCAGCTAGGATATAATTATAGCCTGACCACACAGTTATAATAGCTGCAACCCATAAACAAATCGCACCTGTATATTGAATCATATAATAATCGTTCATTATTAGCGCTACTACAGCAACCATCTGTAGAAATGTTTTAATTTTTCCAGCTTTGCTTACAGGTAGACTAACATTTGTAGCTATCAGAAACTCCCGTAAACCCGAAACTAATATCTCCCGACAGATGATAATAATCGACGGTACTATTGTAAAATCATTTATCTTTTGCTTATAAATTAGCATAATTATCGTTGAAACCACTATTAATTTATCAGCAATTGGATCAAATAGCTTGCCAAACTTTGATTGGACTTTCCACGCACGCGCCAGGTAACCATCAAAAAAATCCGTAATGCATGCAAATATAAAGATTGATATTGTTATCAGGCCTGCATATTTATTTTCTATATAAAAACTTAATATTATTGCTGGTATTGCAAGTGCACGAGAAATCGTAAGCAAATTAGGCAAGTTCTTCTTAAGCATGTAATACCATTTTACGTAGTAGGTAAACTTATACAGAAGTACAACAGAGTTCACAAGCTAATAGTTTACAATTGAACATTTATAAAAACTCCATATACTTAAAAAATACAAGCTTAAAATATAAGGATGTAATGATGAACGATGATTTAGATAGTACCACAAAACAAGAAGCACTTAAGTATCACAGTAGAGGTGGTAACCCTGGTAAAATTTCAATTATGCCAACAAAACCTTTATCTACCCAGTATGATTTGTCACTTGCTTATTCCCCTGGCGTTGCAGCTCCGTGTCTTGAAATAGCTAAAAATCCTGAGGTTGTTTATGATTATACGGCAAAAAGCAACTGTGTTGCTGTCATTTCAAATGGCACTGCAGTGCTTGGACTTGGTAATATCGGTCCTCTTGCTTCAAAACCGGTCATGGAAGGCAAAGCTGTTTTATTTAAGCGTTTTGCTGATATTGATGCAGTTGATATAGAAGTTGATACAGAAAATATAGAAGATTTTATCAATGCAGTAAGGTATCTTGGGCCAAGTTGGGGAGGAATAAATTTAGAAGATATAAGATCTCCTGATTGTTTTATAATAGAGAAACGCCTGAATGAACTGATGGATATTCCAGTGTTCCATGATGACCAGCATGGAACTGCGGTGGTTGTTGCAGCTGGCATAGAAAATGCTCTTGATATTGTCGGAAAGAAATTAGAGGACGTTAAGATCATTATGAATGGTGCTGGAGCAGCCGGTGTTGCATGTTTAGAAATACTAAAGTCCATGGGTGCTAAAAATATAGTGCTGTGTGATAAGCAAGGAGTAATATACAAAGGTAGAAACGAAGACATGAATGAGTGGAAGGAAAAGTATGCAATTGATACTTCCGAACGTTCTCTACTTGATACAATAAAAGGCGCTGATGTATTCATCGGACTATCTGCAAAAGATGTGTTAAATGAAGAGATGTTAAAGAGTATGGGCAAAGACCCGATTATTTTCGCTCTCGCCAACCCTGATCCAGAAGTAAGGCCTGAGTTTGCAAAATCTGTGAGGCCAGATGCAATAATCGCAACTGGTAGATCAGATTACAATAACCAAGTTAATAATGTCATGGGGTTTCCTTATATATTTAGAGGAGCACTTGATGTGCGTGCAACAACAATAAATGATGAAATGAAAATTGCAGCTGCAGATGCAATAGCAAAGCTTGCCCGTGAGCCAGTACCAGGTGAGATATCTGCAGTCTATGGCGGTCGTAAAATGGGCTATGGACGTGAATATATAATACCTACTCCATTTGACCCAAGATTAATTTCTATAGTAGCTCCTGCTGTTGCAAAAGCCGCAGTTGATTCAGGTGTTGCAAGAAAGGCAATACAAGATTGGAGTAAATATGAAAATCAATTAAAATCTCGTCTTTCTAATGTTCTCAGCACGCTGAATTTACTATCTTCACATATGTAATTTATTGGATAAAGTTAAAAGTGATAAACCAATCCAAACTCTAAGCCATATAAGCCAAACCTATTGGTAATGGTTGCAGTTGTTGATTCAACACGTGCAGTTTCATCAACTTTACTTCCTCCACCGGCAGGAATATATCCTTCACCAGCTAGTATCTTTATTCCTGGTACAATATCTTTAAATTGGTTATCAAGGATACCAAAATAGCGTAAACCAGCAAATGCTTGAGTTTGTGCTGTAAGTTGGTGATTGATACCAAGTTTTGCTTGGTAAGCCAAGGCATATCTGGTTTTTCCTAGAAATTTAACCCTAGTTACACCTGCACCAATACCAACATATGGGGTGAATGGCATTTTTGCTATATTAAAATCACGATATACATTGACCATTCCAGCTAAGTTATTAAAACCTTCATTTTTCATCTTAAATGCAGCTCTGAACTCTGCTTCAACACTACAATTTTCTTGAATGTGAATATCAACCTTTCCACTTCTCCAAGGTGAATTGCATTCCGCTCCAGTAGACGCATCATTGTGACGACGAAGTTCAATATATCTTGCTTTTTTCTTATCTGAATAATCTTCATCATATAAGTTAGTCTGAGAATATAAGCCTTCAAACTCAACTCTCATATTTTTGAATAAATACCCTATTGCAGCACTACCGGCAAACCCTGGAACATATTTAGGACTGTACCCAGCTTCAATTCGCTCCTTCTTATTAAAACTAAAAACCCCCTCTGTTATATTGTCACCTGCATCTTCTTTTCCTTCTAGAGAACCTATTGCATTGAAGAATGCTCCAAAATAGTTAGCTTTGATGTAAACATTCTCTAAGTTATTTATTTTATCATCGTAAGATAAGCACCTAAATGAAAAAGTTAGCAAAACCAATAGATATGTGAATTTAAATCTTTCGCCCACCACAAAGCCTCCCTGCATAACTTGTCATTCCATTATTATAGTATGCTTCTATTTTTTATGATAGCAACTTTTTATTGCGCTCAATCGTTTTAGATTTATAATGAAAGTATTGTAATTTAAAGCAAATCAATGACTATTGCAATTCACGAATTAGAGAGGATCATCAAACAATCGTTCCCCGACGCTGATATAAAGATTCATGATCTTGCTGGAGATGATGACCATTATCATTTAAAAATAAACTCCAAGTGTTTTCTTGGAAAGACAAAAATAGAACAGCATAAAATGGTATATAAAGCTCTGGAAGGTCAGTCTATACACGCCTTGCAACTGGAAACTAATACTTAAAAATAAGGTGAATTTATGAGCAATTTTGAACAAATAAAAAAAGATATAACAGAAAATGATGTGGTATTGTATATGAAAGGCACTTCTGATTTTCCTCAATGCGGATTCTCTGGACTCGTCGTGTCAATCCTAAAAAAATTGAACGTGAAGTTTAAGTATATTAACGTGTTGGAGAATGATGAAATACGTGAATCTATAAAAAAGTTTTCTGATTGGCCAACAATTCCACAATTATATATAAAGGAAGAGTTTATTGGTGGTTGCGACATCACTCGCGAGATGTACGAAAAAGGCGAACTGCAAAGTTTATTGAAGGAAAAAAAAATTATTGCGGAATAAGTACCAAGAAACCAGTGCCCAGACGCTGGATAACGTAGTATAGCTATGAAAAAGGATCTTATGTCTTAAACCGTATCCGTTCAGGGGAGCGGCAAAATAGTAACCGTTCACGGAATATTCCCAATTAGGCAGGAATAGCGACTAAATTCTGTAGTTTCTGGACAGGATTCTGATCATTCAAACGTGCAGTCAAAAATATCGAAAGCATTCTTTCAATGAACTTTTCTCCACGTTCTGACCAAGTGAAAAAACTATTTTTACGATAAATGACGTACCGTCTAGCCTGACGTTCTGCAAGGTTATTGGTTGTCTCGATCAGATCAGGATTGCGCACGAATCTCCACATCATATCTTCAGAACGTAGTATATTGGCAGCCATTCTCGAGGCCTGAGTTCCTTTTGCAACCCTTGTTATCTCTCGCAAAAAATGTTTCACCCTTTTTCGAATCTTCCTCATTAACCGGAAAAATCTTAAATTGTCTATCAGGTTTTGTTTACGTGCTCTATCTACCACAAATACCCTGTTGCTCAGCGATTTTAATGCTGCGCCAATTCTGCTCACTTCAACATTTTTACTGTAAAAAAACCTTTCAAAGTCCCTTGCTAAATGGGCCCAGCATATCTGTCTGTTTTCACGATTAAAGTAATTATACGCAGCATACCTATCGCTTATAACTATTCCATCATACTCTGGCAATAGCCCTTTTAATATCTTCTTTCCGCGAGATCCAACTAACTTCATAAGTGTTGCTGTTTTATTCGTTACTACCCAACTCCAACCTTTCTTTCCCTGGTTCCTATGGCTTGTTTCATCTATATGTAAATACTTGCTTTTCCGTAGCTCTTCTCTTATTTTTTCGTATTCAGATATACATTTTTCTGATACTCTACCCTCGGTCTTTGATACCAAACCTAGGCTTATATTCAGATTAAATATGCTGCTCAAAATTTGCTGTACTTCCCTTTTTGAATTGATAAAAAATCCACTAAAACTGCTAATTACTGCTTTTGCATTAGCTCCTAAAAGATCCCTTGTCACACCTTCAGGCAGACTAGCTGAGATCCTTTTCTTACACGCCTTACAGTAGCCTTTTTGTAGCCTATATTCAGTCACTATCGGTTTAATTTTTGGCAATTCAACCTTTTGATGCACAGTTTCTTCTTCTAAAATAACTTGGCTTCCACACATGCAAATTGTATCAATTGAACATTTTACCACCTCATCTGCTACCATCAATTCCCGCTTGTGCGCTTCATGTCCTGGCTGCCCGCCTGGTTTTTTATCGCTCTTCTTTTTTGTCTTTTTGCGATATACATCTTGCGATGGTGGCAGCGATGAATTTTTTGAATTTAAACCCAGCTTATCCTCTAGCTCAATTATTTTTGTCCTTAACTTATCATTCTCTGCTTTCAGAGTACCAACTTCTGACTCCAATACCACAATCTTTTCTTGTAGCACCTCTATCATCAACCCCTCATCTATCTAGTTTATTGTTTTTTATACTAATTATGCAATTTTTGTAAACTACTTTCTTATACCGTGAATGGACAAAGTTGATAAGCCTAAACGCCATCATGTCTTTAGGAGAGTCTGCTAATGAAGGCTCTTAAGTTGACGCCATTGCGTGAACGGTTACGCAAAATAAGGTAGACAAAGCAAGATAATAATGTTGATGTTAACACTATTGTCAAGTTTACTGGCCTTTCTATTAGTGAGATTGAAGAATTAAGTGTGAGCGGTTACAAATAATTTACCATTTCTTCTGGTTTCACTATCCTTTCAAACTCTTCCTCAGTGAGCAGTTGAAGTTTTGCTGCTGCTTCTTTTAGAGTGATATTTTCTTTATAAGCAAGCTTCGCTATTTTTGCTGCATTGTCGTACCCTATATGCGTATTTAATATAGTGACCAACATCAACGACTGATTCAGTAAATCTTTTATCCTCTCTTCATTTGCTTTAATACCAATTACACATTTTTCTGTAAAATTTAAACTTGCGTCAGCTAAAAGTCTTATAGACTGCAAAACATTGTAAATTATCACTGGCTTAAACACATTCAATTCAAAATGACCGTTTGAACCACTAATGGTTACAGCAACATGATTTCCCATAACTTGAGTGCATACCATAGTCACCGCTTCACACTGAGTTGGATTCACTTTACCTGGCATAATTGAAGAACCAGGCTCATTTTCCGGTAACATTATTTCCCCAATTCCGCATCTTGGACCAGAACCAAGCAACCTTATATCATTTGCAATTTTCATTAAACTGACTGCTACTGTATTGAGTGTTCCACTGAGCTCAACTAAAGCATCATTTGCTGCTAGCGCTTCAAATTTATTGCCTGCTGAAGTAAATGGAAGGTTAGTAATTTCTGCAACTTGGCTTGAAAAATCTTCAGCAAAACCCTTTTTAGTATTGAGTCCCGTGCCAACTGCAGTGCCACCTTGTGCAAGCTCATATATATCACTTAAAGTTGATTTTACTCTCTCTATCCCCTTTTTAATCTGGACTGCATAGCCAGAGAACTCCTGTCCTAGTGTTAGGGGCGTTGCATCTTGCAGATGAGTACGTCCTACTTTTATTATATCTTTAAATTCCTGAACCTTATTATCCAGCACCTTATGCAATTTTTCAAGATTTGGAATAAGCAAGCGGTTTATCTGGTCTGCTGCTGCTATATGCATTGCTGTTGGAAAGGTGTCATTTGACGACTGACCATAATTCACATGATCATTTGGATGTATTGGAGATTTACTACCCAAATTACCACCTAAAATCTCTATTGCACGATTGCTGATCACTTCATTCATATTCATATTAGTCTGCGTTCCGGATCCGGTTTGCCAAACAACAAGCGGAAATTCATTATTAAATTTGCCATCTATTACTTCCCTCGCGGCTGTGCAAATTGCGTCCCCTACCCTATCATCTATAACACCATGTTTCATATTAACACGCGCTGCTGCAAGTTTTACTATTGCTAATGCTTTAATCAGAGGCTCTGGCATTTTTTCTGTGCCAATCTTAAAATTTTCTAAAGAACGCTGAGTCTGCGCTCCCCAGTAATGTTCACTTGGTACTTTTACTTCCCCTAAGCTGTCTGATTCTATTCTCGTCTTTCTATCCATATTTTCCTCCTGGTGTTATGCAAACTGGTTCACTACATAATTTTTTCATGCCTACTTCTTGGTTAATTAAATCATACTAGATCCAAGTAGTCAAGTGTACGAACATTGCAATTTTCAGGTAACTTGCATGGTAGATGCAAGTAGCTGACACTGATTCACTTTATGATGGTGTCATTCCAGTCTGGAATCCAGCCTTTTCATAATCATCAAAACGTTGTATTTTAACATAAAACGGCTACTTTTATGCTTACCAACTTAATAAAATTCCTGGATCCCAGTGTCTGGGCACTGGGATGACACCCTTCTGGTGGACTCAAATCACGATGTTTGCACAGCTGTACGCTTAGTTCTGGTTGCACGCTACCATTCTTGTACATCCATAAATAGAAAATTTACGCTTTAAAAGGATCATATACATCGATTTCCTTAGAATTACTCTTTTTCAATTTTTCACTTAATAATCTTAAAATAGGCTGTAAATCACCATTAATTGATAAGCACAGCACTTCTTTATTGAGATAATTAGCTAGGTGATTCTTCTTTTCCAGAATTTCTGCTTCCCTCAATAAGTCGCATTTGTTTAATACTACAATCTCTTCTTTTTCAACAAGATCACTATTGTAAAGTTCCAATTCATTATGGATACAACTATAAGCCGAAACAACGTCATCGTGAGTTACATCGATTAAATGAAGTAAAATTTGACACCTTTCTATGTGCTTTAAAAATTTATGCCCGAGCCCAACTCCAAGGTGAGCATCAGTAATTATTCCAGGAATATCTGCTATTACAACTTCGCTATCATCCACTTTTACCATGCCTAAATGAGGTCTTACGGTGGTAAATGGATAATCGCCTACTTTTGTATCGGAATTTGAGCAGCGAGTCAAAAATTTTGATTTACCTGCGTTTGGCATGCCAATAATTCCAACATCTGATAAAACTTTTAGTTTTAATAATACATGTTTTTCTTCGCCAGGCTGACCGTAAGTAAAATGTCTTGGTGCCTTATTAGTAGAAGATTTAAAATTAGTATTTCCAAGTCCACCTTTTCCACCCTGTGCTACTTGAAATTCCATACCAGGCTTGTCAAGGTCTACTATTATCTCTTCACTTTCTTCATCAATTATTTGTGCACCGACTGGAACTTTAAGTATAACGTCTTTCCCTGCTGTGCCAGATCTATCCCTGCCTGCACCATTTTTTCCACTATCTGCTTTAATGTGTCTTCTATAACGAAAATGAAGCAAAGTGTTGAGATTAGCGTCGCTGATGAAAACTATGTTTCCACCCTTTCCTCCATTACCACCATTTGGACCACCAAATTCAACGAACTTTTCTCGACGAAAACTTGCACAGCCATCACCACCGTCACCAGCTTTTAAACACAATTTTACTTCGTCTATAAAACCCATGCTAACCCACGATAATATTTAGCATCCTTTCCTAATGCGCTTTCTATTCTGATTAGCTCGTTATACTTCGCGAGTCTATCAGAACGCGATAGCGACCCGGTTTTTATTTGCCCGCAATTTGATGCAACTGCTATGTGGGATATTGTTGTGTCTTCTGTTTCACCTGAGCGATGAGAAATAACAGCTTTATAGCCATTTGATTTTGCCATTTCAATAGCAGCAAAAGTTTCTGTTAACGTCCCTATTTGATTTGGCTTGATCAGTACAGCATTTGCCATTTTTTCCTCTATTCCTTTGCATATCAGTTCACAATTTGTAACAAACAAATCATCCCCAACCAATTGAATTTTACTCCCCAATTTTGCAGTAAGTAATTTCCAACCTTCATAGTCGTCTTCACTCATTGCATCTTCTATAGAAATTATTGGATATCTTTCCACAAGATTACAATAATATTCAGTCAACTCTTCTGAAGTAAGATCTCTGTGTTCAAATTTGTAAATTCCATCTTCATAAAAAGTAGATGAAGCAACATCAAGGCCTAGTGCAAGATCACTTTGCGCTGAATAACCTGCTGATTCTATAGCGTATATGATCAAGTCAAGTGCTTCTTCAGTACTTTCAATATTTGGTGCAAAACCACCTTCATCTCCTACGTTTGTGCTATAACCTTTTTTCTTAAGAATGCTACGTAAGTTGTGGAACACCTCCGCAGACATTCTGATTGCTTCACTGAAAGTCTCAGCCCCGACCGGAAGAATCATGAATTCTTGGAAATCGAGCTTATTGTCTGCATGTACTCCACCATTAATTATGTTAATGAGTGGAACCGGCATAACACTCATCTGCTCTCCTCCCAAATATCTGTAGAGCGGCATATTGAAGCTGTTTGCTGCTGCTTTTGCAACCGCAAGAGACACACCCAAAGTTGCATTTGCTCCAAGTTTAGATTTATTTTTTGTTCCATCCAGTTCAATTAATGCTTTATCAATTGCATTTTGGTCCGCTGCATTCATTCCAAAGATTTCATCTGCTATTATCCCATTTACAGCTTGAACAGCTTTCAGCACTCCCTTACCACAATACCTTTTCTCATCTTGGTCCCTGAGTTCCAAGGCTTCTAATTTACCAGTTGAAGCTCCAGAAGGTACAGATGCTCTACCTATTACTCCATCACAGAGTTCAATTTCCACCTCAACAGTAGGGTAACCCCTGCTATCTAAAATTTCTCTTGCAAATACATTGTTGATTATCTTATTCATTACATTAACCCTTTACTAGATTCACAATTGTGTGCACGGAACGTTCTGTCTCGGAAGATGTTATCCCAGCGCTGTAACATTTCAGTGTATGAACATTGCAATATACAGGTAATTTGAGTAGCGGATGGTGTCATGCAAGTAGCTGACACTGGAATCCAGCTTTTACTATACAGCCACCTGGTGTGCTCATTTACGATTAAGTTTTCTGGATCCCAGTGTCTGGGCACTGGGATGACATCATTCTTAGTGGAAGTTACCCCCATATCACAACGTTCGTACAGTTGTGTGCTTCGACACTGGGATGGCTTTGTTGCATCGCTCTTCGGATAGTAGGTAACGTACAATAAATTCATGAAGCTATCTCAAACTTAGCCATGCCTATTTCAGTAAATTTGTTAAGCAAATAACACTTGAGTAGCAGTTCCTTCTCACGATTAATTTCAGATTTGCTCCTAAAACTAAACCCAAATGTCTTTTTTAATCGCGAGAAAAAACCTTCTATATAAGATCTTTTTCCATAACTCATCTCTTTTTTCCACTTCTTTATACCATCTTCATCATATGACTTTATGAGCTTGACTGCAGAATTTCTCTCAGCCATATAGTCTAACTTTGGATGCTCTGCTGCGTTGTTTTTCGGAGGAATTTTCGTTTTTATACCATATTGATTACACAGCTTATAGAGCTTTTCTCTGTCATATGCCCTATCTGCATATAGTACTTTTATGACATACTGAAAATCGACTTCTTTTAGCAAATCACAAGCTCCATAGTGATCAGAGTAGACACCGTTACTGTATTTTACAGCTATGGCTTTTTTGCTGTTTGTATTCAACATTACATGCAATTTTCTTGTCTGTTCATAGCTGCGATACTTTCTATCTTCGCTATTTTCTTTGCTATGACCAGGAGTGTTGTTGTATATACTAATTCCTGTACTGTCTATAGCAATTTCGATATCTTCCATATTATTTTTATCAATTCTGCAATCATTGATCTTAATATTGAGTTTCTTAAACCTTCTTGATGATTGTGAATAGCTGATAACTTGCAAATTTTTCCCAATTTGCTCAAGGTATCCTGCTATAAACCCAACTGTTTGCCTCAGGCCTATTCTAAATAAACAAGTTATTATGTGCACCAAAATTACAACTTTATCGCTATAAATATTGTTGCCACCTGGTATTTTTGGACCATTCTCGTACCACTTTTCTATGGCTTCGTTGATATAATGAAAAATATTTCCTCTTTTTTCTAGAAATTTGTTATATTCGCTATGGTTACTGACCCTCATTTTTTGTGGCATATTTTTTCTTCAACAGTTAAATCGCTATTTATAATGAATTTTGTCAGTAACTGCCAGTTCTTTTCACTTGAGCGATGCAACAAAGCCCACTGGGATCCAGCCTTATTACACAATTTTATCATATAAATCCTCCCAGTCCGGATTCTTTTTCTCAATTAAATTCATTTTCCATATATATAATTGACTAGATTCCAGTTTGCATGACACCAGTACTTGCATTTATTCTATCGTTTAACTAGATGTTTGTATAGTTTCTGCTATGAGCTTTGCAGCTTCCTTTGCCAATTTAGCTATATTACTACCAGCACCAATAAATAATACTATATCACCTGGACTTGTCGAATCACTAATAAAATGTGAAATGAGCAAAGCATCATTCATAATTTTTGTGTTATTAAATCCATTACTGATTAAAGCTTTTTGTATATCATCAATTCCACAACCAGGAATGGGCTTATCTTCTGGAGGATGAACAGGAGTAAGGATGACATAATCAAACATCATGAAAATTCGTATGAATTCATCAAAAAAATTACGAATGCGAGCAAAACGAAGTGGTTCGATAATTCCTATTACTTTTCCTTTAGTAATCGAACGTGCAGCCGTTAAAGTTGCATATATTTCATTTGGATGATGGGCATAATCCTCAATTAACTTAACACCTTTAATATTGGCAATCAAAGAGAATCTTCTTGCTACTCCTTGAAATTCCAAAAGGCCTTTTTTAATATCTGCATCGCTAATCCCGAGTTTTATCGCAACTGATATTGCAGCCAAGGCGTTGCTTACTTTGTGAATACCTATTGCGTTTGATAGTACTATGTTTTTTAAAGGGCTGGATCCCAGTGTCACGCACTGGGATGACAGAGGGTGATGGGATGACACCTGCTTTTTTGTCATGCAAGTAGCTGATGCTGGAATCCAGTTGTTCAACACGTCAAATTCTATGCTGTTAGCATGCTGTTTAATGTTGCTGGCTCTTATGCTACCATTCTCAAACCCAAACGTTATAGAATTACTCGCATCATAATCGATGTCTACAGAATCAGGTAAAACTGCAGAACCTGCATTATTCACGAATTGGGAAAATGCATTTTTGATATTATCAAATGTGCCGTAATAATCTATGTGGTCATTGTTGATACTTGTTATGACAGCAATCTTTGCAGGGATTTTTAGCATAGTTCCATCAGACTCATCAGCCTCGATCAGAAAAGTGTCACTCTTTCCAAGTTTTGAATTACTCTGATACGAATTTAGTATTCCTCCTACAATTACAGTTGCATCAATATTAGAATGATCAAAAATGGAAGCAATCATAGCCGTTGTTGTTGTCTTTCCGCTTGAACCTGAAACCGCTATCACATATTTACCTTTCATAATTTCAGCAAGTATGTCTGATCTATGCAAAACGGTTTTATTGTTATTTTTTGCCGCAATTAACTCCACATTATCAGATTCTATTGCAGAAGAATGTACAACTATTTGAGCTTGGCTTATATTATTAGCATTGTGACCAATATAAACCTCTATACCTAGCTTTTGTAACTTATTTATATTGTCGTTTGATTGTGCATCACTGCCTTGAACTTTGTAATTGGAATTGTGAAGAATTTCAGCAATAGCGCTCATTCCGATTCCACCTATACCAATAATATGTATTATTCCTTTTTGAGTTTTGTTAATATTTAGCAGTAGATGTTTACTCATTACTAAATTTATTATAGTATAATTTAAAATCCTCATAGTATCGAACCCTCTTACCGAATACAATGATAAAAAACCTAACCTTTCTATGCCTAATATTTGTTTTGATAAGTAGCTGCAGTGTTAGCAACAGGTTTAACTGCACTGCAGGTCATTATAAAATTGGCAGCAGCTACACAATAAATGGTATAACTTATTATCCAAAAAACTGTAAACACTATGAAGAGATAGGGATAGCATCGTGGTATGGAATAGAAGATCATGGCACACTTACAGCAAATGGTGAAGCGTTTAACCGTCACTTGATCTCTGCAGCGCATAAGACTTTGCCCTTACCCTGCTTTGTTCTTGTCACTAATTTAGAAAATGGAAGAAAGCTTGTTACAAGGGTTAACGATAGAGGGCCTTTTATTGAAGGCAGAATAATAGACTTATCAGAAAAAGCAGCTCAAGTCTTAGGATTTCATAAATCTGGGCTTGCAAAAGTAAAAGTTCAATACCTAAGAAAGATGTCAGAACAATTGATACAAAATACTCCTCATTATAGAAAGCAGTATGAAAAAGAAATACAGAAACGTCACCCAAAACAAGACAATGCAGAAAGTAAGGGATATGTTGCATTTTTTAAAAGTGCTCAGGCTGCTAAGTCAGCTGCATCAAAGCTTCGCAATCAAGGAATAAAAAATGTTAGATTGCTTTTTAAGAACGATCAATATTGCGTGAAAGTGAGTTATAGGTAGTGGTGAGTGCAGAATTTGAAAGATTTGGTTAATGTAAGGAACGCTGGCTAACTATTGTAAGTTAAAAATGTGATATAAAAAAGATATCAACAATTTATAGCTATACCACCGCGATATCTCTTAGCCGCTAACACGTAGCGGAATGACGAGCTTATCGTCACGCCACCGCTAACCGTCATACCGCGATTTATTCGCGGTATCTCAGCCGCTAACAAGTAGCGAAATGACAGCAATCCTACGTCATACCGTCACGGTATCTCTAGATCCCGCTAACAAGTAGCGGGATACTTGACCTTTACAGGGATGACAGTTGTCGTTTAGCTGCAAATGTTAAGAAATTTACCAAATAAAAAAAAAGGCAAAGAAACCCTAGGGTAGCTAGTATTCAAATTCTCCCTTGTCTATTTGACGTCTTTTACTGTCTTAAACACTTTATAAGCGCGTTTCGGCTTGTATAGGTAGAAACCTAAAAGTTTTATAAAGACATGAGGTGCACATAGTGCAAAAAATTAAGCATGATTTACGCCAAATACATTAAGTTTTTTGTCATTAATCCACTGCAGAGATTGCGAAGATAAATAAATAGCTTCAGTTTCATGATAAGAGGGCTGGCGGAGTTTGTCAAGTAAGTTTTTCGTTTCATCCAATGCGCTGCCAAAAGTTTGTTATGCAAGAATGCACTAGCCATTTCTCACAGATTCATTTAAACTTAATCAAGTAGGAGTATTATTAACGCGAAAAGAGTTTAATTAGAGATTTAAGTGATATGGCGCGTGAGGAAGATATAAACCAATTAGTAGAAAATGGATTTGATATTAACTCAAAAGATGCAAGTGGAATCACTCTCTTGCATAAGTTCACAAAAGAAGGCGATTTAGTTGGAGTAAAGTCATTACTAGAGCACGAAGCTGATTTCAATGTCGTAGACAACGAAAATAGAAACCCTCTGCATTACGCCATTATGCATGGACACAAGAAAGTTGCTAAACTTTTTGTTAACCAACTGACAATTAATTCCAAGGATAAAAATGGATTCACTCCACTGCACCTTGCTGCACTACAAGATGACACGGAATTAATAGATTTTTTGATAATAAAAGGCGCAAAAATTAATGAAAAAGATGTCAAAGAGGGCTATACTCCTCTTCATATAGCTTCACTATACGGTTCTAAAAAAAGTGTTCAAATTTTAATTGATAGCGGAGCAAATCTCGAATGTGAAGATAACAATTTTCGTACTCCTTTGTTTTTAACCATTTATCAATGCACCGCACATTATGACAGCAGAGCAGAAATTATAGAATATCTGATAAAGAAAGGTGCAAATGTAGAAGCCAAAGATGCAGAAAATAACACTACGCTTTTCCTAGCAGCGTATAACAACAAAATGCAAATAGTAAAGCTTATTGCAAAAAAACAGCAAGCAAGTAACGATAAAATTAAACTTAAAGAGTTTTTTTGCACAAAAAATAACCATGGTTTTGATGCATTAGATTGCGCTATTGAGCATAATAATAGAAAAATGGTAACATTTCTTGTATCAAAAGGAATAGATGCAAATGATCAAGATTTTAATGGCAACGCCAGGCTGCATAAAGCTAGCCATAATGGTAACACTAAAACAGTTAAGCTCTTATTGAGGCTTAAGGTAAACATTAATGCTGTTACTAAATGTAACAGAACTCCCTTGCTACTCGCAGTTAAAAAAGGCCATACACAAATTGTGAAAATGTTATTGGAAGTTAGAGCCAATATGAACATTTGTGAGCAACAAGGTTTTGCACCTCTACATCTTGCTGTTCAAAAGGATTATTTTGATATAGCTCAGTTGTTAACAGAAAAAGGTGCAGACCTTAACATTAAGTGCAATAACGGTCATACCGCAATAGATATGTTCATTAGCAAGGCTCATAGCAAAAAAAACATCGAAGAAAATTACAAAAAATTTTGTAGATTTTTGATGCTTTACCTGAAAGAGCTACATAGTAAACACAAAGCCTGTTGTATACTTTCAACCCTAGCTCTAAGCTTAACAATTATAGGCTTACCATTTATTTTCAAGCCTATTATTAAATACAGAGAAAGAAGTAAAATATATAAAAAAATTAGGGCTATGCTGGTCTACATTTAAGTACAAGAAGAGTATACAAAAAATAAATAGCCAAAGCTAATACACGACAATTATCTGCTCGATGAAAATGAGATTAAATACATTTTTAATATTTTTATAGAAATCTATTAGTATAGATTTTGTATGCTGTTCTAATGGCTATTTTTAAATGCTTAATACTCCTCTTCATTATTTCTTGCACACATCTACCTACCAAGCAATATCCTATTAACATAGACAATTATAAGCACGATTATCCGTTGCAACAATATAACACCTCTTTGGAGATTAATGAACCGGCAATACCAGAAATTATGCCTTTACCAATAGAGTTTCCCGATCTCACAATCAGTAATCAGCTTATTTCTATTAATGTTAGTGAAGAAGTATCAGTAAAGGATTTGCTGATTGAGATAGGAAAACTTTCTGACGTTAACTTGGATATGGACCCAAAAATATCAGGTAATATTATTTTAAAGCTAAAAGATAAGGATATAAACGAAGTAATTCAGAGTATAGCAAATAGCGCCAAACTGCGTTACTCAACAAGTAATGGTGTAATTAGAATTGAGCAGGACTTGCCATACGCACAAAATTATTACGTAGACTTCATCAATATTCAACATTCTGCTCAAAGCAGTTTCGTTATTAATAACAATATTACTAACAGTGATGGAAGTAACGTTGATAGGGACTATAACAATGTTATGAAGTCTCAATACAGTAGTGACTTATGGAATTCATTAGAAAAAGGCTTGAATGCAATAATGGATGTTAACGGGGTGGATGATGGCAAATTCCTTTCATCCAACAGAGAAGCTGGTGTTATTATTTTGAATGCTAGAAAAGATGTCCACAAAGCTGTTGAAGAATATATTAATAAGGTTAAGAAGTTAGCGTCTTCTCAAGTAATGATAGAGGCAAAAATAGTTGAAGTTGTGCTAGATGACAAATACCTTTCTGGTATGAACTTAAATGACTTACAAGATGGAACTAAGTCTATAATAAATCAAGATAACTCCATTATTAACCTAGCAATGAACTTTGGTGCGAATGATCTAGGAGATTTAGTAAAAAATTTAGACAAATTTGGCACTTCAACTGTAATTTCAAGCCCCAGAGTACATGCTATAAATAATCAGCAAGCGATGATTTCATTGACTAAAAACCATATTTATTTTACCTCCGATATACAAAAAGATACTAGAAACTCTAATCAGACCTTAATTACCAAGATGAATAGCGTCCCAATAGGTGTTGTGCTAATAATCCACCCAAGCATTAACATTGATACTAGTGAAATATTCATGGATATACATCCAACTTTATCAAGAATTAACGGCTACACTAAAGATCCAGATATAGAGTACGTCGCACAGCAGAGTAAAATGAAATTAAATAGCGACATTCCAATTGTTGAAATCAGAGAAATGAACTCTATGTTAAAAATTAAGAGCGGTGAAATTATGGTAATCGGCGGGCTTATAGAACATAGAGAAGATAAGCAAAGCTTATTGCATCAGAAATCAAAAAGGCTAGCGAATAATATTAGAACAGTAGAAACTGTCATTTTTTTAAAAGCAACA
Organism: Wolbachia endosymbiont (group A) of Philonthus cognatus; assembly: GCF_947251755.1. NCBI lineage: Bacteria > Pseudomonadati > Pseudomonadota > Alphaproteobacteria > Rickettsiales > Anaplasmataceae > Wolbachia > Wolbachia endosymbiont (group A) of Philonthus cognatus. The sequence goes on from NZ_OX366388.1 coordinate 706,109, forward strand.
ATCGTACCAACATTTGGTTTGTTAGATAGAAAAGATAAGAATTTATATATATATTAAATTATCACTAAAAATTAAATATCAAACCAACTTCAATATTGTGAGTAGATATGTCATCTGCAACAGGTATCGGAACGCTAAAGTAACGATAGCCGAGAAAGGTTTTGATTTCTGGGATTATTGAATAATCAACACCAAGTTTTATTTGATAAGCAAACCAAGGAACATTCAGTGGCATTGAATTTTGGGGTGACCCATTAATCCTTTTTAATCTAAAAACTGTTGGTCCTATACCAAGACCGATGTACGGAGCAAATTGTGTATCCTGAACGCTGGGATTATAATAGAAGTTTAACAAAAACGCAAATATACTTGCTGATTTATCAAATACCGGAGGAGAATTACTATCTTCAATATTGGCTATAGAATACGCGGCTTCAAAATCAATTTTACCATTTTCTCCAGCATAGTAACCTAAAGACATGCTGCTAAACCACTGGAAATCAATTTTACCATCAAATTGCTGTATACTTTTAATTTCATCTGCCACTATATTTTTTATTATAAAACCATAATGACTTTCAACTAAAGTTAGGACTCTCTCCCCTATTGCCTTTATACCCTTTACAAATGTTTCTGAATTATCATGGTATACCTTACCACCGTTAGCGCTAACATAAAAATCAAGTTTTTTTGATTTTTCTTTTGTAGGCTCAGCTTGATCTGCAATACGTGACCACATATTTTTCTGATCAGCTACTTGGAGAATAGAAGGTTGTTCAATAGGACTATTTTCAGGTTCTTGATATTTTAAATCCTCTGTTAGTACTTCTTTTTCAGTAACCTCTTTAGAATGCATTACATCTTCATTATTGTCCGTTTCTAGTTTTAAGAGTTGTGTTCCAATAACTTGTTCAACGTGTACATAATTACCGATATAAGTAATAAAAAAATAGACACATGAAATTAAAATCAAAAATAAAGTAATAGATCTTTTAGTTATCACAAATGAACCCATAATTATCATTTATAGTATAACCATCATATCATATATTTCTTTAATGTACAAAAATTAAGAAAGAGTATTTCCAATTAAATAATTATTCTCTACGCCTGTAACATTAACTTTCACAATACTTTTAGCTTGCGCTCTTGATTCAAGCTTTATTAATGCAAAATTTTCTGCTCTACCGACATTATTTTGCTCAACCAGAACACTTTGCTTAGTGTTGATCAAGGATTGACAAAAACTGCTCATAATTTCTTTATTTACTTCTCTTAAATTTTTTACTCGTTCTTTACGCACATTCTCTGGTACTTGTGGCATTCGTGCAGCAGGTGTATTTTTCCGCTCTGAATATGGAAAAGCATGTAGGTAAACTATATTTGTTTTTTTCAGTAAATCAACTGTATCCTGAAACATTTCATCAGTTTCTGTTGGAAATCCAGCAATAATATCAGCGCCAAATGCTATATTAGGCCTCAAGCCCTTCATTTTATGACAAAATTCTATCACTTGTTCTCTGTTGTGACGACGCTTCATTCTCTTTAGTATTAAATTATTACCAGATTGTAAACTCAAATGTAAATGAGGCATAAGTCTTGACTCATTAGCTATTAAATCCATTAATTCGTCGTCAACTTCAGCAACATCGATAGAGGAAAGTCTTAGCCTCTTCAACTCTGGTATATCCTTTAAAACTCTCCTAATCATTGAACCAAGTGATGGCTTACCCAACAAATCTGTACCAAAGTCAGTAATATCAACCCCTGTAAACACTACTTCTTGATATCCATTTTCTACAAAGATCCTGATTTGCTCTATAATACTGTTTATTGGCACAGATCGATTATTCCCTCTTGCCTCAGTAATTGAACAAAATGTGCAGCTATGATTACAACCATTTTGAATTTCAATAAATGCCCTTGACTTATCTTCAAATCCATTAATTAGAACAGGTTCTACTTGGTTATCACTGACCAAGATTTTATCGTCATTTAGTAAGTAATTTTCAGCTTTTAGCTTATCTTGATTACCGAGCACTTTACTTACACCAGGAATGCTACTGTAAACTTCTGGATCCAACTGAACAGCACAACCAACTACGATAATTTCTTTATTTGGATCATTTTTGTAAATCTTACGTATCTTTTGCTTTACCTGACGTTCTGCTTCGTTTGTCACTGCACAGCTATGCACCACAACAACATTTTCTCTCTTTGCTTTTTTTAATGCTTCTTTGATTAACTCGCTCTCGTAAAAATTTAGACGACAACCAAATGTTATCACTTCATTCATGTTAGTATTTTTTGCTTTAATAGACCTAAATTATATCAAATATCCAAGCAAAGTCTCTTGCATGACTATTTTTTTGTAAATAAATGCTATGCAAGCAGCAGACACTGGGATCTCAACGATTTTCACTCAGACACAGTATCACTCCTTTGCTTAGAGGTTGTCCGGAAACAAGTAAAAGGCTATAATATCTGAAATTTTAGTACGGGGTAAAGATGAGAAAAAAGTATCCAACAGATCTAAGCGAAAGGGAATGGGCAAGAATAGAAAAACACTTCAGAGTATCATACAAGAAAGGAGGAAGGCCGCCAAAGTATAGCAAAAGAGAAATATTAGAAGCAATTTTCTATGTATTGCGTACAGGGTGTCAATGGCGGTATTTACCAAATGATTTTCCGCTATGGAAGACTGTGTATGAGCAGTTCAGGCAATGGAAGAAGCAGGGAATTTTTGAGAAAATGAATTATGAAATTACAAAATATAGTAGAAGAAAAATAGGAAGGAATGAGCAGCCGAGTGCCTGTATAGTAGATAGTCAATCTGTAAAGACTACAGAAAAGGGGGGATCAAAGGCTATGATGGAAGTAAAAAAGTAAAGGGTAGAAAAAGGCATATAATTACAGACACTCAGGGTTTTATACTAGGTTGTTACGTAGGCGCTGCTAACGAAAATGATAGAGATGGTATTAAAATAGCATTAAACAATATGAGAACAAAATATACTAAAGTTAAAAAAATGTGGGCTGACATGGGATACCAAGGAAGAAATTTAAAGAATCACATAAAGGAAGAATATGACATAGATATTGAAATTGTTACAAGGCCTCCATGTAGATTTTGGGTGCACAAAGATACGCCACCTGAGCTACTACCAACAAGAGAACAAGGGTTTAAAGTACAGCCAAGAAGATGGGTTGTAGAAAGGACTTTTGCTTGGGTTAATAGGAATAGAAGGCTATCGAAGGAGTATGATTTACTCACAACATCCACTGAGAATTTCATATACCTAGCTATGAGTAGGGTTATGTTAAAGAGGGAATATGCTTGAATTTACTAGTTTCCGGACAACCTCTTATTATAGTCTTTTGACCTTTGACCTTTTTAAGATACAATCCGGATTGGATACTGAGTTGGTGAGTATAAAAGTATAGCTTCTACGTCATACCGCTGCGGTATCTCTTAGCCGCTAACAAGTAGCGGGATGACGATTGTCGGTGAATCTAAGTTACCTTAGCTACATTTCTAGCTGTAACTATAAATGTATGGATTTTTTATCGTGCCATGTTATAATTAACGTCTTGCTAAAAATTAAATATTGATGAATGAACTAAGAAAGTTAAGTATTACACAAATGCATGACGGGCTCAAAAAAAAGAGTTTTTCTGCCGTTGAACTCGTAGAGGCGCACATCAGTGCGGTTGAAAATGAGAAATTAAATGCATTTATAACAAAAACCCCAGAGATAGCAATGAAAGCTGCTAAAGCTGCAGATGAACATTTCTCTAGGCAAAAGGATGATTTAATCTCGCCGCTCATGGGTGTACCAGTTGGCATCAAAGATCTATTCTGTACAAAAGGAATAAAAACAACAGCATGCTCAAAAATGCTGGAAAATTTCGTTCCGACTTACGAATCTACGGTGTCTGACTTGCTTTTAAAAAGTGGAGCAGCCATGCTCGGTAAGCTTAATATGGATGAATTTGCTATGGGTTCTGCGAACACAAATAGCTATTTTGGCCCTGTTGAAAATGTGTGGATTAGAAAAAGCGATGGGGAAAAAGTTGTTCCTGGTGGATCATCTGGTGGATCTGCAGCATCGGTTGCTGGATTTTTATGCGCTGGAGCGTTAGGGAGCGACACCGGTGGATCTGTACGCCAACCAGCAGCTTATTGTGGAGTAGTTGGAATAAAGCCAACTTATGGAAGATGCTCGCGTTTTGGTATGATTGCATTTGCGAGTTCTCTGGATCAAGCAGGAGTCATTACTCGTTCTGTCTCTGATTCAGCATTAATGCTGGAAGCAATTTGTGGCTATGATACAAAAGATTCAATATCGAGCGAAAAGCCAGTGCCTAAATTTTCTAGCTTTATAAATGGTGATGTCAAGGGTAAGTGTATTGGTATACCAAAAGAATATAGGATGGATGGAATTTCAGAGGAAATAGTTCATAATTGGGAAAGAGTTGCTTCCTATTTAAAAGAAAATGGCGCTGAAGTTGTTGACATTACTCTGCCACATACTAAATATGCAATACCAGTCTATTATTTAATCTGTTCTGCTGAAACTTCATCCAATCTTGCTCGTTACGATGGTGTGCGTTATGGATTAAGGGTTGATGCTGATACCCTTGAAGAAATGTATTCACTAACAAGAGCAGAAGGTTTTGGTAAAGAGGTGAAAAGAAGAATTTTAATTGGCGCTTATGCGCTTTCTTCAGGTCATTATAATGAATATTACGAAAAAGCGCAGTGCATTAGGGCATTAATCAGAAATGATTTTATAAAAGCGTTTGAAAAAATAGATTACATACTTGTGCCATCTGCTCCAACAGAAGCTTTTGGCTTAAATGAAAAGCCAGATCCGCTAATTATGTGCATCAATGATGTGTTTACTGTGCCGGCAAGTCTGGCAGGATTGCCTGCTATTTCTGTTCCTGTTGGGCTCTCCAATGAGGGTTTACCACTTGCCTTGCAAGTGATTGGAAATTATTATGATGAAGCTGGAATATTAAATGTGGCAAGTGTGATAGAGCAAAATTGCGGCAGAATAATTAGACCTCTTGCATAATCTATTTTTTGATAGTAATTTTTGCATTAAAATTTGCTTACGCTCCTCAACGTACTCTATGGTTCCATTTTTAGATGAATAGCAAAAACAGGGTATATTAATCTGTTTACAAAATTTTCGTGTAACAGTTCACACTTAATTAAACAGACTGAATTCTGTAATTTTGGGATGTTGAAAAATTTACCTCACGTTGTCATTCCAGCGCATAACGCTGAAATCCAGATTTATAGAAACGAAAAAACTTGCTTGACACATTTTGCCAACCCCCTTATTACGATGTGTAGTACAATGATACAAATTAAGAATTCCCCCATCCTGTGCTGGTTCTTCGATCTGAAATCCTACTTCTACCTGATCACAACCAATGTTAATTTGTCCTATTAATGCTTTAATAATGCCGCGCTTAGTTTGCCAATCTAGCTGTTCCAGGTTCGATTTTACACTAGAATAAAAATTCTTTATGCTATTTATAATAAGACTTATTCCTTTTTCTACTGCCTTCTGATCAACTACCTTTTTTTTCTCTTCTTCTATCCCTTGTAAGCGTTCTTTCATTTTTCTCATTGTCTGTTTAAATTCTTCCTCGCTTATATATCCTTTCTCTCCTGCATTTTCTTGACTATAATAATCTTCCATTAATTTTTCGATACCTTCTTTTATTTGATTTTCTCTTCTTGCAAACTTTTTCTCTGATGATTCATCATTTTTATTTTCTAATACTCTACGTTGGTATTCCTTTTTTATCATCTCTGGGTTTTTTAGTACATCTTTCACCTTTTCCCATACTGACCTTACCCAGAAAAAGTGGAGAGAAAGAAAGGAGTTTTTTCGGGTAAAATAAAATTTTGGAGGATTAGAAATGGCAAGAGAATATACGGCAGAATTCAAATTGGAAGCTGTTAAGCTGGCAAATGAACAAAGAAAGGTAGGTCAACCAGTTGCAAAAGTAGCAAGAGATCTAGGAATAAGGGATAGTGTATTAGGAAAATGGATGAAGAAATATAACGAAAAAAAGTCAGCGGCAAATGCATTTCCAGATGTAGCACCTTATGACAAAGAGAGATTTGATTTACAGAAAGAGTTAGCAAAAGTAACAAGAGAAAGAGACATTTTAAAAAAAGCCCTGGCCAGTCAAAAAGAGTAAAATATTTTTTCATAAAAGAGCATAGTAAACACTATAAAGTGCAGGAATTATGTAGGGTTTTCTGCTAGTGGCTACTATAAGTGGACTACAAGGAAAATAAGCAGTAGAGAATCAGCAAATAAAGAGTTATTAGCAGATATTCAAAAAATATATCAAGCTTCTAAATGTAGATATGGAGCTCCTAAAATTCATGCTGAATTAAAGGCTTTGGGTAAAAGTTGCAACTTAAAAACAGTGCAAAGTATTATGCAGAAAAATGGTATTCAGGCTATATTGAGAAGAAAATTTAAAATTAAGAAACAACAAACGGACAGTAGCTCCCAATATATTAGACCAAAACTTTATTGTCGATAACCAAATAAAGTATGGGATTACTTATATAAAAACCAAAGAAGGATGGCTATATTTGGCAACAATAATCGATCTATATTCACGCATGGTAGTTAATGAGCAGTTCAATAAATAAACAATAGGTTATGGACTCTTTATTAATGGCCGTTAACAAGCGTAAACCTGCCAAAAATCTACTATTACATAGTGATCAAGGTTCACAATATACTTTGCAAGGTTATCAATATCTCTTATCCATAAAAAACATAGATGAGTCATAAAGGTTGTTGTTACGACAATTCTGTTGTGGAAAGCTTCTTCAGTTCTCTAAAAAGGGAGTTACCAATAGACACCTCTCGGCACTCTAAACAGCATATCAAAACTGCTATATTTGAATATATAGAAATTTTTTATAACAAACAACGTCACTATTAACTATTGCATTCCTGAGCATTTTGATTCATCATTCTCTTTGTGAAAAACATTCCAAACTTTCTCTCCACTTTTTCTGGGTAAGGTCACATGTCAATGGCTCCATAAGTTCACATTCTATTCCCAAACTTTTTTTAACTAACTTTAAAATCATAGAAAATACTGTCGAAAAAGGAAGTTTTCTTGTTCGTGTAAAACTCAACACAATGGATTTTCTGAAAAGTTTTCGAGTATATTGCATTTTTAATTTGTAAGATAAGATCTTTTCCTTTTTGCATGCCTCACCTAAAAAAGACACATTTTAAACTTTTTTGTTGCAATAAAATAGAAACAAAAGTGCTGTCCCTTGCACTCTTTGGATAATTTAATGATAAAAAATTTGGAGAGAAATTTTATACACTATCGCTGATATTTTTCCTTAAGTTGACGCCATTGCCTGAACGGATACATGACAAATCTATCGTTTATCAAATCGTCGGTAAGCCTAAAGCTATAGCCATTAAGCACGATAAAGAAAATCATTCATAATCGCTATAGCAACTAGTGTAGACACTTGACGTTCCTTGTGATTTGATAAATAGAGGTTTTTATCTGACTTCACAACAAGGGCTTCTGGATGACTTTGAAAGTGAACATTACCATGCTTATCTTCAATAGCCTCTATTACCCCCTCACTGGAAAATGCTGCAACTTTATATCCAAGTGACTCCAATTTTCTTCTATTTTCTGGTGTATTACTTACTGCTCCTGAATGAGCATCTGGAAAATATGTTGAAAACCAGCCATTTTCATTAGGTATTAGGAATTTGGCTACTACTTCTGCTAAACGACTATTTGGAACGATCTTTATCTGCTGGAGAGGTACATCCTCTTTCTGTGGATTAGGTGCTGATTTTAAATGAGATCTTCGTTTCTCTTCATCACTCACAACACTCACTACTTCAATTCCCTTTGCATTCATTATGCCTTCACATATGCCAAGCAAATGAATTACAGGGTTATCATCCACTATTTTTACAATTGCTTCAGTAACAAGCTGGCGACAAGGAGTGGGTGCTGAGTGTAAATTATCCGGAATAAATATTCTATTTATTTTGTGCTCTTTAACAAACTTTGCAACTTCAACTTTTATTCGGTCTAATGTTAGCTTCTTTGCCAATGTTTCATCTTGTTTTGCAAAGATAAGCGACTTTTCTTGGATTTCTTTTAAGTTAATTATTTTATTGTAATCAATGAGTACGGTTTTAACTCCAAAGTTATTAAACATCTCGTAGATATTTTGAGATAGCCCAAGCTCATGTGCTTCTTCCGTTTTCAACAAACCAACAACTATGTCATTATTTACTGTATTTTCTGCCGTCAAGACAGTTGACGCTGGTTCTTCTTTTCTGGTTACATGTTGAGATGCCGGTTTTTCACTAACGCCAGCATAAGTAATATTGCTTAATAATAGAACTATAATTAATAAGATATTAAATAGTTTATTATAATATTTATATACCATGACTTGCCTCCCTAATATTTATATTACGATATAGAGTATTTTATAACAAAAAGGCAAGTTCGCCAAGAAAGAGAAGGTGGCCTGAGCAGGAATCGAACCAGCGACACAAGGATTTTCAGTCCTTTGCTCTACCAACTGAGCTATCAGGCCAACTGTATACTTTTATTTTTAGATAAAAAATGTTATTATGTCTATCAAAAGTTTTTAAAGTAGTTTATAAAAATAAAGGATGAACATTAATGACAAAATAGGAATCTACCCTGGCACATTTGACCCTATAACTTTTGGGCATCTTGACATAATCAAAAGAGCGTGTAAACTAGTCGATAAATTAATAATAGGGGTTGCAGAAAACGTTAATAAGCATACTGCCTTTGACACAAAGCTACGCACAAGCATGGCTGAAAATGAAATTAAAGGACTAGGAATTGATGCAGATGTTATATCTTTTAATGGGTTGCTAGTGAAGTTTGCCAAAGAGCAGAATGCTTCTGTTATTATTAGGGGATTAAGAGCAGTATCGGATTTTGATTACGAGTTTCAAATGAGCTGGGTAAATTATAAACTTCTTCCTGAAATCGAAACCATATTTCTTCCTGCTTCTGAAGATACTCAATTTATCTCATCAAGCTTTGTAAAGGAAATAGCAAGATTAGGAGAAGATGTTAGCAAATTTGTATCAAAAGGTGTTCAAAACGAATTGATTAACCTGAATAGGATAAAAAATGGAGAATAGTGCTTGTTGTTTTTTATTTCTGAATGGGTATATTCAATATATAAAATGTTATAAGCTAAAGGAGCAGCATGTCAAAAGTGAGGGTTAATAATAGAAAAGTTTGTTGTCATGGTGATGAGAATGATGAGGGTTCCGGCCATCCATTAATATATTTAGATATGGGAGAAGAAGAGGAAATAGCCTGCCCTTATTGTGAAAAGACGTTTGTCCATGACTGCACTGTAGAAGCGGTTGGGGAGCTGACTAGGGATGAGCTCTAATGGCACTTCTGCAGACTTAGCTTATGTAAATAGCAATAAGAGGGGCAGTAAAAATGAAACTGTCCATACGGTCGAGCACTCCCCCATGGCCAGGTATCATATTTCCACTATCTTTAACACCGTAAGCTCTTTTAACAAGCGACTCAGTGAAATCGCCAAGTTGCGCTAGAATAGCAATTGCAAGGCCAATGATTGGAGAATAAAAAATTGAAAATAGACCAAAAAATATTGATCCAAAAATTGTGCACACTACTCCAGCTAAAATCGCACCAAGAAGTCCTGCCCAAGTTTTTCCAGGGCTAAGAATTGGGCAAATTTTAGCTCCACCAAAATTCTTACCAAATAGGTAGGCAGTAACGTCAATTCCCCAAATGGTTAAGACGAACCATACTAATGCGTATTTTCCTTGTGGTAGATTATATAAATATATTAATGAGGCGCTTGGTAGTGCAATCAATAATAATGCAAAAACGTATAAAATTTTATTTCCTTGGGTTAGATTATACCATTCAAAAGAAGATAAAACTGCTATTGAAAAAATCAATAGGTAAAACGATAAATCACTGAAATATGTAGCAAAGGAAAATATGAATAATATTACTATTGAGGACAACATTCTAATTATAAAATTATTATCTACCATATTTTTTCTCTCTTTTTGTATAATCTTCTAATGCTTTACTCAAATCTTGACAAGAAAAATCAGGCCATAAAGTATCACAAAAATACAATTCAGCATAAGCTGCTTGCCATAATAAAAAGTTGCTTAACCTTTTTTCGCCACCAGTGCGAATTAATAAATCCAATTTTGGCAAATCTTTAGTATATAGAAATTTTTCAAATTCCTCTTCTGATACATAAGCAATATTTTCTTTTATAATATTGCTTATAGCTTGTGTAATTTCTTGCTTTGCTCCGTAACTGACTGCCACAGTGAGTAATAAACCATCGTTCTTATGTGTCATTTCTTCTGCTTTTTTAATTTGATCCAATATTTTACTGGGTAACAGACTTAAATTGCCAATAAAATTCAACTTAATGTTACAATTGTAAATGAAATTGACTTTATCTTCATTAGTTAAAACGGAGTAAAATAAATCAAATAGACAGTCAGTTTCGTTTTTAGGTCTAAGCCAATTCTCCATAGAGAATGCATACAAAGTTAAGTAGGGTATAGTTAAGTCCGTACAATACTTGGCAATATCGTATGCAACTTCACTGCCCTTTTTATAACCATCAATTTTTACTCTTCCTTGATTGTTTGCCCATCTACCATTACCATCCATAATAATTGCTAAATGTTTCGGTAAAGATTCTTGATTCAACATTTAAATTTAACCTAATTTTGACTTGAGTGAAATTTTTTGGATTTCAATGGACACCTGGAAGGTGTCAGCTACTTGCATGACAGGAAGAGAGTTACTGTAGTGACACCAATAGTTGATACTTGAATGCAAAATTGGTGTCATCCCAGTGCTCCGACACTGGGATCCAGGAAATTTGATTTCAAACAAGTGCATCAGATAGTTGTATAGTAAAGGCTGGATTCCAGTGTCAAACACTGGAATGACATCATTTGCTATGTAAGCTTTCTCCATATCATTTAGTGATTCAGTATATCCTTTTCTTTGATGGACAATTCACCATCAATCTTTTTTATATTATCATCAGTAATATTTTGTATTTCCTTCTTAGCACCATGAAAATCATCTTCTGAGATTTCTTTATTTTCCTTCATTTTTTCTGTTTCTTCCATAATATCTCTACGTATATTTCTAATGGCAATCCGTGCATTTTCAGCAAACTGATGCAATAATTTCACTAATTTTTCACGGGTTTCTTGTGTCAAGTCCGGAAGAGCTATACGTATGGTATTGCCCTCAACAACAGGATTTAAATTCAAGTTGGCATTTAATATAGCATTTTTCACTTCACCGACAACATTAATATCCCAAATTTTAATTGATAGAGTTTTGTTATCTATAACCGAAACACCTGCAACCTGATTTAACTTTTGATGTCCACCATAGATATTTACAACTATACCATCAAGCAACGATGCGCTAGCTCTACCAGTGCGTACGCCTTTAATATCATCATGAAAGGACTGAATAGTTTTTAGCATTCTTTCTTTTGTTTTAGCTTTTATTTCATTTAACATAAATTACCTAATGTTTACAATCTGAAACTATAGTATAAGTACCTTGACCCTTAATAATATTGACTATTTTTTCTCCCTTCAAAGAAAAAACTATAATTGGAATAGAATTCTCACGAGCAAGTGAAATTGCTGATGCATCCATAACTTTTAAATCACGAGTCAATAAATCCGTGTAAGAAAGCCTATCATACATTACAGCATCCTCATTTTTTTTCGGATCAGCGGAGTATACACCATTTACTTGCGTACCCTTTAGAATAACATCACAATTCATTTCAACAGCACGTAAGGCTGCAGCTGTATCTGTAGTAAAAAATGGGTTGCCTGTGCCTGCTGCAAAAATTACCACTCTACCTTTTTCTAAATGACGAATAGCTTTCCTTCTGATGTAAGGTTCGCATACAGTGGCCATGGGTATTGCAGATAATACCCTAGAAGCTACTAAATTTTTTTCTAAAAAGTTTTGTAAAATTAAAGCATTGATTATAGTTGCAAGCATTCCAATATAATCACTGCTTGCTCTTTCACAACCACTTAAAGACGCAGATGTGCCACGAAAGATATTACCACCACCAACAACAATACATACCTGAACTCCAAGATTACAAACTTCAACTATGCCTTTAGATAACTCACCTATAGTCTCCATATCGTGACCAAATTGCTTTGATCCCATCAAAGCCTCACCAGAGATTTTAAATAACACCCTGGAATATTTTATTTCGCTTTTTTCATTTGTTGAAATAAACATTTTTTGCTATTTAATCTGCATCACCCAAAACAAGTAACTTGTAATTAGAGAGTTTAACAGCACTCAACTCGCTTGATTTTATAAAATCAGAAATCTTCATCTTATCATCCTTTATAAATTTTTGCTCCAGTAAAACAACTTCTTCATAGTACTTAGCCATTCGTCCATCTACTATTTTTTTTGCTACTTCTTCAGGTTTATTTAAGCTCCTCACTTGCTCTTCAATTATAGAACGTTCGTTGTTCAACTTCATTTGATCTAAATCATCTATAGACAAGGCTTCAGGCTTCATAGCAACTACATGCATAGCTATTTGTTTCCCAATCTCTTGTAGCTTCGCCTTATCACCAGATGATTGCAATGCAATTAAAGCACCAATCTTACCTAAGCCATGCGCATCACCATGTACGTAGCCAGCAATAACTCCATCCTTAGCTTCTAAGTAACAAAGCTTGCTTAACTCTAGCTTCTCACCAAGAACTGACGTACCATTCATAATAGCTTCCTGCACTGTGCCAATGCTTTCATACTTGGCATTTTTTAACTCATCAACGCTAGTACAGCGTTCTTGATGAGCAATTGATGCTAAATTTAAAACTAACTCTATAAATTTCTCATTCCTTGCGACAAAATCGGTTTCGCAATTGAGTTCAATCAATACACCACAATTTTCAGTCAAACACATAGCAACGAGCCCATCTGAAGCTACTCTATCAGATTTTTTGTCAGCTTTAGCAAGACCTATTGTACGTAACTTATCAACGGCTTTCTTAATGTCACCATCACATTCTTCTAATGCTTTTTTACAGTCACTTAAGCCAAGCCCTGTTCTATCACGTAATTCTCTTATATCATCTAGATTCATCTTCATTTGTTACTACCTCCCTTTCTTCTTCTTTGTAAACTTTACTACGTCTCCTTTTAGTTTGCACAATACCATCTTCTTTTTCTTGAATAAACTCATCACCCCTTATATCATCAATCTTAACTCCAGATTTTGCTAGACTAGACTCTATTCCAGCTAATATAGAGTCGGTAGCTAATTTACAATAGAGCTCTATTGATTTTCTTGAGTCATCATTTCCAGGTATTAGATAAGTAATACCATCTGGGTCAGAATTAGTATCAAGTATTGCAACTATTGGAATTCCTAACTTCTTAGCCTCCTTAACCGCTATATGCTCTTTATTAGTATCAATGATGAATAAGATATCAGGAATTGCTCCCATTTCTCTAATACCGCCAAGCGCCTTATCAAGCTTTTGCTTTTTCTTTTCAATGTTTCCCAATTCTTTCTTTGTTAAAATGCTATCCTCGTCATTTAATATTTTCTCATATTGCATCAAGGTTTTTATCGAAGAAGAAACAGTGCCCCAATTAGTAAGCATACCACCAAGCCAACGATGATTCACATAATATTGACCACAACGAATCGCTTCACTTGCAATAATATCAAAAGCTTGAAACTTTGTACCAACAAATAGAATGCGACCACCTTGAAATGCAACGTCATATAAAGCCTTCATGGCCACCTGTAGCAATGGTAGTGTTTTTCGCAAATCAATTATATGTATACGATTTTCTTGATGCACTCCATATATGTATGGAGCCATTTTTGCGTTCCAGCGACTAATTTTGTGACCAAAATGTACACCAGATTCAGCTAAATCACGCACAGTGACTTTAGGCAAATTTGTCATATATCATTCCTCCAAATAGTTTATCTTCCATGGCATAACCCTAATGGGACTACTTGTACAAGCCATGTGTGAAATTAAATTATTTACATAGTAATAGAAAAGACAGCAAAGCGCAAACAAAAAATATTGACAAAGGGCAACATGTTTATTAGCTTTAAAGTTGAAGCCCGAAAACGCTAAAAAGAAATTAGGGGGGTGTAGCTCAGTTGGTTAGAGCGCATGCCTGTCACGCATGAGGTCGTGAGTTCAAGTCTCATCACTCCCGCCATATTAGTTTTAGCATAACTTAGAATTCGCAGTATTATTGCCGGTATTGAGAAACGCCTTCACCAAACTTGACATGGCATGGTATTGTAATTAATACTTAAATAGGTTTGTTTTTATCATTAACAATTAGGATTAAATATGCTCATTTCTGAAGTTTTTGCAGCAGATGCAACTAGCAATACATCAAGTATCGGCGCATCTTTTGCTAGTTTTACTCCATTGATTTTAATATTTGTGGTATTTTATTTTCTCATTATTCGCCCGCAACAAAAAAAACTAAAAGAACATAGAAAGATGATAGATCAAATAAAACGTGGTGATACAGTCATTACTTCTGGTGGAATAATAGGTGAAGTTAATAAAGTTGATGAGGCAAATGCACAATTTATAATAGAAATAGCACCAAAAGTTGAGATAAAAGTTCTAAAGTCCGCTATATCTGAGGTTTTAAGCAAAGAAACTCAAAAAGTAGCAGCTAAACCAATTAAAAAGGTAAAATCGAAAGAGTGATAAAAAGAATATAAATCAACCAGTAATAAAGGCAAAAATGCTTAACATGTTTAGAAAAAAGTTTGTTTGGTGATCCATTTGTGTGCGGAATATTTGGTGTAGTAAGTAGCGGTGATTCAGTAATACCAACCTTACTAACTGGGTTACAAAAATTGGAATATAGGGGATATGATTCCTCAGGTATAGCAATCATAAATAACGAAGGTAAGATAGAAGTCAAAAAATCAGAAGGTAAAGTCGAAAGGTTATGTGAAGTTGTTGATGACAGCAAGATGTCTCACAGTACAGTTGGTATAGCACATACTCGCTGGGCTACACATGGAGTCCCAGGCCTTAAAAATGCTCACCCCATTCGTACAAATAACGTTGTTGTTGCTCATAACGGCATAATTGAGAATTACAATCTGCTAAAAAAGGGCCTAGAAGAAAGGGGCATGTCATTCCATACTGACACTGACACAGAGATCATACCAAACATGCTAACCTTATATCTCGATGAAGGATTGTCGCCAGTTGATTCTCTATTTAAGTGTTTAAACAACCTACACGGCTCATTTGCCTTGGTCTTATTATTTGCAGAATATCCAGACGCCTTATTTGTTGCGAAGAGAAATTTGCCTTTAGCAATAGGCTATAACTGTAACACAGTGTTTGCTGCATCTGACTCTAATGCTTTAAGTGCATTTGTGGAAAAAATATCGCATTTGGAAGATGATGACATTGCAGTGATAAAATCTAGTGGAGTTAGTATATACAACAATGGTACACAAGTTAAACGCAGTATAGAAAATAGTAGTCCAAGTGATTTTCTAATTAGCAAAAATGGTTACCCTAGCTTCATGTTAAAAGAGATTTTTGAGCAACCGCGTGCATTAAACAAAACAATAAATCAATTTTACAAGCAATATAAAGAGGTAATATTTGCTAACAAAAAATTGTTTTCTGAGCTGAGTTACATTACTATAGTTGGATGCGGGTCATCTTATTTTGCTGGGCTAATAGCAAAGTATTGGCTGGAAAATGTCGCTCAAGTTCGAGTATATCTAGAAATCTCATCAGAATTTAGGTATAGCAACGTCAAGCTGGAAGAAGGCAGCATTGGGTTATTTATCTCTCAATCTGGCGAAACTGCAGATACCATAGAAGCGCTGCGTTATGCGAAATCACAGAAGCAAACAATCATAAGTATAACTAATACATTTAGCAGCAGCATTGAAAAGATCTCAGATATTGTGTTACATACTCTTGCTGGGCAAGAAATTGGTGTTGCTTCAACAAAAACCTTTTCTGCGCAACTTGCAACTTTAGCATGCTTTGCCGCGGAGCTTGGAAAAATAAAAGGTATACTGGGTGGAGAGAGAATAAAACAGCTAAGCAACGCTATTAACTCTATTCCCAAGTATGTTGAGCATGTTTTAAATGTGATGAAAATACAACATATATCAGGCAGCATATTAGAACACAATAACGTTATTTTAATTGGCAGAGGAAGTTCATACGGAGTTGCAATGGAAGGCGCATTGAAAATAAAAGAGCTTTCATACATCAATACCATTGGTATTGCAGCGGGAGAAATGAAGCATGGTTCTATTGCTTTAATAGACTCTACTGTGCTTGTTATAGCAATTATCCCTTATGATGATTTATTCTTTAAAACGCTATCTAATATACAAGAGATTATTGCAAGAAAAGGCAAAGTAATTGCCTTCAGTGATAAACAAGGAGCGCCATTCCTAAGGGGAGTTTGCGCAGATGTGGTGCAACTTCCAGACACTGATAACTTTATCTCTCCAATCATCTACAGTGTTGCTATGCAATTCCTTGCTTACTTTACTGCAGCAAAAAAAGGGTTAGATGCAGATTGTCCAAGAAATTTAGCTAAGTCTGTCACGGTTGAGTAGTTCATTTAAAGTTAAAGCTAAACTTCTAATTAAGGTAACCAGACTGCATTCTGTGATTTTTAGCAAAACACGATACACAATCGTCATTCCGCTACTAGTTAGCGGAATCTATGCCGAGATACCGCGAATGAATCGCTGTATGACGGTTCGCGGTGGTATGACGGTTAAGTAATTCGTCATCCCGCTGCTTGTTAGCGGGATCCAGAGATACCGCGGCGGTATGACGGTTCGCGGCGGCATAGCTATCTTCAAAAATATGGTTGAATAATTGTTAATAATAGTGTATAATTATTAATATTTTTAAGCACTTTGGCTATGGCTTTATCTAAGTTTCTCGACCCTAAGCTGGATTTGACCTTCAAAAAAATATTTGGCACTGAAAAAAATAAGAATATTCTCATACATTTTTTGAATGATATTTTAGGGTTTACTGAGATAAATACTATACAAGAAGTGGAATTCCTCAGTACTATAATGGATCCTGAAATTGCATCTGATAAACAAAGTATAGTTGATGTTCTTTGCAGGGATTCTAGTGGGGCCAGGTATGTGATTGAAATGCAGCTTACTCGCGATAAAGGCTTCGAAAAACGAGCTCAATTATATGCTGCTAAGGCTTACTCAAGGCAAGCTGATAAATCTGGTAAGTACATTGATTTAAAGAAGGTTTTCTTTATTGCTATCTCTAATTGTAATTTATTTCCTGATAAGCTTGATTATATATCCAGCCACACTATAAGAGATGAGAAAACCAATGAGCATGACTTAAAAGATTTTCAATTTGTATTTATTGAACTACCTAAATTTCCTAAGAATAAGGAAGAACAGCTAGAAAGCATAGTGGATCGTTGGTTATTTTTCTTCAAATATGCAGATGAAACTACGGAAGAAGACTTAAGGAAAATAGCAGAAAAAGCACCGATAATAAAGTTAGCCTACGATGAATTAGACAGGTTTAGCTGGAATGAAAAAGATTTAGTAGCTTATGAAGAAAGAATAATGGATCTACGCAAAGAAGAAGCCATTCTTGAATACAGACTTGATCTTGCTACTGAAAAAGGAATCCAAATTGGCGAAGAAAGAGGCATCAAAATCGGTAAAGAGGAAGGCAAAATTGAAGGGAAAATTGAAGGGAAAATTGAAGTCGCAAAAGCAATGCTGGCTAATAATGTTGATGTTAACACTATTGTCAAATTTACTGGCCTTTCTATTAGTGAGATTGAAGAATTAAGTGTGAACAATTACTAATTAAGAACTTTAGAGGTTGTCCGGAAACAGGTAAAAGGCTATGATATTTGAAATTTTAGTATGGGGTAAAGATGAGAAAAAAGTATCCAACAGATCTAAGTGAAAGGGAATGGGCACAAATAGAGAAGTACTTCAGAGTATCATACAAAAAAGGAGGAAGACCGCCAAAATATAGTAAAAGAAAAATGTTAGAGGGAATTTTCTATGTATTGCGTACAGGGTGCCAATGGCGGTATTTACCAAATGATTTTCCGCTATGGAAGACTGTATATGAGCAGTTTAGGCAATGGAAGAAACAGAGGATTTTTGAGAAAATGAACTATGATATCACTAAATATAGTAGGTCAAAAATGGGAAGAAATGAAGAGCCGAGCGCATGCATAGTGGACAGTCAGTCGGTAAAAACCACGGAAAAAGGGGGGTCAAAGGTTATGATGGTGCGAAAAAGGTAAAGGGGAGAAAAAGACATATAATTACAGATACTCAGGGTTTTATACTAAGTTGTTACGTAGGAGCTGCTAATGAAAATGATAGAGATGGTATTAAAATAGCATTAAACAATATGAGAACAAAATATACTAAAGTAAAAAAAATGTGGGCTGATATGGGGTACCAAGGAAAAGATTTAAAAACCCATATAGAGGAAGAATATGGCATAGATATTGAAATTGTGAAAAGGCCTCCATGTAGGTTTTGGGTGCATAAAGATACACCACTAGAACTATTGCCACAACGGGATCCTGGATTTTTAGTACAGCCGAGAAGGTGGGTGGTAGAAAGGACTTTTGCTTGGATCAATAGGAATAGAAGACTATCAAAAGAGTACGATTTACTTACAACATCTACTGAAAGTTTCATATATCTGGCTATGAGTAGGGTTATGTTACGGAGGGAATATGCCTAAGTTTACTTGTTTCCGGACAACCTCTAACTTTGCTATTTTTCTCTCTAGATTCTTGCAAAGTTCTACAAGATTAACCACATTACCTCACGTTTTCTCTATGATTATTTTTTTAGATTACTTGTCTACCTTATTTGCCGTTCTCCTGAACGAATATACATAAGCTATAAAAACTATCTAATAGCTACCCAAAACCCTTATTTCCCACTCAAGTTCAACATTAAATTTATCCTTTACTGCATCTTTTACTTTGTTGCCAAGGTTTTCCAAGTCAGATGCAGTTGCATTATCGTAATTGAGCAAGAAGTTACAATGTTTCTTAGAGATTCTAGCTCCACCAATATTTAACCCTAGGCAGCCAGATTTATCAATTAACTCCCATGCTCGGTAGTTTTTTGGATTTTTGAATATGCACCCAGCAGTTTTTCCTCTTATTGGCTGGCTTTTATTTTTCCTCTCAATAACTTCCTTTAACCTTTGCAGTATAAGCTCATACTCTGAGTTTACTCCTTTAAACTCAGCTTCAACAAAAATCCAATTTCCTTTTAGGCTATGTCCACGGTAAAAATACCCCATTTCTTCGCTGGAGAACTCATATAGGTTTCCATCCTCTAGATTCACTGCTTTTATGGATTGTACAACGCTTGCGATGTCACTACCATACGCACCTGCATTCATTTCTATTCCGCCACCAACTGTTCCTGGAATTCCAACTAGAAACTCAAGTCCACTAATTTGTTGCTCTCCTGCAAAGTAAGCAAGGTTCCTGAGCAGCGCAGCACCACCTGCAACAATGGAGTTGTTACCTTTACTTTTTATATATGAAAATTCCTTACCCAATTTTACTATTATTCCTCGAATGCCACTATCCCGCACTATTATGTTGGATGTTGCACCGATAACGTTGATTGGCAACTCAGTGTTTTTAATCAAGCATGTTAAATCTTCAATATCACGTGGTTTAAATAATATATCAGCTCGTCCACCGACATTTAACCACGTTGCTTTAGACATTAAGATGTCATAACGATAGACTCCACGTACTTTAGGTAAGCTTATAAGCATTTTGATTTCAACTCTAACCCTGCATCCATACCCATTTTCTCCGCATCTTCTATAAATGAAGTGCGCTCAGTGAAGTATATATTTTTTTCATCTGCCAACATACAACGAAGATGTAGCATATTTTCGCTCACATATTCAGCCAAAGCTGCAAGTGGTGTAAAACATGAACCATTCACTGTCTTCATAAAACTGCGCTCTGATTTCACTCTTATAAAAGACATATTATTATTAATTTTCTCTAAAAGATCGATAATTTTTACATCATTCCTTCTACATTGAATACAAATCGCTCCCTGTCCCACTGCACTTAACATAACTTTTGGTGGCAATACCTCTGTAATTAAGTGATGTTTTTCTAATCTTATGAGCCCTGCTTCAGCTAAAATTATTCCATCAAAACTTTGATTTTGCAATCTAGTTGTTACATTTCCACGTAACGGTACTATATTTAAATCTGGTCTAAAATTTAGTAACTGAACTTTTCTTCTTATTGCAGAAGTGGCAATAATAGCCTGTTGTGGCAAAGACTCAAGGCTATTGTGTTTATGAGAAATAAACGCATCGCATGGACTTAGCCTTTCTAAAACACAAGGAATTGTTAAGCCCCCTGAGAAAAACGCAGGCACATCCTTTAACGAATGAACTGCCATATCTATATTATTTTCGAGCAATTCAGCCTCAATTTCTTTAATGAATAATCCTTTACCTCCTATTTCAGCAAGATTTGCGTTTGCATACTTATCTCCAGAAGTTTTTATCTTAACAATTTCAATAGATAAGTTAGGAAAAGAGTCCAGCAACTTTTGTTTTGCTTCCAAAGCCTGGGCAACTGCAAGCTTGCTTCCTCTGGTACCTATTTTGACTAGCATATGTACGACTGTTTGAATACCAAACCTTAACCTAATTAATTATTTAAACACTTTGGTAACGTGTATCGCATGAACTTCGGTTACCCTCTCTCTGATGTCATCCGAGTAGCTGACTACTTGGATCCAGTTTATATGAGCCTTTGCATTTATTGTACTTTAACTTAAAACCAAAAGCAACTTTGCCTTTACAAAATAATAACCTTTTATATGCATAAATAAGCTTACTGGATTCTAGTGTCAAGCTACTTGCATGACAAGGTATAAACCTTATCGTCATACCACCGCGAACCGTCATACCGTCACGGTATCTCTAGATCCCGCTAACACGTAGCGGGATGACGAATTATTTAACCGTCATACCGCGATTCATTCGCGGTATCTCTAGATCCCGCTAACAAGCAGCGGGATGACGGTTGTCGTTTAGCTATAAATATTAAAAAATTTACCAAGCGAAAAAAAAGGCAAAAGAAGCCCCGTGGTGGTTGGCTATTTACTATGTACTAAAATATCGGCGTTTTTTTTATTCTAAAACGCTTGATTAAGAGCGATTTAGCTGCTTTTAACTTGCAACTAACCTACACCGCAAGTGTTTAAGAAATTTACTAAGCAGGAAAAAAGGCAAAGAAACCCCGTAGTAGCTAGCATTCAAATTCTCCCTTGTCAATTTGACGTTTTTTGCTGTCTTAAACGCTTTGTAAGCGCGTTTCGGCTTATATAGGTAAAAACCTAAAAATTTTTAAAGACATGCGATGCACGCAGTGCGAAAAATTAAACATGAGACGCCAAATACCCTAAGTTTTTTGTCATTAACCTGCACAGATTGCGAAGATAAATAAATAGCTTCAGTACCATGATAGGGGGGCTGACAAAGCTTGTCAAGGAATTTTTATGGCCTAGCGTCACGTGCTGGAATGACATTTGGGAATATGTTATCCGTTTGTCACTTCTAAATGATAAGAGCCTCAATGAATTTATTAGTTTATTACATGTCTCTTTTCATGTATAAATCTATAGAAAGTTTTATACGGAAGTTGTTTTATGAGCAAAATTATAGAAATCAGAGCACCAAAAACTCTTGGTGGTGAATCAGTTACAGAAGGTATAGTAAAAATAAAGAAGGGTATTGGAGAAGCAGTAAAAGTAGATGACTTGATCTTTGAAATTGAAACTGACAAAACAGCACTCGAATTAACTGCAGAAGCTTCAGGGCAAATAACTGAATTTCTTATAAAAGAAGATGATGTAATAAGTCCTGATCAATTGTTAGCAAAGCTTTCCATGGGAGAAGTAAAAGAGGAAGCGAGAAAAGAAGATAAAAGCGAAAGTGCTGCTAAAAAAGATGCTCCATCAGCTCGTAAAATTATGGAAGAAAATGCAATCAGTGCAGAAAGCGTCAAAGGAACTGGCATGGGAGGCAGAATAACAAAAGCAGATGTGATAGGCCATATGAACAAAGCTGAACAACCTGCAATAAAACAATATGAATTGCCAAAAAGTGTAGTAAATGGAGAGCAAAGAGAGGAACGAGTAAAAATGAGCAAAATAAGGCAAGTAATTGCCGCTCGTTTGAAAGCATCGCAAAATACTGCTGCAATACTGACCACGTTCAATGAAATTGACATGAAAAATGTCATGGATCTAAGAGCAAAATATAAGGACGCCTTTGAAAAAAAATATGGAATAAAACTTGGTTTTATGTCGTTTTTTATAAAGGCAACGGTGCAAGCATTGAAAGAAATTGCTGAAATTAACGCTGAAATCTCAGGCGATGAAATCATATATAAACATTACTATGACGTAGGTGTTGCTGTTGGCACCGATAAAGGTCTTGTTGTACCAGTTAT
Organism: Wolbachia endosymbiont (group A) of Philonthus cognatus; assembly: GCF_947251755.1. Taxonomy (NCBI): domain Bacteria; kingdom Pseudomonadati; phylum Pseudomonadota; class Alphaproteobacteria; order Rickettsiales; family Anaplasmataceae; genus Wolbachia; species Wolbachia endosymbiont (group A) of Philonthus cognatus. Next base: position 728,813 of record NZ_OX366388.1, read on the forward strand.
TCGGGGTGCCGATCAGATGTCATTTGCAGAAATTGAGTTGACTTTGGTTGCTCTTGGCAAAAAAGCTCGCGAAGGTAAATTACAAGTATCAGAAATGGAAGGTGCAACATTCACTATCTCAAACGGCGGAGTATACGGTTCGCTTCTTTCTACTCCGATAATAAACCCTCCGCAATCTGGAATACTTGGAATGCATTCAATACAAAACAGGCCAGTTGCTGTTGGTAATGCAGTAGAAATCAGACCTATGATGTACATTGCTCTCTCTTACGATCACAGAATAGTTGACGGCAAAGGAGCAGTAACTTTCCTCGTTAAAATAAAAAATTATATAGAAGATCCAAATAGATTAGTTTTGGAAGTGTAGCTCAAATGAATTGTTGTTAATCCAGTATTGCTAAAAACCTAAATGTCATCTAGTTCTGCCAGCAGTTTAGCAACTTCCGGATGATCAGGGCCATAATGTTTCTCAAAAATAGGCAAGGCCTGTTCAAGCAATTTCTCTTGTTTCTTGTGATCGCCCAAAGCGCCATAGGCAATACCAAGATTTGCCAGTAGTTTGGCAACTTGAACATGACCAGAGCCATAATGTTTCTCAAAAATAGGTAAAGCTCGTTCAAACAACTCTTTTGCTTTCTGATGATCGCCAAAAGTGCCATAAACGATACCGAGGGTTGCCAGTAATTTAACAACTTCAAAATGGTCGAGGCCGTAATGTTTCTTTCGAATTGCTAGAGCCTGTTCAAGCAACTCTTTTGCCTTCTGGGGATTACCTAAAACCCTATAAGAATTACCGAGGTTTGCCAGTGTTCTAGCAACTTCAAAATGGTCAGGCCTGTAATGTTTCTTTTTGATTGCTAAAGCCCGTTCAAGTAACTCCTTTTGTTTTTTATAGTCACCTAAATCCACATGAGAGATACCAAGGTTTGTCAGAGTAATAGCGACTTCAAAATAATCGGGGCCATAATGTTTCTCTTGAATTACTAAGGCTCGTTCAAGCAACTCTTTTGCTTTCTGAGGATTACCCAAATCCCTGTAAGCGTTACCTAGATTCACTAGTGTCCTAGCAACTTCGAAATGGTCGGGGCCATAATGTTGTTCATTAATTGCTAAAGCCCGTTCAAGTAACCCCTTCTGTTTCTCGTAGTCATCTAAATCCCCATGAAAGACACCAAGGTTTGTTAGTGTAATAGCAACTTCAAAATAATTGGGGCCATAATGTTTCTCTTGAATTACTAAGGCTCGTTCAAGCAACTCTTTTGCCTTCTGATACCAATTCCCATTACAGGGCAAACAGATGGACAATGATGGAAGAAAAGCCATACTGAAGTAAGTAAAATAGCGAGGTTTAAATGGCATTAAGATCAAAATTATTGGATGAAAAAGTAGTAGAATCAGCAAAAGAAATGCTGAAGAAAGTAAGGAATAATGCATATGTTTCAAAAAAACTAAATGCTGTAATTGCAGCAAAAAAGTACAGTATAACGGCTGTAGCAAAAATATATTGCATTTCAAGAAGCGCACTAACTTCGTGGGTAAAACTCTTGAAAATTGGCAGAGAAGAAAAACTGTTTGCTCCTTCACAACGTCGTAGAAAAACTAAATTAAATCAGGCTCAACTACAGCAAATTGAAGAGTGGATAGAAGAAAATCCTAATATCACCATTAAAGAAATGAGAATAAGAATCCAGGAAAAGTTCGGATTAAATATCAGCAAATCTACAGTACACCGCCATATGCAAAAGATGAAATTCTCATATATTACACCAAGACCAGTTCATAATGGACAAGATAAAAGCAAAAAAGAGGAATTCAAAAAAAAATCTCAATGGAGCTATTAGCAAGTATCCAGAAAAAGAGCTATTTTTCTTTGATGAATCACGGTTTGGCACACATTCAAAAGTTGGACATGGGTGGTTTAAAAAGGGGATTAGAACACAGGTTAAAACAAAATTAGGTAGGCAAAATTTCTATCTCTATAGTGCAGTTAATCCTAGAAATGGAGAGAGTTCTAGCTTATTTGCACCAAATGTCAACACTGATTGCATGAACATATTTCTTGAGCAAATTTCGCAATATCTAGAAACACGAGAGGCTTTTCTCGTTATGGACTGTGCTAGTTGGCATAGGTCAAAAAATTTAAAGGTACCTAAAAATATCGACATTATATACCTACCTCCATACTCACCTGAGCTAAATCCTGTTGAGAGGCTTTGGTTATATATAAAACAGAACATTTTGCGCAATAAAATATACGATACAATTGCTCTACTTGAGGGTGCTTTGTGCAAATTTATTACTTCTCTTGCCAGCTCCACAACTAAACAACTCTGCAATGTTTCCTATTTGACTGGACAACAATGAGAATTGGTATGAGGATCACTTAAATTCCTGTAAGCATTACCTAGATTCACTAGTGTCCTAGCAACCTCAAAATGATTAGGTTTATAATATTTCTCTTGAATTACTAAAGCTCGTTCAAGCAACTCTTTTGCCTTTTGAGGATCACCTAAAGTACCATAAACGATACCCAGGTTTGCCAGTGGTTTAACAATTTCAAAATGGTCAGAATCGTAATGTTTCTTAAAGATAACTAAAGCCCGTTCAAACAACTCTTTTGCTTTCTGAGGATCACCTAAAGCATAATGAGCGGTGCCGAGATTTGTTAGTATGGCAGTAACTTCGAAATGGTCAGGGCCATAACGTTTTTCATTAATTGCTAAAGCCCGTTCAAGCAATTCCTTTTGTTTCTTATGATCACCCAAATCCCCATAAGCGATACCGAGGTTTGTTAGTGCTATAGCAATTGTGAAATGATCGGGGCCATAATGTTTCTCAGAAATAGGTCAAGCCCGTTCAAGCAACTCCTTTTTTTTCTTGTGATCACCTAAATCTCCATAAGCATTACCTAGATTTATCAGTGTTTTAACAACTCCAGAATGACCAAAGCTATAATGTTTCTCTTGAATTATTAAAGCTCGTGCAAGCAGCATTTTTGCTTTCTTGGGATCGCCTAAAACTATGTAAACGCCACCTAAGTTTGTCAGTAGTTTAGCAACTATAAAATGATCAGGGCCATAATGTTTCTCTTGAATTATTAAAGCCCGCACAAGCAACTCCTTTTTTTTTCATGATTACCTGACGCACCATAGGCAATACCAAGATTTGCAAGTGGTATAGCAACTTCAGGATGATCAGGACTGTAGTGTTTCTTAAGGACGGGTAAAGCCCGTTCAAGCAACTCTTTTGCTTTTTGAGGAGTACCTAAAGCCCTATAAGAGTTACCAAGGTTTGCCAGTGTCCTAGCAACTTCGAAATGGTCAGGGCCATAATGTTTCTCTTTAATTGTTAAAGTCCGTTCAAGAAGCTCCTTTTGTTTATCATGATTGCCTAAAGTCCCGTAGGAACTACTTAGGTTTGTCAGTATGGCAGCAACTTCGAAATGGTCAGGGCCATAATGTTTCTCAGAAATAGGTAAAGCCCGTTCAAGCAACGTCTTTTTTTTCTTGTGATCACCTAAATCCCCGCAAGCGATACCGAGGTTTGTCAGTGCCGTGGCGACTATAAAATGATCAGATCCATAATGTTTTCTAAAGATAGGTAAAACCCGTTCAAGCGACTCCTTTTGTCTTCTAGGATTACCCAAGTAATAATATCCATCACTCATTCGTATTAACAAATCCACAAGATAATCCTTCTCTATTGTTTGCTTTTCTAAAGGATTTTTTCCTAGCCAATCATCTATATGTGATAAGAACGTTTCTAAATGTGGTAACAACTGTCGTTTCTTAGCATAATCTTCTAATTTGTCACTGTCGTCAGGGAAGCTTTCTTTTAATAATTGAAAAACGGTTTTTATATCTTTTTTAATTTTTCCACTTTCCTTTGACTTTAGCCTAATTACATCTTGTACTAAACAGTGAATAGAAACACTACTACTCTGCTCATTGGACACTAGCATCGAATATCTCAATAATATACCTAATACTTCTTCAAAAGGTTTTTCTTCAGAATTGTTCTCTACAATCTCAGGAAATATTCTTAACAAATCTTTAGGAATATCATTGTCTAAATATGCACAAGCTACTAACAACTTGCTTGCTAGTTTAGACTCATTACGAATTGCGTCCATTGTAATATCCCAAGTAATAAACACAGGCTCATGGTTAGAATCCTTAGGTAGTGTTTTATGAGATAATAAATAAAGCTTCCTTTCTGCATAAATTTCTAAGTAACGTGAGATAGTCATTTTGTTTTCTTTGATGTAAGCGCAAGCCTGAGCTAATGCCAAAGGTAATCTACCTAACTTTTCTGCCAATATACCTATATTTGGCCTATCGCTTTCTGAAACCTGGCCTAGAATTTTCTTAACATATAATTCTGATTCTGGAGGAGTAAAAACGTCTACACCTATACTCCCTTGTGGCCATTCAGTATTACGAGACGTAACTATTATTTTGCCGCCTTTTGTAGGTCTGAGCTTAGAAATGACTTCATAATTTGATACATTATCATAAATCAACAACCAGCCTTCACGTTTAGAATCTTCTAGCCAGTTTTTCACATAATAAGCTCGCTGTGCAATAGAAATGTTGTCTTCATCGTGAATAATATTTAATTTTCTTCCTAAATTAACATATTCACTGAGTAGTTGATCTTCATCTTTTGCATTAAACCAACATATTGCCTTGTATTCTTTCCCATGTTTTTGAATAAAATCTAGCACTGACTGTGTTTTACCTACTCCACCTAACCCGTACAAAGCAGTTAATATAACTGGCTCATTTTTTGTCTTTAGATGATTTACTATTTCTTCATTGAGATATTCTCGTTCAATGAAATTTCCACTAGCTATTTTAGGTGGAATGTTCCACCGTTCAAATAGATCTTCTCTAGGTTTGAGACTATAAAGATGTTCTATAGCTTCCCTAAAATAATCGTCTTTTCTTGTTAGATAAGAAACTTTGCTACCCTTTTGTGCCCACCATTTCTCTACCTTGTCAAATACACGGACAAAAACCGTATCAATATCTTCTTCCCCTGATATTTTGTATATATTCCCTATTTCTTTCTTAATAATATCATCTAATTTTGAATGATTAGGTTGATCAACTACAAACCTTATTCTAAGTAAAAAATCTTCTATTTCATCGTCACTACCACAACTGAAGTATTTTTTCAGTTCAGTATGATTTTTTATTTTGTAGCACGTTCCTTTTTGACCTTCATAAATATTTAAAGTGTTATCATTTGTTAACTTTGACTCTTCCAGATACTTCTCTAATGTTTCTACGCTTCCTTGCTTCTCTGTACCTTTTTTTAGGTTCACATTGACATTAGTATGAATGACAAGCGTAATATCACTGTTCTTACACTCAGGGTTTTGCTTAATCTCAGGATGAGATTCAAAATATTTGTTTAACCCGAAATCTTCTTTCTGTTGCTTTCTATCATTTCCATCAATAAACAAATCTTCAAAAGTAATATTCTTCGAAGAGCGATGTGTATTGCAGTGCTTAGCTTGAACCAAGATAATTCTCGATTTGTTCTTCTGATCTTTATACTCAAAAAAAATATCATCAAAGGCTCCAAAAGCTTCCATGTTTGATGCTAACCAAAAGTCAATTTTACTACTTAACCCATGAAGTAGATACAGCATTAATAATTTTACTTCATACTTGCGACCATGATCACCTGTTGATGTGCCATCTCTCTTCTTAAATGTACGATTACTAAGTACTTCAGACTGTTTGTTTTCTACATTCATACCCTACTAAACCTACGAATAACTTCTTTCTATAAAAAATTAAAGTCACCAAGTGCCTAAGATAATGCAACAGATTCTTTAACATTGTAATAACAGTGCCGAACAGGGTCAATTTTGTTTGCTGTCTTAAGCATAAAGATTCCCCGAATCTAATATGTCATTGCTGTAGGCTGCATTTAGTAATATAATCTCATATTAAATAAGACTTTACTTAAGTTTATGCTAGATTCTCCGCTAATTTTGACAGCCATTCTTATATTTTTTATTTTTACGTTGTCATTCTTTTTTATAAGAAAGATATTTGGATCAACAAACAAGAAGATAATAAAATCCTTTAGGAAAATTGTTCAGCAAATAAATGCATTAGAAACAGAAATGCAGAGCTTATCTGATGAGGAGCTTGCTGGTAAAACTGAAGAATTCAATCGAGAATTGAAAAATGGGAAAACGTTAAATGATCTTCTCGTACCTGCATTTGCAGTTGTGCGTGAAGCCTCTCGAAGGTTTCTTAACATGAGGCACTTTGATGTTCAACTGATTGGTGGAATGGTGCTCCACAATGGCATGATATCAGAAATGAAAACAGGAGAGGGAAAGACACTCGTTGCAACTTTAGCAGCATATCTAAATTCCTTAGAAGGGAAAGGCGTACATGTCGTAACTGTTAACGACTATCTTGCAAAACGAGACACAGAGTGGATGAGCAAATTATATAATTCTCTTGGGGTTTCTGTTGCGTTTATTACGAATAACTTGACAGACGAAGAGAGGAAAGAGGCTTACAGTGCAGATATCGTGTATTCCACAAATAACGAGCTTGCCTTTGATTACCTGCGAGACAATATGAAATTTTCTCAAGAAGACATGGTTCAGAGAGGCTTTCACTACGGAATAGTTGATGAAGTGGACTCAATACTCATTGATGAAGCTCGCACTCCGCTTATTATTTCTGGCCCGGTTGAGGAAAACAATCAGATATATAAGCATATCAATAAAATAGTAACCAAATTAGTTGACTCCGATTATGAAGTAGATGAAAAAGGTAGAACGGTATTCTTGACTGAAGATGGTATTTCACGAGTGGAGGAACTACTAAGGTCATACAATCTCATTCCTGAAAATTCCTCGCTCTATGATACTGACAGCATGATAATGACTCATTATATAGACCAAGCATTACGTGCATATAAGCTGTTTACTGCTGATAAAGATTATATAGTAAAGGATGGCAAGGTAGTGATTATTGATGAATTTACTGGGCGTATGATGGAGGGCAGGAGATATTCCGATGGTCTTCATCAGGCACTTGAAGCGAAGGAGAATCTTGAAATTCAGCATGAAAACCAAACTTTAGCATCGGTCACATTTCAGAATTACTTTCGTATGTACAATAAACTTTCCGGAATGACGGGAACAGCAGCAACAGAGGCAGAAGAGTTTCGTGATATATACAGATTAAATGTAGTAAAAATTCCAACCAATGTACCTGTAAAAAGAGTTGATATTGATGATGAAATTTACGGTACAGAAAAGGAAAAATTTAATGCTGTGTTGAAGTTTATAGAAGAATGCTACAAACGCCTTCAACCGGTCCTTGTTGGCACGGTGAGCATCGAAAACTCTGAGAAGCTTTCTGCGCTTTTGCAAAGCCATTCTCTTAAGCATTCAGTATTAAATGCTCGTTATCATGAACAAGAGGCGTACATAATAGCGCAAGCTGGAGTGCCAGGTAGTATCACTATAGCAACTAACATGGCAGGACGTGGAACTGATATTCAGCTTGGTGGAAATGCTGAAATGATTGCAAAGGTGGAGCTAAAGAAGATAAAAAATGCTGATGAAAGAGAAAAAAAATACCAAGAAATAGTTGAAAGAGTAAAAAAAGATAAGGAAATTGCTATAAAAGCTGGTGGTTTATGTGTGGTTGGAACCGAAAGACATGAAAGCAGGAGAATAGATGATCAATTACGCGGCCGTTCTGGTCGTCAGGGGGATCCTGGACTTTCTAAGTTCTTTTTATCGCTCGAAGATGACCTAATGAGAATATTTGGCTCTGATAGAATGAGAAGTTTTTTACAAAAAGTAGGGCTAAAGAATAACGAAGCTATTCATCATCCATGGATCAATAAGGCACTCGAGAAAGCACAAAAGAAAGTTGAAGCTAGAAACTATGACGTGCGGAAATCTCTACTTAAGTTTGATGACGTAATCAACAACCAACGTAAAGTTATTTTTAAGCAGAGAAACAATATCTTAGGCAACGAAATTAATGATTTACTTGAAGTATATAGCGAAGTAAATGAGAGCGTAATAGAAGGTATAGTCCAAAGTGGCTATTATGAGGATTATATTGAAGATATAGTCAAAGAATTCCATACAAGGTATGGAATAACGCTTGATAAAGAAGATTTAGCAAAGTTTTTAAACAAACAAGAAGCTTTGGATTATATAAATGATAAGATACAAGAATTTTTTACTGAGAAAGAAAAATATTTCAACAGTCAGCACACTACAGATTTGTGGAATACGATCGTGAAGCAAATGATGATAATGACACTTGATCATTTATGGAGGGAACACCTTTCAGTTCTAGAGAGCCTAAGACAAAGCATAAGCCTACGTGCCATGGGGCAGAAAGATCCACTGAATGAATTTAAACGCGAAGCTTTCTTGATGTTTGAGTCAATGCTTGAAAAATGGAAGGAACTCACCATTCACCGCCTAGCGCACTTTAAGTTGGCAGATAACCAAGAGATAGGCAATAGGTTACATTCTGCTAGAAATAGCAGACTTCCCAAAGTCTCAAGAAACGACAAGTGCCCTTGTAATTCTGGAAAGAAGTACAAACACTGCCACGGCGCGGTTACTGTGGTGAATTAATAATTATGGTTGTACAGTTTGTTTATTTCCATCAACATTACTGCAGCTAACCTCACTTAGCTTACTGTTTAATGAATGCTCTGATGACTTATATGCAACCCCATAGGAAATTCCACCAACGATCAGTGCAGATGCCACAGTAATTCCAACTATTGCTAGTGCAGGTAATGCAGTAGCATAAATGAGTGCTAATGGAGCAACAATGGCAGCTAATATACCTACAGTAATTCCTGCTGTTATAGCTTCAGGTCTATGAATAAATGATGGATCTGCACCATAATTTAGCAGAAGTTTCGCTACTTTTGGATGTTGATAATTTAGTCTTGGATGTTCACCATGAGTGTAATAAACAGCATAATATAAAGGAGTTCTTCCGTCTTTATCTTGTGCATTAACGTCTGCTCCCTCTTCTAGCAAAACTTCTACTACTTGTGTGTATCCATTCTCAGCAGCATAATGTAAAGGACTTCTTCCATATCTGTCCACTACATTAACATCTGCCTCTTTTTTTATAAGATGTTTTACTACTTCTATATGACCACTATAAGCAGCATAATGCAAAGGAGTCCCTTTATCTTCATTTTGTGCATTAACGTCTGCTCCTTCTTCTAGCAAAACTTCTACTACTTGTGCATGTCCATGCTGAGCAGAATAATGTAAGGAGGTTTTTTCCCATTCATCTTGTACATTAACATTAGCTCCGTTTTTTGTTAAGTATCTTACTACTTTTTCATAGCCATTTTCAGCTGCTATAAGTAATAAATTGCACTTGAGCACTATAAACGTGTAATTTATATCAAATTCGTTTTTTTTCCACTCATCATATGTAAGTTGATTTTCCTGCTGCAGCTTATCTTTAATTCTATCAATTAAATTTTCCTTACTCAGATCTGGACTACTGTTGACTTCTTGTAGTGTTAACCTTAATGTCATTTCCTTCTCCAAGATATAAAATTTTATTATGGCATATGGAGTGGATTATGTCAATGAAAAACTAAGAAACTGGTTCTTCTTTTTTTCTATAGCTTTAGGTTTACCTACAATTTGAAAAACAACAAATTCGTCATTCCGCTACTCGTTAGCGCCTCGGCGGTATGATGTAGGGAAACCTTTCTTGGGTTAGCTATAAAGTTAAAATTCGACCAGGGCAGCCGCAATAAGGTAGCAAACGCCATCATGTCTTTAGGAGAGTTTGCTAATGAAGGCTCTTAAGTTGACGCCATTGCCTGAACGGATACGCCAATTTTTATGTTCATTTGTAACCGTTTATTATTTTACACCCCAGTCTTTTTCAAATATTGCTAGTCCTTGGTCAGTAAGTGGGTGATTAATTAATTGTCTAAGTACTTTTGCTGGCACAGTAATTGAATCAGCACCAAGCCTTGCAGCTTCTATTACATGCGCTGGGCTTCTCACTGATGCAACAAGAACTTTAGTATCAAAACCGTAATTAGAATATATAGTACATATATCTTCTATTAGCGATAAGCCATCATAGCTTATATCATCAAGGCGACCAATAAAGGGGGAAATAAAACAAGCACCGACCTTAGCGGCAAGCAGTGCTTGTCCAGGAGAAAAACATAATGTGATGTTAACAGGTATTTTATGCTCTGTCCATAACTTTTTACAAGAAATTAATCCTTCATGTGTAAGAGGTAATTTGATCACAACATTATCAGCAATTTTTGCTAAATTCAGACCTTCTGTGATCATCTCTTCATGGCTATCTGCAACAACTTCAACACTAACAGGCCCTTTTATAATAGAGCATATTTCACGCACTAAATCCTCGTATTTATCTTTACGCCCGGACTTTGCTATTAAAGAAGGATTAGTTGTTATGCCGTCAATGAACTCCTTTAGTTCTTTAATTTCATTTAAATCAACGCTATCAAGAAAAATTTCCATATTAATCTCCTATAAAAAAAATACCCTTGCAAAATCTTGTCATCCTACCGCTTGACTTACAACCGTATGAACTTCCTGCGTTGTAAACATCAAACGGCCGATAACACAACTGTACAAATATTGAGACATAAGAGTAATTTGTACCAAGAAAAAAGATGTCATCCCAGTGCCCAGACCCCTTAGACAATGTACCATCTTTTGATTTTGTCCATTCTGGGCGGGGTTTTCAAGTTCTTTGATCTTAAATACTACATCTACTTTATCAAGATCAATGTTGACTTCTTTTACTAATGTCCTAATAAGACTACGTTTGGCTTGCCAATCTAGGTCCGATTTAACACTAGAATAAAAGCCCTTTATGCTATTTGTAATAAGATTCATTTTCTGCCGTATTCCCTTTTACCTTTTTCTTCTCTCCTTTAATCTCTTTTAAACGTTCCTTCATTTTTTTTATTGCCTGCTTAAAGTCTTCCTTACTTATAGTTAGTGCATACTTTGTTGCCGTAAAAACTTCTGGTACCCAAACAATTGTAATAAGTATACACAATCTTTGTCAACTATTTTCGGCACTGGTATATTGACCTTACCCAGAAAAAGTGGAGAGAAAGAAAAGAGTTTTTTTGGGTAAAATAAAATTTTGGAGGATTAGAAATGGTAAGAGAATATACAGCAGAATTCAAATTGGAAGCTGTTAAACTGGCAAATGAACAAAGAAAGGCAGGTCAAACAATTACAAAAATAGCAAAGGATTTAGGAATAAAGGGTGGTTTATTAGGAAAATGGATAAAGAAACACAACGAAAAAAAGTCGGCAGCAGATGCATTTCCAGGTAGAGGTAACATGGCTCCTTACGACAAAGAGAGGTTTGATTTACAAAGAGAGTTAGCAAGAGTAACAAGGGAAAGAGACATTTAAGAAAAAGCCCTGGCCAGTCAAAAAGAGTAAAATATTTTTTTATAAAAGAGCATAGTAACTGCTATAAAGTACAGGAATTATGTAGGATTTTCTGCTAGTGGCTACTATAAGTGGACCACAAGAAAAATAAGCAGTAGAGAATCAGCAAATAAAGAGCTACTCGAAGCTATTCAAAAAATATATCAAGTTTCTAAATGTAGATATGGAGCTCCTAAAATTCATGCTGAATTGAAGGCTTTGGGTAAAAGTTGCAATTTGAAAACGGTGCAAAGTATTATGCAGAAAAATGACATCAGGGCTATACTGAGAAGAAAGTTTAAAATTAAAAAACAACAAACAGATAATAGAGCTGTAGCTCCCAATATACTAGATCAAAACTTTATTGTTGATCAACCAAATAAAGTATGGGATTACTTACATCAAAACCAAGGAGGGATGGCTATATTTGGCAGCAATAATTCTCACGTATGGTAGTTAATGAGTAGTGCAATAAATAAACAATTGGTTATGAACTCTTTATTAATGGCCATTAATAGGCGTAAACCTGTTAAAAATCTACTGCTGCACAGTGACCAAGGTTCACAATATACTGCGCAAGGGTATCAATATCTCTTAGCTGTAAAGAATATAGATGAGTAATAAAGGCTGTTGTTACGACAATTCTGTTGCAGAAAGCTTCTTTAGCTCATTGAAAAGAGAAATACTTATTGATACTTCACAACACTCTGCTCAACAAACTAGAACTGCAATATTTGAATACATAGAAATTTTTTATAACAAACAACGTCACTATTAACTATTGCATTCCAGAACAATTTGATGCATCATTCTTTTTGTAAAAAACATTCCACACTTTCTCTCCACTTTTTCTGGGTAAGGTCAGATACTATAAACTATAAAAAAATTTCTCCGATAGTTCATATAGCAAGTAAATTCACAAAATGAAGACTATTATTTTTATTACAGGTGTATCTACGGTTGGAAAATCAAGTTTGGCTCATATATTAGGTTCAAAGCTTTTTATGCCTAGAAACTTTGCAATTCCACTAACTATAGCTAACCCAAGAAAGGTTTCCCTACGTCATACCGCCGCGGTATCTCAGCATAGATTCCGCTAACGAGTAGCGGAATGACGAATTTGTTGTTTTTCAAATTGTAGGTAAACCTAAGCCACTTTAGCTATACTTGTAGAGAAAAAAGAATAGATGATGATCCTAAATATTTAATAAATTTGACCACTGAGGAATTTCAAAAATCTCAATTTTTTATTAATTGTGATATGGTACATTCTATCTTCATATAGCTTTCCTCTTCATACCTCAACTAATGAAATCAGAAGCATCAACTCCCTTTTGCAAGCAAGCAGCAATAACAGTGTTCATCATTAGAAATGCAATGGTCATTGGGCCAACGCCCCCGGGTACTGGGGTCATAGCTTTGGCTTTCCCTTTTATTCCTTCAAAGTCAACATCACCTACAAGCTTTCCTACGTTAACGCTATTTATGCCAACATCGATCACTATTGCACCTTTCTTTATCCAGTCTGCTTGAACAAAATTTGGCTTTCCGACTGCTGCAACTACTATATCCGCTTTAGAGCAATATTCAGCTAAATCCTTGCTTTGTGAATGCAAGATGGTGACAGTGCAGTTTTCTTGCAATAGCAGGTAAAACATTGGCTTGCCCACGATATTTGACCTACCAATTACCACTGCGTTTTTACCGGAAAGGTTCTCTTCAATTGACTTAATTAAATGCAAAGAACCTTTAGGAGTGCAAGGTATAAGGCAGTTTTTTTCACCTTTAACTAATTTGCCAACGTTTTCATCATGAAAGCCATCTACATCTTTTTCAACACTTACTGTGTTAATTACTCTGCTTGCACTAATATGATTTGGTAAAGGCAATTGCACTAAAATGCCATGCACAGATGGATCTTCATTTAATTCATTGATTTTTTCAATTAATTCATCTTCTGAAATATTATCAGGCAAAACAATGGTCTCAGAACTTATGCCTATTGATTCTGCTTTTTTCTGTTTGTTGCGAACATAAACCTGACTTGCTGGATTGCTGCCCACGAGAATTACTTTCAGGCAAGGAAAAATGTTATACTCTCTCTTTAAAATATCAATTTTTTGTGATAGCCTCTCACATAGGTCGTTTGCTATTTTTTTACCATCAATAATAATTGTCACTTCCTTGCCACTCCTTAAAGTCGGGTAATTTGATATCAAATAAATCCAATACTTTGCCAACAGAATGATTAATAATATCATCCAACGATTTCGGTTTAATATAAAAAGCAGGCACTGGTGGAGCAATAATTGCTCCCATCTCCGTTAATTTTAACATATTTTGTAAATGCCCAAGATGCAGTGGTGACTCTCGCACCATAAGAACTAACTTTCTTCTTTCTTTTAGCGTTACATCTGCAGCCCTTGTCAATAGATTGGAAGTAACACCTGATGCGATTTCAGACATTGTCTTCATAGAGCATGGTGCTACAATCATCCCTGAGGTTTTAAATGAGCCGCTTGCTATTTTTTCTCCAATCTTTTCTTCAGAATAGTAAAAATCTGCAAGTGATGTAATATCTTCAAGTTTTTCTTTAATCTCGTGAGCTAAAGTTATTTTCCCAGCACGACTTATCACTAAATGAGTTTCATAATCGACGTCTTTCAACGCTTCTAAAATACGCACACCGTAAATAGAACCAGATGCTCCACTTATTCCAATTACAATTCTGCTATTCACTTAACTCTTCTTCGTAGCTCATTCCCAATGCACGTTTATAGGTATCAAGCAATATTTCTTGTTCCTCTCTGTCATCATCATCCATCTTCCTCAGCCTAATAATTTGTTTCATCACTTTTATATCCCAACCTTCATCTGCGGCTTTTGCATATACATCACGAATGTGATCTTGCACATCCCTCTTTTCTTGTTCAAGTTTTTCGATTCTCTCTATGTAACCCTTTAACTCTTCAGCCGTTATTTTTACTGTATCTTCCATGAAACTCCACTAATTAATTGCTGCTACTAGTATTACCAGTTTTTACTTGCACTTCAACAACAGTAATAATATTTTTATCTTTTTTTAAAATCTTAAAGCGAAACCCATACATGGAAAACTCCTCGCCTTCGTCAGGAATGCGCTCTATTTCATTTACAATCATACCTGCTAGAGTTGTAGCTTCTTCATCAGGGAGATTCCAGTATAACTGCCTGTTAATGTCCCTAATAGTAGATTTTCCTTCTATGTGATACATATTATCAGATATTTTCTTTATAAAATTCTCCGTAATCAAATCATGTTCATCCGAAATTTCTCCAACTATTTCTTCCAGTATATCCTCAAGAGTTACAATTCCCTGCAGTGCTCCATACTCATCAATAACAAATGCAAGGTGTTTCCTGTTCTTACGGAAGTTGTGAAGTTGCACGCTGAGCGGTGTACTTTCTGGTATGAACCAAGGCCTTGACATAACTTGGGTAATGTCAACTTCTTCCGCTTTATTATTCTTTTCACGCAAAGCATTTATTAGAGCTTTCACGTGAATTACACCTACAATGTTATCTGGTTCCTTCTGCCATAAAGGTACTCTACTGTGACTGCTGGTTAAAATCTCTCTTATTAACTCTTCTTTATTCCGATCTATATCAAGAGAAAATAGGTTTCTTCTATGGGTCATAATTTGTGATATCTCTGTCTCAGCCAAATCAAGTATGCTGCTTAGCATATCTAAATCCTGTTGCAACATAGTTCCTTCACTGCGGTGAAGAGTAATCATATTACGCATTGCATCCGCTGCAGATATCACTTCCTTATCTTTATGCAGCCCACATAATTTTAGGATGAGGTTAACAATAAATTGAATACCTAGTGTCAATGGAGAAAAAATCTTTACAAAAAACAATACAAAATAAGCAGAAAATGATGCAAATTTTTCAGGATTTTGAATAGCATAAGTTTTTGGTAGAACTTCGCAGAACAATAAAATACAAAATGTCATTATAATTGTTGATAGGAGAATGCCCTCATTTCCAAAAAGATTGATAAATATTGCTGTAAATAAAGCAGAGCAAGTAATATTAATAATTGTATTGCCGAGCAATACCGTTCCTATTGTCAATTCTTTCCTATTTAATAAGCGATCTATTACCCTGGCTTTTTTGTTACCGTCTAGCTTTAGCTTATTAACTCGAGAACGGCTAATTGAGGTTAAGCCTATTTCTGCTCCTGAGAACAAAAACGATAAAACTAACAAAACAAAAATTGCTGATGATACTAAGACCAATAACCAATCCATTAAAGTACGATGTTATTGTGATAAAAAATAAAATTAATTTTACATGTTATGAGAGGCATTTGCAAGCCTGAATTTATATTGCCGAATTTTATATACCTTTAATCTTAAAAAACAAATCATAAAGCATATTACACGCTGCGTTCACATGCTCATCCTCAATGATAAGTGGTGGGGTTACCCTTACTACTTTGTTGTTTAAAACCCTAGTTATTATTAAACCTTTATCAAGAGATCGACTAATAATTTTATCAGCTACAGGAGTTGCTAGTTCTATTCCCATTAGTAACCCTTCTCCACGAACTTCTAAAATCATCTCAGGAAATTCTTTAGCTAAAAGCAACAGCTTTTCTTTTAAATCTTTACTAATTTTTTTAACATGATCAAAAAAGCCTTCTTTTAGCATTATATCGAGCACTGCATTACCAACAGTCATGGCAAGTGGATTGCCACCATAGGTTGATCCATGAGTTCCTGGAGTGATTGCTTCTGCTATATAATCTTTCACTAAACATGCAGCTAAAGGAAAACCGTTACCCATAGCTTTTGCACAGGTTAGCATATCAGGTTCAATGCCGACATTTTGATAATGAAATAAAGAACCGATGCGTCCATATCCGCACTGCACTTCATCAAAGCACAAAATTATTCCTTGAGCTTTTGTTATTTCCCTTACTTTTTGAAGATATTCTACGTCTAGTGGATATACTCCACCTTCGCTTTGTATGGGCTCTAAAAATACAGCAGCTATTTCATTGTTGATTTTTTCTTCTAATGCTTTAATGTCATTTCTTGGCACTTTATCAAAACCAGAAAGGAGCGGAGCAAAACCTTCGCGTGATTTTTCATTGCCTCCAGCAGAAATTGCAGCAATACTGCGGCCATGAAAGCCTCCTTCAATTGTAATAATACGATTACGTTTTGCTTGCCCTTTTGAATAAAAGTAACGACGAATAAACTTAATTGCAGCTTCTGTTGCTTCAAGCCCACTTGAGCAGAAAAAAACTTTATCTGCAAAAGTAAGGGTTGTTAAACGCTCGGCAAGCCTTTCTTGCTCGGGAATAGTGAAAATGTTAGAGCAGTGCCATAATGAGCTCGATTGCTCTTTCAGCTTATCTGTAATGTATGGATGACAATGCCCTAAAGAAGTTGTAGAAATACCTGCAGCAAAATCTAAATATTTTTTACCATCTTTATCAAAAAGATATGCCCCTTCTCCCCTGACTATAGGAGTGTCAAGTCTATTATACGCATTAACAACATGATCCATTTTATAAGTATTGTGGTATTATCTATACTATACCTGAAATGAATCCATTAACACAAAGCTTTTCCTTTAACCTCTTATGCTACTTCAACTAAAAATTTGGCTAATGCAAACCTTTTTTGTCATTCTATAGCTAAAGTGACTTGGTTTTACCAACACTTATTAGCCATTGTAAAAGTTTTTGTTTCTATTGAATGATAGTTGTAGCCTATGCAAGAAGTTTATTGACTTTGAGCGCACTTTAGCCTATACAATTTTAATATCTTAAACTACTGGACATGCCCGATCTAAAGACAATGATGTTAAATTTTGGACCTCAGCACCCAGCTGCACATGGAGTGTTGCGTCTTGTTTTAGAGATGGATGGTGAAGTGATCGAGAGGGCAGATCCCCATATTGGGCTTTTGCACCGCGGTACTGAAAAATTAATAGAACATAAAACGTATCTTCAAGCTTTGCCTTATTTTGATCGCCTTGATTACGTATCACCAATGTCACAAGAGCATGCATATTCACTTTGTGTGGAGAAATTGTTGCAATGTGAAGTGCCAATTAGGGCAAAGTATTTACGTGTCTTGTTTTGTGAACTGACGAGAATACTAAATCATTTACTGAACGTTTCTTCTCAAGCACTTGATGTTGGAGCAATGACCCCTCTTTTATGGCTCTTTGAAGAAAGAGAAAAAATACTGGAATTTTACGAAAGAGCTTCAGGTGCAAGGTTTCACGCAGCTTACATCAGGCCAGGTGGAATTGCAGCAGATGTTCCAGAAGATTTGATTGAGGATATTGCAAAGTTTATAGAGCAATTTCCAAAATATATAGACGATGTTGATGAACTTTTAACAGAAAATAGGATATGGAAGCAACGCACTGTAGGAATTAGTGCAATATCAATTAAACAGGCACTTGATTGGGGCTTTAGTGGCCCAATGTTGCGCGCTGCTGGGCTTGCTTGGGATTTGCGAAAAAGCCAGCCATATGAGATATATGATCAACTAGATTTTGATATACCGATCGGCCAAAATGGCGACTGTTATGACCGTTATCTAGTTAGAATGGCAGAGATTAGGCAATCTATCAGTTTGGTGAAGCAGTGCATAGAGAAAATGCCTGAAGGGCAAATAAAAACTGAAGATAGAAAAATTTCTCCACCGTCAAGAGCAGAGATGAAAAAATCTATGGAAGCTCTGATTCACCATTTTAAGCTCTATTCAGAAGGATATCACGTACCAGAAGGTGAGGCTTACGCAGTTGTTGAGGCACCAAAAGGTGAGTTTGGAGTGTATATAGTTTCAGATGGTACCAATAGACCTTATAGGTGCCGAATAAGAGCACCTGGCTTTGCGCATTTACAAGCCTTAGACTTTATGGCAAAAGGACACATGCTTGCTGACGTTGCAGCAATTATTGGCTCACTCGATATAGTTTTTGGTGAGATTGATAGGTAATCATTGGTACCCGTTCAGGCAATGGCGTCATGCAAGTAGCTGACACATAACTGTACGAACATTTGTTTGCAAAGGCAGTATGTTAAGTGTTATAGCCGATTTTGCCTCAAACACAAAGGCAGTGCCTTGACTACTTGGATCCAGAAAAATTGATTGTGTACTATACAACATTTTTGATCAAAAGCGTAACCGTTCACTGTTAGACTGCATTCTGTGATTTTTAGCAAAACATGATCTTTCATTTGAGCTTCCTTCAATTTAAAATAAATACAGAAAATTGCTGCCTATAGCTAAACTGACTTAGATTTACCAACAATCGTCATCCCGCTACTTGTTAGCGGCTAAGAGATACCGCGGCGGCATAGCTATCTTCAAAAATATGGTTGAATAATTGTGTGTATAATTATTAATATTTTTAAGCACTTTGGCTATGGCTTTATCTAAGTTTCTCGACCCTAAGCTGGATTTAACCTTCAAAAAAATATGTAGGGTCAAGAACTGGCGCGCCTACTTTAGGGTTTGGTGGCTGATCCATTGTTTTCACAATAGGCCTCAATCCAAATTCCCATGTTAACGTTTCCAGCTCCCGCCTCGTCAAACGCAGCATCCGCACTACGCTTTCCTAGCAGATTCTTTACCAAAGTTTATAACATATTGTGCTGGTGATGCTTTCGGTTTGTAATACCTTATTCTGTAGTCTGAATATAGACCCAGCGTTTTGTATATCCATTCGCTACTCCACTTCTTCCAACCAAACCCTCTCTTCACTTTCAGCTAATAAGTGATTTTCTATTTCACCTTCCAAACTTGCCTCCAGCAGCTTTTTTATAAATGGTGTAAATGCTCCATCCCTTCCTGTTAATGGTCTGCCTTCCCTTATTGATGACAGTATATTTGCTTCCAGTTCTTTGTAATCTACCAAACCGGTAGTTCTGTTTACTACTTTCTGACTCATTGTCAAACCTCCATTTTTTTTATATCAATTTATTACTTTTTTTTTGGTTTGACACACTTTTTTGAACATTCCCTGTTAAGATGCCTAATCTACTTTCAGCTCCTCAGTATGTAAACTGCGTGGTAAAGACTCTAATTCCTTTGCAGCACTTAAACTTTTATTTTTTGCATGTATACCAAGCTTATTGAATTCTCGAGCAGCAGGAAACACCCTTGCTTCAAGAGAGCCAGCAGTTTTATTATAATGATCAACAGCACTTTTTAAGCTCCTGCGCAAATTATCAAAGTTTTCACCCATTGTGCAAATGCGCTCATATAAAATATGACCTAGTTCACTGATTTTCTTTGCGTTTTCAGCTATCATCTCTTGCTTCCATCCATACGCTATTGCTCTCAGCAACGCAATTAGAGTGATCGGTGTTGCAATGATCACTTTTTTTTCCACTCCAATCTCTATCAAAGCAGGCTCATATTCCAGTGCTGCGCTAAAAACCCCCTCCCCTGTTAAGAAAAGCACCACAAGTTCTGGCGTATTTTCAAATTGATTCCAATACTCTTTTTTACCCAAGTCATTTATGTGTTTTTTTATTGCCAGGGAATGGTTCTTTAATTTCTCCTTTTGTATTTGCAAATCATTTTGTGATATAGCATCCATGTAAGAATCAAGCGGCACTTTAGCATCTATTATTATTTGCTTTCCAGATGGCATTTTGATTATTAAATCAGGACGCAATAAATTATCCTCGTTTTTATCAATCACTGACGGCTGAGTAAAAAAATCGCAATACTCAATCATTCCTGCCATTTCTACCACTCTTTTGAGTTGCATTTCACCCCATTTGCCCCTAATGTGAGGTTTCCTCAGGGCATTAGCAAGGTTGGAAGTTTGGTTCATCAGCGCTCCAATTTGCTCCTTTAAACCTTCATAGGCCCCTACCCTCTCCTTTTCTAGCTCACGTATTTCATTATCGAATTTTTCTAATTTTTCTTTTATTGGAGTTACAACTTCGTTGATCGTTGCTTGTCTTTTTTTGAAATCGCTTTCCGTTTCTTTTAATTTACTATCGATTACTTCCTTTGCTAAGTTCAGAAAATTATTGTTATTTGTTTGCAAAGCATCAAGAGAGAGCGCTTTAAAAGTGTTTGTTAATCTCTCCTCTGCTTTTGTTAGTAATTCTATTTCCTTTTTCTTTTCCTCACGTTCTTTTTGCAGAGTTACTTCAAGTTCTGCTCTTTTGACCCTTAAATCAACTATTTCTTCATTCTTCGTAAGCAAAGTTTGCTTTGTTTCTTGAAGTTCTTGCTCTAATTTACATAAATTACCCTCAAGGTTTGCTTTCTTTTCGCTCAGTTTTTTTACGATAATGTAGAAAAATAGTAATAGAGAGACAACCAGAGCTATAGAATTGAAAAGCATCAGAATAAAAAAGCTGTATTTACAATTCTATATGATTTTTCTGTGTATAAGAAAGAAAAAAGGAGCACCTAAAGAGGTGACCTTACCCAGAAAAAGCAGAGAGAAAGTTAAGACGTTTTTATCATGAGAATAAATTGTGCAGGAATGCAATAGTTAGAGGTTGTCCGGAAACAAGTAAAAGGCTATAATATCTGAAATTTTAGTACGGGGTAAAGATGAGAAAAAAGTATCCAACAGATCTAAGCGAAAGGGAATGGGCAAGAATAGAAAAACACTTCAGAGTATCATACAAGAAAGGAGGAAGGCCGCCAAAGTATAGCAAAAGAGAAATATTAGAAGCAATTTTCTATGTATTGCGTACAGGGTGTCAATGGCGGTATTTACCAAATGATTTTCCGCTATGGAAGACTGTGTATGAGCAGTTCAGGCAATGGAAGAAGCAGGGAATTTTTGAGAAAATGAATTATGAAATTACAAAATATAGTAGAAGAAAAATAGGAAGGAATGAGCAGCCGAGTGCCTGTATAGTAGATAGTCAATCTGTAAAGACTACAGAAAAGGGGGGATCAAAGGCTATGATGGAAGTAAAAAAGTAAAGGGTAGAAAAAGGCATATAATTACAGACACTCAGGGTTTTATACTAGGTTGTTACGTAGGCGCTGCTAACGAAAATGATAGAGATGGTATTAAAATAGCATTAAACAATATGAGAACAAAATATACTAAAGTTAAAAAAATGTGGGCTGACATGGGATACCAAGGAAGAAATTTAAAGAATCACATAAAGGAAGAATATGACATAGATATTGAAATTGTTACAAGGCCTCCATGTAGATTTTGGGTGCACAAAGATACGCCACCTGAGCTACTACCAACAAGAGAACAAGGGTTTAAAGTACAGCCAAGAAGATGGGTTGTAGAAAGGACTTTTGCTTGGGTTAATAGGAATAGAAGGCTATCGAAGGAGTATGATTTACTCACAACATCCACTGAGAATTTCATATACCTAGCTATGAGTAGGGTTATGTTAAAGAGGGAATATGCTTGAATTTACTAGTTTCCGGACAACCTCTAATATGGAAGATATCGAAATTGCTATAGACAGTACAGGAATTAGTATATACAACAACACTCCTGGTCACAGCAAGGAAAATAGCACTGACAGAAAATATCGTGGCTATGAGCAAACGAGAAAATTGCACGTAATGTTGAATATAAACAACAAAAAAGCCATAGCTGTAAAATACAGTAACGGTGTCTACTCTGATCACTATGGAGCTTGTGATTTGCTAAAAGAAGTTGATTTTCAGCATGCCATAAAAGCACTATATGCAGATAGAGCATGTGATCATACGCGTCAAGTTAAGAGATTGTGAGCAAATTTAGAGAGGTTAAAGTGGATACTCTAGCCCTTCTACGTTTGTCTTTTAATGAAAATCGCGACCAAGTTATAGTGAGTTTTTTAAGAAATGCTTTTAAACTATTAATCTTGGTTAATACTAAAAATAACTCTCTAACCCGCCTTTTTAGCTCAATAAATGCCTTTGTTAAGCTAAGTTCTGTATTCTTTTTCACTTCTGTGCAACCAACTATGCCGTAAAATATAAGAATTGCGCACAATTTAGCATATAGTTCACATAATACTCTGCATGGCTTTCCTTTTAGCTTATCAAGCCTGATATGACTTTTATACAATTTAAATAATTTGCCACCTTACTCTGTAATACTTGCTCAGCACTAATTTTATTTTCTGGAACATTAGTTATACCAATTCAACAATTTTTGATTTCTTTTAGAGGATCCTGCGATCTTGCTAATCTATTAGCTTTCCTTCTTCTGGCTATAGACTGTTCTTCAGTTAGTTTCTGACATATAATTCTTACTCTAATTTTTGCTTCTTTTCCTAACAATACCTCGTTTTCTAAAAATAACTTATCCTCTAAACATTCTAATAACTCCATTTTTTGATTTGTTTCTACATCATATACGTTGGTATCGACGACTTATGAAATAAGCTCCTATTTCATTGATTTGTTTAAAAGAACTTGGCACAAAATAACCGAGATCAGATATTAGCAAATCATTGCTTGATATATTACTTAAATGTTTCCTATATCCCTGGTCTGATCTTATTCCCTCCGTTAAATTAAGTTGGTCTATTATCTGATTCATGTAATCGAAAACTAATTGTAACTTTATTCCAGACTTAGTATTGCTTTCATAGCCACTGTAGCTAGTACCATAACCTTTATACATCTCTTCCATACTGTTAGGTAGAGTAATATAGCTACTGTCCAATAATTTAACACTATTAAATTGCTGTAAGATTTTGCAATCAACTTGCAAGATATTTTTAAAGAGAACCACAGATTCATTATACATCCTTTTCATAAATTCCACTGCTTCTTCAGTAAATCTAAAATCCAAACCTTGTTTTGTTATATCTATCGAGTCCTCGTTTAGTAATTGACACATTGTTTCTACGCTACAATTATCAACTCCTATATTACCCAAGACCATGGCTTTTACGAATGATGAACCTTTTAGCTTTCTCTTTCTTTTTATAAACCTTGTTGTAATTGAGATTTTCTCTGCTTTTTCATTAAAAAATTCTTTGAGCTTTTTTGATAAGCAAGTTATTTTATTCATTGGTTCTCTCACTAAAAGTATATCTGGGAGAACTTATACCTTATTATTCTATCTCTTTCATACCTTTATTTCCTTAACTTGACGCGTATGGAGCATGTGATAGGCACAAGTTTTATAAGTTGTGTAACAAATATGATATAAAGACAAAAATTCCACCAATAAACAATGCGGCAGAACATCCAGAAATAGATTATATGTCTGACAGGAATGCTGCTATTAGGTTAATAAAATTATACGGTGAAGATGGCATGAAAGAATGGAAAAAAGAAGTAAATTATGGGAAAAGATCTTATATTGAAGGGTTTTTCTCAAGATTAAAGCAAATATTCGGATTTAGTTTTAGGAATAAATCTGAGATAAATCGAGAAAAAGAACTAAATGCTATTTGCTTAATAAATTCACTGATATTGGTATGGCTAAATTTGAGATAGTTACATGAATTTACCATAAATCACCATCTCATAAAGTGTGATGCAACAAAGCCATCCCAGTGTCAAGCACTGGGATGACACCCTTTTGGATAGAAACCAGTGTCAGGTACTCGGATGACACCATTTACAACCACTCTCCTACCCTTTCTAGCTGTTTATAGCTGTTAAATCTCAAGAATTTATCAAAATATGGAGAGGCAATAAAGGGTGTGGAATCACTTAAATAGTTAGATAAAAAACCAGGCAGATCATTTTTTAATTCTTGCATTTTGTATCTATAATTTTGTATAGAAATAACTTTTATTTTATCATAATCAAGTTTCCAATAAGCAAGTTCTGAGACTTCTCTTTTTGTTATATGTTCTACCGCTAAGGCTTGTAAAATTAATTGCGGAAAAAACCCCGACATCACTTCTTCATTGGAAGGTGGTGTACCAAGCTTATAGTCTATAATTGCTACTTGCCCACTTGGTAGATACTCAACTCTATCACATCTTGCTGTCAGTAAGATTTCTTGTGGGATCAGATCTCTATTCGTCATCCAAGCAGTTTCATACTGATCACAAGAACCAGTGTCACGCGCTGGAATATGAAATATCGGACAGGAAAAGCTCTTTTCCAACTCAACATAATTGCTTCGAGTTTCATCAAATTCGACAAAAGATTGAATTATCTTTTGTAGTCTTACCCACCACATATTTGAAAAATTAAACTGACTAGTCGAGAATGCTTCTCGTGCAATGCTCATTGGAGATTTTTTGTTGCGTAAATATCTTGCAAGAATGTTGTGTACCATAGTGCCAAATTCCAATATCGATGGCTTAAAATTCAAGTCTCTTAATTGTTTAAGGCCCAGTATATACTCAACGTAAAATGAATAAGGATTACGAATTAGCTTTTCTATTGCACTGCAAGACATCACCTGCATTTTTTCTTTTCTAACTTCGGTTTGAGGTTTTGGCATAGGCTGAGTACATGGAACAGTACATTCAGGCGTATTTAATATCCTTAGCCAATCACGATAAGGATATTTTGACCCCTGCAACAGAATTTCCAAACGCTGCAATAGCATTGGTTTTCTATGGCTTAGCGATCTTGTAATATAAACCTTACTTGCACAAAACAAATTGTGTAAAGTATAAAAAAAATACCCCTGCTCTTCTTGCGCAGAAGGAAGATTAAATTTTTCTCTCGTAAGTGCATTCAAAAGCGGACTTTGAAAGCTTGGCGCTTCATTAAATCCAGCAAGTATCACAACTTTGTTGTGATATAAGCTGAATTTATTCAAGTCACTTGCTACAGAGAAAAACTCTTTCTCTAAAAATAAGGTCAGAATTTGGCTATATAACTCTAAGGAGCATTTAATTTCTACACCCTCACATGCATTTGAAAAATTACAGGTAAAATTACCTATTTCACTATTTAGCTCTGAAAAATTTATACCAGATAATATATTAATACACTGCAAATGAGTTGCTACCACATCAAAAATAGAGCAATTTATAGAACGAAGTAAAGGATTAAATATAACCTCTAACTTACTGATAATAAGTAATATATCTTCTTTGTATTTTAGCTTTTTATGGGCATTGATAGCATTTATAATATCGCTCAGGCCATTTGTACTAAAGTTGCGTAATATCTCTATTTCAAATTCAGATAAAATCCGAGTGTACTCTTCTTGAGTGTAACCAAAAGTCACTAGCCTATGTTTAAGGAGCGAAAGTAATGACACACTGCTCCAATTTGAGGTCAAAACTTCGATACTATAAAGCAGAAGCGTTATATAAGGGTAATTTTCCGGTATGGCACTGTGTTGCCTTGATAAACATGCTATACGAGCTGCAAGTAATTTATCAAAGACGACCAAAGAAATGTTTTCATAACCTTCATTTTCTATAATTAATGATGTCACTTGTGCTTCTTCCTCTCTGGAATCACAAGTGATGACTTCAATATTGCCAACATGTCCACTACTAACTTTGCTTAGATCGGCAGTTGTATCAAAGACGTAATCTAGATATTCCTCAGGACTTCCTGTTATCCCAGCCCTTTCTTCTGTCATCCAAGTAGCTGACACTGGGATCCAGTTTTCATTATACAGCCACCTGGTGCGCTCATTTAAAGTTAAGTTTTCTGGATCCCAGTGTCTGGGCACTGGGATGACACCAGAACACGCTTCTGGCAGAAAACTAACATCCCTTCTATCCACTTTTAAATAATCGAGTAGATCTTTCAGGCAATATTGATAGTGTTTTTTATCAAGCAATTTCCAGTCTTTCTCTTTAATTTTCAAATTCAGGTTAGGCAAAATTATTTTTCCAAATGGCAGATCATATATAGCCTTAATTAACGACTTATCCTTTCCAATTCCAACAAAGATTATATGTTGGTCTTTTTGTAAAGAGGTTATCATATTGTTTATGTAATCACTCTTATGTTTTAATATATCTACTACTTCTAAATCTTTTAAAGTTTTACTCCAAGTCTCAGTGAGTAAGCTTATGAAATTCTCTATTTTTTTTGAATGTTCATCAAATTGATAACAATCCGTTGTTTGGGTAGATTGAATTTTATCAAGCAATGATGGCAGGCTATAAGCTAAATCAATTGGGAAATTATCATTATTTTTTCTATTCCATTCCAATATGAATTGAATGAGTAGCAGCGTCCTTTTTATTGGACTTATAACTTTAACTCTATCAAGATTTAATATTAAATCTTCCTCATCAATGTTCTCTAGCGAAACTATCTCTGGCAAAATTATGCATTTTTCAGCGTTATAATTCTTGAATGCACTCAGCAGCGCTATCACATCCCTCTTGCAAGGAAGTATGACCTTTATCTCGGGAATTTTTTCTCTTTCATATTCAGAAAATATGTGCTGAACCAGCACATCAAAAAGGGATTCATCCACATTAACAGTAAAAACTCTTCCCACTAACAGTAACAATTAATACAATACTTTTATTGTATAGAAATTATTTAAAATATAAATGTGCTCGCAGTTTCTTATGCTATGATATATTAAAGTCTTTCACAATATTACATGGCAAACATCAGAATAGAAGTTTTAAATAAATGTGAACAATTTGGCCGCAGAAGGGTAGTTAATGTTTACTTGATTTACATAAGCAAAGAATTACCATCAAAATTACATGAAGAAATTTGTGGGCTATTTTATAATAAAGTCATACAAGACTGCCGTTATTATTCCTACAATGAAAACCTTGAAGAAGTTCAATATAACTTCATAGAACCACAAGCAAAGTGGGGCTTGGAGATAAGCTTTTTACCTGGCATGACTGACAATGTAGGCAACACAGCGAAACAAATTGTTAGAGAATATTTAATAAACAAGGACTACATTGATGAAAATGTTTGTATAAAAGCAAGAAGTTCAAAATTGATTCTAAGTCAAGCAACTGAAGATGATATAAAACAAGAATTTAATCCTATCACTGAGTATTGCATTCTTGTTTATAAAGAAAACGGCAATTGCTATTGGAGGCATTACGGTAAATTAAAAGGTGTCATCCCAGTGCCCAGACACTGGGATGGCTTTGTTGCATCGCTAGCTATGATGGATTAAAGATAAAAAAGATAGGGAATATCAGTAGCTTATTATTCTGGTATTTATAACAAGAACGGTCAGTGAATACCTAAATTTGAGTAAAAGAAATTTCACTACCACTCACTAATCTGGCTAAAATTCAAGAATTTCAATGCTTTAGCTATTTTCAATAGAATTAAATTTATTAATATAAATAACAAATTACTATTCTTAAATTTGATCAGATTGATTGCAAAAAAACAAGATTTTCAATAGGTTGCTTATAATCCTAACTATAGTTAGCCTTTCATAAGTAGCGATGCAACAAAGCCCACTGGGATCCAGAAAATTTCAAGCAATTGTATAATGAAAACTGGATTCCAGTGTCAAGCACTGGAATGACAGAAGGTAGGGTTGGGATGACAGAGGATAGTACTAAGTCCGTTGACCTCAATGTAAGTGACCAAGAGCTTGAAAAGATCAGCAGAGATGGAATCGATGGTAATGGCACTTTAGGGCTCTCTCTGGCAGCAATGAAAGCTATAAAGGATTACTTTAAAAAACTTAATAGAAATCCATATGATATTGAACTTGAGTCCCTAGCACAAACTTGGTCTGAACATTGTAAGCACAATATCTTTTGCTCTCCCATTGATGAAATAAAAGATGGCCTATACGCACATTATATCAAGCGTGCAACGCGTGAGATAAATTCTGACATATGTGTGTCAGTTTTCTCTGACAACGCAGGAGGAATAATTTTTGATGACGATTACTTGATTGTAGATAAAGTTGAAACTCACAATAGCCCTTCAGCTCTTGATCCATTTGGTGGAGCAATGACTGGAGTGCTTGGAGTAAATCGTGATATAGTTGGTTTCGGTAAAGGCGCAGAGCCTATAATGAATACCTATTACTTTTGCTTTGCCAAAGAAGCAAAAGGCAAGTTTTATAGGGATAAAGAGCGCACTGATGAGATCTTACCGCCAAAATATATAATGAAAGAAGTGATTCACGGTGTTAATGTTGCTGGTAATTGCTCTGGTATTCCAACACAACTTGGATCGGTATATTTTGACGATAGATTTTGTGGAAAGCCGTTAGTCTTTGTTGGCAGTGTCGGAATTATTCCACGCAACATAAATAACGCACCTTCACACATCAAAGGGCCTAAAAACGGCGATAAAATCGTAATTATTGGCGGAAGAGTTGGAAGGGACGGAATTCACGGTGCAACGTTTTCCTCAGAGGCTTTGTCGGGAAACAGCCCTTCAACAATTGTGCAAATTGGTGACCCTATAACACAAAAAAAATTATCCAACGCCGCCTTGGAAGCAAGAGATCTTGATCTTTATAATGCAATAACGGATAATGGAGCAGGCGGTCTATCATCATCTATTGGTGAAATGGGAAAAGACGGATTTGAAGTTGATTTGAGCAAGGTTCTCCTTAAAAACGATGGTATGGCTCCGTGGGAAATATGGATATCAGAATCACAAGAGAGAATGACCTTAGCAGTGCCAGAAGAAAATCTCCCTATGTTTAAGCAAATCATGAAAAAACATGATGTGGAGGTTTGTGTGATTGGAGAGTTCAATGAGAGTGGTAAAGCTGTTGTTAAATGTCCTAAAGGGAAAGTAATAATGGATATCGGAACTGAATTTCTGCATGATGGTAATCCTAAAGTGCATTTACAGACAAAGCCGTGGTCTAAGGAGTCTGCTGTATCCTTTCCTGTCATCCCAGTGCTTGACACTGGGATGGCTTTGTTGCATCGCTCTTCGGATAGTAGGTAACGTACAATAAATTCATGAAGCTATCTCAAACTTAGCCATGCCTATTTCAGTAAATTTGTTAAGCAAATAACACTTGAGTAGCAGTTCCTTCTCACGATTAATTTCAGATTTGCTCCTAAAACTAAACCCAAATGTCTTTTTTAATCGCGAGAAAAAACCTTCTATATAAGATCTTTTTCCATAACTCATCTCTTTTTTCCACTTCTTTATACCATCTTCATCATATGACTTTATGAGCTTGACTGCAGAATTTCTCTCAGCCATATAGTCTAACTTTGGATGCTCTGCTGCGTTGTTTTTCGGAGGAATTTTCGTTTTTATACCATATTGATTACACAGCTTATAGAGCTTTTCTCTGTCATATGCCCTATCTGCATATAGTACTTTTATGACATACTGAAAATCGACTTCTTTTAGCAAATCACAAGCTCCATAGTGATCAGAGTAGACACCGTTACTGTATTTTACAGCTATGGCTTTTTTGCTGTTTGTATTCAACATTACATGCAATTTTCTTGTCTGTTCATAGCTGCGATACTTTCTATCTTCGCTATTTTCTTTGCTATGACCAGGAGTGTTGTTGTATATACTAATTCCTGTACTGTCTATAGCAATTTCGATATCTTCCATATTATTTTTATCAATTCTGCAATCATTGATCTTAATATTGAGTTTCTTAAACCTTCTTGATGATTGTGAATAGCTGATAACTTGCAAATTTTTCCCAATTTGCTCAAGGTATCCTGCTATAAACCCAACTGTTTGCCTCAGGCCTATTCTAAATAAACAAGTTATTATGTGCACCAAAATTACAACTTTATCGCTATAAATATTGTTGCCACCTGGTATTTTTGGACCATTCTCGTACCACTTTTCTATGGCTTCGTTGATATAATGAAAAATATTTCCTCTTTTTTCTAGAAATTTGTTATATTCGCTATGGTTACTGACCCTCATTTTTTGTGGCATATTTTTTCTTCAACAGTTAAATCGCTATTTATAATGAATTTTGTCAGTAACTGCCAGTTCTTTTCACTTGAGCGATGCAACAAAGCCCACTGGGATCCAGCAGGTAAAGCCTGCAAACATTTTACGCCAAAACTCATCTAATGGTGGAATTGAATGTGAAATGGATTCCAGTGGGCTTTGTTGCATCGCTAGCTATGATGGATTAAAGATAAAAAAGGTGGAGAATATCAGTAGCTTATTATTCTGGTATTTATAACAAGAACGGTCAGTGAATACCTAAATTTGAGTAAAAGAAATTTCACTACCACTCACTAATCCGGCTAAAATTCAAGAATTTCAATGCTTTAGCTATTTTCAATAGAATTAAATTTATTAATATAAATAATAAATTACTATTCTTAAATTTGATCAGATTGATTGCAAAAAAACAAGATTTTCAATAGGTTGCTTATAATCCTAATTATAGTTAGCCTTTCATAAGTAGCGATGCAACAAAGCCATTCCAGTGTCAGCTACTTGCATGACACCCTTTGCGTGTCAGCTACTTGCATGACATCAAGCCAAGAAACTGAACTAAAAGAAATGCTGAGCAGACCAAACATTTGCAGCAAAGAGTTCATAGTGGTGCAATATGATCATGAGGTTCAAGGATCGTCAGTGTTAAAACCACTGCAAGGCAAGGGAAGAATGTGCAGCGAAGCTATTGTCTCAAGGCCTGTTCTTTCTTCAAATAAAGGTGTTGTAAAATCGCAAGGATTTGGCTCAAGTTATGGAGAAATTGACACCTACCACATGGCAGCATGTGCAATTGACACCGCGATACGCAACTATGTAGCCGCAGGAGGAAATATAAATCATCTAGCGTTGCTCGACAATTTTTGCTGGTGTGATGCTTATAATCCAGAAAGGCTATGGCAGCTAAAGAGAGCTGCAGAGGCTTGTTACGACTTTGCAACTGCATTTAAAACACCATTCATATCCGGAAAAGACAGTATGTTCAATGACTTCAAGGGATATGATGAAAATGGCGAGAAAGTGATAATCTCCGCACCACCTTCATTACTCATCTCAGCAATTGGAATTATAGAAAATATTGAAAATGCGGTATCGCTTGATGTGAAAATGCCGGGAGACTTGATATATGTACTTGGAGAAACACTTGATGAACTTGGTAGATCTGAATATCAGTTATATAGTGGAATAGGTAATAACAACGTACCAAAAGTTGATGCAAAGAGCGCTAGGAAGTTGTATGAGCGTTACAACCAGGCAATAAAAGATGGCATAATTGCCTCTGCAATTGCACCAAACTTAGGCGGATTAGTTATTGCTCTGGCAAAATCGCTAATTGCAGGAGACCTTGGTGCTGAAATCGATCTTTCACTAGTGCCAATAGGAAAAATACAAAATACAGACATAATAAACAAGATAATAATGTTTTCTGAATCGCAAAGTAGAATTTTGGTTACTATTGCACCACAAAATCAGAAGAGGTTTGAAGAATTGTTTGAAGGTGCAGTTTATTCATGTATTGGCAAAGTAACAGAGAAAAAGGTGCTAAACATAAAGGATGTTTTAAAAGTAGATCTGAAAGATGTGGCATGCTAATATAAAATATTTTTCTTATTATGCTAAATAACTCTTTTACTATATGTAATGTTTATTTAGAATGAATGTATGTTATTAATTTTGGGTAGGTAATTATGTCTATTTTATCGATACTCCTGTTTATCAGTCTTTCTTTACTCAACACTTCAAATAAATTGATGATATGTGCTGCCTTATTTGTGGGAGCTGCTTTAGTTGTAAATTCAATGGTTGAATTTTATGGCAGAAGCAAAGCTACGTACAACTTAATAGTGTGTACAGCGCTATGTTGTGTTTTTAAATGGCAAAGTTTTAATTTGATGATATTGATTTCATATACTGCAATTTTAGTATCTCTTCTCTCAAGCATAATTATTTTTGAAAAATTGAAGTCCAAGTTGAATTTTCATATGGCAAATTTCATTACTTTAATTATAGCATCAGTGGTTGATAGTGCCGTTGTATGTGTTGGATTACTATACAAATTTTCTGCAGGTAAATGCTTATCAATATACATTAGAGATTTAATTTTTAAGTTTTCTTATGTGTCAGTATTGAGCATCTGCTTGTTTGTAGGAATGTATTTATTTTGCTTGGCGAACAAGAAGTATTTTAAGATTTCCACATAACCTGTTTTCTGATATAGCTAAACTGACTTTGGGTCCTGGGGGTGTATTTGGTGGTCCTAATACGTAACAACAGTTTAGAATTTATAGGTAGCCTAAACTCACAACTGTACAAACACTATGATTTGAGCCTATCAGGGGGGTGTCATTCCAGTCTGGAATCCAGAAAAAAGAATGGTGTCATCCCAGTGCTTGACACATAGCTGTACGAACATTCATTTTTGAAGGTAAATTGCACAGCAAATGGTGTCATTCCAGTCTGGAATCCAGAAATTTTGCTTATAACTGAGCTGATGAGCTAAAGGTAGTTGTCTTACGCTAAAACAAACGTTTTTAATTAAGTTGCATAGAACCAGTGTCTGGGCACTGGCCCACTGGTGGGAATTGCTCCTAAACTACAACGTTCGTACAGCTATGTGCTTGACACTGGGATGACATCATCAGGGCACTGGCCTACTTAACCGTCATACCGTCGCGGTATCTCAGCCGCTAACAAGTAGCGGAATGACGATTTATCAAACGCTGCCTAATTTTCCGTAACAGTTGAAAAAATCAATAGAAAATCAATATATCACTATAAATTCACGTATTTTGAGGCTATAATGGTTAATACGCTATATGGTATAATATGGACGATTTTATCAGAGTTAAGGGCGCAAGGGAACATAATCTGCAAGGTGTAGACGTCAATATACCGAAAAATAAGCTAGTTGTTATAACTGGGCTAAGTGGTTCTGGCAAGTCTAGCCTTGCATTTGATACGATTTATGCAGAAGGCCAACGCCGGTACGTTGAAAGCCTGTCAGCTTACGCGCGTCAATTTCTCAACATTCAGGATAAACCAGATGTTGAGTCGATTACAGGTCTCTCTCCTGCAATATCTATCAACCAGAAATCGATCTCAAAAAATCCAAGGTCAACAGTTGGAACTGTTACCGAAATTTACGATTACTTGCGCTTAGTATATGCACGAATAGGAGTTCCTTATTCACCTGCAACTGGATTACCAATAACAAAACAAACGGTGTCTCAAATTGTAGACACTATAATTGCGTTACCTTTAGAAACTAAGATATATATACTTGCCCCTGTTGTGCGTGGTAGAAAGGGAGAACATCTTAAAGAGATATTGGAAATTAAAAGACAAGGTTACGTAAGGTTCAAAATAGATGGTGAAGTGTACAATGTAGATGACTTGCCTAAACTCGATAAGAACAAGAAACACGACGTTTTTGTGGTTGCAGATAGAATATCAATATTGGGCGATATAGGAAATCGACTGCCAAGTAGTATAGAATCCGCACTAAAACTTGGTAATGGTCTAATGTATGTAGAAATAGTAAACCTACCTGACAACCATAATTCCGAGTATAAAAATGGTCAAATTCTAACTTTTTCAGAGAATTTTGCATGCCCCGAGTCTGGTTTCACTCTTGAGGAAATAGAACCAAGATTATTTTCTTTTAACAGCCCTTACGGTGCATGTGGTTCGTGTAATGGGCTTGGTAAAAAACTAAGTGTTGATATAAAGCTAATAGTACCGGATGAAACTCTTTCAATATCTGAGGGTGCTTTAAAGCCAGTGGGATCAATGTTCCGTCAAGTGCACACAGGTTATGGATTTCTAAAAAGTGCAATTCTATCACTGGCTGAAAACTACAAATTTAACCTTGATATTCCGTGGAAGAACATAGATCAAGAAGTAAAAGATATGATACTCTTTGGCTCTAATAAATTTCAAGGTTTGATCAGTATCTTGGAGAACCAGATGGATTATGATGAAACACTTGTTGAGCGATATTGCTCTGTCACTCACTGCAGAGAATGTACTGGCTATAGATTGAAAAAAGAAGCGCTTACAGTGAAAATTGATAGCAAACATATAGGTGAAATATCAAGGCTCAGCATCGATGAATCCCTTAAATGGTTTGAAAATTTGCCAGACAAGCTCACAGAACAACAGAAGCAAATCTCAAGTAAAATATTAAATGAAATAATCAAGAGGCTAGCATTTTTAAAGAATGTAGGGTTGAATTACCTAACGCTTGATCGAGAATCTAGCACTCTCTCTGGTGGCGAGAGTCAGAGGATCAGGCTTGCTTCACAAATTGGCTCTGGTTTAACAGGAGTGCTGTACGTGCTTGATGAACCCTCGATAGGCCTTCATCAATGCGATAATGATCGGTTAATTGCTACACTGAAAAACTTGAGAGACATGGGTAACACTGTAATCGTTGTTGAGCATGATGAAGATACAATAATGGCTGCTGATTATGCGATTGATATTGGTCCTGGAGCTGGCGTAAATGGTGGAAAAGTTGTTGCAGAAGGAACACCAGACCAGGTGCAAAGAAATTCAGGGAGCATAACAGGGCAATATTTAAGTGGAGAGAAAAAAATTTTAATTCCAAGAAGAAGAAAGCAAGCAACTCAGTTCATAAAAGTAATAAATGCATGTGAAAATAACTTAAAAAATGTGAACGTTAAATTTCCTATAGGGAATCTTATTTGTGTTACTGGAATATCAGGAGGGGGAAAATCAAGTTTAGTCATAGAAACGTTATATAAATATTCAGCACATAAGATACATCATTCGTCTGCACGGTATGGCCAATGCGATAAGATAGAAGGCCTTGAATATATAGATAAAGTTATAGAAGTTGATCAGTCGCCAATTGGTAGAACTCCTGCGTCAAATCCAGCAACATATGTCGGTATGTTTACTCATATAAGAAATTGGTTTGCAGGTCTTTCGGAGTCAAAAGCAAGGGGGTATAATATAGGCCGGTTTTCATTTAATACCAGAGGGGGAAGGTGTGAGGCTTGTAAAGGTGATGGGCACTTAAAGATAGAGATGCATTTTCTACCGGACGTTTACGTGAAGTGTGAGCAGTGTAAAGGACGAAGGTATAATCGGGAAACATTGGAAGTTACTTATAAAGAAAAATCAATCTCTGATGTGCTTGATATGACGATAGATCAAGCTTGTGATTTTTTTGAAAACCTTCCAATGGTAAAAGAAAAGTTGGTTTCTTTGCAGGAAGTGGGGCTTGGCTATATAAAACTCGGACAGTCGTCAACAACGTTGTCTGGGGGTGAAGCACAACGAATAAAGCTGTCCAAAGAGCTATCAAAACGATTTACCGGAAGAACATTGTATATTCTTGATGAGCCAACAACTGGATTACACTTTGAAGATATAAATAACTTACTAAAAATACTCCATAGATTAGTCGATCTGGGAAACACTGTTATAGTTATCGAGCACAATTTGCACGTTATAAAAACTGCAGATTATATAATAGACATCGGACCAGAGGGCGGAATAAAAGGCGGAGAAGTGATTGCTACTGGAACTCCAGGAGAAGTGGCAAAAATTCCAGAAAGTGTTACAGGCAGGTATCTTAAAACGTATTTATTATAAACTATTTCTTAATTATATTAGGCTAGGTTGCATATTTATGATTTGGAGATAAGAATGTCAGTATATCGATACTTTAGAAGGTACGTTGAATATGGAGTTGTACCTGCTAAGAAAGCAGAAGATAACACACTAGTTCCAGAAAATAGTTTCTATAAATCTGTACGTTACGTTGATAATGTGCTAGGACCTGTGAAAGATGTAATTTGTGGAGTTGAGAGTAAAGACAATTATAACAAGTATTATCAAGATAATGATAAACGTGGGTCACAGGGCAGAGAAAGTGTATTCATTGTGTGCACTTGGTGCTATTTTAGCAGCCAACATAATATTGCAACCTTTATGTTTGATACTATAACTAAAGTGACTTAGGTTTACCGACGATTTGATAAACGACAAATTCGTCATCCCGCTGCTTGTTAGCGGGATCTAGAGATACCGCGGCGGTATGACGTAGGAAAACCTGACTTGCACTAGCTACAGCACTCAGCAGTGGCTCAGTTTGAACTATATTGAAATGAAATAAAAAGTGAAAGAGTGTAAGCTTAAGTTACTTTAGCTATACTATATAAATTATTTTATAATATATTTAATGAGTTGTGAACCTTCTCTTACTAAAAAAAGCTACAAATCTCATATTTCCAAGCGTATGCGTAAGTTGCGAATGTATCATTGATGAAAATCTTAATCTGTGTAGTGAATGCAACAAAAAAATCAATTTTCTAACTAAGCATTACTGCAATGTTTGTGGCGTAGTAATCTCAGACAATATTTATACGTGTGGTAAGTGCATCATCAATCCTCCACCGTTTAAAGTATTAAGATCAGTTTTTGCTTATGATCAACATAGTAGAAACATGAGAGGTTGTCCGGAAACAAGTAAAAGGCTATAATATCTGAAATTTTAGTACGGGGTAAAGATGAGAAAAAAGTATCCAACAGATCTAAGCGAAAGGGAATGGGCAAGAATAGAAAAACACTTCAGAGTATCATACAAGAAAGGAGGAAGGCCGCCAAAGTATAGCAAAAGAGAAATATTAGAAGCAATTTTCTATGTATTGCGTACAGGGTGTCAATGGCGGTATTTACCAAATGATTTTCCGCTATGGAAGACTGTGTATGAGCAGTTCAGGCAATGGAAGAAGCAGGGAATTTTTGAGAAAATGAATTATGAAATTACAAAATATAGTAGAAGAAAAATAGGAAGGAATGAGCAGCCGAGTGCCTGTATAGTAGATAGTCAATCTGTAAAGACTACAGAAAAGGGGGGATCAAAGGCTATGATGGAAGTAAAAAAGTAAAGGGTAGAAAAAGGCATATAATTACAGACACTCAGGGTTTTATACTAGGTTGTTACGTAGGCGCTGCTAACGAAAATGATAGAGATGGTATTAAAATAGCATTAAACAATATGAGAACAAAATATACTAAAGTTAAAAAAATGTGGGCTGACATGGGATACCAAGGAAGAAATTTAAAGAATCACATAAAGGAAGAATATGACATAGATATTGAAATTGTTACAAGGCCTCCATGTAGATTTTGGGTGCACAAAGATACGCCACCTGAGCTACTACCAACAAGAGAACAAGGGTTTAAAGTACAGCCAAGAAGATGGGTTGTAGAAAGGACTTTTGCTTGGGTTAATAGGAATAGAAGGCTATCGAAGGAGTATGATTTACTCACAACATCCACTGAGAATTTCATATACCTAGCTATGAGTAGGGTTATGTTAAAGAGGGAATATGCTTGAATTTACTAGTTTCCGGACAACCTCTAATTTAAATTTAGGTGCACTTAGCCCATTCTGGTGATAACAAATTGGAATAGATAAGATATGATAACTAACTCTTCTGCGAGTATATAGTTTTGCCGGACACAACAGTACGTACTACGTGTCCTTTTACTTTGCGACCATCGAAAGGAGAATTCTTTGATTTACTAGCAAAGTTGTCAGTTTTAATTTCCCATTCATGATTGAGGTCAACTAAAATTAAGTCTGCAGCAAGGTTTTTTTGTATACGACCACGTGGTATGTGTATTATATCTGCAGGCTTATATGTCAATTTTGCAAGCACATCAAGTAGACCCATTTGCCCACTGTGATAGAGTTCAAGTGAAAGGGGCAGCATTGTTTCAAGACCAACAATACCAAATGCAGCATTTTCAAGTGGTAGATCTTTAGAACTACGATCATGCGGAGCGTGATCAGTTGCAATGCAATCAATCACACCTGTCTTTAAACCTTCAACCATAGCTAAACGATCTTCTTCAGTGCGAAGCGGCGGATTCATTTTTGCAATTGCCCCATGTTGTTTTACTATATCTTCAGTCAAAGTGAAGTGATGAGGGGTTACTTCGCACGTAACATTTAATCCCAAATCTTTTGCACGTTTAATAGCATCAAGTGAATCTTTTGAAGAGACATGTAGAATATGGTAGTGCACATTTTCCATATCCTTCATTAGCAGTATATCACGATTTACCATAACCGATTCTGACGCACTCAAGATCCCCTTTACTCCCAATTCTTCAGAAATTTTACCTTCGTTGATTGCGCCACCAGCAGATAAATTTAAATCTTCTGCATGTTGAGCAATAGGGACATTCAGCATACTTGAATAAAGCAGTGCCTGTCTCATAATCATTGGGTTCATAACTGGCATGCCATCATCAGTGAACCCAACCGCACCTGCTTCCTTTAAAAGTGCCATTTCAGTCAACTTTTCTTCCGAAGTGGTGATTTTAGCGTAAAATTCAACGTTTACATGTGAAGTTTCAAGTGCTCTATATTTCAAATATTTAGCCAAAATAACGCTATCAATTGCTGGAACAGTGTTTGGCTGACAAACTACAGTTGTAACTCCCCCCGCAGCTGCAGATTTGCTGCCTGTATATATAGTTTCTTTATGTTCCTGGCCTGGTTCACGAAAATGTACGTGAATGTCAATAAGGCCTGGCATTAGAACAAGCCCTTTACAGTCTATTGTTTCATCAACTCCACTTGTTGAAAATAATGATTCACCAAAGTCAACAATTTTATCCCCTTCAGTCAATAATGAACCTTTTATATCAAGTTTAGTTTCCGGGTCGATAATACGAGCATTAGTATACGCAATTTTATAGCCTTCCTTTTGCCCTGTTTGCAACAAATCCCAAGTTTGAGTCATTATATTTGAGTATCGATTATAAAATAAATCTAAAGTTTTTTTAATAAAACACAACCAAATTAAAACACAGACTAAGAGCTGTCTTGAATTAAAGTGCTTTCATTATCCTAAAGATTTGGTTCTTATAACCTAGTTAGCTCAGTTTTAACGTTAATGTGTGAAGCTCTGAGTTCTGTTGAAGGATTTTCCAGCTGAATATCTAGCTCATTCTGTATGTTCGATAAACAAATTAAAGCTGAATCAAAAATTTCATCACACTGCTTTGCTTCATGTATATCATCAATTATTTCCTCGAATTCTTCCACATCATCCATTTCTTGCGGCGCACTTTTTAATATCGCTTTTATTTGGTTTAAGTTTTGACGAATTTTCTCCTGATATCCAACAATTCTCTCTTGATATATATCAATCATTTTTTGACATGCGTTGCCTCTAAATGGATGTTCTTTTTTCTCTTTTATGTAAGAATTTTGAAAGTCTTTACAGTTAAGGATTGCTTCTCTATGTTTTTTTATGTCATTAATTGCGCTGATTATCGACTTATCTATTTTCTTTAAATTTTCTTCCCGTTCTTCTCTTTTAATTATACTTTTGGATTCATTTTTTATCTGGTTCATTTTGTCATACAGGTTTCTGCATCCTTTGTAAGATGCCATTGGTTGTAACATTTCTTCTTTTACACCTTTATTGTAAAAATTCTTCAACTCATCACTTGATAGTATTGTTATAGCATCTTCCCTTTTACCTTGTGATTTAGGATACTTTTTATTCAATAAACTAACATGATTTAACAAGAAATCTCTAACTAGCCCTTCTTTTTTTACTTCGGATAATCTTTCTAGTGTTTCTATATATTTCAGAGTTTCCGCAAAGAGCTGTCCACCAGAGGGAGCAAATCCTTGAAGTGATTTACTCTGTGCTTTACAAAAATCGGTTTGTAAAAAATCTTCAGCTTGTTTTTTTATTACTGAAAGTTCATTAAAGGCTTTTTCTGGATTGATTTTTCTCAAAATACTAATAGCTTTTCTAATCGCTTTTTCTCTCTTTTTATTATCTTGCTTTTCATTTAATATGAGATGT
The DNA here is from genome assembly GCF_947251755.1 of Wolbachia endosymbiont (group A) of Philonthus cognatus. Classification (NCBI taxonomy): domain Bacteria; kingdom Pseudomonadati; phylum Pseudomonadota; class Alphaproteobacteria; order Rickettsiales; family Anaplasmataceae; genus Wolbachia; species Wolbachia endosymbiont (group A) of Philonthus cognatus. The sequence goes on from NZ_OX366388.1 coordinate 768,967, forward strand.
TCAGTTTTGGTAAAAGCATTACCTTGATCACTCTTTGCAATGTTACAAACGATGTTTTTTACAACTTCTTCGGTTGCTGCATAATCTATTTCTTTTGCAAAGCAGTCAACAAATGATTGCCAAACTTTTTTATTAACAAGTTTACTTGTCTTATTTTCAAAATCTTCTATATCTTTGAATCCTAAAATAGTATAGAGATTTTTTTCGATTATTGGTTCGGCATGTTGTTTTGCCACTTTACCTTTTATATTGAATGGAAATTTACTAATCTTAGTTGTACCCACAATGTTACCTCAATATTAACGCTATCTATAAAAGTATAAAGATTTAATATTTAATTTTTAATTAATACTAGCACAGCTAACTACGGGAGCATTATGCTAGCATCAATTAACACTTTAACTTCTTACTTGTCATCAGTAATATTGTTTATATAAAAACTATAATTTTTTATGCCTGAACTTGGGAATATATTGCTATTGCTAGCCTGCTTATTGTCTTTGACATATTTGTTTTTACCGCTTAGTTCTTGTCGGTTTATTACCACTGCCATATTTTTTTGTGTATCAGCGTCAATGGCTATTTTGATCTACTGCCACATTACAAATGATTTTTCACTTGAAAACGTATACTACCACTCACACACAACAAAACCTTTGATCTACAAGATTTGTGGTGTTTGGGGAAATAAAGAAGGGTCCATGTTGCTTTGGGCATTAGTGCTTACCTTTTACCTATTTCTGATGGATATTTTTACTGATAACGACAGTAAATTGAAGAAAGTATCCTTGATCACCCAAGGCTTGATTTGCTTTTGTTTTTTACTGTTCACTTTACTTGAATCCAGCCCCTTCACTAAAATGCCAAGCGTTGAAAAAGATGGTCTTGGTTTTAATCCGATATTGCAAGATATAGGCCTTGCTATTCATCCACCGATATTATATTTGGGGTACCTTGGGTTTAGCGTTCCTTTTTCGCTCTCTATAGCTGGATTAATTGCAAAAGTTGAAGGAAATGTTTGGGCTAAAATTGTCAGGCCTTGGGTACTTATTTCTTGGTCGCTGCTCACTTTGGGCATCAGCTTGGGTAGCTGGTGGGCATATCGCGAACTTGGGTGGGGTGGATTTTGGTTTTGGGATCCAGTGGAAAACGTTTCTTTGATGCCGTGGCTAATTGCAGTAGCGCTGACACATTTGTTGCTCGTGGTACGGAATTTCAATGTTTTAAAGAACTTTGCTATTTTACTTACGCTTACAACTTTTATATTGAGTGTGACTGGAACATTTCTAGTCCGCTCAGGAATACTCACCTCAGTGCACACGTTTGCAGATGATCCAAGGTATGGACTGTATATATTAGCTCTACTTGGTGTAATTACAGTCAGTAGCTTAGTAATATTTGTAGTATTTACGAGAAAAAATCACACGTCTGCGATGTCATTCCAATGCTTGACACTGGAATCTGAAAAGAAACCTGCTACTCAAGTGACAGAGGGTAGAAGATTCTTTTCACGCCTTACGATGATGCTGATGAACAATTTATTATTCATCACTGCCTTTTTCATTGTGTTCGTTGGCACTTTATACCCTACAGTGCTCGAATATTTAACCGGTGAATTAATTTCAGTTGGAGCACCATATTACAATTCTTTATTTAATCCTATTGCACTGGCTATTCTAGCCCTCACGATAATTGGGCAATACTGCAGTTGGCAGGGAAATAGTCTATTGCCAATATTCCGTGAATATAGATTTTCATTTTGTAGTGCTGCAGCTATTTTGCCGTTTATTTTTCACATGGAGCTAATAATTGTGCTATCAATTACTATCTCCATAGCATTATTAATCTTTGTTTTAGAAGCATACAGTAAAAGAATTTGTTTATTTAAGGTAGCATTTGGTGAATCAATTTTATTAGCAAGAAAAGTTTCTAAATCCTACTATGCAATGATGGCAGCTCATGCTGGAGTGGCAATTCTAGTGCTTGGTATAGCATATTCGGTTGGTTGGCAGGAGAAAAAAGAAAATTACTTAAAAATAGGGGATAGCATAACAGTCAATAAATTTAAAGTTACTTTACGAAATATTGAGCTAATAAAAGAAAAAAATTTCCATGCAGTGAGAGGTACAATGTATATCAGGAATTTGCTGAATAATAAGATATTAGGTGAGATGACCCCTGAATATAGATTTTACCTTGCGGAAGGTCAAAAAAATGTTGAAAGCAGTATCTACCACAATTTGCTTTCTGATATTTATGTTGTAATTGGAGAGATTGATAAGAGTAAGAGCAAAATTGCAGCTAAAGTGCACTATAAACCTGGAATGTCTATAATCTGGCTTGGATCCTTTCTCATCGCTTTTGGTTCGCTCTTTGCTGCTTTTCCTTTTAGTAAACGGGCGAAGGTTGTCTAGCTGTCGTGGATTTATTAACAACGCTCCTAGGTCCAGAGTGCAATATATGAGAAATTACCGGGCTATAGATACTGATTTGCAAAGGTTAGAACCAAAGAAAGTTATATTTTTTTATTGACAGACCTATATATTACGATATTCACTAAGGGATTAGTGAGTAATGGTTATACAATATGAATGGTGGGGTATCAGGCAAGGAAAAAGTTATACGCACTGCTTTCGATTTTAAGGAGCCTTACAGCGATTGGCGTCAAATTTTTAAACGTCCTAATCAACAGTATAACCCTTCCAACTATGATTCGTCGAGCGAAATAAATGAACACGATATAGAAACTCAAAAGATTAAAGAAGGTGATGGCCATGATTCAGGTATTAGTTCCGATGATGAGGATGACCGGACAACTTATACAGCAGTACAATTAACTAATGATTCTCTTGATAGCCAAAGATATACAGGAATATATATTCCAACAACAACTGATGGTTGGGTAGGTGAAAATAATCATCAGACTGGTTTATCAGGTAATTTGCCAGACGGAAGTAATAATCCACAAATTTTTGAAAGTACTGATTCAGTAGAGCATAATTCTACCTGCAATGATCATGTAATTTGTGATTCAGGTCACAATTCTGACGATGAGGATCAGTTTAAACTGTTGTACGAAAAGGAGAAAATAGAAGCACAAAATAATCAAAAATATACAGAAAATGTATGTAATCCAACAAATGGTGGTTTGTTAGGTGAAAGTGATAATCAACAGATTTCTGAAGATACAGAAATAACTTCTGATTGTAATCCAGATGATTCAGATCCAAAAGGGAATGAGGGCTATGGTTCAGATGGTTCTTGTGAAAGTAAAGAAAATTTGACAAAGGGCGCTGGTGGTAGTAATCAGACTTTTGAAGGTGAACAGAAAAGCTCAGAATTTCCGAAAGTTGACAATTGGTTAGATAGTGATGGGAACTCAGAAGATAGTTCGGACTCAAAAAAGGGTTCGTACTATAGCTCAGGTAATTTTGATTCAATGGAGTTAACAGATGATTTGGATTCAGAAGATGATAATCCTTTTCTAAAAGACTCACTTTTTATGAAACTAAAAATGTCGTTAACTCAAAGTAAACAGGATCTGATTGATAAATGCTGTGGGGAGGTGAGAGGTATAACAGAACAAAATGAACAAAAAGATATAAAAAATACTCCAGAAAGTATTAAGTGCATAGTAGCTAAATACTTAGAAAAAGAAGTAATGTTAAATTTAAAATGTAGTTGTTGTAACAAAACTGTAACAAATACAGTATTTGAAGAAATAAAAGATCTTACTAGTGGTAGTCATATAAGTAACAGAAGTAACACTTTTGTATTTGATAACTTTCCCTATCAAAGTAAAGATAAAAACTGTAACAAAGAAAGTGAAGATCAAAACTGTAACAAAAAAAATGAAGTGTCCGAAGAGGACATTATCAAAAGCATTGTTAGTAATTTATTGTTAGAAGGTGGGAAGGTAAAACGCCATAATTTTTTCGATGGGAATGAGTTTGAGCAGATAGTTACTTGTAATGGATTTGATGATGGTCTTTCTGAGAAATGTAAGGAAATTGAAAGCAAGCTAAAAGGTTTAGCATATGAAAGTATTGTAAACAAAAGCAAGCAGACTCAAAATGTATTAGGAGTAGACAAGGATAATAGATATTTTTGTATAGAGTACTCGCAAGATAGTATTGTTGAAGTTGCAGAAATCCTAAACAATGAAAAAGCCAAAGACTTAAATTTAAGAGTTGGCATACTCAAAATTGGAGAAAGTATAGTAAGAGTTGAAAATGTAGAAGAAATAGGGGGAAAAAGAAATTACATGGATGTCTCAAAAGGTGGTATTGAAATGTCTTTTACTACTGAGGTAGGAGAGATAAGTATTTATCTAAGTCCTAGTGAGAAAGGCAGCAATAAAATAAAAGTGGAGATTGATGGGGAAAACAGAGCAAGGCTTAATGAGTTAAAAAATAGGGGAAAAAGTTTAGGGGAAAACTGTCTTTTAGGAGGAAAAAGTGTTGAGGAAGCTATAGAGCATGAAAGTTTTGAAAGATATGGCAGTGTACCTAACACTGCTATGAAGGAACCTAGCTTAGGTTGCGTTGCTAACATAGCAAGGGGGGGATAAGCTTGCAGAGATAAAATGATGGGCCAAATTGGCGGTATTTTGCTCTTGTAATGTACTTCAAAATTGCAAAGTTTGCACTAGATAGAACTTAATTGACAGACAAGAATCAACTGACAGAAAAATTTACATAGTCAAACAATCACAGAATAAACTAGTGAATTTTTTGAAAAGTATATAAAATTCAAGTTTAAGTAAATAGCATGGCACTTAGACTCATTCCAGATAACCTCAATATAAAATTTAGTAAATATAGGGATTTGACTGCATTAATTAGCATTATTCTTATCATCTTTTCAATATTCACTGTTGTGCTGCGTGGAGTGAACTTAGGCATAGACTTTGCAGGCGGAATTTTGATAGAGATAAAATCTTCAGATGAGAATCACTCTATTCTCGATGCATTAAAAGAAAATGGTTTTACAGTGCAGAGTTCAAAAGCGGGTGATAATTTAGTCATGCGTTTTAAAGATGAAGGAGATGAAGATAAAATCAAAAAGATAAAAAGCATACTAGAAGAAAAGCTGGGGAGCTCAATAAGCTATCGTAAAATAGACTATGTTGGCCCACAAATAAGCTCAACACAAATATTTGAAGGAATGTTATCCATGTTGATCGCAATTGTTGGAATATTTTTTTACGTTTGGTTTAGATTTAATTGGCAATGTGGATTCAGTGGAATAACAGCACTGATTCATGACGTGATTTTAACTGTTGGTTTTATTAGCCTAACTGGCATTGAGTTTAATATTTCATCAGTTGCAGCTCTTCTCACTGTCATTGGTTATTCAATCAATAACTCAGTAATTATATACGATCGGATTCGAGAGTATTGCAAGAGTGGTAAAAGTGGGCGGATGAGTGAGATAGTAGATGCAAGTATCAACGCTACATTATTTCGCACTATATTAACCTCGGGTACAACCCTTCTTGCTGCTCTTCCTTTGGCATTAATCTGCACAGATGCAGTGAAAGACTTCAGCTTGATCATTTTTTTTGGTATTTTGATTGGCACTTGTTCTGCAATATTTATTTCTGCTCCTATATTAACCTACAGAGCTTTGATAAGTAGATTGTAGAAGTGTTTAGTCGCGGTATAATATCAACTTATTATCTCTTATAGTGAAATGAAAATACCTTAAAAAGCTCATTCCAAGTAGTGAATGAGACATAGAATGAGTGTTAACGCTTGCCTGTACATCATTAATCAAAAAATTTCCTATTTTAACTTGAGGTATTTGAACCACTCCAGCTTTTATTTGACCTTTCGCAGTTTCATATATTTTAAAATCCTGAACATTTTGTAAGTTAATACCAACATGTAATGCGTCTTTTTGTGATAGAACAATATCGGTTGCTCCAGTATCAAGCAAAAACGTTATATTGCGATCATTGACTTGAGCCTGAATATAAAAGTGTCCATCATATGACTTCGTAAATTCAATACTTCCACTATTCTGACCGCTATTTTGAATTCTTCCTTTATATGGTAAAAAAGTACTGAGAAATCTGTCGCTTAGTTTGTCCCTTTGTGAATCAATAAGCATTGCAGTAGTGGCTATTATTAGCAACCAAATAACTAGATTTTTCACCGCGTTCATATTGTTAAAATTTGAAGCTATTAAAATAAATTTTAAAGATCAGCGTTAAAAGTTATTATTAAAAATAAGTAAATTTCATTGTTTTAGTACAATATTTAGTATACACTTTAAGAAGATATGTTTGATTTAATTTCATGTCAGAAGCAAAAAGTTTAATTTTGGCAGCTATCCTTTCCATGTTAATCATGGTGTCTTGGCGTATTATTTATGATAATTTTTTTAGTACAAACCAAAACCAGCCATTGATTGAAAATATTGAACATATCGAATCTTTTAACGACCTTGCTCCTATAATATACCAAAATCGTTCTGAAATTATTAATTCTACTCGAGAACAGAGGGTTAGTTTAACCAATAACATGATTAAAGGATCAATTTCTCTGAAAGGTGCAAGGTTTGATGACTTAATTTTAACTAATTACCACTTAGAACCGAGTTCTTCTTCTCCACAAGTGGTGTTACTGTCACCTGCAGAATCAAAAGATGTATATTTTGCAGAATTTGGGTGGCTCGATCCGAGTAACAAGATTAAAGTTCCAGATTCTAAAGCAGTCTGGCGAGCAGATAAACTTAATCAAAAAGAGGTCAATTTATCTTGGGACAATGAGAATGGCATTTTATTTAGAATGAAAATTAACCTCGACGATAATTACATGTTTAAAGTTGAGCAAGTTGTTGAAAATAATACAAAGGATAATGTAGTTTTGGTTCCTTATGGTAAAATTAACCGTAAACGTGACAATATCAACGAATCTTATTGGATATCCCATGAAGGAGTACTGGGTGCATTTGATAATAAACTAGAGGAGTGGACATATAAGGATATTTCCAAAAAACATTTAATAAAAGCAAGCACGAGTGAAAAAAATTGGTTTGGTTTTGCTGATAAATACTGGCTCACAGCCATCATACCTGAAAAATCTGATAAAATAAATGTAAGCATTAAACATACTAACGCTAATGATATTGATAAATTTCAAGTAGATTTTGTTAAGTCTTATAAGAGTATACTTCCTGGTGCAAGCACTTCTAATGTGAATTATTTTTTTGCTGGAGCAAAAAAGTTGAATTTACTGGATTCTTATAAGGATACTCTCAATATACCTTTGTTTGATAAAGCTGTAGATTTTGGTGTTCTTTACTTTATAACTAAACCAGTGTTTTTACTGCTTGAATACTTTAACTTCGTTTTAAAGAATTTTGGCTTAGCAATATTATTGCTGACTTTAGTAATCAAACTTTTGATGCTTCCCTTATCTAATAGATCATATGTTTCAATGTTCAAGGTGAAAAGCTTGCAGCCTGAGCTAACTCGTGTAAAAGAGTTGTATAAAAATGACAGCTTAAAGCAGCATAAAGAGACAATTGCATTGTTTAAGAGAAACAACGTAAATCCAATGTCGAGCATTTTTCCCATGCTAATACAAATACCGGTATTTTTTGCTCTATATAAAGTATTATTTGTTACTATAGAGATGAGGCATGCTCCTTTTTTTTTATGGATTAAGGATCTTTCAGCTCCTGACCCAACGAACATCTTTACATTATTTGGGTTGTTTAATTATAACTTTCCTATTTCTATAGGCATTTTACCTATAATTTTCGGTGCCACCATGATAATTCAGCAGAAGCTAAGTGAGAAAGATCAAACCAGTAAAGATGATATTCAAGTAAATGTTATGAAGTTTTTACCTTACATTTCTGTCTTTATTTTTTCTTCTTTTCCTGCCGGCCTGGTAATATATTGGATATTTAGTAATATTATAACTCTAATTCAACAGTCATTAATAAAGTTGTTTTTAACAAAAAAAGTGGTAGTAAATGTCGAGAATACTAATAGTTAATTCGATTTATTATACTGAAACAGCGAACCTTTTGCTTGAAGGTGCAATTGATAAATTAAAAGGCAGTAATGCCAGTTACGATGTAGTTGAGGTTCCTGGTACATTTGAGATACCAGCTACAATTCTTTTTGCAGTCAAGAGTGGGCATACTAATTATGATGGTTATTTAGCTCTTGGGTGCGTAATTCGCGGTGAAACCGATCATTATCAATATGTTTGTAAAGGAGTAATTGAAGGCTTAAATGAGGTTGTTATGCATTATGCAATACCCCTTGGTATGGGTGTAATTACCGCTGACAGCAAAGATAAAGCACTAGTTAGAGCTGATAAAAACAAAAAGAACGTTGGTGGCCATGCAGCCTCAACTGTTTTGCGTATGATAGATTTACACAATAAATTAAAATAATGGAGGAAAAACCAGTAGATAAAAAGTGGCGCATAAAAAGAAGCACGGCAAGATTTCTTGCTGTACAAATTGCTTATTCAAATATTTTCGTAGGTTACAACAAAAGCACTTTTAAACTGGAAAATTGTGAGCTTAAGGACTACATAAATAAGTTGAAAGATATATTTGAATGTGAAGAATTTGAACATCAGTTCTTAGAAAACTTGTTATATAAGGTTATAAAAAGCAGTGAAGAATATGATAAAATAATAGAGTCTTATTTACACCCAAGTTGGTCCCTTTCACGGTTAAATCTTATAAGCTTATCTATTTTGCGTGTTGCAATATGTGAGTTAGCTAATTGTGATACGCCAGTTCCAGTTGTCATTAATGAATATACTAACATTGCATCTGATTTACTTGATAAACCAAGCGAAATTGGTTTTATTAATGGGTTATTGGATAAGGCAAAAGATGCAGTTAAATTAAATAAAAATCCTTAGCAATTATAGCCAGCAAGCACAAGGTGTCATCCGAGTAGCTGCTGTATGAACATTGTCTACCAGATCCCAGTGTCAGCTACTTGGATGACAAGAAAGGGAGCACTGGAATGACATTATCTGTTGTGCAATTTACCGTAACCGTTCACGGAATATTCCCAATTAGGCAGGAATAGCGACTAAATTCTGTAGTTTCTGGACAGGATTCTGATCATTCAAACGTGCAGTCAAAAATATCGAAAGCATTCTTTCAATGAACTTTTCTCCACGTTCTGACCAAGTGAAAAAACTATTTTTACGATAAATGACGTACCGTCTAGCCTGACGTTCTGCAAGGTTATTGGTTGTCTCGATCAGATCAGGATTGCGCACGAATCTCCACATCATATCTTCAGAACGTAGTATATTGGCAGCCATTCTCGAGGCCTGAGTTCCTTTTGCAACCCTTGTTATCTCTCGCAAAAAATGTTTCACCCTTTTTCGAATCTTCCTCATTAACCGGAAAAATCTTAAATTGTCTATCAGGTTTTGTTTACGTGCTCTATCTACCACAAATACCCTGTTGCTCAGCGATTTTAATGCTGCGCCAATTCTGCTCACTTCAACATTTTTACTGTAAAAAAACCTTTCAAAGTCCCTTGCTAAATGGGCCCAGCATATCTGTCTGTTTTCACGATTAAAGTAATTATACGCAGCATACCTATCGCTTATAACTATTCCATCATACTCTGGCAATAGCCCTTTTAATATCTTCTTTCCGCGAGATCCAACTAACTTCATAAGTGTTGCTGTTTTATTCGTTACTACCCAACTCCAACCTTTCTTTCCCTGGTTCCTATGGCTTGTTTCATCTATATGTAAATACTTGCTTTTCCGTAGCTCTTCTCTTATTTTTTCGTATTCAGATATACATTTTTCTGATACTCTACCCTCGGTCTTTGATACCAAACCTAGGCTTATATTCAGATTAAATATGCTGCTCAAAATTTGCTGTACTTCCCTTTTTGAATTGATAAAAAATCCACTAAAACTGCTAATTACTGCTTTTGCATTAGCTCCTAAAAGATCCCTTGTCACACCTTCAGGCAGACTAGCTGAGATCCTTTTCTTACACGCCTTACAGTAGCCTTTTTGTAGCCTATATTCAGTCACTATCGGTTTAATTTTTGGCAATTCAACCTTTTGATGCACAGTTTCTTCTTCTAAAATAACTTGGCTTCCACACATGCAAATTGTATCAATTGAACATTTTACCACCTCATCTGCTACCATCAATTCCCGCTTGTGCGCTTCATGTCCTGGCTGCCCGCCTGGTTTTTTATCGCTCTTCTTTTTTGTCTTTTTGCGATATACATCTTGCGATGGTGGCAGCGATGAATTTTTTGAATTTAAACCCAGCTTATCCTCTAGCTCAATTATTTTTGTCCTTAACTTATCATTCTCTGCTTTCAGAGTACCAACTTCTGACTCCAATACCACAATCTTTTCTTGTAGCACCTCTATCATCAACCCCTCATCTATCTAGTTTATTGTTTTTTATACTAATTATGCAATTTTTGTAAACTACTTTCTTATACCGTGAATGGACAAAGTTGATAAGCCTAAACGCCATCATGTCTTTAGGAGAGTCTGCTAATGAAGGCTCTTAAGTTGACGCCATTGCGTGAACGGTTACCAATTTACCTTCAAAAATGAATGTTTGTACAGTTATGTGTCAAGCACTGGGATGACAAGAAAGGGAACACTGGAATTTTTGTTTCAGCATTAGCCATGCATCTAAACAGATACGTTGCCTTGAGAATCGCAACATCCATGCAGTTATGCGCGTAACACTAAAAATCAAAAAAAACAAAGAGGCAGACTTAATCTACCTCTTTTATTTCACTTGGCTATACTGTCTGTTGTTGAGAAGCAACTTGTTCAACAATAAGCGAGCCTAAATAAGTGTTAACCTCTTTAGCACCCTCTTTTTCTAAACCTAATGTTTTATTCCATTCTGTTTTATCTACCATACGCGTCAAGTTAAGGAATGTAGAGAGCTTAAAGTAGATACCCTGGTCTTCCTATATCTGTCTTTCAAAGAAAACTTTGACCAGATTATAGTAAGCTTTTTTAGAAAAATTTTTAAATTATTGACAATATTGTTTAATATCAAAAAGAGCTCTCTAACCCGCCTTTTCAATTCAATAAATGCCTTTGTTAAACTGAGCTCCGTGTTCTTTTTTAGTTTTACACAGCCAATCATTCCGTGAAATACGAGAATAGCACATAATTTTGCGTATAGCTCGCACAATACTCTAAATGGATTTGTCTTTCCTTTTAGTTTATCAAGATTGATATGACTTTTATATAGTTTAAATAGTAATTCGATTTGCCATCTTACTCTATAAACCGTCAATATTTGTTCAGCATTAATTTTACTCTCTGGAACATTAGTTATAAATATTGACCAATCTAATAACTTTTGATTCTTTTGAGAAGATGTATATCCATGTGACTTTGCTAATTTATTAGCCTTTCTTCTTCTAGCCATAGACTGTTCTTCAGTTAGCTTTTGACATATAATTCTTACCTTAATTTTTACTTCCTTTCCTAATAATACTTCTTTTTCTGAAGATAAGTGACCTTCCAAATACTCCAATAGCTCTATTTTTTGATTTGTTTCTATATCATATATATTGGTATCAGACTTATAACGACTAACAAAATATGCACCTGCTTCATCAATCTGTTTAAAAGAACTAGGCACAAAGTAGCCCAAGTCAAATATTAGCAAATCATTGGCTGATAAACCGTTCAGATAATCCCTATAACCTTGATCCGACCTTTATTCCTTCCATAAAATTTAACTTATCTAGCGCTTGATTCAGGTAATCAAAGACTAACTGTAGCTTTATTCCTGATTTGGTATTATTCTCACAATCTCTATAGCTACTGCCATATCCTTTGTACATATCTTCCATGCTACTGGGCAGGCTAATGTAGCTGCTATCCAATAATTTAACGCTTCCAAATTGCTGTAAAATTTTGCAATCAATCTGTAGACTTTTTTTAAATAAACACAAAGCTTCGTTATACATTTTTTTCATGAACTCAACTGCTTCTTCACTAAACCTAAAATCTAAACCCTGTTTTGTAATTTCTATCGAGTCTTCATTTAGCAATTGGCACATTGTTTCTATGCTGCAATCATCAACTCCTATGTTACCAAAAACCATAGCTTTTATGAATGATGAGCCATTAAGTTTTCTCTTTCTTTTTATAAAACCTACTGCAATTGATATTTCGTCTGCTTTTTCATTAAAGAATTCATTGAGGTCTTTTGATAAGCAAGCTATTCTGTCCATTGTAAGTTCTCTCATTCATATATCCAAGAGAATTTATACCTTATTATTTTCCTTCACTCTATCAACTTTACTTACACTTTTCCTTAACTTGACGCGTATGGTTTTATCTACTGTCTCGAACTTACCTTCTTTGTTTTTCACTTCTAGTGAATCTATCTCGAAGAGTGAAGTATTGCCTAGCTTATTGGTAAACTGATTAATATCAACAATAATACGGTAGTTCTTGCCTTCTAAGCTGAAGTCTATATAATATTTATCCTTTTCTACCTTACCTTCTTCATCTTTAACTTGGTTATTCCTTGCAATTTCCCTAAATGCGTCTTCTGTTACTAGCAACCCATCCTTAATAACCTTCAGAGCTTTCAACTCAGATATTTCGTTATTTTTGCTGATAGCATATATTGCTAAATAAGTCAGCGCAGCAGCAACAAATGCTAAAACGCCCATTCCAAGTGGTGTAGCTGCAAAAGCTGCTAGCTTGCAAGTTGAAGGCCTCCAAAGCGGTGTTGAAAGTATTGCTAATCCACCTATAACGTATATAGCAGTAAATGCAACAAATACAGTGTTTGCTTTGTGGAGCTGGCCACAATGATTTTTGAAAGTTAGCATAAACGACTTCATTTAATAAAATATTAATATGCTTAAATTGTGTATAAAAGAACTGTCATAGTCAAGCTTTTTCGTAAGCTACCTGCCGCTTGAGCCAAAGCCCCCTGCATTGCGACCGGTTTCTTCTGCGCAGAATTCTTCTCTGTCATCCCAAATTACCTGAGATACAGGAGAAATAAGGATTTGTGCGATTCTATCTCCTCTTTTTATTTCGTATGGCTGATTACTTAGATTAATTAGACAAATTTTAACTTCACCTCGATAATCAGAGTCTATAGTGCCCGGAGAATTTAAGACAGTGATTCCATGTTTTGCAGCAAGACCAGAACGTGGGCGGATTTGCCCCTCAAAACCGTTTGGTATTGCAATCACAATTCCAGTTGGAACAAGTAATCTTTCAAGTGGATTTAAAACAGCAGAATCATTCAATGCAGCATAAAGATCCATGCCAGCACTCTGCGTAGTTGCATAACATGGAAGAGACAAGTCTTCTCCGTGTGATAATCTTTTTATTTCTACTTTAATTTTACTTCTTTGCACTCCAATTTACCATCTATGAAGACTCAATTATAGCATGTAAATTGTATCTGCAAAAGTGATAAATGTTACATCGTAAATGATGTCATTCCAGCGCGTGACGCTAGGCCATAAAATTCCTTGACAAGTTCAGTGCTCCTTTTTTTGTCATCCCAGTGCCCCTATGATGTCATTCCAGTCTGGAATCTAGTCCTTATTATGCAGCCACTTGGTTGAAATTAAGTCTTCTGGATCCCAGTGTCTGGGCACTGGGATGACACCCTGACAACCTTCATCCCGCTACTTGTTAGCGGGATCTAGAGATACCGCGAATGAATCGCGGTATGACGTGGATTGCTGTCATTCCAGTGTCAGCTACTTGAATGACACCCTCTTGGTATTCGTGTGGTTGTAAGCAGTATAGCTATAAATCACTCACAATCAATATGCTTGAATTACTCTCAGTAAATAAATCAAGCATAATGTTAGGTATTCTACCATCAACTATGTGAACAACTCCAGCACATTCCTCCGCCATTTTAACGTATGCCATAAGCCTTTCAATAAATTTTTCCCCTTTAATTTTCCCACAATCAATCGATGCATTTAAATTTTTAACAGATATCTTCCTGCCACCAATTTTATCTATTTCTTCATCTGTGTCACTCAAGATTATCATTTTAGATGCAGAAACTGCAATTGCAATTGCGCTTGCAGTGCTATCGGCATCAATATGATACGTTTCCCCATCTTTTCCATGACCAATTGGTGCAATAACTGGTATAAAATCTGATTCTTCAATAAAAAATAATATATCAGGATTGATTTCAGTGGGTCTACCGATGAACCCCATGTCTAATATCTTTTCGATATTATTTGATCTATCTTCTCTAAGCGTAGCGGTTATTTTTTCGGCTTTAATTAAGTGACCATCTTTTCCACATAATCCAATAGCTGAACCACCAGCAGAATTTATATACTGAACAATTTTTTTATTAACTGAACCACACAGTGCCATTTCAATGATTTTCATAGTGTCTTTGTCTGTAAGTCTGATACCATTCACAAACTTACTGTTCATATCCAGCATTTTTAACACTGAGTTAATTTCATATTCTCCGTCATGAATTATTACCGGATTTATACCAAGCTGCTTCAACAAGACAACATTATGCACAAAAGTATTAAATAGTGTTTCATCTAAGATTATTGTACCACCGCATTTAATGACAAAAGTCTCGCCTACAAAGCTAGGTATGTTAGATAGCACTTCAAGTAATATTTCTGCTTTTTGTTCAAATGATACCTCACCCTTTAAAAATTCACTACTCTTCATTTTTTTATCTTGTAAACTTGAAAAACTCATCTCTTACCTTGGTTATTTTATGCTTAACACGGATGCTCATTTGATGAATTGACACATTCTCATTATTAATCCATTTTTGAATATCTTCTATAACAGCACCTAAGCTTTTTTGACTTACTTTATCTATTTTTGTTAGCACAATGTTAAAGTTAATGTTATTATATATTAACCAATAAATGAAGTCTTTGTCTATTTCTTTTAATCCTACCTTGCTATCTATCAACACAAACACTCTTCTTAGATTTCTTCTTTGAATTAGATAATACTCAATTAAGTTTAAATATTGTATAATTTCCTCCTTACCTGCATGAGAATAACCATACCCTGGCAGGTCAACAAGCCTGAACTTATCATTGTACATAGAGTAAAAATTTATTTGTCTAGTGCATCCAGGTTTAGAGGAAACTCTGGCAGCTTTTTTGCTGTTTATCAGTAAGTTAATCAGACTGGATTTTCCTACATTTGATCTACCAGCAAACGCAATCTCTGGAGCCGATTCATCTGGTAATGTTTTTATGTCCGAAGCTCCAAATATGAAATTGCAGTTTGATGTTATCTGTTTTGCCATTATATTCAACTAGAAGGTAGTAGGTATATTATAGTGTTATTGCTTGATATAAGAAATTTTTTATTTCAGTATATATTACTTAGCTAGATCTGTGCTATATGGATATGGAAAATAATTTACAAGACTTAAAGAAAAAATTTAATGATATAGAGAGGAATTTGGAAAATCCTACCAATTTAAGTCAAAAAGAATTCATTACCCTTTCAAAGGAATACTCTGAGCTCAGGCCAATAATCAAGATAATTGATGAATATAACACGCTGAAAGAGGAAATTTCAGACTTAGAAGAAATAATGAAAGATGAAAACAGCGAAGGTGATATAAAAGAGTTAGCAAAAGAAGAATTTTTCGAAAAGCACAAGGTATTATTACCAAAAATAAAAGCAAAATTAAAGTTAGCATTATTGCCCAAAGATGAAGATGACTCAAGAAATGCAATATTAGAAATTAGAGCAGGTACAGGCGGAGAAGAAGCAGCATTATTTGCAGCAATGTTATTTCGTATGTATCAAAAATATGCAGAAAGAAGAAATTGGAAGTTCGAGCCAATAAGCATTTCTAATACAGGTATAGGTGGCTATAAGGAAGCTTCTGCACTCATTAATGGAACAGAAGTTTTTGCAAGGTTGAAATTTGAATCAGGGGTGCACAGAGTACAGAGAGTGCCAGAAACTGAATCCTCAGGAAGGTTGCATACCTCTGCCGCTACTGTTGCGATATTACCTGAAGTAGAAGAAGTTGACTTTAAAATAGAAGAAAAAGACTTACGAATAGATGTTTATAGATCCAGTGGTCCTGGAGGGCAATCAGTGAATACAACTGACAGCGCAGTAAGGGTCACCCACTTGCCAACAGGGATAGTTGTGATACAGCAAGATGAAAAATCGCAGCACAAAAATAAAGCTAAAGCGCTCAAAGTATTGAGGGCAAGGCTATACGAAATTGAAAGACAAAAAAAAGAAATGGAAAGGTCAACAATGAGGAAAAGCCAAATTGGCTCTGGTGATCGTTCCGAGCGCATAAGAACATATAACTTTCCACAATCAAGAATAACAGATCATAGAATTAATCTAACTTCACATCGGTTAGAGCAGATTATAAAAGAAGGTGAACTAGATGAATTTATTGAGGCATTAATTTCACGCAATGAAGCAGAAAGATTGGCCGGGGAAAGTTAGCAGCCTACAATGGAATATCTTTATTAATTACATAGGATCTTTTAAACGCAATAGATAGACAGTAAAAACAAGTTCTAGTACTATCGCGGATAAAACAAGAACAGCTACACTAATTGTTTGACCATTGTAAATGTAGCTTGTTAAGCCGATAAAAATAGCCATGATAAAAGCTCTAATGAACGAGACTGCAGAAGAAGCTGTGCCTTTAATTTCAGGGAAAACATTTATTGATGCATTAAAAATCACTGGCTGGAAAATTGCACAACCGATAGAAAAAATAATCATAGACAGTGTTACTAAGAGGTTGTCCGGAAACTAGTAAATTCAAGCATATTCCCTCTTTAACATAACCCTACTCATAGCTAGGTATATGAAATTCTCAGTGGATGTTGTGAGTAAATCATACTCCTTCGATAGCCTTCTATTCCTATTAACCCAAGCAAAAGTCCTTTCTACAACCCATCTTCTTGGCTGTACTTTAAACCCTTGTTCTCTTGTTGGTAGTAGCTCAGGTGGCGTATCTTTGTGCACCCAAAATCTACATGGAGGCCTTGTAACAATTTCAATATCTATGTCATATTCTTCCTTTATGTGATTCTTTAAATTTCTTCCTTGGTATCCCATGTCAGCCCACATTTTTTTAACTTTAGTATATTTTGTTCTCATATTGTTTAATGCTATTTTAATACCATCTCTATCATTTTCGTTAGCAGCGCCTACGTAACAACCTAGTATAAAACCCTGAGTGTCTGTAATTATATGCCTTTTTCTACCCTTTACTTTTTTACTTCCATCATAGCCTTTGATCCCCCCTTTTCTGTAGTCTTTACAGATTGACTATCTACTATACAGGCACTCGGCTGCTCATTCCTTCCTATTTTTCTTCTACTATATTTTGTAATTTCATAATTCATTTTCTCAAAAATTCCCTGCTTCTTCCATTGCCTGAACTGCTCATACACAGTCTTCCATAGCGGAAAATCATTTGGTAAATACCGCCATTGACACCCTGTACGCAATACATAGAAAATTGCTTCTAATATTTCTCTTTTGCTATACTTTGGCGGCCTTCCTCCTTTCTTGTATGATACTCTGAAGTGTTTTTCTATTCTTGCCCATTCCCTTTCGCTTAGATCTGTTGGATACTTTTTTCTCATCTTTACCCCGTACTAAAATTTCAGATATTATAGCCTTTTACTTGTTTCCGGACAACCTCTTAGAGGTTGTCCGGAAACAAGTAAACTTAGGCATATTCCCTCCGTAACATAACCCTACTCATAGCCAGATATATGAAACTTTCAGTAGATGTTGTAAGTAAATCGTACTCTTTTGATAGTCTTCTATTCCTATTGATCCAAGCAAAAGTCCTTTCTACCACCCACCTTCTCGGCTGTACTAAAAATCCAGGATCCCGTTGTGGCAATAGTTCTAGTGGTGTATCTTTATGCACCCAAAACCTACATGGAGGCCTTTTCACAATTTCAATATCTATGCCATATTCTTCCTCTATATGGGTTTTTAAATCTTTTCCTTGGTACCCCATATCAGCCCACATTTTTTTTACTTTAGTATATTTTGTTCTCATATTGTTTAATGCTATTTTAATACCATCTCTATCATTTTCATTAGCAGCTCCTACGTAACAACTTAGTATAAAACCCTGAGTATCTGTAATTATATGTCTTTTTCTCCCCTTTACCTTTTTCGCACCATCATAACCTTTGACCCCCCTTTTTCCGTGGTTTTTACCGACTGACTGTCCACTATGCATGCGCTCGGCTCTTCATTTCTTCCCATTTTTGACCTACTATATTTAGTGATATCATAGTTCATTTTCTCAAAAATCCTCTGTTTCTTCCATTGCCTAAACTGCTCATATACAGTCTTCCATAGCGGAAAATCATTTGGTAAATACCGCCATTGGCACCCTGTACGCAATACATAGAAAATTCCCTCTAACATTTTTCTTTTACTATATTTTGGCGGTCTTCCTCCTTTTTTGTATGATACTCTGAAGTACTTCTCTATTTGTGCCCATTCCCTTTCACTTAGATCTGTTGGATACTTTTTTCTCATCTTTACCCCATACTAAAATTTCAAATATCATAGCCTTTTACCTGTTTCCGGACAACCTCTTAAGAAATCTTACACTGTCTCCGAATAAACACATCCTCTTATCTTTCCCTAATCTGTAAAGTTATTTTGTCTATCAATCTGATTCCAAAACAGCAAAATTATTGTATAATGTTACTTTGAAGTTTTATTTTCAATGCACAAGTTTGCAATACTTTTTTCTATACTGCTTGCAATAGTTGCTTACTACCTAAACAATGAAATCATATTTGAAATAGCAAAGCTATTTAGTGATATCTTTATCAGCTTGCTCAAATTAATAAGCTTACCTCTGGTTTTTTTATCCATAGTTTCCACAATTTCCGGGCTCAAAGACTCAATTGAAATCAAAGTCTTAGTTAAGAAAACACTATTTTATACTCTGCTTACAACTATTATAGCTGCGTTTGTTGCATTATCGTTTTATTTGTTAATAGATCCAGCAAGAAAAAATTTCATAAGTAATACAATAGGGAGTATTAACAGCAATAACCACAGTTATTTTTCATATTTAAAATCACTCATTCCTTCTAATTTTGTGCAAGTTTTTCTTGAAAATAATATGATTGGTAGCATATTAATCGCTTTTTTGATGGGTGGAGCTATTGTTTCACTTTCAAAAGAAAAGCAGGATATATTATATCAAGTATTCTCTGCACTTTTTGATACGCTACTTAAAATTGCTCAAGGGTTATTAAAATTTATTCCGCTTGCTGTTTGGTCTTTTATTACTTGTTTTTTGCATGAATTAAAAGGCGGTAGTGAGTTCTACAATCTTTTATGGTATTTTGTTTGCATAATGTCTGCAAATTTTGTGCAGGCATTTCTGATTTTACCGCTATTTATGTGGTATAAAGGCATATCACCAATTCAAACGCTGAAAGGGGTTATGCCAGCACTCACACTTGCGTTTTTTTCTAAATCATCCAGTGCAACATTGCCAACAACTATAGAATGTGTGCAGAACAAGCTAAAGGTGCCAAAGAAATTATCGTCTTTTATTTTACCAATATGCACAACAATTAACATGAATGCATGTGCTGCATTTATACTAATCACTGTAATGTTTGTTGCAGAAATGAACGGATACGTATTTTCCTTAAGCGAAATGTTGATATGGATTTTTTTAGCTACAGGGGCTGCAATTGGTAACGCTGGAGTGCCGATGGGGTGCTATTTTATGGCAACCAGTTATCTCATGTCGATGAATGTTCCTCTGCATATTATGGGACTGATTTTGCCTATTTATACAATCATCGATATGTTTGAAACTGCAATAAATGTGTGGTCTGATGTTTGTATCACTCAGATAATTAATAAAGAATGTAATAGTGAAACTTAAAAAATGATATTAGACGAAAATAACCTAATAATAAAAGAATTTAAAGAAGCAGAAGCAATTTTGCATGGGCATTTTGTTTTATCATCCGGGCTGCATAGTGACACATACATACAGTGTGCGAAGA
Organism: Wolbachia endosymbiont (group A) of Philonthus cognatus; assembly: GCF_947251755.1. NCBI lineage: Bacteria > Pseudomonadati > Pseudomonadota > Alphaproteobacteria > Rickettsiales > Anaplasmataceae > Wolbachia > Wolbachia endosymbiont (group A) of Philonthus cognatus. The sequence goes on from NZ_OX366388.1 coordinate 789,026, forward strand.
TTTTTGAAAATCCAAGCAGAGCCATGAAAGTTTGCGCATTATTAGCAGATAAAATAAAAAAAGAATTAAATAGCTCCATAGATTTAATATTATCTCCTGCAATTGGTGGAATAATTGTGGGTTATGAGATTGGCAGGCAGCTTGGAATAAAGACAATGTTTTGCGAGCGCGTTAATGGTAAGTTTGAATTACGCCGTGGATTTAAGATCAAAAAGGGTGAGAAAATATTGCTCATTGAAGATGTAATAACCACAGGTAAATCTTCACTTGAAGCAGTGGAATGTGCAGAAGGGGAAGGAGGTAAAGTTGTTGCTGAAGCTTCTTTGATAAAGAGAAATAGTGAAACGAAACTGCCTTTTCCTGTCATATCTTTGATTGAACTGAACATCAAAAACTACAGCGAGGAAGAACTTCCAAGTGAATTAAAACAACTACCCATAACAAAACCTGGGAGTAGGGAATATTTAACAAAGTAATCCTATAATATCTTGGAAACACAGCATTTATACACAGCTTTAGTTATTTACTCCAAGTGTATTTTATGTATACTTATTACTAAATTAATTTTGAAATGATAGAAAATGAACGAATTTAAATCGATCCGAAATATAGCAATAATCGCACACGTTGACCACGGTAAAACTACTTTACTTGATAACATGTTAAAACAAAGTGGCACATTCCGCGAGAATCAAGAAGTTCAAGAACGAGTGATGGATAGTGGCGACCAAGAACGTGAGCGCGGGATTACAATACTTGCAAAATGCACATCAATAATGTGGGGTGATGAAAAAATCAATATTATTGATACGCCAGGGCACGCAGACTTTGGTGGAGAAGTAGAAAGGGTATTGTGCATGGCAGACGGCGTGTTGCTGCTGGTTGATGCTGCAGAAGGTCCCATGCCACAAACAAAATTTGTGCTCTCAAAAGCACTAAAAGCAAATTTGAAGCCAATTGTGATAATCAATAAGGTCGATCGACCAGACAGCAGAATTGATGAAGTATTAAATGAAATATATGAGTTATTTTTTAACCTTGATGCAACCAACGAGCAGCTAGATTTTCCAGTGTTGTATGCTTCAGGTAGAAATGGCTGGTGTGCTAAGGAGCTTTCTGATGAAAGAAAAGATTTAAGCCCATTATTTTCAACGGTTATAGATTATATAAAACCTTCTGTTTATAATCAAAATGCACCTTTTGCTATGTTGGTCACTCTACTTGAGTCTGATAAGTTTCTTGGCAGAATATTGACAGGAAAGGTTTATCAGGGCATTGCAAAAGTCAATTCAGATCTTAAGGTGCTTGACCTCGATGGCAAAGTAATTGAACGAGGAAGATTAACTAAGTTGCTCTCATTTTCTGGCTTGAAACGCATTCCAGTAGAACAAGCTGTGGCAGGAGACATAATTGCAATTGCAGGGCTTGAGGAAGCTTCAGTTTCAGACACTATAGCAGCACCAGAGGTTACAACTGCAGTAAGCTCAACTCCAGTTGATCCGCCGACAATGGCGATTACTCTGAGTGTTAATGATTCACCTTTTGCTGGGCAAGAAGGTACAAAGCTTACCTCAACTGCTATAAAGGATCGCTTATACGCGGAGGCAGAAACAAATGTTGCAATTACTGTGACTTTAGCACCAAGCGGTGAAGCGTTTGAAGTAGGTGGACGTGGTGAGCTACAGCTTGGGGTGTTAATTGAAAATATGAGGAGAGAAGGTTTTGAGCTTTCGGTATCACGCCCTCGAGTGCTATTTAAGGAAGAAGATGGCAAAAAACTTGAACCTATAGAGGAAGTAGTAATTGATGTAGATGATGAATATAGTGGAATCATCATGGAAAAACTCAGCTTCCGTAAAGGTGAAGTAACTGACATGAGACCTTCTGGTAATGGCAGGACAAGATTAACGTTTTTAGTGCCATCAAGAGGATTAATCGGTTATCAAGGAGAGTTTTTAACTGATTCTCGTGGCACAGGCATAATTAACCGTTTATTTCACAGTTATGCTCCACATAGAGGTCCAATTTCTGGAAGGCGCAATGGAGTTTTAATTTCTACAGATAAGGGTGAGGCTGTGGCATATGCAATTTTCAATTTGCAAGACAGGGGAATTATGTTTATTAAGCCACAGGATAAGGTATATTGTGGCATGGTTGTCGGCCAGCATAGCCGTGACAATGATTTGGAGATAAATGTGTTAAAGGGTAAGCAATTAACAAACGTAAGAGCTTCAGGTAGTGATGAAGCTATAAAGCTCACTCCACCAAAGATAATGACACTGGAGGATATGATAGCGTATATAGATGATGATGAATTGGTGGAAGTAACTCCAAAATCTATACGTTTACGCAAGAAATTCCTTGATCCAAATGAACGTAAGCGTGCAGGAAGGGCAAAGAATAAGGAGTAATCAGAGGTTGAACATTTGCGAAAAATAGTGTATAATTATTCGTCTCCTAATTGTATTTAATTATGGCCTTTTCGAAATTTCTCGATCCAAAAAACAATTTCGCGTTCAAGAGAATATTTGGCACTGAGAAAAATAAAGATATTCTCATTCACTTTCTCAATGATATATTGGGCTTCGCTGGCAAAGATGAAATAGAAGAAATAGAATTTCTCAGCACTATCATGGATGCTGAGATTGCCTCTAAAAAACAAAGTATTGTTGATGTTTTCTGTACTGATTCTGCTGGAACCCAGCTAATTATTGAAATGGTGCGACCTGAAAGTCTTCGGTCATATTGTTTAAAAGGAGAGGAATTCCTTCAGAAAGAAACTAAAAGAGTTCTAAAACTTATTAAACCAGATGTTTTGCCATCTGAGTCTACGCATCAGTGCGAATCGGGTAACCGGTTGGTGCCAAGCGATGCGGACAATGAACCTCCTCTTGAAAAAGAAGATGCTCAATCGTGAAAGGAGCATAAACTACAAGCATCATGTGGTTGGAGAGCTAGGCTTAGTGGTATGGTGAACGTAAGTGAAGCTTCATAAGTATCGTAACGATTAAAGAGCTAAAGATGCTGATAAGCTCCGACCAAAAGGTAATGTGACATTTTTCATTTCTGGATGTACGCAAATCACCGGTATAGAGAAGTCACCTAACCCACTGTTGTATGACAGAAGGAACAGGGTAAGCCTGTATTTCCGCCTATATGGCAAGCAAACCGCAAGGAACGCTGATGAAAATGCAGGTAAAGGATAATGGAGAAAGCGAATGCCATTTTGTAACGAAATGTATAGAATTTGTAACATTAATTCGCGTGAAAACGAGCAGATTTCCATTTGGTCCCTCGTGACAAGAAACTTTGTTAACCACTTGAAGTAGAGAAGCAGATGACCTTACCCACAGAAATGATGAAGAAATTAGGAATATTTTTTACAAAAAGGACAATACTAACAAAAGAACTTTATTCTATTTATACCAATTCTCATTGTTGTCCAGTCAAATAGGAAACATTGCAGAGTTGTTTAGTTGTGGAGCTGGCAAGAGAAGTAATAAATTTGCACAAAGCACCCTCAAGTAGAGCAATTGTATCGTATATTTTATTGCGCAAAATGTTCTGTTTTATATATAACCAAAGCCTCTCAACAGGATTTAGCTCAGGTGAGTATGGAGGTAGGTATATAATGTCGATATTTTTAGGTACCTTTAAATTTTTTGACCTATGCCAACTAGCACAGTCCATAACGAGAAAAGCCTCTCGTGTTTCTAGATATTGCGAAATTTGCTCAAGAAATATGTTCATGCAATCAGTGTTGACATTTGGTGCAAATAAGCTAGAACTCTCTCCATTTCTAGGATTAACTGCACTATAGAGATAGAAATTTTGCCTACCTAATTTTGTTTTAACCTGTGTTCTAATCCCCTTTTTAAACCACCCATGTCCAACTTTTGAATGTGTGCCAAACCGTGATTCATCAAAGAAAAATAGCTCTTTTTCTGGATACTTGCTAATAGCTCCATTGAGATTTTTTTTTGAATTCCTCTTTTTTGCTTTTATCTTGTCCATTATGAACTGGTCTTGGTGTAATATATGAGAATTTCATCTTTTGCATATGGCGGTGTACTGTAGATTTGCTGATATTTAATCCGAACTTTTCCTGGATTCTTATTCTCATTTCTTTAATGGTGATATTAGGATTTTCTTCTATCCACTCTTCAATTTGCTGTAGTTGAGCCTGATTTAATTTAGTTTTTCTACGACGTTGTGAAGGAGCAAACAGTTTTTCTTCTCTGCCAATTTTCAAGAGTTTTACCCACGAAGTTAGTGCGCTTCTTGAAATGCAATATATTTTTGCTACAGCCGTTATACTGTACTTTTTTGCTGCAATTACAGCATTTAGTTTTTTTGAAACATATGCATTATTCCTTACTTTCTTCAGCATTTCTTTTGCTGATTCTACTACTTTTTCATCCAATAATTTTGATCTTAATGCCATTTAAACCTCGCTATTTTACTTACTTCAGTATGGCTTTTCTTCCATCATTGTCCATCTGTTTGCCCTGTAATGGGAATTGGTATTAGAGGTTGTCCGGAAACAGGTAAAAGGCTATGATATTTGAAATTTTAGTATGGGGTAAAGATGAGAAAAAAGTATCCAACAGATCTAAGTGAAAGGGAATGGGCACAAATAGAGAAGTACTTCAGAGTATCATACAAAAAAGGAGGAAGACCGCCAAAATATAGTAAAAGAAAAATGTTAGAGGGAATTTTCTATGTATTGCGTACAGGGTGCCAATGGCGGTATTTACCAAATGATTTTCCGCTATGGAAGACTGTATATGAGCAGTTTAGGCAATGGAAGAAACAGAGGATTTTTGAGAAAATGAACTATGATATCACTAAATATAGTAGGTCAAAAATGGGAAGAAATGAAGAGCCGAGCGCATGCATAGTGGACAGTCAGTCGGTAAAAACCACGGAAAAAGGGGGGTCAAAGGTTATGATGGTGCGAAAAAGGTAAAGGGGAGAAAAAGACATATAATTACAGATACTCAGGGTTTTATACTAAGTTGTTACGTAGGAGCTGCTAATGAAAATGATAGAGATGGTATTAAAATAGCATTAAACAATATGAGAACAAAATATACTAAAGTAAAAAAAATGTGGGCTGATATGGGGTACCAAGGAAAAGATTTAAAAACCCATATAGAGGAAGAATATGGCATAGATATTGAAATTGTGAAAAGGCCTCCATGTAGGTTTTGGGTGCATAAAGATACACCACTAGAACTATTGCCACAACGGGATCCTGGATTTTTAGTACAGCCGAGAAGGTGGGTGGTAGAAAGGACTTTTGCTTGGATCAATAGGAATAGAAGACTATCAAAAGAGTACGATTTACTTACAACATCTACTGAAAGTTTCATATATCTGGCTATGAGTAGGGTTATGTTACGGAGGGAATATGCCTAAGTTTACTTGTTTCCGGACAACCTCTTAGAATATAAAGTTACAATAAATTTTCCTGTCATCTCCAAATAAATTACATTAACTTAGTATTGTATATTGTTAATAACTTAAATAATACAACCATTTTCAGCAACAAAAACCAAAGGTCTTGAGATACAAGATATTTGTATGGTTACTATGATAGTTCCTTTTTTAAGAAAGTTTTAAATTTCATACCTAACAATAAACAACTTTAGGTTTAAATTTATGAAATCAGTTGTTATATACATCAGCAAATACGAATTTAACTGGTGTTATGGACTTAAATAAATTTACCGAAAAAGCAAAAAGTCTAATTCAAAGTGCTCAAATGAAAGCGTTGGGAGCTGGGCATCAGATTTTTATGCCTGAGCATTTACTAAAAGTGATGCTTGAAGATGAATCAGGTTTAGTTCAGGATTTGATAAACGCTTGTGGTGGAAGTGTGCAAAGTATTTCTGATGCTGTGGATAGCGCAATAAAAAAGTTGCCAGTAATTGAAGGTCCAGGAAGTGGTGGCCTTCAACTTTCAAGAGAAATAGCAAAAGTTTTTGAAGATTCAATTGGTATTGCAAGAAGAAATAAAGATTCATTTGTTGCTGTTGAGCGTTTACTACAGGGCCTCACTGCACAAAAAGATGATACTGTAGGCAAAATTCTGGCAGAGAATGGTGTGACTCTACAAAAACTGAACTCAGTTATTGCAGAAATGAGAAAGGGCAGCAGTGCGGACTCGCCAAACAGTGAGGAAAAATTAAACGCGGCAAAGAAATATACAAAAGATGTTACAGAGCTTGCTATGCAAGAAAAGCTTGATCCTGTAATTGGTCGTGATGAAGAGATCAGAAGAACTATGCAGGTATCACTGAGGCGGACAAAAAATAATCCAGTGCTGATCGGTGAACCTGGTGTTGGAAAAACTGCAATAGTTGAGGGGCTTGCAAATAGAATTGTTGCAAACGATGTGCCACTTGGTTTGCATGATGCAAAGGTCTTAGCTTTGGATCTTGGAGCACTAATTGCTGGCACTAAGTTTAGAGGAGAGTTTGAGGAAAGGTTAAAAGCAGTGATTAATGAGATTTCGAGAGCGGAGGGAAAAATTATATTATTCATCGATGAATTGCACACTTTAGTTGGAGCAGGAGCAACAAGTGGTGCAATGGATGCCTCGAATCTGCTGAAGCCTGCTCTTGCGCGTGGAGAAATTCGCTGTATAGGAGCCACAACTTTAGATGAATATCGTCAGCATATAGAAAAAGATCCTGCACTTGCAAGGCGTTTTCAGCCTGTGTTTATCTCTCAACCAACTGAAACTGATACCATTTCAATACTCAGGGGTTTGAAGGAAAGATATGAGGTGCATCATGGTATAAGAATTACAGATGGTGCAATAATTGCTGCTGCAACGTTGTCCAATAGATATATAACAGATAGGTTTTTACCTGATAAAGCAATTGATTTGATTGATGAAGCAGCAAGCAGGGTGAGAATTGAAATGGATAGCAAGCCTGAAGTTATTGATGAACTTGAGAGAAAGGTTATACAGCTAAAGATTGAAGCAGAGGCTTTAAAAAAAGAAAGTGATGAAAATTCTAAACAGCGTTTAAAAAAGATAAATGAAGAGATCGAAAATCTAAACAGTAAATTTGCTGACTTGAACAGCAAATGGCAGATGGAAAAGAATAAAATAGCTAGAATACAAGAAACAGCCGAAAAATTAGATAACGCTAGAAAAGAGTTGGAATTAGTTCAGCGTAGTGGGAATTTGGGAAGAGCAGGAGAGCTGATGTATGGTGTGATTCCTCAGCTTGAGAATGAATTAAAAAATCAGGAAAAGGTTACTGATAGTTTCTTAAAGAAAGAAGTGACTGGAGATGATATTGCAAACATTGTTTCAAAGTGGACAGGAATTCCAGTTGATAACATGATGCACAGCGAAAAGGAAAAACTTCTCAACATGGAGAATGAAATAGGAAGAAGAGTAATAGGGCAGAAAGATGCAATAGAAGCGATAAGTAATGCAGTTAGGCGCTCTCGCTCTGGTGTGCAAGATACTAATCGACCTTTTGGTTCATTCTTATTCTTGGGTCCAACCGGAGTTGGAAAAACAGAATTGGCAAAAGCCCTTGCTGAATTTCTGTTTGACGATCAATCAGCGCTTTTGCGTTTTGATATGTCAGAATATATGGAAAAACATTCTGTTTCAAAGTTAATTGGCGCGCCTCCAGGGTATGTTGGCTATGAACAAGGTGGCAGATTAACTGAAGCAGTGAGGAGAAGACCATATCAGGTAATCTTATTTGATGAGATAGAAAAGGCAAATCCTGATATATTTAACCTATTGCTACAGATCTTGGATGAGGGTAGACTCACTGATAGTCATGGCAAATTAATTGATTTTCGCAATACCATACTGATTTTAACTTCTAACCTTGGTGCTGAGATAATGCTTAAAGGAGCAAAAGAAAATAGCCCTCTTGAAAAGCCCTCTGTCATCCAAGTAGCTGACACTGGGATGGCTTTGTTGCATCGCTAGCTATGATGGATTAAAGATAAAAAAGGTGGAGAATATCAGTAGCTTATTATTCTGGTATTTATAACAAGAACGGTCAGTGAATACCTAAATTTGAGTAAAAGAAATTTCACTACCACTCACTAATCCGGCTAAAATTCAAGAATTTCAATGCTTTAGCTATTTTCAATAGAATTAAATTTATTAATATAAATAACAAGTTACTATTCTTAAATTTGATCAGATTGATTGCAAAAAAAACAAGATTTTCAATAAGTTGCTTATAATCCTAATTATAGTTAGCCTTTCATAAGTAGCGATGCAACAAAGCCCACTGGGATCCAGGAAAAAAAGTGGATTCCAGCGTCACGCGCTGGAATGACATCGGAAGGAGGAGTTGCTAACTCTGTAAAAAGCGAAGTGATGCAAATAGTTAAATCAACATTTCGTCCAGAATTTTTAAACAGACTGGATGAAATTATTATATTTCACAGTTTAACCAGAAATGACATCTATAAAATTATAGATGTTCAATTTTCTTATTTACAAAAAACACTTGCTAAGCGTAAACTGAGTATAAGTTTGTCGCAGGAAGCTAAAGAACTAATAGCACAAACTGGCTATGACCCTGAATATGGAGCAAGGCCCCTAAAAAGGGTGATACAAGAGTGTATTCAAAATAATTTAGCTAAATTAGTTTTATCAGGGGAAGTAGTAGAAAATGATGAACTAATAGTGTACGCTCTTGATAATGAAATCTTAGTTAAAAAGGTTTAAGTTCACTGTGTATTTTTGTTAAAAAAATGTGTATAGATCATAATGTTGACACTGAGTCTTTATTTAAGTTAGCTGATCAAGAAAATCAGCAAGATAAAGAAAAAATTAAAAAATTTATTAAGTATTTTTATAGTTTTGTTTATAAAAGCGACCTAAAAGCCAATGATAAGTTTTTGCTATATATTGTAAACGATGCTTACAATTTTGTTTCTCAAAAAGAGAAAGATGAAAGTAAGTTAGTAGTAAGTAATATAGATGATATACCAGGAATAGAAGGCGATTTTACCACGATTAAGATAACAAACGATGATATGCCATTTTTGGTTGACTCCGTTATTGCAACTATTAAGTCGCACGATTTAACCATATGCTATTACAGCAACAGCATAATTAACATTAAAAGAAAAGATGGCCTAATAGATGAGATTTACCCTTTGGAAGAAAGTAATGGAATAAAAGAGTCAGTTATATATGTAATTATCAAAGGTATAAGTGACAGTTTTGTTGATACATTAAAAGAATCTCTACAAAAAACGCTGAAAGCAGTTAATTGTGTTGTGAAAGATTGGCACTTAATGCTTAAGAAACTTGATGAGGCAAGTCTTTCTGTCATCCCAGTACTTGATACTGGGATCCAGGAAAAGGACACGTGGATTCCAGTGTCACGCACTGGAATGACACCAGACCGAAATCAAGAGCAAAAAGATTTTCTAGTTTGGTTAAAGAATAATAATTTTGTATTTCTAGGTTATCAAGAATATATTGCTGGTAAAGATGAAAAACTCGTCTGTGATGGCAAAAAGGACCTTGGCCTGATGAGAGTAGGTCAAAGTACGTTGATTCCTTCTGCAAACCTTGATTCCCTATACATATTGAGATCAGATCTAATCTCAATAGTCCATCGGCGTACATACATGAATTGTATAGGAGTAAAAGAATTTGATGACCAGGGTAATGTAGTAAAGGAACGGCGTTTTTTCGGGCTATTTACTTCTGTAGCGGAGGTCCAAGATATTCGAACTATTCCAATAATAAAAGATAAAGTTAAAGTTATAGAAAAAAATGCAGGATTTGTAACCGGGGGCCACAACAATAAAGCTTTGATTTCTATTTTGCAAGTGTTCTCTTGTGATGAATTATTCCAATCAAATGAAGACGAATTATTTAAAATTTGCATTTCGATCATGTCTCTTGCGATTAGGCCAAGGGTCAGATTATTTTTAAGAAGAGTCGGGGATTTTATTAGTTGCATAGTGCTGATACCGATGCGTTATGCTAGCGCTAGGCTAATGTTCAAGATACGTGACATATTGAAGGATGAGACAAGTGCAGGAAGTTCAGATATTTATAACAATCACATTATCAATGAATATGATTTGATGAAATTGCATGTAGTGCTAAAGGCTAAAAACGCTAGTGTTCCTGATGATGAAGTTTTGCGTATCGAAAACAAATTAAGGAACATTACGGAAAAATGGGAAGATCGTTTTATAGACAATTTATATAATACTTTTAGCACTGTTGAGGATATATTCATCCGTTATTGCAAGGCATTTCCAATAAGCTATCAAGAGAGTTTCGAACCTCATGACGCATATTACGATATGAAAAAATTGGAGATAGTGAGGAAAAAAAGAGTTAGCGAGGTCGATTTAAGACTTACTCGTGACAATCTTAATTATCAATTAAAGGTTTACACTTCGAGCAATGGAGGTCTTGAATTATCGAAGATATTAAGAATTACTAAGAATTTGGGAGCTAAGATTCTATCTCATAATGGCTATTACATAGAAATTAACGGCGGAATATGGATACACCATTTTGTGTTGTCAAGAGTCGATGAATTAATAGACAACATTACTCTAAAAGAGCAATTTGAAATAACACTTGCGAAAGTGTTTAGCAAGGAAATTAAAAATGACTATTTCAATAGTTTGATCATTATTGCTGGGCTCAAGTGGAAAGAAGTGCTTCTGGTTAGAGCGTTAAGTGCTTACCTAAAGCAGACGTCATTTAACTACAACCCAGAATATATCCAAAAGGTAGTCTCAGAGTATCCAAAAGTAGTAAAGTATTTGATACAACTATTTCATGCAAGATTTGATCCTAACATAGACATTGATAGAGCAGAAACTACGGACATTGTCAGAGAAAAAATTGAGGAACTTCTAAAAGAGATCAGCAATGTTTCACATGATTACGTTTTACGCTCGATATTTAACTTGATAATGGCTATTTTAAGGACCAGTTATTATCAAGACGATAAACCATATTTATCTACAAAATTTGACTCAAGTAAAATAAATGGTTTGCCTGATCCTCGTCCGTATCGCGAATTGTATATTTATTCAAACCTTTTTGAGGGAATACATCTAAGAGGAGGGAAATTAGCCCGTGGTGGCTTAAGGTGGTCGGATAGGACGGAAGATTTTCGCACTGAAGTTTTGGGGCTCATGAAAGCTCAGATGACAAAAAATGCGGTTATTGTCCCTGTTGGTGCAAAGGGTGGATTTGTAATAAAGCAAGCTTATAAAGATAAGAATATTTTAAGAGAGAAAAGTGTTGAGTGCTATAAGAGTTTTATTAGAGGAATGCTTGATATTACTGATAACGTGGTTGATGGTGAAATAATTCCACCAGAGAATGTGATTAGGTATGATGAAGACGATCCATACTTGGTAGTTGCAGCAGATAAAGGCACTGCTTCATTTTCTGATTATGCCAACCAGATAGCCTCTGAATACAATTTTTGGCTTGGCGATGCATTTGCATCTGGTGGATCAGCAGGTTATGATCACAAAAAAATGGGTATTACAGCCAGAGGTGCATGGATTGCAGCACAGAGGCATTTTTGGAAAATGAATAAGGATATTTACCAGGATACAACTGTTATTGGAATTGGAGATATGGCTGGCGATCTATTTGGAAACGGTATGCTGCTTTCAAAAAATATACATTTAATCGGCGCATTTAACCATATGCATGTTTTTGTTGACCCAAACCCTGATGCAGAAAAGAGTTTCACAGAGCGTAAACGTCTCTTTGAGTTACCATTTTCAACTTGGATGGATTATAATAAAGATTTGATTTCTAAGGGTGGAGGAGTATTTGAGCGTAGCAGCAAGCAAGTAAACATTTCTCAAGAAATAAAAGAATGCTTTGATATAACAGAAGATATGCTACCTCCAAGTGATTTGATTAGATATCTGTTGAAAGCAAAAGTGGACTTCATATGGAATGGAGGAATTGGCACGTTTGTTAAGGCAAAGAGTGAAAATCATAGCATGGTCGGTGACAAAGCAAACGATGAGCTGAGAGTAAATGGTAAGGATATTAGAGCTTCTATGTTTATAGAGGGTGGAAATCTTGGTTGTACACAGCTTGGAAGAATAGAATATGCTGAAAAAGATGGATATATCAATGCAGATTTTGTTGATAATTCAGCCGGAGTGATATGTTCGGACCTTGAAGTTAACATTAAGATTGCATTTGTTTCAGCTATGAAAGCAGGGGGTATTTCTTTAGAAAAAAGGAATGAAATACTGGCAAGTATGGTGGATGAAGTTGCATCCAAAGTGCTTGAGAACCACAACAAAATTGAAACAAAAGCATTACTTCTTGAGTGTTTGCAAGCTAAAGAGAGATTGGAGCAGCACCACAGGTTACTGCTCAGTTTAGAAAAATCTGGGCTGTTAAACCGAAGCGTAGAATTTCTTCCAACTGAAGAAGAGATAGCAAGGATGTTAACTGGTGCAGAAGGTTTCAGTTCTCCTCAGCTCTCTGTTCTAATGTCTTATGCTAGAACAGCAATAAAAAATGAAATTATACATTCCGATCTGTCTGAAAAAGATCTTATATCTCATGACTACTTGCTAGGTTATTTTCCTAAAAAGATGGTAACAAAGTTTAAGGATTTCATATTAAAACACCAACTTCGTAGAGAAATTATCTCTACTTGCATTGCAAATGATGTAGTGAATAGAATGGGCTGTATATTCATCAATAATTTGGCTGAGAACACTGGAATTAAGATACAAGAAGCGGTTAACATATATATTGTTGTTAACCACCTGTATGATTTAAACAGCCTGTGGCAGAAAATTGATGAATTGGATGGAAAAATTGATGTTAACTCATACTTACAAATAGTGAGGAACGTGCAGAAATTTATTGGCAGAGTATCATTTTGGCTAGTGAAAAATCTTGGCAAGCTTAGCTTTGTAGAATTGGATGATGTTACAAAATTTAAAGATGCAATTGAAACTTTAGGCCAGAACTTAACTGATGTTTTAGATGAACACCTATTAAAGATCTATAGCCATGGATCAACTTCTTTAGTAGAACTTAATATAAATAAAGATCTAGCAAAAAAAGTTGCTGATCTATGCGTTCTTGCTTATGCACTGGACATTATATCTGTTGCTGAACAGACATCTTTGTCCATTCTTGATGCTGGTAAAATATACTTTGAGTTAAAGTCGCTGTTAAGATTCGATCTGATTAGAACAATTGCCATCAAGATGAAAAGCCGCTCTTCTTATTGGGATCGCAGCTTAGTTAATGATTTATTGGACGATTTAAGCAATTACCATCACAAGCTAGCTGTTAAAGTCATAAAAGCTACTGATAACCCTGAAGATAAGGTTCAAACCTGGGCTTGTAATGATAAGGACTACATAGAACGTTATAATAGTTTTTTAGATGAGATGGTTGCTTCTAAACTTGATTTAAGCAAATTAATATTTATAATCAGAAGGATTAAAGTACTTGCTTCATAGGAAAATGTTCAATATAGGTCTTTCAGAAATTTTAGTTGTAGCTTTAGTGAGCATAATTGTTCTTGATAAAAATAAGGTGCCTGTATTTATTGATCTTATTAGGAATGTGTATAAGTATCTTATGATTATAAAATCAAAAGCTAGGAGGTTATTGAAAGACGCAGGAGTTGAAGACTTATATAAAGAATGTAATGCTGAGAAAGTAAATTACATAATTGGTAAAAATGGTAAGCTTTATCCTACTTATGATATAGATAATACATCTAAAGATAATGACAGCAAAGATTCTGATAGTAGATGATGTACTATCTAATGTCAAGCTTTTAGAAGCTCGACTAAAAGCAGAGTACTATACGGTTATCGTAGCTCATGATGGTGAAGAAGCTATAGATTTAGTAGCAAAGCAGCAGCCCGATATTATATTACTTGATATCATGATGCCAAAGATGAATGGCTTTCAAGTTTGTAAGGAGCTAAAGAGTGATCCCTTGACAACCCATATTCCAATAATTATGGTAACTGCGCTGCATGATACTCATGATAGAGTGCAAGGTATTAATGCTGGCGCGGATGATTTTCTGACTAAACCAATAAACGAAACTGCTTTATCTGCACGAATTAAGTCTCTCACACGCTTAAAGATGATTATTGATGAATTGCGTTTGAGAGGAGAAACTAACGCTGAGATTGGTGGAGTCGCAGGAAACAGTATTATGGATTATTCCAATCAGATTTTTGATGCTAACATACTTGTTATAGATGAGGATGTTCATCAAGCAGAGCAGATATATAATATATTAAAGCAACGCTTTAGGTCAATTAAAATACTGAGTGATCCAATGGAAGCATTGAAGGTTGGTATTGAGAATGGTTACGACCTGATCATTTCTGATATGCAATTTTCAAAAACTGACGGCTTGCGTTTGTGTTCTGAGTTTCGTAGTAAGGTGGAAACACGTTATACACCAATTCTGATTCTTTCTGAGGATTATGATAAAAACAATTTAGTAAAAGCACTTGATGTAGGTGCTAATGATTATTTAACAGTACCTTTGGATGAGGGTGAGCTAATAGCAAGGGTTAATTCGCAAGTAAAACGCAAAAGATATCAAGATGCCTTGAGAATGAATTTATTTAATAATGCGGAAATGTCTATAAAGGACCCATTAACTAACTGTTATAATAGAAGATATTTTGATGCACACTTAAGAAACATTGTTAAGGACTCTGTGGAAAAGGATAGAAGGTTGTCTCTTATGATACTTGATATAGACTATTTTAAGATAGTGAATGACAGTTTTGGGCATAGTGCTGGAGATGAACTTTTAAAGCAAATACAGAAAAGAATTTCTGAAAATATCAGAGTGACAGATTTACTAGCTAGGTTTGGTGGTGAGGAGTTTGTTGTTGTAATGCCAGATACCAATGTATCAGATGCGTATACTATTGCGGAGAGAATACGAAAAATTATTGCTAAAGAACCTTTTGTACTTGCGGATAAAAATACAACCCATAATGTAACTGTGAGCATTGGAATTGCAGAAATGCAAGGATCTGACTTTGATGATATTAAAAAATTTATAGTACGTGCTGACAGATATTTATATAAAGCAAAAAACAGTGGTAGAAATAGAGTGGTTACTGGCTATAGCTAAAGTGGCTTAAGTTTACCGACAACCGTCATTCCACTACTCGTGAGCGGAATCTATGCTGAGATACCGCGAATGAATCGCGGTATGACGTGTTGCTTGGGTTAGCTATAGATTTCTGAAATGATTTCAAAAAAATGATAACTAAGATTAAAGCGACAACATGAGGTTTCTCAGCTCTGGAAATTTCACGTTTAACTGCAAAAATAGATACTTATTTAAAAAATATCCTGTGACTTTCAGTCCTAACTGAAATTCTTGGAATGAGTAGCTGTTTTGTAGGGTATTATTGTATACATCATGCAACATTTGTGGAAAAGGTAGGAGTTTATCTGCATAATAATCTCCTACTTTTTTTGACACTGCTCTACCAGTTTTTGGAGAAATAAATTGCAGATTTTCCTTAACACCTGTTACAGCGCATTTGGATAAGTCTAACTTGAATCCCAATTGCGTAAGAAGCAGAAGCTCTAAGTTAAGATAATGGCTTTGCCAAGACTGATTGTTGTGTTTAATTACATCGATGAAATATCGAAAATTGTCATACAGCATGGCACAGGGTTCACTTTCTGGAAGCACTTTTTCTAAAATAGAGGAGAAAGAAACAATAGTAATGCTTTTTAACCTATCTTGAAAGAAATGATGGAATGGAGATTCGATTAATTCGCACTTAAAAAAACCTAGATTTTCAGGTAACTTAGCACTCCATTCTGCATGTAATAGATTACTTATCTGAAACTTATAATTGCTATTGTTTGTTAGCTTAGTTAATCCCCTGCGCTTTCCATGATTTTTTGTAAACAGAGAGAGAATTAAGTTTTTATCGCCGTATTTTTTAGCAGCTATAATGATGCCTTCATCTTTCCATCTCATTTAGAGTATATTGACCGTATGATATTATAGGATAGTACACCTAGAGCTTGTAATCCATAAAAATCACTTACTCCGTTACTGTCTGCTTCCAAAGTTTCAAGGCTATGAGAGAGTAAGGTATTGGCTGCCACCCTTCTTCCTGAGCCTCCATGCTGAGCTTTTGGTTTTTGGTTTGCTAAATAATTGTTTGAATGATTTTAGTAACCATTACTTTTCCTTATCTGAAATTTTGGATAATTCAGCTTCTAATTCTTCTATCGTCGGTAAAGCTGTTTTTATGTTCTCTGGTAGATTTTCAGTTATTCGATATTCCGCTAATCCTATTGGTTTATTTATGTCTTTGAGTGTATATTTAGCAAGTACATCGTCTTTAGATTTACATAAGATTAACCCTATAGAAGGTTGATCTGTCGAGTGCTTCAGTAAATCATCAACTGCAGAAAGATAAAAATTCATTTTACCAGCATATTCCGGCTTAAAATCCTTATCTTTTAGTTCAATCACTACGAAGCAACGTAACTTTAAATGATAGAATAATAAATCAATATAAAAGTCTTTATTACCAACATCTAAATGAAATTGTCTACCAACAAATGCAAATCCTTCACCGAGTTCTAACAGAAATTTTTCCATATGCCCTACGAGTCCTTTTTCTACTTCTCTTTCATGAGCATCCTTACCTATACTTAAAAAATCAAAAATATACGGATCTTTTAATGTGTAATGTGCTAGATCGGATTGTGGAGATGGTAATTTTTCTTTAAAATTAGTTATTGCTTTTCCTTGACGTTTATGTAGTCCAAGTTCTATCTGCATCACCATAATGTTACGTGACCAGCCATGTTCAATAGCTTTTTTTACATAAAATAATCTTATTTCATGACTTTCTATTTTTTCCAAAAGAGTGATATTGTGATACCAAGTTAATTGTGCAAGAGGCTCCTGCACAAATTCAACATCAGGATATTCTTCGGCAAACTTACGCATATACTTCAGATTTCTCGTGCTAAAGCCTTTCATTTCTGGAAATGTACTTCTCAAATCCTTACTTAATTGATCAATTACCTTAGCTCCCCAGGTATGTTCTTTTTGGCGTTTTAGGATCTCTGTACCAATATGGTGGTAAAGCAAAATAAGCTTACTATTTACTGCAAGTGCTGCCTTATAACGGTTTGTTGCAATACGATCTTTCAACTGCTCTAAAAGTTCTGTATATTCTTTTCCTATAATTTTTGTCATACGGTCCCTTTTAATCCATTATACAATTCTTTGTCTGTCGAGAAGACAATCTTTCGCTTGCCTGCAACTTTGAAGGGATTCCTTATTGACTTCAAAGTTGTCCATCAACTAAAATATATTGACTTTATGTGCAATATTAGCTTTAAACCAGTAAAACAAGCTGCTTAACATATGCGTTTTTTCTATTCTAATTATATTCTTTTTTTGTCTTTATGTTGTTTTCTGCTTTTTTCGTTACCTTCAACAAAAGCCCAAACGAATGATACGTCAGTTGTTCCTATACCACAAAGGAAAAAAGAATTGGTTGAGCACACTGTTGTAGCACAACCGAGGCAAATTATCGAAATGCAAGAAGAAGTCATTATTAACGAGGGTAAAGAATTCATTCCAATTCCAAAAAGAAAAAAAAGTGTAGAGAAAAAACTAAGAAGGGATGTTAGAGGGGCAAAAAATGAAATAGGAAACGAAAAAAGCGTTGAGAGCAAAAAGGATGAATTAGTTGTAACAGAAATTATTAACTCTATAAGAGACAAGCTCACAAAATGCTGGAGCATTCCTGAAAGCATAGCTTACAAAGAAAATTTTAATATAAAAATTAACTTATTGTTATCCAGTCAAGGCGAGATAATTATGGCGGATGTAGCAGACAGTGATTCCTATCGAAATAATCCACTTTTCAGGTCGATAGCAGATAACGCAATGCGTGCAGTATATAAATGTAGCCCATTAACCGGCTTGCCTACTCAGCACCACCACATTTGGCGTGAAGTAACACTAGACTTTATTCTATAGCTAAAGTAATTCTATAATTTAATAAGCCCACTGTATCCGTTCAGGATAGCAGCAAGGTAGTATAACCATAGAGTAAAAGTGAGTTTACAACAAATGGTGTCATCCCAGTGCTTGACACTGGGATGACGTTATACGGTTCTTGGATGCAAAGAAGAGTGAGAAAAACTCCATAGTTAGCAAACTTTCAATCAGAAACAGCCAAAGATCTCTCTAAGATGTCAGTTTCTTTTGTATCTTCAACTTTACCGTCCTGGTCGAATGAAATTTGCAGAGACTTACTACTATACTTCCTTTTTCCTAAAAAGTTGGCTTGTTTAATTTTATATGAGACATAGTACCAAACATTGTCATCGAACTTTGATACTAATGTTGGTGATCCTAAAGTGTGAACCACTTTTTCTTTATCGTCACCTACTTTTATCTTGCTCCACAATTCAACACTAATGCCAGGAGCTCCGTGATTGTGAATAGTGTGAGTGCAGCTCACTGTAAATAATAAAATAAAAGATATTAATACTCGCATTTCTGTTGATAAATTACTTGAAGCTATAATACACTAATAAATTATCTGCCGTCAAATTTCAAAAAAGTTAAATTGACTGATTCTCAATATCACTTAATATAATATTTACTTTAGAAAATAATAGGTGTCTTATGTCATTGTTAGAAGCAGATCCAATATACAAACCTTTTAATTACCCTTGGGCGTATGATGCGTGGCTGCAGCAACAAAGAATCCATTGGATACCTGAGGAAGTTCCACTTGCTGATGACGTAAAGGATTGGAAAACTAAACTTTCAAGTGTAGAAAAAAATCTACTAACCCAGATCTTTAGATTTTTTACTCAGGCAGACATTGAAGTAAATAACTGCTACATGAGGCATTATTCAAATATATTTAAGCCAACGGAAATATGCATGATGCTTGCAAGCTTTTCCAATATGGAAACTATACACATTGCAGCTTATTCTTATCTTTTAGACACAATTGGCATGCCAGAAAGCGAGTATCAAGCATTCTTAAAGTATGATGCTATGAGAAAGAAGTATGAATACATGTTAGAATTCGAGGAAAGCAAAAAACACGATAAAAAACATGTAGCTAAAACTCTAGCGGTGTTTGGTGCATTTACCGAGGGGTTGCAGTTATTCGCATCATTTGCAATTTTGCTCAATTTTCAACGCTTTGGAAAAATGAAAGGCATGGGACAAATAATTGCCTGGTCAGCCCGTGATGAAACTTTGCACACCAATTCAATTATCATGTTGTTTAATACATTTATTAAAGAAAATAATGAAATTTGGGACGACGAGTTTAAAGAGGAATTATATTCTGCATGTCGCACCATTGTTGAACTTGAGGATGAATTCATAAAGCTTGCTTTTGATTTCGGAGACGTTGAAGGACTATCCGCAGAAGAAGTGCGCAATTACATACGCTACGTAGCAAACAGACGGTTAATGCAATTAGGTCTTGAGTCCATATATGATGTTAATGATAATCCTATTCCGTGGCTTGATGAAATACTAAATGGCGTGGAACATACGAATTTCTTTGAAAATAGAGTAACAGAGTATAGCCGTGCAGCAACTCAAGGCACATGGGAGGAGGCTTTTACTGAAAACGACACGAATAATAAGTGAGTGCTAATTTCACTCTTCTTTGTCATTCCAGTGTCAGCTACTTTCATTACACCATTTGCTGTGCAGTTTAGACAGTTTTGCTTTACTTAACAACTAACTTACCATATATATGTCCATAGGACATTGGTATATAAGAACGTGCTACAACTATTAATCTTACTCACGGTCATCACTTCAGTTGCATTCTTTGGTCATTTAGTTCCAATGGAAGCAAAAACCTTCTTGTACTCAACGAGCCTGAGTATAAAAGAGGTTTTGCTATTTATAATGCCTTTTATTATTTTTGCGTTAATCTTTAGCAGTGTTAACAATCTTAAGCAGTCAGCTATAAAGTTCATATTGTTACTTATTATAATGATCTTCTTGTCAAATCTGGCTTCAAGTTTAATAGCTTATTCTGTTGGGCATTTCATCATACAAAACACTCATTCAATACAAGATATAACGTATGAAGAAACAATTGTTCCCTTATGGTCGTTTAGGCTGCCTGCATTGCTTTCTAATTTTTATGCCCTTGCCTGTGGATTTGTGTCCAGCATAGTAGTGTCCACACTGCTACCCAAGAAAAGCAAAGAGCTTTCGAACAAAATGTTAGATTTAACTCTCTTTATTTTGAAGACGTTTTTGACGCCGATTATTCCAATATTTGTACTTGGGCTTGCTTTAAAAATGCAGCATGATCAAGTTTTATCTATAATATTTAAGGATTACTCAATAATTTTCATTATTATAGCATCTGCAACCTACCTTTATGTTTTCCTCTTATATGGAGCAGCAAATTCATTCAAGATCACAAGCTGGATAGCTAGTATAGGCAATATGATACCGGCATTTATTACTGCGATGAGCACAATGTCTAGTAATGCAACTATGCCTCTTAGTCTTGAAGGAAGCAAAAAAAATGTAAAGCAACCTGACATAGCATCGTCTGTTGTGCCAATAACTGCTAGCTTTCATTTAGTAGGTGATTGCTTTTTTATCATAATATTATCAATGATAATTGCCTCCGGTTATTCATTGTGCACAACAGACTATGTAACTTTCCTTCTCTATTTTTTGTTATTTAAGTTTGCTATCGTTGCAGTGCCGGCAGGAGGAATTATGGTAATGCTACCTATTCTTGAGAAATACCTCAAATTTTCTCCAGAAATGCTTTCGTTAATCACAGCATTGTATATAGTGTTTGATCCAATGATCACTTCAGCAAATGTTATGGGTAATGGTGCCTTTACTATGATATTTTCAAAACTCTATGATAAGCTTAAGTAATGTCTATTTTAGCGATTGATACTGTAGGTATTGGTAGTTCAATAGCAATAGTTGATTATGATGGTAACTGTTTTGTAGAGCACAATTCCACCAGCAATAGTCATGCAGAATCATTTTTTCAAATACTAAGTACTTTATTTGATAAGCACAACTATAATTATGATAAAATAGATCATTTGGCGGTAGTAGTTGGACCAGGAAGTTTCACTGGAATTAGAGTTGGTATATCAGCTGCACAAGGTATAAATCTTGCTACAAATAAGCCGTTATACGGGGTTAGTGCGCTGGAAGTTCAAGCCTACGCAATATCTTTGCTTTGTGCAAATAGCAAAAAAAATATCAGAGCTATAATCAAAAATGCTCAAGGGTTTTATACACAGTTATTTGATTTCAATTTATTGCCGCTGTCTGGTCCAACTGCAGCATGTGACCCTGGTCACGCTACAAGCAGTACACATATGGATTGCAATTTAAATGCTAGCCATGCAGGGCTATTAGTTCATTATAGACTAAAGAACAAGCAAAAATTAAATGAAGTTGAAGCTCTATATTTAAATGAGCCTCAGTATATGAAATTGCTATAGACTATTTTTTTGCATACACGCAATTTGGCTAAGCTTGTGCATCTGGTTTACTATCTCTTGAGCTACTTCTTTTATACTCATATTTGAATTTTCTATCTCTATAGCACTCGGTGGTGTAAATAAATTGTTAATCCTACATTGCTCTATCATGCTATTTAGATTAATCACCTTCCTATTTTTTCTTTGCCTTTTTAATGCAATACGCTTTTGTAATGTCGGTAGATCACACCTAAGTACCACAGGAAGGATTTCTGTGTTCATTTTTTTACTAAGCCTTACTATTGAATCATACATCCTCATGTTCTGGTCATTATTTTCCATCAACTCATCAATAAATATGTAATTTTTTGAGTGAATCGGATAATTTTCTATTACCTGAAGCATAATTTGCATAATGCCATATATTCTATCTTGAACTTCTTTAGGTATTTGATCACGTTCAAAGACACCATCGTATATAGAGCAAGCTTGAACATTGTTATAGAACTTACTATTTACAATTAATGCGTTTATCATATTAGATAATTCTATTGCTGTGGAAAGTTTACCACTTCCCGAAAGACCAGAGAGATATATGAAAAATCCTGCTGGCTGTTTTTTTGGTAACCGTTCACGGAATATTCCCAATTAGGCAGGAATAGCGACTAAATTCTGTAGTTTCTGGACAGGATTCTGATCATTCAAACGTGCAGTCAAAAATATCGAAAGCATTCTTTCAATGAACTTTTCTCCACGTTCTGACCAAGTGAAAAAACTATTTTTACGATAAATGACGTACCGTCTAGCCTGACGTTCTGCAAGGTTATTGGTTGTCTCGATCAGATCAGGATTGCGCACGAATCTCCACATCATATCTTCAGAACGTAGTATATTGGCAGCCATTCTCGAGGCCTGAGTTCCTTTTGCAACCCTTGTTATCTCTCGCAAAAAATGTTTCACCCTTTTTCGAATCTTCCTCATTAACCGGAAAAATCTTAAATTGTCTATCAGGTTTTGTTTACGTGCTCTATCTACCACAAATACCCTGTTGCTCAGCGATTTTAATGCTGCGCCAATTCTGCTCACTTCAACATTTTTACTGTAAAAAAACCTTTCAAAGTCCCTTGCTAAATGGGCCCAGCATATCTGTCTGTTTTCACGATTAAAGTAATTATACGCAGCATACCTATCGCTTATAACTATTCCATCATACTCTGGCAATAGCCCTTTTAATATCTTCTTTCCGCGAGATCCAACTAACTTCATAAGTGTTGCTGTTTTATTCGTTACTACCCAACTCCAACCTTTCTTTCCCTGGTTCCTATGGCTTGTTTCATCTATATGTAAATACTTGCTTTTCCGTAGCTCTTCTCTTATTTTTTCGTATTCAGATATACATTTTTCTGATACTCTACCCTCGGTCTTTGATACCAAACCTAGGCTTATATTCAGATTAAATATGCTGCTCAAAATTTGCTGTACTTCCCTTTTTGAATTGATAAAAAATCCACTAAAACTGCTAATTACTGCTTTTGCATTAGCTCCTAAAAGATCCCTTGTCACACCTTCAGGCAGACTAGCTGAGATCCTTTTCTTACACGCCTTACAGTAGCCTTTTTGTAGCCTATATTCAGTCACTATCGGTTTAATTTTTGGCAATTCAACCTTTTGATGCACAGTTTCTTCTTCTAAAATAACTTGGCTTCCACACATGCAAATTGTATCAATTGAACATTTTACCACCTCATCTGCTACCATCAATTCCCGCTTGTGCGCTTCATGTCCTGGCTGCCCGCCTGGTTTTTTATCGCTCTTCTTTTTTGTCTTTTTGCGATATACATCTTGCGATGGTGGCAGCGATGAATTTTTTGAATTTAAACCCAGCTTATCCTCTAGCTCAATTATTTTTGTCCTTAACTTATCATTCTCTGCTTTCAGAGTACCAACTTCTGACTCCAATACCACAATCTTTTCTTGTAGCACCTCTATCATCAACCCCTCATCTATCTAGTTTATTGTTTTTTATACTAATTATGCAATTTTTGTAAACTACTTTCTTATACCGTGAATGGACAAAGTTGATAAGCCTAAACGCCATCATGTCTTTAGGAGAGTCTGCTAATGAAGGCTCTTAAGTTGACGCCATTGCGTGAACGGTTACGTTTTTTTGTGTTAATATTTACCATATTATTTTCAATCTTGAAACTTACATTTATAATAACATAAAAATGAAGCTTTAAAACATATGAAATATTATATAGAAAATTATTTTTGTAGTTAAGATATTATGTAATTTAAAAACATAAATTCTGTATATAAACTCTATAATAACGATAACTATTTTTAAGCAAGCTACAACACAAAAGTGTTTGGTATTCAGAAAGCAAGACAGAGTGGCATAGACTTATTAGTTTACTACAAGTCTCTTTTCGCGTATAAACCTTCAGAAGATTCTAACAGAGGATTGTGTTGTTAACAAAGAGCAGAGTAAAAAGGGATCTAGTCTATGCCTATCAGATTTTGTCCTACCTTAAGTTCGATGATCATACATATACTCACCTTTCAGTGCGTTCTGAAGATCAAAAGTCGTTTTATATTTATCCGTTTGGTATGCGTTTTGATGAAGTAGATGAACGTTTGTTAATGAAAGTATCATTTGATGGAGATGTAATTGAAGGCAAAGAATATCAATATAATAGAACTGGCTATATAATTCATGGTTTTATTTATCAAGCAAGGAAAGATATTCAAGCAATTTTTCACTTGCATACACCTTCTATTGTAGCGGTTTCTTCTCTCAAAGATGGGCTGCTTCCTATAAGTCAATGGGCACTGCACTTTTACAATAAAATCTCTTACCATAATTATAATTCCCTAGCACTTAGCGATACAGAAGGAAAGAGGTTAATAGCTGATCTGAAAGAAAATTTTGTCATGTTAATGCGTAATCATGGATCTATAACGTGTGGTCGGACTATACAAGAAGCAATGTTTTACACGTATCATTTAGAACAAGCGTGCAAAACTCAATGTTTAACGTTAGCAATGAATAAGGAGTTATCAATTCCAAGTGAAGAAATTTGCTCAAAAGCTGTAAAGGATCTCCTATCTTTTGAAAGCAATCTTGGTGAGAGGGATTGGCACGCATGGGTTAGACTAATTAAAAGTAAGTTGTAAGAGACTTTCGCACTACTATCTGTCATCCAAGTAGTGACCTTACCCAGAAAAAGTAGAGAGAAAGTTAAGACGTTTTTGGAGTAAAATAAAACGTTTTTTCAAAATATGACAAATAGAAGAGAATATACAGCAGAATTCAAATTAGAAGCTGTTAAGCTGGTTAAAGAAACAGGTCAAGCAAGTACAAAAATAGCAAAAGATCTAGGTATAGATGGCAGTATGTTAAGTAAGAAAATATGATGGAAAAATGTCTGGAGCATACGCATTTCCAGGCAAAGGCTCCTTATGACAAAGAAAGATTTGATCTAAAAAAAGAGCTAATAAGAGAAAGAGACATCTTAAAAAAAGCCCTGGGCAAAGAAAAAGAGTAAAGTATTCTTTTATATAGAAATTGCTATAAAACACAGGAACTATGTAGGGTTTTGTACTGGTGGTATGGGTTGCTAAGGAAAAAAGCAGTAAAGAATTAGCAAAAGAAGGGCTTCTAGCAGATATTCAAAAAATACATCAAGCATTCTAAATGCAGATATGGAGCCCCTAAAATTCACGCTGAATTAAAAGCTTTAGGCAAAAATTAAAACAGTACAAAGTGTTATGCAAGAAAATGGCATTAAAACCAAGCTTAGACGAAGGTTCAAAAATAAAAAACAGCAAATAAGCAACCGAGTTGTGGCTCCGAACACATTGGATCAAAATTTTACTACTGATCAGCCAAATAAAGTTTGGGATTACCTACATAAAAACTAAAGAAGGTTGTTGGCGGCAATAATTGACCTATATTCACGCATGGTGGTTAATGAGTAACATGATAATTAGTTATAGATTCTTTATTGATGGCCGTTGATAAACGCAAACCCGATAAAAATCTGCTGTTACATAGCGATCAAGGGTCACAGTATACCTCTCAAAATTACCAATTTCTATTGAATACAAAAAACATCATTTCCAGCATGAGCCATAAGGGCTGTTGTTACGATAACTCTGTTGCAGAAAAGTTCACTTAAAAGGGAGCTGCTTATTGATACTTCTCGCTCAACAAACCAGAACTGCCATATTTGAATACATAGAAATCTTTTATAACAAATAACGTAGACATTCTACTATTAACTATTGCATTCCTGCACAATTTATTCTCATGATAAAAACGTCTTAACTTTCTCTCTACTTTTTCTGGGTAAGGTCAAACATGCAATACCAATAATGCTAATATATTTTATAATTTTTCTCATAAGATATTTTACAATGCTTCTAATAATATTAGATATCATCTATAAAATTAAAAAATCCATGAAAGGGGATGAAAATATGTAAAAAAGTATTATTGATTAATTAAAAACAGATTTTGATTTGATAATACTAATAAAATCGATTTATCTTAAATTTACGTTGATTTTTACCTGTTATTTTTTGTAGTTTATCCAACGTAAATTCCAGGTAAAACAAAGTCGTTATCTCCAACCGTTACAACCAACTCTCCTTCTTTAATTTTTATTTGATTAGGTGTATGGTCCCATACCATCACACTCTGGGATCATACACCTAAAGTACTCCGACACTGGGATGACACCCCGGGGTTTCTGGGATGACAAAAAAGAGCCCCCTGAGCAAAAATCTTATAGCCACTTGAATGATAATTGACTTTTTGCCTAAAATAACTAAGAAAGAAACTTCTCATCAAGATAACTTAAATATATACTAATTCTCTTATTTTTAAACGATTTCTCATCATGAATTGCACGATCAAAAACCTGAATTTGACTTGTTATAATGCTACAATTATTATTTGCAACTTCTAATACGCCACTATCAATTACAACCTTCTTTTCTGTTTGGTTACTCATTTTAACAGTAATCATACCAGGCAATAAATAAATTAAGTAAGGAGCATGGTGAGCTAAAATCATAAGCTCCCCTTCGAGCCCAGTTACTGAAAGAGAAACCACTCCACTGAATGAAATTTGATCATCAGGAGAGAAAAATTGCACTTTAAAAGTATTCATAATCTTTAACTTTTATTTAGCTTCAGCTTGTATTAATTCAGCCTTTTTTATTGCTTCATCTATATTCCCCACCATATAAAAAGCAGCCTCTGGTAAGTGATCATATTTGCCTTCAACAATCCCTTTAAAACTGGAAACAGTATCAGAAAGTGAAACAAATTTACCAGGCATGCCAGTAAATATTTCTGCAACGTGAAAAGGTTGAGAAAGAAATTTCTGAATCTTACGAGCCCTATCAACAATAATTTTATCTTCATCAGATAGCTCATCCATACCAAGTATTGCGATAATATCTTGCAGTGATTTATAAGTTTGCAATATACGTTTCACCTCAGAAGCTACATTATAATGTTCTTCACCAATGATTTCAGCAGATAAAGACTGAGAAGTTGAATCAAGTGGATCAACAGCAGGGTATATTCCCATTTCAGCTATTTGCCTTGACAACACTGTGGTTGCATCAAGGTGAGAGAATGTAGTTGCTGGGGCTGGATCAGTCAAATCGTCCGCAGGAACATATATAGCTTGCACAGAAGTAATAGAGCCAGAAGTTGTTGAAGCTATTCTTTCTTGCATTGCACCCATATCAGTTGCAAGGGTTGGCTGATAACCAACAGCTGACGGTATTCTTCCAAGTAAAGCAGAAATTTCAGAACCAGCTTGTGTAAATCTAAAGATATTATCCACAAAAAATAGAACATCTTGGTTTTCACGGTCACGAAAATACTCTGCCATAGTAAGTGCTGTTAAAGCAACTCTAGCCCTTGCTCCAGGAGGCTCATTCATCTGACCATAAACCAAAACAGCTTGAGATTTTTCATGCTCATTTATATTTATTACATTTGAAGTGATCATCTCGTGATAAAGATCGTTACCTTCACGCGTTCTCTCCCCTACCCCGGCAAACACAGAAAATCCTTTATGAGCTTTTGCTATATTATTAATTAATTCCATTATTAGGACTGTTTTACCAACACCGGCTCCACCAAATAAGCCAATTTTTCCTCCTTTAAGATAAGGTGCAAGAAGATCTATAACTTTTATTCCCGTAACTAAAACTTCTTCCTGTATTCTCTGTTCAGTAAAACTTGGAGGTGCTCTGTGTATAGTCTCTAAGTTATACTTTCCCTTCAGTGGACCACACTCATCTATAAGCTCTCCAACAACATTAAAAATCCTTCCTAAAGTTGAACGCCCAATTGGCACCGATATTGGTGCACCTGTATCAACAAATTCATCCCCCCTTGACATGCCATCTGTGCTATCCATAGCAATACAACGAACTATATTGTCACCTATATGCTGCGAAACTTCTAAAACCAGCTCCTTATCCTTATATTTTAGTTTGCTTTTTAAAGCATTAAATATTTTAGGCAATTCACCTTCAAATTTTATATCAACAACTGCTTGAGTTACCTTAATCGCTCTACCTATATTCATCTCTTTATTTTTATCACCTAACACTATAATTCCATAAAAGAACTTCTAAAGAAAATAAATTTTATATTATTAATAGAAATTTTGCAACATTAAAACGCTTACTAGTTACGCTTCATTACAAACAATGCAAATGCATTTAATAGCCAAGTAATAATAAACAATACTAAACTAAGCGCATAAGCAGCAAGAGTTTGTACACTATTGAAATCCTGATCTCCGGTAAGTAATGTAGCGATCTGCACGGTAATGGTAGTAACTGAATTAAGAGGGTTAAAAGTCAAATTTGCGTTGATTCCCACAGCCATTAGCACAATCATTGTTTCACCTATCACTCTTGAAATTGACAATAAAATTGCACTTAAAATTGTAGGCATTGCATAAGGTATTGTTATATGCCATATAGTTTCCGCTGGAGTTGCACCAAGTGCCATGAAGCCATAACGCAAGCTTTTTGGAACAGATCTTATGGCATCTTCGAGTAAAGAAATAATAAAAGGAAGAATCATTATCCCAATCGATAAACCGGCAACTAAGGCACTTTCTGAGTGTATACTTAAACCAAAAAAATTTGCTACCTGCTTTATAAAGAAAGACAAAAACACAACCGCGAAATATCCATATACAACCGTAGGAATAGCAGACAAAACTTGCAAAGTTGTATTAACAATATAACGCACTTTCTCACTCGCATATTCACTAATATATATTGCAGAAAATAAACCAAGCGGAACGACAACTAACATTGCTATAATAGTTATAAGTAATGTACCAACTAAAAGCGGCGCTATACCAAAACATCCTATCTTCTCTTCATTGATAGTGACTACATTGTGGCCCCATTTCAAGCAAAACAAGAATTCTGAAATAGCTACTTTATTAAAAAAACTAATGGATTGAATAAAAATAGACAGCATTATAAATAAAGTGATAAAAAATGATATGGCCAAAGCCACAAATAACGAAAGTTTTATTATCTTATTTCTTTTATTTTTAAAGATAAAAGCAAGCATGAAAAAAAGTAACGCTATAGAAATAAAAGTTACAAAACAATTATTATAGAATACTAACAACCAAGTTAGCATCCATACACAACTAAGATATAGATAAGATTTAACCTTATTTACTTCTTGAAACCTACTAAAACAAAATAAAAGGATTAGTAAGACAGGTATGACTATCACCGAATTCATTCTTCCATGCATCAAATTTTATTCTACGAAAATGTCATACAAGTTCACCATTATTTGACAATAAAGTAAAACAATTTAAAATAAATAATTATATTAATATAAAAACAATGAAGAGAACATTTCAACCAAAAAATTTGATAAGAAAGCGCAGACACGGATTTCGTTCACGTATGGCAACAAGAGCTGGAAGAAAAATCCTTAATAGGCGCCGTTCATTAGGGTGTAACAAATTATGCGCATAGTAAGTATAAAAAAAAAGATTTTTCTTCTGCTTTCAAAAATAAGTTAGCACTCAACAGTCTTTTTTATCGTGGGCTTTATATATCACTGTACGCTATAAAAGAAAGAGAACCTGAAAAGTACATTCATACTATTAGAGTAGGTCTGGCTATCAGTAAAAAAACCGGAAAAGCAGCAAAAAGAAATAAAATAAAAAGGCAACTACGAATGCTTGCTAAAATTAGCATTTTAAATATAAGTAATATAGGGCACTACTACATAATACTAACTCATAGAAACATTATGCAAGCAAGTTATAAAAATTTACAAAAAGATCTAACTATTTGCTTAAAAAAGATAAAATAAAAAAAAATCTCAATTAAGGTATTTACAACTATATTTTTTATGATAATATAGGTAAAATTTTTAAAAATAGTTAATGGGTGTGGTGAATGGTAGAGCATATAAAAGAGGTAAATAACACAGGCTTTGGTCAGATGTATCAATTCTTATTTCTTCCTAAAGGAACAGGAACAGATTGGAGGTCAGCATTTCGCCAACAAGAAGAATTATTTAAAAAAGTGGGAGGTAATGTAATATTACCAGAAATCAGTAATTCTCCTTCAAAAGGGAATCAATTAGGGGAAGTAGGAACAATGCTAAATAATGTAGAAAATGACCAAGAACATATAAGAAAAAAAAGATATCGTAGTTAAAGTAAAAACTTAAAGAATAGTAACAAAACAAGAAAGTTAAAATATAAGTATACCTACTGTCTAATTAACAAAGAAATTTTTATAAACTTGGCGGCGACCTACTCTCCCTTTTCAAGTACCATCAGCGCTAAAAAGTTTCACTTCCGAGTTCGAGATGAGATCGGGTGGTTCATTTTTGCTATAGCCACCAAGTCAATAAAAATTTCTAACTTAACAATTTTAACTTAATATTTAACACTGCATACACACATATAGAAAGCAAATAAATCAATCAGGCTATTAGTACTAGTTAGCTTCACATGTTACCATGCTTCCACACCTAGCCTATCAACGTGGTAGTCTTCCACGGCCTTAATTGGGAAATCTTTTTGAAGAGGGTTTCTTGCTTATATGCTTTCAGCAATTATCCCATCTATACATAGCCACCCAGCGATGCTATTGGCATAACAGCTGGTACACCAGAGGTATATCCATCTCGGTCCTCTCGTACTAGAGTCAGACCTTCTCAAATTTCCTTCACCCACGGCAGATAGAAACCGAACTGTCTCACGACGTTCTAAACCCAACTCACGTATCACTTTAATCGGCGAACAGCCGAACCCTTGGGACCTTCTTCAGCCCCAGGATGTGATGAGTCGACATCGAGGTGCCAAACGGTGTCGTCGCTATGAACGCTCGAACACCATCAGCCTGTTATCCCCGGCGTACCTTTTATCCGTTGGGCGATGACCCTTCCATACAGAATCACCGGATCACTATGACCGACTTTCGTCTCTGCTTGGCTTGTCAGCCTCGCAGTCAGGCAAGCTTATGCCATTATACTATCAAGCTGATTTCCGACCAGCTCTAGCTTACCTTCGCACGCCTCCGTTACTTTTTAGGAGGCGACCGCCCCAGTCAAACTACCCACCATACAATGTCCTAGCTCCAGATAATGAAACATAGTTAGATATCAAAAGTGTAAAGGGTGGTATCTCAAGGTTGACTCCATTATAGCTAGCGCCATAACTTCAAAGTCTCCCACCTATCCTGCACATCACACTTTTAATAGCAATGTAAAGCTATAGTAAAGGTGCACGGGGTCTCTTCGTCTAACCGCGGGTACCCCGCATCTGCACGGGGAATTCAATTTCGCTGAAGTGATGTTGGAGACAGTGGAGAAATCGTTACGCCATTCGTGCGGGTCGGAACTTACCCGACAAGGAATTTCGCTACCTTAGGACCGTCAGTGTTACGGCCGCCGTTTACTGGGGCTTCAATTCGGAGCTTGCACCCTTCCTATTAACCTTCCAGCACCGGGCAGGCGTCAGACCCTATACTTCCACTTACGTGTTTGCAGAGTCCTGTGTTTTTAGTAAACAGTCGCTACTCCCTATTTTGTGCCACCTACTCATAGTTGCCTAAAAGCAGGTTACCCTTCTTCCGAAGTTACAGGTATAATTTGCCGAGTTCCTTCAACATCATTCTTTCAACACCTTAGTATACTCTACTCATCCACCAGTGTCGGTTTGCGGTACGGCCTCATAAATATAAGTGCTATTTCCTGGAGCTTCTTTTAAGCATAGATCAATCCAATAAGATCTATACAAATACGAAACCCGTCACACTTAAGAGGTTTAGGAATATTAACCTAATTGCCATCGACTACTCCTTTACGGACTCGCCTTAGGAACCGACTAACCCTACGCAGATTAACTTAACGTAGGAACCCTTAGATTTTTGGTGAGAGTGTTTTTCACACTCTTTTACGCTACTTATGTCAGCATTCTCACTTCCGATATCTCCAGCAGTTTTCACAAACCACCTTCACAGACTTACGGAACGCTCCGCTACCGCGCCTATTGATCGAAATCAATAAGCACTCACATCTTCGGTATACAGCTTTAGCCCCGGTACATTTTCGGCGCAGAAAAACTTATTTAGACAAGTGAGCTGTTACGCTTTCTTTAAAGGATGGCTGCTTCCAAGCCAACCTCCTAGCTGTAATGGTTTTTCTACTTCCTTCCCCACTTAGCTGTAATTTTGGGACCTTAGATAGTGATCTGGGTTGTTTCCCTCTTCACCACGGACTTAGCACCCGTAGTGTGCCTGCTGTATAATTAATTGTTGGTATTCGGAGTTTAGTTAGATTTGGTAAGACGGTGAATCCCCCTAGTCTATCCAGTGCTCTACCCCCAACAACATACATACAACGCTCTACCTAAATAGATTTCGCGGAGAACCAGCTATTTCCAAGTTTGATTGGCCTTTCACCCCTAATCACAACTCATCCAATAATGTTGCAACATTAACTGGTTCGATCCTCCAGTGTGTTTTACCACACCTTCAATCTGGTCATGACTAGATCACTTGGTTTCGGGTCTAATCCATAAAACTAAAACGCCCTATTCAGACTTGCTTTCGCTACGCCTACACCTAACGGCTTAAGCTTGCTTCATAGATTAACTCGCTGACCCATTATGCAAAAGGTACGCTGTCACTCTAAATATCAATAAATTGATATAGAGCTCCAACTGTTTGTAAGCACTTGATTTCAGATTCTATTTCACTCCCCTCCCGGGGTTCTTTTCACCTTTCCCTCACGGTACTTGTTCACTATCGGTCGTTAAGGAGTATTTAGGCTTGGAGGATGGTCCCCCCATATTCAAACAGGATTTCACGTGCCCCGCTCTACTCAAGGATTTAAAAACTTTCTACTTATACAGGACTATCACCTTCTATGGTTACTATTTCCAGAGTATTCTAATTCTTATTCTTAAATCACTAGCCTTTTCCGCTTTCGCTCGTCACTACTAACAGAATCTCGGTTGATTTCTTTTCCTTTGGCTACTTAGATATTTCAGTTCACCAAGTTTGCTTTACATACTTAGTACGTAATAACTAGCTAAACTAGTTGGGTTTCCCCATTCGGAAATCTGCGGATCAAAATTTGTTGACAATTCCCCACAGCTTATCGCAGCCTGCCACGTCCTTCATCGCCTCTTAACGCCAAGGCATCCATCAAGTGCTCTTAATAATTTATTTATCCGACTATATGCAGAATATGCAGAGTTAAATATTATTAAAATTGAATTGAGATTAAATTAATCTCTACCATAAAACTTGTCAAACATCTAAAAACTAAATTAATCTTTTATATATTATAACCTAATAAATAATATGTCAACGCCTTTTTGCACAAAACATTTACTTATATTATCAACAACAATATACTAGCAATCCTAAACAGTATAATCTGAGAAATATGTGGTAAACTTATATATACAGTAAAAATTAATAAAAAAGATATTTTGTAAGATAAAATGTGTTAAAATCAATTGCCTAAAAATGATAATAAACATTCGGAGTATTTCTAACGTATGAAAAGTAATCTCTCTTTTATAAAAAACGTTGCTTTAAATTGTATGTCTAAGCTCATTGGCGTATTAAATATTAAGAAAGTAAAACACTTCATTGTGAATAAATATAATACTCTTCATAAAGAAATGACAGTGCTTCTTAAAAAATCTAAGAACCTGTTAAACACCAACATTGAAATCGGTTTATATCACTTTTATAAAGGTAGCATATCAGATGCAAAGTTACGATTTTGGTTAATTAGCATATTTTACCCCCATTTACCTATAGTCTGGTATAACATCGGAAGGTGTCATTTTGCGGTAGGGAATACTAACAAAGCTTATAATTATTTAACAAGGGCACTAAAATTAGATAATGACCACGAGGAGGCGTCTTACTATATAAAAAAAATGACAAACTCAGCGCCTATTACAGAATTGCCAAAAAACCTCATAAGACAATATTTTGATTACACAGGTGAATATTTTGTTGAGCATTGGTTGATTGCCAAACAATATAGAGGGCATGAACTTGTACACATGATAATTACAAAAATCTTCAACAACTCCACTTCTGAGCTCAATATACTCGACCTTGGTTGTGGAACTGGAATATGTGGTCATTTCTTGAAAATAAATAGTATTGGAAACCATATAACAGGAATTGACATTTCAAGTAGAATGCTAAATATCGCAAGAGGATGCTTTATAAAAGGTAAGCCTGTTTACAATGAATTAATACATATGGAAATGAAAGAGTTTCTTAAACAAGAGAAAAACCAGCAGTATGATGTAATTATCTTTGCTGAAGTGCTACATTATCTACATGACTTTCAAGAAGAATTGGAATTAGCAAAAAGATCTACGAGCAAAAAAGGGGTTATTGTATGTTTAATAAGAAGAAAGGAAGGTGAAGGTATTGACTTTGTAAATAAAGGAGACTATTTTCGTCACTCAGAAAGTTATGTTCAACATGTTGCAAAAGAAATAAATATGCAAATAAGTTATATGAGTTACTGTAAAATATATGGCAGTCAGGTTGACGGTATCTTGTTTGCATTACAGCATCAACAAGAAAGTCCGAAAAACCTAACTTAAAAATCGCTCAAAATGACTTTTAAGTATCTATATATAATAAAAGAATAAAAGGAACTTTATGAATAACATTACCATTAATTACGCAAAGGACAGCAAATTAACCGACTTTGGAAAAGCAGTTCTATCAGACAGGTATTTAATAGAAAATGAAAGTTATCAAGACCTCTTTGCACGTATTGCTAATTACTATTCTGATAATAAAGAACATGCGCAGCGTTTTTATGACTACATGAGCAACTTGTGGTTCATGCCTTCAACACCAATACTCAGCAATGGTGGCACTAAGAGAGGGTTACCTATCTCTTGCTTTCTTAATGAAACCGAAGACAGCTTGCAGGGAATAGTTGATCTATGGAACGAAAATGTTTGGCTTGCTGCACGTGGAGGAGGCATAGGTAGTTATTGGGGAAATTTACGCTCAATAGGCGAAAGCGTAAAGGGTAGCGGCAAAACATCAGGAATTGTTCCATTTATTGTAGTGCAAAATGCTCTAACGCTTGCAATTAGTCAGGGATCCCTAAGGCGAGGAAGTTCAGCAGTCTACCTTCCTGTATCTCATCCGGAGATAGAAGAGTTTCTAGATTTACGCAAGCCAACAGGCGGTGACCCAAATCGCAAAGCGTTAAATATACATCATGCTGTAATAGTAACAGATAAATTTATGCAGGCTGTTGAGAATGATCAAGAATGGAATTTAATAAGCCCTCACAACAATAAGGTTATTTCAACTGTAAAAGCGCGGGATATATGGATCAAAATATTAACAGCAAGAGTTGAAACTGGAGAACCTTACATTATTTTCCTTGATGCAACAAATAACAATAAGCCAGAATCTTACAAAAAGCTCAACTTAGACATCAAGATGTCAAATCTATGCAGTGAAATAACTTTAACCACAGGTTATGATCACCTGAATAAGTCACGCACTGCTGTGTGTTGTCTATCATCCGTAAACCTTGAGTACTACGAAGAATGGAAAGACAATAAACTCTTCATAGAAGATATAATGCGCTTTCTTGATAATGTATTGGAAGATTTCATAAATAAAGCACCGAATGAAATGCAGCGAGCAAAATATTCTGCAGCCAGAGAACGCAGTATTGGTCTTGGTGTGATGGGCTTTCATTCATTTTTACAAAGCAAAATGGTTCCTTTTGAATCAGTAACAGCACAACAATGGAATAAAAAAATATTTAAGTATTTACGCGAGCAAGCAGATATAGTTTCTAAAAAATTAGCAGAAGAAAAGGGAGCATGTCCTGATGCCAAAGAAGTTGATCTAATGGAAAGGTTTACACACAAACTCGCTATTGCTCCTACTGCCTCGATCTCCATTATTGCAGGTAATACCTCCCCTGGAATAGAACCATACGCAGCAAACGTATTCATACAAAAGACACTTACAGGCTCATTTGTAGTGCGAAATAAATTCTTGCAAAAACTATTAGCAGAAAAAAATCAAGACAATGATAAAATATGGTCTTCAATTTCAACAAACGAGGGTTCCGTTCAGCATTTAGATTTTCTTAGTGAGCATGAAAAATTGACATTTAAAACAGCGTACGAGCTTGACCAAAGATGGATTATAGAACATGCAAGTAATAGAACTTCGTATATTTGTCAATCTCAATCAGTAAATCTGTTCTTACCTGCCAACGTACATAAACGTTACTTGCACAAAATACACATGCTTGCTTGGAAAAAAGGATTGAAGAGCTTATATTACTGCAGATCACAATCAATGCAGAGAGCCGATAAGGTCTCGCATGACATATTCAAAAAAAGTGAAATATTGCAACAAAAAACAGATATTGACTACGATGAATGTCTGTCATGCCAATAGCGGCCTTACTCAAAAAAGTAGAGAGAAAGTTAAGCAAATGGGTAAATAGACTTCTTGCATAACCATATAACGCACTTTTATTGGGAATAGAAACGAAAAAACTTTCTTGACAAACTCCGCCAGCCCCCTTATCATGATACTGAAGTTATTTATTTATCTTCGCAATCTGTGCAGGTTAATGACAAAAAACTTAGGGTATTTGGCGTCTCATGTTTAATTTTTCGCACTACGTGCATCGCATGTCTTTAAAAATTTTTAGGTTTTTACCTATATAAGCCGAAACGAGCTTACAAAGCGTTTAAGACAGCAAAAAACGTCAAATTGACAAGGGAGAATTTGAATGCTAGCTACCCTAGGGTTTCTTTGCCTTTTTTCCTGCTTGGTAAATTTCTTAAACACTTGCGGTGTAGGTTAGTTGCAAGTTAAAAGCAGCTAAATCGCGGTTATTAAGCGTTTAGAATAAAAAAACGCCATACTTGAAAGTATAATGTAAGTAATTAGCCAACCACGGGGCTTCTTTTGCCTTTTTTTTCATTTGGTAAATTTCTTAAACATTTATGGCTAAACGACAATCGTCATCCCGCTACTTGTTAGCGGGATCTATTGCCGAGATACCGCGAATGAATCGCGGTATGACGATAAGCTCGTCGTCCCGCTACGTGTTAGCGTCGTAGCGGTATGGTGTAGGAAAATTAGCTATATAGCTAACTTGTACCACGCGTTAAAGCTTTTAAACAGGTCTTGGTTTACTTACTCCATTATTTTCTTTATTATCAGATATCATTTTAAATAATATGGAGGAGCAAATTGTCAGCAATTGCCATTATTGATTTTGGTTCACAGTTTACACAGCTTATCGCAAGACAAGTAAGAGGAATGGGTGTTTATTGTGAGATATTTCCAAGCAACATCAGTTTTGAAACAATATCAAAATTCAATGGGTTTATTCTCTCTGGAGGACCACAATCTGTAAATGATGATTGTTCTGAAACAAGTAGAGTAGTACATGAAATTATAAAACTTAATGAGGCAACAAACGTTCCTATACTTGGAATATGCTATGGACAGCAACTCATTTGTCATTATTTTGGAGCAAAAATAAAAGAGAGTTTCAAACAGGAGTTTGGTAGAACTAAAATCAAGATACTAAAAGAATCCCCCATTGTAAAGGATACCTGGGATGTTAATTCTGAAGTGGATGTATTAATGAACCATGCGGACAGTGTTGATACTATACCACAGGGATTTACTGTTATCGCATCAGGTGTGATAAATCAAACAATTGCAATGATTGTCAACGAACAGCGGAAGATTTACTGTACTCAGTTCCATCCTGAGGTTAAGCCCACAACAAATGGCAGTAAATTGCTCTCTAACTTCTTGGATATTGCAAATTGCAAAAGAGACTGGACAATGAAGTCGTTTATTGAGAAGCAAAAGGAAAAAATCAAAAATGTAGTAGGAGAGAAAAAAGTAATCGCTGCAGTAAGTGGTGGGGTTGATTCAAGCGTTGCAGCGGCTCTCACACATAAAGCTATAGGAAAACAATTGAACTGTATTTTTATCGATACTGGGTTGTTACGCAAGAACCAAACCATCGCTATGTTGAAAGAGATTCCGATAAATTACGTTGATAAATCAAATTTATTTTTGAGTAGGTTGAAGGGAATAACTGATCCAGAAGAAAAGCGAAAAATTATCGGTAACACTTTTATTGAAGTGTTTGAAGAAGAAGCAAAAAAAATAGGTGATGTGGATTTTTTGATGCAAGGTACCATCTACTCTGATGTAGTTGAGTCAGGGCATGCCTCAGACAACACTAGTACAATTAAGTCTCACCATAATGTTGGTGGGTTGCCAGAAAAGATGAATCTGAAGTTAGTGGAGCCTTTACGTTACCTCTTTAAAGATGAGGTAAGGCTACTTGGAAAAGAAATTGGGCTTTCAGACGAGATAATATTTCAACATCCATTTCCTGGACCCGGACTTGCAGTGAGGATTATAAGTGAAGTCGATAAAGAAAAGGTGCAAATATTGCAAGAAGTAGATGAAATATATATTAATACGATGAAAAATTACGATCTATATGATAAGATATGGCAAGCTTTTGCTGTATTATTACCAATAAAAACTGTAGGCGTTATGGGAGATGGTCGTACGTATGGATATGTTTGTGCTTTAAGGGCTGTAACATCATCTGATGGTATGACAGCCGATGCATTTCCATTTGAAGATAAGGATCAACACTTGCTAGTATTTTGGGATTTTTTACGCAATGTCGGCAGTATAATTGTTAATAATGTTCCCGGAGTAAATAGAGTTGTTTATGATATCACTTCTAAACCACCCGCAACTATTGAGTGGGAGTAAATCAAAAAGATCCCGCTGCTTGTTAGCTGGATCTAGAGATACCGCGAATGAATCGCGGTATGACGGTTAATTTTCTTTATTTTGCTTATAATTTCCACAAGCAGTGCAAACATAAATGAAGAATACAAATATCCTTTTGGTAATTCTATATGAAATCCATGAAGTATGAGGTACACACCGACAAGTAAAACAAATAAAATGGCGATTATTTTTAACCCTGGGTTAGATTTGATTAACTGGGCGGTATAACTTGATAAAAACAGCATTGCTAGCATGGAAAATGTAAATGCTGTAGCAATTATTACCATGTTATAAGTTAGTGCTATAGCAGTTAATATCGAATCAACCGAAAAAACTAAATCTATTAATATAATTTGTAGCACAACTAAAAAAAATTTTGATTTAACGTTTGCTTTCTTTTTATTTTTCTTACATACAAAGATGTCATCCCGTAACTCCATAGAGCTCTTAACAATAAGGAATAATCCCCCTGCGATCATAAGTAAATCCCTTGCTGATGCAGTGTGAAATATAGGTTTTTGCATTGATAATATAGATGATGTAAAAAATAGTATTACAAAACGCATTAATAGTGCTAATCCAAGGCCCATAAGGCGCACTCTTTCTCTCAGCGCATTTGGTACCTTATCTATTGCTAGAGAAATAAAGATTAAATTGTCTACACTAAGTATAGTTTCAAGTAGTGTAAGTGTCAGTAAAGTCCAAGCATCAGTTAGCATTTTTGTTTCAAATTCGGTTCTTCTTACTCTACAATAGATGTGTAAAAATTAAGTGACTTCACTCAGAAGTTTTATAGCAGTTCTCCAGAAAAACAGGATATATAAAGTTCAGCAGCTTCTTCTATTTTCGTTTTTGAGCAAAATCAATAATAAGAGAGTTT
The DNA here is from genome assembly GCF_947251755.1 of Wolbachia endosymbiont (group A) of Philonthus cognatus. Lineage (NCBI taxonomy): Bacteria > Pseudomonadati > Pseudomonadota > Alphaproteobacteria > Rickettsiales > Anaplasmataceae > Wolbachia > Wolbachia endosymbiont (group A) of Philonthus cognatus. The sequence continues at coordinate 828,850 of NZ_OX366388.1, forward strand.
CTTATTTTCATGCACGCAAATAAGATAAAGCCTTATTTTCATTTTTGACTTTATTTGAAAATAATATATACTATAAAAATAGTGTGCTCGGTTGAATGAATGTATATTAAAGGATCACCATCAGGCAAAGTATTCGCTGGTTATCAGGCATTTATACCAAGCCCCTTGCCACCAAAATTTGAATGGGACAATGATTTAGTTAATAGTCTTTAAACCCTTACTTTACTATAAGGAAAGTGGTTGAAAACTTAGGTGTCGTATTTACAACAGCCCAAAGAGCAATCGTAAAGCTTGAAGATTTAGGCATCGTTTCACAAACTTCTCAAGGAAAGAGAGATCGGGTTTATTGTGCAACTGATATTTTGAATATTCTAGAAGAACCAACTAAGATTACAGAGAACTTCGATAGCACATTGTAGCTATTGTGATGAATAAATTCAGCAAACAGCAAGCTTAAAGAGTCTGATCCAATGGACATGCTGAACAAAAAGTAAGGAGCTCCTTTTGGAGGATTATATTAACTTATTAATTAATTGCTTGACTTTTAGCAGGATTTATTATATTATTTATTAATGAGTAATGCAATCAAACCAAGGAGGATAGCATGATAAATAATTTGGATTCAATAATTCTTGGAATAAAAGATGGTGAAAAGGCGATTGAAGATTTAAGGGTTGTTCTTAAAAAAAGAAAAGAAGAAGTTATTACTACACAGACATTTAATTACGCTTTACGATGCCCAAAAACTACAAAGGAAGCGATAGTACACGAAATTCTGCTTCATTTTATACAAAATCCTGGCGAGCAATCACTAGAACAAGTGATACAATGCTTAGATAGAGCAATACAATCTGGGATATATGCAAAAAACAACCCAATAAGAAATCTAGATGAAGAATTTCGTACTCATATAAACTTTAAAGATGAAGAGGGAAATACATTACTACATCATGCAGTTATAGGTAATAAAACTGAAGAAATAACCACCCTTCTTGTTACATATAGTGCAAATCCTTTGATACAAAACGCGGATAATAAAATTCCTTCAGATTTAGCTCAAGGAAAAACAAAAGAAGTGCTTATTAAAAGTATGAAAAAACAAGCTCATACGAAAAAAGAAAGCGCTATGATAGGCAGTTTAGTGCCTGGCATAATGATTGGTGGTTTTCTTGGTGTTGTACTTGGAGCTGGTGTGTATGTTGCAGTAAGTCTTTCTGGTGGTATGATACTAGGTGTAATGATAGCATCTGTTCTTGTTGCTAGTATAGCTGTTGGGCTGGCCATGTATTTTTTGAGTCAAGACTATGAACAGGCTAAAGCGATAGAAAAAACTATTAGCACTGTTAGCTCTGAAATATCTGTTGGTGCTGCAAATGGTAAAAATGATAAAGAAGGGCAACAACTTACATAGAAAAAGCTATAGTATTTTTCAAACTAAATAATAAACCTTGTAATTAGGATATTCTGGATTCCAGCGTCACGCGCTGGAATGACAACTGCGTTTTTTGTTTTTTTGTCATCAAATACTCCTACTCTTTATGTCATCCAAGTGTCCTGACTACTTGGATCCAAGAAATTTAATTGTTTTAAATTTTCCCCTCTATACACCTATTTAAAATTTATGTTATTCACATGTGCAATATAATCTATAATAACGTTTATCAATACAATATATTAAAAAATATTATGAGCTTCGTAAAAGAAAAAAACACCCCTGTGATGGAGCAGTATTTGAACCTGAAAGCTCAATACAAAGATCATCTGCTATTTTATAGGCTAGGAGATTTTTATGAATTGTTTTTCGATGATGCTATTAAAGCTGCGAAATTGCTGAATATAGTGCTCACTAAGAGAGGTAATTCGTGTGGGCAAGAAATACCAATGTGTGGAGTGCCAGCACACAGTAGTGAATCTTACCTACACAAGCTAATAGATTTAGGATTCAAAGTAGCAATCTGTGACCAATTAGAAACTGCTGATGAAGCAAAAAAGAGGGGCTATAAATCCATAGTAAAACGTGATGTAGTGCGAGTTGTAACTCCAGGTACAATTATAGAAGATTCACTACTGGAGGATAAAAGCAATAATTATCTCGCGTCCATAGTTGAACAAAATGACGAATATGCTATTAGTTGGCTTGAATTATCGACGGGAAAATTTTTTCACACTTTAACGAGTTTGAAAGCTCTAGATAGTGATTTGTTGCGTATATCACCAAGAGAATTATTAATTTCTGAAAAACTCACTGAGGACGAAAAAATTAGATCGATTTTAAAAAACTATAAAATATCAATTACACAACACGCCCAGAGTTTTTTTGAGTATAGTAAATCTCACAGAACGTTATGCGAGTTTTATAAAATCAGGGAACTTGGGAGTATAGGAAATTTCAGCAAAGTAGAGATCATGGCGTGCGGTGCACTGCTTGAATATGTCAGAGTAACACAAAGGGGCTCCATTCCAAGGCTTGAATTCCCAAAAACCTATAAGCAACAAAATTTCATGCTTATTGATGCTTCAGCAAGGAGAAATCTTGAGTTGTTTTCAACTCAATTTGGTGAAAAGAAAGGTTCACTAATTTCAGTTATTGATCATACAGTTACAGCTTCTGGTGGACGCCTGCTCAAACAAATGCTCGCTTCACCCCTTGCTTGCTCCAAGGCAATCAATTTGAGGCTCAGCACCGCTCAATTTTTTGTAAATAATCATGAGCCACGCAGAAAAATACGAGAGATATTATCTAACATTCCGGATATTGAAAGGTCTTTATCGCGCTTAATACTAGGGCGTGGTTCACCAAAGGATATGAACCTATTAAAAATAGGCCTAGGAAAAACTTTAGAGTTGTCTGAGTTTCTGTCTACCTTGCATAATTATTGTTTAAGTGAAAAATCAGAAATTAACTCTCAGATGTCATTCCAGTGCTTGACCAGAGAAAAGGAACCAGTGTCTACTACTCAGGTGATAAGTAGTGACGAAAGTGAACTAAGCACAATACATAAAAGCCTTGGCAATCATAAAGACCTATTTGAACTGTTAAATAGTGCTATACTTGATAATAACCTCAGTTCCGTGAAAGAAGGAGGATTTATTCACTCAAAATACAACTCAGAATTATCTGAGTTATCCTACATATTAAATAATAGTAATAAACTAATAACCAAACTCCGTGAATCTTATCGCGACCTAACTGGTATTGCCGCACTTAAAATATTACATAACAACATACTCGGTTATTACGTTGAAGTGTCGGCAAATCACAAAATAACTTCGGATATATTTATTCATAGACAAAGCTTAGCAAATAGCATGCGCTACACTACTAATGAATTGAAAGAACTAGAAAATAAAATTCTTACGGCACGTGATGCTGCAATCGGCTTAGAAATGAAAATTTTTAGTGAACTGTGTAGTGAAGTTGCTAAAGAGTCTGAAAAAATTGCTCTTGCTGCAAATGCTTTGGCAAAACTTGATATTAGAACCGCATTTGCAGAGCTTGCAGTGCAAAATAATTACGTAAAACCCATTATTGATGACAGCAAAGAGTTCAATATCTGTAGCGGAAGACATCCAGTGGTTGAAGTTAACGATAAATTCATTGCAAATAGCATCAATTTAGCTGGTATACATCTAATTACTGGTCCTAATATGGCTGGAAAAAGCACTTTCTTGAGGCAAAACGCTCTCATTGCAATTTTAGCTCACATGGGGTCATTTGTGCCAGCAGAGAGTGCACATATTGGAGTGATTGACAAGATATTCAGCAGGGTTGGCGCAACGGATAATATAACAGCTGGTTATTCTACCTTCATGGTAGAGATGATCGAAACAGCAACGATAGTAAATCAGGCAACGGACCGTTCCTTGGTGATACTTGATGAAATTGGTAGGGGCACAGGGGTGTATGATGGATTATCTATTGCACAGGCGGTGATTGAACATATTCACAATGTAAATAAGTGCCGCGCCATTTTTGCAACTCATTATCATGAATTAACTAAAGTAAGCAAATACTTGAAGAACGTGAAATGTTTTTGTGTAAAAATAAGAGAGTGGAACGGAGAGGTTATCTTTCTACATGAAGTAATTGAAGGCATTGCAGATGAGTCATATGGAATACATGTAGCAAAACTTGCTGGTTTTCCTGATTCTGTTTTAAATAGAGCAAGTGAGGTATTTGAGGAGCTGAAGGCTTGAATCATTATTATAAGTGAAGAATTACCTATACAATCGTGGTAGTAGCTATAGAAACGAAAAACTTACTTGACACCCTTCGCCAGCGCCCTTATCATGACGTCCAGTACAATGTTGCAAATTAAAAATCTCTCCATCCTGGGCTGGTTCTTCGATTCTAAATGCCACCTCTACCTGGTCATGACTAATCTGAATTCGTTCTACTAATGCTTTAATGATACCACGCTTAGTTTGCCAATCTAGCTGTTCCAAGTTCGATTTTATACTAGTATAAAGACTCTTTATACTGTTGATGATAAGGTTCATTCCCTTCTCTATTGCTTTTTGATCAACTACCTTTTTCTTCTCTTCTTCTATCCCTCTTAAGCGTTCCCTCATTCTTTTCATCGTCTGTTTAAATTCTTCCTCACTTATATATCCTTTATCTCCTACATTTTCTTGACTATAATAGTCTTCCATTAACTTTTCGATGCCTTGTTTTATTTGATTTTCCCTTCTTGCAAACTTCTTATCTAATGATTCATCATTTTTATTTTCTGCAATTCTACGGTGATACTCATTTTTTATTATCTCTGGGTTTTTTAGTAAATTTTTCACTTTTTCCCATATAGCTGTTTCTAACATATCTGTACGGACCAATTTATTAGTACACTTCTCCCTACCATCAGTAATACGTATAGTACTACTACAGCGATAATAGCTAAACTTTTTTCCCTCAACTCCACATTGTGCACCACTATACGCATATCCACAGTTTTGACACACAACTAGACCTTGTAATAGATATTTCTTTTTTCCTCCCTCTCTCTGCATCCTTGCTCTTTTTCTATTTTCATCCAGTTGCTTTTGTACTTTATTAAATAACCCTTCATCAATTATTTTTGGTACTGGTATATAAATCCAGCTGTCCTCATCTGTGCGACAGATAGAAACCTTTTGTTTATTTCTTTCTCTTCTTTCAACCCTCTTTAATTTACCAAACGCTGCTTGTCCTTTATATGCTGGATTTCTTAATACCTTCCAAATTATTATTGGACACCACACCTTCTTTCCAGTTCTTGTTCTAATTGACTTATCTCTTAGTCTACGTATCACTTCCCTTATACTTATTCTCTCTTGCCCTACCCACATGAATATCTGCTTTACTATTTTTGCTTCCTCTTCATTTATTTCAAACTTTGTCTTTTCTCTATCTACATGCTTTATACGATTATAACCAAAAGGTGCAATGCCAATTACACTTACACAGCCTTTTTTTGCTCTATGGAGTTTTCCCCTACGACTACGTTCCATAATCTTTGTACACTCATATTCTGCCACTAATCCTTGCATTCCCAATAACAATTTGGACTCTGGATTATTTTCAGTCTTATGATTTAAGAAGATTACTTCTACTCCTGCTTTTTCAAATTCATCAAGCAATATCATTTGATGTGCAGATTTTCTTGATAATCGGTCAGGTGAATGAATATAAATTTTATCAATTTGATCTTCTCCTACTTTATCACGTAATGCATCTAAACCTTCACGTTCTAAACTCCACCCACTAAGCCCATCATCCTTAAATTCATACTCATTCAATAACTCATGCTTATCTGCAGCAATTCTATGCTTGAGCTCGGCAATTTGACTCTCTATTGTATTGTTCTGCGCTTGACTCTTCGATGAAACTCTTGCATATAAGGCCACTGTTGTCATTTTTCTTTATCTCCTTTTCATTTTTTCTTTTTACCGCATACCTAAGTAACAGCTCATAGGCTTCTGCTAGATGTTGTTCCGCTAATTCATCTGGCTCGTATCGGCAAGTTAATGTTCTTTTTCTCATAGTTTCTCCTGCAAATGTTTTTGTAGTGCAAGGAGCCTTACCACTCCTTTTTTCCATCAATCCATTTACTCTTATGAAAAAGACCAACTTTTATCAGCTACAGCCTTCAAATTTGGTCTAGCCCTTCCTTTGCCAACTGCAGTTGTGCTTTCCGATACGGTTCTCATTTTTTTAAATAATTCTTCAATTCTGTCTATTTCTTCCTTTAATAACTCAGTTATCTCTTTACTATTTTTTGCATAATCCATCGCTGTCATTCCAAATTTATCCGCTTGCTCTATTTCTCCTCCAGCTTTTACCAGCTCCTCCACTATTTCTTTTTCACCTACCATGCACGCAAGGTGTAGAGGTATGCATTTATTTCCATATTCCTCAGCATTTACGTCTGCTCCTGATTTTATCAATTCCCTCACGATTTCTAGACGTTTCTCCGTTACCGCTAGGTGCAGTGCTGTATATCCTCCTACATCTTTGGCATTTACATCTACTCCTTTTTCGACTAATAACTCCACTGTTTTTACCTCTACTGCATAATGCAAAACTGTTCTTCCTTTTTCGTCTCTTTCATAAATATTTTTAAATGAGTCCTCTAATAGTGACTCCTCTTTTTTACCGAGCTTTACCATAATTTACCCCCACCTTTCTTTAAAATTAAGTCCCTTTTTTAAGCCTTCTTTCCTACTACATTTTCTGCCTCATCTATCATCTCATTCACTTGGCTGATTATCTTGCTTGCTAAATTTTGACATTCTTTCTTTATTAGCGATTTGTCTCTCTTCCTTATTTCTCCTATCTCTATTATTTTTACCTCCGGCATATAGCTCCCATTCAACATGTCTGCTATTTCTCCTACTAGCCTCTCTATTCCATAGCACGTCAGTTCTCTACTTTTTGTTACTCCACCTTGTTCTCTCAGAAATTTACTTGCCTTTTCATTCTCTCCACTATTCCATAAACAATACTTTTCACTTTCCCATATGTAATACATTGGTGTTGAACCGTACTTATTCAGCTGATTAACTACAGCTCCTGCTTTTACTAGCTCTTTTATTATTTCAGCTTTCGCTGCTATCTTGCATGCAGAGTGCAGTGGCGTACATCCACTGACATATTGAGTAGCATTTACTTCTGCTCCCGACCTTAGCAGCGCTTTTACATTTTCTAAGCTTTTTGCAAATACTGCACAGTGTAGTGGCGTATAACCATTTTTATCTCTTGCACTGATCTCCGCTCCTTTTTTTATTAATAACCTCACTGTTTTGTAATTGGAGATTTCTACTGCTTGGTGTAATATCGTCTCTCCTTCTTCATTTCTTTTATTAATGTTTTTAAACCCGTTACTTGATACTTCTTTAAAAAACTTACTAAAAGATTCTCTCTTTTCTTTGCTAAACTTCATACTTACCTCACAAAATTAGCTTTTCTAGCGCCAGACAAATTTCTTATATTTACCTGCTGCTATTCAAGTCATGTCTTTTTTAGCATGAGAAAGCAAGTCTTTTTCTTTTTATTTCATATATTTTAACCTATTATTAATATAATATATGAGGATCTAAATATAAGTATTTAACTTATTACACATATCACTTGACTATTTTTCCAACTTCTGTGCAAATGTCGATGTTCGTGCCACTTCAGTACTCCTGGATAAAATACTAAAATGTAATTTTCTAATTCGTGTGTTGAGTCTTTTTGCTCTGAATCCAAATCATTTTTATAGTAAACGTTGTGTTCTGCTAAAACATATTTTCTGACCTTCTGATCTGTATAATTTTCTACTTTGTAACGATGGATAATGCTGAATCTTTCTAAAATTGGCTTGTGTTTTAGATTCCAATATTGCCCTGAAAGTTTATCGCTTCCCAATAGAAATTTATTTCCTTCTTCTTCTGTGCTACCAACCGGAAAGCATGCATTTATTTCTCCTAATCTCCAACTGTCCGATAATACTATCTGCGCTTTAGCAAATTTAATCGATGGTAATAAGCTTTGAGTTAGAGGATACAGGGCTTTGAAGTTATACCACTGATGACTTCTTTCATAAATGCCTTTGTAATCTCTTGTGTGAGGCTCTGTTTCTCCAAGTACTGCTACATCTAAGCGATATATGTCATTACTAAATGCTTGCTCATAATGAACACGAAAAGTACTAAACTTGAAACTTGAATTCAAGACTTTTAGCTCAAATGTGTTCTTTCTACCAAATGACAGTACTGGTCCATCTTTTTCAACCTTTATACCTGAGTAATCCGATAACAAATTTCCAAAAAAACTTTCATCTAAAATAAACCTATCAACGTTGTAGTAATCATTAAACATCCTCATTAGCCGCGATCTTGCTGGCAATGACAGCTTTGCAAATTCTACTACTGCATCTACAAAAAAGTCATTTGGAACATCTTTTATACCTATCTGCAGCTCAAAGAAGTGCTTGCCAGGTGGTTCTTCGATAATTGTAATATCTTCTATATTTGTCCATTTTAGTGCTATTTTTAGTGATGCTGGAGTTCCTCTCAGTCTTTGAAATTTTACTCCTTCTACTACGGCTTTTCTTTTATCTTTTACCCAGCGCAATATCTCTTCTAAACCATATTCTTCTATTATCCACGGCAGTATTTCATCTTTAAGACTAAATTTAAATCCCCTGATGCAACTTGGATCAACTTTGTAATCGATTGCATCAACCAGTGCTCGCTCTTGCTTTGTTACGTTTGGTGGTAATAAATTTTTCATTTGTCTTTTCTTTCAAGTTGGTTTAATTTCCTTTATTTAGGTAGCTTATGAGTAAGCAAGAGATCATTGCAGAACTGATCAAAAATAAAGATGTTCTTAATATCGAAAACACTTTCCATAATATTTGACCATATTATCGATACTTTAAAAAACAAGTTACAACTCCTGGAAGAGAATCAATACTTTCGTCTCCCTAACATTGGTCATTTTTATCCAGTAAACCTTAAACCACTTATTGCACGCAATCCCCTCACTGATGAAACTTTTACGATTCCACAAAACAAAAAAATACGTTTTAAATCCTATCTAACTTGACGTAGCCAAGCACTGCACACTCATTACCTAGCACCATAACATCCTCTCTTGGCTCGATTAATTCCACATTTTCTACACCATCTACAAATAGATTCGCTATTATCCACGATCTTGTTACACTCCACCCTAATCTTTTTGCTAATTCAAACTTCTTAATAAATTGCTTCTTGATTTCCTCCTTCGATATCAGAGGACTTATGCTCATTCTGCTGTGAATATCTATTTCCGTAATATTGCAACCAATTACTGTTACTGTATCGGTTAAAACCCTTATATCATCTCTAGTAACTTGCTTTCTTACAATTTCAAGTAGCTCTTCTAACACTATGCCAGTTGTGGATAATTGTGTTGATAAGATTGAAATTTGTACTTTTCCTGGTATAGGTGATTCTACTAGTGCATCTTTTACTCTACTATCTTCTGACAGTGCATGATATTTATAATATTCCTTACTTCCTCCTGTTGACCAACCTGCTATTTTTGCTTTTACCCTCTTTCTAAATCTTTCATCCTCTTCTTCTTTTTGTCTTTCCACTCCATAAAACTCAGCCAAATTATCAAGATCTTCTCCTGTCGCAAATTTCAGTAAGTTACTCTTTACTGCTTCATTTATTCTTTCTCTAAGCAAAAGTTCTCGCCATGCTGCTACTTCTAATACCTTCATTGCTGGATCACTTTCTACCAATCCTGTAAAACTTGCATCTCGCTTTACTAACTCTTCCTTCATTCTCGAAAATATTTCCTCATATCTTAGTTTTTCAATAATATTAGATGTTTGCATTTCTAAACAACTACTCCACTAATATTTATGAACTTGCCTTCTGAAAGATAGACACCTTCTAAATTCAATGTTACTCTCCCTTCTTTTACTCCTTCAACTTTTACTTTTTCTAACTTAAATCTCTTTTCCCATTTTTCCAAAGCTTCTCCTGTTGCTGCATATATCTCAAGTGTTAAATCTCTATTTATTGGCTTATCCACCAATTCAAATAATCTTGACCCATAATCTCTCCTCATTATTCTACTGTTTACTGGAGTGGTCAGTATATCAATTATCGATTGCTTTAAGTGCTCTATTCCTTCTAACGCTTTTCCTGTTTTAGCATCCATACCCTTCATTTCTATTTTGCAAAAACGCTTTCACTGCCTTTTATTACTTTAAAACCACATGAAACTATATCTCCTACTCTTCCTACACTAAGACCATTTGCAAACACTGTTTTTGATCCTTGAATCATTACTTTTCCTTCACTAAAACTTTCTCCTTGTCTACATATTGACTTACCGTTTACAAAAACATTGTTACTCCCACTAATGCAGAAATGTGGTATAGCTTCTCCACAGTAGTCTCCTAACCTCACTATTCCTTTGTTCAATTTAAGTCGATCCTTTCTGCTTTCAGTTTTATTCCACTTTTTGTCATTTCTATACTTGATCCCCCAACTTTCAGTGTTATTTTGTCTACTACTTCAATCTCTAAATGATGTTTATCTTTATCGTATGACAACTTTGTTCCATCTTGAAATGTTAAGCTACTCACCTCTTTTTTATTTTCTGGTGCAGAGTACTTTTGTTGATATATTCCAGGAAGTACTACTCCTAATGATAACTCTCCCAATGGTGACAATATTACTACCTGTTCATTTATGCTTGGTGGTAGCCAGCTTCTTTCCTCTCCTGCTCTAGAAGTTATCCATGGAAGAAAATCTGTTAAAAGTTCTCCTATCTTCACTCTTACTTTTGCTTTCTCATAATCTACTTCTTTTACAACTCCTATTCGTACAATGTTTGCTAACTTTCTTTGCAGCTCTGAAATAGCAAAATTACTCTCTAACATTTTCTTCTATTATAATCGTATGTGGCTTAATCTTATTTTCTGTCCATATCGATTTACCTAAATGAAGCTGATGACTCCAATCAACCATCCACACCAAATATGCATCTAATTCGGGTCTAAATCCGTCAATTTCTGCAGAGATAAATTCTCCTGGTGAAACATTTTTTATATTCCATGTATTTTTGTTTACAACTTTTGCCACCTCAGCAGCTAATGTTCTGACAATAATAGCTGCATTTTCTATTGTGCTATCAATCACAATTCGTGCTTCAAATCTTGCTTTCAGTGCTAATTCTTCTGTTCCTGGATCTTTTCCCGATTCTAAACTCACAAGCTCTACAAATAACGCTGGCGCTAATAATTCTTTCCTTATCGATGGATAAATTTCACAAGTTTGAATTGCTGGTATTTCTTTCTTCAGCGTAGTGCAGATTGCGTTATGCAAATCTTTAAAATTCATATATTTCTTGTAATATCACGTTCAAAGAACTTTTCAAACACTTCCTCAACCTCATAATTAACAAGATTCCCTATTATCCTTGAAGCCTCAGGTTCGAGTGACAATTTAACTTCCTTTATTGGCAATGCTGCTCTTCCTTCACGTTTAAACATACCGCTATTTCCTTTTGGCATAACTGCTGCAAATCCTCCTATAAACTCATGCTTTCCTACTTTCGATCCTCTTCTTGTTTTTTGTATTTTGCCAATTGTCGATGCTCTAATGTCGTAGAGATTTCCTCTAATTAACACTTCTAATCTGCTTGTTTTTGCTTTAAAAATTCTTAATCTCTTTCTTATCAAACTTAATTTTATCTTCTTTTCCTCACTGATTTCCTTAGCTGCTTGCGCTTTTAACCATAGTGCTGTTCTATTTAGTGCTTTTATAGCTGCCAGTTTTACTTTCTGCTCTTTTTCGTCAATATTGTAGACTATTTCATTAATATTGTTACTAATTTTAATATCAAACACTTTCTATTGCCTCAATTTTCCATATTTCACTCGAAGAATCTTTTAACGGTGGTTCAAAAATCTTGTAGAACCTTTTTTCAATCTTGATATAATCACCTATGCTAAAGGAAGTAACGTCCTGATCACGTATTTCTATAGAAGCAATTTGCTGAGTTAATGCTCCATCTGCACCTAGAGAGTACGTAGTCTCAGGACGTTTAATTAGCACTTTTATTCTACGAATGCCCTCCTTATTTTTATTACAATATGTGGCTTTCACTCCTAAATGCTCAAAACAATCTTCCAATAATTTTCCTATATTCATCAACTAGAACTAATTTTTACCAAAACTCCCGGACGATGGCACATTGGCAATGGATTCGACTGCGTATGTAAATCAGTTCCTCTATCAAATCTTCTTGGCTCTTGTTTTGCATAGAGTGGCTGTCCAAGAGTATTTACTGTCTCATTAAAGTCTGCTGGTGCAAAATATGTTGTAAATGTACTTGCTGTTCCTAGTGGAAAACAGTGACCTGTATCTCTTTCTATAAATCTTCTCACGGTTCCTTCAGGATCAGTTGCTTGCCCTCTATATTCCTCAAATGTGATTCCACAGAACGTAAATCCTGACCTCATATCATTCCTTAGCGCTGCTCCTTCTTGCCATCTTTCATATGCTTCTTTTACTTTAGCATGAGAAGTGAGTGCATCAAAAAACTCAGGGCTTACCAGTGCATGAATCCCGGTCATATATTCACCACTTAAGTTGTCTTCAATATGCCGCAATACTTCCAGACACTTACGTTTTACATCAGTTGTTGCTGTTCCCAGGGCAAAATTTACTACTTTTGGTGTTATTTCAAATTCGTTGTACAGATTTAATAATTCTGACCCATCAGCATCTAAAATTATTCCTTTTAGCGCTCCCATTCGCAAATGCTCTAATGTTATTGCATGTTTGTTTCTCATTAGCTGCAAATGATCAGTTATTACATCTGCAAGCGCTTTAAGTTCACTCTCTGATCCAAATGCCCTTATTCCTTGTACTTCTTCTGGCAGCACTACATCATCATGCGGAATGTGCGGAATCGTAAATGTTCTTACCTTTCTTTTTCCTCTTTTTCCTACTGTTGCTGGTGCTCCGGGTACTTGCGTTGGTAGTAAACTTAACACTCCGTTGTGTTCTTCTATCGTAATATGTCTAAATCTTACTGACCTACTTGGAAACAAATTTAAATTTTCAACACGTCCATAATTTATCGGCAATATATTCATCGCATTTGTTAGTGCCGTCATGCTAAATGCTGTATTCGTAAATGGATTTTGCATTCTTTTTTCCCCTTATTAATTTAAGTTACACTCCCTTGCGGACAATGATCCCTCGTCCTTCAAGTTGCTTTATTGCTGCAGCTTTTTGCTCTTCAGTGATACCTGTTGGCCACACAATTGCATGATCTGCTAGCATTGCTATACGTGTAATGATTACTGCTTTGGCATTTTCTGTCGCATTTACATCACTTACTATCGCACCTATTGCTGTTTGTGTACCATCTGTTGCAGTTGGATTTATTATCTTAATCATGTTATCCTTATCACTACCAACAACTGTACCAAGTTTAAGATTTTGTCCCTTGGCTACCGTTATTTGGTCTCTTGAATATAGACTTGATGCCTCATACTTTAATAAGTCACCTAGATTATTTTGTTCGATTATACAACTCATAAAATTTCCTCATTTATTTTCCCCTTTAGTTTTACCGCCATGTTTGTAATTGTTGTACGCGGCGGTTATAAAAAAACTTAAATACTTGATTGCGCTCTAGTCCTTGCTACCTCCATCATCAACTCTTCTCCTGAATTCTGCGGTATTGCACTCAGTATCTCTGTCTTTTTCGTTCTCTCTGCAAGTAATTCCATTAAAACTTCCCTGGCTTGCTCAATACTTACGCCTTGCTCTATAAATTCTTCTATTTTCTCTGGCATTCGTGATAAGTTACATAAACGTATTAATTCAAGAACTTCAGTACGATACTTAGTTAAATTATCAGTTTCTAGGTCAGTTGTAGTTTGTTCATTCATAGTAATACTCCTGTTTTTATTAATAGATGAAAGAATTGTAATTCCATCTGCAAGACCTATTTCTATTGCTCTCTCGCCAAAATATAGCCCTGCCTCCGTTGATCGAATCTTTTCAATTGAAAGACCTCTGTTCCTCGCTATTAGCTGCACAAACATTTCATATAGTCGGTCTACTTCTTTTTGTAAGCTTTCCAGACTTTCAGACGTCATTGGCTCATGTGGATTTAAATCATTTTTTCTACTTCCTGCAAATACTGTGGTATATTTTATTCCACATTTTTCATTAAATCCACTTTGATCTATATGACTTGCAATTACCCCTATGCTTCCTACTCCTGAGGTTCTGCTCACAAATACCTTTTCAGCGCTAGAGGCTATAGCGTACGCAGCAGAATATGCATCATCATTTGCTATCGCTATTATCCTCTTTTTTCCTCTTGATTCATAAATAAAGTCAGCTAGGTCAAATATACCGTTTACCTCTCCTCCGGGGCTATCTATTTCCAGTATAATTGTCTCTATGCTACTATCTGCTAATGCTTGTGTAATTTGTTCTTCTATTTGCTCATATGATGTCATTCCGAGCATTTCATCAAATGCACCAGGTTTTTTAGTTAAAATGCCATGTATCGGTATTATTCCTCTTTCACTATTTCTTACTGCATGTTTTATATTTTTAAAGATAGGCTGCTTTCCTGTTTGTAGTGACAGTAACTCAAAACTCCTTGGTTCTACCATTACACATCTGTTTAGCCATTGTTGTTTCATATCACCTCTTGATTTGCAGTAACCTCAGAATCAAAACTTAAGCCCAGTTCGCTTGCACGTCTTTGATCTTCTGCTATTTCTTGGTCAATTTCTTCAACATCGTAACCCATTTCTGATACTACTTCCGATCGACTCTTAAATCCATTTCTTACTGCCATTTGTTGTGCTTGCTGATCTTTCAGTGGATCCACCCAATCAAATCCCTGTGGTATCCATTTTACTTCTTCTTTCGCTGCTTTTACTACTTTTTCATCTATACTCAGTTCTCCACAAAGCACTGCTAATTCTAGCCATCTATTCCAAATAGGTCTACAAAACTGGAACACTATCACGTTATGCTGTAACATTGCACACCTTCTGCGAAACTCTATCAGCCCTGCTCGAATGGATGAATAATTAACACCTGTTAAATCTCCTGTTAGCTGCTCATATGTTATTCCTGTACCTATTGCTATTGCCCTCAGTTGCTGTCTCATGAATGCTTCATAACTTCCTCCTACGTCTGATGGTTCTGAAAATTTTATGTCCTCTCCTGGGTCTAAAAGCTGCATTGTTCCAGGTTCCAGGCCAGATAGTGCTACTCCTTGCTCACTTGCTTCACCTTCTCCCATGATATTTGCTTCTGGATCGAGTCTCGTAATAAATCCAGCAAACATTGCTGCAGTTTTCTTTCTCACCAGCTCTGCATCATCATATTGATCAAGCTCATAAAGCTTCAGCAGTATATTAGAAAG
Organism: Wolbachia endosymbiont (group A) of Philonthus cognatus; assembly: GCF_947251755.1. Lineage (NCBI taxonomy): Bacteria > Pseudomonadati > Pseudomonadota > Alphaproteobacteria > Rickettsiales > Anaplasmataceae > Wolbachia > Wolbachia endosymbiont (group A) of Philonthus cognatus. The sequence goes on from NZ_OX366388.1 coordinate 844,283, forward strand.
CCAAGGCTCCCCTCTGATTTGCCCAGGTCTTAATGGTCTATAAATATGTAAAACATCATTTGCTGGCACTCTCACTGATTCACCAAACGAGCCTTCACCAGGGTGTTCTTTAAATAGGTAATATGCTTCTCTTTGCCCAAGCTTGTTAAACTCAATCCCGTTTCTTATTACATTACCATTTCCTAAAGTTTGATTTGTTTTATTATCTAAATGTTCAGACTCAAGTACTTGCAGTTGTAATGGCACAGAAAATCTATCTTCCAGCTTTCTCGTTCTTAAACGTACAAAACATTCTCCTCCCTCTATCATACTTCTGCATACTAGAGCTTGTAATCCATAAAAATCACTTATTCCACAGCTATCTGCTTCATCTGTCCATTTTAGCCATAATTCTTGCACTTTCTTTCTAAATTCTCCATCTCTTGCTTTTGATTGTGGTTTTATTCCTGTTCCAATAGAGTTACTTACTATTGTATCAATGATATTTGCTGCATATGGATTTTTTCTTACCATATCCCGAGAGCGGCTACGTAAGTGCCCAAGGCTCTGAGAAAGTAAATTATTTATGCTTCCTGTTTCTCCTTGCCAATACATCACTCTTCTTCCTGAGCCTGACGCATCCCAAGCAGAACTTTTGATTTTTGGCTTACTAAATAGTTGTTTGAAATTTTTCAGCATCATACTAACCAAAATTCTCTTAATTCTTTCAAAGTTCCGTTAAATTTATTTCTGTCACATTTTCCGATTCCTTCTACTTCATGTGGCTCTGGATTTGTTTTACCGTCAGTATATTGCCATAAAATCCAATCATTCCAGCCTTTTGGTAATGTGAGCTCTTTTCTCCAGCTTGCTATCCATAATGGACATTTTGTCAAAGTTGGTGTGGCAAAATCCTTAAGAAAATAGCTACTGCCATAAATTAGGGGTAATCTTCCTGTTACTTCTTCAACTCTCTTTACAAATTCCTCAGCTTGCTTAACTGCAATATTTTTGCCACTTTTGTTTTCTTCAATATCCAGCGCAAGTATGGTATTTTTGCTTTCGCCTACCGTTTTTAGAAAATGATCAGCTTGATTCTTGCCGTTTCCTTCTGTGCCAAAATGATATGCTCCCCAGAGTAATCCTTCTTCTTCAGCTTTCTTTCTTCTTTTCGCATACTTTGAATCCACATATTTTAGCCCTTGTGTTGCCTTGTGAATTACTCCAACTATACCATTCTCTTTGTCTAGCTTAAAATTCACATTTTCTTGCCAATGTGACAAATCTATTATTCCATTTACCGGACTCTCTCTATTCTCCCATAGTTTTATAAAAGTTTTTAATTGCTCTAAAAATTCAGAATATTCCTCTTTTACAATCAACTATGTTTTTTAAAATTTTTTGAGTTTAGTCTCATTTGTTCATAATTTTGCATTTTTATTCAATTGAAAAATGTATTTTGGCAACAAAGATCCCAGTTTATACAGAAAGAAATTTATATCAAACAGCAACCACTGCTTAGATTTTATGGTTAACGAATATGTGCTTTAAATGTGTGTAGACGCACATATCCGTTAACCTATTTTCTATGCAGATTTTTTTATTTCATATTAATTGCTTCTTTAAGTCTTGCATTGGCAATTACTATGATTTTTCGCATTAGAGCTGTTATAGCTACCATCTTCTTTTTACCTCTACCAATAAGATTAGAGTAAAAAGCACCAAGTGCAGATTTAGATCTTGCAGCGGCCATAGCAGCTGTAAAAAGCTTTGCACGAACATTGCTTCTACCACCTGTTATCCTTCGGTAACCAATAGTTTTACCGCTTTCTTTTGGATGTGGAGCAACCCCAGCAAGACTTGCAACTTCTTTTTTGTTTAGGTAGCCAAGTTCTGGCATTAGACACACAAAAACTTGAGATAGCTTGAGACCTATTCCTGGCACTGTTCTCAGGATCTTTTGACGCTTTTGTAACTCTGGATTTTTATCAATAATTCTTTGTATGGCATCGTTGAACTCATTTATCTGATTGGTAAAAAAGTCTATTGTTTTTTGGCAACTTTCCTTTATATAGTCGTTTTCAGGTGCTGCAAGCCTACATTTCTCTTGAGTTCTCATTTGCGTAATGTCATCACGACGTTGACAGAGTGCAACTAAGGCAGTTTGTTCTTTTGACATAGGCACAAATAGAGATAGAGCACTATAGCGTTCAAAACCATATTGAGCAAGGGCTTTTGCATCTGATTGATCAGTTTTTGCTAAAGTTCCATGTGATATGATAAAACTTTTTACTTTACGAGTATTAGCTCGATGCACAGCAACATTCATATCAACAAGAGAACGTGCTAAACCAAGCTCATATTTTCCTGTATTTTCTAAAGTTACAAAAGAATTAGGTAGAATATTTGAAAATTCTTGAAACAATTGTTGCCAACCAGCATCATTATTATTGAACTTGATAGTGTTTTTTTGGTTGTACACTGCAGCAACATTTTTGAATTTTCCAATATCAATGCCAATAAAATTTTGATAAGATGCAATCATAATAACCTCGATAGTTTAATTAATTTAAGATTGTAAACGGGTGCACATATATGTCCCACACAACTATTCAAACGTATCGAGGGATAGGGCTAGTGTACCTTGATGGCTACGGTTGTAATACCAATTTTCATTCGGTCGCACACGCCCGTGATAGCCCTATTCCTATAGTGAGTAGGGTTATCTTTCCCTCTTATCTCTTTTATATCACATTTTTAACTTACAATTTTCATAGCTGTTCACTTCTTGGTATGTTAAACCTATTTTACTTGCTAATTCTATTTGAGTATGCCCTCGCATTAACCTGCTATTTTCCATTTTTTGCCCTATTTTGTAACTTATAGGACTAACATCTCTTACAGAAACAAACATATATACCTTATTTAGAAATAAATTTTCATCCAATTTGATCAGCAGATAAACCAACTATTTGCAAAATAATATCAATAGAAAGTCCTCCTTTTACTAGATCTCTTGCAACTTTGATCCTTTCCGCTTTTCTCACTTTTTTTTCACAAATCCTTATACCTTCAAACAGAGACTCTCTTAATGCATTACGTAGTTCTTGGCTCTCAATTTCTTTGTATTCTTTAATCAAATCAGGTAGCTCATTTTCTATCTCATCTCCTGTGAGTTCAAGTAGGTCCATGATGTTAATTGATAATACCTTTGCTATTCCATATAATTTATCAAGTGGAACAGAAGTCCTTCCTTGTTCATAGTTGCTTATTTCGTGACGGGTTGTATTCATTTTCTCTGCTAAATCTTTTTGAGTATACTCTCTCACTAGCCTCCATTCTTTTATCTTCTTTCCTATTTTGTAGTAGATAGAACCTGTTTTTTCTTCAACACATTCATCAGCAGAGAGACCAATTGTTTTCGAAACAACGTCAACAGAAATTCCTGCTTTGACCAAACCTTTTGCAATCTTTATTTTCTCTGCTTTTTTACTACTTTTCTCACTAACTTGAACAAATTTGGTTAGTAAACAAAATATTTTACGTAGCTCCTGATCATTAATCTTTTTATATTCTCTTACTAGATTTAATATTTCTTCTCCCTCATCTTCAAGACAGCTTTTTGATATAGGAATTAGATCCGTAATACTGATTGATAGTGCCTCAGCTATAGCATATAACCTTTCAATTGGAACTCTACGATTCCCTTTCTCATATTGCAGTATCACCCAATACTTTACACCAATTTTCTCAGCTAAATCTTTCTGAGTATACCCTCGCTCTAACCTCCAACTTTTTAATTTTTCTCCCACTTTATAATCTAGACTTTTTTCCACAAAAAGAACCATACATATAATATTTTATACTATAGCTCAAAGGCTCCAGATATAATGGTAAAAAAAACCTCTGGAACCTTAAAGTTGCCTGTAGACGCATTAAAGTTCCCGAAAGGTTTCTTTACTACCTCCACATACCCTATTTACCCATGAAGACGGAGACAATACTTCATCATTGCTAATCTCTTTTATAGCATACTTTTCACTCCATATGCCACATCTAGTGAAATTACCTTTCTCTACTGCTTCTTGAAGTTTTACTCCCCCAAAAAGGCAGTTTTTTCCTATTTCTTCGTCTCTTTTTTGTAACTCAGCCCACATTTCCTTATTTTCTACTCTCACTTGCACCTGATCTGCCTCTTGGTACAATACAATATTTAGCTTACCAATGCTCGTAGGAAATTCTAACATGACAGAGCTGCCATCTGAAATATCGGTATAGTTTCTTATACCTCCCTTCTCACTTTTAACCTCAACTGCATCATTACCAATTTTTAAAATATTACTTCCTAACTTTCTGTTTGCTTCCAGTATTTTGGCAACTTCTACTTTACTGTTCTCAGAAAATTCCACAAAAAACGTCCTATTATCTATTTCTAGATCTATTAAAGCTCCTTCCTGAATAGCACTTTCGCCAGCTTTCTCTAGTTCTTCTAGTCTCTTATCTATCTGTGGCTGAACTTCTGGCTGTAGCTCATTATAGATTTCACCTATCAGTTTATTCTGCAGTAGAGTATCATGAAACTCTGCACCACTTAGCATTAATTTACGCATTATCTTTTTTCGATCATCTTTTTCTAACCTGTGAAAGTGTGTGCCTAATATCATGTATTCTGCAAAGCTCCATTCTCCATCATTACATGCATTTAGCCTTGCTCCAGAAGCTAGTGCTTCGTCTACAGCCTTGTGCAGTTCATTTGGACTTTTTGCTCTTACCACAGCACTTTTAAGCCAGCTCAACTTTTCTGCACTTGGCTTTATTTTTTGCAAAGCTGAAGCAAATGGATTTAACCCTTCTGGATAATCTGCTTGATTACTCAAAGGTTTTGTGCCATAAATATAGTCAAATCCTTTCCCATAGTTGATTTGGTTTTCGCGAACTTCTCTACCAGGGAAAGGTACTATTTCTTTATCTCCAGGCTTTTTAGCTTTATTAGTTTTGCTTACAAAGGTGTCTTTAGTACGACCAATTCCTACAATAGCATTTAACATCTCACCTTTTGACAATTTATCAAGATCAACGTTTAACTCGTAAACACCTCCCTCTTTATCACTAAAAGGTACAATTATTCTATTATTCATATTAGCCTCCGCTATTAAATATACTTTCTAAGTGTACAGTTATTATATACTTTATTACTCATTATAAATCATAGTGGGTAGATTTGCAAATACTTTCTGCTATAACAATCCACTTTCTCTAAAACTAAAATAGCCCCCACTTGTAATGATAATATGATCAAATAATCTAACGCTTACAGTACTACATGCTGCTGCTAAGCTCTTTGTTACTGCTTGATCTTCTTCTGAAGGTTCTAAACTTCCCCCAGGGTGGTTATGTGACATTATTATTGATGTTGCATTTTTTATTAATGCTTTTCTTGTAATCTCCTTTATATACACTGGTGCTTTTTCCATTTCACCAATATAGGATTCTTCTCCAATTAGTTGACGCCTTTTATTCAAGTACAGTATTTTTACACATTCCCTCTCTGCATGACCTATACTTACGTTTAAGTACTCTACTAGCCCTTGTAAGTCCATTATTGGCTCACTCTTAAGCTTTTCTCTCAGTACCCTTTCCAGTGTTTCCTTAACGCACATAATCATTGCTACTGCAGAATCAGTCACTCCTTCTATAACTTTCAGGTCATCCATTTCTCTACCTAAAATCCTTCCTACTCCTGCATAAGTATTCACCAGATTTTTAGCAATTTCCTGAGCTTGTGGCCTTTCATGCACTGCACTTAGAAACGTTTCCATTATTTCACGATCAAGTAGTGCTTTGCCTTTGCTTTCTAATATTCTGAATTCTATTTCCTCTTTACTTTTATTCATATAATTTACCCTTCACTAATAACAAAATGTTTTTATATATTTACTGCTGTTTTTTTGTCAGCATTGGCATAAGGCCATAGCTTTCGAGTGAAGTCAAATCAATTTTTCAATCTTTTTTACTTATTTTTTCATCAAGAAGTGAAAATATTCATATATAATGATTTTTTATTTTAAATTTGTTGAATTTCGTTCGAAGAGATGCCTACCGCTTGCAAAATAATATCAATAGAAATTCCTCCTTTCACTAAATCCTTTGCAATTTTCATCTTTTCTGCTCTTTTCACTTTCTCTTCGCAAATTTGTATGCTTTCAAACAGAGATTTCATTAGTGCATAACGTAGTTCTTGGCTTTCAATTTTTTTGTATTCTTCAATTAAATTAGGTACCACTTTATCATCTGCATCCTCTGTTAGTTCAAGTAGGTCCATGATATTAATCGATAACGCCTTTGCTATCTCATATAATCTTCCCAGTGGAACAGCAGTTCTTCCTTGTTCATAGTTGCTTATTTCGTCACGTGTTGTATTCATTTTCTCTGCTAAATCCTTTTGAGTATACTCTCTCACTAGCCTCCATTCCTTTATCTTTTTGCCTATTTGGTAGTATATGGAACCCATTTTTTCTTCAATATATTCATCAGCAGAGAGGCCAATTGTTTGTGAAATAATCTCAACAGAAACTCCTCCTTTAATCAAACCCTTTGCAATTTTTACTTTCTCTGCTTTTTTACTACTTTTCTCACTAACTTGAATAAATTTGGTCAGTAAAAAAAACATTCTACGTAACTCCTGACCGCCAATCCTTTTATATTCTCTTATTAAATTTAGTTCTTCATTTTTAAGGCAGATTTTCTCATTTGATACAGGAATAAGATCTATGATGCCAACCGATAACATTTCTGCTATAGCATACAATTTCTCAATCGAAATTTTACGTGTTCCTTTTTCATATTGTAGTACTACTTGATACGTTACGCCAATTTTTCCCGCTAAATCTTTTTGAGTATAACCTCGCTTTAACCTCCAGCTCCTTACTTTTTGTGCTATCTGATACCTTATTGAGATGTTTGCCATAAATATTATACAGGTTAATACTACCAAATAAAGATATACAAAATGTTTGCATTTTAGTTGAATATTTCTTCATAATTGTGTATAATTATTAATGCTTTTTATCTTACTTTCTCATGGCTCTTTCAAAATTTTTAGATCCTAAGCTTGATTTAACATTTAAGAAAATTTTTGGTACTGAAAAAAATAAGAATATTCTTATTCACTTTTTGAATGATATTTTGGGATTTACTGAAATAAATACTATACAAGAAGTCGAATTCCTTAGCACCATTATGGACCCTGAAATTGCCTCTGATAAGCAGAGTATTGTTGATGTTCTGTGCAGAGATTCAACTGGGGCCAGATACGTGATTGAGATGCAACTCGCTCGTGATAAAGGCTTCGAAAAACGGGCTCAATTATATGCTGCTAAGGCTTACTCAAGGCAGGCTGATAAAGGTGGTAAGTACATTGATTTAAAGAAGGTTTTCTTTATTGCTATTTCCAATTGTAATTTATTTCCTGATAAGCCTGATTATATATCTAGCCATACCATAAGAGATGAAAAAACTAACGAGCATGATTTAAAAGATTTTCAATTTATCTTCATTGAGCTGCCAAAGTTTCCTAAGAATAGAGAAGAGCAGCTAGAAAATGTAGTAGATCGTTGGCTATTTTTCTTCAAATATGCAGAAGAAACGACCGATGAAGATTTAAGAAAAATAGCAGAAAAATCACCGATAATAAAGTTAGCATATGATGAGTTAGATAAGTTTCATTGGAACGAGAAGGACCTAGTGGCTTATGAAGAAAGAGTAATGGATTTACAGAAAGAAGCTGCTATCCTGGAACAAAAACTCGATGATGCTAAACATAAAGGTAGACAAGAAGGTAGACAAGAAGGCATCCAAATCGGCCATGAAAAAGGTAAAATTGAAGGTATAGCAGAGGGTGAACAACAAGCTAAAATAGCTGTGGCTAAAAATCTACTTAGTGCTGGAGTCTCTACTGACATCATATCACAAACCACAGGTCTTTCTTTCGGTGAGATCAAACAGCTGCAGGCAGAAAAGACCACATAGTCCCCTCAATTTATCGCTCTGCTTATTCCTTGGACCACTGATGTTCCATTTAAGAATGTATCCGGCTTTTTAGATAACTGTACTTTCCTTGAAACTTCCTGACCTAAAACTTTAGAAGGCTTTTCTACTTTCTGCTGTAGTATCATAGTTTCTTCCTTAGCTAAAACTTCTTCTAAGTTACTCTTTAAATGATCTAGAAACTTATCAGTTTGTTTAAACTCTGGACACGCTTCTTTTGCAAATGAATATAGGGTTTTTGCTATTTCAGAAAATTTTCCATTTATTATTTTTCCAATTATAGCTGATTGCACTACCACAGGATCAAAGTTTAGATTTGTCACTGATATTCCTGACTTAATAGCAGTTTTATTCAACACTTTCTCAAATCTATTTGTAATATTTAATGCATAACCCTGTGCCTCCAGTGAAGATATAGACTGATCTACTGTAGAAATATACTTTCGACCCGTAACCTTTCTAATCAATAAGTCAAGCAACATTATTGTGCTATTCACATCTATTTGCGCATCAACTTGCGAGATTGAACTTGTAGTATTTGATGTTCCCACAGATTTAGAACTTAACAACCCACCTACAGAATCTCTTACCCAACCAAATAAATCATTTATCCATCCAGTCGACCTAATACCGCTACTTGTACTACGACGATGACGAATTTGCTCTCTGTGTCTACTATGCCTATGTCTATGCATTACAGGTTGGTCTGATAACATAATAACTTCTGGACTGCTTTTTGTATGATTGAAGACACCATTATAGACTTGATCCTTATGTTCTTTTTTCACAACATTCACATCTCTTGCAGTACTTATTTCTTTCTGATGCTCTTTTAGAATTATTTCCTTATCAGCAAACTTTATTGATAATGTTGACATTTTAAGTTCTTCATAAAACTTACTTAATACTATCGTACATAGATCATTTTTAGCTACATTAACATCAAAAGCATTCGTTACTATTAGATCACTACCATGATCACTAACAAAGCTATAGTTTCCTGCTCTTCTAGGTGTTATTAGTTCAGTGTTTTCTTCTATATCTTGACTTGTTACAATAATAACTTCTTTATCCTTTTCAAACATCAAAGGCTGTGGTTTCAAACTCCACTCATTATTATCAAGGTTGATTTTCATAGGAGCATTATCCACAATCACATGAGTTTTGTTATACCAATTAACCCCATCTTTTAATCTCACAGTACAATACTCATGTTTTCTCATCTTGCTTACAGATGAATCTTCTGTTGGCTTCACTTCAACTACTGTTGCTTTTAATAACAAATCATTTGCAGATTTTAGAACTTTTAATTGAAAATGATCTTGATTTGAGAGTTTACCTCTTACCTGCCTTACTAAATTTCTCAGGTCAATCGTATCTACCGAACTTTCTATATCAAGGTCATAAATAATCACTTCAGGTATAGCAACTTCAAACTTTTTGCTTTCAGAGTCAATTACATATACATTTTCACCACCATTGCCCACTAAATGACTCTTTTGTAGTGGATTATTATGTATTACCTCGTAATTTCCACTTCCTATTGCAACTGTTTCATTACTTAACAGTGATTGTATAAAGAATGACATTCTATTTAGTCGATTTGCTACAACCAAGTAATCCTTTATAATTTCATCAACTGATTTATTAGTGTTCTCAAGCATATACAAGTTGCCCTTATTTCCTACTTTTATTTCAGTATTATTACCTAGTCTATAAGAAGGATTAGATGCACCAGAGATTGTTATATTAAATTCCTTGTCTGACATTGGTGAAAAATTGAACGTAATTATATGTGAAGTCTTATTTAGTACATTTATATTTCTCACGTCGACATTCTTTATCTGAGCAGGTTCATACTCAAATGCAAAAGTATTATTTAAGTTCAACGCTTCAGCAGTATAAATGAAATCAACTTTAGTGCTACCAAGTGCATATGGTACAATATAGTGAAAATCTCCTTCCAATGCTCGATTGTATATAACGGTATTAGGCCCTACCACTACTTGCATCTCATAAGCGCAATCCTTGTCATGTATGTTTATGTGATCTACAAACTCTTCACTACCACTTTGGCCATCCACGAACTTAATATCACTAGCATCACTATCACATGTAATAAACACTTGATCTGCTTTAGCTTTTCTACCTAAGAACTTATTTATTCCACTCATTCCGAAAAAGTTTTTTCGATAATGATCTTCAACCTGTCCTATATGTAATTTTACGTCTATAGATCCTTCTTCTGGAGCAAATGATGTAAGATCTAAAGTATTCACTCCACCTTCTCCATAAAAATATCCTGTTATAGAGCTTCCCTGTAAAATAAATATATCGTCTTTATTACCACCGAAATATCTTTTAGATCCATTATTCACTACAAAGATATTCGGACTATCTATAAATCCTTTTGCATAATCTTCACCTTCTCCTAAGTTAATTAGAGTATAATTTCCTGTTTTATTAGTAGATAAGTCAGTTATGCCAATTACATTTTTACACAAATAAGATCCATAACTTGGAGCAAAACTATAATTTCCTTGTGGTAAACAGAATAAATAACCTCCTCTTGGATTATCTGGCTTTGCTCTGCTCCATTTTATATCAGTTCTTTTTCTATCAAGCTGTACTGTACTGTCTAAATCTACCTCAAATTTAGTTGTGCATTCCTCAGCATAACGTGTAACTGTATGTGTTTTTAAACATCTACCTCCCAACCCACCACTACTGCATTCGCTTGTCTTATATGGTACTTTACGACAAGAATCTACAACTGACTTACCAGTAGGAAAGACATAGCTTTGAATATCGCTATGTTGTTTTAAATACTCAAGTCCTTGCCTTGCTAATTGATTGCTAACTTGTTTTTCTTGCAGTAACTCTTGTATATGATTTTCAGGTTGCATACCTATAAATGCACATAAACCTTCAACAAATTTCTCTTTTCCAGTTAAGTGAATAATTTGATCAATTTTATCAACTCTTTTCACTGCCATATAAATATCAGTACCAACAAATACTACAGCTCCAATTGTTGCTCCAATAGGTCCAGTAACAGAGGACACTCCTTCTAATACTTCAAAAGCTTCAGCGATTTCTATACCAATCTCTGCAGCTTCAACTCCTAGGTAAATGCTATCTCCTACTACGCCAACCAATGCTTCTTCAGTACCATTTTTAAATGCTTTTACCTGATTTACTAGATCATAGACAACAAAGGCAGAAGTACCACGGGCAAGAAAAGGAGAGGCAGCTCCTAAAGATCTACCAAGTAATAACTTTCCCTCTGAAGCTATCTCTAATCCTTTCATAGATGCAGCTTGAGCAACTTTAGCAAATCCTTGACCACCGGCTATAAAACCAACATTAATTGCTACACCTTGATAATCTCCATTTAAAAAGTCAGCCAAAACATTTTTAGCCATCATTCCATGCATAGCAATACCGGATATTTTCCCGACTCTAGAGAGATGACTTATGACTTTTTGATTACTAATCAGCTTATTAACCAAACTTTGAGATTCACCAGTAATTTTTACCCCACTGGCCAATTGAATTAGCTGACTCTGCTTTTCCTGCTGCAGATCTTTAATGTAATTAAGAAACTTTTCACTATCTATCTTAATCTTACTCAAATCTCTTTTCTCATCTTTTTCTGTATTGAATTCATCCACATCTTTCCAAGTGAATTGACATTCACTTTCTGCTTCTCTTTTGCTTCTCTGTGGCAAACAGTCTTCTGCTTTAAATCTCTTTGACTCTTGTAAGCTACTTTCAGATCCTCTTCTTTTTAAGTTATTTTTTCTCAATTCTAGAATTTCATAACATTTTTCGAGAAATTCACTTTTAGATTGATTAGGATGTTCACTTCTCCACTTAATTAGGTCTATTATTTGGTTTATGTAATCGCTTGAAAGTTTATATTCAAATTCACCTGCAGGATCAATCACTAGAAGCTCTTTTTCAGCATCAATTAACTTTAGTCCTGCTTTTCCTAGTATAAATAAATAATCTATACTCTCTGATGCTGCAATTGTAGTTTTACGTTGCTCATTTAATATACCTTTAACAAGTTCCAGTGTTGTCTTGAGTTGTTCAGATGTAAAAGGTAATTTCCTATTCTCTTCTACGGAAAAGCCGACAAAACGCACAAGCATCTTAAGAAAAGATAGCTTATTAACCTGTGGAAGCTCTTTTGCCCCTTCCCCGGCTCTATTTACAACATAATTAATTAGGTCAACAAAAATGCCATTTGAGTAAATGTATGTATCACCACCAATCTTATCATATAAAACAGAGTTAAATCTTTCTGACATTTCAGAAGTGAGGATCTCTAAAACCCTAGATATTAGAACACCTTTTCTTTCTAGCCACGTTAGACCTTTATCTTTATAGATCTCATTGATAGACGATTTAGTATATTCAATAATATTTGCATGATGAGCAATATGAGTGAAAAAAGATTGCAAAAATCCACATGTTGTCATGTCTCCCAACGCTGAATCAATCAGACCGCCGTTTCCGACACTCAAGCCTTTCAGAAAATTTATTGTTTTCTCTGTATACTTCTTCTGAATACTTTCATCAGAGTCAATATACAATTTAATATGATCCATGAAATCTTTGTAATCAAACTCAAGAGCAAGAGATAAGTATGGCAAATTTTCTAAGTTTATCTTTCTTTCTAAGATTGAATATAAAAATTCCAGGGGATTTTTGTATTGATCTGCATTATGAGTACCGCTTATCCTGCTAAAATTCTCCTTAATTTCATCAAAAACTGGCAGTTTTACTTGTAATATCTTTGCTAAGTATTGACGTTCGAGCTTATCTTGCTTTTTACACTCATTTAAGAAATAACCTATTGCACCATCAAGCCTTCTTTCTAAAATACTATCTACAAAACTAAGAGGTTGTCCGGAAACTAGTAAATTCAAGCATATTCCCTCTTTAACATAACCCTACTCATAGCTAGGTATATGAAATTCTCAGTGGATGTTGTGAGTAAATCATACTCCTTCGATAGCCGTAACCGTTCACGGAATATTCCCAATTAGGCAGGAATAGCGACTAAATTCTGTAGTTTCTGGACAGGATTCTGATCATTCAAACGTGCAGTCAAAAATATCGAAAGCATTCTTTCAATGAACTTTTCTCCACGTTCTGACCAAGTGAAAAAACTATTTTTACGATAAATGACGTACCGTCTAGCCTGACGTTCTGCAAGGTTATTGGTTGTCTCGATCAGATCAGGATTGCGCACGAATCTCCACATCATATCTTCAGAACGTAGTATATTGGCAGCCATTCTCGAGGCCTGAGTTCCTTTTGCAACCCTTGTTATCTCTCGCAAAAAATGTTTCACCCTTTTTCGAATCTTCCTCATTAACCGGAAAAATCTTAAATTGTCTATCAGGTTTTGTTTACGTGCTCTATCTACCACAAATACCCTGTTGCTCAGCGATTTTAATGCTGCGCCAATTCTGCTCACTTCAACATTTTTACTGTAAAAAAACCTTTCAAAGTCCCTTGCTAAATGGGCCCAGCATATCTGTCTGTTTTCACGATTAAAGTAATTATACGCAGCATACCTATCGCTTATAACTATTCCATCATACTCTGGCAATAGCCCTTTTAATATCTTCTTTCCGCGAGATCCAACTAACTTCATAAGTGTTGCTGTTTTATTCGTTACTACCCAACTCCAACCTTTCTTTCCCTGGTTCCTATGGCTTGTTTCATCTATATGTAAATACTTGCTTTTCCGTAGCTCTTCTCTTATTTTTTCGTATTCAGATATACATTTTTCTGATACTCTACCCTCGGTCTTTGATACCAAACCTAGGCTTATATTCAGATTAAATATGCTGCTCAAAATTTGCTGTACTTCCCTTTTTGAATTGATAAAAAATCCACTAAAACTGCTAATTACTGCTTTTGCATTAGCTCCTAAAAGATCCCTTGTCACACCTTCAGGCAGACTAGCTGAGATCCTTTTCTTACACGCCTTACAGTAGCCTTTTTGTAGCCTATATTCAGTCACTATCGGTTTAATTTTTGGCAATTCAACCTTTTGATGCACAGTTTCTTCTTCTAAAATAACTTGGCTTCCACACATGCAAATTGTATCAATTGAACATTTTACCACCTCATCTGCTACCATCAATTCCCGCTTGTGCGCTTCATGTCCTGGCTGCCCGCCTGGTTTTTTATCGCTCTTCTTTTTTGTCTTTTTGCGATATACATCTTGCGATGGTGGCAGCGATGAATTTTTTGAATTTAAACCCAGCTTATCCTCTAGCTCAATTATTTTTGTCCTTAACTTATCATTCTCTGCTTTCAGAGTACCAACTTCTGACTCCAATACCACAATCTTTTCTTGTAGCACCTCTATCATCAACCCCTCATCTATCTAGTTTATTGTTTTTTATACTAATTATGCAATTTTTGTAAACTACTTTCTTATACCGTGAATGGACAAAGTTGATAAGCCTAAACGCCATCATGTCTTTAGGAGAGTCTGCTAATGAAGGCTCTTAAGTTGACGCCATTGCGTGAACGGTTACTCGATAGCCTTCTATTCCTATTAACCCAAGCAAAAGTCCTTTCTACAACCCATCTTCTTGGCTGTACTTTAAACCCTTGTTCTCTTGTTGGTAGTAGCTCAGGTGGCGTATCTTTGTGCACCCAAAATCTACATGGAGGCCTTGTAACAATTTCAATATCTATGTCATATTCTTCCTTTATGTGATTCTTTAAATTTCTTCCTTGGTATCCCATGTCAGCCCACATTTTTTTAACTTTAGTATATTTTGTTCTCATATTGTTTAATGCTATTTTAATACCATCTCTATCATTTTCGTTAGCAGCGCCTACGTAACAACCTAGTATAAAACCCTGAGTGTCTGTAATTATATGCCTTTTTCTACCCTTTACTTTTTTACTTCCATCATAGCCTTTGATCCCCCCTTTTCTGTAGTCTTTACAGATTGACTATCTACTATACAGGCACTCGGCTGCTCATTCCTTCCTATTTTTCTTCTACTATATTTTGTAATTTCATAATTCATTTTCTCAAAAATTCCCTGCTTCTTCCATTGCCTGAACTGCTCATACACAGTCTTCCATAGCGGAAAATCATTTGGTAAATACCGCCATTGACACCCTGTACGCAATACATAGAAAATTGCTTCTAATATTTCTCTTTTGCTATACTTTGGCGGCCTTCCTCCTTTCTTGTATGATACTCTGAAGTGTTTTTCTATTCTTGCCCATTCCCTTTCGCTTAGATCTGTTGGATACTTTTTTCTCATCTTTACCCCGTACTAAAATTTCAGATATTATAGCCTTTTACTTGTTTCCGGACAACCTCTGAAAGCAGATCTCATTAATATTTTGTGCTGCTGACAGTCCTTTACTTATTTCTTTTAGGTAATGTGGTATTCCTCCCATTGCCATATAGATCTGTAATATCTGCTGATTGTTTAGATTAACTCCTAAATATCTTAAATACTTTTTAGTTTCGCATAGGTTAAAAGGCTGCAATCGTATTCTTGCAGTAATACGATTATGTAATCCACCTTTATTATATATTAAATTTTCTAACATCCAAGAAGCTGCTGAACCACACACAACCAATTTTAGCTTTTTTCGGTATGTCCAATACACATTCCAAAAGTGTTCCAGTGCTACTAAGAATCCTGATTTTCGTGCAGCTAGCCATGGTAACTCATCAAAAAATATCACAACTTGTTTATCTCTATACATATCAATCGAAAGAGTTAATTGATGTAACGCATCCATCCAGTCTTTAGGCGTAGTCATCCTTACGCCATTGTAAAAAGCTTTAGACAATGATTCTGCAAAGATCTCAAGCTGCGCCTTTAAGTTACCTTTGTTAAGGCCTGTCTGCTCAAATAAGATTACATCACGTTTGCTAAAAAATTGTTTTATTAAATATGTTTTTCCCACACGACGTCGACCATACACTGCAATAAACTCAGCAAATTGTGAGCAAAGCCTACTTTCTAAAATAGCTATTTCTTTTTCTCTACCAATTATTGGCTCGTTCATACAATTTGTCGCGACGTATGCTAGCATTATATTCCGCAGTTATAAGATAATCAATTTTATTTTACCGCGGCTTATGTTAGCGTGATATACCGCGGTAAAGAGTCTCAAATGCCTGCTCGATTTTTCGCCACCTGTATCATCAAGTCTTCTGCTGAATTCTGTGGTATCGTACTCATTATCTCTGTCTTCTCCACTTGTTTGGCTAATATCGACATTAATACCTCTTGCACTTGTTTCGGACTCATGTTCTGTTTTATAAATTCTTCTATCCTTTCTGGCATCTTTGATAAATTACATAATCTTATTACCTCTAATACTTCCGTGCGGCAGCTCTCATACCCTAAACATCTTCCTTGTTCAATTAGATCATCAAAATCAATTGCGTGTTCTTTTATCTCAGTTTTAGTCATGTTACTCCTATAATTGTCAATAAATTCTGAAAATGTCGTAATTCCATCAGCAAGTCCTATCTCTATTGCTTTCTCGCCAAAATATAGCCCTGCTTCTGTTGATTTGATTCTTTCCGTGGAAAGGTTTCTGTTTCGTGCTATGAGCTGCAAAAACATTTCATATAAGCGATTTACTTCATCTTGAAGACTTTCCAAGCTCTCAGAAGTTATCGGCTCATGTGGGTTTAAATCATTTTTTCGACTGCCAGCAAAAACTGTGGTATATTTTAGGCCTTGGCTTTGATCAAATCCACTTTGATCTATGTGACTTGCTATTACTCCAATGCTTCCTACTCCTGATGTTCTGCTCACAAATACCTTCTCAGCGCTTGAAGCTATAGCATATGCAGCAGAGTATGCATCATCATTTGCTATCGCTATTATCCTCTTTTTTGCTCTTGATTCATAAATAAAGTCAGCTAGGTCAAATATACCGTTTACCTCTCCTCCGGGGCTATCTATATCAAGCAGAATAGTTTCTATATCTTTGTTTGATAATGCTTCTTCTATTTCTTCTTGAATTTTCTCATATGATGTCATTCCCAGAAAATCGTCAAAAGCCCCTGGTTTTTTGGTCAAAATTCCATGTATTGCTATTACTGCTGTTTTTTCTATATTCTGATTTACTGTATGTTTTATATTTTTCAAGATAGGTTGTTTTCCCTTATATAGTGACAACAGGTCAAAGCTTTTTTGCTCTATCATCATCGGCCTACATAGCCAGTTGGTTTGTAAAATTTCCATAAAGTAAACGAGATTTATTTTGTTTGTGTCCTGACATCAGAATCAAAGAAAAGGTTGAGAGAATCAGCACGCTTTTGATCTTCTGCTATTTCTTGGTCAATTTCTTCTACATCGTAACCCATTTCTGATACTACTTCCGATCGACTCTTAAATCCATTTCTTACTGCCATTTGCTGTGCTTGCTGATCTTTCAGTGGATCTACCCAATCAAATCCCTGTGGTATCCATTTTACATCTTTAAATACTTGATTATCTGTTGTAGAAAGCTCTCCAGATAAAGTGGCAAGTTCTAGCCATCTACTCCATACTGGTCTGCAAAACTGGAATACCATAATGTTGTGTTGCAGCATAGCACATCTACGACGAAACTCTATCAGCCCTGCTCGAATGGATGAATAATTAACACCGGTTAAATCCCCTGTTAGTTGCTCATATGTTATTCCTGTACCTATTGCTATTGCCCTCAGTTGCTGTCTCATGAATGCTTCATAACTTCCTCCAACATCTGATCAACTATGTTTTTTTAAATTTTTTGAATTTAGTTTTATTACAACTCTTGTTTATAACTTTGTATTTTTATTCAATTAAAAAATGTATTTTTGGTAACAAAAACCCTAGTTTACTACAGAAAGAAATTTATATCAAACAACTACCACTGCTTAGACCGTATGGTTGATGAATATGTGCTTTAAATTTGTGTGGGCGCACATATTCATCAACCTATTTTCTATGCAGATTTTAAAAATTTACGTTGACTGCTTCTTTAAGTCTTGCATTAGCAATCACTATAATTTTACGCATTAGAGCTGTTATAGCTACCATCTTTTTTTTACCTCTACCAATGAGATCAGAATAAAAAGCACCAAGTACAGATTTAGACTTTGCAGCAGCCATAGCAGCAGTAAAAAGCTTTGCACGAACATTGCTTCTACCACCTGTTATCCTTCGGTAACCAATAGTTTTACCGCTTTCTTTTGGATGCGGGGCAACTCCAGCAAGACTTGCAACTTCTTTTTTGTTTAAGTAGCCAAGTTCTGGCATCAGGCATACAAAATCTTGAGATAACTTGATACCTATTCCCGGTACTGTTCTAAGTATTTTTTGGCGCTTTTGTAACTCTAGATTTTCATCAATGATTTTTTGTATTGCATTATTGATCTCATTTATCTGACCGTTAAAAAAGTCAATGGTTTTTTGGCAACTTTCTTTTATATGCTCGTTTTCAGGTGCTTTCAGTCTACATTTCTCTTGAACTCTCATTTGTGTAATGTCATCACGTCGTTGACAAAGTGCAACTAAGGCTGTTTGTTCTTTTGACATAGGCACAAATAGAGATAGAGTACTATAGCGTTCACATCCATATTGAGCAAGAGCTCTTGCATCTGATTGATCAGACTTTGCTAAAGTTCCATGAGATATGACAAAGCTTTTTACTTTGCGAGTATTAGCTCGATGTACAGCAACATTCTTATCAACAAGAAAATGTGCTAAGCCAAGCTCATATTTTCCAGTGTTTTCCAAAGTTACTAGAGAATTAGGTAGGATATCTGAAAATTTTTGAAACAACTGTTGCCAACCAGTAGCATCATTGTCAAACTTGATAGTGCTCTTTTGGTTGTGAGTTGCGGCAACATTTTTAAATTTTCCGATATCAATTCCAATGAAATTTTGATAAGATGTAATCATAATAAATAACCTCGATAGTTTAATTAATTTAAGATTGTAAACGGGTGCATACATATGTCCCATGCAACTATTCAAACGTATCGAGAGATGGGGCTAGTGTACCTTGATCTGAACGGTTGTAATACCAATGGCTCTTCGGTCGCACATGCCCGTGATAGCCCTATTCCTATAGTGAGTAGGGTTATCTTTCCCTCTTATCTCTTTTATATCACATTTTTAACTTACAATGGCTCTGAAAATTTTATGTCCTCTCCTGGGTCTAAAAGCTGCATTGTTCCAGGTTCCAGGCCAGATAGTGCTACTCCTTGCTCATTACTTTCACCTTCTCCTAAAATATTTGCTTCAGGATCGAGCCTTGTAATAAACCCTGCAAACATCGCTGCTGTCTTTTTTCTCACTAATTCTGCATCATCATATTGATCAAGTTCATAGAGCTTTAGCAGTATACTCGAAAGCCATGGCTCTCCTCTAATTTGCCCAGGTCTCAGTGGTTTATAGATATGTAAAACATCGTTTGCTGGTACTCTCACTGATTCGCCAAATGAGCCTTCTCCTGGATGTTCTCTAAATAAGTAATATGCTTCTCTTTGCCCAAGCCTGTTAAACTCAATCCCGTTTCTTATTACATTACCATTTCCTAAAGTTTGATTTGTTTTATTATCTAAATGTTCAGACTCAAGTACTTGCAGTTGTAATGGTACAGAAAATCTATCTTCCAGCTTTCTCGTTCTTAAACGTACAAAACATTCTCCTCCCTCTATCATACTTCTGCATACCAGAGCTTGTAATCCATAAAAATCACTTACTCCGTTACTGTCTGCTTCATCTGTCCATTTTAGCCATAATTCTTGCACCTTCTTTCGAAATTCTCCATCTCTTGCTTTTGATTGCGGTTTTATTCCTGTTCCAATAGAGTTACTTACTATTGTATCAATGATATTGGCTGCATATGGATTTTTTCTCACCATATCACGTGATCTACTACGTAAAGTTTCAAGGTTTTGAGACAGCAAATTGTTTATACTTCCTGACTCTGGTTGAAAGTGAAAAAATCTTCTTCCTGAACCTGCTGCATCCCATGCAGAACTTTTGATTTTTGGCTTACTAAATAGTTGTTTGAACGATTTTAATAACATTTTGCCTCTTTGATCATGCAGCAGTTTGTTGCGCAATTTGACATTAAAAAATTACAGCAAGCTGCTGGAGAGTCTGGCTGTTAACACTTATGCATGAGGCTCTTGCACAAATACCAACGCTTATTCTGGGCTGCGTTCATAAATGTCCTTCCGATGTCCCATTGCAGTAATAGTTACTGTGTGTTTTGAGTAGTTTATCCTATAAATTACACGATAATCACTTACTCGTATCCTAAAATACCCTTTGAATTCATGCGATAATGCTTTACCTATTGCTTTAGGGTTGGTTGCAAGACGACTATCTACAGCTCTTCTCACTCTAGATCTTATCGTTGGTGGTAATGCAAGAAAGTCCTCCTCAAGAACTCTTTTTGAATAGATAATATCGTATCCCAGCTTGTATCTCCACCTTTAGACTGTTTTTGCAGATAATATTCTACTCCAATCTACATCCTCACTTCTAATTTCTTCATCACCTCTAGCATCACGCTCAAGAGAAAGCTTAGCCAACTTTATATCTACTTCATCTATTTCATCATCTTCTTCAGATAATTTACTTGCTTCAATTTCTTCTTCCACTAGGTCCTTTACAACTTCTTCTATAGTTCTATTTTGAACTTTTGCCATTTCTATAAGGTAGTGAGCAAACTCCCCCTCAAAATTTACATTAACATTAAGCCTTTCTTGATTTTGATCCATATTTTAACTAGAAAATACCAATTTTAAACTATAACATTTTTACACAATTTTGTCAATCCCCTTACTTGTCGCAATCACAATTCTTCTCTTCGGTCTCACACCTGCAACTTTCAGCTCAGCTTTAATACGTTGTCTTAAGCTCAGTAGATCCTTTATCTGAACTTCAGCATATCTCACAACATGGTCACCATATGCAATTGATACCACTCGTTCTCCGTTTTGTAGTTTCTTTATCGCTTCTTCGACTTGAATTAAATACTCTTCGCTGTACATCTTACTTCTCATTCAACCATTTGCTTTGTCTCACTTTTTTAGGTTTTTTGCTTTCTGGCTTTTCACTTAAACTATTCCATTTACTCTCTGGCCAACGATCGATTCCAAGCGCAATAGATGCTGCTCTTGCGTAAATTCGGCAGTCTAGCACTTCATTTCTTTCTCTTACCTTTTGCCACTCCTGTTTGGTGTATCCTTTTACTACCTTGCTGACTAATTGCTCTGCTGTTAGCTGCTTAAAATATTCAGGTGCATACTCAGGAAAATGACAATATCCAGGTAGAGCTTTTCCTTCTTCTTCTTTGAAAATATTAAGTAATTGAAAAAGCTCTGACTTTAATATTGATACTCCTACTGGCCAGAGCTTTATTCCTCTCTTTAGCTTTTGACCACCAACTGTTACATCTACTCTACTTGGGCTGCTAAGTGGCACTAGGGCTTTATTTACACCTTTGACTGCCATTACTCTTCCAGATCCTTGATGACCTCTTACCCAGTTATATACTTCTTGCGTTGCATATCCAGCATCTACTGCCATCATGCTTATCATGTATTCAAGACCATTTTCACCGATAAAATGATGATTGAGGAGCTCCGAAAGCTTTCCCCATACTTCTCCTCCTCCAGTATCTCCTTCAAATACTCGGTAGTCTATTGACCAACTTTCACGACTTTTTCCCCATGCTACAACTTCCACCTCTAGACGATCTTTTTGGACATCTACTCCTGCAGTAAGTACCACTTCTCTCCTTGGTACTGTGCCAATCTGAAAAAATTCTCTCCTGTTAAATAATTGCTTCCAGTCTGGTACTTCTCCTTTATCTACCCAGGTTTCTCCAAGTGTAGTATTTATCCAAACCTTCAGTAATTGTTCACTTTCTTTTGCATGGAGAAAATCTTCTACTGCTTGTTGCCAACTATACCACCCAACTGGACTATAAAGACTTGAAAGATGAAATCCTTTTTTCTCACCTTTCATTGGATTTGTAGCTCTCCATTCTCCACGTTCAAGCATCTCTGTCTTTTGATGATTTTCTATCTTTTCACCACATTCTATACATATATAGTGTGCTGTACTTGGATTTTTATCTTCCCATTTTATTTGTGACCATTTTAGAACTTGATAGTAATTACAATACGGACAGGGAACAAAAAAATATCTCTTATCTGTTGCTTCAAATTCTTTCTCAATTCTGCTTATTCCATGAACCGTTGGTGTCGATACTAAAAAAATCTTTCGCCTTGCAAATGTATTAGTTCGAGCAATACTGAGCAGTACTGGATCTCCTTCTCCTCCTGAATCTCCTGGGTAGGCATCTATTTCATCAAGAAAGAGATATTTTGCTGGCATAGATCTCAGTCCTACACTACTATTCGCTCCAGTTATTACTACTATTCCACCTGGAAACTCCTTACTTTGTACAGTATTCCCTGAATCTCTTGACCTTGGGTCTTTTACTTTACTTTTTAAACATGGTGTACTCTCTATTAACGGTGCAAATCTTCCCTTCGACCAACGTTTTCCCATTTCAACTGTTGGCTGTACTACTAGCATTGGCCCTGGTGTTTGATCTATGATATAGCCAATCCAATTATTTCCTGCTTCTGTTCCTCCAATCTGCGCTCCTTTCATGAATACTACTTTTTCTGCTGGTGAGGACGGAGAAAGTGAATCCATTATTTCTTTTAAATAAGGAGTTCTTTCTGTTCTCCATTTACCTGGCTCTGATGCTGCAGTTGGCGCTAAAACTCGATACTCATTCGCCCACTCTGATACTTTAAGCTCTGGATCTGGTTTTAAACCTTCAGAAAAAGATGTGGCGTATATCATTGTCTGCATCTACTCATAATTGGTTCTATCTCAATATTGTTAACAGTAGAGTTTATTCCTCCACACTCCTCCAATTCCATAAACATCTTTTTCTGAAATTCGTTTTCTATATATCTTTTGCTCATCTCACTTATCATTAGTGCTATAACAAGCGCAAATACCCCTGTTATTGTTGCAAAAATGATTGCACTGCTTATTGTTGTTGCTGTTAAACCTATACATACCGCTATTGCTACTGCACTTACTGAGGTAAAAACACAGATCACATTGTTGTATTTTCTTACTTTTGCATCTCTATGTTCTATACACCTATAATAAACTGGTACAGACTTGCCTATCTCGTCTGGTAATTTGATGCTCTTTTCTTTAAATAAAGTTTTTAGCAATTCTAAATTATTTGACTTGATTGCTAAGTGCAGAACATGTGTATAATTTGCTCCTTTTTTCAGCAATAACTTTACTACATGTAAATGCCCTTTTTCCGCAGCAAGGTAAATCGGTGATAGACCTTTATTATTTACAATATCAATATTGATTTCTTCTTTTAAAATTGCATCTACAATCTCAATTTCTCCTCTTTGTGCAGCTAAATGGAGTAGACTATTCTTTTCAGAACCGTATTTATTACTCATCAAAGCCTTCTTTATCTCAGGTTTAGCGTAATCAAATGGTGTTTTACCGCTATCGTCTTTTACCAGAGGGTCTATATCTTCTCGCGTTAGTAAAACTTCTATTGTTTTCAGTCTTTCAGCATAATGTAGTGGTGTTTTATTTTCGTAGTCTTGCAAATTGACTTGAGCATTAGGCTCCTTTATTAAGGATTTGAGGATATCAAGACATAAGTCTCTTTCATCGTAATTAGCATTACTTACAGCTATATGCACAGGTGACAATTTCATTGAGTTTTGTCCCATTCGTGCACTATTCACATCTGCTCCAAGCTTCAGCAGTAACTTTACTATCTCCAACTTTTTATTATTAACTGCATAGTGCATTGGTGTCTGATTTCGTGCATCAAAGACATCTATTTCAGCTTTTCCTTCTCTTATCAAAATCTTTACAACTTCTGCATGTCCTATGCCTGCTGCTAGATGTAATGGAGTATGGTGCAAAGCATTTCGTACATTAACGTCAATACCTTTTCCTATCAAATATCTAACTGCATTAACTTCACCTATCATTGCAGCTAAATGAAGTAAGCTATCTTGTTCTGACCCGTACTTGTTATTAATTAGCGCTTGTAATATTTCTGCTTTTTTCCCTTCTTTGGCGTAATCAAGAGATGTTTTACCTTCATTATCTTCCACAAAAGGATTAATATTCTTCTTCGTGAGTAACAAATCCACCATGCTTAATTCATCAAACTCTATAGCGCAATGCAGTGGAGTTTTTCCGTTTAACCCTCTGACATTAACATCTAATCCAGGTTGATTAATGAGGCATTTTATTAACTCTAAACTTAAGTTATCAGCCATTTTATATTCAAAATCTTTTTTATATTTGAAATTTAGTATTAGATAATTCTTGTAATGAGTTTGTAATCTCCTCAGTTAGCGCCATATGAATCTTTTCAGTGTCACTCAGTGATGCAAGTAGTGCTGAAACTCTATTTGGAATATTAAGCAGATTATTACGGACAACTCTTGCTACATTAAATGCATCGCGCTTTACTTCCTCTACTGCTACAAGTTCACCAATCTCAGCTTTTGCCTTTGCCTCAAGTAGTTTACCTCGTTCCATTTCATTTTTTATTCGCGTTTTTAGCAACATTGTGGAAAGGTTACTTGTATTTTCGTTTTCTGGATTTTTCCTCCTCAGTGGCTGACTTGGATCTCTTATTGCTGCCACCGCTTCATTTGCTTGTTCTCTATTGATCAAACCATTCTCCAACTCAACTATTCCTTTCTTTACTAAATAACAGACATATTGCTTTGATACTCCTATCTCTCTTGCCCATTCCGTCTGCGTGATTTTTTCCACTCTTTTCCTCCACTTTTTTTGCTCCTTTTTACGAATTTTCTTCTTGAATTTCTGCAAAAGTTTTACCAGTACTGGCTAAAAGGGCATCTCTTCCGGTATATATTTGCCAACGTTTTATGGTTACATCTACAAATTTTGAATCTAGCTCTATTGTTCTGCAGATTCTTCCTGTTCTCTCACATGCAATCAATGTGCTGCCAGAACCACTAAATGGATCAAGTACAGTATCCCCAGGTCTACTGCTATTAACTATTGCTCTCTCCATTAGCTCTACTGGCTTCATTGTTGGGTGCAGTGAGTTATGTATTGGCTTATCATAAAACCACAGATCACTTTGATTTCTTCCTCCATGCCACTCACGTTTATTGCCGCTTTTCCATCCATAGAGCATTGCTTCGTATTGTCTTTGATAATCTGATCTGCCTAGCGTAAAGTGATTCTTTGCCCAAATGATAAATGTTGACCATTTTCCTCCTGCCTCCTCAAATGCTTTTTGCAACGTTGAAAACTCTGATGATGATATGCAAATGTAAATTGCACCTTTCGTATATGCTAAAATATGGGAACAGATATCGTAGAGAAAAAGTTCGTACTTTTCACCTTGATTATCGTTTAATATTTTTTTATCTTGGCTACCACCATAATCAACATTATATGGAGGATCACAAACAGTAATGTCTGCCATTTTATCATCTAACAGCGCTTTATATGATTCAACTACAGAGCTATCACCACAATAGATTCTATGATCACCTAAAATCCAAAGATCACCTGGTTTTGTTACTTTTTTGTCATCAATAGCTAAGTCAGAAAAATCTTCTTTTTCACCATTAAAATCATCGAGAAATCGTTGAACTTTTTCTAATTCAAATCCAGTCATTTTAAGATCAAACTGTAAATCTTCTAACTCTTGAATTTCTACCTTTAAAAGATCATCATCCCACTTTGCCCAATTAGCTGACTGATTCGCCAGTAACCGAAAAGCTTTAGTTTGTGGTTCATTTAAATTATCACTTAAGACCACTGGAATACTCTCCATACCAAGTTTTCTTGCTGCTTTAAGTCTTAAATGACCATCAACCACAGTTCCATCGCTTTTTGCAACTATTGGTATACGAAAGCCAAATTCCCGAATAGAAGCACACATTCTATTTACTACGTCATCATTTTTACGAGGATTACGATCATATTCAACTAGGTTTCGAGTAGGATAGTAGTGGATTGCTAAATTCATATAATTGCTATACTAATTAAAAAGTTAATATTCAAAATATCTCTGACGCTAAAGAAGGCCTGGGGTCAGCACCACCAAACCCGCCAGTATGGCCGAAAGGACCCACTTTTACGGTATTTTTAATATGTTAAAATCTTTACTAAGATTCATAACGTAGAACATTAATGCCAAAGCATCTGCTTGATTATCATCTCTAGGTGAAAAACCTTTTTCACGTATCGCTTCAATAACTTCACTCTTACTTGCATTACCTTTGCCTGCTATAAAGCGTTTTATAGTTTTAACATTAACACCTTGGTAGGGAATATTGTTCTCTTCACACCAAGCAGATAGAACGGCAAGAAAACCACCGTAGCAATGCGCTGCATCAGTTCCTAGATGTCTTCTTACTTCCTCAAAATACACTGCAGTGAACTCATGTTTCAAAGAATTAAGCCAATTGTGAAAACTTAAAAAACACATTCCACCTCCACTGAAACGGCTACCATGAAAACTTTTGCTTCCACTTTCAATTACTCCATCTGTAAGAATTGCCCAGCCTGTTTGTTTGCCGAGGTCCAGTGTTAGGATTGACATTTATATTCAGAATTTGTTTCGCTAGAGTGCTATATAATATATATTCAGGATTTGAAAAATTTTTGTCCAAAAAATCTTCTTCTTAAGCAAACTTTTTAGAAAAAACTTGGTTAAAAATCAGTAAACAGCCATTGCATAATTACTGGTCAAGACTTTCAGATTTCTATCTTAACTATTTAAGTAGTCTATTATGTTATTATGGTGTGGTTAGTTTCTTATGAACATTTATCCAAATCGTAAATTTTGGGAAGATGATTTAGAAGTCCATGTTAACCATTTGCTTGATCGTTTTCACAATACAAAAATACGTCAGTCTTGGATAGATTCACTTTCTGGTAAGCAATTAAATATTATTTTTCAAAACTCCTTTAAAGATAAATTAAATGCTCAACTCTTTGATGATGAAAGTTACGATAATACATCTGTACAATACAAACGTAAAGTGATTGCTAATTATTCCGATTCTCTCGTTACTTACTACTTGATTACCTGTTTTGACCGTGCAAAACTAGAAGTTACTGTCAGTGAAATTGCAAGATCTGCATTAACTACAGAACTCATGAAATCCTACCTTGTAAAAAATAATAATAAATATGATAAGAAGTCTTTGCTGTTTCTACTGTTTCATGCAGATTACAATCTTTTAAAGTCTGTCTATCACTTTGAAAAAATACAAAGAAAGAGTTTCATGTCTTTTGCCTTACAAAAAATACCAAGACGACCAAGTACTCCATTTAAGGACTTTATCTCAGAGGAAATCATACAACAAATACTGAAAGAAGATAACATTAAGAGAAATGACAGTTTCGAGAATCAACTACAAGGTTTCTTCTATCATCAGAATCGTTTATATGTGTTAATACGCAAAGCTAGCGATATAGATTTGTTGTTAAATTCAAACAAAGTCATTCATGGCCATAAGGCAGAGTGGATGATTTTGGATTTTCTACTAAATGGCACTCAGGTAGATCTTGGTGCTAGAAATATCGATCAAGCTATAGAAATAGCAAATAGCATTGCAAGTTGTTACTTTGGCTGCAAATGTATTTTTGTAGATGTGCAGGATAAAAACTTCGCGGAACAGGTGCATAAATTTATAGAAACTTGTATTAATGAATCTGATTCAAATATTCGTGTTTTTGAGTTAAAGTTTCAGTCAAATCGTTTCAATTACAGCTATACTAATATCACTTTGACTGTTGCTCCATATGATCCTATTGCACCGGAATTGCATGTTTTAAAGCCATTTGTAGGAGACATAGTGCCATTGATAGAGTCGATTAAAGTAATATTTCAAGGCAAAAAGATAGGCTTATTTTTCAAGCGAAGTGATAAGTATATAGCAATTTACTACTCTGAACATCCTCTGAATAAAAGGGAAAGAGAGGATTTTAAAGCATACATAAAACAATTTTATGGTCTTACAATCTTGCCAAGAGCAAATCTCTGATCTTCTTAATTCTGGCAGCTCTTGGGTTAACCCAAATCAAAATTACATCAAAGCAGCAAGGTATTTGTCAGATCTTAAATTAATTCAGATGCAAGAGAGGTCTTACATTATCTGCTCTCGTAGACAAGATAAATTAGATTGGCCAAATATAGTTGATCCATACTGTAACAATGAGATTTTCATTGATGAGGACTTTAACGAAGCATGCGATAACATAATTTGTGAAAATTGCAACCGTGATATTTTACCTAATACCTACAAGAAGCAAAGATTTCATCGCTTATCTGTATATTTAAACCCAGAGAAAATCATGCATTGGTTTGAAGGTCAGCTAAGTAATACGCATTTCATGTGGCAAAAGGTGGAAAGAGGAGTTTATCATGTTGGTGACCAAGGTCAATTTGTAAATCTCATTGTTCTTGATTTTTGCACCAATCCAACATTCTTAACGATAGATAAGCTTAAAGCTAATCCAACTGTATTAATAATACTGAGAAAAAATCCATCAAACATACCTCTTGATTTGCCCATAGTAAAAATGGTTGACCTTTTCTTTCAGCATAAGACTTTAATTGAAGTATTCCAAGAAGCAGCACAAAGAGGAGTACTAGAGTTCATACCAAATACTTCAATGCAAATCTTACATACTGCACTTAATCTAATTGAACCTTCTAAGAAACTCTTTCTGCTAGTAGCTCTTTTTTAATCAAGACATAACCAAATTCACTAGCTTTTTTGCTTAGAGTCTTCACTATTTTTTCCTTATATAACTTTTCATAGTAATCAATGCCCTTCTCTACATATTCCTGTCCATACTTTAGCATACTATAAAAAATGCACGCCAATTTCCTAGCCGTAGCGGTAATCGCTTTCGGTGCTCCTAGTCGTTTTTTTAACCTTCTGCAATATGCACCAATCCCACTGTTGCTTCTTGACACACACTGGGCAGCCATCCTAAAAGCATTTGCAGCACGAGCAATAACTTTGCGAGTTCTCGTCCCAAATACTTTTTCCCCTGTAACTTTATTAGCAGGACTTAGCCCCAACCAAGAAGTAAAGTGCTTCTCTGATGGCCATTTATCGTGGTTCAAACCAACTTCTGAGATAATTGTTTGTATAGTTAGCACATCAAGCCCAGGAACTTTAGTAAAATCAATACCGGTTACTCTATACAGTTCTTCGTGTAAAGGAAAGTCTGGTCTGTTTTTTGAAAACCTATTCTTTATTTTGCTGCATCGCTTATTCTCGTCAGATTTTGTTTCAAATGTTTTGTAATATTGTTCGATGCTTTTGTCGCATTCTGCTATTTTTTCCTGATAAATATTATACAATTCAAATTCTTGCTTTAACACAAATAAGAGTTCCTTTCTGTAGTCGCCTTTTAGCGCTTTTGCCATGGTAGATCTATCATTTCTTATCCGTACATCTCTCAATTCTGATAATTTTTCAGGATTCCTTTCACCTTCAATTATTGCTTTGATAATTTGCATACCGGTCACTCCAGTAATATCACTTATGACTTTGTGTAATTGAACGTTCATTTGAATTAACGCTTTTTGCATACGTAGAATATGTGTGGATGCACTTTCAATCAGGTTGCTACGTTGCCTAACGTAATTACGCAACACACACATTTGATCATCAGGTCTAAACGACCCATGGAGTAATCCATAGCTGTGTAATTGTTGTAACCATTGACAGTCTTGAACGTCGGATTTTCTACCAGGCACGTTCTTAATATATCGTGCATTTACCAATTTTACCTCAAATCCATATGACTCAAGTATTTGAAACAAAGGAATCCAATATACTCCTGTTGATTCCATAGCTACTGTTCTAACTTTACATTTCTTTAACCACCCTGCTAAGTTATGAAGATCAACTGTAAAGCATCCAAATTTTTTGACACGTTGTTCATCTCTTCCTTCAGGTACACATACATAATGTACAGCTGAGCCGATATCAATTCCTGCTGTATCAGGATTCACTATTTCTAGTTTACTTTTTGCCTTTATCATGGTAATTATCCTACTATAACTTATAATGGAGAAGCACTTAAGCTTGGGACGGTTAGATTATACAATCTTCTAATCGAGGTAGTCATAATAGACTCCATCAGTGGTTTAACCGTTCCTCCAAAACCACGCTCCTAAACGGGCACTTAAGCACCATTGATCAGTCGGTTATAACTGCAGAAGTACTTCTTGATAAATTATATATAAAAATTGCTATGGAAGTGAAGAAATAGTTTCTTTCCGGTTTAACAAGATTTTTTTCTTGTTCGACGCTCCTAAGGTAATGTCCTTCCATTCCTTTGATTTTCTTTCCTTTAATGATCCTCTTAAACTTGCAGCATCACATTTTATTCTTAAAGTTTGTGGTGGACTTTGTATTGTAATTTGATTTGCCTTATATACTCCCATAGGTAGTAAACCTGTTTCTTTGTATCCGAGAAAAATTTGTAAATTACCCTTAAGTTCTAAAGCGCTAGAGCTATAACTAATATATATCTCGGCTTCGTCACTTGTAGTACCGGATCCATCAGTAACACGTAGTAATATTAAACCCTTTTTTAAAACCTCTGTTACTGGGTTATTTTTTGCTACTATATCAAAGTCTGGCGTCATTCATCTAAAATATTTATGACAGATTCTTTCGATATTTTCTGAATTTTAGGAAGCTTAATCTTTAATCCAGCGGGCAAAAAGCTTGCGTATTCTGCAAGTCCTGGATTTTCAAGCAATACTTCCTCCACTGCTCCACTACTGTATCCATAATGTTTCCAGCAAATGTAATCCAACATTTCGTTTTCTTTAGTGTAATAATAAATCACTTGCTGTAACTTTTTAACTTCAAAATAAACTCAACTTTTCTTGGTTTTCCATCAGGAAAAAATAATATCTGTTTTTCTTCTACATTAGTAATGACAAAATTCCCAAGTACATTTCCTGAATTATCAACCAGAACGTGTGGTTCTTTAGTATCACGTATATTTTTTAGCTGTTCTAAGCCATTACTCTGATAACGTGGATAAATTACTCCTGTCAAATCAATACATTCAATTCCTGAGCCAATGTTTTGTAGCGACGTTTTTTCAATACATTCAATTGTATACCACCTTTCTTCTTTAATGTATCTTAGGCTTGTTAGTTCAAGCTTACATTTCCCAAGCAACATTAATGCAACTCTTCAACTATATCAAAAAGTGCTCCACGTGCTTGTTCTCTAAACCTTTCTATTACTGCATCAGCAACACTGCGCACATCTTCAGACTTAATGTTGATATTAAACGTTTGATAGAATGCTTGGTTATATACTTTCGATTCCCTATTTTCATATCTACTTTTCTTGAATGCTTTCTCAACTTCTTCTTGTTCTATAGCTCTTTTTTCTTCTATAACACTTTTAATTTTAAAATTCTCAAAATTGCTTTTGCTATTTTCTGAAAATTGTTTAATAGCACTATTATTTGTCAATGAGGTTCCGTTACTGAAAATGCTATTTTTAGAAAGCTCATTAACAACATTTCCATTATTTTCAAATTTTCTAATCGGACTATTCTCAGCAAATATACTACTTACTGTATTTCCCATCCATGAAAGAGCTTCTCCTATAGGTTTAATGAGTGATTTCCAAAAGCTAGAGAAAAAGTCTTTCACTTTTTGCCAGTTAGTGATAACAAGAGCTGCACCAGTGACAAGACTTGCTACTAAAAGTCCAATCGGGTTACTCATTACAGCAAACGTTATTGCTCTTAGTCCTGTTATTACTGCAGGAAAAACTGTAGCTGATAAAAATGAAAATACTCCAAGTAGGTTTGCTTTCAGACCAAAAATCGTACTTCCTAGCAATGTAAATCCGTATCCTAGTCCTACTGCTGCAATTTTTAAACTTATCAAAGCTGCTAAAGTACTCATGATTGCCGTAGTTAAAGTTGGATGTTTTTCTGCAAAAGAAGCTATACGCTCTGTTATTGTTTTCAAACTTCCAGCTACATAATTTAAAGTAGGTAACATTACTGACCCTAGATTCATTCCAGCTTCAAATACTGCATTTTTAAGTAATTGTAATTTATTAGCTGTAGTATTTGCCCGATTGTTAAATTCGTCCTGCATTGAAGCGTTATATTTTTCTTTATCAGCTAAATGTTCAATAGCTTTCTTGTAAATGTCTAAGCTTCCTACTAAAAGAGCAATGTCATCTTGAAACCCAGCACCAAATAGATTCATAAGAATACCGGCACGCTCTTGATCATCTATTTCTTTTAAAGTTTCAAGAAATTGCAATATTGCCTCTTGAGGATTTTTTTTAATGGTTTGTTCAAGCTCTTCTATACTTGTTCCCATCTCATCTAATGCATCATGAAATTCAGGACTTTGCTCTCTTGCAGTCTGTAGTTTACTAAGAAAGTTATTTATAGCAGTTGCTGCTTTTTCAGGTTGTTTACCTAAGCTTATGAACGCACTTGCTAAGCTACTTGCTTGATCAATTTCTAAACCAAACTGTTTAGCATTACCACCAATTCTATTCAGTGTAAGAACCATTTCCTTAGCTTTGGCAGCAGTATTATCTGAAAGATGGTTTATTATGTTACCTACATTTTCCATACCATCAACTTTAATTCCATAGACATTGGATATTTTCGCAATAGCATTACCAGCTTCTTCTGAAGACATGTCAAACGCTGTGGTCATTTTAGCAACTACTGTTGTAAACTTCATAAGATCATCTTTGTCAATACCAAGTTGACCACCACTTGCAGCTATTTGTGCTAATTCTGCAGCTGACAAGGGTATTTCACGAGATAATTTCTTTAATTCTTTAGCAAACTTTGATGCTTCATCTTTAGTATCATTTTGCACAAATTTTACTACTTTTTTTACATCAGCCATAGCACTTTCAAAATCAATCGCAACCTTGATCGGAGCTGCAAGCGAAAGACCTAGTCCAATAGTCTCTATAATTTGTGACTTAAAATGTGCTTTGCTTGCTAAAAAACTTTGGTGATTACGTATTGCAGACCCAAGCTTACCATACTTACCTTTTAGCGCTTCAACAGATGAGCCAAGTTTATATTGATTACTTACTAATGACTTAATATTTCTTCCACTTTTTCTTACTTCTTCATTAAATGAATGCAAAGCATCTCTCTTTTTCAAATATGCTTCTTTTGCTTTTGTTGCGGAGGTTTTGGCCTTGTCAAATTCTGCTTTTAAAGTTTTGCTTGGTTTCTCTATCGCTTTCATTTGTTTAGCTAAAGATTTTACTTGATCTTCAAAGCCTTTCCATGACCTCTTGCTAGTCAAAACATCATGACCTAACTGCTTAAACTTTGATACTGATTTTAAAGATGAGTCAAGCTTTCTTATATTCTCACCAAGATGAGTAAGTTGACTGCTACTTCCTTTTATTACAGTACTGAAACTGCCATCTAGGACTGCTCCAATTTTTATAGATAACGTTGACATTGTACCTTCCTCGCTGCTTCATTCCATAGGATAAATTCATTAATTTCCATTTCAAGTATTTGCTCAACCCCGCCCCCTACAACAGAGCTGAACATTAATACTTCTGACCTCAAGTCCTTTGAATAACTGGTGAAAAAAAATCCTTTAATACCTCTTGCACTTTCACATAATCAGCAATATCTAACTCTTCAATCGCTTCTTTTGCAACTGATGTCAAATTGGCAGTCAAAGTTACTTCCTTACTTAGATCACTACCATTAAGTCTCTCAATAGCTAGATAATCTCTAACTTTTGGACGTCTAACGGTAAGTTCTGAGACAGAAATACCATCAACTGTTATTGGGTTGTTTAGTGTTATAGTTTGTTTGGTAGAAGTCATAGTTTTAAATCCTCCTGATTAAGTTTTATCGCTATGACTCCCCCACCAGAACCGTGCTTGCAGCTTTCCCGCACACGGCTCCACAATGTAGTATTCACAGCATTTCCTATTTTGTATATAATGAGTAGCATATTCTTGGTTTTGGTAATGGATTAACTTGTAGATAGTGTATAAATTGCTTTGAATTCATACTCTTCTTCTGACTACGTCGGTTTATCCATTTATACGCTAGCTTGATTACCCGCCAGAAGAATTTATTCAACCACCGGTAATTTCCGCTAACTCCGAAGTAGTTATAGTGTCCTGTTAGTTTTGCTTTAAGTATTGACCACCAATCTTTAAGGTGAACTTTATTTCGGATCTTTTTCACCCATTCTTTGATTTCTTTAAGTTTTCTAGATAGATTTTCTTTCGAGGTTTTATGACCTACCATTACTCTACCTTTACGACTCCTTGTACCATAATGGGTGAATCCTAGAAAGTTGAAACTTTCCGTTTTTCGTTTCTCCCTTATTCCTTGTTGCCACTCCTTTTTGCCAAACTTTACTATTCTTGTTTTGTCTTCAGATATTTCCAGTCCAAATTTTCCTAGCCTTTGTTTCAGTGACTCTAAGAGTTCTCTAGCATCTTTTTCTCTTTCGCAGCAAATCAGGTGATCGTCTGCATACCTAACTAGCTCCATATAACCTTTAGATCTTAGCTTGAATTTCTTTTCAAACCACAAATCCAGCACATAATGCAAGTATATATTAGCTAGTATAGGACTTACTATTCCCCCCTGAGGTGTGCCTAGTTCAGTTGCTTCATAATGTCCTGCTTCGACTACTCCTGCCTTAAGAAATCGTTTTACTAACCACAGTATGTTTGGGTCTGTTATCCGTTCTCTCAAGCATCTCATTAGCCATTTGTGCTGGACATTATCAAAGAATTTCTTGATATCAACTTCTACTACATAGTTAGTTGGTCTGTACATAACTGCTTTATTTAGTGCATTTACCGCTTGATGACAGCTTCTACCAGGACGAAAACCATATGAGTTATCCAGAAAGTTAGCTTCATAAATATTTTCTAATATCTTCTTCAGCATTATCTGGACTAACTTATCTTCTGTTGACGGTACTCCAAGCCCGCGTTTCTCTTTGCTTCCAGCTTTTGGTATATATACTCTTTTCACTGGTTGCGGTTGATATCGCTTTCTTTTCATACTATCCACCAGAGTGTTGAGCTTCTCTTCAAGATTTTCTCCATAAGCTTCTACTGTCACCTGGTCTATACCGCATGCTTTGTTATGCTTTAGCTCTTTATAACATTCAGCAAGATTCTCTGCGTTTATCAGATGAATTAACGATGTAAATTTCAATCGTTTATCTTGCCTGGCTCTTACTGCTATCTGATTTAGTTTTCTTTGCACGTTATTCCAACCTCCGTTGTATTGGCATAGCAATTCCTAAACCAGTCACTATATTGCTGACCGCTTCCCCTTGTATGTGGCTTTCCCACACTCTGAGTACTATCAATCAGTCCGACTTCCTTTATATCTTCCGTCAGTACTCGCCTTTGTTGACTTGTTCCAACGTACCTTAATAGGAATACAAAGGATCTCCCAAGTTTACGTAAACTCCATCTCAACACGTGATACGGCCTCAGATCCCGATAGAGTGAGTGATAACTTGCCCTATTGTTACCCTTCTTGCTGTCTTCCACTATATGCAACGTGTCGACCTCTATGACATCGAGAATTTCGGGACTCAATACCTTCACTTTCGTTGTACCCTGTGTTGTCCATTCCACTAGCTTTACTACGCTCGTTACCTTACGCAGCATAGTGGTTTGTTCCAGCCTGCTGGCTAGGCTTTGCCTGGGTTGGATTTTCACCAACTGGACTTTACGCACTTTGCTTGGCGCACGCATAAAATTCTCCTATAAAAAATAAAATCTTGTAAAATGTTGTAACTATTTGATCAACATCTAAAAAATAGAATTCTAAAAATCTTCATATTCCAAGCACCGTTTGAAGTAGTGCCATCTGATCAACACCATTTATCTTTCTAATCATATTTTCAGCATCGATTTCTATTAATTCATTACCACCTATCGTAAGTTTGTAGTAATGGGCAGCTACAGTACACTTTAGAGTTGCTTTTTCAGCAGGTTTCCAGCTACCAAAGTCAAATTCTTTGAATATTCCCCTGAGATTGATTACTACAGCTTCAATATCGTTACTACCACTCCCTTGCATTCCACCACGGAGCGTCAAAGCTACTGAATTTCCATTTATCAACCCAAATAGCCGAAAGAGCTCTGTATCATATTCAGAAAAAGTGAAATCTGCTTCAAGCTTTTCCATGCCCATATCAATATTTATTGGAATATCCATACCACCAGCTCTGTATTCATCTGTTTTAATGGTGAGCTTCGGCAAGGTTATTTCATCTATTTTTCCTGCATAACCACGACCATCAACAAATACATTAAAATTCTTTAAAATCTTAGGTAGCATCTCTCTTTCTCCTTTTTACAATATTGTGCCACTCACAAGGTGTGACCTAAAAGTAATCTGTTCTGCCGGATACGGTGGTGTAAATTCAAAGTCAAAATATACTTTTCCACTTGCAATATTTATTGGCGTATTGAGTTCAGGTGTTGCATAACATTTTCCGCTGATAATAGCTCCTTGCGCTTTTAAATTGGCCAAATAAGAATTCACCCCCTCAATTACATCATCTATATAAGTTTTGGTAATATTGCGATCAACTGCCCATAGATGAGCTCGAAGTAAACTATCATTGATTAAATCTGCAGTACGCCTCACTGACAGAAAAGCCCATTTCGAATCATTTGAACATGTTCTATTTCCCCAAAGCCTATAGCCATTTTGATGAATTATCGTTGTTACCTCATTTTCATTTAAGTGGTTTGCTCTACAATTTGTATTACCGAGCGTAAAATCAATAGGCCTGCTTGTTCCAACAATACCGTTTATTTCTTTATTTGAAGGTGAATGCCAAAATCCTTGCTCACTATCTACTTTCGCTATTAAACCAGCTACAAACGGGCTAGACGGCAAAATTTCTTCTTTTCCTTCAATAAATACCTTTACCCAAGGATCAACTACGTAAACTCTGCTACTGCCTACACTTTTTCTCCATTTTATTACTTCTTCATCATTAGTATTTGGCCCATCTGCTACTATTATGCTTCTCAGCTTTTCTGCTATAGAAATTAATGCTGCAACTACTGGATTTTTGCCATCTTCTGGTAGTTGGTGAGTAAACTGAGGTGCAATTAATATTCTTGGGGCAACATGAACTATACTTTCACTGGTGAGGAATGCCTCTATCCCTTGATATTCTCCGGTTTCTTCATCAACACCGCCAATTATATTCTTCAGCGTCTCTTCTTCTTTTAATTTTGGATCACTGTTTTCACTTTCTTTAACTCGAATAACTACTACTGTTGCACCAATTTGGGACAATATTCCATTTACTGCGGAGGGCAAGGTTCCATTTTTGCCAAGTTTTGCCGCTTCTTTTGGGCTTCCTGCAACTAACACTGGTTTATTTAGCGGAAATTTTTGCTCATCTGCTTCAGGTGCAGTACCAATTACACCTATCACTGATGATTTAGCTGTACGTACTGTCTTTGCTCCTGAGGTTACCTCAATAACATTTACGCCATGTAAAAATTCTTCAGCCATTTCTTTGTATTTTTTTCCTGAAATCATCTAGCAAAGTCTGTAGCTCATTTTCACTTTTGGCTTCTTCAATCTTTCTTTTGGCTAAATCTTCAAGCTCTTCACATTTAATTATTGCTTTTACTGCTTTTTTCACTTTTTCCTCAATTATTCTTGCCATTTCAATAACCTTAATACCACGGACTTTTGCTAAAGGTTCTATAATTGCTTTATCCTTTTCATCCTGGTCTGCTAGAATGCTTTTTGCGGCTTCCGCTTGAATCTCATAAGATTTAGCTTTTTGG
Organism: Wolbachia endosymbiont (group A) of Philonthus cognatus; assembly: GCF_947251755.1. Lineage (NCBI taxonomy): Bacteria > Pseudomonadati > Pseudomonadota > Alphaproteobacteria > Rickettsiales > Anaplasmataceae > Wolbachia > Wolbachia endosymbiont (group A) of Philonthus cognatus. The sequence goes on from NZ_OX366388.1 coordinate 882,264, forward strand.
TGAGAATGACCTGCATATTGGTGAGTATGATTATCATAATAGAAACGCATACTATCAAATGCACAAAGCTTCGCATTATCCAGTAACTCCTTTTGTATATCTTCTTTAGTACGCTGAGCAATTTTTCCTCCCTCTGTTAAACAATAACTTTTTTGCCAATCAAAATCTTCTGGTGCTTCATACCAATCATTTCCGGTTGGCTTGCTTTCAAGTGTTGTTGTTTCTACTTGTTTATGGTTTTCAAAACGTATGTAAATGCTCACAGTTTTTCTCCCTCCCTATTTAATTTACTGCCAAATCTCACATGTACTAGATAACCCAGGACATTGCCACGCTCTTAATGTCCTTTCTACATCTATTTCAAGTCCCGTGGTTAGAAAATTGCTGCGAAAATTATATATTCCCCACTGAATAAATTGACCATAGATTGTGCTATACGTGTGCTCACTTGCAAAGAACTCAGGTGTCTCACCAACTCTTTCACCTTCTGAGTGAAGATTAGATGACGTATAAAGTAACACTGTAACGGTTTTTCCTGCTGGAATGAGTATGTTACCTGATGCAATAAATTCAGGACTGTTAATTTCATGCTGGTAAATACGTGTCCAAGTAATTCTCGAAATCTCTGACTTCCTTGTATTAGTTTTATCAGGTGTACCTATAAATAATCCTGCTCCTCCATAATTAACTTCATCTTTATACCACATTGCAGATCCAACAAAGTTTAGAGTTTTACTTATATCTACATTGCTTGTGTTTTTTACGAATATTACTCCCAATGCAGCATAAGGGTATTTCAGCATATTGAATTGCTCCGAAAATCCATCATACATGAATCTTGGGTATGATTCTCCGTAGATAAATGTACCTTTACTTCCTTCTAAAAAATTTAGTTGTCTTGGCCGATAAAAACTAACATAGCTTGTATCATATGTGTGAGTACCTGCTAGTAGTTGTAGCATATAGTCTGTTTTTGTTACATCACTACTCCACTGACCAAGCTCAGTTGTAAAAGTTCCGTGGCCAAAGTAATTATTTTTTCTACTTAGTACACCAAATAAAAAAGGTAATGCTCCAGATTCAATCATATGACGATTTCTTACTTCTTTCATGATTGATGAGCCACTTGGTACATCGTTTATGGAGTTAAGCTTGGTTGGTTCTCTGCTCCTTATTTCCTTCATAATTGATGAACCACTTGGCACATCATTCACAGCACGAAAGTTATCTACTAAACCCTTAAGACCATCTTTATGATCATTGCCAACACTATTTATTGCTGCAATATTGGCATTCTTTCTCGTATCAAGTAGCGATAAATTTGTTGTTCCTTTTTCATCAATTCTCTTTAATAACTGCTTCTCTGATTCAGAGATCACTGCTAAAGAACTAGCTTTTTTATTATCCAGATCAGTTAAGTGTTTTTTTGCACTATCAAGAAGTTCTTTTAGCTTACCATCTGTCATCTGCACAATTTCAGAAACTGCACTTTTGTCGACTATTGATTCCAATGCTTTAGCAAGATATGCTAATTGATCTGGTGTACTGTTTTCTGCTAAATCCTTAAGCCTCTTTTGTAGTGCATCAATTATCTCTTTTACCTCAGTCATCTGCACAATGTCAGCAATAGCTTTTTTATCTGCTATCAATTCCAGCGATTTTGCAAGATATGCCAGTTGATCAGGTGTGCTGTTTGCTGCTAAATCCTTTATCCTTTGGTATATTGCTTCTTTCATTTCCAAAAATTTAAAAAAGTCTCAAAATTAAACCGCTCAAAATTACTCTTAAGTTGATTATGCTCATCTTCTCTTTCGGTAATATCTTCATCTATTTTCTTAATTGTGGTACGGATACGAACAACATCTTGCACAGCAATGTTTTCTGGATGAGGCAAAGAGTATCCTCTACTTGTTTTATCATCTGACATTCTGCTAAGTGATAATGATTCGTAGATTTTTGACTTTTGGACGATAGACAACCGTTCCACTTAAAACCAATTTTATCCTTGTATCATTACCATTAAAATTTGATAGCACATGAGTTCTCTCTACCAAATTTTCTCCAATTGGTTTTCCTGATGTTAAATTTACTAATTGCCAATCCACGTTTTTTTGTACATATGCTTTAACATCTGCAGTGCCAGGTATCAGCGCATCATATGTTATGGTAATCTTAGTGTTAGCTCCTGCTGTAATGCTTCTTGTAACATAATCTCCGAACTCTGAAAGATTACCCAGAACTAGCTGTAACCCAGGATAGAGAACAGGACTTTTTTCTCGCCCTCCTTTTAGGCTTGCTTTTACCGTTAATTCCCCATTTATTCTTTCACGCAGCGCGAGCGGCAAATTATCAGATAGAAAATTTTCTTTTCCCTCTTCATCTGTCAGAATAAATTCTACATTGGTATCAAATGCTACTTTTTCGACGTTCGTCAAAACAATTAAATCTGATACATTATTTACAGTAACTTTGCCCAGGTCAACAACATAAGAAACTTCACTAAATTTTGCAGCTAGTAGTCGAAACGTTAAATCTAAATTTTGATGTGGAGTCCAGGTGCTTGCATTGCTAGATGACAGTAATACTCCTACTTGATATGGTTGACTTGTTACCCAACGGCTATTTACTGCATCATATTTGCCAAGTTCTGCTATCTTTACTGCAGTACCAGGATCATCAGTAAGCAGTACTATTGCATACTCTCGTTCTGCATGGCAAAACACTGGCGACCATTCTATACGTGTTGCTGTGCCATCTATCTTTATATCTTTTGGCTCAATATAACTTTCAGCAATGACAGTCTGCGAGGGCATTCCCACTGCTGTTTCTCTAATCTGCACAACAACACGTTTTTTGCCGCTATTTGTGAACCATAAGTCTAAACCCCCTATGTGCCTACTTTCACTTAGTGTAAATGTCTGGGCTAAAGGATCAACTCGTCTTGCTGCGATCACTCTTCTTCTTTCCTCTATGGTAATTGTTTTTTTACCAGTATAAGTTGCCTCTCCATAGCTTCCTTTATCCCCATAAAACTGTACTAATTTAGTACCTGCTGGAATATTTGCTGGGATTTTTATTTTTCCCTTTAATTTTCCCTGGTTGTTAGCTGTTATCATATTTTTCACCTCTTATGCCATAGGCTGAATGACGATACCATCAAACTTCACTTCTTTGAGCTTTTCGTTTGGGGAAAAACCTTCAATTTCAAAATCTTGTACTGCTTCTCTCATAAATTCAGCTTCGTATGAAGTACTTGACAGCAATTCTGTTGTTTCTTTAACATTAAATACTCTGGTTACTGGACTTTTCCAATTTGTGGTGGCCTCGGTCCAGTGATCAATGTTTTTATTTAGAGTAACTTTTGCGGTTACTTTATCAAAAGCTTGATATGGATTAATTTTTTCACTTTTAGTCTGTAAAAGCTGTTCCAATACCGGCTCAAGTTCATACGGCAAAAGATATCTTTCCCCACCTTTTTCAATATCTGCAACTTCTACATCTATTGGCAGAACTAGCTCTCTATTTACTATTGCTGCAGACTGCGAAATTCCTTGATCACGCATATCATCATCAAAGAATGGGTCAACAAATACTCCTTTTTTGGTAGTAGGTTCTCTTGAATTTGCATCATTGCGTAGACGTTCCTCTGCAACCAGCGCATAAAGATCATTTATTCCTTTTTTCATTGCTTCAAGTTCATTCATCGGTACAGCATGAATAGCATTATTCACTATTTTTACCCCTTCTTTTTCTCCGTTTTTCCATGTCTGATGAATGTAGCAGAGCAAAAGTTGTCCGCTAGGTGCTTTAGGCATTGATGGTCGCCAAGGGTGAGCTATACCTTTTATTCTCCTTACTGCTCCTTTGCTATCGATAGTAATTAAATCATAGCGGGGCATTTTCCAGGTGTAATCAATCAGAACCAAGCTGTTATCAACTGCTCCTTTTACTTTGCATCCCTCTTCACTTATATCTTCAGGGCTTACATGAGTACGACAGCGGTAAGTTATTTGATAACTACTTCCAGGAGCTGGCTCTTTACCTGGTAATGACCAATCAACGTTTCCTGCATTTAACTTATAGTCTATACTATTTTCATAAATAACATTGCCTTGTTTAATTTGAATAATCTCAAGTACCGCAGAGTCAGGTATTGGATCAACAGCTCCTGAGTATGAACCGTGAGTAATGGTAATGGTTTTTTGAACAGTTATATCTACTTTTTTAATTTCACTTATTGGAAAATCATTAACTTTAAGTTCCATTACTCTTTGGCTATTTGGCTGAAAAGTATGCGGTTCTGATTCAACTGATTTTATATCCGGATCTTCATCAAAAGAAACACGAATACTGTGAGGAAGTTCAATCTCATAGCCATCAACATGAGCTTTGCCCTCATTAATCACAAATATTTTTTTTCCTCCTTCCCCCTCTTCCTTTTGCAGGAACATTACTTCAAGACCATTTACGACGTAGGAACCATTTGCTTCTTTGTCATAACGAGCAAGAGCGGTAGTTACTATATTTGCTTGTGGTGGCGGTGAATGTTCTATTAATACTCCATTTTCGATGTTGTAAATTGGGTAAAATTCGCCATTTGTAGAGTTAACAGTAACACTTTCTATTTGGTATCCCCAAATGGTGGAAACTTTAAGCCTTGCAGCTCCTACTTCCTGATAGTTTCTTGTACCAACAGCAGGATCACGAAGATTTGCGTCCTCAAGTTCTGTAATCGTAGATTCTAGATAATAAACACCTATACGCACTATGGTACTCAGTGGAATAACAAACTCTTTTGCCTCTACCTTTCTCACCGCTCCACGCAGATAGATTTTTCCTCCTTCAAGTGTAACTTTACCAGTTTCTCTATCTATAATACAATTGCTTCCTGTTATAACATCACCATCACGAAATATTGCATCACCTATACCTTTAAGCTTAGAAAGAGCATACTCCTGAGTCTCGTTTAGTTCTGCAGATTGCAAACCTCTTCCAGCAAGAAATAAGCTTTTCTCATATTCTTTGTCAGGATTAAAGCGGTTGTAATAGGCGTTTAAAGTCATTTAATGCTAGAAAAATTCAAAAAGTTACAACAAATGAAAAAGTTTCCCTGGTTGCTGCAGTTCTGATAAGTGGTACGGTGTATTCTAAAACTAACAAAATTCCAGGATTTTCCACGTCTTTTGGCTCGAAATATCTCTGTCCTTCAGGTAATCCTTCTTTTATTTTAGTACCAACCATAACCCCTAATTCCCGTATAACTTGATTTGCTGCGTCCGTGAAATCGAAAGTAAATTTAAGGTACAAGTTATTAGTTGGTACATTTAAGGGCCTAAACCTTCCAGAAGGAGTTATAAGTTCGCCATTTTCATCACCTGTGCAGAATAGCACTTCATCCGCAGTACGTCTGCCAAGTTCATTCAAGAGCTTTATAGAATTTATAGGTTCAGGTGGTGTGCTTTCAGTATACTGTACAGTAACTTTATCACTTACTGGAATAGAGCTATTTTCCGTACGTTTTATTACACCAGTACTGCTATCAACTGTATAGTCTATACTTGGCTGATAAATTATTTGTCCTGTAAAAACCCTTACATCTTTAATAGTGTGGTGATCTAGAGCTATTTCACCCTCAACAAAAACTTTTTCGACCTGATGGCTACTTTCCCAATTGGCATCACCACTACCCCAAGCAAGATGTATAACTTGCTCTTTTATACTTGCTGCTATTGCTGCTCTTCCTGATTGTGTAAGAATTGACACCTGTGATGAGTTTGAAAGGCTTATATAATATATATTCAGGATTTGGAAAATTTTTGTCCAAAAAAAATGAATTTTTGCCTAATTTTTTGTTGCAGTATTATTTAAAAATCGAACTGTATTATTCTCGAAAAAAAACAATAGAATATCAATAGGTTAAAAATTGCATCTGTATTATTTATTTTTGCCCCTGTCCTACAAAGTGGACCTGTAAGTTCTCATCCTTAAAGCATTAATTGTTTTAGGGAAAAGTTATGAAACTAAAAACTGCCATAGTTGTTCAAAATATACGGTATCAAGCTAAGAGATTAAAACTTTTTGAATGCTTTGCTCATGAAACTCATGAAGATCTTGAGCAAGAACTTTTCTGTGAAATTTGGACTTATCTTGATAGATATGATGAAAGTAAAGGTAGCTTTAACACTTTTGTAGCAAGATTAACTGAACGTCGTGCCAATAACTTATTGGAGAAACAACTATGTATGAAGCGCAATATTAATAACTATGTCAATATTGAGAAAACAAAAGCTTTTGAAGATGAAGTAGCGAAACGTACTGATGTAGATTACATGATTTCAACACTACCAAGAAAGATGCAAAAGATATGCGAGCAACTCAAGTACTTTAACTTATATGAAGTTGCTAAGATGAACAACATATCAAGAACTACTTTAAATACTATGGTAAGAAAAATACGTATAAAACTCTCTTCCATCTACTACAAGGGAAAAAAGAAAAATTGAACATAAATTCTACCTTTCCTGAATATATAACATATACCATTGAGGTGAATAAATGACTTTTAAAATTTTAAACAATAATGAAAGATTGAAAACAACTACAGGAATAAAAGTAGTAATTTTTGGTCCTTACGGTATTGGTAAAACCAGCCTCTTAAAGACTATAAGTGAACCAACACTATGTCTTGACTTTGAAGCAGGTCTGCTTGCTGTTCAAGATTGGCAGGGAGATTCTATTAGTGTTCGTACTTGGAATCAAGCTCGGGATATTGCCTGCCTAATTGGTGGTCCGAACCCTGCACTAAAATCTGATCAGGCGTATAGTCAAAAACACTATGAGCATGTCTGTAGCAAGCACAATGATCTTCTTTCTGAAGTTTCTAAATACCGATGCATCTTTGTGGATAGTATAACCGTCGCTTCACGTTTATGTCTATTATGGGCAAGGATGCAACCTGAAGCTTTTTCTGATAGATCAGGAAAAGAAGATAAAAGAGCTGCTTATGGGTTACTTGCTCAAGAGATGATGGCTTGGCTCAATCAGTTTCAACATATCAGAGATAAAGACATCATCATAGTTGGCACGTTAGGTCAATATCTCGATGACTGCAATCGTTCAACATGGCTGCCTCAATGTGAAGGAGCTAAAACTGCTAGTGAAATTCCAGGTATTGTTGATGAAGTAATTAGTATGGTTGGAATCAAGAAAGATGATGGCACGGAGAAACGTTCATTTGTCTGTCAGACTATTAATACTTGGGGATACCCTGCTAAAGATCGAAGTGGCTGCCTTGATATGGTTGAAGAACCGCATCTGGGTAAATTACTTGTGAAAATTAAAGCCAAAACTTTTGCGCCTATTGCTTAATTAAAAATTGGAGAATAGTTATTATGGAACAAAGCTTTTTCAATATCGGTCAAAAAATTCCCTTTTTCAGCGTAAAAGAGTATTTAAACGACAAAGCACCGATACCAGAAGATATAATCTCACCAAGGATTTTAACAAAAAGAGGTCTATTGGTACTAGGTGGCCCACCTAAAATTGGCAAAAGCGATTTTCTAATTTCATGGCTTGTCCACATGGCTGCTGGAGTTTCATTTTTGGGTATGACTCCAAGCAAACCTATGAAAATTTTCTATCTGCAAACTGAAATTGAATATGAATATATGAAAGAACGTTTGCAACAACTTCAACTGGATAACGAACTTTTGAATATAGCTGCCAATAACTTAATCATTACACCAAGAGTACAATTATCTTTCAGCAGTGAAGAAATAGATGAAATTAAAAATGTTATTAAAGAGCGTTTTAACCCTGATATTATTGCAATCGATCCTCTTCGTAACATTTTTAACTCAAGTGAATATGGCAATGAAAACGACAATAGCGCTATGTTATTCTTCTTGCAAAAAACACTTGAAAGACTGAGAAATGTTATCAATCCAGATTCGGGTATAATACTCACTCACCATACAAAAAAACTATCCAAAAAAATGTTAGAAGAAGATCCATTTCAAGGCCTAAGTGGTGCTGGATCTTTACGTGGATTTTATAGCACTGGCATGGTGATGTTTGCTCATGATGAGGAAAGCACTGTCCGTCAAATAGTATTTGAGTTGCGAAATGGTGAACGTGTGGCAAGCAAGCTTGTCAATAAGATAAATGGTCGCTGGAAGGTTGTAGACCAATGGAGTAACTGATTCTTTTTTTCACTTAATTTGTAGGAGACAATATGTTATCAGATTTTTTAACTGATTTTAATACTGCAAAATTACAAAGTAATTTAATACCAAAAGGTACAATAGTTAAGGTAAAAATGGCAATTAAACCAGGAGGTTATGAAAATTGGTTCACTAAAAGCTATGCTACCGGCAGCATCTATTTAAACGCTGAATTTACCGTCACTGAAGGTCAATATGCAAAACGTAAGATTTTTCAAGTAATTGGTATTAAAAGTGGCAAAGCAAGAGTTGAAGGAGAAGATACTTGGGGAGAATCTGGTCGTTCCATGCTTAGAAGTATTTTGGAGTCAGCACGAAATATTCATGCACATGACACTTCAGAGAAAGCAGTTATTGCTAGAAAAATCAACTCTATAGCTGATTTTAACGGGTTAGAGTTTACTGCAAAAGTTGGTATTGAAGCTGATCGGTATGGAGAAAAGAACAAGATTGCTACGGTTATTACTCCAGAACAATCTGAAGTTGATTGGTTGCCATTTTGAAGTACGACGAAGAGAAGCTCTGGATTGCTGTAATTGAGAGAGCTATCAAAGATGCAGCAGGAAAAAATCTAGAGCTAAAGAAAGAAGCAATTAAATGGTTTGATTCAGAGTCTTTTGAAACTGTTTGTGAGCTAGCTAATCTCAGCTCTAAACGTATGAAAAGTATGTATGGGGGTTTTATGCAGAGAAAGGAAATAAAAGGATTATTGATTGATAATATTAAGGAGTGTGTACCTTACCTAATTCCAAACGGTAATTTTTATCGAGAGAGGACTTATGTTGGCAACTGTGACGGGGATACGATTACAGTTAAAATAGTGGGTAAAAAAGCTGGGAATTGGCGTAATTTTACCAAAGGGACTAGTGGTGACATTATTGATCTTTGGACTTTAGTTAAAGGTGATATAAATTCCGCTAAGAAGTGGTTAAATACTAAAGAAAACATAACAGAACATAAAGTTACATCGTTTTCAGCAAGGCATTACTTAAATGATAAATCACCAATGCCAAAAGATATAATAGGTCCAAGAATTTTAACTCCAGGCGGTCTTTTGGTGATAGGTGGAACTCCAAAAATAGGAAAAAGTAATTTTCTTCTTTCTTTATTAGCACATATGGCATCAGGAGTGCCGTTTCTCAACATGAAGCCTCCAAGACCATTAAAAATATTTTATCTGCAAAACGAGATGGAATATGGTGATATGAAAGAACGCTTACTTCAGCTTAAAATTGATCAAAATCTTTGGAAAGAAAATTTATTTATTACCAATAAAATGCCATTAACTTTAAATTCTGAAGAGGTAAGAGCAATAATAACAGAGAAACTTGATGCAAAAACGGTAGATCTTATTGTTATTGATTCTTTTCTCGATTATAGGGAGATAATCTCTTTTGTAAGAAGTGACATGGAGAAATTACGTTCAATAACTAATCCTATGGCCGGGATAGTGCTCACACATTGTACCAAAAAAGTGTCTTCGACTGTATTGGAGAAAAATCCATTTCAAGCTTTAAGCGGCTCAAACATTTTGAGAAGTGTTTATACATCTGGCATCGTTATATTTAAACCAAACGAACGTATAAATACTCTGAAAGTGGTGTATGAACTTAGAAATAGCAAGCCTATGACAAAATACATTCGCAAAGTTAATGGATGTTGGAAGACTTCTAAAGTTATAGCTACCGCTTAGTTTTAAATTGAAAATATATTCAGAGGATTTTATGGATATCTATTGCAATTTTAATACTGCAGCTTCACGAAAAAATGCATCGTTAGTAGAAAAAGAACAGCTTAAAGCTCAGCTTCTGTTAAATATCAGATCATGCCTTTCTTATCTATTGCCAAGAGGGATTTTTCGTGGTGATAAGTTTTATGTAGGCAATGTACAAGGTGATAAAGGAAAGAGTCTAGTAGTAGAATTAAGTGGCAGTGAAGCTGGCCTATGGCATGATTTTGCAACAGGAGAAGGTGGTGACATTATCGACCTTTGGGCGGGAGTAAATAGAAAAAGTACAAGAATAGAGTTTCCTGAAGTAATGGCTTCTATAGCTGAGTGGCTTGGTCATTTCAAGAATTCAAGTAGTCCAACTGCATATTGGGATTATTACGATGAAAACGGCCAAGCTATTGTTAGAGTCTATCGTTATGATGATAATAATGGAAAGCGATATCTTCCTTTTGATATAAAAAAATCTGACTTTGGTGCACCGAAGATAAGGCCACTCTATAATATTCCAGGTATTTTGAAGTCCGATAAAGTTATTCTTGTTGAAGGAGAAAAATGTGCAGAAGCGCTGATAGAGAAAGGAATAACTGCAACAACAGCAATGTCAGGAGCAAATGCACCTATTGAGAAGACAGATTGGACTCCACTTAAAGGTAAACATGTTATTATTTGGCCAGATAATGATGAACCAGGCAAACGATATGCTGAAAATGCTGCAAAAAAGCTGTTAGATCTTGGAGTTGCATCACTTGCTGTGCTTGAAATTCCTCAAGATAAGCCTGAGAAATGGGATGCCGCTGATTGTGTAAAGGAGGGTATAAGCATTGAAGAATTTTTAGCTTCAACTCCTTTACTTACTATTGATACCCCATCTACTGACATTCCAAATACTTCAAATATGAAAAGTTTAGAAAGATCTACAAAACAGCCGCTTAACATTTTAGACTGGAGTGTGAGTCGTTATTTAGGTTCAGTACCAATACAAAGGTTTCTTGTTGAAGGTTTATTTCCTTTAGGTGTTACCTCAATAGTAGCTGCTATGGGAGATACAGGTAAAGGTATGCTACTCCTTGACTTGGCACTTAAGGTTGCAAGTGATGCAGATCAGATATGTGGTTTTGGTTCCCTTGTTACAGAGCATGGATCAGTGGTGATTTTTTCAGCAGAAGATGATGCAGGTGAGATACACCGTCGTCTTGATCGTCTTGATCCTAGTAGCAAGAGAGCAGAATATCAAAATCGATTATTTATTATACCTATTCCAAATACGGGAGAGCCCTTTTCTATAGTGAAAAGCAACATGCGTGGTAAATGTCCTGAAACTTCAGATAAATTTGAAGACATCTGTAGACAATTAGATAAAGTAAAAGATCTAAAACTAATAGTATTTGATCCACTAGTATCATTTGTCCATGCTAATATAAACTCAGATCCAGAAATGGGATATTACGCAATGGGGTTACTTGCAAACTTAGCAAATGAAACAGGAGCAGCTGTAATTGTAGCACATCATATGAGAAAACCCAAGTGCAGTGAACCGATTACGACTGTGGAACAGGCAAGAGATGCGATAAGAGGTACAACTGCACTTGTTGATGGAGTTAGGTGTTCTTTTGCATTATGGCCTGCTTCAAAAGAGCATCAGAATACTGTGTTTAATACATTAAAGGTTAGTAAAGTTAATAATGCAGTATACCAAGGAGCTATAGTTAAGTCTAATGGAGCAACAGATAGGAATATAAGAACTTACTTACGCTCCTCAACTGGCTTGCTTGAGGATATATCTGAGGAATTTAAGCTTGGAAAATTATCTGATGAATACTTAAAAAAGATACTGATGCAAGCTATTGCAGTGTCAGCAGAAGAAGGTCATCCGTTTACTCATACAGGTGGACCAGGAGTGTTTCAACAACGGCATAGATTACCAGCTGCATTTCATGGTGTTAGTAGGCATAGACTTGAACGTTTAGCACAGGAACTATTAAACGAAAGAAAAATAGTAAAAGGTATGGCTACAAACTCAAAAGAGGATAAATGGCTTGATATCAAAACTGGTTCTTTTGCCAAAGGAGAAGGTAAGTTTAAGCTAGGTGCAGGAAGGTTTGAAATAGGTAACTTCTAAAAAATACTTAAAGCTCACTTATGAAAGTTTTGTGGGTTCATTTTGTCTCTCTGAAAGTAAGGTTTTAAGAACAAAAAATGAATTCCACACGACCAAATTTCCATGATTTCCGGAAAATTTATCAAGATTTGGAAATTAGAGTATATTCACACTTAAACTATTGAAATTCGTTGATTTTTAGCCATCTAATATAAGAAATATTACGTTTCCATTTCCAAAAAATTTAGCTAATTTGGTAATACTCAAACCCGCTACAGTGGCTGATTTCCACTTTCCGAGAATCTTATATATTATATATATATAAATAATAATAAATGATATAATAATAAACTAATATAAAATACAATAACTATAGTAATGGTTCATAGTAACTTTTGAGCAAAAAGAAAGAAGTTTGGAAAAGTAGTCACTAATAGAAATACAACACAGAGACAAAAATACGAAAAACCTACTATTGCATTTTGAACAACTTGAAAAAAAGTAACCGTTCACGCAATGGCGTCAACTTAAGAGCCTTCATTAGCAGACTCTCCTAAAGACATGATGGCGTTTAGGCTTATCAACTTTGTCCATTCACGGTATAAGAAAGTAGTTTACAAAAATTGCATAATTAGTATAAAAAACAATAAACTAGATAGATGAGGGGTTGATGATAGAGGTGCTACAAGAAAAGATTGTGGTATTGGAGTCAGAAGTTGGTACTCTGAAAGCAGAGAATGATAAGTTAAGGACAAAAATAATTGAGCTAGAGGATAAGCTGGGTTTAAATTCAAAAAATTCATCGCTGCCACCATCGCAAGATGTATATCGCAAAAAGACAAAAAAGAAGAGCGATAAAAAACCAGGCGGGCAGCCAGGACATGAAGCGCACAAGCGGGAATTGATGGTAGCAGATGAGGTGGTAAAATGTTCAATTGATACAATTTGCATGTGTGGAAGCCAAGTTATTTTAGAAGAAGAAACTGTGCATCAAAAGGTTGAATTGCCAAAAATTAAACCGATAGTGACTGAATATAGGCTACAAAAAGGCTACTGTAAGGCGTGTAAGAAAAGGATCTCAGCTAGTCTGCCTGAAGGTGTGACAAGGGATCTTTTAGGAGCTAATGCAAAAGCAGTAATTAGCAGTTTTAGTGGATTTTTTATCAATTCAAAAAGGGAAGTACAGCAAATTTTGAGCAGCATATTTAATCTGAATATAAGCCTAGGTTTGGTATCAAAGACCGAGGGTAGAGTATCAGAAAAATGTATATCTGAATACGAAAAAATAAGAGAAGAGCTACGGAAAAGCAAGTATTTACATATAGATGAAACAAGCCATAGGAACCAGGGAAAGAAAGGTTGGAGTTGGGTAGTAACGAATAAAACAGCAACACTTATGAAGTTAGTTGGATCTCGCGGAAAGAAGATATTAAAAGGGCTATTGCCAGAGTATGATGGAATAGTTATAAGCGATAGGTATGCTGCGTATAATTACTTTAATCGTGAAAACAGACAGATATGCTGGGCCCATTTAGCAAGGGACTTTGAAAGGTTTTTTTACAGTAAAAATGTTGAAGTGAGCAGAATTGGCGCAGCATTAAAATCGCTGAGCAACAGGGTATTTGTGGTAGATAGAGCACGTAAACAAAACCTGATAGACAATTTAAGATTTTTCCGGTTAATGAGGAAGATTCGAAAAAGGGTGAAACATTTTTTGCGAGAGATAACAAGGGTTGCAAAAGGAACTCAGGCCTCGAGAATGGCTGCCAATATACTACGTTCTGAAGATATGATGTGGAGATTCGTGCGCAATCCTGATCTGATCGAGACAACCAATAACCTTGCAGAACGTCAGGCTAGACGGTACGTCATTTATCGTAAAAATAGTTTTTTCACTTGGTCAGAACGTGGAGAAAAGTTCATTGAAAGAATGCTTTCGATATTTTTGACTGCACGTTTGAATGATCAGAATCCTGTCCAGAAACTACAGAATTTAGTCGCTATTCCTGCCTAATTGGGAATATTCCGTGAACGGTTACGAAAAAAAAAGATGAAGGACCTAAAAGTGAAAGACAAAACAATTTATAGTAGCGTTTTAAAAAGACTCTATGACCCGAGGGTATAATTATACCACCTTGACCTAAAGAACGCTTATAACAGCCCTTAAAAGCCGATTAACACCATGTCTTAACTTAGAAGAAAAACCTTATGCTGATTTTATCACGTTTTACTTTAGTTGTAAAGAAATTTTTTTAATGTATGAGACAGATTTGTATAGTCGATATTTTACGTAACTTATGGCGCTTAATTGGTTATTTAGTATCTCTAAAACTTAACGAGTTGCTTTTATAACCAAAGTAAAAGGGTTAATACGGTAGCCATAATCTTTACGTGATGATCCAGGCCAACCAACTGTTTGAATCACATCATTACGTTCGATGTTTAATCCTAACTTTTTAGCTAAAGTGGTTTTTATTGTTCTTTGGATTGTGTTTATTGGTTTTCTAATGTAATGTTCTGGGTCTGCTTCTGGATCAAGATTTAGGCGCTTTTCTATTTCAGTGATGCTAAGCAACATGTGTTTTTCAGGGGGTAATTCTTTTTTACAATCATGCAAAAATTGTTCAAATAATATGCGAAAAACCTTCATACATGCTACAGCTTTCTTATTTAGAATCTCTATATTGTTTACGTAAAGTGAGCCCTCTGTCAATTGCAACTTGAGTAATTCCTTCTCTTTAGGAGCGTCGAACAAGAAAAAAATCTTGTTAAACCGGAAAGAAACTATTTCTTCACTTCCATAGCAATTTTTATATATAATTTATCAAGAAGTACTTCTGCAGTTATAACCGACTGATCAATGGTGCTTAAGTGCCCGTTTAGGAGCGTGGTTTTGGAGGAACGGTTAAACCACTGATGGAGTCTATTATGACTACCTCGATTAGAAGATTGTATAATCTAACCGTCCCAAGCTTAAGTGCTTCTCCATTATAAGTTATAGTAGGATAATTACCATGATAAAGGCAAAAAGTAAACTAGAAATAGTGAATCCTGATACAGCAGGAATTGATATCGGCTCAGCTGTACATTATGTATGTGTACCTGAAGGAAGAGATGAACAACGTGTCAAAAAATTTGGATGCTTTACAGTTGATCTTCATAACTTAGCAGGGTGGTTAAAGAAATGTAAAGTTAGAACAGTAGCTATGGAATCAACAGGAGTATATTGGATTCCTTTGTTTCAAATACTTGAGTCATATGGATTTGAGGTAAAATTGGTAAATGCACGATATATTAAGAACGTGCCTGGTAGAAAATCCGACGTTCAAGACTGTCAATGGTTACAACAATTACACAGCTATGGATTACTCCATGGGTCGTTTAGACCTGATGATCAAATGTGTGTGTTGCGTAATTACGTTAGGCAACGTAGCAACCTGATTGAAAGTGCATCCACACATATTCTACGTATGCAAAAAGCGTTAATTCAAATGAACGTTCAATTACACAAAGTCATAAGTGATATTACTGGAGTGACCGGTATGCAAATTATCAAAGCAATAATTGAAGGTGAAAGGAATCCTGAAAAATTATCAGAATTGAGAGATGTACGGATAAGAAATGATAGATCTACCATGGCAAAAGCGCTAAAAGGCGACTACAGAAAGGAACTCTTATTTGTGTTAAAGCAAGAATTTGAATTGTATAATATTTATCAGGAAAAAATAGCAGAATGCGACAAAAGCATCGAACAATATTACAAAACATTTGAAACAAAATCTGACGAGAATAAGCGATGCAGCAAAATAAAGAATAGGTTTTCAAAAAACAGACCAGACTTTCCTTTACACGAAGAACTGTATAGAGTAACCGGTATTGATTTTACTAAAGTTCCTGGGCTTGATGTGCTAACTATACAAACAATTATCTCAGAAGTTGGTTTGAACCACGATAAATGGCCATCAGAGAAGCACTTTACTTCTTGGTTGGGGCTAAGTCCTGCTAATAAAGTTACAGGGGAAAAAGTATTTGGGACGAGAACTCGCAAAGTTATTGCTCGTGCTGCAAATGCTTTTAGGATGGCTGCCCAGTGTGTGTCAAGAAGCAACAGTGGGATTGGTGCATATTGCAGAAGGTTAAAAAAACGACTAGGAGCACCGAAAGCGATTACCGCTACGGCTAGGAAATTGGCGTGCATTTTTTATAGTATGCTAAAGTATGGACAGGAATATGTAGAGAAGGGCATTGATTACTATGAAAAGTTATATAAGGAAAAAATAGTGAAGACTCTAAGCAAAAAAGCTAGTGAATTTGGTTATGTCTTGATTAAAAAAGAGCTACTAGCAGAAAGAGTTTCTTAGAAGACGTTAGTAATTTAATAGATAGAGCAAAGAATCATCTTTCTGTTCAATTCAACTCTACTCTAGTATTGCTAAACTGGCAAATTGGCTCCAGAATTGACCAAGATATCCTAAAGCACAAACGTGCAGATTATGGGAAGCAGGTCATCACTCAGCTTGCAAAAGAACTTCAGATTAAATATGGACGTGGGTTTGATAGAGCGTCATTATTTCGTATGGTGCAATTTTCTAAATTCTTTCCTGATCAAGAAATTGTCGCGACACTGTCACAACAATTGAGTTGGTCACATTTTGTAGAAATTATTGCAATTTCTGATGAGCTGAAGCGTAATTATTATATAGAAATGTGTCGTATTGAAAGGTGGAGTGTTAGGGCACTACGTAGTAAAATCGATACTATGTTGTATGAACGTACAGCACTAGCAAAAAAACCTGAAGATTTCATAAGAAGGAGTATAAAAAATTTACGTGAAGAAAATATGTTAGCACCAGAATTCATTTTTCATGACCCATACTTCCTTAGCTTCATGGAATTGCCATCAAGTTATAGTGAGACTGATCTAGAAAATACAATCTTGGATGAATTGACAAAGTTTTTACAAGAATTTGGAAATGATTTTTGTTTTGTAACACGTCAAAAAAGGATGAGTACTAAAACAACTGACAGGTATTTGGACCTGCTATTTTTTCACAGAGGATTAAAGCGCCTTATAGCAATAGAACTAAAAATAGGTCGCTTTGAACCAGCTTATAAAGGACAGATGGAATGGTATTTAAATTGGTTAGATAAAAATGAACGAAAAGCAGGTGAAGAAAAACCGTTAGGGATTATTTTATGTGCTGATAAGGATCAAGAGGATATAGAATATCTTGAACTCGAAGGCTCTAATATTCATGTTGCACAGTATTTAACACAGCTTCCTTCTAAAGAAATTCTTGAAAAGAAGTTGAGGAAGGCTATTTCTATAGCACGTGAAAAACATGCAAGTATTAAGTCAGAGCCATGAAAAATATATGAAAGGAACGGACGCTAAAACAGGTAAAGAATTAGAGGGAATAGAACATTTAAAGCAATCAATAATTGATATACTGACCACTCCTATTAACAGTAGAATAATGAGAAGAGATTATGGTTCAAGACTATTTGAATTAGTAGATAAGCCAATAAATAGGGATTTAACTTTGGAAATCTATGCAGCAACAGCAGAAGCACTGGGGAAATTTGAGAAGAGATTTAAGCTAGAAAAAGTAAAAATGACAGAGGTGAAAGAAGGAAAAGTAACGCTTGACCTAGAAGGATTATACTTACCAAGCGGGAAAAACATTCATTTTGATGAAATTGTAGTTTAAAGATGCAGCAGCTAAATATTGTAGAAAAGCCAAATTTCGAGGAAATATTTTTAAGAATGAAGGAAGAGTTAGTCCGTAGAGATGAAACCTTTTCAGCATTAGTTGAAAGTGATCCAGCGATAAAGATTCTTGAGGTAGCAGCATGGAGGGAATTGTTACTAAGACAAAGAATAAATGAGGCAGTAAAAAGTAATGTACTGAAGTTTGCAATGGGAGAAGATCTTGATAATTTAGCTGAGTTTTATGGAGTGGAGAGACAAAAAGAAGATGATGATGAACGATTTAGAAAAAGAATTAAAGCAAAAATAGTGGGCTCAAGCACGTGTGGAAGCAAAGAACACTATCGATATCATGCACTGTCAGCAGATAGTAGAGTAAAGGATGCGTTAGTAGAATCACCTATACCAGGGAAAGTACAGATCTCGATTTTATCAACACAATTATCCATAACTGGCATAGTGTCAGAAGAACTACTTGAAATTGTAAAAAAGCAGGTTACTAGAGATGATATAAGGGTTTTAACCGATACAGTAACAGTAATTGGCTGCAATATTATGGAAATAGATATTCACAGCAGAATGAGTATAAGTCCTATAATATCAAAGGAGGAAATCAAGAAGCAGTTCATTAAGAAGTTTGAAGCAAGCAAAAGGTTGGGATGGAACGTAACAAGATCATGGATAATAGCGAATTTATTTGTAGATGGTGTAGAAAACGTAGAATTAATCGAGCCAAAAGAGGATGTTGTGGTGCTAGGTAACGAGTGTGCAAATTTGCGAAATTTAAAGATTGAGTAATGCTATTACCCCCAAACGCAACAAAGCAAGAGCAAGCACTGGTTGATGCAACAGATTATAAGGTTGATCCGAGCTGTATCAGAGGATTTAAGTTTAGTCTTAAAGAAGAAACATTGCCTTGGATAATAGAAGAATATGGTTTAGAAGAAATACTGCGCTGGGTAAAAGATAGAAGAAAAGCCATAGTAGAAGGAGTAAAATTTCAAAGACTGAGAGGAACACCTGCATCACTTAAAATAGCGCTCAAATGGGCAAGTATAGAAGATATTACAATTATTGAGGAGCCACCTGGTAAACATTTTTTCGAGTTGCAAATAGGAATAAGAGATGTTCCAAATGACTTTTTTGTAGATGCAGTAGTAGAGCTGACAAAACTATCATTACCTGCAAGATCCAGATTGATGAGAATTTTTAACGATTATTATAATGCGCAGAGATTTACATTGGATGAGAGTTTATTTGGAGATCTTCTTTCTGATTATTCAGGGGTAAAAATAGAAAAAGATGGACCAGTGTTGTCATTTGGAAGAGTAAATTTTTTCAGGTCTAGTGGTCCAGTTATTAGGATTATAGAAAACTATCTACGCGATCATTATGAACGAGCTTTAAGCAATGATATATATCGCCTAGATGTAGCAATCCTTGGAGAAACCGAGCCTCACACAAAGAATTATAACGGTATTTATGAAAGAAATCATTTGTGGTACAACTTAAAAGCACTATATCCATTACCACAGAGTTTATTACCATCGATTAAATTTGCAAAAGCGCAGATAGTATTATCAGACAGTTGGGATTTAGGAGACATAAATACGTGCTTTCCAGTTAGTAGCGTGGAGGAAAGAGGGAATAAATTTGTATTGGGAAGTAGTAAACTATCTGAACAACTATGGAACTTAAAATACGAGCAAATTTTAGAAAGGTTTAGCGTCACTCATTTTTATCAAACAAAGAATTTCATTGACCAGAAAATAGTAGGATACGTTATAGCAGAACACAATGTTTACTATAAAAATGATTCAGAGCAAAAAGACTCAATACACGAATTAGAAAAGCACATTTTAGTGTTTTATCCAGGAGTACTGAAGTGGCACGAACATCGACATTTGCACAGAAGTTGGAAAAATAGTCAAGTAATATGTCTAATAAGTTAAGTACTTATATTTAGATCCTCATATATTATATTAATAATAGGTAAAAGTGTATGAAATAAAAAGAAAAAGACTTGCTTTCTTATGCTAAAAAGGACATGACTTGAATAGCAGCAGGTAAACATAAGAAATTTATCTGGCGCTAGAAAAGCTAATTTTGTGAGGTAAGTATGAAGTTTAGCGAAGAAAAGAGAGAATCTTTTAGTAAGTTTTTTAAAGAAGTATCAAGTAACGGGTTTAAAAACATTAATAAAAGAAATAAAGAAGGAGAGACAATATTACATCAAGCAGTAGAAATCTCTGATTACAAAACAGTGAGGTTATTAATAAAAAAAGGGGCAGAGGTAAATGCAAGAGATAAAAATGGTTATACACCACTACACTGTGCAGTATTTGCGAAAAGCTTAGAAAATGTAAAAGTGCTGCTAAGGGAAGGAGCAGAAGTAAATGCCACTCAATATGTCAGTGGATGTACGCCACTGCACTCTGCGTGCAAAATAGGAGGAGCAGGAGTTGAAATAATAAAAGAGCTGGTAAAGGCTGGAGCTGAAGTTAATCAACTGAATAAGTACGGAGCAACACCAATGTATTACATCTGGGAAAGTGAAAAGTATCGTCTATGTGATAGCAAAGAAAGTGAAAAGGCAAGTAAATTTTTGAGAGAAAAAGGAGGAGTAACAAAAAGTAGAGACCTGACGTGCTATGGAATAGAGGGGCTAGTGGGAGAAATAGCAGACATGTTGAATAGGAGCTATATGCCGGAGCTAAAAATAATAGAGATAGGAGAAATAAGGAAGAGAGACAAATCACTAATAAAGAAAGAATGTCAAAATTTAGCAAGCAAGATAATGAGCAAAGTGAACGAAATGATAGATGATGTGGTGAGAAGGAAGGCTTAAAATTTAAAGAAAAGGTGGGGTAAGTTATGGTAAAGCTCGGTAAAAAAGAGGAGTCACTATTAGAGAACTCGTTTAAAAATATTTATGAAAGAGACGAAAAGGGAAGAACAGTTTTGCATTATGCAGTAGACGCAAAAACAGTGAGATTATTAGTTGAAAAAGGAGCGAATGTGAATGCAGCAGATGTAGAAGGACACACAGCACTGCACCTAGCGATAACTGAGAAACGTCTAGAAATCGTGAGAGAATTGATAAAATCAGGAGCGAATGTAAATGCGGAAGAATATGAAAATAAATGCACTCCATTGCACCTTGCATGTATGGTGGGGAAAGTGGAAATAGTGGAGGAGCTAGTAAAAGCAGGGGCTGAAATAGAACAAGCAGATAAATTTGGAGTGACAGCGATGGATTATGCTAAAAATAGCAAAAAGATAACCGAGGTATTAAAGAAAGAAACAGACAGAATTGAAAAGCTATTTATGAAGGGCTAAAAATATGGAGAAAGAAATAGAAAAGAAAGTAATGAATTTAGAGAGAAGACCTTTGGATGAGCTGAGAAAAATGTGGAAGAAGGCATATGGGGAAGAAGCGCCAAGGTACTCAAAGAAATATCTGATACCGAGACTAGCTTATAGAATACAGGAAAAAGCGTATGGAGAAATGTCAAGAAAAGGATTAAAAAGACTAGAGTATCTGGCAGATCGGCTAGAGAAGGGAAAAAGAATAAGTAGCGATAAATTACCAGTAGAAGGGACAGAATTAATACTAGAGAGAGGGGAAGAGACGCATGCAGTAATGGTAACAGATAAGGGTTTAATCTACAGAGAAGAATTTTTTACGTCATTGTCAGCAGTAGCCGGAAAAATAATGGGAATGAGCTATAACGGACCTTTATTATTCGGGATGCGTGATAAAAATGGAAGTTGAAAATGCTAAAAGAAGTAAGATGTGCAATATATACGAGAAAATCAAATGAGGATGGACTAGAACAAAAGTTTAACAGTTTAGATGCGCAGCGAGTAGCATGTGAAAAATACATAAAGAGCAGAGAAGGCTGGGTAGCATTGGCCAAAAGGTACGATGATGGCGGATTTTCAGGGAAAAATTTAGAAAGACCAGCAATAAAGGAATTATTTGAAGATGTAAAAAAAGGAGAAGTAGATTGTGTGGTAGTATATACACTAGATAGGCTATCAAGGGAAACAAAAGACAGCATTGAAGTAACATCATTTTTTAGAAGGCATAGAGTAAATTTTGTAGCAGTAACACAAATATTTGACAATAATACGCCAATGGGAAAGTTTGTACAAACAGTATTGTCAGGAGCAGCACAACTAGAAAGAGAAATGATTGTAGAGAGAGTAAAAAATAAAATAGCAACATCAAAGGAGCAGGGATTGTGGATGGGGGGAACTTTGCCGCTTGGATATGATGTAAAGGATAAAGAATTAATAATAAATGAGAAAGAAGCGAAAATAGTAGGGCATATATTTGAAAGATATGTAGAGCTGAAGTCAATGGCAGAGTTGGCAAGGGAATTAAATAGTCAAGGTTACAGAACAAAATCGGATATTTTTAAAAAAGCAACGGTAAGGAGAATAATAACGAATCCGATATATGTGGGAAAAATCAGACATTATGAGAAACAGTATAAAGGAAAGCATGAGGCAATAATAGAAGAAGAAAAAGGGAACGTTCAAAAAAGTGTGTCAAACCGCATTTTCAATTCAACTCAATTTTTAACCTACCAGGAAAAAAGATATCAAGTTGAGACATAGTTAAAGCCCAATTAGGCAAAGCAGTAATCCACTTTTGCTCTACCTTTTTTATAGCACAATATACCTGTTTGTACAAGGCATTTGTACTGGTAAATGAACCTTTAGTTTTAGTAAATTTCCTGATTTGTCTATGCAACCCCTCAATTGGATTGGTGGTGTAAATCATCTTCCTAACTGGCCCAGAATACTTAAAATAACTAGATAAATTTTCCCAATTGTTTTGCCACGATTTTGTAACTAAGGGATATTTTTCACTCCATTTTTCTTCCAGCTCAAGCAAATAATTCTCAGCGATTTCTTTACTTGAAGCACGATATATTTTTTTTAAATCATTCATGAAAACTTTTACATCTTTGCTAGATACATATTTCAGTGAATTCCTTATCTGATGCACTATACATAGCTGTACTTCTGCTTTAGGAAATACACTATTTATAGCTGTAGGAAAGCTTTTTAGTCCATCAATGCAGGCAATTAGAATATCTTCTACTCCTCTTTCTTTGAGGTCATTTAGAACTCCCAACCAGAAGTTAGCTCCCTCACTTTCAGCCAAATAAAAACCTAATACTTCTTTTCTGCCATTTTGATTTATGCCCAATATATTATACATGCATTTACTTATACAATGTCCGTCCTCCTTGACCTTAAAGAACATGCCATCCATAAACACTATTGGATACACTGATTGCAGTGGGCGGCTGCGCCATTCATTGATTACTGGAAGCAGTTTATCAGTAATACTAGATATCTCTGCTGCTGATATTTTGTGGTCATATATTTCCTCAACGTGTGAAGCTATGTCTCTGTATCCCATGCCACTGGCGTATGTACTTAAGACCTTTGCTTCAAGTTCTGGATGTAGGCTTGTTTGCCTTTTTTTGACTATTTGCGGTTCAAAGCTTCCCTCCCTATCTCTTGGTGTTAGCAGCTCAAATGAGCCTGCACTCGTGCGTAAAGTTTTTGCGTTTCTCCCATTTCTTCGGTTATTTTCTTCACTTTCAACTGACATGTGGCTTTCTATTTCACCTTCCAGACTTGCCTCTAGCAACCTTTTTATAAACGGTGTTAATGCTCCATCTCTTCCTGTCAATGGTCTTCCTTCTCGTATAGATGACAGGATATTTGTTTCTAATTCTTTATAATCTACCAAACCAGTAGTTCTATTTGCTTGACTCATATCAAACCTCCATTTTTTATATCAATTTATTACTTTTTTTTCGGTTTGACACACTTTTTTGAACGTTCCCAAGAAAAATGGCAAAAAGCACAAGAATTGATAAAGAATCAACCATATCGAGAGTAAAATATGAGGAAGCGCTGCTAAAGGGGATGATAAGATGCAGATGCTGCAAAGTAAACATGACGCTGACATACTCAAAAAAAGAAAATAAAAGGTATCGATATTATATATGCAATAACCATTTAAGAGGAAAAGATTGTGGATCAGTGAACCGAACAGTAGTAGCTGGAGAAGTAGAAAAAGAAGTAATGAAGAGAGCAGAAGATTTATATGGAAAATGTGGAGAAAATGCGGAAGAGTGGAGAAATCTAAGTTTTGGAAAGCAGAAAGAAGTAGTGAAAAAGTTAATAAAGAGAGTAATGGTAAGAGATGATGGAATAGAAGTTAGTTTAGATGATAAGGTGGAATTTATACCAATAAAAAAGAAAGGAAATAAATGCACAGTAGTAGAACCAGAAGGTAAAACAAACAATGCACTACTGAAAGCAGTGGTAAGAGCTCACCTATGGAAACGGCAGCTAGAAGAAGGAAAATATAGAAGTGTGAAAGAGCTGAGCGTTAAAATTAATATAGGTACAAGACGTATACAACAAATTTTAAGGTTAAATTATTTAGCTCCGAAGATTAAAGAAGACATAGTAAATGGAAGGCAGCCAAGAAGTTTAAAGCTAGCTGATTTGAGAGAAACACCGATGCTGTGGAGTGAGCAACTAGAGAAATTTTATGGTCTTGATTGTAAAAGAAACTGATATGTATATCTTGTATATGGTTAAGATAACTCTGGAATAGTATAAAGAATCATGTCATTATTAAAATAAAACTCATCTGCTGCTGTGTACTCTTTATTGATTTTGTAAGAATCGTAAACATCGTAATCTGCTTTTGTATGGTAATCACAATATTGAAACTTACCCTCTTTATTGAAAAAGCCAAATTGATCAATTAGTGTAGCCATTTTCTTGCCCTTTCCACTGTTTGTTAATTCAAAAGCATAAGCTGGGCAGTGATTTGGAGAATTTGGATTAGCAGTTCCTTCTGTGATAAAAAAAGATGGTTTATGGTTAAGCAACTTGCAGAAATTTGGTTTATATTCCTTTTTCATACAGTTTAAATTTATGTACTGATATTCATTTGGTACATTTGAGTATTGTGGATCATACTTTTTATATTCAAAAAATTCATTACCTAGGAAATTGCAAAACGTTAATTTATAATCTTCATTATTACTGGGCTTAACAACTTTAAGGTAATGAAAGTCTCTAGGAATTTTTACTTCCTCATCTGTAATATGACTACGCATGACTAATTGACCGTTGAACATGTAGTAACCTATTTTTGGTAGGGTTGCTACAGTTTTACCATTCAAGACAATATTTGCTTCATAGATGTCATCCGATAATTCTTGTCCTTTTTGCAAAGTAAATTTTTGCTCAGCCTTAATTAAGCTATCTATTGTTTCTAGTTCTGCTACATTTGGTTTATATTGATATTGATAGCCATTATGCGCTGGAAGACGGTTTCCATCCTTGTCTGATATATAGACAGTTCTAGAACAATCTGCATTATCTTCTATTGTAAAATAAAGCCCACCTGTTTCTTCTTTAATCTTTTGTAGTACTGGATCATTTTCATCGTCAAAATTGATGAAGTTTAGTACTCCATTTTCTGCATTATGTCTAGAAATGGATAATTCCATACCAAAATAAGGAACATCTTTTATGTCGTAAAGTGAAATCCCTATTGATTTTGTTCTAAGCTTATTTATAATGTCATCCCTGCTTACACTTGTTATAGCCTCCTGTTCTATAATAAAATTCTCGCCATTTAATTGCAGAGGTGAATTTCCTTTACATAAAACTATTGAATTTTTTTCCAATTTTAATTTCAAATCATCAGCATCATCACCCACTCTAACCATACCACTGTGTGAGTGGACAGTATATACATTATCATTTCTCTTTAATATATAATATGCAATAGGAAGTTTAATCAGCTTTTTGCAAAGCGAATCTTTATTATCTATTCTAAATGTATACTTTTTCATACCATTTCCACTCGAATTCACTTTAACAATTTTTTTATCTTAAATAGCCAACAACTTCCTGATCAATAGCATTGAAGCTGCTTGGAGGGGTAACATCGCTTATAAAACTTCTTGGCTGCTCATTATCTGCTACTATTTTTTCAGTATTAGCAAGCTGTTTATTACCTGCTAATGTTCTTTTCATACTATCTTCGAAAATAGTCAAAAACTTACCTGTCTGTTTATAGTGTGGAAAAGCTTTTCCTGCAGCTGAACATAGGAATTTCAACAACTTATTACGATTTTCATCATTAAATAACGACTTGCTTACAATTTCTTTCATTAGTTTTGATGGATCGAAATTTAAGCTTTTTTTTGCAATGCCGCATTTCAAGGCTGTTTCTCTTAATACTTCTTCAAATTTTGTTAGAATATCTGCTGCATTTATTGTTTTTACTGTTTGATTGAGCTCCTGTACTTTATTTTTTACTTTATATTCGTCCTGTCCTATCACAGGATAAAAGAAACTTATTACTTGAGATACAAATGGAGTTGGTCTACTTGCTCCACTTGCTTCTGATAAATTGTTTAATTCTCTAATTTCTCTTTTCCTCCTACGTGCAGGACAGATTTGATCTGTAGGATTTGTGTTACAAAAGATACTTTCTATTTTACTATAAAGCGCTTCTACATTCTTCTTTGATCGAAATGCTTTATCAGCAAAATTGTCAGCCTCTTCTTTAAAGACTTTAGCTTCTCCTGTTAAATTTACCACCTTACTGTATAATTTTGTAATCTTATCTTCAGCGTCTTGAGCTTCTTTTGCTGATTTTTCAGAAGCAGTTTTAGCAACTTCTACTGCCTTTTTAGCATCCTGAATTTCAATTTTTGTTTTGTTGATCTCGTGTAAAAATTTATCAGCGAGTGCAGCACCTATTCCATCTTCTCCCTTTGGGCCTGGCATTCCTGTTAAGCCAGCATCTCCTTTACTACCCTTAGGACTAGATTTACCAGTGTAACCTTTTGGACCTTGTAACCCTTTAGGACCAATATCTCCTCTATCACCTTTTGGTCCAGGAATGCCTGGTAATCCATCTTCTCCTTTGTCACCTTTTAGTCCATCTGGACCTTGTAGACCAGGTATACCTTGTACTCCATCTATACCTGATTCACCTTTCTGTCCTTGTAAACCCTGTTCACCTCTATCACCTTTTGGTCCAGGAATGCCTGGTAATCCATCTTCTCCCTTTGGGCCTGGCATTCCTGTTAAGCCAGCATCTCCTTTACTACCCTTAGGACTAGATTTACCAGTGTAACCTTTTGGACCTTGTAACCCTTTAGGACCAATATCTCCTCTATCACCTTTTGGTCCAGGAATGCCTGGTAATCCATCTTCTCCTTTGTCACCTTTTAGTCCATCTGGACCTTGTAGACCAGGTATACCTTGTACTCCATCTATACCTGATTCACCTTTCTGTCCTTGTAAACCCTGTTCACCTCTATCACCTTTTGGTCCAGGAATGCCTGGTAATCCATCTTCTCCCTTTGGGCCTGGCACACCTTGTACTCCATCTATACCTGGCGCTCCAATATCTCCTTTAGGGCCTTGAACTTTTCCTAGATTTTGTCTTAATTCTTCAGAAATGCTTTGTGTGAGCTCAGTACTATTTGCAAGTTTTGCTACTAATGTATTATTAGTGTCACTTAATAATGCATCTGCTAGCTCTTGAACTCTGTTATCAACTAATGCAGTGGCTATTCCTATGTGAATATCGTGATCATCGATAATTCTTCCTGCAATTTGCTGCTCTAGTATTAAATCTCCGTCTTGATTACGGCATTCAAGTACCTGATTAGCAATGGTACCATTATTAATTAATTTCTGTGCAACTTCTTCAGGACTTGCATCTGTACCATTATTTCCTCTTTCTCCCTTTGGCCCATATGCTCCGGTAACTCCCTTTGCACCCTTTTGTCCTTGTAAACCTTGGTCACCCATATCGCCTTTATCACCTTTCAGTCCAGGTATACCTGATAATCCAATGTTTCCTTTTTCACCCATATTACCTTTTGAGCCTGGCATTCCTACCAGACCAGAAACTCCATCTATTCCTTTAGGACCTGATCTACCAACGTGGCCTTTGTGACCTTGTAGCCCTTGAGGACCAACATTGCCTTTTTCACCTTTAGGACCATCTACACCTGGCATTCCATCTATTCCTGATTCTCCCTTTTTACCTTCCAGACCTATATTTCCTTTATCACCTTTCAGTCCAGGTATACCTGGTACTCCATCTAAACCAGAAGCTCCATCTACTCCTTTAGGACCTGTATCTCCCTTACTACCCTTAGGACCTTGAATTTTTCCTGGGTTTTGTCTCAACTCATCTGCTACTCCTTTTTGTAAAGCTGGGTCATTCACTAAGATTTTTTTACCTTGATCATCTTGTGCTTCCAGCACTGCTTTTCCTAATTCATCTACTTTTTTAGTGTTAAAGAACTGATGAACAATATTTTCAACTATTGTTTTTACTGCACCCACATCACCTTTTAATTGAGCATACTCAAGCAAAAAATCAGCTAATTTTTCCTTATCTATTTCTTGCTTTACCATGTGTAGAGCTTTTGTTTGCTCACCTAAATCACTATGAAGCAGAAGATACTTGGCAAGTCCCCATCCACTTATCTTACCTTTTACAAGATTACTAGCTTCTCCCTTGTTCATACTGCTTTTATCAACAAGTAGTTCAGCAAGTTTTTCTGCAAATTTTTCATATTTGTTGAAGGCCATAGGATCGGGGTTATTTTGTTGTGTAGCATCGCTTGTTATTGTGTTTACAATATCCCCTGCAATTTTTTTCACTTCCTCTGGAGAAAGTTTATGTACTACCCCTTCAGTGAGTTTTGCTGAATCAATTTTATTCACAAGTTCTTGCGAATCGAGATTAACTTTACCGGCAATCTGAGTTGCAAGATTTTCACCTCTGCCATCCTTTGCATCAAGTACTGCTTCTCCTAGTTCAGCTTTTTTGCTAGTAACCAATTCGGTCGCAATTTCTCTAGCATTTGTGGTACTTCCTTTGTCACCTTTTATACCTTGCACTCCATCTTTACCAGCTGGACCCTGAGGACCAGATGCTCCATCCTTACCAGGTGTTCCAGTATTTCCTTTAAGACCCCTTAGTCCAGGTAAGCCTGGCATTCCATCTATACCAGAAACTCCATCTATTCCTTTATCTCCTTTTAGACCTGTATTGCCTTGCTCACCTTTCTTTCCAGGCTTTCCATCCAATCCTGGTACTCCAGGTATACCTGGCTCGCCTTTTGAACCAGATATTGCTGCCACTGACTTCATATTTAACTGCAGATTCCCAATTCTCTTTTCTAAATCTTTAATTTTTTGCTCTAATTCTTCAATTTTTCCATTATTCATACTAACCTTTAAATCATGTAAATAGTAGTAATAAGGGTATAAATAATAGCTCTGCTGGTCAAACTCCTCCTCCTCATCATAATCTATATAAATATGTTCTTCTTGCTCAAAGCTCTCAGGTGTCAGAGCATAGAATTTCTCGCATTTACCATATTGACTTAATATGCATCCTACATAATTGTCATTATTTAATCTTTTTATTCTAAAAAGAGGATTGTTTTTTTTTAGATTAAGATTAGTACCAAACTGATCTGTTGTATCGATAGAAACATTTCCAGAGAATAGCTTTAATTTTTTATTACTAAAGCTAGCAGCAATATTATTCAATATTCCAATCTTATTACCAAGTCTATCATATACTTCAGCACTTTTATAAGCGCTTGATAGAATTTCTTCTGGTCCATTTAAAAAATTCTTTCCAACACGTATTTCAAGTCTCTTATCAGGTAATTTTTCAAGCTCTTTCAAGACAAAATCTACGTCTTTATTACTCATTATATCTTTTGGATCTACTAGAACCCTACTATTTATTAGCGGCACAAGATCGACTGAACATTCTCCAGCATAAGACTGAATGTATTCTTGACCTCGATATTCTATGATATTGCTAGGTATAGAATTGAAAGTAGCTATCTTGGAAATATTGGGATTATAGTAGTAAACATAATAATATTGATCTGAGCCATCAACCAAAGCCAGCTTGTAATCACCACCTACTTTTTCTAGCTTTAAATTTAGCCTTTGAGATGAATTAGTTAGTATTATGTTCATCGGTCTCAGCATAAAATTAGATATAATAAAACTTTCCTCATGATCAAAGACATACGATATATAAGGTAAGTTAATTCTTTCTTCGTCATTTATTTTGACATTTACAAGCTTACTTTCACCATCACAAAAAGTATCTCCTGGCTCTAAATTAAAACGCATCTTCGCTCCTCTTGTTTTTATACCTTAATATATAGTAATTCTCACAATTCCCTACCACAAGCTCTTGCATTTACTTTGAGTAATTGATTTCTATTAACTTCTTCTACAAAGCTAGATGGATTTCCCATTGTACAATCTGACTGTTTAATAGTCTTACCTAACTCTTTAAAAACACTACTATTTCTTTCGAAATACCCATTTTCTATGGCTGCTAAAACACTTTTTCCCCCTAAAAGACAATCCTGTCCTAAATTTGATTTATTCTCTAACTTAGAGAATCTTACTTGATCGGTAAGTCTCACCTCTATTTTATTGCTATCTTCTTCACTAGGATATAGATAGATACTGATCTCTCCTACTTTGGTAGTAAAAGACATTTCAATGCTACCTCTTGATATGTCTGTGTAATTTCTCATTCCTCTTATATTTTCAACTCTAATTATACTTTTGTCAACTTGAACTATACCAATATTTAGATTTAAATCTTTAGCTTTTTCATTGTTGAATATCTTTGCAACTTCAATAGTACTATTTTGTGGATAATCTATATAAAAATATCCGTTATCTATTTCTAACTCAAAATCGTATTCATTAATTTGCTTACTTTTATTTATAGTACTTTCCAATGCCAATTCTTTAAGATTTGAAAGGTTTGCGTTTCGTTTATCCAAAGCATCTCTATCTGAACAAATTACGTTTACGAAATCTTCATGTTCTTTGTTGCTAAATTCATTTAAAGATGCACCTTCTGATATTATCTGAAATATTTTTTTCTTGTGTAAAAACTCATAAATTCGAGTAGTATCAGCAGATAAATATAGCTTTTGGAATGTATCAGCTATACGATCTATCAAGGATATATCAGATTTATATGGAAAAGTGAACATTATTCCTTGTTCCAGTGCTTCGCTTATAACTTTATCAAGTTCTTTTTCGCACTCCTCATAATCTTCTTCGCTACTAGAATAACCTAAAATGTCTAGATAATCATAGATATTATCTATTTTTTGCCAGATACTTTCATACTTTTCTCTTTCTCTTATATTTAGTTTTACTTTTGCTAAAGAAAAAGAATCTTCTTGACGAATTAAAAAAAAAGTATCTTTTTCTAAATGAACTGTGGTTTCACCATAGGATAGTTGACTGTAACGCCTACCAAAACTTTCATCATAATCAGGGCAAGGGCTAACATTGTCGTCATCGTCACTTTCACTATCTGTCCCATTCCATACTCCAATCTCGAAATCAGTACTTTCAAGGTTTTTATCTTCACTTGTTTGATAATATTGATTGTTTTCTACTCCTTCGTATAGCCGGGTTGATTCTTGGTCATCATTATCATTAGTATGCCTAGTTTCCACTTCAGGTATAAACTGAGGTTTTGCTATTTCTTCTCTTACGTTTTCTTTATTTATTTCATCTGCAAGAGACACTTCATTACTAATATAGAAGTTTTTCTGTTTTAAACCCTCATTTTCCTTCCGCAATTCACTAAATTCTGCAAATAGTTCTTTATAATCTGATGAAGAAATGTAAAACTGATTTCTTATATCATTAAGTTCCATCTCCTTTTCTAATATCTGATTTTCATAATCACCTTGCAAATTCTTTATACTGTCTATCAGCGCTGTACTTTCTTTTCTTACTCTATTTAACTTAGCTTCAGCCAGATTCAATTTTTGCTGTAACTCTTCATTTATTTTATCTACTAACTGAATTTCATCCTTTGCATCTTTCAATTGATCGTTTAAGTTCTTAATTACATCATTTTTGTTCTGCGTTTCTAATAATGATATTTCCACTTCCTGTTTTAGCTGTTCGATATTTTTATCATTTTCAATTAATTTTCCCGTTTTTCTCTGTAACTCAGCTTCAAGCCCTTTAACTTTCCCTTCTAAAACTTGCTTTTCCTTGGTGAGTTTACTTGCTTCTTCATAATACTCTTCCGTTATTTCTTTATAGTGTTTTTGTAGCTTTACATTTTTTTTAAGATCAAAATTTCCTTGTCGTAGCTTTTCTATTTCATTTTCTAAATTACTTACCACTTGATTATCCTCACCACTAATCTCAAATATCTCTTTAGGAAAGCCTTCAAATACACAAGGTGAAGTACCTTCAAGGCTATCACTACTAAATGAGCTATATTGTGCTGCTTGCTTTGAATTAAACATACCTATACTTCATACTAAAACAAACAGATAATATAGTATATGTACTATATATCACAAGCTCAATTGATTTCAACATAATTTATTTACTAATTCGTATTGTGAATTTTTATAGAATAGGTTTATGTGCAAAATATTACGATACCATTAAAGCAGATGGATAAGGCACAGTTTTTTTGAAAGTACCATACTAGTTAGTGTTATAAAGATTTCAATTATTTATTCCTTCAAAAAGGATCGTATATTTTTGAGGACAAGCAGCGTAAAAATAGGGTTGTGAAAATAGAATTTTGAAATCTTTGCAACAAAATTGGGCAAAATAGTTCGTATATAAATTTAGCAAAAGTGAGCCACTATAGCTGGTTTTAGCATATAGTAAAATTATTATAATAAAAAGTTCGTATGGATCACTTGGTAGACCATGCCATCCCAAGAAAAATACTTCTCACGCTTGCTGGTTTTTGTTGCTGAAAGTGGTTGTATTATTTAATTCATTAGCGATATATAATATTAAATTAATAGTAATTCATTTAATAATAAGTATTAAGATAAACTTATAAAAAACAGAATTTAAAAGTGAACAAAAGACCTTATATTAAGCCTGTTAAGAGCCTTTTACTGAAAATCACTTTAGGTTAGAAAATTTTTCTAAAATAGTAATTGACAAAGTTTTAAAGGTAGAGCAACATGCCTAAAATATATTAAATCTTGTTAGGGAGAATAAGTATGGATTACGAGAATGTACAAAGGGTATTACTAACATCTATCAAAGAAGATGATCCTCATAAAGGATTCAAGGAATTAGAAATTAAGAGATATTGTATTGCATATCAGACGTTATTGCGTGAATGGGACAGGACAATAATAACACCATTTATTAAGGAAATTTTAGAAAGTGGGACCTGTTGGAAAATCGATGACACCTTAGGTCATGTTGAGCTTGATAGGTATGCACTAGGGAAAAAATTGTTAGACTTGAAAACTGAAGATGGACAAAAATCTCTTCTTGATTCCTTTGACCGTTACAGAATTGCATGCTGGTGTTGTTTTGAAGACGAGATAAGAGCTGTTTTTGAGGAATTTAAATTAACATTAGGTAATAAGCCAGTAGAGAGTTTAGTTAAGGGATGTGATAAAGGGGCTTTAATGATCTACTGGTCACATGCCATAAATAATCAGGAACATCAGTTAGAATTAAATAATGAGCATCCATACGTTTACGCTTTTAAATGTGCGATGCTAGAAAAGCATGTTGAAGCCTTGGAGTTCTTTTGGAATAAGTTACAGTCAATTGATTCTGTATCTCAACAGAGGAAAGAAGATTTGTTAATGGAAGTAGCATACAATAAGGGGCGTTTTTCTACTGATGATGTTGGTATGGTCGATTTTTGTCTACGTTACCTTCGTGAAGATAAGTATCATGAATTATTAAAAAGAGATTTTAAACAACATGGATGTTATTATACTTTAAGTATATTAAGAAGAAACCATTCTTTCAAAAATGCTAGAAAGCTATTTGAACATTTAAAGCCAGAAGATTTATCTCCTGATGGATATTCTACGTCAATGTTTGGAGCATTAGACTCAATTGTTTCCATGCCAGATGATAGTTTTATTAAGTCTGGTAGTGACATGCTTACTTCCATGTGGAATCGTCCTGGCTTTGAAACTCATAAGCAACACTTTTTAGATGAGTTGAGTATAGGATACTCATCTAGAAATAGAATTGCTTGTCTGATCAAAAATAATGCGGATATTAAGGTATTGCCGGAAATTATTAAATCTCTTAATCAAGAGCAAATGCAGTCTATTATGGAAGAAGATAAATCAATACATGAGATATTCACTAGAATTAGAGATAGGCAATTAGTTAGTGGAGATGGTGATCAGTTACCAAGTTCATCATTAGATGTAGAAACTATACAGCAGAAGGTAACTGATGTTAGAAGAAAAGTGTAGAGTTTCTCTCTTTGAAAATTCAGTTACTTAGACTTAAACGAAAGCATACAAAGAATTTTAGTGAGAGTAAAAATTGTAAAAGGTTAAAATCAGGAGGCGGTTATGGTTAATAACGATCAACAGCAAGAAAAACCACAAGATTTCGAGCTAATGGAGTTACTTTTTAGTAAGGTAGATTCTTCAACTTCTGATGCAGCGGATTCACTGGATAAATCTTTTGAAGCAAGATATCAGTCATTGGTTGATCAAATACAATCCTATTTACATTCTAGTGAAAAGCCAGGCTTTTTTCCTCATAGGTTTTTAGGTTCTTTTTCCAGTGTATTAGATACTAAACTTAATGACAAGCTAGGTATAAAGAAATTACACTTTCGTTTTGAGGGATCAAGAACCTTAAAGGTTGTGGCAGAAACAGAAAACAAAACACATGTTTTTATTTTCACTGAAGATATAGAAGCTCAACATTCTAAACAAACAAATACTAAGAATTTTGAATTCACCACAGGTGAGTGGAAGAATGTGATGGGTAGAGATTATACTCCATTAGACGAACGTAAGCTTCAAATTGATGTGATAAAAATTTTGAAAGATAAATATGAGTTAGTAAAAAGCAGACCAAAGTCAGACAAAGATGTTAAGTCGAAGAAGTTACATTTATATCTGAAGAATAACATATTGGAGTGTAAAGCTAAAGATATATATGGAAATACTCAAACAATGCAAATTGATTCTGGTGAATTAAAAGGTAATGATGCATTTAAAAATAAATTTTTTGATGAAATTAAGCAGTTTCTAGGTAAGTCAGGTAAAGATCTTAGTGATGATGTTAGAAAAGAATTATCAAGACTTACGTCAGTAAAGGGATATACCTTAAAGGGTGATGGAGAAGATGAAAAAATAAATATTAAGGTGGAAAGTAAGAAGAAGATTATAGATCAACCCATCGAGCCTACAGTGAAGTTTCAGAAAGTGGCAAAAAAGTTAGGTAAGTCTGTTTATTTAGAAAGTTATATTGAAAAGCTAGCTAACCCAGGTGCAGAAGTAGATCAAGTTCGGAAAAATCTCGAAGACATTCTAAATTATATTAAGAAAGTTCATACCAATTTAGACTTACAAGATAGTGTTTATGGCAATAGAGCTCGCGAAGCTGATCAACATGGCTTTGTAGCAGGAGTATTTGATAACTTTCGATATCGTGATAATACCAAACTATATCTGGAGCAGTTTGCTGGTGGAGGTTATGCTGATGTTGTTTTGCTTGTTCGTGGGCCTAATCGTGCTGTTGATTCAGTTCCAATTCTTATTGAACTTAAGGCTGGAACTGAAGGGCAAGTTGATCCAAATGATGCACTGGAGCAAGCTAAAGGTTACATTGAAGGTTTTAGACCAAATAAGATGAGGGTTTTAACCAATGCAGATAATGCTATTGCTGTTGGGTTAAATTTAGATAATGCGGAACCGTTTAAAACTGAAGTAAAACCTATTAAACAACCTTCTTCTTTGATGGAGGATTTTATAAAGTTAGCTCGTAGGTGGAATAATCAACAACTTTCTGAAAAAGATTTCAAGCAAGAAATAGCAGATTTGTTATCAAGCGAATATCATACTTTTCCAGCAAATAAAGAAACAAAAGATCATTACTATTTCAGTCGAGACATATTAGGTCAATCAATTTTAATCAACAAGATTGATCAAGATCAGGGTAACGTAAAAAAATATATATATTCATACAATGAGTATCCGCTAAATTGGCCTCAGGGAACAGAGTACACTTTGTCTAAAAGCCCTGTTACAACATTAATATTTGTTCAAGGTAATGAAGGGCAAGAAAACACAGCATTCATTTTTCATATACGAGAGTCCAATACAAAAGAATTCTATGCTGATAAAAAAATTCCAGTGCTGAACATACCTGGAATAGGAGGAGTAAAAAATGTCATAGAAATTAAAATGAGTCTCAAAAAATATGAAACAGGGTTGTCTTTTGAAGAGCTTTTTGAAATAGAACAGATAAGTAAATATAATCCAAGTGGTGCCGATCAGCAATTTACAGGTAGTTTTCTTAAGATACCTAATTCTGATGAATTAAAGGTAAAATTTGATCAAGCAATTACTTCTCAACATGCTTCTGACGGTGAGGTTTCATTGCAAGCATATAAAGCGTTGCTTAGTGAAGTAGCAGATATGATTTACCCTATTAAAGATTTGATTACTAATGAAGCAAGATTACAAGCGGTTCTTAATGGTTTGCTTAGTAGCTACAGTGATTTAAAGTTAAAAGAGACTTCTACAAAACAACAAGATTCTGCGAAGACTGTAATTATACCTGAATTTCAAGTAGGAGCAGGTGGTCGTGTTGATATGGTAATTCAAGGTATTGGTCCTTCACCTCAGGGTACTAAAGAATACACTCCTATAGCGCTGGAATTTAAGCTTATAGATAAAAACTTAGACGAAAAAAGAATGAAAGAAGAAGTTGATAAATTAACAAAAGAACAAAATGTTAGATATGCTAAAGGGGCAGCACTGAAAGCAATTACAGATAGTGATAAAATGTTTTTCATGGGTGTAGTTGTTAATGTGAAGGCTAAAGATAAAAATTCTTTAATATTAACGAGTGATAAGTTTGTTCCTGCTCTAGTAGTTCATAGTTCTATCTTTAGTATTAGTCAGCATCAATGTTCTAAAGGAAGGAGAACACGTAGTATAGGAATACCTTGTATAGATTCATTCGATGAAGAAAAGATTACAAACGAAGAAAAGAGGAAACGTGTTAAAGAGTTATTTGGCATTGAATCTTATGACGAAAAAATTATAACCATAGATTCTCCTCAAGTGAGTATTGATAGTGGTAAAGTGAATGTAAAATTCAAAGACAATAACGGTAATGATAAAGAATTAATAATAGATAATGCTGCAAATATTAAGAGTATAGAAAATTATGTACTGGATAAGAAAAATCTTGAAATCAAGTTAAAAGTAAGCAGCGATAAAGAGTATGCTATAATAGAAGCAATTAAAGAGCAAGGTAGCGAATATTATTTAAGAATTGATGATTATAGAATAAAATTAGATAGTATATTTCAAGATGGAAAAGAAGTAATCTTTGATAAATTACATCAACTATCAAATGATAAGCAGTTATTAGAAAATAAAAAATATATTGAAGATATAGGTGATGTTCAAACTAATCAAGATTACAACAATATTGTAGAGGAAATTAAACAGAGCTTATTAGCAAAAGGAGTTAGAGAAGATACTTTCGATAGGTTTAAAAGTCATTTTGATGATCTTGGTGAAAAAGTTTTTGCAGATTATATTAGTAATGTAGAAAGCAGCCTTAAAGAAAAAAGAATTGCATTTGATCATAATAAATTTGATTCAGCAAAAATAAAAGGAGTAAAAGGTGGAAAGTTTTTTTCCATGATGGCTATATATGACTTGCTTGATAGTATAGGTGATACAGCAACACTTGGACGGCATGATAATGATGCTTTAAAGCAAGTATTTGGTATCAATGGTATACTAGATGCTATGGATGATGTTAGGACGAGTGTAAGTATTTCTCCTAATAGTAAAGTAGGAAGATTGATTAACAAAATACCACAACCTATACGCCAAGCTTTTGTTAAGATTATCGATAATCCTGTAGTTCAAAGTATTACATTTGCGACTATCGCTTATCAATTTGGATATAGTGTAAATGAAATAGTTCAAGGTAATCATCATCCATTAAATTATTATTGGACAGCTAGTAGTGGTGTAAAATTAGCAAGCATGAGTATAAGGCCTATAAGTGCAGGAGTTAGTTTTACAGTAAAAAGTGTAAGTGCTATTACTAAGATTTTAAGAGGGTTATCTGCTGCAGGCAAAGTTTTAGGTAGGATGTCAGTATTTACTATGGTTCCTGATATTGTGTTTTCATTGCATCAATCCTTATACAGTAGAACAATGGAAGCGCAAGCAATAGCAGCACAAATTCCCATATCTAATATCGATCGTACTAAAATATTTTTTTCAAATTCCGAAAAAGCAATATACGAAGACTATATAAGGATAAAGGGTTATTTAAATACTGTGAAAAGCAATGCCATAAATTACCTTAATTCTGATCCTAATATAGCTGCAGTTGTGCAGTATGTTACTAGTATTGAAGAAAAATATAGTGAGATCATTAGAACCATTGAGAAAAAACATGTATGTGCTGGAAGTGGACTCGGTTGTTCAGATCAGTGGACATGTGAATTAGAAAAAAGATATGAGAGTATCTCTTTCAATAAGGTTAATACGACTTCTAATGTAAAAGATGATTTATCTTCATTAAATATATCTAGACCTCTCTACTTAGAATTTTATCAGCTGGATGACATAGGCGCTACAAGATTTAAGAGTACTAAAAAATATGAAGAGTTTCTTGCAAAACAAGAAAAGAAAAAAGTTTATTTGATTAGTAAAGAGGCAAAGTACCTTCCCCATATAACTCAAGACGAGTACAATAGCGGGCTAAGAGTCGTAATGGCCCCATCAGGACATTTAATACCACAACATCAATGTAGTGGCATAATTAATGAACAACGTATATTCCGGCCCTACGCTTTGGATAAGGTATATATGCCTTGCAATACTGGCAAAACCTATAGAAACTGTCAAGAGAGCTTTACTCTCTCAGGTGAACCTTTTATTTTTACTAGTCCAACAATAAAAGATCCTAGTAATACAAAAAAGCAAACCTTTCCTAAAGGATCAGTATTATACATTTCAGGACCGAAAACATTGACAGCAGCTGCAAATTATCCAGCAGTAATGCATATTCCAGAGGGTAGTAATATACGTTATATTGGCTCTAAAAACAATGAAACTATTTTTATTATTAATAATTCTATGTCTGGTACCCTCAAAGGTGGAGCAGGAAAAGAAAATACTCTAGTAATGAATGTTAAAGCTAATAATATCGCTGCAAATTTGCATAGTGGAACTATACGTTATGGTAATAGTAATAACATAAGATTGGTTAACACATATAACTATGTATCTAACTCTGACAACAAGCAAAATATTACTACTCACTGTGAAACGAGATTAATTAATGTAAAAAACGCGGAAGTTTGGCAAAATTCATCTAACTGCACAGATAAAGATTATGAAGTTAGAGTGGTCAACAAAGAAAATGTACATCACAGAGGATTGAAGCAAACAGTGTTTATTATTAATGAAAACAGTGATAGTGCTAGGATAGTAAGTGATTTAGGCAGTACAGGAAAAATAAAGGGGAATATTGACGTAATAAGTGTTCAAGTTGCTAATATCACACAGTGGGGAATAAGTGAAGATATAGAAAAGGTCGGCTATAGCTTAGATCTTTTAGCTAATGATACACAAAGTATTGTTTCAAGTACTAAAATCGATGATTTTAAAAATCTAATAATTCAAGTAAACTGTAGTGGAGTAACAGAATCTGTTGCAATACAAGACAAGTCTTTGTTTGATACGGCGGAGGATATTAGGTATCAAAAGTTGAAAAATTCAGGCAATGACATTAGTGGAGAAGTTATACAGGATAGTGAAAAGAAGTTAAAAGCATTTATACAAGCAAGTATTCTAGGTCAAGAATTGCCTAGCACTTACCAAGTTGCAAAAGATATTGCTAGTAAGAGTAATTTGGACATACCAATATCTCAAATAGAAGTCACCAAAAATCACATGGGAATACCTAGTGAAAAAGTGATAATTGCTGATATGTACTCAGGTCAGGTAGTTGTTGATTTTAGCTATAATAATTCTGATGTTACAAGTAGTTATCAGAAATATCATAATAATGGAGGAAGCCTTAATTATGATCGCTATATGGTAGCATGTAATCACTATCAAGATGTGACGGTAGAAGGAGAAAAAGGGCAACATCAGTATGTTATCAGACTACCAGATACATTAAATCACGAAATCTCGTTATTCCCCATAAGACTTAATTTAAAAATAAAAAGCAAAGCAGTGCCTTATCAGAACGTACCTTACAATATTATTGATTTTGCTGGATTGAATGTAACAGATATTGATAGTATAGGTATAGAAGAAGGTGAAAGGAGTTATATAAATGAATGTTATAACAAATCAATCTCTGACCTTACAGAGGACAGTTTAGAGATAAAAGATATTACAGTACTTGATAGCAAAGGTACTAAGTGGTCTTTGTCTATTGGTTTAGTTGATTACTTTAAAAGTCCAGAGCATCAGCAAATTGTATTACAAATGAACAATAAGCTTTATAAAATTGACAGTACAAATTTAAAGCTTGAGCATGTAGAGATGGATCCTAACTCTTTCAGATACTATCAGCCAGATGAACAAGGATTACAGATTTATCATAATCAACCTATTGACAAGAATGATGTTGGGTTGGTTGATTTTAGAGATAAGTCTATATTGGGTTTTGATATGGAGATTGTTGATGATAGTTTAGTGCTATCATATGGAAATAGTACCATTGCAAAAGTGGAGAATTGGAGTAATTATCAGCCTGCAAGAGAAATGATGTTCGCTTTTAATGATACAATGGTTTCTAATGCGGAATGCATATTCTCTGCTTGTAATTCAGAAGATATTATAGAGGACTTTAATAAGGAGAAAGTGACTTTATTAAAGGAGCAAATGTTTGATGCTATAGTGCGAGATAATATTAATGAAGCTAAAGATTTAATTAGAAAAATTGAAAGTATTAATATTGAAAGTAGGCATGAATTAACACCTTTGTACGTTGCTATTCAAGCAGGTAGGCTGGACATAGTAGAAATTCTTTTTGATAGGAAGCATTTTAGTGTTAAAGATAAAGACATCCATCCCCTGCACTGGGCCGCTCAGCAAGGCAATTTGAATATAGCTAAGTTTCTTGTGGATCAAGGTGCTGATATTGGAGCTAAAGATAATAATGGTAGAACTCCTCTGCGTGTAGCCGCTTATAGTGGTGACCTAGATATGGTCAAATTTTTTCTTGATAGGAACATGAATATTGAGGTTAAAAATAATGATCCATATAAGGTGATGGGAGTAGTTGAGGGCGTAAAGAACGAAATTATTAACCAAGCAGATACTGCACCTAATGTAAAAAGATGGGCAGAGTTTTTTGTAGAGAAGTTAAGATATTCAATAAAAAGTGTAGCAAAAGAGAAGCTAAAGGATGGCATGTTGCATAATAGGTATAGTTCAGTTAATGAACTTGCTAATGAAATTTATAAATCAGATGGAAAGCTGTTTGATGATATAATTAAAGAAGTTGTAGATGATGCATATGGAAGAGTAGATACGAAAAAAATATTAAGCTGTGTACATAATCATGGTGATATTGGTCAGTTGATTTCAGGTTACATAGCTGTATTTGATGCAATGCAAAAGAGTGGTGATCTAAATGATAATGCAATATTTAAGTTAGCTTCTTACATTAAAGAAGCAATGGAGATGAAGGATTATCCTAATGTTCCTTTAGAAAAAAGATCTAGCCTTGAAAAGCTAGAAAATAGATTACCAAAATCAGTAAGGAATGCAATATTTGCTTCAAAAGTATGTATTAAGAATGTTTATCAGGGTGAATATTTATATGCTGCTAACAAATGTTTCAATTATGATAATGACAGACGAATGGCATTTACTTGGACTCCAAAGAATGAAAAAAGTGATAAGTTTAGGTGGAAGATTAAACTTGATGGTGACAATTTTTATATAGTGAATGTTGCATTTAATGAAACCTTGTATGCTGCTAGTAACTATTTTAATTATGATAATGATAGACGAATGGTATTTACTTGGATTTCAGGAGGAAGAGTTGCACGAGATGTGTGGAAGCTTGGACCTGATGGTGATAACTGTTCTATAATGAATGTTAAGCTTAATGAATATTTATATGCTGCTAATTATGCTAAATATGACAATGATAGGCGTAGAGTATTTACTTGGATTCCAGGAGGTCAGGTTCCGCAAGGGATGTGGGTGATTGAAGATTGTGGGTCTAATGTAAGAAAAGTGAGAAATGCAGATGCTGGTTCTAGTTTAGATATAGTAAAGGTTTCAAGGCAAGCACAATTAGATCATGCATTGTTGAATGTAACAAAAGTTGGCAATATTAGTGAAGTAACAGGCCTTGTTAATCAAGGAGCTAATGTTAATACTGAAGACAGAGATGGTAATACCCCTGCACGCAATGCTGTATTAAAAGGTCACTTTGGTATATTTAAATACCTTGTTGAAAATGGTGTTAGTTTAGAGGGTAAAGATCATCGTTGTGGTCCCTCTATATGTGATGCTTCTTATAGTGGTAATTTGGATATACTAAAGTACCTTATTAGCAAATGTGTTGATATTAATGATACTGATAAAAATGGTTGGACACCGCTACATTTTGCTGCATGGAGAGGCTACTTAGAAGTTGCTAACTTTTTAATAGAAAAGGGTGCTGATATTAACGCTGAGAACATTTTTGGCAGGAAACCTATACATGTTGCTGCTGAAAATAATAATACAAACATTATAGAATTTTTTCTCAGCAAGGGAATGAGCATCGATGATTTTGATAGATATGGTCGAACACCACTATACTGTGCTTCTTGGAATGGTCACTTGGGTGTAGTAAAGTACCTTGTAGAAAAGGGAGCTGACGTTTATACTCAAGACAAAGGTGGTAAAACATTGCTGGATATTGCTACTGATCAAAAACACAATAATATTGTAGAGTATTTAAAACAAGTGCAATTAGATAAAGAATTATTGATTGCAGCACAATATGGAAATCTTAGCAAAGTTGAAGATCTTGTAAGTCAAGGAGCTAGCTTAAGTGCTAAGTATAGCGATGGCCGAACTCTTATGCATTGTGCTGCTTATGGGGGCGAGCTAAATGTAGTAAAATATCTTGTGGTAGGTGAAAAGAGTAGTTTAAAAATTAAAGATAATAGTGGTAGAATTCCCCTTCACTATGCTGCTTACAATGGTAAACTAGATATAGTAAAATATTTTATAGACGAAGAAAAAATTGATGTTAATATTAAAGATCATGGTGGCTGGGCGCCTCTATATTATGCTTCTTGTAGTGGTTATTCTAATGTAGTAAACTACCTTGATAAAATACATAATTTAGATTTGATAAGTAACTTACAAGAAAATTCTGCGTCTTTAGAAATCCCAAATAGTAATAACATTGAGGTTCAAGACAAACTTGGTAGAACGCCCTTACATCTTGCTGCCAAAGCAGGTGATCTGAGCAAAACAAACCTTCTTTGTGATTATGGTGCTAATATTGAAGCTCAAGACAATTTTGGTTGTACACCAATTTTTTTCGCTATTCGATCAGGAAAATTGAATGTAGTGAGTCTTGTTCTTTATTATGGTGCTAATATTAATGCTCAAGATATGTATGGTTCTACGCCTTTACACTATGCTGCTCAAGAAGGTAACTTAGGTATGATTCAGCTTCTTCTTAGTAGATGTGCTAGGATTGAGCTTCTAGATAGGAATGGTTGGACACCTATACTTTTTGCTGCTCGAGAAAGTAAATGGAATGCAGTAGAACTTCTCGTTAGTAAGGGTGCTAAATTTAATAATGAAATAACGTATCAGGGAACACCTTTACATTTTGCTGTTCGAGAGGGTAATTTGGATACGGTTAAATTTCTTATTGATAAAGGTGCTAATATTGAGTCTCAAGACGACTATAATAACAAACCTTTACATCTGGCTGTTAGGGTGAACAGATTGGATATAGTAAAATTTCTTCTTGATAAGCACGCTAACATTGAGGCTAAAGACATGGATGGTGATATACCTTTAGAATTGGCTATTCAAAGTGGTTACAAAGATATAGAGGAAGTTTTAAGGCAAGCACAATTAGATCTAGATAAAGAATTATTGAATGCTGCAAAAAGCGGAGACCTTGATAAAGTTAAAGAATGTATAAAACGGGGTGCTTATATTAATACTAAGAGTAGTAATGGAAGGACTTCTCTACACTGGGCTGCATTTGAAGGTTGCTTACCAGGAGTAGAGTATCTTATAAAGGAAGTTGCTGACATTAATGCTAAGGATAACACTAGTAGGACTCCTCTACACTATGCTGCTAGAAATGGTCATTTAGATGTAGTAAAATACTTTATAGAAGAAGGTGCTAACTTTGATGTTAAAGATAAAGATGATAAAACACCGTTGGATCTTGCCTCTTGGCAAAAACATAATGATGTTGTAAAATATTTAGAGGAAATCAAAGAAGAAAAAGACAAAACTGTTCAACGCAAACGCTGTCATCACCATGGAGATCATAGTCGTCATCATAATCACTTATCGCGTAAACCTCTTGCTATAGATTTAGGTGATCAACCTGAGATAGCAACAAGTAGTGGAGCAAGACCACCTTCATGGATAAATGATTTGTTTGGGTGGATAAAAGGTTCTGTAGGTGGTTTATTTTATTCTAGAGCTGCTTTATCTGAGGAAGCATCAAATACTGCAAGTTCAATACCACAAGTTGATGAGCAATTTGCCAAAGCTTCGGTAAGTAGTAGTAGTTCAACAAGTACCACACTACCATCTGATGGTACAGATAAAAAACAAGAAAATGGAGGTTTCTTTCGAGACAACATTGATTATGTAAATGCAAATATAAAACAAATGCGTGAAAGGCAAACACCTGTTAAATTTAAACCTAGTGGCGGAAATACAATACTA
Source organism: Wolbachia endosymbiont (group A) of Philonthus cognatus (assembly GCF_947251755.1). NCBI lineage: Bacteria > Pseudomonadati > Pseudomonadota > Alphaproteobacteria > Rickettsiales > Anaplasmataceae > Wolbachia > Wolbachia endosymbiont (group A) of Philonthus cognatus. The sequence continues at coordinate 927,103 of NZ_OX366388.1, forward strand.
GAAATGGGAGATCACTATCTATCACAGGTTGATTTTAATGGTACAATAATGTTACTTGATTTATTAATTAGAAAAGTTACAGGTCAGAAGTATATTTCTACAGTAGATCAGTCTATATCCCCACTAGAAGCACAGGGCTATGCACTCAATATTACAAAGGGATTTGAAAGAGTAGTAGAACAAGCTGGATTAAAAAGTGATGTATCAATGCATCGATTAAATATTGATTATGTGAGAATGCAGGAAGAGATTGCTGAAAAAGTTATGAGTGGTAAATTTAATGAGATTTCAGGGATTTTAAATTCATATGTAGAGAAGGCGTGTCCTGGTAGAGAGGCGGGATGTCCTGGCAAGTTAAGTCCGAAGAAGTTTGACAAGTTTATGATTCAATTTAATAGCAGGCTAAATATTGTATTAAATCAATCAATAGAGCAGATATTACACAACAGAGATGGTAGATTAGAAGTTGATGATGCAAAAAAACAGCAGATGAGTTTAGAGCCTCAAAGTTATTTAAGTAATGCTTCAGTTCACAGCCATTCAAAAGTATCAACTTGTCTTTCTGAGATAGGAGTAACCAAGCTTAGAGGTAATCTCAATAGGTGAGTTATAATATAAGGGGTGGAGCTATAATATGCCAAGTAGTGGAAAATTTAAAGTGAGGGTGGCTTTGATATAGAAATTTGGGTAATGTTATGATAGTAATTTATATAATTCTATGTACAATCTTCATAGCTGTTTTAGACAGTTCACTAGATTCTTAATGAGGGGATATGTCTAACTTAGAGAAGGTTTTCATAAATGTTGAAGTGAATAAGTAGGGATATTATGTTTTTTCTTTGAGTTGTGAAATTTCAGAATGAGAGAGACCGGTAATTTCAGCGATAACATCAATAGATACACCGGCCTTGAGTGAGTTTTTGGCAACTTCAATTTTACCTTCAATTTTACCTTTTTCATGGCCGATTTGGATGCCTTCTTGTCTACCTTTTTGAGTGGCATCATCGAGTTTTTGTTCCAAGATAGCAGCTTCTTTCTGTAAATCCATTACTCTTTCTTCATAAGCTACAAGATCTTTCTCATTCCAATGAAATTTATCTAACTCGTCATACGCTAACTTTATTATCGGTGACTTTTCTGCTATTTTTCTTAAATCTTCATCCGTAGTTTCTTCTGCATATTGTTGTCTAAGTGAAGAAGGTCGCCCTTCCTCACTCGACTGCAAAACCGTACGTGAGACTTTGCGCCTCATACGGCTTCTCTCTAATTTGGTGCTTTTCATGCACACCTCCTGTGTAATTCATCGTGACAATGTCCATGTAACAAAGATAAGTTTGTGATCATATTGTTTCGTCTATTCCGGTCTTTGTGATGTATTTCTATTGTATCATCACTTTTAAACCATAGTCTACAATTATCGCATTTACTTTGTTGCAACCTCAATAATTTTATTACTCCTAGTGGCTTATCTGGTATTTTTCTCAGACGTTTACCCCAATATACCCAATCACCATCATATGGGGATCTGGTTTTTTGCACTTTGATATGTCGTTTAATAACATGATCGCTGTGTATAGTAAGACGTACCTTGTTACTTGTCATAAAGCGCCAGTTTTCGTTATTATACTTCTTAAAGTACTTTCTTTTTATCCAGCATCTCCCTTTGTTTGGGTGCCTAAAAACTGCCCACTTCCAGAGTTTTCTATGCATAATATTATCCAATGAGCTAAAGATTTTACATGAAACTACCGAGGAGTAATATTGACTCCATCCTCTGTTTATTGGATTGAGATCCTTTATCACCCGTTCTTGTGGTGCTCCACGCATTTCTCTGAGTTTATGTTTAATAGCTAGTGTATGCTGTTTTATAGAATTACGACTTGGTTTGATTAATAACTTGTAACCTTTCTTACTTTCTTTTATTGGATATTGTCTTATTGAAAATCCAAGAAAATCAAATCCTGGTTTTGTTTCGTCAATGGTTCTTAATGTATGAGAAACTCTTGTTTTAGAGGGCTTTAATTTTAGTCCAATGGTTTCTAACCATTCTTCAACTAAAATTTTTGCTTTAAGAATAATCTCTTCGTTTTCATGTATGATGACAAAATCATCACAGTAGAAAATTACACTAATAGACTTTTGCGCGTTTCTATGCGATATCCTACCATATTTTCTTTTCATGCATTGAAAGAGTTCGTTTGTTAATGCTTTTTTGACATGTTGCTCTAATCCGTGTAATGCAACACAAGCTAGCAACGGTGAGATCGTCCCTCCTTGAATTGTACCACGTTTTGTGGATTGAAGCTTTCCATCTTCCATAACACCAGCTCCTAACCATCCTTTTATGATTTTCTTTAATGTTGGTGTGGTATTGAGCTTTTCAAGCAATTTATTATGGTTAATATTGTCAAAGCATCCAGAAATATCAGCATCTAATACATATGCTGTTTTCTGTTTTAGCACATCAAATATGGCTTCAATTGCATCATGACATGATCTACCAGGTCTAAAACCATAAGTGTTTGGCTCAAGTTTTGCCTCCCATTCTGGTTCTAAAGCCATTTTTACAAGTGTTTGTTTTGCTCGACACGATATAGTGGGCACAATGACTTCATAATACACCTCCTTCAATTTGTTTTTGTGATTTTAATCTTGCAATTGCTATTTTAGAAGAGTTCTCAACACGCTTTTTTAACTCTAGTTCTTGTTCTGGACTGATAGATATCCAGAATTGTGGACCAATACGCCGTACATTAATAAACTTATGTTCAATCCAATAACGTACTACGTAATGACTAACATTGAATTTTTCTGCAACTTGCTTCACTGATAACTCTTCTTCAGATTTTTGATTACATAGTGCTGGAATCTTATGTTTAAATCGAATCCATTTTATACTTTTTACAGTAAATGGATTGCCTTTATTTGTTGTAAGTCCCTCTTGGTTTAATAGATTAATAATTTGCACATCAGTCATTGTTGTTGATAGCTGTCTTATCCGATTAACTATATCCTCTGAATGCCGCCATCTGTCATAAGGTTTCTTTGGTAATTGTACTTCTAAGTCCTCTGTAGCATTTGTTTGCCAACGTATATGTAGCACTGCTTTTTGTTCATTACGTAGTTTTTCAACAGTGATATCTTTGATTAGAAGTCGTAAAATACGCTTTCGATCTCTTGCACTCGTTGACTCTGCATTCCATAAGCGTGGTAAGTCTTGAGCTAGTGCCAACACTTGCTCTTTTTGTTGTTTTGTAGCTACAAGTACGTCCTTTTTCTTATATTCATCATATTGATTCTGTGCTTCTTCTAATGCTATTAGAGCTTCGTTCCAACGCCTCTCCAAAGTTGCAGCTACTAGGCGATTCGATGGATCTACTTCTTCATAACGTCTCTGTGCCAATTGTACTTCATAATCTGCTCTTTTTATTTGCATTTGCCATTGCTTGTCAAGCATGTTACCTCGTTGTTCCAGTTCTTCAAATGCTTTTACGGCAATCTCAATTTGCGCAGGTTCCATGACTTCTAATACTCTTTTTGCAATAGCTTTATCCAAAGGATTTCCATGAACAGAAAAACAGCTTTTACTATCTGCTCCCCACTTCTTTTTCCAATTACATTCATAGACAGTAAGAATACCATTTTTTCCTTTATACCTTATACTAAGGCGGCGGCCACAACAACCACAAATCAATAACCCCTGCAATAATCCCAATCCTTCTCGTACTGCTGTAGGTAGCATGTTCTCTTCTCTACTGGTTTGATTATTTGCTAAAATCTTTTTGTTTGCTATATATTCTTCCCATGTTATGTAACCTTCGTGATGGTCTTTTATCATTGTATGCCAGGCTTCCATTGGTAGGCGAACTACTGTTGTTTGGACCTGTCCAGTACTCGATAATTTTTTCTGATATCTATAACGGCCATAAACATAAACTCCAGCATAACAAGGGTTTTTTAATACTGCACATACTCTAGAATGTGTTAATGCTCCCCATATCAGCTTCCCTTTCCAAATACCACCATATGCTCGTTTTGGAAATTGTATTTTGTTTTGGCCAAAATGGTGAACCACTCCATAAGCACTGCCCTTTTCTCTAAATACCCTAAATAATAATTGAACTACACTCCTTACTTGCTCGTTATCGTCAAATCTAGTATTGCCTTCATCATCATAACAAAATCCTACTGGTAGAGGAAACCGAAGCTCTCCTTTCCTAGCCTTATTTATCTTACCTCCCAAAAGTCTAGCACGGATAAAGTGCAACTCTGCTTGTGACATCGTTCCTTTTAACCCTAGCAGCAATTGGTCGTTGAAATCATTAGGACTATAACAACCATCTTCATCGATAATTAGTGTATCGGTTAAAGCGCATAATTCCAGCAATCTGTGCCAATCGCTACAAGATCTAGATAATCGTGATGCTTCTAGTACAAATACTCCCCCTACTTTTCCCATTGACACATCTGCAACTAGCATTTTAAAGTCTTCTCTGTTATTAGCTTGGGTCCCCGACATTCCTAAATCACCGTCTAAAATTTTGATTGCTTCCTGTGACCACCCCAATTGTTGAGCTTTGTCTTGCAGTTTATATTGCCTCTCGGTACTCTCCTGATTTAATCTTACCTGTCCCATTGTCGATTGTCTCAGATAAACATAGGCTGGTTTTGATACATGATGATTCTGAATCTTGTGTGCTGTCATTACTGATATCCTCCGTTTTTATCGATTGTTGTTCTGCTATTAAATACTCGTACAACATAAAAGAGGTTAGCAATGATGAAGTATTGTCTTCATGGGTAAATAGGGTATGTGGAGGTAGTAAAGAAACCTTTCGGGAACTTTAATGCGTCTACAGGCAACTTTAAGGTTCCAGAGGTTTTTTTTACCATTATATCTGGAGCCTTAACAAAATTGAGCTATAGTAGAAAATATTATATGTATGGTTCTTTTCGTGGAAAGAAGTCTAGAGTATGAAGTAGGGCAAAAAGTAAAAAATTGGAGGTTAGAGCGAGGTTATACTCAGAAGGATTTAGCGGAGAAAGTTGGTGTAAAGCATTGGGTGATACTGCAATATGAGAAAGGGAACCGTAGAATTCCAATTGAAAGGCTGTATGCTATAGCTGAGGCACTATCAATCAGTATTACGGATCTTATTCCTGTATCAAAAAGCTGTCTTGAAGATGAGGGAGAAGAAATATTAAATTTAGTAAGAAAATATAAAACAATTAATGATCAGGAGTTACGTAGGGTGTTTTGTTTATTAACCAAATTTGTTCAAGTTAGTGAGAAAAGTAGTAGAAAATCGGAAAAAATAAAAATCGCAAAGGGTTTGGTTAAAGCAGGAATTTCTATTGATATTGTTTCACAAGCAATTGGCCTCTCTGCTGATGAATGTGTTGAAGAAAAAGTTGGTTCTATATACTGCCAAATAGGAAAAAAGATAAAAGAATGGAGACTAGTGCGGGAATATACTCAAAAGGATTTAGCAGAGAAAATGAGTACAACCCGTCACGAAATAAGCAACTATGAACAAGGAAGGACTGCTGTTCCACTTGATAAATTATATGAAATGGCAGAAGCATTATCGATTAATATTACGGATCTACTAATAGAGGAAGGGAGTAAAGTGAAAAATGAGCTACCTGATTTGATTAAAGAATACAAAGAAATTGAGAGCCAAGAACTACGTAATGCATTAAGAGAGTCTCTGTTTGAAGGTATAAGGATTTGTGAAGAAAAAGTGAGAAAAGCGGAAAGGATCAAAGTTGCAAAGGATCTAGTAAAGGGGGGAATTTCTATTGATATTATTTTGCAAGCAGTAGGTTTATCTATTGATATGGTTTTAGATGGATAGCTCGTGAAAAAATTATAGTAATAGAGTTTTTTTCTTAAATGGAGGTATATGTGTTTGTTTCTGCAAGCAATGTTAGTTATGGAATAGGACAAAAAATAGAAAATTGTAGGTTAATGCGAGGTCATACTCAAATAGGATTAGCAGGTCAAATAGGTTTAACATACCAAGAAGTGAACAGCTATGAGAATGGCTATAGCGCTATTCCAATTGAAGTACTATATGTAATAGCAAAAGCATTATCAGCTACTGTTACAGATCTGCTACCTGAATCAGTAGTAGTAAGAGAGTATAAAGATGAAGACGAAGAAATACTCTATCTAACAAAAATATACGAGAATCAAAAGTTAGGCAAAATAGTACCTTCATTAGTCAGGTTTGTTCATATTAGCGAGAAAGTCAATCAAGAGGAGGCAAGATTAGAGGTAGCAAAAAATCTAGTTAAAGAAGGAGTTTCTACTGATATTATTTCCCAAGCAACCGGCTTATCTATTTACGAATATAATAATACAAGAAAAGAAGTCTGCACTGATTCTATATACTACAGAGTAGGGCAAAGAATAAGAGAATGGAGGTTGATAAGGAGATATACTCAAAAAGATTTGGCGAATAAAGTTGATTTAACGCTCAAGGAAATACACGAATATGAAAAAGGATGTACTGCCATCTCATTTGATAAATTATATGAAATAGCAAGAGCATTATCAGTGAATATTAAAGTTTTGCTACCTGAAACGAGAGAAAGTAAAGAAGAAAATAGGCTATTGAGTTTAATAGACGAGTACAGAGAACAAGAATCATTAGATGCGTTAGTCAAATCTCTATCTGAAGATATGAAAAGCGGCAAGGAAAAAGTTAAAAAAGCAGAGAAAATCAGGGTTGCGAAAAATCTAGCAAAGGCAGGTGTTGCAATTGATATTATTGTGCGAGCAAGTGACCTAACTGCTGATGAGTTGGGTGATTGTGAAAATTGAATTGTGTTAAAGACGGTACTGAGAAACAGTATATTAAGATATAAGTAAAGATGGTTACGTATTTAATACATCTATTCTGAAAATTTGTTTAGCTGACTCAACTGAAGCATTTTCGTAAAGTTTTGCTGCTAATTTGTGTTGTTTGATAAACTTCAAATTTAATGCTTTTAAAATTGATGCTGAAAACACATATTGCTAATGCTAGCAGAGAAGCTAGTTGGTAAAATTGCCACAGTCGTCAGTACTCCCGATTACTTTTCCTGTCTTCTTGCTGCAAGTACTTTTAGTTATGGTATTATCCATATAATGTTATGGTATTCGCAAATATTATCATATATTACAAAAAAATCAGTTAGCATTTCTGTTTATTAAAATTATGCAATAAAGCTGCATTTTATATAACACTTCTCAAATTATTTCTACTAAATATTTATGAATATGGTTAAACAGTAGATAGAAGAAACCTTTTCTATTATTGATCTTTTGTACAGTAAAGTTATCTCATAAAATATTAAATTTGGAGTTTTATGGATCACAGACTAAGAGCTTATTTGCTTGGAGTTACCTGGTTTATACTCAGTTTACTTAGTAGTGTAGTTAATGATACTATATCAAAGTGTCTCGGTTTACACCTTCAAAGTTTTGAGATAATCTTTTTCCGTTTTTTATTTAGCACTATTACTCTTATACCTTTTATATTTTACTATGGAATAGGAGTTTGTAAAACAAGTCGAATATCTATTCAAATAACTAGAGGTGCATTGTTGTTTTGTGGAATGACCTTATGGACCTATGGGTTGACTATTTGCCCAATAGTAACTGCAACAATTATAGGTTTCTCAATACCATTATTTGTTATGCTTCTTGCAATTCCTTTTCTGGAAGAAAATATAATTTGGCAAAGATGGGTAGTAGCTGTCATTGGTTTTATTGGTATTGCTATTACTACTAAAGCTTATAGTGAGGATTTTAATCCTAAAATTCTTATTTTTATTGTATCCGCATTAATCTTCGCTATACTAGATGTACTTAATAAGAAGCTTGTAATGAAGGAGACAATAATAAGTATATTATTTTACTCAGCTCTAACAACAACAATTTTTTCCACTCCATCTTTGTTATTTTATTGGCATATGCCTTCCTTGTTGGAGTTAGTATTACTGCTGATTTTAGGAATAAGTTCAAACCTAATTCTGTTCTTCATGTTAAAAGCTTTTGCTCTTACTGATGCCACTGCACTTGCACCGTATAGATACATAGAGCTAATAATTTCTGCAATAGTAGCATACGTTATATTTAATGAATTACCTGATAAAAGTGCTTTATATGGTACTTTGATATTAATACCATCAACCTTGTTCATAGCTTATTCGGAAGGTAAGGCAATTAAGAAAAATAATGTAACAACAAAAGTTTATAATTGTTAATGGTATTTATTTTAGATGCTAAGCTATATTTTTAAGGTAATGCACATAACTATTATAGGAGTAGGGTATGTAGGCTTAGTATCTGGTACAATGTTATCGGAGCAGGGCCATAAAGTTGATTGCATTGACATAAATACTGAGAAGATTGAACTTTTGAAATCAGGGAAAATTCCCTTATATGAACCTGAATTAGCAGATTATTTAGAGAATAATATAAAGTCACAAAGGATAAGATTTTTTGATTCGTATTCTCAAATAAATCCCAATACAGAAGTAGTATTTGTAACTGTAGATACTCCATCAGACTCCCTAGGAAATGCAAATTTAAAGAATGTATATAATGCAGTAAGTGAAGTTTCTGAGAGAGTTAATCAAGATTGCTTAATAGTGATAAAGTCAACTGTTCCTCCTGGTACTGCAGAAAATATACATAATTATTTATCTAATAAGGGCTATAACTTTGATTTAGGAGTTAATCCAGAGTTTCTCAAGCAAGGCTCTGCAGTATCAGATTTTTTATACCCAGATAGGATAATAATAGGAGTAAAAACTAAGCTAGCTAGGGCAAAACTAGAAGTTATATATAGATCATTTATAGATAAGAATATTCCGTTAATAGTCACTGATACAGTTACTGCTGAAATGATTAAATATGCTTCTAATGCCTTTCTAGCAACAAAGGTTGCTTTTATCAATGAGATGGCAGGTTTATGTGAGCTATTAGGAGCAGACATTGACCTTTTAGCTAACAGTATGGGAATGGACCATAGAATAGGTAAGGAATTTCTCAAAGCTGGTCCAGGATTTGGAGGATCATGTTTTCCTAAAGATTTGTCAGCTTTAATAAGGCTTGCTGAAGACCACAATGTTAAGCTACAAATTTTAAATTCAGTTAAGGAATCTAACTATAATCATATAACAAACATTGCTAAAAAGGTAGAATATGTATTAAATGGAGTCCAAAATAAAAAAATAGCAATATGGGGGCTAACTTTTAAGTCTGGTACTGATGATGTAAGAAATAGCCCAGCTATAGATATTGCACAATTGTTAGTGAATAACAAGGCTAAAATTACTGCATATGACCCAATGGGGATGGATAATGCTAGGCAAGTTCTAAAGGATATAGAATACGCGGACAATGCTATAGGGGCTGCAAGGGACGCGGAAGCCTTATTATTATTAACGGAGTGGAAAGAATTTAAAAATCAAGATTTTGCAAGTTTAAAGAGTATTATGGCTGCACCTAATGTTTTTGATTTCCGTAATTTATTAGATAGCGAGCTATTACTAAGATATGGTTACCATGTTTATTCCTTGGGTAAAAAATCTATCTACAAAGTTTAACTGTTGAGAAATTTTTTTTACACCGCTTTACTTAGTTTTTTTAGATCTTTGCTTGATAGTATGGAAAAGCAAACGAGTGCAACAACAGAGCAAATGGAAAAAAATGAAAACATAATACTGTTACCACAGTGCTTAACAAGTACTCCTAAGAGCACGCATGAAAATATTGAACTTGCAATATACCCAAATAATCCTGTTAAGCTTACAATTGCACATACATTATTTTGTGGAGCAATTTCTACAGCTATAACACCTGTCAGTACTTGCACTCCAAATATAAAGAATCCTGATAAGATTGCACCAAGGTTCATAAGAATTATGTTTTGACCAAAGTTCATTGCAATAAAAGTGAGTGCTATACCCAACATATAAAGTGATGCCAGCAAGCTTCTATTTTGAAAGAAGTACATATCACTAATTCTTCCTGTGATTAAAGTTCCAAGGATTCCACCTAAATCATATACGCCTGTTATTAGTGAGGATTGTACAAGAGAAATTTGTAATTTATTCTTTAAAATTATAGGAAACCAAAAGAAGATTCCCATTTTTATAATATAAGCACAAAAAGTAGCACAACATAGAAACCATATGGAACTTGTTACCTTGATACCTATTTGAGATTTCTGCACCTTATAATAGGTAGTAAAGTTGGCACTTTCTTTGTAATATGCCTTTAATATTATATAAATTCCAAAAAGTAAGCATAAGAAACCAGAGTACAAAAATGCACTTTTTGCATCATATATTTTAATTATACTTGGTAATACAATTAAAGTAATACAAGAACCAAGTTGCTGAGATGCGCTCATAACTCCCCATGATGATGCAATTGAAGAGATGCTAGAGTTTGTAACCATAAACTTGGTAATAGCTGGCCAACCTAACCCTTGTGTCCAAGCTAATAATATTAATGTTAACAGTAATAAAGTTAGATTATTATATGATAAAGTTATACCAATGGTTAATAATCCAGTTGCAATATTGCATAGCCCAAACATAAATAATGGATTATTTTTGGAGTCCATTATTATTCCATTAACAAATTTTGATACTCCATAAAAAAAAGAAAAGCAGGCAAAAAAATAGCTTAATTTTACATGGTCAGTATCTATTAACAGTGGTAGAGCAATTGGTATACTTTGTCTTGATAAATAAAGCAGCATATATCCACAGAAGAATAGTAAATATTGAAAGAAGACAAAGTTCACACCTATTCCCAAATAGCTCTATGCAGATGCTAGCATAATACTATATTGGTATAATATTGTTTGACAAGAAGTTTGCAAACAATTAGTGCAGAAAATTACTTACTTAGTATCTTTCTTATAGCAGATACAGTAGTATTAATATCTTCATAGCTTATATCTCTATGTGTTATAGCTCTGATTTTACCTTTGATGTTAGCCATTCTAATTCCATAATTTGTCATTAGTACGTTTATTAATTCTTGAGTAGATATACAATTAGTACGTAATGAAAAATACGCTATATTAGTTTTATACAGGTCGATATCAACTATAACTTGATCTATGGAGTCTAGGCCTTCTATAAGGTGCTGCATTTTTTTATGATCTTCTTCTAAAGAATTTACATTATTACGTAGAGCATATAAACATGCAGCTGAAATAATGCCAGCTTGGTGCATACCTCCGCCAATTTGAAACTTATAGTACCAAGCTTTTTCAATAAAATCTTCACTTCCAAGCAATATTGCGCCCATTGGAGCACCTAATCCTTTACTAAAATCAATGAATACCGAATCAAAATAACTTGCATACTCCTTTGGAGATATTTTAGTATAAGCACAAGCGTTGAACAGTCTTGCTCCATCTAAATGAGTGAATACGTCATTCTCTTTGCAGAGACTTGAGATCTCTTGAATATATTCTAAAGGCCACACAGCTCCACCACCAAAATTTGTCGTTTGTTCGATAGAAACAAGCCCAACTCTCGGAATATTTCTTAAACTAGGACGAGTAATAAACTCAACAATTTGTTCTCCAGTAAATATTCCTCTCGTACCTTTGATGGGCAAAGGAGTGGCATGTGCCTGGGCTGCGATCAAGCCAGATTGTACTATGAGCGGATGTGAAGTTTCATCAAGCAGCAAGTAATCACCAGGTCTTTGAATGTGTACTTTATAAGCAATTACATTGGACATTGTTCCTGAAATCAAAAAGATTCCTGCAGGTTTACCTAATATTTTACATGCGGTTGCCACTAATTCGTTCACAGTTGGATCTTCACATGCAGCTTCGTTTCCAACTTTTGCTTTAGCCATCGCTTCCCTCATTTTAGCTGAAGGGTCAGTGTTTGAATCGCTAAAGAAATCTATTTTTATTCTCATATTAAATTTAACACAACCTCCTTTATAATTTCAGCAGCTTTCATGATGTCTGTTTCCTTTGTGCCAAGATGGGTAACTGCTCTTATATGAGACTCGAGCCAAGGAAAAAGCAATAAACCATAAGCTTGGCACTTACTCAAGAAAACCTCATTAGTTACATTTAGTGCTTTTATACTAAAGCTTACTATATTAGTTTCTGGATAAGGTAGTACCAGTTTTATGTGTGGAATTTCTTTAATCTTATCTGCAAGTAATTTAGCGAGCTTATTATCTTCTTTAAGCCTAGAGATATTATTCTGTAGTACGTATTTTGCTGCATTAGCACAATACCCTATCTGATGATAACCACTACCTAGCCAAACCTGTAGCTTTTTAGCCCTTTCAATTATCTCTCTTTTACCCATAAGCATTGAACCAAAAGGAGCGCCAAGTCCTTTAGTAAAAGAAAAGCTCATTGTATCCACATATTTAGCATAATCTGCTAAAGCAATATTTGTTTCGATATGAGCATTAAATATTCTTGCACCGTCTAAATGAAGATTTACATTGTGAGCTTTTAAAAAGTGATATAACTCGACTTGTTTTTCAAAAGGATAAATTTTACCATTAAACCCATTTATACTATTTTCTATAGAAACAAGACTCACCTGAGCAAAAATTTTATACCTCGGCTTAGAATTAATAGCATATTCTACTTCATCAACATCTAAGATTCCGCTATTATTTCTAATACAATTAAATACGATATTATTTACTTTTGCATTGCCTGCGCTATCGAAAAAATTAACGTGATAATTATAATGAGTTATTAGTTCATCACCAGGACTTGTTTGACTGGCAATGGCTAATCTATTTGCAAGCATACCGCTGGTTACAAATAATGCTTCTTCTACTTTGAATAATTGTTTGCAATATTCTGATAAGTCATTACAACTTTTGTCTTCACCATAAGCAAAATCTCCAACAGTTGCATTACTTATTGCATGTATAACCTTGGAGCTCTGCAGAGTTGTAGTGTCGCTTCTCAGATCAATAATTTTTTCCATCTTCTTTTTTGCCATTCAAACAACCAATTTGAGCATTCCAAAGTTCTTTATAAAGACCGTGTTTAGAAACTAGTTCAGCGTGTTTACCATCTTGGACAATTTTTCCTTTGTTAAATACTATAATTCGGTCCATGTGTAAAAGTGTAGAAATACGGTGTGCTATAGTAATCGTAGTTTTATTTTTCATCAATTTGAATAAACTCATTTGAATTGTTTTTTCTGTTATAGAATCTAACTGACTAGTTGGTTCATCGAGAAATAATATTGGAGCGTTTTTTAAAAATGCCCTTGCTATTATTATTCTTTGTCTTTCTCCTCCAGATAGCTTGATGCCTTTTTCTCCGACTGTAGTTCCATATTGATCTGGCAGAGTCATAATGAAATTGTGAATACCAGCCAGCTTTGCAGCTCTCATTATTTCTTCGATAGTAGATTGAAGTTTACCATATATGATGTTTGCTAAAATAGTATCATGAAATAACAATGGGTCTTGAGGTATTACAGATATTTGTTGCCTCAAAGAACTCTGTGTAACTTCTGATACTATTTGATTATCAATCTGTATATTACCTTTTTTAACATCAAATAGCCTTAGAATTAAGTTTATAAAAGTAGATTTACCACCTCCAGAATAACCAACTAGACCTACCTTTTCGCAAGGATTAATGGTAACTGAGAAATCTTGAAATAATGGCTCCTGACCTTCATAAGAAAAAGAAACATTGTTAAACGTTATTCTTCCACTTAATAAATTTAATTCTTTAGCATTTTCCTTATCTTGAATTTCTGGTACGGTAGTCAAGATTGGCAATGCATCTGAAACTTTGCCGAAATGAGTAGAAAATTGGGTAAGATTCCTAGTTAGATGGTTAAGAAACTCTATAATCGATATATTAATTCCAAGTACAAGAGCAATATCTCCTATTGCAATTTTGTTCAATTGATAGTCATAAATTAAAAAGTACAAGTTTACTGCTTGGAGTATATCAAATGAATAGCCATATATAAACCAAAGACAAAAGTATGCCCATTGTAATTTTCTCTCTGCAATAGTTCTTTTCTTGCATATTTGAAAAAATTTGTGTCTCTCATGTGCTTGCTGAGAAAATAGCCTTACTGATATAACATTTAAAATACTATCTGCTATACTAGCTATTACTTGTGAATTTTGTTTAGAGTAATTATCAGCTAGTTCAGTAAGTACACAAAAGCTGAAAATCGATACTAAAATAAAAATGCTTACCCAAGTGAATGTGGCGATTGCAAATTTTATGTTTACTAATGATAAGGTATAAATAGCTAAGACTAATGCTATGCTGTAACCGAAAAAACAATCTATAAGCAATCTTATTAACTCTATCACACTATCCATTAAGTTACTGGCCTTATGTACTAAACTTCCGGATAAATTGTTCTGATAATAGGAATGGTCTTGTTGGAGTAGCCTACAAAAAGACATATCAGCTATCTTTTGACGCATTAAGGTAAACATTTGAATGTCAACAAAATAGCCATAGAATCTAAAAGCAGTAGTGATAAGTAATGCCATACCAAGATAAGCGCTTACAGGTAATAAAAGATTTTCAATTACATTACCTTCCTGATATTTTACAGCTGTATCTAGAATATTTTTTACTAAATACTTTCTAAAAGACAAATCAACAGCTACCACCAGAGCAACTAAAGACATTATAAGTACATTAAGCTTGAATTTAGATACTATATTCAAGATGAACATCAATACACATTTGAAGCTATCAACTCTACTTCTGTTCATTTACAATGCTAGCTCCACTACGTTGACTTTTTTATTGAGAAATACAAGTAGTGAAAACCATAAATTTTTGTATATTTTTCCTGAGATGTCTCCAGCATCATGTAGTGCTGATGCTCGATTCAGAATAAGTAGCTTATATAAATCTCGCTTAGCCTCAGTAGTGTCGATCTCAGAAATATTTGTAGTTGTGTCTGTAATAAAGGCTAACCAGCTCTTGATAAGTTCTTCCATGTTTTTTACTTTTATACTTTCCTGGTAGCAAAATAATGACAAGCATTCTCTCAGTATAGATTCTGTTAACTCACCACAATTGAGTATACCAAAAACTGAAGGCTGAGGTTTTGGCACATAGGGAAGGTCTTGATCTTTTACAATCCACCTTGTTACATAAGCAAATCTATCTTTAGCATCTGTATTCTTATCACTACCATGCCATAACCGTGAATCAAAAACTATCGCATCTCCTGCTGAAATAGGTAGTGACTTAATTTTGTAATTTTCCCGATTACTTGAGTACTGATCAAAAAAATATGGGTACCAAAAATCAACTAAAGGCTGTATTTCCCATTTATGACTGTTTTCTATAATTTGCAGTGCACCTGAAGTTTCACTTACATTATTCAAAGCTAACCAAACAGAAAAGTGGTAAGGATCATTGAAACTATAGGAGATGTCTTGATGGAAGGGAACTGCATCTATTAAATCAGCAGTTTTACATATAACATTTGATTTTTTCTGCAGTATCTGACACTGAAGTGACTTTTCAAGGTAATTTTTAATAATTTTATCTAATGCTTGAGAGATAATTCTAGTTACTCGAGATGACGTGCCCCATCTGCCGGTACAGTTTAAGTAGTCAGAAGTTGAAACACTTAGTTCTTGGGATAGCTTTGATATCTTATTTGTTATATCACTTAAAGACTGAGTTATTAGCTCTAAAGGAACCAGATTTTTGATAATAAAAAAACCATTTTTTTGTAATGTTTCCATGTGATTAACACCTGACATCAATAACTGATAAGTAATCTGTTAAAGGTAAAACAGCAAAAATTTTGAATCCTTTTACTTGTTTGAGTATTTTTTCCCAATCGTTTAATGTTCTTAGTTTACCTCCTGTTTCAACCATGACATTAATATCTACAGAGCCTCCAGTTGGAGAGCGATAATCTAAAATAGTTTCTATCAATAAAATACGAGATATTCCTTTGACCAATTTTAAATAAGACAATACTTTATCATCATCATAGTGCTGTAGAAAGCGGCAAAAGACACCTAATTCATAATTTGTAACTGATAGTTCTTCCTGAGTTATAAGTTTGACTTTTAAATTTTCTACTAACTGTCTTGGTACTTTATGTTCGTTATATAGGCCTATAGAACCTTTATTGTGTATATCAGAATAAGCAAGAAATAAAGAGTGTACACCAAATAGCAATATATTCTTAGCACCATCTATATTAATCCTAGAATTAAACTCTTTAGTATCAAATCTAGAATATCCTAGCAATGCTTGGTAAAACGCTATTTTCTTATCTTCTGATGCTTCTCTTTCCTTAAAAGATTCAAATGAAGAGATTGACTCCTGTTTTAGTATATCAGCAATCTTTAACCAATTCTTTTCAGCGGCAACTCTTGCCCACATTGTTGCTGCTTTTGGCAAAAATGGTATTTCCTTAAAACACTTACCTTTTGATGATAGTTTCCATAAGTCCTCGTCCTTATCGTAATCAATAAACCCTATTTCCCACAACGCCCTTAACAGCCTTTCTAGATTTGGTACGATAATGTTTAACTTTTTAGATAAAACTGGCATAGTTGCAGGTAAAATATTTAACAAATCAAGTTCAATAGCAACGCTTGTTAGGTACGTTTTCCAAAAGGCTGAAAGTTCTGCAGAAATCCTATGCACTTGAGATTCTTTACCTAAATCAAAAATACTAAACTTTACATTTCCGGTAATATCGATTTGTTCTAACACACCTTCAAAAGTTTCAACTTTTGCCATCCCATTATAAAATGCTTCTACCATTTTAAATCTCTGCTGGTAAATAGGATCACCATTAATATCTATATGAAACCAACCATGTTGATCTTCTGCAATAGAATACCCTTTATGAAAAACATTAAGTTTTTTATACCATTTATTATGTACTAACTTTCCATGATGATTAATATGTGTAGCTTTACTATCCTTGTAGACTACAGCGATACCATCCTTAAAATCTCCAACATAATCATATTCCTCCTGATAAATTCTGTTGCCATTTAAATTAATATGAAAACATTTATCATGTCTTCTAACTACACAAGCATCTTCCTGATAATTTCCAATCCATTGATAAGACTGTTTGTATACTCTACATCCAGATGGATCAATATGGTAACACCCTGTATCATCTTCTACGGCCGCTCTATTAAAGTAGAATCCAAAAGTTTTTAGAAATCTATGATGATAAACTGCTTCTCCTCTTACATTGATATGATAAGCACCTGTCTGATCATAAACTGGTGCAAGACCGGGCTCATGAAATTTACCAGCCTTTATAAACCTATTTTCATACAAAGGATTTCCTAGTAATTCGTGAAAGCTCTCACACGGTGAAATTTTAATAGATTTAAGATTATCTTTGATTAATTGATCAAAGGTTTTCTCATGTTGCATGTTTTGCATAATTTGTAATTTAAATAATTCTTTTGTAAGCTTAGGTACTCACTACTCTGCCATATTTCCTCGAGTTTAACCTCATTAACATTACCAAAATTTCCTAATGTCTTACGGAGTTCATCTGGAGCACAGCAAGGACTAAACTTTCCTTCATTGTTTATCCATGCTTCTTTACCTAAAAATGGGCATTGACCACCTGGAGCCAAATCCTTAATACCTTCTTGAGAAAGAATTGTAAAATTTTCTAATTTTATCTTTTTACCATTTGGTAATAGCATATTATCTCTAAGCTCATATAACCTTCTCACCTCTGTATTCCATCTACTAATTGCTAACTCATCTCTTCTCATAGATAGATCCTTAATTTCCTCAAAATGTGCCCAAAGATGATGTCCTTTAACTCTATCTATGCCGTTTTTTATGGCCATCTTAACTATGTCATAGAGTTCATGTAAATTACTTTCCAAAAATGTTAATTGTAAAGTAACGGTACACCTTTCACCTGTATCGCTAAAGTATTTATCTCTAACTTCAAGGAAAGTTTTTAAATTTTCTGTCACTACTTCCCATTTTGAACCTTTCATGATTCTTTCATGAGTTTCTTTAGTTGCCCCATTCCAGGAAATCTTAACATCAGATAAAATTGGTACCAATAGTTCAGCCCATTTTCTAGCTCCTTTAATAGGAAAAGAACCATTGGTTGTGAGGTTAAGCTTAAGGCCGAACTCATGGCACAAATTGATTATTTCATCAAAGCTTTTATACATTAAAGGCTCACCCATAGTAGAAGGAATGATTTCCCTTAAAGGTGTGCCAGCTGCTTCCTTAATTACTTTTCTGATAGTTTCTATCGACAGTATCTTAGGTTTTATTCCTTTAGCTTTCTTTTCTTCTTTAACTTTGCTGTATGGTGAAAAACATTCGCACATTATACAAGCAAAATTGCAGTAATCTGGATTAGTATCAAAAGTAATTCTCCAAGGACCGGGTTTAACAGCTACTGATTTGCCTTTCTTTTCAATAGCATTACGGTAAATCTTGTTAAGTTTCTCAGTATGCTCACCTATAGAAGGTATATTTCCATTTTCAGTATAAGGATAGCCTTTTTGGGTAAGTTTATTATATAACTCCTGATCTGTAGATAGGACTTGCATTTTTTCTGACAAACTACTTGCATCTCTGTGCTTAAATAATAGTCCATCTCTTACATATTCTGCCATGCCACCATAATCGGCTGTTATAACTGGTATTCTAAGTTGCTGTGCTTCATGTATTACTAACGGTGAATTTTCACCCCAAATTGAAGGAATGACTATTGCATCGACTTTATTAAATACGTCAGTAACTATATTCTTATTATCATAACTTCCCATCCATTCTATTCTTTCTTTAACAACAGGTGAAAACTGATCGGCAATCGCTTTTAAAGCTTTAGTTTCTTCTCTTGCTGCTCCCCAAATTCTAAGTTTTGCTTTAGATGATAAGTGAGAAAAAGCTTTCAATAATAGATTAACACCTTTTTCGGGAGTATGAGTACCAATATAACCGAAAATAAACTCTTTTTCTTGTGCTCTATTTCTATTCTTAAGACGATTGAGATCAAAACCATAATCAAGATAAGAAATTTTGTTTATCGGAACATTAAAATCCTGAGTAAATTTATCCATCAAGAATTTTGATGGGGAAATAAAGTAATCTATATAGTCTATTATTTTCCTTGTGTGCTTCATTCTAGTTGCAACCCATTGTTCCCAATAATTTATGTCTAAATTCAGGAATTCTTTATCTCCTGTAAAATATCCCTTGTAACATTGGGTTGCACATTTTTGATCCTTTTGTCCATCACAAAGACGTAACAAATCTTCAGAATTGCGTTGAATAAACCTTCCTCTTGGACACATTAACCAAAAGTCATGTAGCGTAAAAATTGTAGGTATATTTTCTTTAAAAGCAATTTCTGGTAAAGTAATTGATAGATGATTAAGATGACCAAAATGTATAAGATCTGGCTGAAAGTTATCTATTACTCTTTTAAATTTTATATCTACTTCTTCATTGATAAATTTATAACGATATTTAGCTATGGGTATATTAATTAAATGCAGTAAGATTCGAGAATCACTACGATCTAGGACTGTAGTGTAATAAAAATCAGGTAAAAAGCTATTTTCATACCTAGTAAATACTTGTACCTCATTGTTATTTGCTAGTTCATGAGCAAGAGTTTGGCTGTAAACCTCTGAACCAGCGCTATAATAAGGAGGGTAACCATGAATAACTTTTAATATTTTCATATATTACCATATCTATATTGTTAGGATACTCTTGTATATTGTTTTGTAGACTTTTTATAAAATTGCTTAATCCTACTTCTAATGAATGCTTTGGAGACCAACCAAGTAGCTCTTTAGCTCTAGTAAAATCACCATGGAACTTAGTTACGTCAAAATTTCTTGGAGGATAAAAATCAATTCTAGAATCACTTTTCGTGACTTTTAATATTGTTTTTGCTAAGTTTTCTAAAGTACATGGGCTATTAGTAGTAAGATGAATAGCAGGAAGAGAAGATTTTTCACTTTGTAAATATTTAACAGTTAAGCATATACCCTCTATAACATCATCCAAGTAGGTAAAATCAAAAACACATTCTTTACCTTCTATTTTAATTGGATCACCTCTTAATGCATTAATACAGAGTGCGGGAATTACTCTACTGTTATGATCTAGTAAACCACCGTATACATTTGAAAAGCGTAATATTGCTACATTAAAATCTTTTAAACTTGTTATTTGCTTCTCAATAAATGCTTTACCTTTGGCATAATTATTTATTGGATCGATACTAGCAGATTCTGTAACCGGCAGTTCCTTCTGCTCTCCATAGACTTCCCTACTACTTGCATATATAAACCATGGTTTATTTGGAAGTGACTTACATAACCCTAAAAACTGCATTGTACCATCAACATTAATTTTTTGACACAGTGTAGGATAAAGTTCACCATGTATAACTCGAGAAATTGCAGCCAGATGAATAATTCCTGTACACTTAGCAAGTAGTGGTACTATATCTTCTGAAAAAAAACTGAGTGGATTGTTGCGAAACCTAATATCACAGCTTATTACTTCATGGCCCTGGTTTTCTAACTTTTTCACCAAGGTCGACCCTATCAAACCTGCAGCACCTGTTATTAATATCCCCATGTATACCCTCTCACTACAACTAGGAAAATTTGTCGTACCAATTATCTTACAAGTAAGAATCAAAAGGTATTATAAAACCAGTATAAAACAAATGTCAACTTAAATTAATGAATAAAAAAATGTAGTTATGAAAGAAAAGTTGGCTGCCTTCTTTCTTGAAAATAGTGTTCGGCTTTAATCAAATCCTCCTTATTATTTACTCCCATTGCTTCTCTTTCATCAGAAACTACATAACCTACACTCAAGTTATTGTTTGCTGCAATGGGCACTATATCATTAAGACAATATTCATTGGTCGAATTATTAAATTTTATTTCTTTTACTAAGGTAAAAAGATCTTTAGCATATGAAACTATTATTCCAGAGTTTGCAAGAAGCATTTTATCTCCATTTTTTAGGATTTTTTGAACATTTCCGTAATTATCAATTACTAATCTTCCATATTGTTCATCTTGACTATTGAATCCAAGAAGAACTAAATTATTATACTTTAAACAATCAGTCATTTTCATAACTGTATCACTAGATATAAAGGGAGTGTCTCCATACTGTATTAAAACTATGTCTTGGTCAGATAACCCCTCCAGGTTTTCTAGGGCAATTTTAACTGCAGTGCCAGTACCTGTAATATTTTCTTGAATTATCAATTTTATATTATATTTATCAATTATATCTTTTAAGGTACTAAATCTTTCTAACTCCTTTAGAAAAGCCTTGTTAATGACAATTGATAGACTTTTTAAACTCAGCGGTTTTGCATTGTGAATTATATGCTCTAAAAGAGTAAAATTTCCCACTTGGTGCAACGCTTTTGGATATTCAGAATTCATTCTACTGCTCTTTCCTGCTGCTAATATTATCAAAATGTTACTCATACATAACTCAGGAATTGATTAGGTAGTAAGTTAATTTATAATTAGTAAGATGTAAAGTCCACTTTGATTTTCTAGAGGAAAATAACTACCATCGAACAGACAAAATTCGTTAAATTAGCATCTGTAGTAATTCTTAGCAATTATTAAGTAAAATTTTAGAAAGAGACGCCCCATAGTTATAATTGAGCATACGCGTCAAGTTAAAGCAAATTTAGAGAAGTTAAGGTGGATAGCCTAGTTTTTCTGTACTTGTCTTTTAATGAAAATTGCGACCAAGTTATGGTAAGCTTTTTGAGAAAAATATTTAAGCCTTTAATTTTATTATTTAGTGCTAAAAATAACTCTCTAACCCGTCTTTTTAGCTCAATAAATGCCTTTGTTAAGCTAAGCTCCGTATTTTTTTTCAATTCTGTGCAACCCACTATTCCATGAAATATAAGAATTGCACACAATTTGGCATATAGCTCACATAATACTCTGTATGGCTTTCCTCTCAGCTTATCAAGCCTTATATTACTCTTATATAATTTGAACAATAATTCAATTTGCCATCTTACTCGGTAAACTACTAGTATTTGCTCAGCATTAATCTTACTTTTTGGAACGTTAGTTATGAATATCGACCAATCCAGCAATTTTTGATTCTTTTGAGAAGATGTATATCCATGTGATTTTGCTAACTTGTTAGCCCTTCTTCTTCTAATTATAGACTGTTCTTCAGTTAATTTTTGACATATAATTCTCACTTTAATTTTTGTTTCTTTTCCTAACAGCACCTCCTGTTCTAGAAAAGATCGATCTTCCAAATGTTCTAGTAAATCTATTTTTTGACCCGTCTCTATATCATATGTATTCGTATCAACGACTGATAAAGTAAGCTCCTGCTTGACTGATCTGCTCAAAAGAACTTGGCACAAAATAACCCAAATCAGATATTAGTAAATCGTTGCTCGATATATTGCTTAAATGGCTTCTATAACCCTCTTATTCCTTCAGTTATATTAAGCTGGTCTAATGTCTGGTTTAGGTAGTCAAAAACTAATTGTAACTTTATTCCAGACTTAGTATTACTTTCATAACCACTGTCCATAACCTTTATACATGTCTTCCATACTGTTAGGTAAGCTAATATAGCTGCTGTCTAATAACTTAACACCTCCAAAGTGCTTCAAGATTCTGCAATCAACTTGTAAGGTATTTTTAAGTAACGTTAAAGATTCATTATACATTCTTTTCATGAATTCCACTGCTTCCTTGGTAAATCTAAAGTCCAGACCTTGTTTTGTTATATTTATCGAGTCTTCATTCAATAATTGACACACTGTCTCTATACTACAATTATCAACCCCTATATTACCCAAGACTATGGCTTCTACGAACGACGAGCCTTTTAGCTTCCTCTTTCTTTTTATAAATCCTGTTGTAGCTGAGATTTTATCTGCTTTTTCATTAAAAAATTCTTTGAGCTTTTTTGAGATGCAAACTATT
Source organism: Wolbachia endosymbiont (group A) of Philonthus cognatus (assembly GCF_947251755.1). Taxonomy (NCBI): domain Bacteria; kingdom Pseudomonadati; phylum Pseudomonadota; class Alphaproteobacteria; order Rickettsiales; family Anaplasmataceae; genus Wolbachia; species Wolbachia endosymbiont (group A) of Philonthus cognatus. The sequence goes on from NZ_OX366388.1 coordinate 950,108, forward strand.
CTTTTCATTGTATAAGTTCTCCGTTTTGTTTGTTAATTTTAAGAGAACTTATATCTTCTTTTTCTTTTCTTTACACCAACTTTACCTCACTTCTTCTTAACTTGACGCGTATGGTTATAATTGAGTGTGTGCTACTTTCAAGTATGGTTTTTATTGATGAAACCTCTTAGACCACTCTGTTTGAAATAAGGTAACTACTGCTTAATTCACCAAAAAGCCTGTAATTAAGTTCTAAAGCGAGTGTGTCCAACCCAATCGATTGTATCTCTTTAGCGTCTGTAATGCCCTTTAAAATTTGAATAAAATGTACTTATACTAATTCTATTAGTATAAAATAAACTTGCACATGATTTTATCGTCATTTTTATTCATTGTAAAGAAAATTTTGTATGAAGGTTTTTTAGAAAACTCACTTGCCCCTCTTAAATGCTCTCAACATCCTGAAAATTTGAATAAAAGTAATTGCTATTTTCAGAAACTTTTTGAAAAATTACCACAAAATATCTAAATCTTTAATAGGCAAGACCGCACCATTTGCTTGTAGATAGTAATGTGTTGGCTTTATTAACTTGTGCTCTACTTTATCTCCTACTGAAACTTTAAATTCCATATCCTGCACACAAAGAAATCCATATTTAGAATTGGTCCCATATCCTGCAGCATTACGAAAGAATTTAATCTGTCCAAGAGTTGCAAGATTATTTATTCTTTCTCTAATATTGCGCTCACTGCCAAGACCCTCTTCTCCTTCAAAACGCTTTGCAAATTGTCCAGCAGTATAAATATTACCTTGATATGCGCTACTGCGAATTAAACTCAAGATAACCTCATGTTTTCTCATCCGTTCTAAATCCAACTTTTTACTATATTGATCTCTGATTATTGGTTCTGAATTTAAAACTGAATTGTCATGTACAAATGCCCCATTTTTCCAGTAAAGTGTCATTTGCCCGTTATTGCACTGCGAATAGTTAGATTTTTTGCGCGATAAAATTCTCTCATCAGGAGAAGCATTAGCTTTATCTGGTCTAGTCAAATACCAACGAGACCTTACTGTATTATTCCATGCTGTTGAACCGCCTGTGCCAGTTTTACGTATTATTCCCGCATCAGAAGGGTGGGCAAGTAATAAAACAGCTCCTTTTATTGCTTGAGCTATTCGACCACAACAACCTTGAATAAATTGTCTCACATGAGAACGGTCGTTTTCATTTCCTCCAAATAGGTCTGCTGCTGTATCTAATATCACAAGCTTCGGCTGAAACGATTCAATATCCTCAAGTAACTCTTGAAAGTACGTAGTTAATTGACCAGTATCTTTGTTATTAAAAACCATAAGTTGATTATTGTGCCCTGCTCGTGACCATAAGCCAACATTATCCTGAAAATCAGAAGATTCCATACCTGATTGATAAAATTCATTTATTGCGCATTGCCGACGCCAAAGTTCTTCTTCATCATCTTCACAGAACACACCATATGTCTTTATTTTTTCCAGATCTATTCCAAGCCAAGGTTTACCAAAAGCAGCGGCTGTCATTAATTGTTGAGCAAGGAGAGATTTTCCAACACCACCATCACCATAAAGAGCTGTAACACTTCCTACAGGGAGCCAATCCTTAATAACCCACTTTCTTTCTGGAGGGATATTGGTCCAAACTGTAGTATCAATTCTTTTTGACTTTCTTGAAGAATAAGGGCTTTTGTTGTTAAGGATAAATTCTTCAACGTTCATTCCTTCTAGCACACTATCTGCAGCATCCCAAGATTTTGGCTTATCTTGAGGAATCTTGAGAATAGAAAGTGATGCAACTCCAAAACCAGAAAGCTTTTTTGCGGCTTCTTGAGCATAATCTTTTCCAGGATCATCGTTATCTGGCCATATAATAATGTGTTTACCTTTAAGTGGAGTCCAATCAGTTTTCTCAATAGGTGCTTTTGCTCCAAACATTGCTGTTGTTGCAGTGATCCCTTGTTCTATGAGTAGCTCAGCACATTTTTCCCCTTCTACCAATATCACTCTATCAGATTTAGTGATGCCTGGAATGTTATACAGAGGCCTGATCTCAGGTGCAGTAAAGGTAGATTTTTTAGCATCAAATGGTTGATAACTTTTTCCTGAAGCAGTATCATAACGATATTTGCTGGCAATCAACTGATTATCCTGATCGAGATAGTCCCATTGAGTTATTCTCTTTTGCTCTTTAGTAGGTCGCTTGTTACATCCTATCCATTCACTTATCGAAGAAATTACTTCAACAAATTCTATTTTAGCGTTTTTCCCATGTGCAGCTGCCCAAAGATCAATAATGTCACCACCGTCCCCAGTTGCAAAATCAATCCATAATCCGACCTTGCCATACGCTAATTCAACTTTGAGGCTTTTGCCTTTATTACCTTGTACATCACCTATCTGAAATTTGTCACCATGAAAAGTTCCTCTTGGAAATAAATAAGAAAGGCATGATCTGATGTTTAATAATAGTTGTCTTTTTATTTCTTCTACATCAAATTGTTCTAATGGTTCTAAATGTGAGACAGCGTCGTTAAAATCATAATTTAAAGTATTTTTTTCTTTGACATCAGTTAAAAAATCTTGTACCATAAGTTGAAGCTCCTTTTAAAGTTAAGTGTTTGAAAGGTTTTTGAGCAAGGCTGTATTGGTTGCGGTCTTGTTCTCTTAATCATGAAGTAAAAAATGTAGTAGGTGGTTCTCTTGGCAAAGCTTGAAAATATATTAATAAGTGAAGGAAGTCAGTTCAGGTTTATAGTAAAGGTAAGATTGAAGGCTCTTAGAGTTTTCTTTCTTTTAAGACAAAATACTCTAATGTAATTCTACAATATTTTCCTCACTATGTCAACTTCCTATTAAATAATCATAATGCTTCTATTTTGTCACATTGATATATTACATATTTATAGTATGTAATATATATTATATATAAGGAAATTTGCCATTTAACATTTTGGTTAAACCTCCACATATACGCAGCTTTGGAGCCGATTGGCAATTTTGCCAAATGAAATTTTATTTGCCATTTGAAATTCTCTTAAGGTATTGATTTTCTTGTATTTCTCTTTGTAAGTTCATCTGGTTATTTGGTAGGTTTGCCAAATGATTTGCATTTTGAAGCTTACTTTAATAAGTAAATATACCTATATGGTAGAAAATTTATGACAGTTGCTTACTGCATAAACTAAGTTCACTTATTAACATAACTCAAGAGATGCTTATATTTCTGTACCATTTACTATAGTATACCGGATCCCTTATCGATCTTTCCGGAAGTGAGGGAAATTTTTCCAAAACACTTTTACTCCTTATTATAAAAACATCTAACTTTAAACTTACACTGTTCCCTTACTATATATGTTCACCAAAATTATAAAAACTGTTCACTTTTTTAAAAAATTTTGCACAACTCCGCTTTCTATTAGCTTTCATACTCCACTAAATGACTTCTTTTCTAAACGATATATACTAGAAATGCAGTCCGAAATATGAATTGCTCTAAAATTTTTTTCATTACGATTTTTCTATTAAACTTTAATAGAGCTTAACACATTTACAATATACTCAGGGGAGAGATTTTTCATCTATAGGAAGTAGCCACAAAAATGTTGTATTAGTAAAGTTATTCATAATAATTATTTGTGAATTAAGTGCTTTAGATTCGAGATTACATAGATTTTTGGCAGTTTAAGCTATTTTAGATTGGAAAATGAAATCTCCTAAAAGGAAAAAACCCAGCTATATTAAAGGGTTAAGGATAATTTAAGTTTGAAATTCAAAAAAACTTCTTAATTGCTTTGAAAGCTAGGATTATAGAGGGTTTTTGAGTGTAGCCCAGTTTCGGGTAAAACCTTATATATTATATATATAATAAATAATAATATATAATAATAGAACATATAGGATATGTACCTTTCATAATACCTACCTAAATATTATTAACGCGCTTAAATGTTTAATTTATTACTTTTTTAATTTTTAAATAACAAGTTAAGCAAAAAGACATGAACTGTAATAAGTTTTAACCGGGTACTCAACTGAAATGGTTTTCAAAAAGGCTAATATACCGTCCATTTTAATTTTTAACCGAAATATAAAAGTTATTTAAAAAATAAACTCAAGTGGCAACTAACCGGTTTTTTAAAGCCGCCTATAACCTACTCTAACTACTCAGGTGGACCAGGGGATATCTGCATTTCATGATATTAGTAGACATAAACCTAGTCATTGTAAGATAATTAAAGGTATCACTCAAAGGAAGATAAATGTGTGGCCTATTCTTCAAAGTAAGGTTTTAAGGAATAAAAAGCTGTTCTGAGTCTTGTGATTTCCAGTAAAATTGAAAAATTAGGAACAAAAACATACTATACTTAACTCACTGAATTTCTATGCTTTTAGCCACTTAGTGTATTACTTTTCTATTTCCAAAAGACTTAATGAATCAGATCGCCCTAAACAAAAATACAACACAGGGACAAAAATATGAAAAACCTACTATTGCATTTTGGATAACCTAAAAAAAGATGAAAGATAAATGTTTACAAAAGACAAGATGGCTAATAGTAGCGTTTTAAAAAGATTCTACAACTTTAGGGTACAATCGTACAACTAGGACCTAAGTTACTCATGTAAGGTAGCTCAAAACTTGATTAAGAGTAATTTTTAAATTATTTTTTACCTTAAACTTTTACTTGCTATAAAAAAACCTTACCTTAGTCTATCACGTTTTTTATTTGTTGTAAAATATTTTTTCAAAAAAGTGAACGGTCTTTTAAATCGGTGCAATAAAAGCTGGTTATTTTGGAGGTCTTATTGAAATATAACGACTTTTATCTAAAACTCTTAAGAAAATATTTCAGATAATCTCTATAAACAAATTGTAGGTGAAGATAAAGAAAAAAGTTTGAAATTGCTGCAAACATAAGCTACAAAACCGCTTAAAACAGAGACAAAGATCAAAATTTATTTATTTACGTCTCCAATTTTATCGCGTATAATAGAGACAAAATTTCCACTATATTATTGGTAGATAGAGATATAGAGCTTTCTAAAGGGTGGGTCACCCCCCTTGAAATTAAAACAAAAGCAAGATGTCAAACACAGATAACTCAACTATAAGCTGGTCTTTGTTGTAGTTATTTTCTCACCTGCTTTAATTAATTCGTCAAAATCAGATTCATACTCTGTACAGCCTTTCTTATAATAGTCCGAATGCGATAAGATATGTGTTAGCAGGCCAAATGTTGTTTTTTTACATTTTTAAGATAAGAAGTGGATAGCTGAACTTGTTTTTTATACAGCATTTCTTATATTGATCAAATCTTTCAATTGATTATTGCTAAATTCTGTAATCCAACTCTCGCCGCTACTTATAGTTAAGTTTGCTAACTCTTCCTTACTTTGAATCATCTCATCAATACGCTCTTCAAAAGTACCTGTTGAAAGTAGCCTGTACACCATAACATTACGTTCTTGCCCAATACGGTACGCTCTATCTGTTGCTTGTGCTTCCACTGCTGGATTCCACCATAAATCGTAATGTATTACATGGTTTGCTGCTGTTAAATTAAGCCCTGTTCCACCAGCTTTTAAAGATACTATGAGAATATTTGATCGAAATGAGTTTTCAAAATCATTAACCATTTTGTCTCGTGCTTTACGGGATAAACTTCCATGCAAAAATGGCACTTTTGATTCAAACTTTTCTTCAAGTAGCCTAGCTATAATCTCACCCATTTCAGTGTATTGAGTAAATATCAATGATTTTTCTGCAAGCTCACTAATTCCTATCAATATCTCTTCTAGCATCTGCATCTTTCCTGACTGTTCAATACTTGCACGCTTTTTCTTGCCAAAATGCGATGGATGGTTACAAACTTGCTTTAAAGCATTGATAAGCTTAAGAATTAGACCCTTACGCTCAATTCCTTCACTCTTTTCTATCTTTTTCATAGTTGTGTTAACTACTTCTTGATAAAGTGCTGTTTGCTCTGGAGTTAGAGAACAATAACGATTATTTTCAATTTTATCTGGTAGATCCTCTATAATGCTTTTATCACTTTTTACCCTACGTAGCATAAAGGGATGAGTAACTTTCATGAACTTCTCTAGACAAACTTTGTCTCTCGCTTTTTCAATTGGTGTTGCAAAATGAGTTTTAAATTCCTTAGAGCCTGTTCATAATCTTTTCAGAAGTAAGGCAGTGAAAGCCAGAACGACCATTTGTAGGCTAGTATTGAGTTTTCGCTCACAATTTTTCCACAATCTTCTACATTTTTCTAACCAAGCAAAAGATCGCTCCACAACCCATCTTTTGGGCAATACAACAAAGGAATGTAATTCATTTCTTTTTATCACTTCAACGGTTGCACCAATAATCGTTTTTATTTGAGTTGCAAAATTCTCTCCAGTATAGCCTGCATCAACCAGTACATTTTTAACTCCCGAGAGGTTTTCTTTTGCATTTTCGACCATTCTCACAGCACTGCTACGGTCAGTTATCTCTGCTGTTGTTATATAAATTGCATGGGGCAAACCTTGCGTATCTACTGCAATATGGCGTTTTATTCCTGAAATCTTTTTGCCTGCATCATAGCCTTTTTCTTCAGCAGTATCTGCATTTTTTACACTCTGTGCATCAATTATGCAGAAGCTGGTTTTTTCTTTCCGACCATTGTTTTGTCGGACCACGCCAACTATTTTTTTTTAACACCAGCTCCAGAACACTTTCTTTATCTGCATCTGGTTTTTCACTCCACTTCTTAAAATAGTCGTAACAATTGCGCCATTTTGGAAACTCTTTTGGTAGCATTCTCCACTGACAACCGCTTTTCAGAACGTATAACACTCCACAAAATACATCATACAAATCAAGTTTTCTTGGTTTTGTTTTTTTTCTACAGGACTCTAGATCTGGTAACATAATCTCAAATCTTTCCCGACTTATATCACTTGGGTATAAACTCCTCATATATCCTAACTTATATATATTATCTCTTAGTTTATTCCTTTCTTGAGATCATGTACAGGTTCTAAGGATATTACAGTGTATGAAAAGATTTTACCAACCGATTACAAATCGCCAGAATATGGAAGTATTGTGCCAGTTGAAGATTCAAACATTTGGCTTTACTATAATTAGATCTCAGCTACAATACCAGACTCCAGAACTCTTCAGTCTTGGCAGAATCTGGTGCAGTTTATGAGATCTGGTACTTTCTGCTAGCAAAAAAATGATGTATTTTCAATAGTTTAAGGGTTGACAGATTTCTGAGCTGCAATCTGGTTTAGGTGGCAAAAAACTTAGGAATATTGAGGGGTTTTGACCAGTTTTCAGTCTCTAAAGTTTTCTATTATTATATAATAATAAGTAGTATGAATTAACATATACTACTTTCATCTTACTACTCAGAAAACTTAACTTCTGCAAAAAGGTAAAAGCCACTACAATTAAGTTTCAAAGCGATTATACAACCCACCAACAAGATAGCTTAAAACTCAATTAAAAGGCATTTCTAAATTGTTTTTTACTTTTATGAAATTTAGCTCTAAGTTTTTACACTTTTTTGATCAAGACTTTTCTTTTCTTCCACCAATTTATCAAAGTCTGACTTATATGACTTATCCTGTGTTTTTCTAAATACCTCATATTCTTTTGTAGCTAGGGCAATTGCTACTTCATGAGAGGTTTTGCCATAATTCTGTAATATATCTTGCTCATTAAATCTTAAAAATGCATCGAGTTTCTCTTTCCAATCCTTCATATACATTACTTTACCCCTGGCAGCTTGAAACTCTGCGTAATCTATATACATATTTACTATTCTGTTTAGCTGAGCAATTTCATTTTTATCTAAATAGTTTTTTGCTACTTGCGTGTCAGAAAGAAAGATTTTTCCCTTAGGCCCCTTACGCCAATTTGTTAATCCCATATTAGGTTTACTTCTATCCACTCTGTTAGCAATAATTTCTGCTGCTGTATTTCCAGTAATAGCAAAATGCAATTTATTCTGCACTATAGCAAAGAAATTTTTTGTTTCAGTTGAACAGCTTGCATAGTCTACTGAAGTTGCATAAATGTCTGTGATTTTCTGATAAGCCATACGCTCACTTGCACGAATTTCTCTAATTTCTTCAAGCAACTCATCAAAAAACCGAGTGTCAAATCTAGAGCCATTTTTAAATCTATTGCTATCAATCACGAAACCTTTGAAAATATACTTCTTTAGCTTATCAGTTGCCCATGTGCGAAAAGCAGCACCACGCTCTGAATTGACACGATAACCAACTGATATCACAGCCTCTAAATTGTAGAAAACCACATCACGTTTTACTTCTCTTTCTCCCTCTTTTTGAACTATCGAGGATTCCTCGGTAGTTGAGTTTTTATCTAGTTCTTTACATAGATAAATGTTTTTTAGGTGCAATGAAATATTATCAGTTGAACAGCCAAATAACTCAGCCATATGTTTCTGAGTAAGCCATAGATTTTCATTTTCAAATCTAACTTCAATACATACCTTTCCATCATCTGTTTCATAGAATAAAATTTCATTATGATTCCTGTTCATACACTTCCTTTAACACCCTTTGAAAAGCAAATAAAAAGTACTACTAATGATTAGATTGATATAAATAAACTTACAAGTAAGTTTAACACCGTTTTTATTCATTGTAAAGAAAAAATTTGTATGAAGGAGAAAACTCACTTTGCAACAGCTTTCATAAGTTCCTTGTATCTCTCATCTTTTTTTATTGAGTGTTCCCAGAAAACCTTTAAATTAGCTGATAGCAAGAGAAACAAAGTGTTTGCTAAGTTGCGTAATTGAGAAGAAATAACTTAACTCAAACAAAAAAAATTTAGTGCAAATCAAATTTCCAACCTCATTTCTAGTATATATCTGTTAAGAGGTAGTTGAAAGAGCTACTATAACGTAGACAACCTTAATCCATATACTTCTTATACCAATATTCGTTATTGGGAAGACAAATGGAACACGTTATAAATTTGCTTAATTCCCCAGTTATAGGCAAAAAGAGCTCTTTTTCATTTGTTTTATTACTAACGGGACTTGGTATTAGGAGTAGCACATGATTCTCGAATTTCCGTTGTTGGCCAACAAAAAAACTATAAACCGCTTTTTGATAGTACGTTCGAGGAACCAGACGATATTTTGGAATCAGTGCTACTTATAGTTTTAAATAATGTCAATCCTAACACTGGACCTCGGTAAACAGACAGGCTGGGCAATTCTAACAGATGGAGTAATTGAAAGTGGGAGCAAAAGTTTTCATGGTAGCCGTTTTAGCGGAGGTGGCATGTGCTTCTTGAATTTTCGTAATTGGCTCAATTCTTTGAAAGACATTTCTGCAGTGTATTTTGAGGAAGTGAGAAGACATCTAGGAACTGATGCAGCGCATTGCTATGGCGGTTTTCTCGCAGTTCTGTCTGCTTGGTGTGAAGAGAACAATATTCCCTACCAAGGTGTTAATGTTAAAACTATCAAACGCTTTATAGCAGGCAAAGGCAATGCAAGTAAGAGTGAAGTTATTGAAGCGATACGTGAAAAAAGTTTTTTACCTAGAGATGATAATGAGGCCGATGCTTTGGCATTAATGTTCTATATTAGTAAAGATATTAATAAGATGAAAAATCCATAAAAAGTGGGTCCTTTCGGCCATAATGGCGGGTTTGGTGGGTCAGACCCCAGGCCTTCTTTAGCGTCAGAGATATTTTGAATATTAACTTTTTAATTATTAAGATATGAATTTAGCAATCCACTACTATCCTGTTGAAAACCTCGTCGAATATAAGCGTAATCCTCGTAAAAATGATGACGTAGTAAATAGAATGTGTGCTTCAATCAGGGAATTCGGCTTTCGTATACCAATAGTTGCAAAAAGCGATGGAACTGTGGTTGATGGTCATTTAAGACTTAAAGCAGCAAGAAAACTTGGTATGGAGAGTATTCCAGTGGTCTTAAGTGATAATTTAAATGAACCACAAACTAAAGCTTTTCGGTTACTGGCAAATCAATCAGCTAATTGGGCAAAGTGGGATGATGAGCTTTTGAAAGTAGAAATTCAAGAGTTAGAAGATTTACAGTTTGATCTTAAAATGACTGGATTTGAATTAGAAAAAGTTCAACATTTCCTTGATGATTTAGATAGTGAAAAAGAAGATCTTTCTGACTTAGCTGTTGATGACAAAAAGGTAACAAAACCAGGTGATCTTTGGATTTTAGGTGATCATAGAATCTATTGTGGTGATAGCTCTGTAGTTGAATCATTTAAAGCAGTACTGGGCGATAAAATGGCAGACATTACTATTTGTGATCCTCCATATAACGTTGATTATGGTAGCAGTCAAGAAAGAGAGGATAAAAAGATACTAAATGATAATCAAGGTGAAAAGTATGAGCTTTTTCTCTATGATATTTGTACTCATATTTTAGCATATACGAAAGGAGCAATTTACATCTGCATATCATCATCAGAGTTTTCAACGTTGCAAAAAGCATTTGAGGAGGCAGGAGGAAAATGGTCAACATTTATCATTTGGGCAAAGAATCATTTTACACTAGGCAGGTCTGATTATCAAAGACAATACGAAGCAATGCTCTATGGGTGGAAAAGGGGCAATAAACGTGAGTGGAATGGAGGTAGAAATCAAAGTGATCTATGGTTTTATGATAAGCCAACACATAACTCACTGCACCCAACAATGAAGCCAGTAGAGCTAATGGAGAAAGCAATAGTTAATAGCAGCAGACCTGGGGATACTGTACTTGATCCATTTAGCGGTTCTGGCAGCACACTGATTGCATGTGAGAGAACAGGAAGAATTTGTAGGACAATAGAGCTAGATTCAAAATTTGTAGATGTAACCATAAAACGTTGGCAAATATATACCGGAAGAGATGCCCTTTTAGCCAGTACTGGTAAAACTTTTGCAGAAATTCAAGAAGAAAATTCGTAAAAAGGAGCAAAAAGAGAGGAGGAAAAGAGTGGAAAAAATCACGCAGACGGAATGGGCAAGAGAGATAGGAGTATCAAAGCAATATGTCTGTTATTTAGTAAAAAAAGGAATAGTTGAGTTGGAGGATGGTTTGATCAATAGAGAACAAGCAAATGAAGCAGTAGCGGCAATAAGAGATCCAAGTCAGCCACTGAGGAGGAAAAATCCAGAAAACGAAAATACAAATAACCTTTCTACAATGTTGCTAAAAACTAGAATAAAAAATGAAATGGAACGAGGTAAACTTCTTGAGGCAAAGGCAAAAGCTGAGATTGGTGAACTTGTAGCGGTAGAGGAAGTAAAGCGCGAAGCATTTAATATAGCAAGAGTTGTCCGTAATAATTTACTTAATATTCCAAATAGAGTTTCAGCACTACTTGCATCACTGAGTGACACTGAAAAGATTCATATGGCGCTAACTGAAGAGATTACAAACTCACTTGAAGAATTATCTAACGCTAAATTTTAATAATGTCTGCTAACTTAAGTTTAGAATTAATAAAGTGTCTCATTAATCAACCAGGAGTGGATGTAAATGTTAGAGGATTAAATGGAAAGACACCGCTACATTATGCAGTAGAAATTAACGAGCTTAGTATGGTTGCGCTCTTACTAAATAGGAAAAATATTAATCCACTGATCACTGATGATGATGGTAAAAGTGCGCTCTCTTGTGCAAGAGAAGAGATATTACAAGCACTAATCAATCACAAATATGGATTGGAGAAAGATAGCTTACTTCATTTAGCTGCGATGTTGAATGAAGCAAATGCTGTAAGGTTTTTACTCGACAAAGGGGTTAATGTTAATGAGCAGAATGCTCTACTACATACAGCATTACACTTAGCAGCAGGAGCTGGAAATGAAGGGATAGTAGAAATTTTAATTAGAGAAGGAAATGCGGATAAGGACATTCTTGATGCGAGAAATCACGCAGCAATTCATTATGCAGTAAACAACAAGAAAATAGGAGTAGTAAAAAAACTAGTAGACCTCGATGCAAATGTAAATAGGACCGGTAGTGGAGAAAATGCAACAAAGTTATCACCTCTTCACAATGCTGTAAGCGTTAGCAATTATGATGAACGAGATTTGTGTTTGGATATTGTAAGGTGTTTAACAAATGCTCCAAACTCCAAGGTCAATTTACAAGACTATGAAAATAAAACACCATTACATTATGCTGAAAGACTTAAAACAATAGAGGTTTTACTAACGCGAGAAGATATAGATCCTTTGATTAGAGATGATAAAGGCAAAACACCATTTTGTTATGCAAGAGAAAGGAATAAACAAGATATAGTGGAAATTTTAATGAGTAGTAAATATGGAGAAGATAAAAACAGTTTACTTCATTTAGCTGCAAAAAAAGGATATGAGGAGTTCCTAGAAGAGATTTTAGAAGAGGGAGTTGAAGTAGATATTTTAAACAATAAAGGAGAATCAGCGATATATCTTGCAGCAATAAATAGACATTTTAATATAGTAAAATTACTGCTAAAGAAAAGAGCAGATGCTACAGATGTTTTTCAGTACGCAATAACAACAAATAACGTAAAACTGATAAAGTTATTAAGCAAAGAAAAAGATATAGTTTTATTTGGAAAAAATGACAACTTTCCAACATTTCATTTATTGAGCAATAAATATTTTGAAGAAAGGAAAATAGCAGACAAAAAAATAAAGAAATATATCAATATCGTCTGTGTTTCTATAACAGTATGTGCAATAGCGATAGTGGGAATTTACCCTAACATTATAGCTGCAGTAATGGTGGGAATAGTTGCACTCATAGCTGCAATAGTAATGAGTAATTTAATTCAGAAGTATATAGAAGAAGCGCTTGAAAAGAAAATGTTTATTGAACTCGAAAGTGAGAAAACAAGTAGTCCTAATTTAAGTGATGTTGAAGTATCATCTAATGATGGTGAAGAGCTAGCAATATGATATACGCCACATCATTTTCTGAAGGTTTAAGACCAGATCCAGAGCTTAAAGTATCAGAGTGGGCGAATGAGTATCGAGTTCTAGCACCAACTGCAGCATCAGAGCCAGGAAAGTGGAGAACGGAAAGAACTCCTTATTTAAAAGAAATCATGGATTCACTTTCTCCTTCTTCACCGGCTGAAAAAATAGTATTCATGAAAGGAGCGCAGATTGGGGGAACAGAAGCAGGAAATAATTGGATAGGCTATATTATCGATCAAACACCAGGTCCAATGCTGGTAGTACAGCCAACAGTTGAAATGGGAAAGCGTTGGTCAAAAGGAAGATTTGCGCCACTGATTGAAAGTACACCATGTTTAAAAAGTAAAGTAAAAGACCCAAGGTCAAGAGATTCAGGGAATACTGTACAAAGTAAGGAATTTCCAGGTGGAATAGTAGTAATAACCGGAGCAAACAGCAGTGTAGGACTTCGTTCTATGCCAGTAAAATATCTCTTTCTTGATGAAATAGACGCCTATCCAGGAGATTCGGGAGGAGAAGGAGATCCAGTACTGCTTAGTATTGCTCGAACTAATACATTTGCACGGCGAAAGATTTTTTTAGTGTCAACGCCAACGATTCATGGAATAAGTAGAATTGAAAAGGAATTTGAAGCAACGGATAAGAGATATTTTTTTGTACCATGTCCGCATTGTAATGACTATCAAGTATTAAAATGGTCACAAATAAAATGGGAAAACAATGACTCAAAAACAGCACACTATATATGTATAGAATGTGGTGAAAAGATAGAAAATCATCAAAAGACAGAGATGCTTGAGCGTGGAGAATGGAGGCCTACTAATAGAGTAAAAGGTGAGAAAAAAGGATTTCATCTTTCAAGTCTTTATAGTCCAGTTGGCTGGTATAGTTGGCAACAAGCAGTAGAAGATTTTCTCCATGCAAAGGAAAGTGAACAATTACTGAAAGTTTGGATAAATACCACACTTGGAGAAACCTGGGTAGATAAAGGAGAAGTACCAGAATGGAAGCAATTATTTAACAGAAGAGAATCTTTTCAGATTGGTACAGTACCAAAAGGCGAAGTGGTACTCACAGCAGGAGTAGATGTACAAAAAGATCGGTTAGAAGTAGAAGTTGTAGCCTGGGGAAAAAGCCGTGAAAGTTGGTCAATAGACTACCAAGTATTTGAAGGTGATACTGGAGGAGGAGAAGTATGGGGAAAACTCTCTGAGCTGTTAAATCATCATTTTATCGGTGAAAATGGTCTTGAATACATGATAAGCATGATGGCGGTTGATGCTGGGTATGCGACACAAGAAGTATACAATTGGGTAAGAGGTCATCAAGGCTCTGGAAGAGTAATGGCAGTGAAAGGTGTAAATAAAGCCCTAGTACCACTTAGCAGCCCAAGTAGAGTAGATATAACAGTTGGTGGTCAAAAGCTAAAGAGAGGAATAAAGCTCTGGCCAGTAGGAGTATCGATATTAAAGTCAGAGCTTTTTCAATTACTTAATATTTTGAAAGAAGAAGAGGGAAAAGCTCTACCTGGATATTGTCATTTTCCCGAGTATGCACCTGAATATTTTAAACAGCTAACGGCAGAGCAATTAGTCAGCAAGGTAGTAAAAGGATACACCAAACAAGAGTGGCAAAAGGTAAGAGAAAGAAATGAAGTACTTGATTGTCGAATTTACGCAAGAGCTGCATCTATTGCGCTTGGAATCGATCGTTGGCCAGAGAGTAAATGGAATAGTTTAAGTGGAAAAATGGAAAGTAAAAAGCCTAAAAAAGTAAGACAGAGTAAATGGCTGGAAAATGTATAACGAAGAGTATTTAGTTCAAGTCGAAGAAGCGATAAAGAAGCTGCAAAACGGAGAGCGAGTAGTATCAATTGCATATGGTGACCATGTAGTGAGATATGCTGAAGTTCAGATAAATGATTTACTAAACTTAAGACAACGTATTAAAGCTGAGCTAAAAGTTGCAGGTGTGAAGCCAAAGAGGAAAATTGTTTTTTCAACAAGTAATGGGATCATATAATATCGTTGAAAGGACCCATATGACAAAAATTATAGCAAAAGAATATACAGAATTTTTAGAGCATCTGAAAGAGCAGATTGCTACTAGTCGTTATAAAGCAGCACTAGCAGTAAATAGCAAGCTTATTGTGCTTTATCACCATATTGGTACAGAGATCTTGAAGCGCCAAAAAGAACATGGTTGGGGTGCTAAAATCATAGATCAGCTAAGTAAGGATTTGAGAAGCGCATTTCCAGAAATGAAGGGATTTAGTGCTAGGAATCTTACTTATATGCGTCAATTTGCTGCAGAATATCAAGATACTGAATTTACGCAGCAGGTTGCTGCACAATTGCCTTGGTTTCATATTGTAGTTATTTTAGATAAAGTAAAAGATCCAAAAGAAAGACTATTTTATTTTCAAAAAGCTATAGAGCACGGCTGGTCACGTAGTATAATGGTGATGCAAATCGAACGTGAATTGCACAAACGTCAAGGAAAAGCTGTTACTAACTTCAAAGATAAGTTACCTTCTTCCCAGTCAGATTTAGCACATTATACATTAAAAGATCCATATATTTTTGATTTTTTGAGTATAGGAGATGACGCTCATGAAAGAGAAGTAGAAAAAGGTCTTGTAGGCCATGTAGAGAAGTTTTTGCTTGAGCTAGGGGAAGGATTTGCATTTGTTGGTAGGCAATTTCACTTAGATGTTGGAAATAAAGACTTCTATATTGACTTATTGTTTTATCATTTAAAGCTACGTTGCTTTGTAGTAATTGAGCTAAAAGACAAAGATTTCAAGCCAGAGTATGCAGGTAAAATGAATTTTTATCTTTCAGCCGTTGATGATTTACTAAAGCACGAGACAGATCAACCATCTATAGGATTAATTTTATGCAAGTCAAAGGATAACGTACTAGCTAAGTATACATTGAAAGACATAAATAAACCGATAGGGTTGGCAGAATATAAAATTACTGAAAATCTACCAGAGAATGTAAAGACAGCCTTGCCAACAATAGAAGAGCTGGAAGCTGAGTTATCAAAAATTTCAGATAAAGAAAAGTAATGCTATTAAAATCGTTCAAACAACTATTTAACAAGCCAAAAATCAAAAGTTCAGCGTGGGATGCAGCAGGTTCAGGAAGAAGATTTTTTCACTTTCAACCAGAGTTAGGAAGCATAAATAATTTACTTTCTCAGAGCCTTGGGCACTTACGTAGCCGCTCTCGGGATATGGTAAGAAAAAATCCATATGCAGCAAATATCATTGATACAATAGTAAGTAACTCGATTGGAACAGGAATAAAACCACAATCAAAAGCAAGGGATGGAGAATTTCGAAAGAAGGTGCAAGAATTATGGCTAAGATGGACAGATGAAGCAGACAGTAACGGAGTAAGTGATTTTTATGGATTACAAGCTATAGTGTGCAGAAGTATGATAGAGGGAGGAGAATGTTTTGTACGTTTAAGAACGAGAAAACTGGAAGATAGATTTTCTGTACCATTACAACTGCAAGTACTTGAGTCTGAACATTTAGATAATAAAACAAATCAAACTTTAGGAAATGGTAATGTAATAAGAAACGGGATTGAGTTTAACAGGCTTGGGCAAAGAGAAGCATACTACCTATTTAAAGAACACCCTGGTGAAAGTATGTTTGGAGAATCAGTTAGAGTACCAGCAAATGATGTTTTACATATCTATAAACCTTTAAGACCTGGACAAATCAGAGGGGAGCCTTGGCTTTCTAATATACTGCTGAAGCTTTATGAGCTTGATCAATATGATGATGCAGAGCTGGTGAGAAAGAAAACTGCAGCAATGTTTGCTGGATTTATTACGAGACTCGATCCAGAAGCAAATATCATGGGAGAAGGTGAAGCAAGTGAGCAAGGAGTAGCACTATCTGGCCTGGAACCTGGAACAATGCAGCTTTTAGACCCAGGAGAGGACATAAAATTTTCAGAACCATCAGACGTAGGAGGAAGTTATGAAGCATTCATGAGACAGCAACTGAGGGCAATAGCAATAGGTACAGGGATAACATATGAGCAGCTAACAGGAGATTTAACAGGCGTTAATTATTCATCAATCAGAGCTGGATTAATAGAGTTTCGTCGTAGATGTGCTATGCTGCAACACAACATTATGGTATTTCAATTTTGCAGACCAGTATGGAATAGATGGCTAGAGTTAGCAGTACTTTGTGGAGAACTCTGTATAGATGAAAAAGTAGTAAAAGCAGCGAAAGAAGAAGTAAAATGGATACCACAGGGATTTGATTGGGTGGATCCACTGAAAGACCAGCAAGCACAGCAAATGGCAGTAAGGAATGGATTTAAGAGTCGATCGGAAGTAGTATCAGAAATGGGTTACGATGTAGAAGAAATTGACCAAGAAATAGCAGAAGATCAAAAGCGAGCTAATTCTTTTGGACTTTGTTTCGATTCTGATGTTAACCATAAAAGGGAAGGAAGGTGATGTGGATAAATAAGCCAATAATGGTAGAGAGAAGAAGCTTTGAACTACTATCATTATATAACAGCAAACAACCTATCTTTAAGAACTTAAAGCATTTTCATATAAACCCAAAAGGAATAGCAATAATACGTATTTATGGAGTTTTGACAAAAAAAACAGAAGCTTTTGATCATATTTTAGACATGACTTCGTATGAAAATATTCATGAAGAGATAGAGAGTGCTTTAGAAGATAAAAGCATAGAGACGATTCTACTTGACATAGACAGTCCAGGAGGAGAAGTAAACGGTGTCTTTGACCTAGCTGATTTTATTTATGAATCAAGAGCAAAAAAGAGAATTATTGCAATAGCAAATGATGATGCATATTCTGCTGCGTACGCTATAGCCTCTAGCGCTGAAAAGATTTTTCTCACCCGCACTTCAGGAGTTGGGAGTATAGGAGTAATAGCAAGTCATATAGATCAAAGTGGTTTTGATGAAAAACAGGGAATAAAATACACCACAATCTTTGCTGGCAGTCGAAAGAATGATTTAAATCCGCATGAGCCAATGACGTCTGAAAGTTTAGAAAGCTTACAAAAAGAAGTAGGCCGACTATATGGAATGTTTGTGCAGCTAATAGCAAGGAACAGAGGTCTTTCAATTGAAAAGATTCGATCAACAGAAGCAGGTCTATATTTTGGGGAGAAAGCAGTAGAAATAGGTCTTGCAGATGGAGTTACAACATTTTTTGAATTTATCAACAATCATAAAAGTAGGAGTGTTAGTATGACAACTATTGAGGAGAACTGTCGTAGAGAAATTTTAGAGATAATAAGATTATGTAATATATCAAAGATGCCAGAAAAGATAGGAGAATTTATAGAGCAAGGCTCAAGTGTTGAGCAAGCCAGGGAAGTTTTAATGGAGTTACTTGCAGAGCGAACGAAAAAAACAGAGATACTGAGTGCAATACCACAGAATGCAGGAGAAGAATTGATGATGCAGGTAGCGAAAAGTCGGTGCATTTGATGGTCTTAACCGTGGTATATAATCGCCGCGGTAAATAAGTGTTCAAAACGCGCCACAATTATAACCGCTGCATATAACAACTACAAATATGGCGGTAAAAAAATAAAAAAAGGAGAAAAGGAAATATGACATGTATAACCGAACAAAATAATCTAGGTGACTTATTAAAGTATGAGGCATCAAGTCTATATTCAAGAGATCAGATAACAGTAGCCAAGGGGCAAAATCTGAAGCTAGGAACAGTAGTTGGTTATGATACTAAAGATAATTTAATTAAAGCTTTAAATCCAACTGCCACAGATGGGACACAAACGGCGATAGGAGTGATAACAAGCGATGTAAACGCAAAGGAAAATAGTAAAGGAGTAATTATTGCTCGCGGTGCAATGCTAGCAGATTATGCAGTTGTGTGGCCAGTAAATATCACTGAAGAGCAAAAAACAGCAGCAATAAAACAACTAGAAACACGTGGAATTATCATTCGCAAAACAGTCTAATTTAAGGAGAAATTCAATGCAAAATCCATTTACAAATACAGCATTTAGCATGACGGCACTAACAAATGCGATGAATATATTGCCGGTAAATTATGGACGAGTTGAAAATTTAAATTTATTTCCAAGTAGGTCAGTAAGATTTAGACATATTACAATAGAAGAGCAAAACGGAGTATTAAGTTTACTACCAACGCAAGTTCCAGGGGCACCAGCAACAGTAGGAAAAAGAGGAAAAAGAAAGGTAAGAACATTTACAATTCCACATATTCCTCACGATGATGTAGTGTTACCAGAGGAAGTACAAGGAATAAGGGCATTTGGATCAGAAAGTGAACTGAAAGCGCTGGCAGATGTAATAACTGATCATTTGCAGCTAATGAGAAACAAACATGCAATAACATTAGAGCATTTGCGAATGGGAGCGCTGAAAGGAATAATTCTGGACGCAGATGGAAGTGAATTGTTAAATCTGTATAACGAATTTGAAATAACACCAAAAGTAGTAAATTTTGCACTGGGAACAGCAACAACTGATGTAAAGCGTAAGTGTATGGAAGTACTCCGGCATATAGAAGATAATCTAAGTGGTGAATATATGACAGGAATTCATGCTTTAGTAAGCCCTGAGTTTTTTGATGCACTTACTTCTCATACTAAAGTAAAAGAAGCATACGAGAGATGGCAAGAAGGAGCAGCATTAAGGAACGATATGAGATCAGGATTTACGTTCTGTGGAATAACGTTTGAGGAATATAGAGGGCAAGCAACTGATCCTGAAGGAACTGTAAGAAGATTTATAGAAAGAGATACAGGGCACTGTTTTCCACTAGGAACAGCAAGTACATTTACGACATATTTTGCACCAGCAGACTTTAATGAGACAGTAAATACTCTTGGACAGCCACTATATGCAAAACAAGAGCCAAGGAGGTTTGATAGAGGGACTGATTTGCATACACAGTCGAACCCTCTGCCAATGTGCCACCGCCCGGCCGTTTTGGTCAAGGTCGTTGCAACATAAAAATACTGATAGAGCAACAAAAAGGCAGTTAGTATTCTATCAGCATATAGCGTACTGATGAAAACTTAATGAATAAAATAGAAGAATGCAAGAGAGTATTAAGCGATTATTTAAAGATTGTCTTATCCATTTAGGGGAGTTAGCTTTATATGAGTCAAAGAATAAGTCATATATGGTACAGGTATTAAAGCAACAGCCAGATAAATTATACGAGATTGGTGAAGGACAATTTGTGGGAGAGATGCTTTTTCTTGAGGTAAGCATTTTTGATATACTGAGGCCAATTGTAGGAGATATTTTTGTTATAGGTGATTGCAAATACAAAATACACACACCACCACTTAGAGATAAATCTGGAATGGTCTGGCGAATCGAAGCGTATGGGGTGTAAAATGTCTGTGCATATAGAAGTTAATAGTAATGAGGTAATAGAAAGTGTAAATGCTAAAAGAAAAAAAATAGAATTAGCAATAGTGAGAGCGTTAAACAGAACAGCACTATGGCTAAAATTGAAGACAGCAAAAGAAATTAGTGAGGAAAAGAAGATAAAATTAAGTTTGATAAGAAAGAGATTAAGAATTTTTAAAGCAAAAACAAGCAGATTAGAAGTGTTAATTAGAGCAAATCTCTACGACATTAGAGCATCGACAATTGGTAAAATACAAAAAACAAGAAGAGGATCGAAAGTAGGAAAGCATGAGTTTATAGGAGGATTTGCAGCAGTTATGCCAAAAGGAAATAGCGGTATTTTTAAACGTGAAGGAAGGGCAGCATTACCAATAAAGGAAGTTAAGTTGCCACTCGAACCTGAGGCTTCAAGGATAATAGGGAATCTTATTAATTATGAGGTTGAAAAGGTATTTGAAAAATTCTTCCACCGCGAATTAAGTGACATTACACCTATATGAATTGGCAAGATTTACATCAAGTAATTTGTACTACGTTAAAGGAAGAAATACCGGCTATACAGATATGTGAAATTTATCCAGCAATAAGAAAAGAATTATTAGCGCCAGCGGTATTTGTAGAGCTTGTGAGTTTAGAATCGGGAAAAGATCCTGGAACAGGTGAACTAGCTCTGAGGGTAAGATTTGAGGCAAGAATAGTAGTTGATAGTACTATAGAAAATGCACCTATTATTGTCAGATCTTTAGCTGCTGAGGTTGCAAGAGTAGTGAACAAGAATACCTGGGAAAAGAATGTATCTCCGGCTGAATTTCTTTCTGCAGAGCCTGATGGATTTAGACCCGAATTAGATGCATATTTGGTGTGGATGGTTGATTGGAGTCATCAGCTTCATTTAGGTAAATCAGTATGGGAAGAGGGGAAAATTAAACCACATACAATAAACGTAGGAAATATAAATGTTGGATCATAGTTTTGCGATTTCAGAGCTGAATAGGAAGCTAGCAAACGTTATTCGTATAGGAATTGTAAAAGAAATAGATTATGAAAAAGCAAAAGTAAGAGTGAAAATAGGCGAATTTTTAACAGATTATTTACCGTGGATAACAAGTAAAGCAGGAAAAGATAGAGATTGGTCTCCACCAGATATCGGTGAACAGGTTATGATATTTTCTCCTCTTGGCGAATTATCGTTAGGAGTGGTGTTAGGAGGGATATACCAGGAAAAATACCCTGCATCAGAGAATAAAAAAGAGGTGAGTAGCTTAACATTTCAAGATGGAACAAAGTTGTCATACGATAAAGATAAACATCATTTAGAGATTGAAGTAGTAGATAAAATAACACTGAAAGCTGGAGAATCGAGTATAGAAATGACAAAAGAAAGAATAAAACTTAAGGGAAGGAGAATAGATCTAAACTAGCATATGGGTAAAGCAATCGTTTGTGTAGGGGATAATTGTACAGGAATACCGGTTCATGTTTGTATGAGTGGAAGTGAAGACGTATTTGTAAATAGTAGATCTGTGTGTCGTAGGGGTGATATCTTGACTATAGGGGAGACACTAACGCAAGGGTCAAACAGCGTATTTGTGAACGGTATGGGAGTAACAAGAACAGGAGACTTGGTATCGTGTAGTTTTAAAGTGATAGGTGTTAGCAAAAATGTATTTGCAGAATGAGAGGCATGAATGCTAGCACGGGAAAGGAATTGGAAGGAATAGAACATTTAAAACAATCAATTACTGATATTTTAACCACTCCTATTGGATCACGTATTATGAGAAGAGATTATGGTTCTCGATTATTTGAATTAGTAGATAAGCCAATAAATAGAGATTTAACTTTGGAAATCTATGCAGCAACAGCAGAAGCACTGGGGAAATTTGAGAAGAGATTTAAGTTAGAAAAAGTAAAGATTGCTGAAGCTAAAGAAGGAAAAATGACTCTTGTACTTGAAGGTATGTATCTTTCAGAAGGCAAATTCATAGGTATTAGTGGAATAGTTGTTTAGAAATGCAGACATCTAATATTATTGAAAAACTAAGCTATGAGGAAATCTTTTCCAGAATGAAGGAGGAGTTAGTGTGTAGAGATGAAACCTTTTCAGCGTTAGTAGAATCCGATCCAGCGATAAAGATTCTGGAGGTAGCAGCCTGGCGAGAACTTTTGCTCAGACAAAGGATGAACGAAGCAGTAAAGAGTAATTTACTGAAATTTGCAAGGGGAGAAGATCTTGATAATTTGGCTGAATTTTATGGAGTAGAGAGAGAAAAAGAAGAAGAGGATGAAAGATTTAGAAAGAGGGTAAAAGCAAAAATAGCAGGTTGGTCAACAGGAGGAAGTAAGGAATATTATAAATATCATGCACTGTCAGCAGATAGTAGAGTAAAAGATGCACTAGTAGAATCACCTATACCAGGAAAAGTACAAATTTCAATCTTATCAACACAAACTGGCATAGTGTCAGAAGAGCTACTAGAAATTGTAAAAAAGCAGGTTACTAGAGATGATATAAGGGTTTTAACCGATACAGTAACAGTGATAGGTTGCAATATTACGGAAATAGATATTCACAGCAGAATGAGCATAAGTCCTATAATATCAGAGGAAGAAATCAAGAAGCAATTTATTAAGAAGTTTGAAGAAAGTAGAAGGCTGGGATGGAGTGTAACAAGATCGTGGATAATAGCGAATTTATTTGTAGAGGGTGTAGAAAACGTAGAATTAATCGAGCCAAAAGAGGATGTTGTGGTGCTAGGTAACGAGTGTGCAAATTTACGAAATTTAAAGATTGAGTAATGCTATTACCCCCAAACGCAACAAAGCAAGAGCAAGCACTGGTTGATGCAACAGATTATAAGGTTGATCCGAGCTGTATCAGAGGATTTAAGTTTAGTCTTAAAGAAGAAACATTGCCTTGGATAATAGAAGAATATGGTTTAGAAGAAATACTGCGCTGGGTAAAAGATAGAAGAAAAGCCATAGTAGAAGGAGTAAAATTTCAAAGACTGAGAGGAACACCTGCATCACTTAAAATAGCGCTCAAATGGGCAAATATAGAAGATATTACAATTATTGAGGAGCCACCTGGTAAACATTTTTTCGAGTTGCAAATAGGAATAAGAGATGTTCCAAATAACTTTTTTGTAGATGCAGTAGTAGAACTTGCAAAACTATCACTACCAGCAAGATCAAGGCTAATGAGGATTTTCAATGATCACCATAACGTTGATAGGTTTATTTTAGATGAAAGTTTATTCGGCAGCTTATTGTCAGACTATTCAGGTAGAAAAGTTGAAAAAGATGGACCAGTATTATCGTTTGGAAGAGTAAATTTTTTCAGGTCTAGTGGTCCAGTTATTAGGATTATAGAAAACTATCTACGCGATCATTATGAACGAGCTTTAAGCAATGATATATATCGCCTAGATGTAGCAATCCTTGGAGAAACCGAGCCTCACACAAAGAATTATAACGGTATTTATGAAAGAAATCATGTGTGGTATAACTTCAAAGCGCTATATCCGCTACCACAGAGCTTATTACCTGAGATTAAGTTTGCGAAAGCGCAGATAGTATTATCAGATAGCTGGAACTTGGGGGAAATAAACGCATGTTTTCCAGTTGGTAGTGTGGAAGAAAAAGGAAGTAAATTTTTACTAGGAAGTAGCAAACTATCTGAACAACTGTGGAATTTAAAATACAAGCCAATTTTAGAAAGGTTTAGCGTTACTCACCACTACAAAGTAGAAGATTTTACCAACCAGAAAGTTATAAGATTTGGTGTGGCAGAACACTATGTTCATTTTGAAAACAATTTAGATTTAAAGCAAAAGGACGCAATACACGAGTTAGAAAGTTACATTTTGGTATTTTACCCAGGCGTACTAACGTGGCACGAACATCGACATTTGAACAGAAGTTGGAAAAATAGTCAAGTAATATCTATAATAAGTTAAGTACTTATATTTATATCCTCATATATTATGTTAATAATAGGTAAAAGTGTATGAAATAAAAAGAAAAAGACTTGCTTTCTCATGCTAAAACGGACATGACTTGAATAGCAGCAGGTAAACATAAGAAATTTGTCTGGCGCTAGAAAAGCTAATTTTGTGAGGTATGCAATGGGGTTCAACGAAGAAAAGAGAGAATCTTTTAGTAAGTTTTTTAAAGAAGTATCAAGTAACGGATTTAAAAATATTAATAAAAGAAATGAAGAAGGAGAGACGATATTACACCAAGCAGTAGAAATCTCTGATTACAAAACAGTAAGGTTATTAATAAATAAAGGAGCAAATGTTAATGCAAGAGATAAAAAGGGTTATACACCACTACACTGTGCAGTATTTGCGAAAAGCTTAGAAAATGTAAAAGTACTGCTAAGGGAAGGAGCAGAAGTAAATGCCACTCAATATGTCAGTGGATGTACGCCATTGCACTCTGCATGCAAAATAGGAGGAGCAGGAATTGAAATAATAAAAGAGCTAGTAAAGGCCGGAGCTGAAGTTAATCAACTGAATAAGTACGGTGCAACACCAATGTATTACATATGGGAAAGTGAAAAGTATCGTCTATGTGATAGCAAAGAGAGTGAAAAGGCAAGTAAATTCTTAAGAGAACAAGGAGGAATAACAAAAAGTAGAGAACTGACGTGCTATGGAATAGAGATGCTAGTGAGAGAAATAGCAGACATGTTGAATAGGAGCTATTTACCTGAGTTAAAAATAATAGAGATAGGAGAAATAAGGAAGAAAGATAAGTCACTAATAAAGGAAGAATGTAAAAATTTAGCAAGCAAGATAATGAGCCAAGTGAACGAAATGATAGATGAAGTGTTGAAGGCAGACTTAAGCAAGATGTGGTGAGGAGGGAGCTCAAAAAAAAGAGTTTGGTTGCGAAAATTTCAAAGGGAAAGTGAGGTATGTTATGTCAAGGAAAGAAGCAAGGAATGTTTTTGATAGGTTATTGAAAGCATTATCAGAAAACAGGTTTCAACAAATAAATGAAAAAGACGCAGCAGGTTGCACAATATTGCACCGAGCAGCACAGGTGTCAGAGCCAGAAGTAATAAAGTTATTAATAGAAAAAGGAGCAGGTACAAACGATAGAAACAATAGAGGCGAGACACCGTTGCACCTAGCAGCGTTTTTAGGAAGAAGAAAAAATGTGAAAGTGCTGATAGAAGGAGGAGCTACAGTAAATGCAAAATCAAACAATAAAGCAGTACCACTACACTTAGCCTGTTTAGCAAGAAGAATAGGAACAATAGAAGAGCTGATAAATGCAGGAGGAGATCTTGATACAGTAGATAAATTTGGATGTAGCCCACTAAACTATGCAAAAATTTACCCGAAAGTGACAAGTTATCTAGAAAAGAAGGGAGTGAATATGAGAGATGTAGAAGTGATGTATGGAGAAGCAAACAAGGCAATAGAGGAGGTAATGGAGAAACGAAACGTAAATGAATTACAACTAGAGGAGGTAGATTTAACAGATTAAGCATATAGATTTATATCTTAATATAATATGTGGAAAAAATGTGTAAATTTAGCAAAAAAAACTTGCTTTTTATGCTAAAACAGCCCTAAGTGAAAAAGTAGCTGGTAAATAAACAAGATTTGCTAAGCGCTAAAGTGAGCCAAATTGGAGCCACTTTATATTGCATTAATAGCTGAGGAAAGTTATGGTAAAATTTAGTCAGAAAGAAAGAGAAGAGTTTAATAAGGCGTGGAAAGAAGTATTAGATAACTCAATAGAAGATATTAATAAAAAAGACACAAAAGGAAGGACGATACTACATTACGCGGTGGGAATGCCAGATCCAAAAAAAGTGAAATTATTAATCAAAAAGGGAGCAGATGTAGATGCAGCAGATGCCGGGAAATATAGACCACTACACCTAGCAGTGATGGGGCAACGTCTAGAAAATATAAAAGAGCTGATAAAGGCAGGAGTCGATGTAAACGCAGTGGAACGAAGTAGCAAATTTGCTCCGTTGCATCTTGCCTGCATGGTGGCAGAGATAAAAATAGTAGAAGAGCTAGTAAAAGCGGGAGGGAATGTAGAGCAAAAGGATAAATCTGGCAAAACGCCAATGGATTATGCGAGAAATAGTAAAGAGATAAAAGAAGTGTTAGAGAACGTAAAAATGGCAAATAAGCAGAGAGAGTTTATAGAAAGAGTAAGGGTTGTATCGGAAAGCACGGCAGCAGGTGTGATAGTTGCAAAGGAGGAGCTAGAAACTGTGGATGAAAAAGTGCTATAGCGTTTTTAAAAATTCAGAAGTGCTGTGTTTGAAAAGGTGATTATATGGAAAAAAAAGTAGAAAAAGAGGTAAAATGTTTAGAGAAAAAAGCGTTGGAAGAGCTGAGGAAAATATGGAAGAAGGTATTTGAGGAAGAGGCACCTAGATACTCAAAGAAATATCTGATACCAAGATTGGCGTATAGGATACAGGAGAAAGCGTATGGAGAAATGTCAAGAAAAGGTGCCAAAAGACTGGAATACCTAGCAGATCGGCTAGAGAAGGGAAAAAGAATAAGTAGCGATAAACTGCCAGCAGTGGGAACAGAGCTGATATTAGAAAGGGGTGAAGAAACGCATGCAATAATGGTAGTGGATACAGGATTGATCTACAGAGAAGAATTTTACACGTCATTATCAGCAGTGGCAGGAAAAATAATGGGAATGAGCTACAACGGACCTTTATTATTCGGGATGCGTGATAAAAGTGGAAATTGAGGAGAGAGAATGCTAAAAGAGGTAAGGTGTGCGATATATACAAGAAAATCAAATGAGGATGGGCTAGAACAAAAGTTTAATAGTCTTGATGCGCAGCGAGTAGCATGTGAAAAGTACATAAAGAGCAGAGAAGGGTGGGTAGTATTGCCCAAAAGGTACGATGATGGCGGATTTTCAGGAAAAAATTTAGAAAGACCAGCAATAAGGGAGTTGTTTGAAGATGTAAAGGCAGGAGAAGTGGACTGTGTGGTAGTATATACGCTAGACAGGTTATCAAGGGAAACAAAGGACAGCATCGAAGTAACGTCATTTTTTAGAAGGCACCGAGTAAATTTTGTAGCAGTAACGCAGATATTTGACAATAATACGCCAATGGGAAAGTTTGTACAAACAGTGTTATCAGGAGCAGCACAACTAGAAAGAGAGATGATTGTAGAGAGAGTAAAAAATAAAATAGCAACATCAAAAGAGCAAGGATTATGGATGGGAGGAACTTTGCCATTTGGGTATGATGTAAAAGATAAAGAGTTAATAATAAATGAGAAAGAAGCAAAAACAGTAAAGCATATATTTGAAAGATATTTGGAGCTGAAGTCAATGGCAGAGTTGGCAAGAGAGTTAAACAGAGAAGGATACCGAACAAAATCAGATATCTTTAAAAAGGCAACGGTGAGGAGAATAATAACAAATCCAATATATGTGGGAAAGATAAGACATTATGAGAAAGAGTATGAAGGAAAGCATGAAGCAATAATAGAGGAAGAAAAATGGCAAAAAGCACAAGAATTAATAAGGAATCAGCCATATAGAAAAGCAAAATATGAGGAAGCGCTGCTTAGAGGAATAATTAAGTGCAAGAACTGCGGTGTAAATATGACGCTGACATACTCAAAAAAGGAGAATAAAAGGTACCGATATTATGTGTGCAATAACCATTTAAGGGGGAAGGATTGTGGATCAGTGAACCGAACAATAGTAGCAGGAGAAGTAGAAAAAGAAGTAATGAAGAGAGCGGAGCAGCTATATGAAAATTGGAAAGAAAAGACCGAAGAAAAATGGAAAAATTTAAGTTTTAGAAGACAGAAAGAAGTAGTGAAAAAGTTAATAAAGGGAGTGATGGTAAAAGAAGATGAAATAGAAGTGTGTTTAGAGGATAAGGTGGAATTTATACCAATGTGGTTAAAAAAGAAAGGAAAGAAATGCACAGTAATAGAACCAGAAGGCAAAACAAACAATGCGCTACTGAAAGGAGTGGTAAGAGCCCACCTATGGAAACGGCAACTAGAAGAAGGGAAATATGCAAGTGTAGGAGAACTGAGTGCCAAAATTAATATAGGTACAAGACGTATACAGCAAATTTTAAGGTTAAATTATTTAGCACCAAAGATTAAGGAAGACATAGTGAATGGGAGACAGCCAAGAGATTTGAAGTTGGTTGACTTGAGAGAAATACCAATGCTATGGAGTGAGCAGATGGATAAGTTTTACAAATTGGTGCCTTAATTAAGCAATTAATAAGTTATTAATGTAACTAATTTATAAAATTAAATGTTGTAGAGAAAGAAATATGATGCCAAAGTTCAAAAAGACCAAGAACGAAAAAAATATAACCTATAAGCTGGCAGGTGATCAGGATAATTTTACAAATGAAGATAAAAAAAAGCTTTTCAAGCTATTAAAGAAGATAGAAAACGGTGAAAATATTAGTGAGAAATTTAATAAATCTAATTACAACACACAGAAACTTCTTACAAAAAAAATAATTTACAAGGATGAGGAAAAGGAAGGGACTCTGACGCTACTGTGCCAATCTATGTTCTATAAAAATAATCAAGCTTTTGAGGAGCTTTTACAAGAAGCAATAAATCAAGGAATTTTACAGGATGTTCTTAGTGAGAAATTGACCCAAAAATTGCCAAATGGTCTAACAATAACTTACACGGCACTGGTATCCTGCATGGAAAATAGTAAAGCTATTAGAACAGTTCTAGAAGCTTCTAAAAAGAATGGTATTTTAGAAGAAATTCTCAACCAGAAAGTGAAAGTGGAGAAAGCAGAAAACCAAGAAATAAGCTATACACTACTTGACTATGCTAATAAACACAATTGCAAAGAAAGTGCAAAGATCCTCAAGGAATTTGAAGAAATTCTAAATATAGAAGTTAAAAATGATATGCCTGTAAGTGATAATGCTGAAACTAGATGTGAAGATGTCAATAAAGACTATGAAATACATGAATCTAGGATTGTAAGCAGTGAAGAAGCTCGAAATATTTTAATAGAAAGTGAAAATCCTCTCATGTGTGAAAGCAACAAAGAAGCTGAGAACTCTTTCGATGAGCAAGAGCTAAACGCTTCTGACAACCTATTTCCCAAACTATGTTGTGACATCGATGCTGCAGGCAAAGAGAAAGAACCATTAACGATTGCAAAACAGCAAAAAGAGGCAATTACAATTGATTTAGAATCAAAAGAGAAACTTATGCGTGACTTAGTATATGAGGAAGAATGTAAAGATAATCTGAATACATCGACTATAGAGCATAAAAGTGCTGTTGACTTTGTACCTTTAATAGGAGATTATGAAGATGACAATCAATTAATATACGAAAAAAGTACCACTGCTTCAACAGAAACTGTTGCACAAGGTCTAAATGCCTCTGATAGCCTTTCTTCTTCCAAACCATATTTTTATAGTGAATTTGGCAAAGGAAATACTGCAGATGAAAAAGAAAAACTGCTAATACAACAAAGACAGGCAATCGTGGTCGGTAGTGCTGGTGTAGTGTTACTGGTAAGCAGCATTGCATTGTATATCATGAAAATGCCTGTAGTAGTAGCAGTTGTGGGAATAGCTGGATTGGCGTGTATAGGTTTTGCGCTGTATAATGCCATAAAGCCCGGCACAAAGCTAGAAAAAGTGGAAGATATAGAACAACCAATTGTTAAGTTTTCTTTAAACCAGATATAAATTCAAAAGAGTGGTAGAATATTCATGATCACCAAGCAAAAACTTTAAAAAACGAAATAAGATAATCTATTTAGAAGAATCTCTGAATTATTATGGAATCACTGAATATTTAAGTAACATCTCTCGCTATTTTTTCTTGAACATTGCTATTTTCAAGGGAACTTGAAGGCCTGCTATGGCAATATACAATTGCAGCGGCAACCAGACAACAAGCTCCAACTGCTATTCCCACTGCTAACATTTCTAAATAAACTGCAATAGCTATTCCTGTAGCAACTCCGGTTATTGCTAACATAGAAGCAGCTATCACAGGCAACTTACTTTTTGCATCTTGTGGAGCAGGGTTGTTTTTGTTTGGATAACTAGGTTGTTTGCTGTTGCCTTGAGCATTTTTTGACACAGGTTCAGTAGGCTGAACAAGAGCTTGTTTTTTCTCATCACCCTCAACACCTGTATTGCTAGGCTTGCTGTCAACAACTAAAGTTTTTGGTTGCGTGTTTTGCATAGCAGCATCATCTTGGTGCTCTTCAGGCATGACTTTATCATGTTCACCATCATTTTGGCTGCCTTGTGTAATTACTACAGACTCTTTTCCATCACTTCTAGATGTCGAAACATCCTCACTTACAGAACTTGATACTGTAGGTACTGTTAAATTTTGCTGATCATCTTGCTCGTCATTTAGGTTATCAGGCTCGGATTTAGATTCTTCAGTGGCCATTGAAGGCATTTTTGACGCTATTGCAGTAGCTACAGACCCTATTGTTTCAATTACAGATATTCCTACTTCATTAATTTCTTCAAATGGATAATTAATACTAGAACCTGAAGAATCCCCAGCAGACTTATCACTTTCAAGCTTAGAATAACCATCATCCTCAGAATTCGGTGAATCTGATTCACTTTCTTTAAGCTCTACCACAGGGACTTCTTGGCTACCTGCAGCAGCACCAATACTTTTACTTTCTACTGTAAGAAATTCTCTGATTTCTTTAATCTTATTTTTAGACTCTTGATCTTTCTTCCCAACTTGTGTCTCATCAGCTTTCTCCAAAGCCCAATTAATGATTCGTTCTGCATTATTGCCCTCTTGCTTTATCCGTTCTACTAAACATTTTACTGCTTGAGAATCAAGACTGAAGATAGCATCAGACAACTCTTTTCTTGTATTTTGGTCACTACTATGCATTCTATCCTCCTTAAAATTATCACTTATAAGCCCCATTATTGAAACCACCATGCCATCTAGTATATCACTTTCTCCCTTTTGTGTAAGAACATCTTTTGTTATAACTGGAATTTCTAATTCATCTGCAACGTTATTACTTCTTTTTCGTATTATAAAAGTTCCAGGAGTTTGGTACATTTCATCCCACAAATCTTGACGTTCATGACAGGAACATTCTTGCACATCAATGGAAAATTGTAGAATATTTCTAATTTGCATTAAACTGAATATTAGATTAATATTCTTTTGACGTTTATTGTTTTTTGGATCTTTAGTGTATTCATCATATGCTATGTAAGCAGTCTGAGCTAATCCATTTACAATACCTGGCAAATAGCTGTAATTATATTCACGTAAAGCTTCAGATTGTAATAATTTTTTTTCCTTTTCCAGGTCTTCTATGCGCTTTTCTATGCTAGATTTAAAAATCCCACACTCCTCTTGAAAAATTACGTTAATTGCACCCTCTTCTGTGTATAAGTAACATGCTTTCTTGATTAAGGAGTAATCTTCTTGGCCTGTTGAGTAGTGTGTTGCACTTCTCAGTATATTCCGTATGGCTTGCCTGACTACTTGCTTATGTGATACGTTTTGATAGATTTTTTTAGTGTAAGAAAGTGCATTGACTATAACGTTTATGTTTTCAATATTAGACAATGCAACTAGAACCGATTCATATGTTTCATCAAATTCGTTATTTTTAAGTTTATGATCAAGATAATTAATAACATCATTGACGCTTTCAGCACATTCTTTGCATATGTACTCAATAAATGTAACATTGCCAGCATCCAATGCGGTTTTCAGAATTAAATCATAAATTTCTTTTCTGCCACGAGTTCCTATGTTTTTCAGGATCTGTTGCCTTAGTATTGTAATAACTTTATCATCTGTAAATGCTTGTTTATATACATTATAAATGGCACGATCTGCACTATTAGTGTATCGTTTACACAAGTATTCAACGACAGATATGTGTTCTTGGCTTATCGCAGTTTCTAACAAAGTAACAAAACTGTTTTTTAACAGATCTTTTTTATCCGGATTATTAATATATCCTTCAAACGCACCTAGCACTATCACGATAAATTCTTCATTTTCGATCAGAGATGCTGTTTCAAGCACACCATACAAAGGATCAGGATTACTTGTTTTTAATACTTGTTCAAG
This sequence comes from Wolbachia endosymbiont (group A) of Philonthus cognatus, assembly GCF_947251755.1. Classification (NCBI taxonomy): domain Bacteria; kingdom Pseudomonadati; phylum Pseudomonadota; class Alphaproteobacteria; order Rickettsiales; family Anaplasmataceae; genus Wolbachia; species Wolbachia endosymbiont (group A) of Philonthus cognatus. The sequence goes on from NZ_OX366388.1 coordinate 982,649, forward strand.
ATCTTTTAAGATGAATTCAACAAAAACTGTGTCTAATAAATTTCGTTCTTTTCTTAATGCTATAGCTGAGAAGAAGCCAATCTTATTAGGTTCAATAAATTGTATGGCTTGATCTTTTAATCCTCTATAAATCCAATCGGTACCATGGAATTTTCCTATAAAAGCTTCAATATATTTTTGACCACCAACAAGTAAAGGTAAAAGACTCAAATTTCCTTCAGCAAAAAGTATGCCCTGATATTGTTCTATCAGCTTATTATTAGCTGCAATTGCCATTAATACCAATTCTTTTACTAAATAATCACACTTGAAATTCTCCTGATCAAAATTATACTGTGATAGTATATTTGAGTATATATGCTGGTGATCGCTTCTACCTCGTAAATCTAAGTTAAGTTGTTGCTCACAAAAACTCTTTAAATTTACATTATCCAGAATAATAGACCTGCCTTCATAATTTTCAATATTTTGTACAACCCTGTCTAATTCTTCACAATCATCTTCCCTTATAGCTTGATTTAAGATATTTATTATTTTAGTTAAAGTTAAATTTTTAGGAATAATGTCATATGAATCTTCATCTTTCGACTCTACAGTAAATGATCTATCACAACCATCAGGAAAGTTTGTAAGTATTGCATTCTCTAGACTCAGATCTTCAGGGAGTGTATCACATAGATTAGCTTGTATCTCTTGATTTTCGCCATCTAAAACTTCAAACTCTTCCTTTTCTTCGATGCCTGAATCTCCAGAATAGCGACGATCTTTGGTTATTTCTTGATTTTCTTCTGTGCCCAAATTAACACAACTTAAATCTAGAGAGTCAGTTTGATTAACCATATCTTATCTCCTACTAATAACCAATTAAGTATAGCGCCAAACAATAATCTTGCCAAGCAAATCATTAATTCCTTGACAAATAGGCTATCATTATCATCCATCTCTCCGCCTTCCACGATACAAGCAATATTTTTTGAATGAGCATTTTTTAGGTAAAATATTGCAATAACTAGTAGCAACAACAATTTAATTATTTACTTGTCCAAAAATCTAAAAAAGTACGTATATTTGTGAGAATAAGTTGCACAAAAACAGGGTTATGAAAATAAGAGCCTGGAATTTTTGCAACAAAGTTAGGCAAGCCAGTTCGTACGCAGATTTAGAGAAAGTGAGCCAATATAGCTAATTTTAGCGTATAATAAAATCACCATATAAAAAAGTTCGCACGAATCAAGCGGTAGACCATAAGATTCCAAAAAGAACACTTCTCACCGACCTTGGTTTTGAGCGCTGGAAATGGTTGTTTTACTGGAGATCTTAATAATATATTTTGCTAAATTAATATTAATTTATTTGTGGAAGAATAATTAAGATAAGCTCATGATGAAACAAAATTCAAAATAAATAAAATGTCATGTATTGAGCCTATTAAGAGGCTTTTGCCTAAAACTACTTTGGGTTAGAAAATTTTTCTTAAATAGTGATTGACAGGTTACAAAGGTGTAGTATGATGTTGAAATTGGTATGGGGTTTATAAATTATTGTAGCTCTGTATGCTTTTTTTATGGAGGTAAGAATTATGGATTGTGATGAACTAAGGAAAGCTGTTTTCTCTATTATTAAAGATGATGATCCTTATAAAGAATCTAAACAACTTCAATTGAAAAATTGGTGCGGTGCATTTTTGGAAATATTTGACAGTTGGGGTGAAAAAAAACTTCCGTTCTTTTTGGATATATTATCAAATGAAGAATGTTGGGAAAAAACTGACACAATACATGGTATCAGACTTAATAGAAGAATAGCGGCTAAAAAGATGATTGAACCCCAGAGTTGGAAGGGTACAAATAATCCGCTAGAGGACTTTTATCTTTACCAAATCGCATGTTGGTGTTGCTTAGAGGAGGATATAATTTCTCTATTTGAACATTTTAAACAGAAGCATAAAGCAAAAGATGGTGATTCAGATGCATTAAAGAAATTAGCTAAAAGAATGAGTGGAAGTTGGTGTACAGATGCAATGATGCAATTTTGGTCACATTTCATTAGTGGATACATTTCAGAGTTAGATCTAAAAGGTCAGCATCCCTATGTCTTTGGTCTACACCGTGCAGCAATAAGTTCAAATAGAAGACGTGTAGAAGCAGTAGAGTTCTTTTGGGATAAGGTTCAGTCATTACCTGAAAGTGAGTTAAGTGCTCGGGAGAAAGATGAAGTTTTTATGAAAATTGCAGTGCATGCAGCACACGATAATGGATATCCTGATGTGTTTGAGTTTTGTTTCAGTCAAATAAGTCCTGATAGATATCCAGAACTTTTGAAAAGAGATTTAGGAAAGAATGGTTATTATGGATCTTTAAATAGAATAAAGGACGTGCTTAGTTTTGATAAATTTCAGGAATTGTTTGATTGTTTAAAGCCAAGTGATATTACAGAAGATGATTACCGTCTCTGGTTAAAATTCATGATAAAGGACTGTCCAGAGCATTATTTAGGTGAGGGTGTGGAAGTTTTTATGCATATGTGGAGAAAAGAAGGATTTGATAATCATCGTACTTTCATATTGGACGAGGAAATGATGGAAGATTCTTCTTTTCAAGGAAAATTTTCAGTGCATTTGGTTGAAAAAGGTTTTATGAAGCCAGTGTGGGCAATGTTAGATAATGCTAATTTTAGACAAATCAAAGAGTTTATGTCTTCTGAAAAAGCAAATTATATACGTTCTATATTAGAGCAAGGAGACAATGAATCATTAAGTAAGTTTTTAGCCTATGGTAAATCTGCTGATAAAAGACTTGATCAAAAGAACAAACCTGTTCCGAGTGGTGATTTAGCTGAGGTAGAGCTCAGTAAAGTGCATGGTCAATCTTATGTGGGGTTAGGTGATCATTAAAGAGTATTATATATCTAAAAGGAGGGTTATATGCCTAAACGAAAACAAGGAGAAGTTGATAATGAAGGAGTGCAGGATTTTGAATTAATAGAGTTATTAATTAGAGAAACAGGAGCTGCTTCAAGCACTTCGACTCAACAAGGAGGTGATTTTGAATCTTTTAAGGCAAGGTTTCAATCATACATTGACCAGGTTCCATCGTATTTGCATTCAGTAGCTAAGGAAGGATTTTTCCCTCATTTCTTTTTAGGAAGCTTTTCTACTTTGGTAGACACGGAAATTGCAACAAAGCTGAGTATTGAGAAAATATATTTTAGTTTTGACAGCTCAAAGACTCTAAAAGTAGCTGTTATTAAAAAAGGAGAAATCAAAAGCCCAGAAGATGCTGCTGATAAAGTAAGGCTCTTTGTTATTGCAGAATCTGGTAGCACAAAGAAAAAGTTTAGCTACGGTGAGCTAGATAAAATATTAGGCAATACTAAAGTTGCCAGGAATGATGTTGTGAGGCTAGCTAGAGATCAAGGTAAGCTAGGTGTGAGATTGGTAGAAATTACTAAAGAAAAAGATGCCAAAGGGAAAATGGCAGGAATATCTGTTAATGTAGAAAGTAATAAATTGGACAATGATGCTTCTACAACACATGAGTTTAAGGAAATAAAAAAGGGGGTATGGAATAATCCAGAAAGTGATATAGCGAAGCTGACTAATCCTGATGTGGAAAAAGTGAAAGAGCCTATTGAAAATATTCTAAAAAAAGTTAGTAAAGTTCACTCTGAATATAAGAATTCACTTACCTATGCTCAAGGAACAAGAGAAGCGGCACATCATGGATTTGTAGCAGGAGCTTTAGTAAATTTCCGCTATAGACATAATCTCAGGGTTTACTTAGAGCAATTTGCAGGAAGAGGTTACGCTGATATTGTTCTAGTGCCTCGTGGTAGGGGTAGATCATTAAATGCTGTTCCCATTATTATTGAATTGAAAGCCGGAACGGCTGCTGGTACAACACCGGGTAGTGCATTAGAGCAAGCAAAAGATTATGCAAAAGGCTTTCAGCCAAATACAATGCGTGTTTTGACTATTTCAGATAATGTACTGTGTGTAGGGTTAAATTTGGATTCTACTGAAGGTGAAAAGTTTTCAATGTATATATCTCCACCTGCTGACAGGAAGCCTGCTCGACCTACGATACAGAAACTTCTAGAAGTAACTTCAAGTTGGAATGGTGAAGAAAGTACAATAGCTGATCTTAAAAAGGAAATAAAACAGCCACTAGAACGTATTTATCATACATTTCCTGGTACGCCGGAGAAAGGAGGTAATTACTTCAGTAGATTCATGTTAGGGCAACTTCTTCTCGCTGATAAATTTGTAGATATTGATTTAGAGAAATCCGTATTTTTATATAATGAGTACCCACTTGCTTCTTCTACAAGATCGGGTGCACAATCAACTGAAAGGCCTGTGACAACATTTATGCTGACTAAAGGAAATCAAGGACAGGATAAAGAGGTGTTTATCTTTCATATTAGAGAAGGAGGGAAAGGAGAGTTTAGTGAGAAAAAGATACCTATTAATCTACCAAAAGTTGGTAAAATAACAGAAGTATGTATAAGTTTACAAGAGGAAAGAAAACCAGATTTTTTTGATATAAAAAAGATTGATAGATATAATTCTTTGAATGAGTATAAAGGGGGAAAAGAATCTTTTAATGGAGAATGGAAAAACATTCCTTATCCTGCCGAGTTAAAGGAAAAATTTGATGCAGTACTAGAGTCTCAGCTTGCTTCTTCACAAGATCGATCTCAATCAATAGGCAAGTACAAGGAGTTATTTGGAAAATTAGGTGAAGCAGTACTACCTTTTAAAGTTCTAATAGAAAGGGAAGCACATACTCAAGCTGTATTTCACGGAGCATTTAGCCACTATAGTGATATAAAGCTAGGAGAATCACAAGAAAACAGAGCATTAGTATTAACAGAGTTTCAAACTGGAAGGGGAAAACGTATTGATATGGTCGTGCATGGTATTAAGTTTGCAGATCAAGCTAGCAGTGCTAAAGAATACGATCCAGTAGGGTTAGAGCTTAAAGGACCAAGGGAAGGTAAAACAACTGGTAAATTAGTAGAAGAGGCAAATGATCAGATAAATAAAGAATATGTAAAAGGTGTTACTTATAAAACACTTACAGATGGTGATAAAGTGGCTTGTATAGGTGTGGTTTTTGACAAAGGAGCGAGTAATGCAGATTCTCTTATTCTACCAAGCAAAAATGAGTTTACTCCTGTTAAGGTAGTTCATAGTTCTATTTTTAGTTTTAGCCAATGTGCAACAAGGAAAAAGCGTGATATAGGTATATCATGCATAGATTCACGTAATGAAGAAAAAATTACAGAGAAAGAAAAAGAACAGCGTATCAAAGAGTTATTCAATGCTGACAAGGTAGTGGAAAAAGTAAAGAATATTGAGTTTTATGATCAGCTTTTCAAGGTTTCTCAGCAGATATCTAAAGGTGAAGTTGTAAGTCAAAATATTGAAGAAGCATTTATTGCAAAGATAAAAGATATAGATCTAAATTCAATAGACCCAGAGATTAGGGATATTATAAAGGTGATGAAAGAAAATATAGAGGATAAAGAAAAGATAAAAAGCATTATTGAAAAGCCTAGTGTCGCAGAGAAGGTAGAAAATGTCGTCAGTAGGGTGGGTAAGTTTCAAAATCTAGTTAATAGGCTTAGCAATAATAAGAAAATTGTGAGTCACTTGAATAGGGCAGGAAAAATTTCTGATATAGTTACTCAAGGAGTAATCATCAAAGATACATTAGCTGATTTTATCCGAGGTGACTACAAAGATGTAGCAGTTAATTTAGGATTTATCTCAGGTGGTCATGTGTCAGGAAAATTATCAGGGGCAACATTAGTAAAAGGGGAAGAGTTAATCTTAAGTGGAAAAACAATTTTAGGTAATTCACTGAAGATGGCTTCTCCATTTCTTGCACGTGGAACTTCGGCTTTTATAGCTTATGACCTTGTACAACAAATAAAGGAGCTTAAGGCTGGTAACCCAGATGCCCTGGTAGGGGTAGTAGGTGACAGCTCTTTCATAGTAATAGATTTAGCAGAAAGTGGTGTAGAGCTTGCTGAATTGTCAGAGCTAATAGAAGGAGTTTCATCGTTTACTGGCCCTATTGGGGAAGCTGCAGGAGGAATTATAATACTAGGAACTCAAATTTATCATGCAGTTAGGCAAGTTGAAAAAATTGATGAACATATTCATTTAACAGGATGGGAAAAATTCAAAGAGGGGTCCCGTGCATTTTTGGATATGGAACCTGAAAGATATATAAAGAAGTTGCTTGAACTTAAGCAGCTCTACAATCAGTTAGTTGAACAGAATTTCCAATTTCTACGAAACAACTCACAAATTAGCAGGTACGTATTTCCTACTATGCAGTTTGATAAAGATCATAAAGTTCAAGTAGATGCAGATAGTAAGGTATTTCTTGATAAAAGAAGGAATGATATCAAATGGAGTAGAGCAAGACCAGACTCTCCTAGCAAAGGGAGTCTGTTTTGTATTCCAAGGGGAGAGTATGAACAGGTTCCAAGTAGAGGAGCCTATGCTTGTGAAAATGCAATTGGTATAGAAGATTCTGTTAATAAGCCAAGCAATCATACTCTTATTGCGTTAGGCAAAGGTGATGATGTTGCACAAGGGTTTATGGATAGTCCTAATGTATTCTTGGTGGAAGATGGAGATAAGAACTTTACTGGAGGAATTAAGGATGACACTTTTATCTTACAAGGAAGTAACATTAGTGGGTATATCAATGGGGGAGATGGTAGAGACACAATAGATCTAGATAAATTTATGTCAGAGGTACACATAAAAGTTAATTTGGGTAGAAATGGATATATAAGTCATGTAAGCAATGTTGATAAGACTTTAATAGATATGGACAATATAAATAAAGTTTTTGCTAGAGAAGGGGAAAGGGAAGTGATAAATTGTACTTGTGGTACAAAATATGTAGATGGTCGAGGTGGACGGAATAGTAATGATGTAGATATTATAAAAATATTTATGGAAAAAGATTGCTCTGATGGAATGCAAGTAGTAGTAAGGCCAAGCACTACTATAGATAATGAAGCATTGATGGGAAATTTTAGTTATGTTGTACCAACTAGTCATGGAGAAGCTTACGTTAACCTACTGAAAAACAACTCACCTGCTGTACACGCTTTTTTATTCAATTATACTATTTATGATCTTAAGAGTATTGAGATTCAAAATGTCATTAAGGAAAGGTATATAACTTTTGACACACCTATTAATTTTAGTATTTCAAGCAATGATACATCTGAAGTATTTAATACTTCTATTTCAGATATCCGTGAAAAAACCCTTTATCGGTTAAGCGATGGTTCTGAAGTTAAAGCAAGCACTGTTTGGAGAATGGGTACAACTTCACGTAATCGCGGTACTTTTGATTTAGTGGGTAGTGATATTATTCTTGATGAGAAATTTGTCAATATAACAAATGAGGAAACTTTCTATCAATTAAGAAATGGTAATAAGGTAAAAAGAGATCCTCTTAATAGTGAACATATTGCTCACCCTATTACTTTTAGTCTTTTAAACAATAATGTGCATGATAAATTTAATGTTACCATTTCAGGTGTCCACAATCAAACTTCTTATCAATTAAGTGATGGTACTGAAATTAAAATAGGTAAGAGTGACAATTTATATGCTATCCAAAGTAGTAATGCATCATTAGATACTATAATCAATAACTACCCTGAAATGGCTAATCGTTTAGGAGTGTCTTTTTTTATACACTTACCAGCAAGCAATGAGATTGTTACTATAGGACACGGAAAGCAAGAAGCTCTACATAACGATCCTCTTTACAAAACTCACTTAGTTGGAAATGGTGGTCATAATGTATATGTAATTGCTCCAAATATTGATGTTAAGTCGTGTATTCCTGAGGTTACTCTTCACCACTTTAATACAGAGGGTTTTTTAGATACTCTGGATTTGCGTCAGGTTATGAAACAGATAAAGAATGACTTTTCAGAAGAGGGAAGTCTAAAAATTAGTGAGTCCGGCAATGATCTGTTACTTACAGTTCAATCATCTATTGGTAATTTTTCGACAGTGAGGTTAAGAAATGCACTAGAAAACCTTTGGTATAGAATGTTTCATGTAGTTCTGAATAATGCACAACTGCAAATCATGCTTAGTGATGATAATACATGGATTCTAAAACCATTACCTTTAGTTTTCGATGAAAATAAAAAGATTATTGTTATTACGCCTAAGGATATAGAAAAAGAAGGCGAGTTGATTGTGCATAAAAAGGTTGGACAGTACATTTTTGCTTATCTTGAAAATATTCTTGCTATGACTAATGTTTTTGATCGTAATTCAGAAGAAAAAGATAATTATGTTATATTGTTTGATGGTTTTCATCGGGAACCTAAAATGCAAACATTGTCTATAAAATTTGATGATAAAGAAATATTATTATGGAATGAGGTGGATAAAATTAATAACGCAGATGCTCTCAAAGAGGGATTTGTAAAGATGATAGAAGAGGGTAGTGATTTTAACCTTTCCAAGTATTATTTACCAAGCCAAGAAGGTTTACAAATTTATCATAACCAGCCTAATAATGAAGGTAAGATTGGTTTAATGGATTTAAGAGACAAATCCATACTAGATTGTAATATCAAAATTGATAATGATGCTTTAATATTAGAATATAAAAATAATACTTTTGTAGAAATAGAAAATTGGAATACTTATCAGCAGGCAAGAGAGGTGATGTTCGCTTTTAACGACACAACAGTTTTTAATTTGAAATGCATAGTTTTTACTTGCAATTCAGAAGATGTCATAGCGGAATTTAATAAGGAGAAAGTAACTTTATTAAAAGAGCAAGCGTTCAATGCTATAATACAAGACAATATCAATGGAGCTAAAGACTTAACCAGAAAAATTGAAAGTATTGATACTGAAAGTAAGCATGAATTAACACTTCTATATATGGCTATTCAAGAAGGTAGACTAGACATAGTAAAACTTCTTTTTGATAGAAAATATTTTAGCGTTCAAGATCAAGACACTCATGGTTGTAGTCCTCTGCACTGGGCTGCCCAGGAAGGTGAATTAAGTATAGCTGGTTTTTTTCTTGACAAAGATGCTAACACTGAAGCTCAAGATAATAATGGTTGGACACCAATACTCTTTGCTGCTCGATCAGGTAAATGGAGTGTAGTTAAACTTCTTCTTGATTATTATGCTGAAATTAACAATGAAACAACGTACGTAGGAACGCCTTTGCATTTTGCAATTCAAGAAGGCAGTTTAGATATGGTTCAATTTCTTCTTGATAAAGGTGCTAGCACCGAGTCTCAAGATTATTATAATAGAAGACCCTTGCATGTTGCCGTTGAAGCAGGCAAATTGAATGTAATTAGGCTGCTCCTTGATAAGGGCGCTAGCACCGAGTCTAGAGATAATGATGGTGAAACATCTTTACATTTAGCTATTAAAAAAGGCAAATTGAGTGTGGTTACACTTCTTCTTGATAGGGGTGCTAACATTGAGGCTCGAGGTGATGATGATAAAACACCCTTACATTTTGCTGCTCAAGGAGGCAATGTTGATATAGTTAAACTTCTTCTTGATAGAGGTATTCAAGTTAATATTGAAGATGTGTTTTCTAGAACACCTTTACACTTTGCTGCTCAAGGAAGCAATGTTGATATAGTTAAACTTCTTCTTGATAGGGGTGCTAACATTGAGCATAAAACAAAATTTACAGGAACACCTTTACATTTTGCTGCTCGAGAAGGTAATTTAGATATAGTTCAACTTCTTCTTGATGAAGGTGCTAATATTGAGGCTCGAAGTAATTTTCTTAATAAAACATCTTTACATATAGCAGCTGAAAACAATAAATCTGAGGTAGTTAAACTTCTTCTCGATGGGGATGCTAATATTGAGGCTAAAGACGAAAACGATAATACTGCATTACTTCTTGCTGTTAACGCAGATGGATTGGATGTAATAAAACTTCTTCTTGATAAAAATGCTAACATTGAAGTTAAAGACGAATTTGGTAGAACACCCATAATTCTTGCTGCTCAGGGAAGTAGATGGAATGTAGTTAAGCTTCTTGCTAATAAGGGTGCTAATATTAATGGTGAAACAACCGAATATAAAGGAACACCTTTACATTTTGCTGCTGGAGAAGGTAATGTGGATATAGCCAAATTTCTGCTTGAGAGAGGTGCTTATATCTACTCTCAAGACAACCGTAATAGGCAACCTTTACACTATGCTGTTAAAACAGGCAAGTTGGATATAGTGAAGCTTCTTCTTGATGGAGGTGCCAATCCAAATGTTAAGGATATGGATGATCAAACACCCTTAAATCTTGCTACTCAAAAAGGTTACTTAGATATAGTAGAGATTTTAAAGCCAGCGCAACAAGGCTTAGATAAAGAATTGTTGACTGCAGTGCGAGGTAGTAATCTTAATAGAGTTAAAGATCTTATTAGCAGAGGTGCTAGTTTAGAAGCTAAAGATAAGAAAGGTAGTACGCCTCTGCATTTGGCTTCTTGGAATGGTAACTTTGAAGTAGTAAAGTACCTTATTAAAGAGGGTGCAAATTTAGAGGTTAAAAATTATTCTTTAAGGACTCCTTTATATGATGCTTCCGGGAGTGGTAATTTAGATGTAGTAAAATATCTTGTCGAACAAGGTGCTGATATTAATGCTAAGGATATTTTTGGTAAAAAATCTATACATTTTGCTGCTGAGAAGAATCATAAAAACATTATAGAATTTTTTCTAAGCAAGGGAGTAAGTGTTAACGATGCTGATATAAGTGGTTGGACACCTGTATTCTTAGCTTCTCGTGATGGTCATTTAGATGTAGTAAAGTATCTTGTAGGCAAAGGTGCTAACATTAATACTCAAGACAATCGTGGGAGAACACCATTAGATATTGCTATTGATCTAAAGCGTGCTGAAATTGTGAAATATTTAAAAGAAGAGCTCAATCAAAAAAGAGGAAGCCCTGCACAACGCAAACGCCGTCATCTTGCTATAGATTTAAGTAATCAACCTGAGGTAGTAGCAAGTAGTGGCACAAGACCATCTTCATGGATAAAAGGGTTACTTGACTGGATAAAAGAAAAAGGTGGTGGACTAATATCAAGTGTAGCAGACAAATTTGCTGCTGAAGAATCGGAAAACTCTAAATTAGGAGATACCGGTCCATGCTCTGCAGGGTTAGAAAAGATGTATAGTGCTACCATACCACAATCTAGAAAGTCACTAAGCACACCCAAAGGAAATATTCCAAATAGGAGCTGCTCTTCTAATCGGGAAAAAGTAAGATCAAATGTTACAGTTGTACCAGAAATAAACACCGCTGTGGTAGATAATGCACTAATATTAGGTGACTTAGCTGTTCGTCTTGTTAATGGGAGGAGACATAAACAACCGATTCATGAAAATCTTTTATCACCAAGAGAACGATCAATGAGGTTTATAGATGAGGATATGATTATAAGAGCTATACAGCAAGGTAAGGAAAAGTTTGGAGTTCCTGGCACTAACATGGATGAAGTAGAAATTATAGGCAATAAGAATGAAATCGGAAAATAAATGGAAGGCTGAATAGGAGGGTTAGTCATGGTAGTAATCTATGTTATTTTATGTATAATATTTATAGTTGTTTTAGACAGTTCATTAGACTCTTAATTATGGGGTATGTTTAACTTAAGAAAGGTTTTCATAAATGTTGAAGTGAATAAGTAGGAATATTATGTTTTTTCTTTGAGTTGTGAAATTTCAGAATGAGAGAGACCAGTAATTTGAGCTATAACATCTATAGAAACACCGGCCTTGAGTGAGTTTTTTGCAACTTCAATTTTACCTTCAATTTTACCTTCAATTTTACCTTCAATTTTACCTTTTTGATGGCCGATTAGAATGCCTTTTTCTTCTCCAACCCTAACACCTTCATCAAATTTTTGAGCAAAAGCAGCCACTTCATCCATTAGACGTTTTTTCCTTTGCTCGTATGCTAGTAACTCTTCTTCTGACCAATTAAACTTATTCATCTCTTCATAAGCTCGTTTTATTATTACGTCACTACCAACTATCTTATCTAGATCCTCTTCCCTTGTTTCTCCTGCATAGCGAAAAAAGTAACACCATTTTTCTACTATATTTTCTAGTTGGTCTTCTTTTGTCTTTGTAAATTTTGGTAGTTCTATGAATACGAAGTAAAAATCCTTTAAGTCATGTTCAAAGCTATTTTGATCTAAAATGACATGATTAGATTTGTACTCAGCCTTATCTGGAAAAATAATACAATCAGCAACAGCTATGAAGATAATTTCCTTGAGATTATGATAATTATCACCTTGATCAGCTTGACTTGAGTACGCTTTAGCAGCATAATATTGAGCACGCTTTTCGAAGCCTTTGGTCTTAGTGAACTGCATTTCTATAATATATCTGGAACCTTGAGAGTCTTTACAAAGAACATCGACAATACTCTGCTTTTTAGCGGCAATTTCAGGGTCCAAAATGGTAGCCAAGAATTCAACATCGTGAATAGCAGCTAAGCCAGTGAAGCCTAAAATATCGTTCAAGAAATGAATAAGGATATCTTTATTCTTTTCAGTGCCAAATATTCTTTTAAAGGCATAATCATTGCGTGCATCAAGAAACTTCGAAAGAGCCATAAGAAAGTAAGATAAAAAGCATTAATAATTATACACAATTGTGAAGAAATATTCAACCCTTTTGTTTTTCTAAGCTTTGAATGTGTTGATGAAAAAAAACATCTGTCAAAGATCACCTGAGAATTACAGTTTAGGCTTTAGATGTAGTGTTAGTCATCGTTTTATAACTGCCTTAAAACCCTAGCAAATGAACTGATAAGCTATAAAAAGTTTCAAAAACACTTTGGTGTAGGCTCCAAAAAAAATGCGAGTACAAAGACTCAAATACGATTACCTAACATCGAGAGGACGGGCTCCCTACACCTTGTATATGATAAAGATCTTGAAACTTCATGTCAACATTTTCAGTAGCAAATTTACGTTGAATCTATATCCTGTAAGTATGGGCGAAAAAAAGAAGGTTATAATATATACAGATGGAGCATGTTCTGGAAATCCGGGGCCTGGTGGATGGGCAGCCGTGGTGATGTATGAAAATAAAAGTATCTTTATCAAAAAACGCATCTCTGGAGGTGAAGAAAACACAACGAATAACAAAATGGAGTTAAAGGCTGTGATTAACGGGCTAAAGATGTTGAAAGTTTCTTGCAAAGTTGTTTTACACACTGATAGTCAGTATATTAAACAAGGTATAACAGAGTGGATCAATAAGTGGAGAACAAATGGTTGGAAGACAGCCAATAAAAAATCAGTAAAAAACATTGAGTTATGGAAGGAATTGGATGAAATTGTCTTGCAGCATGATATTAACTGGAAGTGGGTTAAGGCTCACAGTGGTAATACCTATAATGAAGAGGCAGATAGACTTGCTAGAAAGGAATCTAAAAAGCTAAAATATAGAGATTGTGAGATCAAGAAATCACAAAAAAATAGAGGGAGCTCTAAGTTTCATAGATTGGAGGGAGTGTTATGGCAATAATTCTTTTAGACACAAAAACTATAAACCGTATAGCAGCAGGAGAGGTAATAGAAAGGCCAGCGAGTGTAGTAAAGGAATTAGTAGAAAATGCAATAGATGCTGGAAGTTCAGAGATAGAGATCAAAATAGAAAGTGGTGGACGTAACCTTATAACTGTGACAGATGATGGAAATGGAATAGAAAAGAACGATCTGGAACTAGCACTTATGAGGCATGCCACTTCAAAATTAAGTGATAGTGAGTTAATAGAGATCAGACATCTTGGCTTTAGAGGAGAGGCTCTGCCTTCAATTGCAGCAGTAAGCAGAATGAAATTATCATCTAAGGCAAGTGGAGCAAAGGAAGCATGGTCTATAAGATATGAGGGAGGAGAAAAAATAAGAGAGATTATCCCTTGTTCTTTGTTGCAAGGTACATATATTGAAATTCGTGACTTATTTTTTGCCACACCAAATAGATTAAAATTTCTAAAAACCGAGAGGGCAGAAACACAAAGCATTGTTGACATTGTAAATAACTTAGCAATGATTAACTATAGTATTGGGTTTACTCTCACTTCCGGTAATAAAAAGCTCTTAAAATATGTTAAGCAAACTTCATTATTTAACAGATTATGTGAAACAGAAGAAGAATTTCAGAGCAATTCGCTGGAAGTTAAAGAGGAAGAAGACGGCATCAAACTTACGGGACACATCTGTAAACCAACTATTAGTCGTGGTAATTCAACTCAGATCTATACGTTTGTTAATGGCAGGCCAATAAAAGACAATCTACTTATTGGTGCAATTCGATATGCGTATCAGGACTTTATTCCAAGTGGGAGGTATCCTTTTGCAGTGCTGCACTTAGAGATACCATACGATCAAGTAGATGTAAATGTGCATCCAAATAAATCAGAGGTAAGGTTTCAGAACAAGAGGCTAGTATATGAAATAGTGAGAAGAGGGCTAATAAAAGCGTTGTCAATGAGAATAGGTACCTCTTCAGTGAGTGATATTGATGGATCTAGGTGTCAAGGTATTGGAGAAGAACTGGGTGGTTCGTCTTTTGATGTTAGTGAAAGTCAAAGGAATAATGAGCGTGTTAATAATGGAAAAAGCAGAGAAGTAAAGGGTCGAAAAGAATTTTACGAAAGAAGGCCAAGTCCTTTTGAGAATCAGTTAATGAAAGAATTCAACTTGCCAAATGCAGGAGAGAAAGGCTTATCAGAACGGTCAGAATCATTTGACTATACTGGTATACAGAGATTACCACTACAAGCGGAGACTATGGTTCTAGAAAGGGAGCAAATTGATTTAATAGAGGATTATCCTCTGGGATATGCACGCTGTCAGGTCTACAATACTTACATTATTGCTGAGGCTGGAGATAGGCTGATTATAGTAGATCAACATGCAGCCTATGAGAGATTGATATACGAGTGCTTAACAAGCATAAAAAGACAAAAACTTCTCAGAACCTGTACATGATCTCAAGAAAGGAATAAACTAAGAGATAATATATATAAGTTAGGATATATGAGGAGTTTATACCCAAGTGATATAAGTCGGGAAAGATTTGAGATTATGTTACCAGATCTAGAGTCCTGTAGAAAAAAAACAAAACCAAGAAAACTTGATTTGTATGATGTATTTTGTGGAGTGTTATACGTTCTGAAAAGCGGTTGTCAGTGGAGAATGCTACCAAAAGAGTTTCCAAAATGGCGCAATTGTTACGACTATTTTAAGAAGTGGAGTGAAAAACCAGATGCAGATAAAGAAAGTGTTCTGGAGCTGGTGTTAAAAAAAAATAGTTGCGACAAAACAATGGTCGGAAAGAAAAAACCAGCTTCTGCATAATTGATGCACAGAGTGTAAAAAATGCAGATACTGCTGAAGAAAAAGGCTATGATGCAGGCAAAAAGATTTCAGGAATAAAACGCCATATTGCAGTAGATACGCAAGCATGCAATTTATATAACAACAGCAGAGATAACTGACCGTAGCAGTGCTGTGAGAATGGTCGAAAATGCAAAAGAAAACCTCTCGGGAGTTAAAAATGTACTGGTTGATGCAGGCTATACTGGAGAGAATTTTGCAACTCAAATAAAAACGATTATTGGTGCAACCGTTGAAGTGATAAAAAGAAATGAATTACATTCCTTTGTTGTATTGCCCAAAAGATGGGTTGTGGAGCGATCTTTTGCTTGGTTAGAAAAATGTAGAAGATTGTGGAAAAATTGTGAGCGAAAACTCAATACTAGCCTACAAATGGTCGTTCTGGCTTTCACTGCCTTACTTCTGAAAAGATTATGAACAGGCTCTCATTCCTGAAATAGTTGAAATTAAAAACCAAGCTGGAATGGAGATGGTTAAAACTTATAAAGATAAGCTTTTTGAAATGGGTTTTGGTATTGAAATAGAATCAGAAGATAAAGTAAGGGTAAAAGAAATACCTGCAATCTTGGGAACAATAGATATAAAAGAGATGCTAGTTGATATAGTAGATAAGTTAATGGAAATAGAAGATACGCTACCAATAGAGGATAAGGTGAACAAAATATCATCCATAATCGCTTGCCACGGGGCAGGAAGAAAAATGAAATTGGAAGAGATGAATGAGATACTAAGACAAATTGAGAAAACTCCATATTCTGATCACGGAAGACCAACGTATATAGAAATGAAACTAAGTGATATAGAAAAATTGTTTGAAAGGAGATGAGTTCAGTTTGTCAAAAAGGTTGCCAATTAAGTATACGTAACAGCTCTTCTGGTTATGGAGTATAAAATGTGAAAAAAGAGAATAAATGCTCTAATTTTTTAGATTACAAAGTAATAGGACAGGAAGTAAGAAATCGTAGATTAGCAAAGGGATATAGTCAAAAAGATTTAGCAAAAAAAATCGGTGTAACGTATCAAATAGTACTACAATATGAAAAAGGAACACGTAAAATTTCGATTGAAAAGTTGTATGCTATAGCAGAGATATTGTCGATTGGTATTGTAGACCTAATTCCTGTATCAAATGAAAAAATCTGTTTTGAAGATGAGGGAGAGGAAATATTAAATCTAGTAAGAAAATATAAAACGATTAATGATCAGGAATTACGTAGAATGTTTTGTTTACTAACCAAATTTGTTCAAGTTAGTGAGAAAAATAGTAAAAAAACGGAGAGAATAAAAATTGCAAAAGGTCTGGTTAAAGCAGGAGTTTCTGTTGATACTGTTTCAAAAACAATTGGTCTATCTGCTGATGAATGTGTTGAAGAAAAAACGGGTTCTATCTACTACCAAATAGGAAAAAAGATAAAAGAATGGAGACTAGTGCGGGAATATACTCAGAAGGATTTAGCAGAAAAAATGAGTACAACACGTGATGAAATAAGCAACTATGAGCAAGGACGTGTGGCCATTCCACTGGAAAAATTATATGCAATAGCAGAAACATTATCAATTAGCATTACAGATCTGCTCATAGAAGAAGATGAGATAGTAGAAAATGAACTACCTGATTTAATAAAAGAATACAAAAAGATTGAAAGTCAAGAACTACGTAATGCATTAATAAGATCTCTATTTGAAGGCATACGGATTTGCGAAGAAAAAGTGAAAAGAGCAGAAAAGATCAAAATTGCAAAAGACTTAGTAAAAAAAGGAATTTCTATCAATATTATTTTAAAAACAGTAGGCATCTCTTTAGACAAAATTCAACAAGTTTAAAATAAAAAAATCACCATATATTAATATCTTCACCTATTCATGAAAAAATAAGTAAAAAAGATTGAAAAATTGATTTGACTTCACTCGAAAGCTATGGCTCTATGCCAATGCTGATAAAAAAACAGCAGTAAATATTTAAAAAAAGTTTGTTGTTAGTGAAAGGTAAATTATATGAATAAAAGTAAAGAAGAAATCGAATTCAGAATATTAGAAAGCAAAGGCAAAGCACTACTTGATCGTGAAATAATGGAAACATTTCTAAGTGCAGTACATGAAAGGCCGCAAGCTCAAGAAATTGCTAAAAATCTGGTGAACACTTATACGGGAGTAGGAAGGATTTTAGGTAGAGAAATGGATGACCTGAAAGTTATAGAAGGAGTGACTGATTCTGCAGTAGCAATGATTATGTGTGTTAAGGAAACACTAGAAAGGGTACTGAAAGAAAAGCTTAAGAGTGAGCCAATAATGGACTTACAAGGGCTAGTAGAGTACTTAAACGTAAGTATAGGCCACTCAGAAAGGGAATGTGTAAAAATACTGTACTTGAATAAAAGGCACCAATTAATCGGAGAAGAATCCTATATTGGTGAAATGGAAAAAGCACCAGTATACATAAAGGAGATTATAAAAAAAGCATTAATAAAGAATGCAACATTAGTAATAATGTCACATAACCATCCTGGAGGAAGCTTAGAGCCTTCAGAAGAAGATCAAGCAGTAACAAAGAGCTTAGCAGCAGCGTGTAGTACTGTAAGCGTTAGATTATTTGATCACATTATCATCACAAGTGGTGGCTATTTTAGCTTTAGAGAAAACGGATTGTTATAGCAGAAAGTATTTGCAAATCTACTCACTATAATTTATAATGAGTAATAGAGTGTATAACAACTATACACTTAGAAAAATAGCGGAGGCTAATATGAATAATAAAATAATTGTACCTTTTAGTGATAAAGGGGGAGGTGTTTACGAGTTAAACGTTGATCTTGATAAATTGTCAAAAGGTGAGATGTTAAATGCTATTGTAGGAATTGGTCATGCTAACCAGCAGTCCACTTTTGTAAGCAAAATTGATAAGGCTAAAAAACCTGGAGAAGTGCCCTTCCCTAATAGAGACGTTCAAATCAACTACGGAAAGGGACTTGATTATATATATGGTACAAAACCTGTAAGTGATCAAGAAGATAAAAATCCATTTGCCTCAGCTTTGCAAAAAATAAAGCCAAATACAGAGAAGCTGAGCTGGTTTAAGAGTTCTATAGTAGAGGCAAAAAACGTAAATGAATTGCACAAAGTTATAGACAAAGTACTAGCTTCTGGAGCAAGGATAAATGCATGTAATGATGGAGAATGGAGCTTCGCGGAATATGTGATACTGGGCACACATTTTCATAAATTTGATAAGGCTGATCGTAAAAAGCTAATACGTAAATTAATGCTAAGTGGTGCAGAGTTTCATGATACTCTACTGCAGAATAAACTGATAGGTGAAATCTATAATGAGCTACAGCCAGAAGTTCAGCCACAGATAGATAAGCAACTAGAAGAGCTAGAGGAAGCTGGCGAAAATGCTGTGCAAGAAGGAGAATTAATAGATGTTGAGATAGATAATACAACATCGTATATAGAATTTTCTGGGAATAGTAAGGTAGAGGTAGCCAAAATACTGGAAGCAAACAGAAAGTTAGGAAGTAATATCTTAAAAATTGGTAATGATGCAGTTGAAGTTAAAAGTGAGAAGGGAGGTATAAGAAACTATACCGATATTTCAGATGGCAGCTCTATCATGTTAGAATTTCCTACAAGCATTGGTAAGCTAAATATTATATTGTACCACGATGTAAAAAAATATGATCAAGTACAAGTCAGAGTAGAAAACAAGGAAATGTGGGCTGAACTACAACAAAGAGGGGAAGAATTTGGAAAAAATTGCCTTTTTGCTGGAGTAAAACTTAAAGAAGCAGTAGAAAAGGGAAGTTTTATGAGATGTGGCATATGGAATAGCAAGCAGCTTATGAAGGAGGTTGATAGCCCAGGTGAAAAGCTGTCTTCATGGGTAGATAAAGTACGTGAAAAAAGTAAAGAAACTTGTAGGAAGCTTTAATTATGGCTAACTTTGAGGTTCCAGAGTTTACTGGAGCCTTAACAAAATTGAGCTATAGTAGAAAATATTATATGTAAGGTTCTTTGCGTGGAAAAAAGTCTAGACTATGAAGTAGGGAAAAAAGTAAAAAATTGGAGGTTAGAGCGAGGGTATACTCAGAAGGATTTAGCGAGGAAAATTGGTGTAAAGTACTGGGTGATACTGCAATATGAGAAAGGGAATCGTAGAGTTCCAATTGAAAGGTTATATGCTATAGCTGAGGCACTATCAATCAGTATTACCGATCTTATTCCTATATCAAAAAGCTGTCTTGAAGATGAGGGAGAGGAAATATTAGATCTAGTAAGAGAATATAAAAAGATTAATGATCAGGAGTTGCGTAGGATGTTTTGTTTGCTAACCAAATTTGTCCAAGTTAGTGAGAAAAGTAGTAGAAAATCGGAAAAAATAAAAATTGCAAAGGATCTGGTTAAAGCAGGAATTTCTATTGATATTGTTTCACAAGCAATTGGCCTCTCTGCTGATGAATGTGTTGAAGAAAAAGTTGGTTCTATATACTACCAAATAGGAAAAAAGATAAAAGAATGGAGACTAGTGCGGGAATATACTCAAAAAGATTTAGCAGAGAAAATGAATACAACCCGTCACGAAATAAGCAACTATGAGCAAGGAAGGACTTCTGTTCCACTTGATAAATTATATGGAATAGCAAAGGTGTTATCAATTAACATCATGGACCTACTTGAACTAACAGGAGATGAGATAGAAAATGAGCTACCTGATTTGATTAAAGAATACAAAGAAATTGAGAGCCAAGAACTACGTCATGCATTAAGAGAGTCTCTGTTTGAAGGTATAAGGATTTGTGAAGAAAAAGTGAGAAAAGCGGAAAGGATCAAAGTTGCAAAGGATCTAGTAAAAGGGGGAATTTCTATTGATATTATTTTGCAAGCGGTAGGTTTATCTATTGATATGGTTTTAGATGGATAGCTCGTGAAAAAATTATAGCAATAAAGTTTTTTTCTTAAATGGAGGTATATGTGTTTGTTTCTGCAAGCAATGTTAGTTATGGAATAGGACACAAAATAGAAAATTGTAGGTTAATGCGAGGTCATACTCAAATAGGATTAGCAAGTCAAATAGGTTTAACATACCAAGAAGTAAACAGCTATGAGAATGGCTATAGCGCTATTCCAATTGAAGTACTATATGTAATAGCAAGAGTGCTGTCAGTTAATGTTGTAGATCTATTACCTAAATCAATAACAGTAAGAGAGTATGAAGATGAAGACGAGGAAATACTCTATCTAGCAAAAATATATGAGAATCAAAAGTCAGGTAAAATAGTACCTTCATTAGTCAGGTTTGTCCATATTAGTGAAAAAATTAATCAAGAAGAAGCAAGGTTGGAAATAGCAAAAAATCTAGTGAAAGAAGGAGTTTCTACTGATATTATTTCCCAGGCAACGGGCTTATCTATTTACGAGTATGATAATACAGAGAAAGAAATCTGCACTGATTCTATATATTACAGAATAGGGCAAAGAATAAGAGAATGGAGATTGATAAAAAGGTATACTCAAAAAGATTTAGCAAACAAAGTTGGTTTAACACTCAAGGAAATACACGAATATGAAAAAGGGTATACTGCCATATCATTAGATAAATTATATGAAATAGCAGGAGAATTATCAGTGAATATTAAAGTT
Organism: Wolbachia endosymbiont (group A) of Philonthus cognatus; assembly: GCF_947251755.1. Lineage (NCBI taxonomy): Bacteria > Pseudomonadati > Pseudomonadota > Alphaproteobacteria > Rickettsiales > Anaplasmataceae > Wolbachia > Wolbachia endosymbiont (group A) of Philonthus cognatus. The sequence goes on from NZ_OX366388.1 coordinate 1,003,754, forward strand.
CTGCTACCTAAAACAAGAGAAAGCAAAAAGCTATTGAGTTTAATGGATGAGTACAGAGAAGATGAGACTCAAGAATCACTAGTCAAATCTCTATCTGAAAGTATGAAAAATGGAAAGGAAAAAGTTAAAAAAGCAGAGAAAATCAGGGTTGCGAAAAATCTAGCAAAGGCAGGTGTTGCAATTGATATTATTGTGCGAGCAAGTGACCTAACTGCTGATGAGTGTGAAAATTGAATTGTGTTAAAGACGGTACTGAGAAACAGTATATTAAGATATAAGTAAAGATGGTTACGTATTTAATACATCTATTCTGAAAATTTGTTTAGCTGACTCAACTGAAGCATTTTCATAAAGTTTTGCTGCTAATTTGCTTGTTTGATAACTTTCTTTAACGTCTTCACAGCTAACACTGAAAACACATATTGCTAATGCTAGCAGAGGAGCAGTTGGTAAAATCGCCACAGCCGTCAGTACTCCCGATTACTTTTCCTGATAATGTGATAGTATCCGCAAGTATTATCATATATTACAAAAAAATCAGTTAGCATTTCTGTTTATTAAAATTATACAATAAAGCTGCATTTTATATAATACTTCTCAAATTATTTCTACTAAATATTTATGAATATGGTTAAACAGTAGATAGAGGAAACCTTTTCTATTATTGATCTTTTGTACAGTAAAGTTATCTCATAAAATATTAAATTTGGAGTTTTATGGATCACAGACTAAGAGCTTATTTGCTTGGAGTTACCTGGTTTATACTCAGTTTACTTAGTAGTGTAGTTAATGATACTATATCAAAGTGTCTCGGTTTACACCTTCAAAGTTTTGAGATAATCTTTTTCCGTTTTTTATTTAGCACTATTACTCTTATACCTTTTATATTTTACTATGGAATAGGAGTTTGTAAAACAAGTCGAATATCTATTCAAATAACTAGAGGTGCATTGTTGTTTTGTGGAATGACCTTATGGACCTATGGGTTGACTATTTGCCCAATAGTAACTGCAACAATTATAGGTTTCTCAATACCATTATTTGTTATGCTTCTTGCAATTCCTTTTCTGGAAGAAAATATAATTTGGCAAAGATGGGTAGTAGCTGTCATTGGTTTTATTGGTATTGCTATTACTACTAAAGCTTATAGTGAGGATTTTAATCCTAAAATTCTTATTTTTATTGTATCTGCATTAATCTTCGCTATACTAGATGTACTTAATAAGAAGCTTGTAATGAAGGAGACAATAATAAGTATATTATTTTACTCAGCTCTAACAACAACAATTTTTTCCACTCCATCTTTGTTATTTTATTGGCATATGCCTTCCTTGTTGGAGTTAGTATTACTGCTGATTTTAGAAATAAGTTCAAACCTAATTCTGTTCTTCATGTTAAAAGCTTTTGCTCTTACTGATGCCACTGCACTTGCACCGTATAGATACATAGAGCTAATAATTTCTGCAATAGTAGCATACGTTATATTTAATGAATTACCTGATAAAAGTGCTTTATATGGTACTTTGATATTAATACCATCAACCTTATTTATAGCTTATTCGGAAGGTAAGGCAATTAAGAAAAATAATGTAACAACAAAAGTTTATAATTGTTAATGGTATTTATTTTAGATGCTAAGCTATATTTTTAAGGTAATGCACATAACTATTATAGGAGTAGGGTATGTAGGCTTAGTATCTGGTACAATGTTATCGGAGCAGGGCCATAAAGTTGATTGCATTGACATAAATACTGAGAAGATTGAACTTTTGAAATCAGGGAAAATTCCCTTATATGAACCTGAATTAGCAGATTATTTAGAGAATAATATAAAGTCACAAAGGATAAGATTTTTTGATTCGTATTCTCAAATAAATCCCAATACAGAAGTAGTATTTGTAACTGTAGATACTCCATCAGACTCCCTAGGAAATGCAAATTTAAAGAATGTATATAATGCAGTAAGTGAAGTTTCTGAGAGAGTTAATCAAGATTGCTTAATAGTGATAAAGTCAACTGTTCCTCCTGGTACTGCAGAAAATATACATAATTATTTATCTAATAAGGGCTATAACTTTGATTTAGGAGTTAATCCAGAGTTTCTCAAGCAAGGCTCTGCAGTATCAGATTTTTTATACCCAAATAGGATAATAATAGGAGTAAAAACTAAGCTAGCTAGGGCAAAACTAGAAGTTATATATAGATCATTTATAGATAAGAATATTCCGTTAATAGTCACTGATACAGTTACTGCTGAAATGATTAAATATGCTTCTAATACTTTTCTAGCAACAAAGGTTGCTTTTATCAATGAGATGGCAGGTTTATGTGAGCTATTAGGAGCAGACATTGACCTTTTAGCTAACAGTATGGGAATGGACCATAGAATAGGTAAGGAATTTCTCAAAGCTGGTCCAGGATTTGGAGGATCATGTTTTCCTAAAGATTTGTCAGCTTTAATAAGGCTTGCTGAAGACCATAATGTTAAGCTACAAATTTTAAATTCAGTTAAGGAATCTAACTATAATCATATAACAAACATTGCTAAAAAGGTAGAATATGTATTAAATGGAGTCCAAAATAAAAAAATAGCAATATGGGGGCTAACTTTTAAGTCTGGTACTGATGATGTAAGAAATAGCCCAGCTATAGATATTGTACAATTGTTAGTGAATAACAATGCTAAAATTACTGCATATGACCCAATGGGGATGGATAATGCTAGGCAAGTTCTAAAGGATATAGAGTACGCGGACAATGCTATAGGGGCTACAAGGGACGCGGAAGCCTTGTTATTGTTAACGGAGTGGAAAGAATTTAAAAATCAAGATTTTTTAATCTTAAAGGATGCTATGGCTACACCTAATATCTTTGACTTTCGTAACTTGTTAGATAATGAATTGCTACTAGGATATGGCTATAACGTTTATTCCCTGGGTAAAAAATTATCTACAAAGTTTAACTGTTGAGAAATGTTTTCTACACCGCTTTACTTAGTTTTTTAAGGTCTTTGCTTGATAGTATGGAAAAGAAAACGAGTGCAACAACAGAGCAAATGGAAAAAAATGAAAACATAATACTGTTACCAAAGTGCTTAACAAGTACTCCTAAGAGCACGCATGAAAATATTGAACTTGCAATATACCCAAATAATCCTGTTAAGCTTACAATTGCACATACATTATTTTGTGGAGCAATTTCTACAGCTATAACACCTGTCAGTACTTGAACTCCAAATATAAAGAATCCTGATAAGATTGCACCAAGGTTCATAAGAATTATGTTTTGGCCAAAGTTCATTGCAATAAAAGTGAGTGCTATACCCAACATGTAAAGTAATGCCAGCAAGCTTCTATTTTGAAAAAAGTACATATCACTAATTCTTCCTGTGATTAAAGTTCCAAGGATTCCACCTAAATCATATACACCTGTTATTAGTGAGGATTGTACAAGAGAAATTTGTAATTTATCCTTTAAAATTATAGGAAACCAAAAGAAGATTCCCATTTTTATAATATAAGCACAAAAAGTAGCACAACATAGAAACCATATGGAACTTTTCACTTTGACACCTATCTGAGATTTCTGCACCTTATAATAGGTAGTAAAGTTGGCACTTTCTTTATAATATGCTTTTAATATTATATAAATTCCAAAAAGTAAGCATAAGAGACCAGAGTACAAAAATGCACTTTTTGCATCATATATTTTGATTATACTTGGTAATACAATTAAAGTAATACAAGAACCAAGTTGCTGAGATGCACTCATAACTCCCCATGATGATGCAATTGAAGAGATGCTAGAGTTTGTAACCATAAACTTGGTAATAGCTGGCCAACCTAACCCTTGTGTCCAAGCTAATAATATTAATGTTAACAGTAATAAAGTTAGATTATTATATGATAAAGTTATACCAATGGTTAATAATCCAGTTGCAATATTGCATAGCCCAAACATAAATAATGGATTATTTTTGGAATCCATGATTATTCCATTAACGAATTTTGATACTCCATAAAAAAAAGAAAAGCAGGCAAAAAAATAGCTTAATTTTACATGGTCAGTATCTATTAACAGTGGTAGAGCAATTGGTATACTTTGTCTTGATAAATAAAGCAGCATATATCCACAGAAGAATAGTAAATATTGAAAGAAGACAAAGTTCACACCTATTCCCAAATAGCTCTATGCAGATGCTAGCATAATACTATATTGGTATAATATTATTTGACAAGAAGTTTGCAAACAATTAGTGCAGAAAATTACTTACTTAGTATCTTTCTTATAGCAGATACAGTAGTATTAATATCTTCATAGCTTATATCTCTATGTGTTATAGCTCTGATTTTACCTCTTATGTTAGCCATTCTAATTCCATAATTTGTAACTAGTACGTTTATTAATTCTTGAGTAGATATACAATTAGTACGTAATGAAAAATACGCTATATTAGTTTTGTATAGGTCGATATCAATTATAACTTGATCTATGGAGTCTAGGCCTTCTATAAGGTGCTGCATCTTTTTATGATCTTCCTCTAAACAATTTATATTATTATGTAAAGCATATAAACATGCAGCTGAAATAATGCCAGCTTGGTGCATACCTCCGCCAATTTGAAACTTATAGTACCAAGCTTTTTCAATAAACTCTTCACTTCCAAGCAATATTGCGCCCATTGGAGCACCTAATCCTTTACTAAAATCAATGAATACCGAATCAAAATAACTTGCATACTCCTTTGGAGATATTTTAGTATGAGCACAAGCGTTGAACAGTCTTGCTCCATCTAAATGAGTGAATACGTCATTCTCTTTGCAGAGACTTGAGATCTCTTGAATATATTCTAAAGGCCACACAGCTCCACCACCAAAATTTGTCGTTTGTTCGATAGAAACAAGCCCAACTCTCGGAATATTTCTTAAGCTAGGACGAGTAATAAACTCAACAATTTGTTCTTCAGTAAATATTCCTCTCGTACCTTTGATGGGCAAAGGAGTGGCATGTGCCTGGGCTGCGATCAAGCCAGATTGTACTATGAGCGGATGTGAAGTTTCATCAAGCAGCAAGTAATCACCAGGTCTTTGAATGTGTACTTTATAAGCAATTACATTGGACATCGTTCCTGAAATCAAAAAGATTCCTGCAGGTTTACCTAATATTTTACATGCGGTTGCCACTAATTCGTTCACAGTTGGATCTTCACATGCGGCTTCGTTTCCAACTTTTGCTTTAGCCATCGCTTCCCTCATTTTAGCTGAAGGGTCAGTGTTTGAATCGCTAAAGAAATCTATTTTTATTCTCATATTAAATTTAACACAACCTCCTTTATAATTTCAGCAGCTTTCATGATGTCTGTTTCCTTTGTGCCAAGATGGGTAACTGCTCTTATATGAGACTCGAGCCAAGGAAAAAGCAATAAACCATAAGCTTGGCACTTACTCAAGAAAACCTCATTAGTTACATTTAGTGCTTTTATACTAAAGCTTACTATATTAGTTTCTGGATAAGGTAGTACCAGTTTTATGTGTGGAATTTCCTTAATCTTGTCTGCAAACAGTTTGGCGAGTTTATTGTCTTCTTTAAGCCTAGAAATATTGTTCTGTAGTACATACTTTGCTGCATTAGCACAATACCCTATCTGATGATAACCACTACCTAGCCAAACCTGTAGCTTTTTAGCCCTTTCAATTATCTCTCTTTTACCCATAAGCATTGAACCAAAAGGAGCGCCAAGTCCTTTAGTAAAAGAAAAGCTCATTGTATCCACATATTTAGCATAATCTGCTAAAGCAATATTTGTTTCGATATGAGCATTAAATATTCTTGCACCGTCTAAATGAAGATTTACATTGTGAGCTTTTAAAAAGTGATATAACTCGACTTGTTTTTCAAAAGGATAAATTTTACCATTAAACCCATTTATACTATTTTCTATAGAAATAAGACTGACCTGAGCAAAAATTTTATACCTCGGCTTAGAATTAATAGCATATTCTACTTCAGCAACATCTAAGATTCCGCTATTATTTCTAATACAATTAAATACGATATTATTTACTTTTGCATTGCCTGCACTATCGAAAAAATTAACGTGATAATTATAATGAGTTATTAGTTCATCACCAGGACTTGTTTGACTGGCAATGGCTAATCTATTTGCAAGCATACCGCTGGTTACAAATAATGCTTCTTCTACTTTGAATAATTGTTTGCAATATTCTGATAAGTCATTACAGCTTTTGTCTTCACCATAAGCAAAATCTCCAACAGTTGCATTACTTATTGCATGTATAACGTTGGAGCTCTGCAGAGTTGTAGTGTCACTTCTCAGATCAATAATTTTTTCCATCTTATTTTTTGCCATTCAAACAACCAATTTGAGCATTCCAAAGTTCCTTGTAAAGACCTTGCTTAGAAACTAATTCAGCATGTTTACCATCTTGGACAATTTTTCCTTTGTTAAATACTAGAATTCGGTCCATGTGTAAAAGTGTAGAAATACGGTGTGCTATAGTAATCGTAGTTTTATTTTGCATCAGTTTAAATAAACTCATTTGAATTGTTTTTTCTGTTATAGAATCTAACTGACTAGTTGGTTCATCAAGAAATAATATTGGAGCGTTTTTTAAAAATGCCCTTGCTATTATTATTCTTTGTCTTTCTCCTCCAGATAGCTTGATGCCTTTTTCTCCAACTGTAGTTCCATATTGATCTGGTAGAGTCATAATAAAATCGTGAATACCAGCTAGCTTTGCAGCTCTCATTATTTCTTCTATAGTAGATTGAAGTTTACCATATATGATGTTTGCTAAAATAGTATCATGAAATAACAATGGGTCTTGAGGTATTACAGATATTTGTTGCCTCAAAGAACTCTGTGTAACTTCTGATACTATTTGATTATCAATCTGTATATTACCTTTTTTAACATCAAATAGCCTTAGAATTAAGTTTATAAAAGTAGATTTACCACCTCCAGAATAACCAACTAGACCTACCTTTTCGCAAGGATTAATGGTAACTGAGAAATCTTGAAATAATGGCTCCTGACCTTCATAAGAAAAAGAAACATTATTAAACGTTATTCTTCCACTTAATAAATTTAATTCTTTAGCATTTTTCTTATCTTGAATTTCTGGTACAGTAGTCAAGATTGGCAATGCATCTGAAACTTTGCCGAAATGAGTAGAAAATTGCGTAAGATTCCTAGTTAGATGGTTAAGAAACTCTATAATCGATATATTAATTCCAAGTACAAGAGCAATATCTCCTATTGCAACTTTGTTCAATTGATAGTCATAAATTAAAAAGTATAAGTTTACTGCTTGGAGTATATCAAATGAATAGCCATATATAAACCAAAGACAAAAGTATGCCCATTGTAATTTTCTCTCTGCAATAGTTCTTTTCTTGCATATTTGAAAAAATTTGTGTCTCTCATGTGCTTGCTGAGAAAATAGCCTTACTGATATAACATTTAAAATACTATCTGCTATACTAGCTATTACTTGTGAATTTTGTTTAGAGTAATTATCAGCTAGTTCAGTAAGTACACGAAAGCTGAAAATCGATACTAAAATAAAAATGCTTACCCAAGTGAATGTAGCGATTGCAAATTTTATGTTTACTAATGATAAGGTATAAATAGCTAAGACTAATGCTATGCTGTAACCGAAAAAACAATCTATAAGCAATCTTATTAACTCTATCACACTATCCATTAAGTTACTGGCCTTATGTACTAAACTTCCGGATAAATTGTTCTGATAATAGGAATGGTCTTGTTGGAGTAGCCTACAAAAAGACATATCAGCTATTTTTTGACGCATTAAGGTAAACATTCGAATGTCAACAAAATAGCCATAGAATCTAAAAGCAGTAGTGATAAGTAATGCCATACCAAGATAAGCGCTTACAGGTAATAAAAGATTTTCAATTACATTACCTTCCTGATATTTTACAGCTGTATCTAGAATATTTTTTACTAAATACTTTCTAAAAGACAAATCAACAGCTACCACCAGAGCAACTAAAGACATTATAAGTACATTAAGCTTGAATTTAGATACTATATTCAAGATGAACATCAATACACATTTGAAGCTATCAACTCTACTTCTGTTCATTTACAATGCTAGCTCCACTACGTTGACTTTTTTATTGAGAAATACAAGTAGTGAAAACCATAAATTTTTGTATATTTTTCCTGAGATGTCTCCAGCATCATGTAGTGCTGATGCTCGATTCAGAATAAGTAGCTTATATAAATCTCGCTTAGCCTCAGTAGTGTCGATCTCAGAAATATTTGTAGTTGTATCTGTAATAAAGGCTAACCAGCTCTTGATAAGTTCTTCCATGTTTTTTGCTTTTATACTTTCCTGGTAGCCAAACAATGACAAGCATTCTCTCAGTATAGATTCTGTTAACTCACCACAATTGAGTATACCAAAAACTGAAGGCTGAGGTTTTGGCACATAGGGAAGGTCTTGATCTTTTATAATCCACCTTGTTACATAAGCAAATCTATCTTTAGCATCTGTATTCTTATCACTACCATGCCATAACCGTGAATCAAAAATTATCGCATCTCCTGCTGAAATAGGTAGTGACTTAATTTTGTAATTTTCTCGGTTGTTTGAGTACTGATCAAAAAAATATGGGTACCAAAAATCAACTAAAGGCTGTATTTCCCATTTATGACTGTTTTCTATAATTTGTAGTGCACCTGAAGTTTCACTTACATTATTCAAAGCTAACCAAACGGAAAAGTGGTAAGGATCATTGAAACTATAGGAGATGTCTTGGTGGAAGGGAACTGCATCTATTAAATCAGCAGTTTTACATATAACATTTGATTTTTTCTGCAGTATCTGACACTGAAGTGACTTTTCAAGGTAATTTTTAATAATTTTATCTAATGCTTGAGATATAATTCTAGTTACTTGAGATAACATGCCCCATCTGCCGGTACAGTTTAAGTAGTCAGAAGTTGAAACACTTATTTCTTGGGATAGCTCTGATATCTTATTTGTTATATCACTTAAAGACTGAGTTATTAGCTTTAAAGGAACCAGATTTTTGATAATAAAAAAACCATTTTTTTGTAGTATTTCCATATGATTAACACCTGACATCAATGACTGATAAGTAATCTGTTAAAGGTACAACAGAAGAAATTTTGAATCCTTTTACTTGTTTGAGTATTTTTTCCCAATCGCTTAATGTTCTTAGTTTACCTCCTGTTTCAACCATTACATTAATATCTACAGAGCCTCCAGCTGGAGAGCGGTAATCTAAAATAGTTTCTATCAATAAAATACGAGATATTCCTTTGACCAATTTTAAATAAGACAATACTTTATCATCATCATAATGCTGTAGAAAGCGGCAAAAGACACCTAATTCATAATTTGTAGCTGATAGTTCTTCCTGAGTTATAAGTTTGACTTTTAAATTTTCTACTAACTGTCTTGGCACTTTATGTTCGTTATATAGGTCTATAGAACCTTTATTGTGTATATCAGAATAAGCAAGAAATAAAGAGTGTACACCAAATAGCAATATATTCTTAGCACCATCTATATTAATCCTAGAATTAAACTCTTTAGTATCAAACCTAGAATATCCTAGCAATGCTTGGTAAAACGCTATTTTCTTATCTTCTGATGCTTCTCTTTCCTTAAAAGATTCAAATGAAGAGATTGACTCCTGTTTTAGTATATCAGCAATCTTTAACCAATTCTTTTCAGCGGCAACTCTCGCCCACATTGTTGCTGCTTTTGGCAAAAATGGTATTTCCTTAAAACACTTACCTTTTAATGATAGTTGCCACAAGTCGTTATTCTTATCATAATCAATAAACCCTATTTCCCACAACGCCCTTAACAGCCTTTCTAGGTTTGGTACGATAATGTTTAACTTTTTAGATAAAACCGGCATAGTTGCAGGTAAAATATTTAACAAATCAAGTTCAATAGCAACGCTTGTTAGGTAAGTTTTCCAAAAGGCTGAAAGTTCTGCAGAAATCCTATGCACTTGAGATTCTTTACCTAAATCAAAAATACTAAACTTTACATTTCCGGTAATATCGATTTGTCTTAACACACCTTCAAAAGTTTCAACTTTTGCCATCCCATTATAGAATGCTTCTACCATTTTAAATCTCTGCTGGTAAACAGGATCACCATTAATATCTATATGAAACCAACCATGTTGATCTTCTGCAATAGAATACCCTTTATGAAAAACATTAAGATTCTTATACCATTTATTATGTACTAACTTTCCATGATGATTAATATGTGTAGCTTTACCATCCTTATAGACTACAGCGATACCATCCTTAAAATCTCCAACATAATCATATTCCTCCTGATAAATCCTGTTGCCATTTAAATTAATATGAAAACATTTATCATGTCTTCTAACTACACAAGCATCTTCCTGATAATTTCCAATCCATTGATAAGACTGTTTGTATACTCTACATCCAGATGGATCAATATGGTAACACCCTGTATCATCTTCTACGGCTGCTCTATTGAAGTAGAATCCAAAAGTTTTTAGAAATCTATTATGATAAACTGCTTCTCCTCTTACATTGATATGATAAGCACCTGTCTGATCATAAACCGGTGCAAGACCGGGCTCATGAAATTTACCAACCTTTATAAACCTATTTTCATACAAAGGATTTCCTAGCAACTCGTGAAAACTCTCACACGGTGAAATTTTAATAGATTTAAGATTATCTTTGATTAATTGATCAAAGGTTTTCTCATGTTGCATGTTTTGCATAATTTGTAATTTAAATAATTCTTTTGTAAGCTTAGGTACTCACTACTCTGCCATATTTCCTCGAGTTTAACCTCATTAACATTACCAAAATTTCCTAATGTCTTACGGAGTTCATCTGGAGCACAGCAAGGACTAAACTTTCCTTCATTGTTTATCCATGCTTCTTTACCTAAAAATGGGCATTGACCACCTGGAGCCAAATCCTTAATACCTTCTTGAGAAAGGATTGTGAAATTTTCTAATTTTATCTTTTTACCATTTGGCAATAGCATATTATCTCTAAGTTCGTATAACCTTCTCACCTCCGTGTTCCATCTACTAATTGCTAACTCATCTCTTCTCATAGATAGATCCTTAATTTCCTCAAAATGTGCCCAAAGATGATGTCCTTTAACTCTATCTATGCCGTTTTTTATGGCCATCTTAACTATGTCATAGAGTTCATGTAAATTACTTTCCAAAAATGTTAATTGTAAAGTAACGGTACACCTTTCACCTGTATCGCTAAAGTATTTATCTCTAACTTCAAGGAAAGTTTTTAAGTTTTCTGTCACTACTTCCCATTTTGAACCTTTCATGATTCTTTCATGAGTTTCTTTAGTTGCCCCATTCCAGGAAATCTTAACATCAGATAAAATTGGTACCAATAGTTCAGCCCATTTTCTAGCTCCTTTAATAGGAAAAGAACCATTGGTTGTGAGGTTAAGCTTAAGGCTGAACTCATGGCACAAATTGATTATTTCATCAAAGCTTTTATACATTAAAGGCTCACCCATAGTAGAAGGAATGATTTCCCTTAAAGGTGTGCCAGCTGCTTCCTTAATTACTTTTCTGATAGTTTCTATCGACAGTATCTTAGGTTTTATTCCTTTAGCTTTCTTTTCTTCTTTAACTTTGCTGTATGGTGAAAAACATTCGCACATTATACAAGCAAAATTGCAGTAATCTGGATTAGTATCAAAAGTAATTCTCCAAGGACCAGGTTTAACAGCTACTGATTTGCCTTTCTTTTCAATAGCATTACGGTAAATCTTGTTAAGTTTCTCAGTATGCTCACCTATAGAAGGTATATTTCCATTTTCAGTATAAGGATAGCCTTTTTGGGTAAGTTTACTATATAACCCCTGATCTGTAGATAGGATTTGCATTTTTTCTGATAAACTACTTGCATCTCTGTGCTTAAATAATAGTCCATCTCTTACATATTCTGCCATACCACCATAATCGGCTGTTATAACTGGTATTCTAAGTTGCTGTGCTTCATGTATTACTAACGGTGAATTTTCACCCCAAATTGAAGGAACGACTATTGCATCAACTTTATTAAATACGTCAGTAACTATATTCTTGTTATCGTAACTTCCCATCCACTCTATTCTTTCTTTAACAACAGGTGAAAACTGATCGGAAATCGCCTTTAAAGCTTTAGTTTCTTCTCTTGCTACTCCCCAAATTCTAAGTTTTGCTTTAGATGATAAGTGAGAAAAAGCTTTCAATAATAGATCAACACCTTTCTCGGGAGTATGAGTACCAATATAACCGAAAATAAACTCTTTTTCTTGTATTCTATTTCTATTCTTAAGACGATTGAGATCAAAACCATAATCAAGATAAGAAATTTTGTTTATCGGAACATTAAAATCCTGAGTAAATTTATCCATCAAGAATTTCGATGGGGAAATAAAGTAATCTATATAGTCTATTATTTTCCTTGTGTGCTTCATTCTAGTTGCAACCCATTGTTCCCAATAATTTAGGTCTGAATTCAGGAATTCTTCATCTCCTGTAAAATATCCTTTGTAACATTGGGTTGCACATTTTTGATCCTTTTGTCCATCACAAAGCCGTAACAAATCTTCAGAATTGCGTTGAATAAACCTTCCTCTTGGACACATTAACCAAAAGTCATGTAGCGTAAAAATTGTAGGTATATTTTCTTTAAAAGCAATTTCTGGTAAAGTAATTGATAGATGATTAAGATGACCAAAATGTATAAGATCTGGCTGAAAGTTATCTATTACTCTTTTAAATTGTATATCTACTTCTTCATTAATAAATTTGTAACGGTATTTAGCTATGGGTATATTAATTAAATGCAGTAGGATTCTGGAATCACTACGATCTAGTACTGTAGTGTAATAAAAATCAGGTAAAAAGCTATTTTCATACCTAGTAAATACTTGTACCTCATTGTTATTTGCTAGTTCATGAGCAAGAGTTTGGCTATAAACCTCTGAACCAGCACTATAATAAGGAGGGTAACCATGAATAACTTTTAATATTTTCATATATTACCATATCTATATTGTTAGGATATTCTTGTGTATTGTTTTGTAGACTTTTTATAAATTTACTTAATCCTACTTCTAATGAATGTTTTGGAGACCAACCAAGTAGCTCTTTAGCTCTAGTAAAATCACCATGGAACTTAGTTACATCAAAATTTCTTGGAGGATAAAAATCAATTCTAGAATCACTTTTCGTGACTTTTAATATTGTTTTTGCTAAGTTTTCTAAAGTACATGGGCTATTAGTAGTAAGATGAATAGCAGGAAGAGAAGATTTTTCGCTTTGTAAATATTTAACAGTTAAGCATATACCCTCTATAACATCATCCAAATAGGTAAAATCAAAAACACATTCTTTACCTTCTATTTTAATTGGATCACCTCTTAATGCATTAATACAGAGTGCAGGAATTACTCTACTGTTATGATCTAGTAAACCACCGTATACATTTGAAAAGCGTAATATTGCTACATTAAAATCTTTTGAACTTGTTATTTGTTCCTCAATAAATGCTTTACCTTTTGCATAATTATTTATTGGATCGATACTAGCAGATTCTGTAACTGGCAGTTCCTTCTGCTCTCCATAGACTTCCCTACTACTTGCATATATAAACCATGGTTTATTTGGAAGTGACTTACATAACCCTAAAAACCGCATTGTACCATCAACATTAATTTTTTGACACAGTGTAGGATAAAGTTCACCATGTATAACTCGAGAAATTGCAGCCAGATGAATGATTCCTGTACACTGAGCAAGTAGTGGTACTATATCTTCTGAAAAAAAACTGAGTGGATTATCGCGAAACCTAATATCGCAGCTTATTACTTCATGGCCTTGGTTTTCTAACTTTTTCACCAAGGTTGACCCTATCAAACCTGCAGCACCTGTTATTAATATCCCCATGTATACCCTCTACTACAACTAGGAAAATTTGTCGTACCAATTATCTTACAAGTAAGAATTAAAAGGTATTATAAAACCAGTATAAAACAAATGTCAACTTAAATTAATGAATAAAAAAATGTAGTTATGAAATAAAAGTTGGCTGCCTTCTTTCTTGAAAATAGTGTTCGGCTTTAATCAAATCCTCCTTATTATTTACTCCCATTGCTTCTCTTTCATCAGAAACTACATAACCTACACTCAAGTTATTGTTTGCTGCAATGGGCACTATATCATTAAGACAATATTCATTGGTCGAATTATTAAATTTTATTTCTTTTACTAAGGTAAAGAGATCTTTAGCATATGAAGCCATTATTCCAGAGTTTGCAAGAAGCATTTTATCTCCATTTTTTAGGATTTTTTGAACATTTCCGTAATTATCAATTACTAATCTTCCATATTGTTCATCTTGACTATTGAATCCAAGAAGAACTAAATTATTATACTTTAAACAATCAGTCATTTTCATAACTGTATCGCTAGATATAAAAGGAGTGTCTCCATACTGTACTAAAACTATGTCTTGATCAGATAACTCCTCCAGATTTTCTAGAGCAATTTTAACTGCAGTGCCAGTACCTGTAATATCTTCTTGAATTATTAGTTTTATATTGTATTGATCGATTATACTTTTTAGGGTATCAAACCTTTCTAAATCTTTTAGAAGGGAGTTGTTAACAACAATTGATAAGCTTTTTAGACTCAGCGATTTTGCATTAGAAATTATATGTTCTAAAAGAGTAAGATTTCCCACTTGGTGCAACGCTTTTGAATATTCAGAATTCATTCTACTGCTCTTTCCTGCTGCTAATATTATCAAAATGTTACTCATACATGACTTAGGGATTGATTAGATAGTAAGTTAATTTATAATTAATAAGATGTAAAGCCCACTATAATTTTCTAAATGATCTAGATCTTGGCACCCTCATTAGAGTTTCATTTAAGAGAGCTATAACTTCAAACTCTTTACTCTATTTTCTACGCTGACATCTTGTAAACTCTGATTTGGACTTTTTAATATTTCTAATAATCTACTTGCAAGGTTTGAGTGTTTATTGATTACTGCAACCTGGACTAATGACTTGTCTTGATCATTACGAGCATTTGTTACAGCTACGCGCTCATCAGGTTTTATTGCTTTCAGCTTACTGATAATTTCAACATTACCATTTTTTGCATTCTCAAACAGCTCTTCTACTAATTTCAATAGGTTAGTAATATTTTGGTCTCGAGAAAGATCAAGTGGTGCTTTACCTTCTTTATTCTTGATGTTATAAATTGCACCATGTTTTAATAAAGATTTTACAACTTCCAAGGAGCCACCTTTAGCTGCAACATGAAGTGATGTAGTACCACTAGAAGTAGTTTTAGCATTAACAAAGTCATTTAATTTATCACGACTGATATGTTGTAACAGAACCTCAACAATTTCTTTGTAACATTTGGAAGTAGCAGTGTGTAATGGTGTATTACCTTTATTAGTAACTTGACTAACATTAGCTCCATTTGTTAGTAAGATGTTTACAATATCTATGTGTCCATTGCTAACAGCGTAATGCAACGGTGTTCTTCCATCAATATCTTTATCGTTGGCATCAGCTCCATCTTTTAACAGACGCTGAACAGTTCGTATATCACCTTTACTAGCAGCAATGTTGATATCTTTCTGCAGATGCTGGAGAACCTCTGATGCTTCGCTACCCTCAAGCTTAAATCTAAAATTAATCATCTCTATCTTTTTTAAAATATCTAAAACACTCGGATGACTTGGTCCAAAAACAGCTTTTCTTTGATCAAAACTTTCTCTGTAGACTTTAAGTGCGCTGATCCATTTCCCTTGAGCAAAAAGTACATTTGCTATGTTGTATTGAGTATTCAAGGTTTCTGGGTGATTTTGTTGTAAAGCTTTTTTCTGGATATTTAAAACCTCTTGAAAAGCTTTCAAGGCTTCATGATATTTATTTTGATTGAAGAGTACCCCAGCAATGTTATGTAACGTTCTCAAGGTATCAGCATGATTAATACCTAAAATTATTTTCTTCTTTTCAAAAACCTCTTTATAGATTTTTAAGGACTCTTCGTATTTACCTTGGTTAGCTAGTACCATTGCTATATTATTTTTGGCACTCACAGTGGCTAGATCATGTGTACCTAGTGTTTCTTTCCTCTTTTCAAAAACTGCCCTATTGATATTTAACGCTTCTTCATATTTTCCCTGTTTATCTAATACTAATGCCATGTGAAACTGAGTATTTAAGGTATCTGAATGATTTGACCCTAGTATTTCCTTTTGTCTCTGATAGACTTCTTGATAAATATTAAAAGCTTCTTCATCTTTCCCCTGTCTATGCAGCACTAAAGCGATTGTACTTCTTGTACTTAAAGTATCCTTATCGTTTAAATCCAGCATTTCTTTTTGTTTCTGAAAAATCTCTTTAAGCATATTTAAAGCTTCTTGGTAAATTCCTTGCTTATATAGCACTTTGGCTATATATGTCTGAATATCTAAAGTACCAGGATTGTCTGGTCCTAGTATTTCTTTTCTTCTTTCAAATGCGCTTCTGAAAATACTTAAGGCTTTTTGGTAATTGCCTTGATTCAAGAGCACTAAAGCTGTATCAATCTGAGCGGATACGTCACTTTGCGATATCTGCTTCAACTGCTCGACTTTTGAAAAGTTACTATGTACTGCAGCAACTACTAACGTTTTGTTCTCTCTATTACGAGCACTCATCACTGCTTTTACTTTATCAATATCCTTTATCTTATTTAGGTCATTAATAACTTGAGCATTACCATCTTTAACCTTTTTAAATGATTCACTGACTAGTTTAAATAAGCTAGTTATACTTTTATCCACAGTAAAATCTGATGGTGTTTTCCCACTGTCAGAGACAGCATTGTATACTGCACCATTAGACAATAGGGCCTTTACAACTTTTAAGTGAGAGAACTTAGCAGCATAATGCAGAGGAGTAAACCCCTTGTTACCAACCACATTAGGATTAGCTTTATTTTGTAATAGAATATTGACAACTCCATCATAGCCCTTCCATGCAGCATAATATAATGGTGTTACACTATCAGCATTTTTGGCATTAACAAACGCTCCTGCTTTAATGTAATTCTCAACCTCTGAAGAGCTATTACGTTTTACAGCCTCAAATAATTTCTCAGTTGATGCTAATAGATTGATAACGTCTTTATCGTTAGTCATTTCTAATGGTCTTCTACAAAGCTTGTCAACAGCGTTATAAACTGCACCATTTTTTAATAAAACTTCAATAACGTCTTTATAACCAAAATTAGCAGCAATATGCATAGGGGTTAAGCCATTAGTATCTTTAGCATTAACGTCAGCACCTTGTGCTATCAAATACTTTACAACTTCTAACCGACCTTTCATTGCAGCATAGTGTAGTAATGTCTGGTTAGCTGTACCAAGCTCATTAATACTCAACCCCTTGCTAAGGAAAAACTCTACGGTATCTTTATAACCTTCTCTAGCTGCAATGTGTATAGGCTTTGATCCAGAGGCATTTTTAGCATTAATATTAGACCCTTCATCTACTAGACATTTTACCATTTCCAAGTTACTTTCCTGTGAAGCAATGTGCAGTATAGTCCAATCATCATTGCCTTTAGCATTCATATCTACTTTTTTATACTGCAGTAACATTTTAACCACTTGCAAATGACCATGTGCAACTGCTAATTCTAAAGGTGTTCTGCTCTTATTGTCCTTAACATTAACTTTTGCTCCATTACTTAATAGGACTTCAATAACATTAACATGGCCGTGTCCTGCAGCTATATGTAGTGGAGCACCTTCAACATTTACAAAGTTAACGTTAGCCTTGTTTGCTATCAAAATTTCAGCAACTTCTTCATGGCCTTCTTGTGCCGCAAGATATAATGGTGTTGTACTATTAATAGTCATAGCATCAACATTGGCTCCCCTTGCTATCAGAGCATTTACTATTTCCTTGTGGCCTCTTTTAGCAGCCAAATGTAATAGTGTAGCATCTTCAGGACCTTTCATATTAGTACGGGCCTTGTTTTTTAGCAAAATCTCTACAATATCCCTATAACCAGCGAGCACTGCTAATGATAAAGGTTCACCACCTTCTGCATTAACACTAGCTCCATTTTCTACAAGAACTTCAACGATTTCCTTATGATTATGCTTAATAGCAGAAAGCAATGGTGTTAGGTTGTTACTCTTAACATTAACATTGGCTCTATTTGCTACCAAAATTCCAACGATTTCTTTATAACCTTCCTCCACAGCTACATGTAATGGTGTACTACCTGCAATACCTTCCATATTAACTTTGGCTTCATTTTTTATTAAAAGGTTCACAATATCTTTGTGACCCCCTACAATAGCTGCATGTAAAGGTGTAAGACCATAATTAGCACTAGTATTGACTTCAGCTTTACTTTTGATTAGAAAAGCAATAGCGTCTTTATGTCCACTTAGAGCAGCTACATGCAATGGCGTCATGCCATCATTAGTTCTAGCATCAACTTCAGCTTTATTTTTTATTAGAAGATCAATAATATCTTTGCTACCATTCATCGCAGCTGCATGTAATGGTGTACTACCCTTAATGTCTTGAGCTCTAACTTCAGCTTTATTTCTTATTAGGAGTTCAATAATATCTTTGTGACCTTTCAGAGCAGCTACATGTAATGGTGTTAGATTATTATTGGCTTTATCATTGATTTCTACTCCATTTTTTATTAAAAGCTCAGCAACTGCCTTATGACCACTCTCTGCTGCATAGTGTAATGGCGTAGCATTATTTTTATCTTTAGCGCGAATGTTAACCCCATGCTCGAGAAGAGCAACAACTATCTTCAAGTGGCCACTCTGCACTGCAAAATGTAGTGGGGTTATACCTTCCACAGTGGCAATACTAGCATTTGCCTTATTTGTCAGTAAAGCCTTAACAATTTTCTCATGTCCATCTTTTGCTGCGTAGTGCAAAGGTGTGTTATTATAGGTTTTGTCAACAACATTAACATTAGCTCCATGCTTCAATAAAATATTAGCTATCTTTTCATGACCGTTTTCTATTGCATAGTGTAATGGTGTACAACCATCTATAACTCTGGAGTTAACATCGGCTCCTTTGAGAATTAAAGCATTCACTACTTCTAGGTGGCCATTTAGTGCTGCTGTATGTAATGGTATTCCCTCCTTATCGTTTCTTGCATTAACATTTGCCTCATTTTTCAGTAAAAAATTAACTAGCCCTAGATAACCACTTTCTGCAGCTATATGTAGTGAAGTAAAGCCACCCATAGTTTCGTTGATGTCAACATTCGCTTCTTTTTCCAGCATAATCTTAGCAACATCAATATGATTGTTTTTTATTGCATAGTGTAAAGGTGAAAAACCAGCTATATCTTTGGTATTAGTATTAGCATTATTTTTTAGTAGAATTTCAACAGCATCTTTGTGACCATTTTTAGCTGCAATATGTAGTGATGTTTTGCCACTATTATCTAGATCATCAACATATACACCTGTTTTTCCTATAAAAAATTCCACAATATTTTTCCTTCCATATGCAGCAGCAATATGTAGTGGGCTTTGACCATTAATATCTTTAACATTAACGTCTAAATTTTGATTAAGAACAAATTTTATAATTTCAAGACTAGGTCCCTTAGCAGCAAAATGTAATGTAGTCCATGAGTTAATACTTCTAGCATTGATGTCTGCTCCTTTTTTGAGATAACTCTTTAAGTCTTCAAGATTTCCTTCTTCCAACGCAGCAAACATTTTTTCCTGATTAGTAATAGTGATAAGGTTTTGATCGTATTTATCTTTCAGCTTGGAAGGATCATCTCTTACCGACTTGCCAATTTTCTTCTTACTTTTTATTACATTTTCTGAAATAAGTTTTTTAGCGTTCAAGATAACTGCTATTGAGGGATCAGATAACAATACATCAACTAAGGTATTATCGTGTGCTAAATGATTACGCAAACATTTTCCAGTTAATAAAGGAGTGTTATCATCTAAAAAAAGTAGATTGTTTTCTAGATGCTTCTCTGATCTACCTAAAATTGACATTATATCCAGAACAAGCATTTCTACTACTGCTTGCAACTTTTTATTCCTCTTGTAGGAAGGAAGCTTTTCAGTTAACTTGCCACTTAATGCGTTATTCCTCAAAATACTTTTCAGTTCAGATAACTTCAGTTCAAGCTGGTTATTGTATTTTTCTTCTGTTATGTTGTAAGCCTTCCTTTGTTTATGTATAGGAGTGAACGAACCTTTCTCATTCAACTTGTTTCTTAATTCCTCAATCCATTTAAGGTCACCTGTTCCAAGTTCAGCAATGTAAAAAATCTCACAAGTTAATCTATTTACTTTATCAAGGTTGTCATCCTGTATTCTTGACCTAACACTATGAGAAATTTTCATTGATAGTTCGGCTATTTCTTTAAGATTGTGAGACTCTATTTGGGAAGGAATATTCTCTAGTGTTTTATTAGCAAAGAATTTTATTCCTCTAATAACATTATGGTCAATCTTATTGTCATTCAAATCAACATCTAAGCTCTTTAATGATATAAACGCCGTAACATAATCAGTTCTGATATTTTTTGATTTAGTTTTTGCAAAATTGATTATGTTATCAATTTTATTAAACAGCTCCTTTTCATAATTCGTCTTTTCAGTTATATTATTGCTTAATTCTTTTATGAGTTTTTCAAGCTTATCATGTTCCATCACTTTAAAACTCTCTGTAATCATTTCATCTAATTCAACGTTACTAAATATTCCAGCAACTTCTTTTATCTCGTCTAAGTTTTCACTACTGGTAATTTTCTTTAGCAACATTATGACTATTTTAATCTTGTTATTGTAAAGAATATCAGTAATTACATTATCGATTCTTTTAGTATCATTTTGAACACCAATAAAAAAGTTAACATCTGTATTTTCCTCAATCTCTGTTCTTTTAGAGAGCGAGTAAGCATGTGATAGTGAATTACGTAAATCTATAATGACTTCTCTTGTGTTCTTTGGTAATGATAGTAGAAGAAGCTCGCTTGTAGTGCTAGATAACTTGGGAGATTCTAGAGTGTTTTTTAAATATTCACCAATAACCTGTAAAACCCTTGTAATAATTAACTGTCCTTCCCTTTCTTTAGGATTAGCTGATAATGCCAACTTTATATAATCACTTATTTTCTCTAAAGAATGAATATCCCTAATTTGTTGATAATCGCTATACAACTCTCCAAATTGAGGATAATTGCTAACGATCTCTGCAACAACCCTCTCACGTTTTAACTTCGGGAGATCAGCAAATTTACCAATGTCCACACCTTCTATAATATCTTTTTCTTCTTTAAGTTTCTTTGCAAAATTTTCCAAGTGGTCTAGTATTTTACTTTTATTCAATGTGGCATTATAGAATAGATTCATTTCCTGTCGTTTTATGTGAGAAGAAACAAAACTGATCAAACAAAATTCCATTTCTTCCCAAGGTAGTCTATCGTAGGTTGATTTCAACTGCCGCTTTAATATATGAATATTTTGTGCAATAAATTTTGCTATGAATAAAAACTTTTCATCTACTTTTTCTGTGTTTGAATACTCTGCCTTTAACAGGCTAATATTTTGAAGTACTAACTCAATCCGCTCTCTTATGTTATTAAGATAACTCTTCACATTCTGATCTTGTCCAGAAGCACTAGAGAAAAAACGGAGGTTTATCAACTTATTTTCAACAAAAATTTCTATCTCTTCTGACAAGAATACGTTCTTTAGTTTTAATTCCCCATAAGCTCGTGAAAGAATTTCATCTAATTCCCTGAAATGAACAGCAAAATAATTACCTGGCCATTTATTAATGAGTGTATCAAGAAGTTCAACATTACCTGAACGTATAGCATAATAAAACGCATTATGGCATGTTTCATCCTCATCATCTGGTAATATAGTAGTTTCTCTGATGCCAACAGATAAATTACTGAGAATTTTACTATTATTGCCAAGTAGGTATTCTAAAATCTTTACCTTATTGTGTTTACAAGCTAAGATAACTAAGTTAGTACTCTTAACAGGGTTGTTAGCATTATCATAATAGTCTCTCAAAGTTACTTGATCTTCTGCATCACTTATGTAATCAATAAAATTGCTTAATTTTTTTAAGCTGTCGACATTACCATCTGATATTGCCTCTTCGAGTTCAGTTAAAACCAGGAGATAAAGTTCTTCAGCTTTTGCTTTTCTGCGGTAGAGCTTTTTATATTCTCTAATAAACTCCTCTTTTGATGTGTAAGAACGTGATAAAAACTGTTTATCTTCTTGATAAAAACTGGTTTGTTGTTTAGGTACATGCATAAACCCTCTCTGAGATATATTTACACCAGTATTAGAATAGCAAAGTTTACTTAATATGGCAAAATTTAAAATAGCATCTTTTGTTAATAAAATATTTTTGAGAGAATATCTACTAATCCTGCAATTTCAGGACGAAAAGCCTTCACAACATTTGATTTTGGGTGTGGGAAATGTGTTGGTTGTTTAAATTTTTAGTAACACCTACTAATAATAACCCGTTTGAAAACAACAAAGAGAAATGATGATCAACTTACATAAAAAAGCACTAAGTTTAGTGTTTTGGCATTATAGCAATCTCTTATGTATCACCTCTCTGGAACCATACGACTAATTGTTGTTCATAAAAAACTCTAGTACTGACAAAAAATGTATTTATTCTAATCTTGCACGTTTGGTATCATTACTTATAGAAGTTTCATAAAGTCTTGTACCAGGCTCGACGAGATTATTTAAGGAACTTAAAGATTGAAAAGTACGTTTATTGGAATCATCAAACGCTACTATAAAGTTTAACAAGTTATCATTAGATAGATATTCAGTTATATTATATGTAGAATCATGATCCAGAATAATTTTCTTTTCTTTGGCATCTTGATCTGCCACATCTAATTTAGTATAAAATTGTATCTTACTTAACTTATTTAACAAATCTGCTCTTTCTAAAAAAGGTTTTACCTTATCTAATATGATATCATTATATATAGGATAGCGTATGGAATAATCAATTTTTGCTAGTCTTACAGATAATTGATTATTATATAGTACATGTATGTTGAAGTTATTTGTAACAAATTCATATAGTGGAAGGCTATCTTTTATTTCATCTGTTTTCATTTGAAGAATTTCACAAACACAGTCATCTAGATAACTTGATAATTTACTGTAATTACTGCATCCTTTATAAGGAGATAAGTCAATAATTTTTCCGTAATCCTTATTGAAGTTCCTTACTAAAGTAAATTTAATCAACAATTTAGCGCATGCTAGATCACTTACAGCGTTATCTAAAGATGTGGAACAATTATCATAAAGCCGTCGTTCACGATTTCTTATATTAATATCAGCTCCATATTCTAATAGTTCTTTAACTACTTCCAGATTTTTACCACTTTTTTTTACAGCATGGTTCAGTGCAGTATTGCCTTTACGGTTTGTTGCATTTACATCAGCACCATGTTTCAGAAGTTCTCTAACTAATTCTAATTCCTTCCCCAGTGTTATAGCAGAATGTAGTGGAGTTTCACTATACATGTTTCTTGAATTGACTTCGGTACCACCTAACAAAAGCTCTTTAGTAATTTCTACACTACTAGTAGTATGAAGTAACGTATCTCTATTCCTTTCTACTCTAAGGTTAGCATTAGCACCTGCAGACAAAAGAGCTTTAACTTTTTCTAAGTTTCGTTCATAGACTGCTTTTTCTAATTCTTTGTTAATATTATTATTTAGCATATTTTTAAAATCCTCCTAAATTTCACTATTTTGTAACAAAATTTTTGTATATTTTCTAGATCTTGGCACCCTCATTAGAGTTTCATTTAAGAGAGCTATAACTTTAAACTCTTTACTCGATTTTCTACGCTGACATCTTGTAAACTCTGATCTGGACTTTTTAATATTTCTAATAATCTACTTGCAAGGTTTGAGTGTTTATTGATTACTGCAACCTGGACTAATGACTTGCCTTGATCATCACGAGCATTTGTTACAGCTACGCGCTCATCGGGTTTTATTGCTCTCAGCTTACTGATAATTTCAACATTACCATTTTTTGCATTCTCAAACAGCTCTTCTAGTAATTTCAATAGGTTAGTAATATTTTGGTCTCGAGAAAGATCAAGTGGTGCTTTACCTTCTTTATTCTTGATGTTATAAATTGCACCATGTTTTAATAAAGATTTTACAGCTTCGAAAAAGCTATTTTCAGTAGCAACATGCAACGATGTAGTGCCTTTAACTATTGTTTTAGCATTAATAAAATCACTCAATTTATTGTGGCTTACACGTTGTAACAAAGCTTCAATAATTTCTTTATGACCTTTGGAAGCAGCAGTGTGTAATGGTGTATTACCCTTGTTAGTAACTTTAGTAGCATCAGCTCCATTTGCTAGCAAGATATTTACAACTTTTATGTGCCCATTATTAACAGCATAATGTAATGGCGTTCTTCCATCCACGTTCTTCGAATCAATGATTGCTCCATCTCTAATGGAACTCTCAATTCCTAAATAATTATTATCTTCTATAGCCTTAAATAACTTCTCAGTCAATTTTAGTAATTTTATAACTTCTGGGTTTCCTTTTCTTTCTGCAAAGTGTAATGGTAAAACATATCTACCTCCTTCAGCTCTAGCATTAAAGTATGCTCCGCTCATAAGTAGAGACCTAACTATATCTAAATTACCAATTTGTGCCCCTAAGTGTAAAGGCGTAGCATTTTTATCCATTTTTGCATTAACATCCGCTCCATTTATAATAAGAGTTTTAACTACCTTAGGATGACCATATTGAGCTGCAAGATGTAGGGCTGTGCCTTTATTTTGATTTTCTTTTACATTTACATCAGCACCATGTTTCAATAGAACGGTTGCTATCTGATCATAACCTTTTTCTGCTGCAAAATGTAAAGGAGTCCAATTTGTGTGATCTAAAGCATTAATATCTGCTTCCTTTTCTAAGAGCAATTCAACCACCTCTAAATGATCATGGTCTACTGCAAAGTGTAGAGGTGTAGTACTTTTAACTGTTTTAGCATTAATGTCTGCTCCTTTATCAAGCAAAGATTTAGCAACTTCTAAATTACCATCATATGCTGCACAATGTAGAGGAGTCCAACTTCTGTTATCTAGAGCATTAATATCTGCTCCATTTTCAATCAAGAAATTCATTATTTCCAAGCGATTATGTTCTGCTGCCAAATGTAGAGCTCTTCTACCATCATCCATCTTTGCATTTATATTTGCTCCTTTTGCAATTAAGCTCTCTACTATTTTTAAAGAAAAACCATTATATG
Source organism: Wolbachia endosymbiont (group A) of Philonthus cognatus (assembly GCF_947251755.1). Classification (NCBI taxonomy): domain Bacteria; kingdom Pseudomonadati; phylum Pseudomonadota; class Alphaproteobacteria; order Rickettsiales; family Anaplasmataceae; genus Wolbachia; species Wolbachia endosymbiont (group A) of Philonthus cognatus. The sequence continues at coordinate 1,029,187 of NZ_OX366388.1, forward strand.
CTGCATTATGTAAAGGAGTCCAATTCTGATCATCCACGGTGTTAATGTTTGCTCCATTTTTAATTAAAAAATCACTCACCTCGAAATGACTTTGCTGAATTGCTAGATGCAAAGGTGTAAAACCTTCGTTTTTTTTAGCATTAACATTGGCTTTTTTCTCTATTAGTAGCTTCACTACTTCTAAGTGACCATTCTGAGATCCTATATGTAAAGCTGTGGAATTATCGTGGTCCTTAGCATTAACATCAATTCCCCTTACGAGAAGAAGAGACTTAACTACTCCAAAGTGATTACGTTCTGCTGCTAAATGTAGAGGTGTAATCTTATCATCTGTTTTTGCATTAACGTTTGCTCCCGCTTCAAGCAGAACTTTAACTATATCTAACCTACCAGTTTGTGTTCCCAGATGTAAGGGTGTAATGTTTGCATCAACTTTATGATTACCTATGCCTGAAGATCCAGCGTTAATATTAGACCCTTGTGAAATAAGAGCTTTAACTACTTCGAGGTTACCATTTTGTACTGCAGAATGCAAAGGTCTTGCTCGATCATTATTTACAGCATTAACATCTAATCCCTTTTCAATAAAAACATTTACTATATCTAGATGACCATTCTCTGCTGCTAGGTGTAAAGGTGTATTAAGTTTATCTGTTTTAGTACTAAGATCTGCTCCATTTGCAATCAAGGTGTTGACTATATCTAAATATCCTTGCTGGGATGCAAAACTTAAAGGTGTAAAGCCTAGAATGGTCTTATGGTTTACATCTGCTCCATGAGCAATAAGAAAGTTAACCATCTCTAAGCGATTTTTTGCAATTGAAAAATACAGTGGCGTAAAGGCATCGTACTTAATCTCTGAATTAATATCTAAACCTTCTCCTAATAAAGTGTTGACTAAATCCAACTGACCATTTCCTGCTGCTAAATGTAGTGGTGTAAGACTAAGATGTTTCTGAGTTTCATAATTTTCATTTAAAAACTCTACAAAAAATTGTAGCTGATCCAGATTATTAGATATTCTATTAGTAAACATAAAGGCCTCGCATGAAGAATTTATGTAAAATATAGTATCTACAAGTTTTTAAGCAAGATAAATCTTCTTCTTAAAAAAGATACTGTAATCCAATCTGTATGCTTATAACTTTTTCATTTGATCATGAGTAGATCAGTTGTCTCAGCTGCAATAGAGACACCTGCCTTAAGTAGCTACGTCAATTTTCTCTGTTTTTGCCCCTTTTTTTTCTGATGAAGATGTCTTCATTCTTCTCAGTAGCCAATATTCTTTTTAAAGAATAATCGTTACGTGCACCAAGGAACTTAGAAAGAACAATAGGAAATCCACTTAAAAATCATTAATAATTATACATAATTCTAATGATCTTCATGAAAGGGCTTAGAATAGAATTTAATAGACAATCTGATTTTAATTGATATTAAACTGATCAGACTGAGAGTTGAAAATATGGCAATAATTCTTTTAGACACAAAAACTATAAATCGTATAGCAGCGGGAGAGGTAATAGAAAGGCCAGCGAGTGTAGTAAAGGAATTAGTAGAAAATGCAATAGATGCTGGAAGTTCAGAGATAGAGATCAAAATAGAAAGTGGTGGACGTAACCTTATAACTGTGACAGATGATGGAAATGGAATAGAAAAGGACGACTTAGAACTAGCATTTATGAGGCATGCCACTTCAAAATTAAGCGATAGTGAGTTAATAGAAATCAAGCACCTTGGGTTTAGGGGAGAAGCTTTACCTTCAATTGCAGCAGTAAGCAGAATGAAATTATCGTCTAAGGCAAGTGGAGCAAAGGAAGCATGGTCTATAAGGTATGAGGGAGGAGAAAAAATAAGAGAGATTACCCCTTGTTCTTTGTTGCAAGGTACATATATTGAAGTTCGTGACTTATTTTTTGCTACACCAAATAGACTAAAGTTTCTAAAAACCGAAAGGGCAGAAACACAAAGTATTGTTGATATTGTGAATAACTTAGCGATGATTAATTATAGTATTGGGTTTACTCTCACTTCTGGTAATAAAAAGCTCTTAAAATATGTTAAGCAAACTTCGCTGTTCAACAGATTATGTGAAATAGAAGAAGAATTTCAAAGCAATTCACTGGAAGTTAAAGAGGAAGAAGAAGGCATCAAACTTAAGGGACACATCTGTAAACCTAATGTCAATCGTGGCAACTCAACTCAGATTTATACGTTTGTTAATGGAAGGCCAATAAAAGACAATCTACTTGTTGGTGCAATTAGATATGCGTATCACGATTTTATTCCAAACAATAGGTATCCTTTTGCAGTGTTGCATTTAGAAGTACCATATGACCAAGTAGATGTAAATGTGCATCCAAATAAATCGGAAGTAAGATTTCAGAATAAAAGGCTAATATATGAAATAGTGAGAAGAGGGATAATAAAAACACTATCAACGAGATTTGCAGCGGGTGATCAAGGTATTGAAGAGGAGCTAATTTTTAATGATAGTAAAAGCCAAGAGCAGATTGATAGTCAAGAGAAAAAAGATCAAAAAGAGTTTTATGAAAAGAGACCAAGTCTTTTAGAAAATCGTCTAATGAAAGAGTTCAATGCACCAGATGAAAGAAGGCAAAGCTTACCAGAAACTTTTAAGTATGGAGAATCCTCACCCCAAAAGGGAACGATGGTTTTAGAAAGGAAGCAAATTGATTTGGTAGAGGATCATCCCCTAGGATATGCACGTTGTCAGGTCCACAATACTTACATTATTGCTGAGGCTGGAGATAGGCTGATTATAGTAGATCAACATGCAGCCTATGAGAGGTTGATATACGAGTGCTTAAAGCAAAAATCAAGCATAAAAAGACAAAAACTTCTTCCTGAAACAGTTGAAATTAAAAACCAAGCTGGAATGGGGATGGTTAAAACTTATAAAGATGAGCTTTTTGAAATGGGTTTTGATATTGAAATACAATCAGAAGATAAAGTAACGATAAAAGAAATACCTGCAATCTTGGGAACAATAGATATAAAAGAGATGCTAGTTGATATAGTAGATAAGTTAATGGAAATGGAAGATACGTTGCCAATAGAGGATAAGGTGAATAAAATATCAGCCACAATCGCTTGCCATGGAGCAGGAAGAAAAATGAAATTGGAAGAGATGAATGAGATACTAAGACAAATTGAGAAAACTCCATATTCTGGTCATGAAAGACCAACTTATATAGAAATGAAACTAAGTGATATAGAAAAATTGTTTGAAAGGAGATGAGTTCAGTTTGTCAAAAAGGTTCCCAATTAAGTATACGTAACAGCTCTTCTGGTTATGGAGTATAAAATGTGAAAAAAGAGAATAAATGCTCTAATTTTTTAGATTACAAAGTAATAGGACAGGAAGTAAGAAATCGTAGGTTAGCAAAGGGATATACTCAAAAAGATTTAGCAAAAAAAATCGATACAACATATCAGGTAATACTGCAATATGAAAAAGGAACACGCAGAATTTCAATTAAGAAGTTATATGAATTAGCAGAAGCATTATCAACAACTGCTAGAGATCTAGCTTGCGGACAAGAAGTATCAAATGAGGAAAGGTATGAGGAAGAAGAGATATTAAATCTAGTAAGAAGACATAAAGAGATTAAGGACCAAGAATTACGTGAAACGTTTTATTTATTAACTAAATTCATCCGTATTAGTGAGGAAGAAAGTGGAAAGGCAGTAAAAGTAGAGGTGGCAAAGGGTTTAGTTAAGGAAGGAGTTTCTGCTCATATTATCTCTCAAACGACCAGTTTATCTATTGATGAATATGATAATGATGAGAAAAAAATTTCTATTCCGTATAAAGTAGGTCAAAGAATAAAAGAATGGAGGTTGAGAAGAGGATACACTCAAGAAGATTTAGCAAGTAAAGTAGGCATAATAAATCAAAGAATATATGAATATGAACAAGGACGAGCTGCTGTTTCACTTGAAATGTTAGATGAAATAGCAAAGGTACTATTAATTAATATTACAGGTCTGCTTCCAGAAACAAGAGAAAATGAGAATAGTGAAGTGGAACTATCAAGGTTAATAGAAGAATACAAAAAGATTAAAAGCCAAGAATTACGTCATGTACTAATAAAATCTCTGTTTGAAAGCATACAAGTTTGCAAAGAGAAAGTGAAGAGAGTAGAAAAGATGAAAATTGCAAAGAATTTAGTTAAGGAAGGAATTTCTATCAATATTATTTTAAAAACAGTGGGCATCTCTTTAGACGAAATTCAACAAATTTAAAATAAAAAAATCAGTATCTATTAACATTTTTACTTTTTGATGAAAAAATAAGTAAAAAAGATTTAAAAATTGATTTGACTTCACTCAAAAGCTATGGCTTTATGCCAATGCTGACAAAAAACAGCAGTAAATATATAAAAACATTTTGTTATTAGTGAAGGGTAATTTTTATGAATAATAAGAAAGATCGTAGAGAAGAAATAGAATTCAGAGCATTAGAAAGCAACGGTAAAGCTCTACTTGATCGTGAAGTAATAGAAACGTTTCTAAGTGCAGTGCATGACAGGGAAGAAGCTCGAATTATTGCTAGAAAGCTAATAGATAATTTTGGAATAGGAGGAGTTTTAGGCCAGGAAATAGATGACTTGAAAACTATAGAAGGGATAACCGACTCTACAGTAGCAGTAATTTTATGCCTAAAGGAAGCTGCAAAGAGAGTACCAAGAGAAGAGTTAAAGAAAGGACCTGTAATGGATAACTTGGAAACCATCGTAAAATATTTAAGGGTGAGTATTGGTTATTCAGAGGAGGAAAAGATGAAAATAATATATTTTGATCAAAAGTGCCGTTTAAAGGGGGAAGAAGTGTTCACTGGTACAGTGGATAAGGTACCTTTTTACATAAGAGAAGTAACAAGAAAGGCATTAATAAGAAAAGCGACGTCAATAATAATATCGCATAACCACCCAGAAGGAAGGTTAAAGCCATTGTATGACAAAGAGAGCAAGAATCTTGAAATTTCTGTAGTGGATAAATTAAATTTCAAAGTAGGAAAATCAGAGATAGAAATGACAAAAAGTGGAATAAAACTGAAAGCAGAAAGGATCGACTTAAATTGAACAAAGGAATAGTGAGGTTAGGAGACTACTGTGGAGAAGCTATACCACATTTCTGCATTAGCGGCAGTAATAATGTTTTTGTAAACGGTAAGTCAATATGTAGACAAGGAGACAGTTTTAGTGAAGGAAAAGTAATGATTCAAGGATCAAAGACAGTGTTTGCAAATGGTCTTAGTGTAGGAAGAGTAGGAGATATAGTTTCATGTGGTTTTAAAGTAATAAAAGGTAGTGGAAGCGTCTTTGCAAAATAGAAATGAAAGGAATGGATGCTAAAACAGGAAAAACGTTAGAAGGAATAGAGCACTTAAAGCAGTCGATAATTGATATACTGACCACTCCTATTAACAGTAGAATAATGAGGAGAGATTATGGGTCAAGACTATTTGAATTAGTAGATAAGCCAATAAATAGAGATTTAACTTTGGAAATCTATTCAGCAGTAGCAGAAGCTCTACAAAGGTGGGAGGAAAGATTTAAGCTAGAAAAAGTAAAAATGACAGAGGTGAAAGAAGGAAAAGTAACGCTTGACCTAGAAGGATTATACTTACCAAGCGGGAAAAACATTCATTTTGATGAAATTGTAGTTTAAAGATGCAGCAGCTAAATATTGTAGAAAAGCCAAATTTCGAGGAAATATTTTCAAGAATGAAGGAAGAGTTAGTCCGTAGAGATGAAACCTTTTCAGCATTAGTTGAAAGTGATCCAGCGATAAAGATTCTTGAGGTAGCAGCATGGCAAGAACTTTTGCTTAGAGAAAGAATAAACGAAGCAATAAAAAGTAATTTACTTAAATTTGCGACAGGAGAAGATCTTGATAATTTGGCTGAGTTTTATGGAGTAGAGAGGCAGAAAGAAGAAGAGGATGAACGATTTAGAAAAAGAATTAAAGCAAAGATAGTAGGCTCAAGCACGTGTGGAAGTAAGGAATATTATAAATATCATGCACTGTCAGCAGATAGTAGAGTAAAAGATGCACTAGTGGAATCAACTATACCAGGGAAAGTACAAATTTCAATCTTATCAACACAATTATCCACAACTGGCATAGCATTAGAAGAGCTACTAGAAATTGTAAAAAAGCAGGTTACTAGAGATGATATAAGGGTTTTAACCGATACAGTAACAGTAATTGGTTGCAATATTACGGAAATAGATATTCACAGCAGAATCAGCACGAATTATATAACATCAGAGGAAGAAATCAAGAAGCAGTTTATTAAGAAGTTTGAAGCAAGTAGAAGGCTGGGATGGAGTGTTACAAGATCGTGGATAATAGCAAATCTATTTGTAGAGGGTGTAGAAAATGTGGAATTAATAGAGCCAAAAGAGGATGTTGTAGTACTGGGGAATGAGTGTGCAGTGCTTGGCTACGTCAAGTTAGATAGGATTTAAAACGTATTTTTTTGTTTTGTGGAATCGTACCAGTGAGGGGATTGCGTGCAATAAGTGGTTTACTGGATAAAAATGACCAATGTTAGGGAGACGAAAGTATTGATTTTCTTCCAGAAGTTGTAATTTGTTTTTTAAAGTATGGATAATATGGTCAAATATTAAGGAAAGTGTTTTCGATATTAAGAACATCTTTATTTTTGATCAGTTCTGCAATGATCTCTTGCTTACTCATAAGCTACCTAAATAAAGGAAATTAAAGCAACTTGAAAGAAAAGATAAATGAAAAGTTTATTACCGCCAAACGCAACAAAGCAAGAGCAAGCACTGGTTGATGCAATAGATTATAAGGTTGATCCAAGCTGTATCAGAGGGTTTAAATTTAGATTAGAAGAGGAAACATTGCCGTGGTTGATTGAGGAATATGAATTGGGGGAAATACTACGTTGGATAAAGGATAAAAGAAAAGCCGTAGTAGAAGGAGTAAAATTTCAAAGACTGAGAGGAACTCCAGCATCACTCAAAATAGCACTAAAGTGGGCAAATATAGAAGATATTACAATCATAGAAGAACCACCTGGTAAACATTTTTTCGAGTTGCAAATAGGAATAAAAGATGTTCCAAATGACTTTTTTGTGGATGCAGTAGTAGGACTTGCAAAACTATCGTTACCAGCAAGATCGCGGCTAATGAGGATTTTCAATGATCACTATAACGTTGATAGGTTTATTTTAGATGGAAGTTTATTTGGAAGTTTGTTATCAGACTACTCTGGTATAAAAGTTGAAAAAAATGGGCCAGTGTTATCGTTTGGAAGAATAAATTTTTTCAGTTCTAGAGGTCCGTTAGTAGAGATTGTAGACAACTATTTAAGAGAGCATTATGAACAAGCATTTAGTAATGACATATATCGGTTGAATGTAGCAATCCTTGGAGAAACCGAGCCTCACACAAAGAATTATAACGGTATTTATGAAAGAAATCATTTGTGGTACAACTTAAAAGCACTATATCCATTACCACAGAGTTTATTACCATCGAATAAATTTGCAAAAGCGCAGATAGTATTATCGGATAGTTGGAATTTAGGAGAAATAAACGCATGCTTTCCAGTTAGTAGTGTAGAGGAAAGAGGGAATAAATTTGTATTGGGAAGCGATAAACTTTCAGGGCAACATTGGAATTTAAAACACAAGCTAATTTTAGAAAGATTCAGCATTATCCATCGTTACAAAGTAGAAAATTATACAGATCAGAAGGTCAGAAAATATGTTTTAGCAGAACACAACGTTTACTATAAAAATGACTCAGATTCAGAGCAAAAAGACTCAATACACGAATTAGAAAAGCACATTTTAGTATTTTATCCAGGAGTACTGAAGTGGCATGAACATCGACATTTGCACAGAAGTTGGAAAGATAGTCGAATAATATCTCTAATAAGTTAAGTACTTATATTTAGATACTCATATATTATATTAATAATAGGTAAAAGTGTATGAAATAAAAAGAAAAAGACTTGCTTTCTCATGCTAAAAAGGACATGACTTGAATAGCAGCAGGTAAATATAAGAAATTTGTCTGGCGCTAGAAAAGCTAATTTTGTGAGGTAAGTATGAAGTTTAGCAAAGAATCTTTTAGTAAGTTTTTTAAAGAAGTATCAAGTAACGATATTAATAAAAGAAATGAAGAAGGAGAGACGATATTACACCAAGCAGTAGAAATCTCCAATTACAAAACAGTGAGTTTCTTAATAAAGAAAGGAGCAGAGGTTAATGCAAGAGATAAAAATGGTTATACACCTCTGCACTGTGCAGTATTCGCAAAAAGTTTAGAAAATGTAAAAGTGCTGCTAAGAGAAGGAGCGGAAGTAAATGCTACTCAATATGTCAGCGGATGTACACCACTCCACTCTGCGTGCAAAATAGGAGGAGCAGGAGTTGAAATAATAAAAGAGCTAGTAAAAGCAGGAGCTGAGGTTAATCAACTGAATAAATATGGTGCAACACCAATGTATTACATATGGGAAAGTGAAAAGTACCGTCTATGTGATAGCAAAGAGAGTGAAAAGGCGAGTAAATTTTTGAGAGAAAAGGGTGGAATAACAAAAAGTAGAGAACTGACGTGCTATGGAATAGAGGGGCTAGTGGGAGAAATAGCAGACATGTTGAATGGGAGTTATTTACCGGAGCTAAAAATAATAGAGATAGGAGAAATAAGGAAGAAAGATAAGTCACTAATAAAGGAAGAATGTAAAAATTTAGCAAGCAAGATAATGGGCCAAGTGAACGAAATGATAGATGAGGTGGTGAGAAAGAAGGCTTAAAATTTAAAGAAAAGGTGAGGTGGATTATGTTAAAGCTTGGCAAATTTAATAAGTCAGCAAAAGAATTATTAGAGAACTCATATAAAAATATTTATGCAAGAGACGAGAAGGAAAGAACAGCTCTGCATTATGCAATAGACGCAAAAACAGTGAGGTTATTAATCGAAAAAGGAGTAGATGTGAATGCAGCAGATGTAAGAGGACATACAGCACTGCATCTAGCGATAACGGAGAAACGTCTAGAAACAGTTAGAGAATTGATAAAATCAGGAGCGAATGTAAATGCGGAAGAATATGAAAATAAATGCACTCCATTGCACCTTGCATGTATGGTGGGGAAAGTGGAAATAGTGGAGGAGCTAGTAAAAGCAGGGGCTGAAATAGAACAAGCAGATAAATTTGGAATGACAGCGATGGATTATGCGAAAAATAGTAAAGAGGTAGCTGAAGTATTGAAGAAAGAAACAGACAGAATTGAAAAGTTATTTATGAAAGGCTAAAAATATGGAGGAAGAAACAGAAAAGAAAGTAATGAATTTAGAGAAAAAAGCATTAGTAGAGTTAAGGAGAATGTGGAAGAAGGTGTTTGGGGAAGAGGCACCTAAACATTCAAAGAAATATCTGATACCAAGATTAGCTTATAGAATACAGGAGGAAGCATATGGAGAAATGTCAAGAAAAGGAGCAAAAAGACTAGAATATCTGGCAGATCGGCTAGAGAAGGGAAAAAGAATAAGTAGCGATAAATTACCAGTAGAAGGGACAGAATTAATACTAGAGAGAGGAGAAGAGACGCATGCAGTAATGGTAACAGATAAGGGTTTAATCTACAGAGAAGAATTTTATACGTCATTATCAGCAGTAGCAGGAAAAATAATGGGAATGAGCTACAACGGACCTTTATTATTCGGGATGCGTGATAAAAGTGGAAATTGAGAATGCTAAAAGAGGTAAGGTGTGCGATATATACGAGAAAATCAAATGAGGATGGACTAGAGCAGAAGTTTAACAGTCTTGATGCGCAGCGAGTAGCATGTGAAAAATATATAAAGATCAAAGAAGGCTGGGTAGCATTGGCAAAAAGGTACGATGATGGAGGCTATTCAGGGAAAAATTTAGAAAGGCCAGCAATAAAGGAGTTGTTTGAAGATGTAAAAAAAGGAGAAGTAGATTGTGTAGTGGTATATACTCTGGATAGGCTGTCAAGGGAAACAAAAGATAGCATAGAAGTGACGTCGTTTTTTAGAAGACATAGAGTAAATTTTGTAGCAGTAACGCAGATATTTGATAATAATACGCCAATGGGAAAGTTCGTACAAACAGTGTTATCAGGAGCAGCACAACTAGAAAGAGAAATGATAGTAGAGAGAGTAAAAAATAAAATAGCAACATCAAAGGAGCAAGGATTATGGATGGGTGGAACTTTACCGCTAGGGTATGATGTAAAAGATAAAGAATTAATAATAAATGAGAAAGAAGCAAAAGTGGTAAGGTATATATTTGAAAGATATGTGGAGCTGAAGTCAATGGCAGAGTTGGCAAGGGAGTTAAATAGCCAAGGTTACAGAACAAAATCAGATATCTTTAAAAAGGCAACGGTGAGAAGAATAATAACAAATCCAATATATATGGGAAAAATTAGGCATTATGAGAAAGAGTATGAAGGAAAGCATGAGGCGATAATAGAGGAAGAAAAATGGCAAAAAGCACAAGAATTGATAAGGAATCAACCATATAGAAAAGCAAAATATGAGGAAGCGCTGCTTAGGGGAATAATTAAGTGCAAGAGCTGTGGTGTAAATATGACGCTGACATACTCAAAAAAAGAAAATAAAAGGTATCGATATTATATATGCAATAATCATTTAAGAGGAAAAGGTTGCGAGTCGATGAACCGAACAGTAGTAGCGGGAGAAGTAGAAAAAGAAGTGATGAAGAGAGCTGAACGCCTATATGAAAATTTGGAAGAAAAAGCGGAAGAGTGGAAAAATTTAAGTTTTGGAAAACAGAAAGAAGCGGTGAAGAAATTAATAAAGACAGTATGGATGAGAGAGGATGGAATAGATGTCTGTTCTGAGTCAGAGGAAAAATTTATACCAATGAGTTTAAAAAAGAAAGGAAATAAATGCACGGTAATAGAACCAGAGGGGAAAACAAATAATGCGCTACTGAAGGCAGTGGTAAGGGCTCATCTGTGGAAACGTCAACTGGAGGAAGGAAAATATAGAAGTGTGAAAGAGCTGAGCATAAAAATTAAGATAAGCATGAGAAGAATACAGCAAATTTTAAGGTTAAATTATTTAGCTCCGAAGATCAAAGAAGACATAATCAATGGGAGACAACCGAGAAGCTTGAAGTTAGTGGATTTAAGGGAAATACCGATGCTGTGGAGTGAGCAGTTGAAGAAATTTTACAAATTGGCGCCGGGAACGTTCAAAAAAGTGTGTCAAACCGAGAAGTAAAGTAATAAATTGATATAAAAAATGGAGGTTTGATATGAGTCAAGCAAATAGAACTACTGGTTTGGTAGATTATAAAGAATTAGAAACAAATATCCTGTCATCTATACGAGAAGGAAGACCATTGACAGGAAGAGATGGAGCATTAACACCGTTTATAAAAAGGTTGCTAGAGGCAAGTCTGGAAGGTGAAATAGAAAGCCACATGTCAGCTAAAAGTGAAGAAAATAACCGAAGAAATGGAAGGAATGCAAAAACTTTACGTACAAGTTCAGGCTCATTTGAACTATTAACACCAAGAGACAGAGAAGGAAGCTTTGAACCGCAAATAGTCAAAAAAAGGCAAACAAGCCTACATCCAGAACTTGAAGCAAAGGTCTTAAGTACATACGCCAGTGGCATGGGATACAGAGACATAGCTTCACACGTTGAGGAAATATATGACCATAAAATATCAGCAGCAGAGATATCCAGTATTACTGATAAACTGCTACCAATAATCAATGAATGGCGCAGCCGTCCACTGCAATCAGTGTATCCAATAGTGTTCATGGATGGCATGTTTTTTAAGGTCAAGGAGGACGGACATTGCGTAAGTAAATGCATGTATAATATATTGGGTATAAATCAAAATGGCAGAAAAGAAGTATTAGGTTTTTATCTGGCTGAAAGTGAGGGAGCTAACTTCTGGTTGGGAGTTTTAAATGACCTCAAAGAAAGAGGAGTAGAAGATATTCTGATTGCATGTATAGATGGGCTAAAAAGCTTTCCTGCAGCCATCAACAGTGTATTTCCCAGTGCAGAAGTGCAGCTATGTATAGTACACCAAATAAGAAATTCTCTGAAATATGTATCCAGTAAAGATGTAAAAGTTTTCATGAATGATCTGAAAAAAATATATCGTGCTTCAAGTAAAGAAATTGCTGAGAATTATCTGCTTGAGCTGGAAGAAAAATGGGGAGAAAAGTATCCTTTAGTTATAAAATCCTGGCAGAACAATTGGGAAAACTTATCCAGTTATTTTAAGTATTCTGGGCCAGTTAGGAAGCTGATTTACACCACTAATCCAATTGAGGGGTTGCATAGACAAATCAGGAAATTTACTAAAACTAAGGGTTCATTTACTAGTACAAATGCCTTGTACAAACAGGTATATTGTGCTATAAAAAAGGTAGAGCAAAAGTGGATTATGGCTCTCCCTAATTGGGCTTTAACTATGTCTCAACTTGATATTTTCTTTCCAGATAGATTGAAAATTGAGTTGAACTAAAAATGCGGCTTGACACACTTTTTTGAACATTCCCTTGGCGCCTTAATTAAGCGATTAATAAGTTATTAATGTAACTAATTTATAAAACTAAATATCGTAGAGAAAGGAATATAATGTCAAAGTTTAAAAAGATTAAGAACGAAAAAAATATAACCTATGAGCTGGCAGGTGATCAGGATAATTTTACAAATGAAGATAAAAAAAAGCTTTTCAAGCTGTTAAAGAAGATAGAAAACGGTGAAAATATTAGTGAAAAATTTAATAAATCTAATTACAACACACAGAAACTTCTTACAAAAAAAATAATTTACAAGGATGAGAAAAAGGAGGGGACTCTGACGCTACTGTGCCAATCTATGTTCTATAAAAATAATCAAGCTTTTGAGGAGCTTTTACAAGAAGCAATGAATCAAGGAATCTTACAGGATGTTCTTAGTGAGGAATTGATCCAAAAATTGCCAAATGGCCTAACAATAACTTACACGGCACTGGTATCCTGCATATTAGAGGAAAATAGTAAAGCTATTAGAACAGTTCTAGAAGCTTCTAAAAAGAATGGTATTTTAAAAGAAATTCTCAACCAGAAAGTGAAAGTAGAGAAAGCAGAAAGCCAAGAAATAAGCTATACACTACTTGACTATGCTAATAAACACAATTGCAAAGAAAGTGCAAAGATTCTCAAGGAATTTGAAGAAATTCTAAATATAGAAGTTAAAAATGATATGCCTGTAAGTGATAATGCTGAGGATGTATCTATTAGATGTGAAGATGTCAATAAAGACTATGAAAGACATGAATCTAGGATTGTAAGCAGTGAAAAAGCTCAAAATATTTTAATAGAAAGTGAAAATCCTAAACTCATATGTGAAAGCAACAAAGAAGCTAAGAACTCTTTAGGTGAGCAAGAGATAAACGCTTCTGACAACCTATTTTCCAAACTATGTTGTGATATCGATGCTGCAGGCAAAGAGGAAGAACCATTAACAATGGTAAAACAGCAAAAAGAGGCAATTATAATTAATTTAGAATCGAAAGAGAAACTTATGCGTGACTTAGTATATGAAGAAGAATGTAAAGATAATCTGAATACATCGACTATAGAGCATAAAAGTGCTGTTGACTTTGTACCTTTAATAGGAGATTTCGAAGATGACAACCATCTGATATACGAAAAAAGTGCCACTGCTTCAATAGGAATTGCAATACAAAAACTAAGTGCTTCCAATAGTACAGATAAAAAAGACAATACTGCATTTTTTGCTAGAAATGGCAATACGAAACCTTGTTTTGATAGTAAATCTGGCAAAGAAAATATTGTTGACAAAAAAGAAAGATCAGTAATGCAACAAAGACAGGCAGTCGTGGCCGGTAGTGCTGGTGTAGTGTTACTGGTAAGCAGCATTGCATTGTATATCATGAAAATGCCTGTAGTAGTAGCAGTTGTGGGAATAGCTGGATTAGCGTGTATAGGTTTTGCGCTGTATAATGCTCTAAAGCCCGGCACAAAGCTAGAACAAGTGGAAGATATAGAACAACCTAATGTTCAGTCTTTTCTAAACCCAAGATAAACCCAAAAAGAGTGATGGAATGTTCATAAGCGTCAAGTAAACAATGAATTTCTCTAGAAAGATCTATGTAACCGTTCACGGAATATTCCCAATTAGGCAGGAATAGCGACTAAATTCTGTAGTTTCTGGACAGGATTCTGATCATTCAAACGTGCAGTCAAAAATATCGAAAGCATTCTTTCAATGAACTTTTCTCCACGTTCTGACCAAGTGAAAAAACTATTTTTACGATAAATGACGTACCGTCTAGCCTGACGTTCTGCAAGGTTATTGGTTGTCTCGATCAGATCAGGATTGCGCACGAATCTCCACATCATATCTTCAGAACGTAGTATATTGGCAGCCATTCTCGAGGCCTGAGTTCCTTTTGCAACCCTTGTTATCTCTCGCAAAAAATGTTTCACCCTTTTTCGAATCTTCCTCATTAACCGGAAAAATCTTAAATTGTCTATCAGGTTTTGTTTACGTGCTCTATCTACCACAAATACCCTGTTGCTCAGCGATTTTAATGCTGCGCCAATTCTGCTCACTTCAACATTTTTACTGTAAAAAAACCTTTCAAAGTCCCTTGCTAAATGGGCCCAGCATATCTGTCTGTTTTCACGATTAAAGTAATTATACGCAGCATACCTATCGCTTATAACTATTCCATCATACTCTGGCAATAGCCCTTTTAATATCTTCTTTCCGCGAGATCCAACTAACTTCATAAGTGTTGCTGTTTTATTCGTTACTACCCAACTCCAACCTTTCTTTCCCTGGTTCCTATGGCTTGTTTCATCTATATGTAAATACTTGCTTTTCCGTAGCTCTTCTCTTATTTTTTCGTATTCAGATATACATTTTTCTGATACTCTACCCTCGGTCTTTGATACCAAACCTAGGCTTATATTCAGATTAAATATGCTGCTCAAAATTTGCTGTACTTCCCTTTTTGAATTGATAAAAAATCCACTAAAACTGCTAATTACTGCTTTTGCATTAGCTCCTAAAAGATCCCTTGTCACACCTTCAGGCAGACTAGCTGAGATCCTTTTCTTACACGCCTTACAGTAGCCTTTTTGTAGCCTATATTCAGTCACTATCGGTTTAATTTTTGGCAATTCAACCTTTTGATGCACAGTTTCTTCTTCTAAAATAACTTGGCTTCCACACATGCAAATTGTATCAATTGAACATTTTACCACCTCATCTGCTACCATCAATTCCCGCTTGTGCGCTTCATGTCCTGGCTGCCCGCCTGGTTTTTTATCGCTCTTCTTTTTTGTCTTTTTGCGATATACATCTTGCGATGGTGGCAGCGATGAATTTTTTGAATTTAAACCCAGCTTATCCTCTAGCTCAATTATTTTTGTCCTTAACTTATCATTCTCTGCTTTCAGAGTACCAACTTCTGACTCCAATACCACAATCTTTTCTTGTAGCACCTCTATCATCAACCCCTCATCTATCTAGTTTATTGTTTTTTATACTAATTATGCAATTTTTGTAAACTACTTTCTTATACCGTGAATGGACAAAGTTGATAAGCCTAAACGCCATCATGTCTTTAGGAGAGTCTGCTAATGAAGGCTCTTAAGTTGACGCCATTGCGTGAACGGTTACAGATCTATAAATTATCAACTGAATACTTAAACCCCCTGCTATTTCTCCTTACCTTGAGCGTATGACTTTTAAACATTCCAGTCAAAAATAATTCTCCTTTAACTCAACGCATGGTTATCCCTCCTGCCCTATTTTCTCTTGAATGTTGTACTTTACCTGTCCAACTACTCTGCGAATTTTCTTCAACAATTTTTTTAGGCAAGCTAATTCTTTCAGAAGATTGACAAAGTTCTCCATATTTGGTAAAAAACCCCTGTTCTATAGCTTTATTAACTGGTAACCCTCCTAGTGAGCAATTCTTACCTATTTCTTCCTTACAATTTTTTAATTTCTTCCACTTCTCTTGATCCTGTACTTCTACTTTTATTTGATCTTTATTTTGCCTGTCAGGATATAATCTAACTTCTAGTTCTCCCCGACTAGTATAGAAAATTAATACTATATCACTACCATCTGCAAGGTCAGTGTAATTCCTTGTACCATTTGTCGTTATAATTTCTACTTCACTTTCACCAATCCTTACTACACTCCTTTCACATTTTTTGCTTCCATGAGTTAACCCTAGATTTCTTGCTCCATCTGTAACCTTCGCAACATCTATTTTGCTATCTTCCTGATATTCTAAGTAAAAAGTAGTGTTATCCATTTTTGCATTTTTTACTCTACCATTAGTTGCACTTTTAGCAATTTCCATAAATTTTAGAGTACGATTGGTACAATCTTCATAGGCTTTTACCATATTGGTTTTGTGGCCTTTAAATTCTAATTCCAGAATATCAAACACATCCTCACCATCCACGCTATACAACATTGCTCCTCTTGATAACAATTTACATACCATATCACTAGCAACCTCAATGTTACCGTCTAATTCGCTAATTTTTTCCACTACAAGATCCATAAAACTATACACTTCTTCTCCAAATTCATTATGAAATGACCTAGGAAAATTAAGCCTTACCCCAGACTGTATAGCTTGACCTACAACTTTTGCTAGTTGGTCCATATTTTGAGCTTCAGATGCTTTTTTGAACAATCCATCTAGCTCCATCTCTTGATTTGGCGTTAAATTATACCATAAACCAGATTCGGGCACATATTCTTCCATTCCATAGCCTGTTGTATAAGTTACTCCTGCTTCTGAAAAAAGCAACCTTCTTACTTCAAGAACAGTTTCAAAACCGAAAAAAGCTTCGATATCTTGAAGTGCTTTTTTCACCTCTTTACAAATATTTAAAACCACTTTTAGATCTTGATCATTTTTGTGTTTATGCAAAAACTGCTTGAGACCTTTAGTGAGGCCAAAAATGTAACCTGAATCACCTCGAGAGCGAAACTCATTAAGTAATTCTTCTTTCAATCTTTTTTGATTGTCAGTGAAAAAGCACTCTATATATTTGTTATCATTATCAATTGCAGTTTGTAGTGGTGTTTTTCCCTGTTTATCAAGTATATTGAGCTCAGCTCCGCTCTTTAGGAGAAAATTTATACTTTCTTTATCTAACTCAACTTTAGCAGCATAATGCAAAGGTGTTTTCCCTTCACAATCCTGCTGATTAGGATTAGCTCCTGCTTTTAGGAGAGAAGCTATACTGCCAGATCTAGTAGCACAATGTAAGGGTGTCTTCCCTCTATCGTTCTGTATATCAGGATCAGCTCCTGCTCTTAAGATCAAACCCACAGCATTATCGTATGCTTCATCTTTCTCAGCCATACTCGATAATGCATGCAGTACTGTAAGTCCAGACTCTCCCCTTCTAAGGTTAAGAACAGTTTTTAAATCTTGATTGCCTTTGTTATCCAATAAAAACCTCTTAAGTTTCTTAATATAATCATCTTCTTTGTAAAAAAATTCCGTTGTAGAGCTTAAAATACTTAACAATTCTTTATTCAACTTCTTCTCACTTTCACTTTTTATTGAATTAGATGTGTGAACAAACCATATATACATTAAATTATCAAACGAATCTTCAGCAATATCCATTAAAGAGCAATCACGAAGGGTGAAACTGCAACGCTCAAACGATGAGCATAAATGTTCTTTAATCAACTGATACTTGTTATTCACTTGCTCTTCCTCTAGATTTTTTAGTGACTCTTTACTTTTTTGTTTTAAAGACCTATTATCCATTTTCTTGTTATCTTTAGGTTTTATTTCTAGGACTGGTGTTTCACTTGATCGCCTTATATCCTGACCATCATTAATTCTATCTTTGTATTGATCCCAATAAGTAGAAAATGTACTAGTCAAGTAATCTGGTTTTTGTGCGCTAGAATTTTGTATTAATGTTTTCTGGATCAGAATTTCAACTACGTTTTTATGGCCCTTCTCAACAGCCCAACGTAAAGGGATCTTTCTACTGCTGTCTACTGCATTAATATTTGCTCCTCTTTCTATTAGGGCGTTTACTACATCTATCTTATCATGTATAGCAGCCAAATGTAAAGCAGTCTGGCCATCATTATTTTTTTGATTAAAATCAACCTTTTTTTTGTCTACAAGGTATTTAACTATCTCTAATTGGCCATTTTTAGCAGCCAAATGTAAAGGAGTATTGCCATAATTATTTGCTTGATTAACATCAGAGTTTTCTTCGTCTATAAAGTATTTAACTATATCTAATTGGCCATTAAAAACAGCCAAATGTAAAGTGGTGTTGCCATCTTCATATGTGTCTTGCTTTTCTTTTTCTAACTCCTCTAGCTCCTCTTTTATTTTTTTAATTACGTTACTCTCGCTTACCTGCTCTTTCTTTAGCTTTTTTGGCAACCCTTCTAATGTTTCATTTATTTCTGGATTTGTTTTCGCACTAGAAACCTGCTCAGGCTTTGAAATATCTCGAGTCATCATATTTTCCTCCAGTATACAAGGATATTATGTATAATACGTAGCACGAATAAAAACTAATGCAAGTATAATCTTTATAACTTTAGTATTTTTTGGAAATGTTCAAAAAAGCATATGCGTCAAGTTTAAGAGGAAGTGACAGAAAATTAGCGTAATATGGAGGGAAAGAAGATATATGTTCTCTTAAATTTAATAAAAGAAATGGAGAACTTATACCTTGTTATTTCTCTTTTTTCTATCAACTTTGCTTCCAACTTTTCTTAACTTGACACGTATGGCTTATTTAACACTCCCCATCGTCATAGTCAGGATATTGTGGAGGAGCTCCTCCTTGCTTTTTAGTAACTTTTGGATATCTTTTTCCAACTTCTGCTTCAATGATACCACAACATTCTACTAAGAATTCCCAATTATCACCATAATCAAAAAGAAAAATCATTTTTTTATCTGGCTCAAAAACCTTATAGATATAAGAATTTCTGACGCTTTTTTCATTAGGTATAACAGTCAGACTAGAATCAGTATCATAAAATAAAGTGTATACTTCATTACTTTTATAAATATCATTTATGTTGCTATAAAAACCAAATGAATGATCCAATTCAAAATCAAAAGCACCTATGATAGCCTCTGCAAACTTATAAAGGCTTGATGTACCTTTCAATGCTATTTCACGATAGATTTTTTTGCTCAGAGAGACTTTAAATAGGTATACTTTTTCTTTGTTATCCATCTAATTTACCTTTAACTTATATAAATTAACCGATAGCGAAAAAATAACACAAGTCAAGCTTAATGCATAAACCTCAAATAACTAGCGGCAATAACGTTATCTAAGTGGAGAAAGTTGCCTCTCTTCACTCAACTTCAGGATCTTAAAAAGCTATTTAAAAAACCATAAGTTTAGAAAAACCTCTAAAACTTAACCTCCATCCCTTCTCAACTTGGGCTATTTCAAACTTCCACAACTGCAGGATTAACACCATTTTTAACTTCAACATTACTAAGCGCTGTATTTGCCTTATACAAACAGTAACATCCTACTGCAAGAAAAGTTAACGCAGCTACAGCGAGTGAAATACATATTGCTAAATGAAACATTGTTAAACTTGCACCAACAGCAAATGCCCCAGATAACACAAAAGAAACAGAGGCGTAATTATATTGCCTTTTGCTATGAATGCTTGCTCTCAAGAATTTTTTGTTTTTACCATGTTGATTTTTTATGCCTTCAAGTTTTTCTATAGTATTTTTAAGTTGATCTTCTATGCTTTTGAGTCGATTTACTTCTTGATTTGCACTATCTAGCGCTTCCTTCTGCTTTGTAAGCTGGGTATTTAGTGTCCCTATAGTAGCGTTAAGTTGGTTTGTTTCACTAGTAGATTGAGTTACTTCAACATCTTTGTCAACCAAGCTCTTCTGTACGGTATCCAGCATTTTCTCTTTCTCTGTAAGTTGAGTTTCAAGTTCACTTTTTTTGCTATTAGGTTGACTTACTATACTAGTTAGATCATTAAGCTTTGTTCGTTGACTCTGTTCCGTTTGTGTTGCTTGCTTCGAATCCTTTTCAAGTTGAGCTTTTATTTCATCAAATTTCTCTCTAAGTTGACTGCTTTCTTCAGTAAGTTGAGTGACTTGACCATTTAAGTTGCTAATTTCTTCCACCTTCTTTGCAAGCTGAACTTTTGTTCCTTTAAGTTCTTCAGTAAGTCTAGTTAGTTCGCTAGTATTTTTACCAAAGTCTTGTGTTGCATTACTCAGCTCTTCATTCTTTATAGGTACTGTAGTTTCGAAATTACATTCATACTTAATTTCGATTTGAGTTGATTTGTCAAGAGTCCCTATTTGTTGCTGATCAGCCTCTTTTATTTCATCAAAAAGTTTTTTTTCTGTAAAATTAGGTTGTGAAGCTTTCAACCTTAATTTTTCTTCTAGTTGTTTTACCATTTCTTTTGAAATACTATTACTTAATGTTAATCGTTTATTATCTTCATTTGCTATTTTTAGCTTTTCTTCCAGCTCTACCCTATAGCCGTCACTTAACTCGGCTCTTTCTTGTAATGTATCTATGTCCTCTGTTTGTATACCCAGATCTTTTGTCTCTTCTGATCTTGAAATGTGTTTGTATTCGTTATTGAGCTCATTTCTTTCTTGTTTCAATAGCCTATTCTCTTTAACCACTTTACTTAGATCTGCCTCCGTCTTTTTCACTAAAGGTTCATATATCTCAAGTATTTCTTCTAGTTCTTTTTTTTCTGTGTTTGCTGTAACTAGCTGTGCCTTTAGTTTATCATTTCTGGTTAAAAGCTCTCTGTTCTTTTCTTCTAATTGATCTTTGTGTTCTGACAACACTTGATTTTCTCTACTTAAAGAAACATTTACCTTTTTTTTTGACTCTAATTCTCGTTTAATTTTGTCAATATCTTGATATAGGCCTTCAAGCTTATTGTTATGGCAAGTTTGGCTATCATCATTCTTAATTAGTTCTTCTGCCTTACATATAAGATCTTTAATACCTGTTTCCAATGTGCTTAAGTGTGTCACCAATAATGAGTTGTTTTCCACTTTCCTTAGCTCGTTCAATATAGTTACTATTGTTTCTATCGGACGAGCCAGTCTACTTATGCCAGCTACACCAACTCTATCACTCAGTTCAGCCTTATCAATCGAATCGCACGAGTTACTTGTGAAACTTGGGATGTGCAGACTACCCTGGTGAATCGGGGTACTCGAGAAAATCTGGTCGAACGGGTCAAATACGCCTATGTTACTTAGGCTGGTTGATTTACTTGGGGTACTCAGAGAAACAGATTCATCCAAACCAGATATGCTCTTGTCATCCATGAAAATCAGACCATCCTGCTCAGGTAGCTCATTATGATTGGAACCCTCAACGGAGCGTTATACAATTCTGAGGATAGCATATCATGCCTTAATTTTTCTATAACTCTATCATAATTTAAATAGAAAGAAAAAGGTTTTTTTGAATAAAATATTTTTGAGAGAGATATCTAATTTTAGTGTTGCAGAAAATTTGTTTATTTACTCCTTTCAAAACCACAAAAAAGTACGTACCTTTGTGAGAATAAGTTAAACAAAAATAGGGTTGTGAAAATAAAAACGCAAAATTGTTGCAACAAAGCCAAACAAATTAATTCATATCTAAATATGGCGAAAGTAAGCTAATATAGCTGATTTTGCAATGTAGTGAGATTATTATATAGAAAAGTTCGAACGGTACACGTGGTAGTCCAATCCATCCCAAAACGAACACTTCTCACCGCCCTTGGTTTTGGTTGCTGGAAATGGTTGTATTATTTGTGTTTTTAATAATATATAATACTAAATTAATACTAATTCATTTGAGAATGGCAAAGAAAAATTAAGGCAATTTTACAGTAGGAAACGAATTTAAAAGAAAGTGAATTAAGCCAATAGATGATCCTTAATCACATTGACTTGTGATCTAATCGAAAATATTAAGATAT
Organism: Wolbachia endosymbiont (group A) of Philonthus cognatus; assembly: GCF_947251755.1. Taxonomy (NCBI): domain Bacteria; kingdom Pseudomonadati; phylum Pseudomonadota; class Alphaproteobacteria; order Rickettsiales; family Anaplasmataceae; genus Wolbachia; species Wolbachia endosymbiont (group A) of Philonthus cognatus. The sequence continues at coordinate 1,051,249 of NZ_OX366388.1, forward strand.
ACAAGAAAAACTTGCTGCACTGATTTTTTTAACTATTATGTAATAAGTTTAATGTGAGTTCAGTATGATAAACAATAAAGGTTTTCTATGTTGAAAATGCAGTATTCAAAAGCTATCTCAGGAGCGCTTTAAATATTCAGTGTGATAACAACCTACAAGCTATTGGGATTTATCTCTCTGCTAGGGATAAGTTAAGAAGTAAGGAAAAAAGACCTTAACTGTAGCAATATTTTAGTTGCTCAGCGTAATACAGCTATAGCATTTTGCAAGAAAAATGGATATGATGAAGCTGGACACACAAAAAGTTTTATATTTATTAGAGAGGTTAAATAATGGTTCAGGCAGAAGTAAGGAACACAGATGCTTTTCTTCAGAGTAATTCAGGTGTTTTAGAAGATACGAATTCTCCACTACCTAGCGATTGTAGTCCATTAGACAAAAGTTTTAATCAACAAACTTTTAAAAGTGACGTATCAAATTTTCCATTAGGTGGTTTGGATCCAGAAAAGGACCTGGGCTATAGTTCAAGTAATAGTTCCAACTATAGCGATTTAGGATCAGAAGAGGATTCGAGCTGCAGTTCAGGTGGTTGTCTTTTCCTAAAGAGCTCATTTTTAAAAGAGCTAAGAATATCATCAACTGAAGAAAGAAGTCTGATTGATGAATTTGACAACGAGGTTAATAAGAATATGGACACAGGAGATACAATGGGAAGTGCCTTAATGCTTATTAAAAATACAGTAGATAAATACATGGAAAAAGGAATAAGGCTAAATTTGCGTTATGGCGATCATGATACAACTGTGGCAGAGTCAATATTTGACTGGTTAGTATATGTGACTGCTGATAAAGAGCTAGGTCCTGGCGGTAGAGTTTTTGCACTTAGTAGAGGTCATAATGTTTTCCAAAATGACGAAAACTGTAATGAAAACAGTAAAAAAGAAGTGTTAGAAGAGGAAAATATAATCATTATAGAATATATCATTCATAGTGTATTTTTAGCAGGTGGAAAAATACAAGTACACCAGTTAAATTCTGGTGAGATAACACATGTAACTTATCGAGAAGACTATGATGCTGAAGGTAGCATCAATGAGGAATGCAAGGAAATTGAAAGTCAGCTAAAAGGTTTAGCATATCAAAGCGTTGTAAATGAAAGTAAGCAAATTTTACAGAATGGATTAGAAGTAGAGCTGGATAATAAATGTCTTTATATAAAATACATGCAAGATAGTATTATTAAAGTTGCAAAAGTCATAAATAATCAAGAAATACAAGATCTAGGATTAAGAGTTTGTATATTGCATATTGGAGAAAGTATAGTAAGAGTTGAAAGATTAGGAGAAAAAAGAAATTATACAGATATCTCAGGTAGTATCGAGATGTCTTTTACCACTGAAGTAGGAACAATTAATATTTATCTATGTTCTGGCAAGGGAAATAATAGTAATAAAATAGAAGTAGAGTTTGCTGATGAGGAGAGCAAAGCAAAGTTTAATGAATTAGAAGATAAGTCAAATTTAGGAGCAGGCTGTCTTTTAGGGGGAAAAAATGTTGCGGAAGTCATAGGTAAGAGTTTTGAGAGAAGCAGTGTTATGTCTACAGAATCAACTGAGGATATTAAGCAATCGAATGATGCAGTAAATACTCCATCTACTTTTATAAAACAAGTTAACAGTTTAGATCAGCTGCAGAAGGAAAAAGAAAGGGTTTTTAGAAGCTAAAAGTCGATGTACATGTAGTAATTTAGACTTGATCCTACTTCCAAAAAACTTTTACACAAAATTACTCTATACCTCAAAAAAATTTTCTAAAATGTTGATTGATATGTCTTACACTGGTCTAAATCATATAATTTAAGTGCGTACCTAGCTGAGAATAATGTACCGGAAATTGTTACTGTCAAGTATATGAAAAAACTAATAGATTATTTGCATAGAACCTGACTTCTTCTTCAATTATCGTTTCATCACAAAAATTATCCTAAATAAAATTTGTTGCATTTTAAATCAGATAGCAGTATAGATCTCTTATGTATTTTGTTTTCAATAGGTTAGGAGGAATAGTGGAACAGGAAAGCTTAATTAAATCAGACGATTCGCATTACTGTAAAGAAATTTTAAGGAGAGTGATAAAACATGATGATCCTTTCAAAGAATCTAAAGCAAAGCAATTAAGAAGGTACATTGGTAGTAATAACAGGATAATCTATTATGTAAACTATGATATAGTTTCAGATATTTTCTCTAAAGATGATTGTTGGGTTGATGATAATGTTTATGGAAAAAGGTTGGATAGGCGTTTTTTCGTTCAAGAGTTAATAGATGTTTCCTCAAAAAATAACTATGATAGTCACCCATATGTTGGTGAATGTTATACATTAGCTTGTTTGAACTGTTTAGATGAACAATTAGTTCGTAATTTATTCACACTATACAAAAAGCAAGCAGAAGAAGTACATAATTTATCTGAAGATGATGTATTAGAAGAAAGATCTAGAGAATTGGAGAAATTTTGGGGTCATTTTATTACTAATAAACTAGAACGGATAAAAGAGGAATATGCTGAATATTATGATACTAACCTTGATATTTATGGGTTTAAAATAGCTTATCATGATTGTGAGCGTGAAGCTGTTGCTTTTTTCTACAAACGATTAGAAGAGCAAAATACATCAGAAGAGGTTAAGCTAAATTTATTGATAGAAGCTGCTTTGTATTCTATGAGTGGAACTAACGATGTAGACACAACGATTTTTTGCCTGCAGAAGGTAATGGATAATAAGCACTACTTGGAAAAGTTTCTTAAGCAATGCGATGTTCTCTATATATTAATGAGAGAAGGTTACTTTGATATAGCTTGTCATTTATTTCCGATACAAGCTCAGTTTTATTCTATAGGGGATTATAGTACCCTATTGTCAATTATTAGTCAGAAGTTTAGTGAGTCACGTACAAAATTTCTACATAATATTATCGAATTAGGAAAAGAAAGATTTTGGAAAGAATTGCCTTCGCTTGATTGTGGCAGTCGTAGTTATTTATTACGGGAATTTGCAGAAAATGGTTATGAAGAAGGGTTTAAAGAATTGTGGCAATCTCATAACAGTGAGCAACGTCAGCATGTTTTTTTATCTGGGAAAGGCAAGGTTATTTGCAATTTGCTTTACGCTAATGGTAATCGAAAGTTATTAAAAGAGTTTTTACTTCACTACGTTAACAACAATGAAGTAGTGTTAAAAGATATTGATAGCTTTATTGATAACTTAGATAGCGCACTTAACAGCTACGTATCTACTGGTGATGCTAGTTTAGATAAAATTAATCGCGAATGGGTAGTGCATGATGAAATTAAAAAAACTTTACCAAAATTAATAGAATTACTTGATTGCAATGTTCAAAATGTACAAGTCCAAAACACGAGTATAGAAGTAGATAGCATATCTCCAGGACAAAGTAGCAAAGAACATATACATTAAGTGAGCACTTTATTGTTAAATAGTTAAAAGAAGGTATTAGTAGGTAATCAATATGGATAACTATGAATTAATTAGAATGTTGATAGAAGGTGATACTCTAACTTTTAGGGATAGATTACAATCATTTATTGAGCAGCTCCCTGATAATAAGCGTTCTGTAAATAAAGAAGGTTTTTTTCCTTTATTTGTATTAGGTGGGTTTTTAGCTTTGCCAGATACTGAATTGGGGGAAAGTTTAGGAGTTAAGCAAGTATTTTTTCGTGTTGAAAAGTATAAAAAAAATAATAAATCTTATGTTAATGGGGTTAAATTTGCCATTTTAATAAAGGAACAAAATAAGAAAGATAAGTTACTATTTATTGTAGTTTATGAAAAGAATCCTATAGTATTTGATCGAAAGGAAGTAGAGTATATTAAATCTAAGTTAAATAGCCATGATAATGAGGAAACATGGCACTCTATTCAAATAAAGCATGAGGATAAAGTTGGTATAGTAGTATATGATAAATGTGATGATGACTTATTCCCCGACAAATCTGCTTCTCATAAAGGTGAATTATTTGTTTTAAAGAAAAGAACAGAGGAAAAAAATTTAGAAGAGTTAATTTCCAAATGTTTTCTTCTTGATGTAGATAAAGTTTCGAGTGGTATTAAAGGAGTATTTGATTATTTTGATTCACTAGTTCAAGATTACATAATTGAGGAGAGTGGAAATTTTGACCACGAGTCCGATTATCACGGGTTGTTGTCTGGTTTCTTTATAATGTTATTTAAGTATCGATATAACCTTAAGCTTTACCCTGAATTATCTTTAGGTGAAGGCTATAGTGATATTGTTGTATTAGTTCGATCACAAGAGCGGTTAAATAATGTTATTCCTATAATAGTAGAACTTAAAGCTGGTAAAGATTTAGCTATTCAAGGTGATCCTTTTGAGCAAGCAAAAAAATACGCCGAGGCATTTAAGTATGGTCCACGGAGGATGATCACAAATAATAACAATGTCATCTATGCAGTACTTAATTTTGATTTACCTCGCGATAGAATTAAAATAGGTACAACAGCTAGAGATAGTCAACATCTCAGCCCTTTTTTACAGTTACTATTAGAATCTGATGATAAAGATATCATATATGAACAATTAAAGTATCTTTACTACACCATACCAAATTTATCTGACAATTACTATATGTATACTAGTAAGATGCTATTAGGGGAATTAATGCCAGCTAAAGCAGGAAATGGAATATGGAATAAGTGTATTTTCCAACACGAGAAGGATATTTCTAACCATATTACGTCATTTGGGTTTTTAAATTCAGGCAAAAATCAGTTGGTATTACTTAATGTAATTAGAAGTGATTCAAGAAGTAAGAAAATTAATATAGATAAAATAATTGAAGAGGATGAAGAAGTTAATGTAAAGCTTAATATGGATGAGTTGATTCAGAATAGTAGAAATTTAAAAATAAAAGAGGTTAATTTATTACTAGAAACAAAAAAGGCAAATATAGGTAAATTTGAGAATTGGTGCAGAAAAGTTCAAGTGAATTCTTACAGCAATTTAGATGACTATAACGAAAAAAAGACTCAGATCTTTGATAGAAAATGTGTCAAATTGGATGTTGATGTAAATAAGTTGAATGGCCTCCTAAATAAGGTAGTAGGTAAGAAAGTGGATGGTGCACAATCTCATAATGCAGAACACCATATAGAGTTACTAAAAAAAATTAGTGAAATTTTATTTCCTTTCAAGGAGTTAATTGATAGTGAAGTAGATTTTCAAGCCATGCTACATGGTTTACTTATGTATCATCAAGAGTCCACTAGTAGTAAAAAGCTCGTAGGTGTTGTTTCAGAGGTTCAAACTGGTGGTGGGAAGCGTATTGATATCGGGGTGGTTGGAGGAGAGATATTTACTGGTATAGAATTGAAATTTGATGAAACTAAAGGCATAGTATCTGAAGGAGAAGAATTAACAACCAAAGCTAAGGAAGCTGAAAGTCAGTGAGAGCGTTATAAAAAACAACCAAATAATATAAAATCCTTAATAGATAGCGAGGAGGCAAGACTGTTTTGGGCAGTGTTTCACAAAGGTGCTAATGAGCCTAAATTATTAATTGAAGCACGCAGTGAGTTTTATGCTTTTCAGTTGGAGCATAGCTCAATATGTCTTCCGTCTGTGTCTCGAAGAAGCTTTGCTATACAAAAACAAAAAGAAGATTATTTCTTACTTGTTAAGGAAAATTGTCTACATGATATAGAAAATTTATTAAGTAAAAATATTAGTGTTGAAATTAAGGACAAGTATGGAAGAACTCCTTCTCATTATGCTGCTAAATGTGCTAGGTTAGATATAGTTAACCTTTTCCATCAAAAAGGTGCTAACTTTAAAGATAAAGATAAAAATGGTGAAACACCTTTAGATTTCGTTAGCCTTTTTCTTAAGGGCAGTGGTAAAGATATTAGCGGTAGTAATAAAAATTGGTTAAAATCTTGGAAACCTCTACATTATGCTGCCTACAATAATAATGTAGGTATAGTAGAGAAGATATTTGAATTGCTTTTAAAGGAAAGTAATAATGATATTAATGTTAGGGACGGAGAGTATGGATATGCTCCTTTAAACGTTGCCGTCTATTACGATAGGACAGAAATGGTTAAATTTCTTTTAGATAAAAATGCTGATATTGAAGCCAAGGATAAATATGGCTACACTCCTCTGCATCATGCTGTTAGGTATAGTACATTGAATATGACAAGGCTTCTTTGCGAAAAAGATGCTAATATTAAAGCTAAAAATAAGGAAGGTGAAATACCTCTATGCATAGCTGATCAATATGGTAAGGTAGATATAATTGGCTTTCTGTTAAGTAGAGGTGCTACTATTGAAGTAAGTGACTTTAATGATAATACAGTACTTAAGCTAGCCTATTGTATAAAGGGACTGATGGAGAAAACAAATAATAATCTACTACCTAGCTTTAAAGGATTAGAAAGTAAATTACCGAAATCAGTGAAGAATTTGGTATTTGCGTCAAAAGTATGTATTACGAATGTTTATTTTAATGAATACTTGTACTCTGGTTCTGATAGTGCTTCTCTTAGTTATTCAAACCAGAGGAGGGCAGCATATACCTGGGTTCCATCGAAAAAAAATAATCCTCCCGGTTCATGTGGTGGTGATGAGCAAGGTATGTGGAAGATTCAATTCTATGGCGATTATGCTTGCATCACGAATGTTTATTTTAATGAATACTTGTACCCTGGTTCTGATAGTGCTTCTCTTAGTCATTCAAACCAGAGGAGGGCAGCATATACCTGGGTTCCATCGAAAAAAAATAATCCTCCTGGTTCATGTGGTGGTGATGAGCAAGGTATGTGGAAGATTCAACCCCATGGCGATTATGTTTGCATCACAAATGTTTATTTTAATGAATACTTGTACGCTGCTGCTGGTAGTTCTGCTTTGAGTTATGTAAACCAGAGAAGGGTAGCACCTACCTGGGTTCCATCGAAAAAAAATAATCCTCCTGGTTCATGCGGTGGCGATAAGCAAGGCATGTGGAAAATTGAGGATTGTGGGTCTACTCGCAATAGGCGTGATACACGAGAATTAGGAAATGAAGCAAATTTGGATTCTAACTTTTTGGAAGTTGGAAAAGGTGAAAGTTTTAACAGAGTGAAAAATCTTGCAGTTAATCAAGGAGAACACCACTATTATCATGACCATTCATCACATCAATCTCCTATTGTAGATTCAAGTAATCAGCCTAGAATAGCAGCAAGTAGTGGTACAAGACCATCTTCATGGATAAATGATTTGTGTAGTTGGGCAAAAGAAAAAGGTGGAAAATTAGCATCAGGTTTAGTAAATGGGTTATATGGAGATACAACTAAAGAGTTAAAAGATTCTAAACCTGCAGGTATTCAAATAGACTCAAGTGATCAATTAAAATCAAAACATCCTAGCTATGATCAAGCACAAGAAGTGGAATTTCAATATATGTCAAAGTATAATGCTCGTAAAAGTAATGATAAGAATGTCGGTGCCTACAGCAAAAAATGTGGCAATGATAGGCAAGCAAAACAACAATATGGAAGCAAAATGGGCAATGAGCAGAGTGTTAATCAATCAAGAGTTGTAGGTAACGAAAGACAGCAGAAGTTAGGAGTTTTACATAATGGACCAAAACCTACTTTATCTCACCATAGCAATAAAAATCATAGTTACTTTGATGGTCAACCTAAAAAAATTAATGAAAGAAAGGAGCACATAGTAAATTATAAACAGTGTGATAACAGCTCCTATAAACATAGTAACCAACACAAACCAATGATTAGTGCAAACAATAAATGGTCTGAAAGGATTAGTAATGAGAGAATAGATAGTAGAAAAATGATAGGTGGCGCAAATCAAAAACAACAAGGTTTTCATCAAAACCAGCAAAGTTCTCATAATTCTAAACATGCGCATTTAACAAGAGCTACGGCGCAAGTTGATGTACCAAGTACATTGTTTGCATTGAACATGTTGGCCATGAAAGCGACAAATCAGAAATCTAACAATACGCCATTACCTAAGAAAATCCAAAAGGGAATGCTGCATGCTGAAAAAGTTAGAGCTGAGACTTTAGGAAGAAAAGTTGGAGGAAGAATTGAAGGTACTTTATGGTTTACCAAATAAGTAAAAAAGGATGTCATTCTGTTTAACTCTTCAATTTTATCAGAAGGGAGATCAGTAGCAAGTTTGAGGGTTATAGATAGATAAAGTAGAAATTAGAGGTACAAGATTGGGATTAGGAAATAAGTGGTAATGTACTCTCCATATTAAACTTACAGTATGTATTTTTGATATGGAAGGCTGAATAGGAGGGTTTTGTTATGATAGTAATCTATGTAATTCTATGTGTAATCTTTATAGCTATTTTAGATAGTTCACTAGACTCTTGATTAGGGGTATGTCTAACTTAGGAAAGATTTTCATAAATGTTGAAAAGTAAAGTGAATAAGTTTTAGTATTTATGTTTTTTCCCTGAGTTGTAAAATTTCAGAATGAGAAAGACCGGTAATTTGAGCTATAACATCAATAGAGACACCGGCCTTAAGTGAATTTTTTGCAACTTCAATTTTACCTTCAACTTTACCTTTTTGATGGCCGATTTGGATGCCTTCTTGTCTACCTTTTTCTTGACCTAATCTAAGACCCTCATCAAATTTTTCAGCAAAAGCAGCAATCTCATCCATTATACGTTTTTTCCTTTGCTCATATGCTAGTAACTCTTCTTCTGACCAGTTAAACTTATTCATCTCTTCATAAGCTCGTTTTATTATTACGTCACTACCAACTATCTTATCTAGATCATCTTCGTTTGTTTCTGCTGCATATCGAAAAAAGTAACACCATTTTTCTACTATATTTTCTAGTTGGTCTTCTTTTGTCTTTGTAAATTTTGGTAGTTCTATGAATACGAAGTAAAAATCCTTTAAGTCATGTTCAAAGCTATTTTGATCTAAAATGACATGATTAGATTTGTACTCAGCCTTATCTGGAAAAATAATACAATCAGCAACAGCTATGAAGATAATTTCCTTGAGATTATGATAATTATCACCTTGATCAGCTTGACTTGAGTAGGCTTTAGCAGCATAATATTGAGCACGCTTTTCGAAGCCTTTGGTCTTAGTGAACTGCATTTCTATAATATATCTGGAACCTTGAGAGTCTTTACAAAGAACATCGACAATACTCTGCTTTTTAGCGGCAATTTCAGGGTCTAAAATAGTAGCTAAAAATTCAACATCGTGAATAGCAGCTAAACCAGTAAAGCCTAAAATATCGTTCAAGAAATGAATGAGGATATCTTTATTCTTCTCAGTGCCAAATATTCTTTTAAAGGCATAATCATTGCGAGCATCAAGAAACTTAGAAAGAGCCATAGCAAGAGTACGTGAAAAGCATTAATAATTATACACAATTCTGAAGAAATATTCAACTAAAATTGAAACGTAGAAGTTTTTGTATATCTTTATTTGATAGTATTAACCTGTATAATATTTATGGCAAATATCTCGATAAGGTACCAGATAGCACAAAAAGTAAAAAGCTGGAGGTTAAAGCGAGGTTACACTCAAAAAGATTTAGCGGAGAAAATCGGTGTAACATATCAAGTAGTACTACAATATGAAAAAGGAACACGTAAAATTTCGATTGAGAAGTTGTACGCTATAGCAGAGGTATTATCAATTAATATTACGGATCTTATTCCTGTATCAAGTGAGAAAATCTGCCTTAAAAATAAGGAAGAAGAGATACTAAATTTAATAAGAGAATACAAAAAGATTAGCGGTCAGGAGTTACGTAAAATGTTTTGTTTACTAACCAAATTTATTCAAGTTAGTGAAAAAAGTAGTAAAAAAACAGAGAGAATAAAAATTGCAAAAGGTCTGGTTAAAGCAGGAGTTTCTGTTGATACTGTTTCAAAAACAATTGGTCTATCTGCTGATGAATGTGTTGAAGAAAAAACGGGTTCTATCTACTACCAAATAGGAAAAAAGATAAAAGAATGGACGGGAATATACTCAGAAGGATTTAGCAGAAAAAATGAGTACAACACGTGATGAAATAAGCAACTATGAGCAAGGACGTGTGGCCATTCCACTGGAAAAATTATATGCAATAGCAGAAACATTATCAATTAGCATTATAGATCTGCTCATAGAAGAAGATGAGATAGTAGAAAATGAACTACCTGATTTAATAAAAGAATACAAAAAGATTGAAAGTCAAGAACTACGTAATGCATTAATAAGATCTCTATTTGAAGGCATACGGATTTGCGAAGAAAAAGTGAAAAGAGCAGAAAAGATCAAAATTGCAAAAGACTTAGTAAAAAAAGGAATTTCTATCAATATTATTTTAAAAACAATAGGCATCTCTTGAGACGAAATTCAACAAATTTAAGTAAAAAAATCAGTATCTATTAACATCTTTACTTTTTGATGAAAAAATAAGTAAAAAAGATTGAAAAATTGATTTGACTTCACTCGAAAGCTATGGCTCTATGCCAATGCTGATAAAAAACAGCAGTAAATATCTAAAAAAAGTTTGTTGTTAGTGAAAGGTAAATTATATGAATAAAAGTAAAGAAGAAATCGAATTCAGAATATTAGAAAGCAAAGGCAAAGCACTACTTGATCGTGAAATAATGGAAACGTTTCTAAGTGCAGTACATGAAAGACCACAGGCTCAAGAAATTGCTAAAAATCTGGTGAATACTTATACGGGAGTAGGAAGGATTTTAGGTAGAGAAATGGATGACCTGAAAGTTATAGAAGGAGTGACTGATTCTGCAGTAGCAATGATTATGTGTGTTAAGGAAACACTAGAAAGGGTGCTCAGAGAAAAGCTTAAGAGTGAGCCAATAATGGACTTACAAGGGCTAGTAGAGTATTTGAACGTAAGTATAGGACACTCAGAGAGGGAATGTGTAAAAATATTGTATTTGAATAAAAGGCGCCAATTAATCGGAGAAGAATCCTATATTGGTGAAATGGAAAAAGCGCCAGTATACATAAAGGAAATTACAAGAAAGGCATTAATAAAAAATGCAACATTAGTAATAATGTCACATAACCATCCTGGAGGAAGCTTAGAACCTTCAGAAGAAGATCAAGCAGTAACAAAGAGCTTGGCAGCAGCGTGTAGTACTGTAAGCGTTAGATTGTTTGATCACATTATTATCACAAGTGCAGGCTATTTTAGCTTTCGAGAAAACGGATTGTTATAGCAGAAAGTATTTGCAAATCTGCTCACTATAATTTATAATGAGTAATAAGGTGTATAATAACTGTACACTTAGAAAAATAGCGGAGGCTAATATGAATAATAAAATAATTGTACCTTTTAGTGATAAAGGGGGAGGTGTTTACGAGTTAAACGTTGATCTTGATAAATTGTCAAAAGGTGAGATGTTAAATGCTATTGTAGGAATTGGTCATGCTAACCAGCAGTCCACTTTTGTAAGCAAAATTGATAAGGCTAAAAAACCTGGAGAAGTGCCCTTCCCTAATAGAGACGTTCAAATCAACTACGGAAAGGGACTTGATTACATATATGGCACAAAACCTATAAGTGATCAAGAAGATAAAAATCCATTTACTTCCGCCTTGCAAAAAATAAAGCCAAGTATAAGCGAAAGCGAAAAGTTGAGCTGGTTTAAGAGTGCTGTGGTAGAGGCAAAAAACGTAAATGAATTGCACAAAACTATAGACCAAGTACTAGCCTCAGGAGCAAGAATAAATGCATGTGATGACGGGGAATGGAGTTTTGCAGAGTATGTAGTATTAGGTACACATTTTCATAAATTTGATAAGGCTGATCGTAAAAAGCTAATACGTAAATTAATGCTAAGCGGCGCAGAGTTTCATGATACTCTACTACAGAATAAACTGATAGGTGAAATCTATAATGAGCTACAACGAGAAGTTCAGCTTCATATAGACAAGAAGCTTGAGAATTTGAGAAAAATTGGTGAAAGTGCTATTCAAGAAGGAGCATTAATAGATGTAGAGATAGACAATACAATATCGTATATAGAATTTTCCGAGGATAGTAAGATAGAAGTAGCCAAAATACTGGAAGCAAACAGAGGTTTAATTTTAAGAATGGGCAATAATGCAGTAGAGGTTAAGAGCGAGAAGGGAGGTACAAGAAATTACGTTGATGTATCAGATGGAGGCTCTATTGTATTAGAATTTCCTATGAGCATTGGTAAGCTAAATATTGTATTGTACCAGGACGTAAAAAACTGCAGTCAAGTACAAGTAAAAGTAGCGGATAAGGAAATGTGGGCTGAATTACAACAAAGAGGGGAAGAAATTGGAAAAAATTGCCTTTTTGCTGGAGTAAAACTTAAAGAAGCAGTAGAGAAAGGTAATTTCACTAGATGTGGCTTATGGAGTGAAAAGCAGAAGGAAGTAAGTGAAAAATTGTTTTCATGGGCAGACAAAGTACGTGAAAATAGTAAAGAAACTTGTAGGGCACTTTAATTTAAAGGTTCCAGAGTCTGGCTATTATATCTGAGCTATAGTATAAAATATTATATGTATGGTTCTTTTTGTGGAAAAAAGTCTAGATTATAAAGTGGGAGAAAAATTAAAAAGTTGGAGGTTAGAGCGAGGGTATACTCAGAAAGATTTAGCTGAGAAAATTGGTGTAAAGTATTGGGTGATACTGCAATATGAGAAAGGGAATCGTAGAGTTCCAATTGAAAGGTTATATGCTATAGCTGAGGCACTATCAATCAGTATTACGGATCTTATTCCTGTATCAAAAAGCTGTCTTGAAAATGAGGGAGAAGAAATATTAGATCTAGTAAGAGAATATAAAAAGATTAATGATCAGGAGCTACGTAAAATATTTTGTTTACTAACCAAATTTGTCCAAGTCAGTGAAAAAAGTAGTAGAAAATCGGAAAAAATAAAAATTGCAAAGGGTTTGGTTGAAGCAGGAGTTTCTGTTGATGTTGTTGCAAAAACAATCGGTCTGTCTTCTGATGAATGTATTGAAGAAAAAGTTGGTTCTATATACTATCAAATAGGAAAAAAGATAAAAGAATGGAGGCTAGTGAGGGAGTATACTCAAAAAGATTTAGCAGAGAAAATGAGTACAACCCGTAACGAAATAAGCAACTATGAACAAGGGCGTGTAGCTATTCCACTGGAAAAATTATATGCAATAGCAGAAACATTATCGATTAGTATTACAGATCTCCTAATAGAGGAAGATGAAGGTAGTAAAGTAGAAAATGAATTACCGAATTTAATTGAAGAATACAAAGAAATTGAGAGCCAAGAACTACGTAATGCATTAAGAGAGTCTCTGTTTGAAGGTATAAGGATTTGTGAAGAAAAAGTGAGAAAAGCGGAAAGGATCAAAGCTGCAAAGGATTTAGTAAAAGGGGGAATTCCTGTTGATATTATTTTGCAAGCGGTAGGTTTACCTGTTGATATAGTTTTAGATGGGTAGCTCGTGGAAAAATTATAGTAATAGAGTTTTTTTCTTAAATGGAGGTATATGTGTTTGTTTCTGCAAGCAATGTTAGTTATGGAATAGGGCAAAAAATAGAAAATTGTAGGTTAATGCGAGGTCATACTCAAATAGGATTAGCAGGTCAAATAGGTTTAACATACCAAGAAGTGAACAGCTATGAAAATTGTAAGTTAAAAATGTGATATAAAAGAGATAAGAGGGAAAGATAACCCTACTCACTATAGGAATAGGGCTATCACGGGCGTGTGCGACCGAATGAAAATTGGTATTACAACCGTAGCCATCAAGGTACACTAGCCCTATCCCTCGATACGTTTGAATAGTTGTGTGGGACATATATGTGCACCCGTTTACAATCTTAAATTAATTAAACTATCGAGGTTATTATGATTGCATCTTATCAAAATTTTATTGGCATTGATATTGGAAAATTCAAAAATGTTGCTGCAGTGTACAACCAAAAAAACACTATCAAGTTCAATAATAATGATGCTGGTTGGCAACAATTGTTTCAAGAATTTTCAAATATTCTACCTAATTCTTTTGTAACTTTAGAAAATACAGGAAAATATGAGCTTGGTTTAGCACGTTCTCTTGTTGATATGAATGTTGCTGTGCATCGAGCTAATACTCGTAAAGTAAAAAGTTTTATCATATCACATGGAACTTTAGCAAAAACTGATCAATCAGATGCAAAAGCCCTTGCTCAATATGGTTTTGAACGCTATAGTGCTCTATCTCTATTTGTGCCTATGTCAAAAGAACAAACTGCCTTAGTTGCACTCTGTCAACGTCGTGATGACATTACGCAAATGAGAACTCAAGAGAAATGTAGGCTTGCAGCACCTGAAAACGACTATATAAAGGAAAGTTGCCAAAAAACAATAGACTTTTTTACCAATCAGATAAATGAGTTCAACGATGCCATACAAAGAATTATTGATAAAAATCCAGAGTTACAAAAGCGTCAAAAGATCCTGAGAACAGTGCCAGGAATAGGTCTCAAGCTATCTCAAGTTTTTGTGTGTCTAATGCCAGAACTTGGCTACCTAAACAAAAAAGAAGTTGCAAGTCTTGCTGGGGTTGCTCCACATCCAAAAGAAAGCGGTAAAACTATTGGTTACCGAAGGATAACAGGTGGTAGAAGCAATGTTCGTGCAAAGCTTTTTACAGCTGCTATGGCCGCTGCAAGATCTAAATCTGCACTTGGTGCTTTTTACTCTAATCTTATTGGTAGAGGTAAAAAGAAGATGGTAGCTATAACAGCTCTAATGCGAAAAATCATAGTAATTGCCAATGCAAGACTTAAAGAAGCAATTAATATGAAATAAAAAAATCTGCATAGAAAATAGGTTAACGGATATGTGCGTCTACACACATTTAAAGCACATATTCGTTAACCATAAAATCTAAGCAGTGGTTGCTGTTTGATATAAATTTCTTTCTGTATAAACTGGGATCTTTGTTGCCAAAATACATTTTTCAATTGAATAAAAATGCAAAATTATGAACAAATGAGACTAAACTCAAAAAATTTTAAAAAACATAGTTGATGGCTATAGCGCTATTCCTGTTGAAGTATTATATATAATAGCAAAAGCATTATCAGCTACTGTTACAGATCTGCTACCTGAATCAGTAGTAGTAAGAGAGTATAAAGATGAAGACGAAGAAATACTCTATCTAACAAAAATATATGAGAATCAAAAGTTAGGCAAAATAGTACCTTCATTAGTCAGGTTTGTTCATATTAGCGAGAAAATCAATCAAGAGGAGGCAAGATTAGAAGTAGCAAAAAATCTAGTTAAAGAAGGAGTTTCAGTTGACATAATTTCCCAAGCAACCGGCTTATCTATTTACGAGTATGATAATACAGAGAAAGAAGTCTGCACTGATTCTATATACTACAGAGTAGGGCAAAGAATAAGAGAATGGAGATTGATAAGGAGATATACTCAAAAAGATTTGGCGGATAAAGTTGGTTTAACACTTAAGGAAATACACGAATATGAAAGAGGGTACACTGCTATAACATTTGATAAATTATATGAAATGGCAGGAGCATTATCAGTGAATATTAAAGTTTTGCTACCTGAAACAAATGAAGATAGTGAACTACTCAATTTACTCAGAAAAACTGAAGAGCAAGAATTAGTGAAGAAATTTTTATCTAGGGATATGAAGAATAGTAAGGAAAAAGTTAAAAAAATAGAAAAAATCAAAGTTGCGAAAAATCTAGCAGAGGCAGGTGTTGCTAGTGATGTTATTGTGCGAGCAAGTGGCCTAACTGCTGATGAGTGTGAAAATTGAATTGTGTTAAATAATATATTAAGATATAAGTAAAAATAGTTATATATTTAATATATCTAAATCCTTGTTTAGCTCTGCAGAATTTGACGTATCAAGATAAAACATCACAGAATTTCTCTATCACTTTCTGATTTTCCTCTATCATTGCATTTGCCTCCTGTTGAAGAAATTTGATATTTTTTAATGTAATGTTATCCATGTCAGCCGACGCTAGCTTCAATTGCAATTGTATACGTATATATTTATCAGCTATAACTTGATCAAGTTGGTAGTTGACTGCATCTAAACTTGAAGCAAACATCACATTCAGTAGTGGCTTGATCCAGCCTATTTTTCCAAATCTCTTTGAATTGGCATACTCTATGCTTCTGTCTGTTCTTCCAGTACCTATCGATAACAGTAGAATATTATCATTTGGAAATAACCTCTTGCCACTTGCATATGCACAAGCAGCTGGATTATTGGCAAATACCCCTCCATCCACTAATACCATTTCCTTTTGGTTGATTTTTAAATATTTAGGTGCAAAGTAAGTAGGTGCTGCAGTTGCTGCTCTTAATACATCCCTTAATTTAATAAAATTCCTATCCTCTTTCCAGCTTTTGAAGAAAAATGGGCAATTATTCTGAATGTCGTAACTGGTAAGCAGTACATTATTTAAAGTGTTTTGTAGAGTATCATCACCAAAATATTTTTCTAATATCGATTCGATGTTTTTATGTGGATATTGTGCACAGTTAAACCAAGATAATATTGATCGCCTAAAAAATGAAGATTTAAAAATATATGACCCGTACTTTTGGTAAAGTTCAACCAAATCATTGGCAGAGTATTGAGGATTTCCTTGTTGATCTTTTTTGCATAACCCTGCTACAACAATTCCACCAGTTGAAGTACCAGCCATAAGATCAAAAATCTGGGAAATAGGTTTTCTTGCTCTCTTTTCTATTTCTGCTAATATTATGGCTGGTATTATGCCCCTTATGCCTCCACCGTCAACTGAAAGGATATATTTAGTCATGTTTAGATATTTAATGATTTTATTAACTTGTTCTCTTTTATCAGGTTGTGTTTCTTGTCCAAGTACTACTGTATGTTTCACTCCTAGAGAAAATTGTACCAGTCTAATAATTGATTCTATGGATCATGCTAAAAAATCCGTGTTGGTTCAGGCATATCAATTTACTTCAAAGCCTATTGCACAATCTTTAATTAGAGCAAAAAAACGTGGTATTGATATTAGGGTTATCCTAGATGAATCACAGGTCAGCTCAAAATACAGCGTCATCAATGAATTATTTAGGCAAAAAATACCGATATACATAGACTATAAACCTGCAATTGCTCATAATAAAATAATTATTATTGATGATAGCAAAGTAATAACTGGATCTTTTAATTTTACATATGCAGCTGAATCAAGGAATACTGAAAACCTACTGATTATAATGGGAGATCCTCTGTTAGTTGAGCAATACGTGGAAAATTGGAAAAATCGTCAATCGCAATCCAAGCCTTATGAACCAGAATAACTACTTTGAGCTGGCTTTGAATTCGTCAAGTTCCTCAGAAAGATTTTTTACCCGCTCTTCCAGACGATATACCATAACGGTCAATCCGTTGTTCTGCTCTATAAATTTATCATGCATGTGAACCCGTAAATCAAGCTTAGCGAGCCACCAAATTGTTGCTATGGTTTGTATTACCATCGTTACTATTACTGTGATTGGGATTTTTTTGTTTAGCATATTTTTTACTGGTTATAAAATAATTGCAAATTACTGATAAAAGAAGAAATATGTTCAGTTTCTATATTTTGCTGTGGTAGTCACTATTTGAATTCGTATTGCTCTTCTGCAGATCCTTATGACTCCAATATATCTTTGATATTACTTGCTATTTTTGAGCGAGCCTTCTGCATTGGAAAGTAGTTTTATTACTTCTCTGTATTGCTTGTTTTTATCTTTATTACGTTCTTCTGATATTACAGCCATGCTTCTAGGTGTTCTTCCATCTTTAGCTACAGCACTAGGATCTGCTCCTTTGTCTAATAAAAATTTAACAATTTCCAAACGTCCTTGATCTGCAGCATAATGCAGCGGTGTCCATCGCTCGTATCCGTCAGCAGCACTTACATCAGCTCCTTTTTGTACTAGAAACTTCACAACTTCTAAACAATCTATCTCTGAAGCATAATGTAATGCTGTTAATTTAGGAACCTGCACATTAACATCTAATAGATTTTCTACCAAAAATTTTACAACCTCTAAGTTACAATTTTCAGAAGCAATTTGTAGTACTGTTTTATAATTACTCACAGCTTTACTCTTTGTATAGCAACATGTAACAACAACACATATAATTGTTATCATAAGCCATAGAAAATTTATCTTATTCTTTATGTTCTTACTTATTTTATTCATGTCTAACATTTTTTTAGAATTAAATAATCATTTGCTTAAGTTTCATTTAAATAGCTTTGCTCACTGCTGCCTCTACTATAGTTTGATATCCTCTATTATTCAGAATATGTTCTGCCTTGCTAATTACCCATTCACCTTCAATTTCCTGACAAAATCCTGAAAGGCTGATCTTAGCTTCTGCAAATAATTCTGGATTACCAGGAACAGTTACATTTAAATTTGATGTACTACGTTTTAGTTGTTTTAACTTGGCTGCTGCTGCACTAATTGCTGATTCTGCGGTAGAGTAAAGCGTTTGCAGGGTATAACTTGGACCCTCATTTCCCACTTTCTCTTCTATAGTTTCTCCCTTCTCATAACTGTGCCATTTTGCAATAACAGATCCATATTTGTTACGTACATTAAAATTTACCTCCCAATTTATAATATCTTTAGGTGTTAATACTGTTGTACCTAACATCTTTCCAGTCGCTGATCTTGCTTCTCCCTTCGGAATAAAAATTATATATCCTCCTGCTGGTTTTACTAGTGCATCATATTTTTTGCCTAATCCTTCCAAAAAACTCATGTCGCTTTCTTCTGCTTGGATGATATGTGGTATAAATATATTTTCAAATCTTTCAGCGACTTTACCTTCATACCCATGTTCTTGTGCTATTTCTTTAATCAAATCTCCCAAGGTAATGTCTTTCCATTCCTTTGATTTTCTTTCCTTTAATGATCCTCTTAAACTTGCAGCGTCACATTTTATTCTTAAAGTTTGTGGTGGACTTTGTATTGTAATTTGATTTGCCTTATATACCCCCATAGGTAATAAACCTGTTTCTTTATATCCTAGAAAAACCTGTAAATTACCCTTAAGTTCTAAAGCGCTAGAGCTATAATTAATACATATCTCAGCTTCGTCACTTGTAGTACCTGATCCATCAGTGACACGTAGTAATATTAAACTCTTTTTTAAAACCTCTGTTACTGGGTTATTTTTTGCTACTATATCAAAATCTGGTGTCATTCATCTAAAATATTTATAACAGATTCTTTCAGTATTTTTTGAATTTTAGGAAGCTTAATTCTTAATCCAGCGGGCAAAAAACTTCCATGTTCTGCAAGGCCTGGGTTTTCAAGCAATACTTCCTCCACTGCTCCACTACTGTATCCATAATGTTTCCAGCAAATTTGATCTAACATTTCGTTTTCTTTAGTGTAATAATAAATCACTTGCTATAACTTTTTAACTTCAAAATAAACTCAACTTTTCTCGGTTTTCCATCAGGAAAAAATAATATCTGTTTTTCTTCTACATTAGTAATAACAAAATTCCCAAGTATATTTCCTGAATTATCAACCAGAACGTGCGATTCTTGAGTATCACGTATATTTTTTAGCTGTTCTAAGCCATTACTCTGATAACGTGGATAAATCACTCCTGTCAGATCAATACATTCAATTCCTGAGCCAATGTTTTGTAGCGACGTTTTTTCAATACATTCAATTGTATACCATCTTTCTTCTTTACTGTATCTCAGGCTTGTTGGTTCAAGCTTACATTTTCCAAGCAACATTAATGCAACTCTTCAACTATATCAAAAAGTGCTCCACGTGCTTGTTCTCTAAATCTTTCTATTACTGCATCAGCAACGCTGCGGACATCTTCAGACTTAATGTTGATATTAAACGTTTGATAGAATGCTTGATTATATACTTTTGATTCCCTATTTTCATATCTACTTTTCTTAGGTGCTCTCTCAACTTCTTCTTGTTCCATATCTCTTTTTTCTTCTATAACACTTTTAACTTTAAAACTCTCAAAATTGCTTTTACTATTTTCTGAAAATTGTTTAACAGCACTATTATTTATCAATGGGTTTCCATTACTGAAAATGCTATTTTTAGAAAGCCTATTAACAACGTTTCCATTATTTTCAAATTTTCTAATCGGGCTATTCTCAGCAAATATGCTACTAAGAGGTTGTCCGGAAACTAGTAAACTTAGGCATATTCCCTCCGTAACATAACCCTACTCATAGCCAGATATATGAAACTTTCAGTAGATGTTGTAAGTAAATCGTACTCTTTTGATAGTCTTCTATTCCTATTGATCCAAGCAAAAGTCCTTTCTACCACCCACCTTCTCGGCTGTACTAAAAATCCAGGATCCCGTTGTGGCAATAGTTCTAGTGGTGTATCTTTATGCACCCAAAACCTACATGGAGGCCTTTTCACAATTTCAATATCTATGCCATATTCTTCCTCTATATGGGTTTTTAAATCTTTTCCTTGGTACCCCATATCAGCCCACATTTTTTTTACTTTAGTATATTTTGTTCTCATATTGTTTAATGCTATTTTAATACCATCTCTATCATTTTCATTAGCAGCTCCTACGTAACAACTTAGTATAAAACCCTGAGTATCTGTAATTATATGTCTTTTTCTCCCCTTTACCTTTTTCGCACCATCATAACCTTTGACCCCCCTTTTTCCGTGGTTTTTACCGACTGACTGTCCACTATGCATGCGCTCGGCTCTTCATTTCTTCCCATTTTTGACCTACTATATTTAGTGATATCATAGTTCATTTTCTCAAAAATCCTCTGTTTCTTCCATTGCCTAAACTGCTCATATACAGTCTTCCATAGCGGAAAATCATTTGGTAAATACCGCCATTGGCACCCTGTACGCAATACATAGAAAATTCCCTCTAACATTTTTCTTTTACTATATTTTGGCGGTCTTCCTCCTTTTTTGTATGATACTCTGAAGTACTTCTCTATTTGTGCCCATTCCCTTTCACTTAGATCTGTTGGATACTTTTTTCTCATCTTTACCCCATACTAAAATTTCAAATATCATAGCCTTTTACCTGTTTCCGGACAACCTCTAACTTTATTTCCCATCCATGAAAAAGCTTTTCCTATAGGTTCAATGAGTGATTTCCAAAAGCTAGAGAAAAAGTCTTTCACTTTTTGCCAGTTAGTTAGAACATAAGCTGCACCAGCAACAAGACTCGCTATTAAAAGTCCAATTGGGTTAGTCATTACAGCGAGTATTATTGCTCTTAGCCCTGTTATTACTGCAGGAAAAACTATAGCTGATAAAAATGAAAATGTTGCCAATATCGTTGCTTTAAGACCAAAAATTGTACTTCCTAATAAAGTAATTCCGTAGCCTACTCCCACTACTAAGACTTTCAAACTTATCAAAGCTGCTAAAGTACTCATGATTGCCGTAGTTAAAGTTGGATATTTTTCTGCAAAAGAAGCTATACGCTCTGTTATTGCTTTCAAACTTCCAGCTACATAATTTAAAGTAGGCAACATTACTGACCCTAGATTCATGCCAGCTTCAAATACTGCATTTTTAAGTAATTGTAATTTATTAGCTGTAGTATTTGCCCGATTGTTAAATTCGTCCTGCATTGAAGCGTTATATTTTTCTTTATCAGCTAAATGTTCAATAGCTTTCTTGTAAATGTCTAAGCTTCCTACTAAAAGAGCAATGTCATCTTGAAACCCAGCGCCAAATAGATTCATAAGAATACCGGCACGCTCTTGGTCATCTATTTTTTTTAAAGTTTCAAGAAATTGCAATATTGCCTCTTGAGGATTTTTTTTAATAGTTTGTTCGAGCTCTTCTATACTTGTTCCCATCTCATCTAATGCATCGTGAAATTCAGGACTTTGCTCTCTTGCGGTCTGTAATTTACTAAGAAAGTTATTTATAGCAGTTGCTGCTTTTTCGGGTTGTTTACCTAAACTTATGAACGCACTTGCTAAGCTACTTGCTTGATCAACTTCTAAACCAAACTGTTTAGCATTACCGCCA
Source organism: Wolbachia endosymbiont (group A) of Philonthus cognatus (assembly GCF_947251755.1). Classification (NCBI taxonomy): domain Bacteria; kingdom Pseudomonadati; phylum Pseudomonadota; class Alphaproteobacteria; order Rickettsiales; family Anaplasmataceae; genus Wolbachia; species Wolbachia endosymbiont (group A) of Philonthus cognatus. The sequence continues at coordinate 1,073,339 of NZ_OX366388.1, forward strand.
ATTCTATTCAGTGTAAGAACCATTTCCTTTGCTTTAGCAGCAGTATTATCTGAAAGATGGTTTATTATGTTACCTACATTTTCCATGCCATCAACTTTAATTCCATAGACATTGGATATTTTTGCAATAGCATTACCAGCTTCTTCTGCCGACATATCAAACGCTGTGGTCATTTTGGCAACTACTGTTGTAAACTTAATAAGATCATTTTTGTCAATACCAAGTTGACCACCACTTGCAGCTATTTGTGCTAATTCTGCAGCTGACAAGGGTATTTCACGAGACAACTTTTTGAGCTCTTGAGCAAATTTATTAGCTTCATCTTTTTTACTATCAAACCTTACTACTTTCTTTACATCAGCCATAGCCGATTCAAAATCAACAGCAACTTTAATTGGCGCTGCAAGCGTTAGCCCTAGCCCAATAGTCTCTATAATTTGTGACTTAAAATGTGATTTGCTTGCTAAAAAACTTTGGTGATTACGTATTGCAGACCCAAGCTTACCATACTTACCTTTTAGTATTTCAATAGAAGAACCAAGTTTATATTGATCACTTACTAATGACTTAATATTTCTTCCACTTTTCCTTACTTCTTCATTAAATGAATGTAAAGCATCTCTCTTTTTTAAGTATGCTTCTTTTGCTTTTGTTGCGGAGGTTTTGGCCTTGTCAAATTCTGCTTTTAAAGTTTTGCTTGGTTTCTCTATCGCTTTCATTTGTTTAGCTAAAGATTTTACTTGATCTTCAAAGCCTTTCCACGACCTCTTGCTAGTCAAAACATCATGACCTAACTGTTTAAACTTTGATACTGACTTTAAAGATGAATCAAGCTTCCTTATATTTTCACCAAGACGAGTAAGTTGACTACTACTGCCCTTTATTACAGTATTAAAACTGCCATCTAGGACTGCTCCAATTTTTATAGATAACGTTGACATTGTACCTTCCTCGCTGCTTCATGCCATAGGATAAATTCATTCATTTCCATTTCAAGTATTTGTTCAACCCCGCCTCCTACAACAGAACTGAACATTAATACTTCTAACCTCAAGTTTTTTGGATAATCGGTGAAAAAAAATCCTTTAATACCTCTTGTACTTTTACATAATCAGCAATATCTAACTCTTCAATTGCTTCTTTTGCAACTGATGTTAGATTGGCAGTCAAAGTTACTTCCTTACTCAGATCACTACCATTAATTCTCTCAATAGCTAGATAATCTCTAACTTTTGGACGTCTAATGGTAAGCTCTGATACAGAAATACCATCAACTGGTATTGGATTATCAAGTTTTACTGTTGTCATACTTTCTCCTAAAAAATAAAATTCTAAAATCTTTTTAAAACTAAACCTAAATACCTAAGACCGCTTGTAACAAAGCCATTGTAAGTTAAAAATGTGATATAAAAGAGATAAGAGGGAAAGATAACCCTACTCACTATAGGAATAGGGCTATCACGGGCATGTGCGACCGAAGAGCCATTGGTATTACAACCGTTCAGATCAAGGTACACTAGCCCCATCTCTCGATACGTTTGAATAGTTGCATGGGACATATGTATGCACCCGTTTACAATCTTAAATTAATTAAACTATCGAGGTTATTTATTATGATTACATCTTATCAAAATTTCATTGGAATTGATATCGGAAAATTTAAAAATGTTGCCGCAACTCACAACCAAAAGAGCACTATCAAGTTTGACAATGATGCTACTGGTTGGCAACAGTTGTTTCAAAAATTTTCAGATATCCTACCTAATTCTCTAGTAACTTTGGAAAACACTGGAAAATATGAGCTTGGCTTAGCACATTTTCTTGTTGATAAGAATGTTGCTGTACATCGAGCTAATACTCGCAAAGTAAAAAGCTTTGTCATATCTCATGGAACTTTAGCAAAGTCTGATCAATCAGATGCAAGAGCTCTTGCTCAATATGGATGTGAACGCTATAGTACTCTATCTCTATTTGTGCCTATGTCAAAAGAACAAACAGCCTTAGTTGCACTTTGTCAACGACGTGATGACATTACACAAATGAGAGTTCAAGAGAAATGTAGACTGAAAGCACCTGAAAACGAGCATATAAAAGAAAGTTGCCAAAAAACCATTGACTTTTTTAACGGTCAGATAAATGAGATCAATAATGCAATACAAAAAATCATTGATGAAAATCTAGAGTTACAAAAGCGCCAAAAAATACTTAGAACAGTACCGGGAATAGGTATCAAGTTATCTCAAGATTTTGTATGCCTGATGCCAGAACTTGGCTACTTAAACAAAAAAGAAGTTGCAAGTCTTGCTGGAGTTGCCCCGCATCCAAAAGAAAGCGGTAAAACTATTGGTTACCGAAGGATAACAGGTGGTAGAAGCAATGTTCGTGCAAAGCTTTTTACTGCTGCTATGGCTGCTGCAAAGTCTAAATCTGTACTTGGTGCTTTTTATTCTGATCTCATTGGTAGAGGTAAAAAAAAGATGGTAGCTATAACAGCTCTAATGCGTAAAATTATAGTGATTGCTAATGCAAGACTTAAAGAAGCAGTCAACGTAAATTTTTAAAATCTGCATAGAAAATAGGTTGATGAATATGTGCGCCCACACAAATTTAAAGCACATATTCATCAACCATACGGTCTAAGCAGTGGTAGTTGTTTGATATAAATTTCTTTCTGTAGTAAACTAGGGTTTTTGTTACCAAAAATACATTTTTTAATTGAATAAAAATACAAAGTTATAAACAAGAGTTGTAATAAAACTAAATTCAAAAAATTTAAAAAAACATAGTTGATCTGATCAATACCATTTATCTTTCTCATCATATTTTCAGCATCGATCTCTATCAATTCATTACCACCTATCGTAAGTTTATAATAATGGGCAGCTACAGTACACTTCAGCGTTGCTTTTTCAGCAGGTTTCCAGCTACCAAAATCAAATTCTTTGAATATGCCTCTAAGGTTGATGATTACTGCTTCAATATCATTACTTCCACTTCCTTGCATTCCACCACGAAGCGTCAAAGCTACTGAATTTCCATTTATCAACCCAAATAGCCGAAAGAGCTCTGTATCGTATTCAGAAAAAGTGAAATCTGCTTCAAGCTTTTCCATGCCCATATCAATGCTAATGGGTATGTCCATGCCGCCTGCACGGTATTCTTCGGTTTTTATGGTAAGTTTTGGCAAGGTTACTTCATCTATTTTTCCTGCGTAACCTCTACCATCAACAAATACGTTAAAATTTCTCAGTATTTTTGGTAACACTTCGCTTTCTCCTAACTTATTACACTATTATTTACAAGATGAGATCTGAATATTATTTGCTCAGCCGGATATGGTGGCGTGAACTCAAAATCAAAAGACACTTTCCCGCTTGCAATATTCGCCGGTGTATTGAGTTCGGGAGTTGCATAGCATTTTCCACTGATAATCGCTCCTTGTGCTTTTAAATTTGCAAGATAAGAATTCACCCCCTCAATCACATCATCTATGTAAGTTTTGGTAATATTTCGATCAACTGCCCATAGATGAGCCCGAAGTAGACTATCATTGATTAGATCTGCAGTACGCCTTACTGATAGAAAAGCCCATTTTGAGTCATTTGAACATGTCCTATTTCCCCAAAGCCTGTAGCCATTTTGATGAATTATCGTTGTTACTTCATTTTCATTTAAATGGTTTGCTCTACAATTTGTATTACCGAGCGTAAAATCAATAGGCCTGCTTGTGCCAACAATACCGTTTATTTCTTTATTTGAAGGTGAATGCCAAAATCCTTGTTCGCTATCTACTTTTGCTATTAAACCAGCTACAAATGGGCTTGCTGGCAAGGTTCCTTCTTTTCCTTCAATAAATACCTTAACCCAAGGGTCAACTACGTAAACTCTTGAGCTGCCTACACTTTTTCTCCATTTTATTGCTTCTTCATCATTAGTATTTGGTCCATCTGCAACAATAATTGCTCTTAATTTTTCTGCTATGGAAATTAAAGCACTCACTACTGGATTTACACCATCTATTTTAGGTAACTGATGAGTAAACTGAGGTGCAATTAATATTCTTGGAGCAATATGAACTATGCTTTCACTACTGAGGAATGCCTCTATCCCTTGATACTCTCCAGTCTCTTTATCAACACCGCCAATTATATTTTGGATAGTTTCACTTTCTTTGAGCTTTGAATCGCTGTTTTCACTTTCTTTAACTCGAATAACTACTACTGTTGCACCAATCTGGGAAAATATTCCGTTTGTTGCAGAAGGTAAACTGCCACTCTTTCCAAGTCTTGCTGCTTCTTTTAAGCTTCCTGCAATTAACACTGGTTTATTTAGCGGAAACTTTTGCTCATCAGCTTCAGGTGCAGTACCAATTACACCTATCACTGATGATTTAGCTGTACGTACTGTCTTTGCTCCTGAGGTTACCTCAATAACATTTACTCCGTGTAAAAATTCTTCAGCCATTTCTTTGTATCTTTTGTTTAAAATCGTTTAGTAAGTTCTCTAGCTCATTTTTACTTTTGGCTTCTGCAATTTTCTTCTTGGTAATGTCTTCCAACTCTTCACATTTAATTATTTCTTTTACTGCTTTTTTTGCTTTTTCTTCAATTATTCTTGCCATTTCAATAACTGTAATACCACGGACTTTTGCTAATGGTTCTATAATTTCTGTATCCTTTTTACTTATAGACTCTGGTGCTGCTAGAATGCTTTTTGCGGCTTCTGCTTGAATCTCATAAGATTTAGCTTTTTGGTGAGAATTCCCTGCATATTGGTTAATATAGCTATCATAATAAAAACGCATACTATCAAATGCACAAAGCTTCGCATTATCCAGTAACTCCTTTGTATATCTTCTTTAGTACGCTGAGCAATTTCTCCTCCCTCTGTTAAACAATAACTTTTTTGCCAATCAAAATCTTCTGGTGCTTCATACCAATCATTTCCAGTTGGCTTGCTTTCAAGTGTTGTTGTTTCTACTTGTTTGTGGTTTTCAAAACGTATGTAAATGCTCACAGTTTTTTTCTCTCCCTAATTTAATTTACTGCCAAATCTCACATGTGCTAGATAACCCTGGACATTGCCAAGCTTTTAGCGTTCTCTCCACATCTACTTCAAGTCCTGTAGTTAGAACATTGCTACGTATGTTATAAATCCCCCACTGAATAAATTGACCATAGTTGTGTACATAATTTGATGCAAGCATACCTTGACTAACTTGTGTTCTGGAATACAGGTAAGATGATGTGTAAAGTAATATTGCAACTGTTTTTCTTGCTGGAATTTCTACATTCCCAGATCCGGCTAACTTGCTATCAGAACTCGTGTATTGGTAAACATTTTTCCATACTATTTTTGAAATACTTGATTTATTAGAATTAGTGTTATCAGGAGTTCCCACAAATAATCCTGCTCCCCCATACTCCGTACTCGAATACGATGATCCAACAAATTCTATTGTTTTATTTATGTTCACATTGGTTGTATTTTTTACAAATACTACTCCAAGTGCAGCATACGGGTAATAGTATATCTCATCATAACTACCCGAAAAACTTTTTGTGCATAACTCTCCGTAAATAAATGTTCCTTTACTTCCCTCTATAAAACTTAGTTGTCTTGGCCGATAAAAACTAACGTAATCTGTATTGTACGTATGGCTACCTGCTAGTAGTTGTAACATATAGTCAGTTTTTGTTATATCACTACTCCACTTTCCAAGCTCTGTCGTAAAAGTTCCGTGGCCAAAATAATTATTTTTTCTGCCAAGTACACCAAATAAGAAAGGTAATGACCCTGGTTCAACCATGTTGCGCTTTCTTATTTCATTTATAAGAGACGCTTTTAACTGTTCATCCCGAGTTTTTACCTCATTAGAGATGTTTTCAATTCGAGTTTCTATTTCTCCTATAATTGATGAGCCAGTGGTAACAGCACGAAAATCTTCTACTAAACCTTTAAGACCATCTTTATGACTATTACTAATGCTATTTATTGCTGCAATATTGGCATTCTTTCTCGTATCAAGTAGCGATAAATTTGTTGTTCCTTTTTCATCAATTCTCTTTAATAACTGCTTCTCTGATTCAGAGATCACTGCTAAAGAACTAGCTTTTTTATTATCCAGATCAGTTAAGTGTTTTTTTGCACTATCAAGAAGTTCTTTTAGCTTACCATCAGTCATCTGTACAATTTCAGAAACTGCACTTTTGTCGACTATTGATTCCAATGCTTTAGCAAGATATGCTAATTGATCTGGTGTACTGTTTTCTGCTAAATCCTTAAGCCTCTTTTGTAGTGCATCAATTATCTCTTTTACCTCAGTCATCTGCACAATGTCAGCAATAGCTTTTTTATCTGCTATCAACTCCAGCGATTTTGCGAGATATGCGAGTTGATCAGGGGTAGCATTTACAGATAGATCTTTCAGTCTCTGATGTAATGCATAAACTACTTCTTTGGCGATAGTCATCTGTTATTACTCCAAAAATTCAAAAAATTCTCAAAATTCAGTCGTTCAAATGCTTTTTGAAGATCGTTGTATTTACTTTCCCTCTCACTCATATCTTCATCTATTTTTTCTACCGCTTTGCGAATACGTACCACATCTTGCACAGCAATATTCTCTGGATGTGGTAAAGGATATCCGCGCCTCGTTTCATTATTTGGCATTTTTTTACGTTATAACAATCCGCAAATTTTTTACCTTTGGCCGATAGACAACCGTTCCACTTAAAACCAATTTTATCCTTGTCTCATTAGCATTAAAGTTTGTCAGTACATGAGTTCTCTCCACCCAGTTTTCTCCAATTGGTTTTCCTGATGTTAAATTTACTAATTGCCAATCTACATTTTTTTGCACATATGCTTTTACATCTGCAGTGCCAGGTATTAGCGCATCATATGTTATGGTAATCTTAGTGTTAGCCCCTGCTGTAATGCTTCTCGTTACATAATCTCCGGACTCTGAAAGATTACCTAGAACTAGCTGTAACCCTGGATATAGCACTGGACTTTTTTCTTTTGACCCTTTTAAATTTGCCTTTACTGTTAACTCTCCAGATAGTCTTTCACGCAGTGCAAGCGGCAAATTATCAGACAAAAAGTTTTCTTTTCCCTCTTCATCTGTTAAGATAAATTCCACATTGGTATCAAATGCTACTTTTTCGACGTTCGTCAAAACAATTAAATCTGATACATTATTTACAGTAACTTTGCCCAGATCAACAACATGAGAAACTTCACTAAATTTTGCAGCTAGTAGTCGAAACGTTAAATCTAAATTTTGATGTGGAGTCCAAGTACTTGCGTTGCTAGATGAGAGTAATACTCCTACTTGATATGGCTGACTTGTTACCCAGCGGCTATTTACTGCATCATATTTGCCAAGTTCTGCTATTTTTACTGCAGTATCTGCATCATCGGTAAGTAAAACTATCGCATATTCCTGCCCAGCATGACAAAACACTGGTGACCAAGTTATACGTGTTGCTGTGCCATCTATCTTTATATCTTTTGGCTCAATATAACTTTCAGCAATGACAGTCTGCGAGGGCATTCCCACTGCTGTTTCTCTAATTTGCACAACAACACGTTTTTTGCCGCTATTTGTGAACCATAAATCTAGACCCCCTATGTATCTGCTCTCACTTAAAGTAAATGTTTGGGCTAAAGGATCAACTCTTCTTGCTGCGATAACTCTTCTTCTTTCCTCTATGGTAATTGTTTTTTTACCAGTATAAGTTGCTTCTCCATAACTTCCTTTATCCCCGTAAAATTGCACTAATTTAGTACCGGCTGGAATATTTGCTGGGATTTTTATCTTTCCCTTTAATTTTCCCTGGTTGTTAGCTGTTAACATTTGGTTTTCCAGTTTTAAGTTATAGGTTGAATGTTTATTCCGTCAAATTTTATCTCTTTAAGCTTCTCACTTGGCTCAAAACCTTCAATTTCAAAATTCTGTACTGCTTCTCTCATAAATTCAGCTTCATATGAAGTACTTGACATCAGCTCTGTTGTTTCTTTAACATTAAATGCTCTGGTTATTGGACTTTTCCAATTCGTGGTAACCTCCGTCCAGTGGTCTATATTTTTATTTAGAGTAATTTGTGCCGGAACTGGATCAAAAGCTTGATATGGATTGATCTTTTCTCCTTTAGTCTGTAAAAGCTGCTCCAGTACCGGTTCAAGTTCATATGGCAAAAGATATCTTTCCCCACCTTTTTCAATATCTGCAACTTCTACATCTATTGGCAGAACTAGCTCTCTATTTACTATTGCTGCAAACTGCGAAATTCCTTGATCACGCATATCATCATCAAAGAATGGGTCAACAAATACTCCTTTTTTGGTAGTAGGTTCTCTTGAATTTGCATCACTGCGTAAACGTTCCTGTGCAACAAGCGCATAAAGATCATTTATTCCTTTTTTCATTGCTTCAAGCTCATTCATCGGTACAGCATGAATAGCATTATTCACTATTTTTACCCCTTCTTTTTCTCCGTTTTTCCACGTCTGATGAATGTAGCAGAGCAAAAGTTGTCCGCTAGGCGCTTTTGGCATCGATGGTCGCCAAGAATGGGAAATTCCTTTTATTCTCCTTACCACCCCTTTGCTATCGATAGTAATTAAATCAAAGCGGGGCATTTTCCAGGTATAATCTATCAAAACCAAGCTGTTATCAACTGCTCCTTTTACTTTACATCCCTCTTCACTTATATCTTCAGGGCTTACATGAGTGCGACAGCGATAGGTTATTAGGTAACTACTTCCAGGAGCTGGTTCTTTACCTGGTAATGACCAATCAACATTTCCTGCATTTAACTTATAGTCTATACTATTTTCATAAATAACATTGCCTTGTTTAACTTGAATAATCTCAAGTACTGCAGAGTCAAGTATCGGATCAATAGCCCCAGAGTATGAACCATGAGTAACAGTAATGGTTTTCTGAACAGTTATATCTACTTTTTTAATTTCACTTATTGGAAAATCATTAACTTTTAGTTCCATTACTCTTTGGCTATTTGGCTGAAAAGTATGTGGTTCTGATTCAACTGATTTTATATCCGGATCTTCATCAAAAGAAACACGAATACTGTGAGGAAGTTCAATCTCATAACCATCAACATGAGCTTTGCCCTCATTAATCACAAATATTTTTTTTCCTCCTTCTCCCTCTTCCTTTTGCAGGAACATTACTTCAAGACCATTTACGACGTAGGAACCATTTGCTTCTTTGTCATAACGAGCAAGAGCAGTAGTTACTATATTTGCTTGTGGAGGTGGTGAATGTTCTATTAATACTCCATTTTCAATGTTATAAATTGGATAAAATTCTCCATTTACAGAAAAATGGGAAGAAACACCTTCAGATTGATAACCCCAAATGGTAGAAACTTTAAGTCTTGCTGCTCCTACTTCCTGATAGTTTCTTGTACCAACAGCAGGATCACGAAGGTTTTCATCCTCAAGTTCTGTAATGGTAGATTCTAGATAATAAACACCGATACGAACCATAGTATTAAGAGGAATAACAAACTCTTCTTTTTCGACTTTTCTAACTGCACCACGCAGATAGATTTTTCCTGATTCAAGCGTAACTTTACCAGTTTCTCTATCTATAATACAATTGCTTCCTGTTATAACATCACCATCACGAAATATTGCATCGCCTATGCCTTTAAGCTTTGAAAGAGCATACTCCTGAGTCTCGTTTAATTCTGCTGACTGTAGACCTCTTCCTGCTAGAAACAAGCTTTTTTCGTATTTTTTGTCAGGATTAAAGTGGTTATAATAGCTATTTAAGGTCATCTTTTTTTCTCTTTTTCTAAAATGTCACTACAAACGAAAAAGTTTCCCGAGTTGCAGATGTTCTAATAAGTGGTACGGTATGTTCTAAAACTAATAAGATCCCTGGGTCTTCTATATCTTGTGGTTCAAAATACCTTTGTCCAGGAGGCAATTTTTCTTTTACCCTTGTACCAACCATAACTCCTAGTTCCCTGATAACTTGATTTGCAGCGTCGTTAAAATCGAAAGTAAATTTAAGGTACAAGTTATTGGTTGGTACATCAGAAGGCCTAAACCTTCCAGAAGGAGTCAAAAGCTCTCCATTCTCATCACCTATGCAGAATAGCACCTCGTCTGCAGTACGTCTGCCAAGTTCATTCAAGAGCTTTATAGAATTTATAGATTCAGGTGGTGTGCTTTCAGTATACTCTATGGTAACTGTACTACCTGCCGCAATGGAGCTATTTTCCGTAAGTTTTATTACACCAGTACTGCTATCAACTGTATAGTCAACACTTGACTGATACACTGTTTGTCCTGTAAAAACCCTTACATCTTTAATAGTATGGTGATCTAGAGCTATTTCACCCTCAACAAAAACTTTTTCGACCTGATGGCTACTTCCAGAGCTTGAATCACCACTTCCCCAAGTAAGATGTAGAGACTGCTCTTTTATACTTGCTGCTATTGCTGCTCTTCCTGACTGTGTAAGAATTGACACCTGTGATGAGTTTGAAAGGCTTATATAATATATATTCAGGATTTGGAAAATTTTTGTCCAAAAAAAATGAATTTTTGCCTAATTTTTTGTTGCAGTATTATTTAAATTTGGATGTGTATTATTCTTGAAGAAAAGTAATTGAATATCAGTAGTTTAAAAATTGCATCTGTATTATTTATTTTTGCTCCTGTCCTACAAAGTGCACCTATAGGTTCTCATCCTTAAAGCATTAATTGTTTTAGGGAAAAGTTATGAAACTAAAAACTGCCATAGTTGTTCAAAATATACGGTATCAAGCTAAGAGATTAAAACTTTTTGAATGCTTTGCTCATGAAACTCATGAAGATCTTGAGCAAGAACTTTTCTGTGAAATTTGGACTTATCTTGATAGATATGATGAAAGTAAAGGTAGCTTTAACACTTTTGTAGCAAGATTAACTGAACGTCGTGCCAACAACTTATTAGAGAAACAACTATGTATGAAGCGCAATATTAATAACTACATCAATATTGAGAAAACAGAAGCTTTTGAAGATGAAGTAGCAAAACGTACTGATGTAGATTACATGATTTCAACACTACCAAGAAAGATGCAAAAGATATGCGAGCAACTCAAGTACTTTAACTTATATGAAGTTGCTAAGATGAACAACATATCAAGAACTACTTTAAATACTATGGTAAGAAAAATACGTATAAAACTCTCTTCCATCTACTACAAGGGCAAAAAGAAAAATTGAACATAAATTCTACCTTTCCTGAATATATAACATATACCATTGAGGTGAATAAATGACTTTTAAAATTTTAAACAATAATGAAAGATTGAAAACAACTACAGGCATAAAAGTAGTAATTTTTGGTCCTTACGGTATTGGTAAAACCAGTCTCTTAAAGACTATAAGTGAACCAACACTATGTCTTGACTTTGAAGCAGGTCTGCTTGCTGTTCAAGATTGGCAGGGAGATTCAATTAGTGTTCGTACTTGGAATCAAGCTCGGGATATTGCCTGCCTAATTGGTGGTCCGAACCCTGCACTAAAATCTGATCAGGCGTATAGTCAGAAACACTATGAGCATGTCTGTAGCAAGCACAAAGATCTTCTTTCTGAAGTGTCTAAATACCGATGCATCTTTGTGGATAGTATAACCGTTGCTTCACGTTTATGTCTATTATGGGCAAGGATGCAACCTGAAGCTTTTTCCGATAGATCAGGAAAAGAAGATAAAAGAGCTGCTTATGGGTTGCTTGCTCAAGAGATGATGGCTTGGCTCAATCAGTTTCAACATATCAGAGATAAAGACATCATAATAGTTGGCACATTAGGTCAATATCTCGATGACTGCAATCGTCCAACTTGGCTACCTCAATGTGAAGGAGCTAAAACTGCTAGTGAGATTCCAGGGATAGTTGATGAGGTAATCAGCATGGTTGGAATCAAGAAAGATGATGGTACAGAGAAACGTTCATTTGTCTGTCAGACTATTAATACTTGGGGATACCCTGCTAAAGATCGAAGTGGCTGCCTTGATATGGTTGAAGAACCGCATTTAGGTAAATTACTTGCGAAAATTAAAGCCAAAACTTTGGCTCCTATTATTTAATTAAAAATTGGAGAATAATTATTATGGAACAAAGCTTTTTTAATATCGGTCAAAAAATTCCCTTTTTCAGTGTGAAAGAATACTTAGATGATCAATCACCAACACCAGAAGATATTATCCACCCTAGAATTTTAACAAAAAGAGGCTTATTGGTACTAGGTGGACCACCTAAAATCGGCAAAAGCGACTTTTTGATCTCTTGGCTTATCTACATGGCTGCCGGTAGATCATTTCTTGGTATGACACCAAATAGACCTTTGAAAATTTTCTACATGCAAACTGAAATTGAATATGAATATATGAAAGAACGTTTGCAACAACTTCAATTTGATAAAGAACTCTTGGATGTAGCTGCCAATAACTTAATTATCACGCCAAGAGTGCAATTATCTTTCAGCAGTGAAGAAATAGATGAAATTAAAAATGTTGTTAAAGAGCGTTTCAAACCTGATATTATTGCGATTGATCCTCTTCGTAACATTTTTAACTCAAGTGAATATGGCAATGAAAATGACAATAGCGCTATGTTATTCTTCTTGCAAAAAACGCTTGAAAGACTGAGAAATGTTATCAATCCAGATTCAGGCATAATACTCACTCACCATACAAAAAAACTGTCCAAAAAGATGCTGGAAGAAGATCCATTTCAAGGCCTAAGCGGTGCTGGATCTTTACGTGGATTTTATAGCACTGGCATGGTGATGTTTGCTCATGATGAAGAAAGTACTGTACGTCAGATAGTATTTGAACTGCGTAATGGTGAACGTGTGGCAAGTAAGCTTGTTGATAAGATAAATGGTCGTTGGAAGGTTGTAGACCAATGGAGTTGATTCCTTTTTTTCACTTAATTTATAGGAGACAATATGTTATCAGATTTTTTAACTGATTTTAATAACGTGAAACTGCAAAGCAGTTTAATACCGAAAGGTACAATAGTCAAGGTAAAAATGGCAATAAAGCCTGGAGGTTATGAAAATTGGTTCACTAAAAGCTATGCTACCGGCAGCATCTATTTAAACGCTGAATTTATTGTTACTGAAGGTCCATACGCAAAACGCAAGATTTTTCAAGTAATTGGTATAAAAAGTGGCAAAGCAAGCGTTGAAGGAGAAGATGTTTGGGGAGAATCTGGTCGTTCCATGCTTAGAAGTATTTTGGAGTCAGCACGAAATATTCATGCACATGACACTTCAGAGAAAGCAGTGATTGCTAGAAAAATCAACTCTATAGCTGATTTTAACGGGTTAGAGTTTACTGCAAAAGTTGGTATTGAAGCCGACAGTAGATACGGAGATAGAAACAGAATTGCTACAGTTGTTACTCCAGAACAAAACAATAGCATTGAATCTCCGTTTTGAAGTACGACGAGGAGAAGCTCTGGATTGCTGTAATTGAGAGAGCTATCAAAGATGCAGCAGGAAAAAATCTAGAGCTAAAGAAAGAAGCAATTAAATGGTTTGATTCAGAGTCTTTTGAAACTGTTTGTGAGCTAGCTAATCTCAGCTCTAAACGTATGAAAAGTATGTATGGGGGTTTTATGCAGAGAAAGGAAATAAAAGGATTATTGATTGATAATATTAAGAAGTGTGTACCTTACCTAATTCCAAACGGTAATTTTTATCGAGAGAGGACTTATGTTGGCAACTGTGACGGGGATATGATTACAGTTAAAATAGTGGGTAAAGAAGCTGGAAATTGGCGTAATTTTACTAAAGGAATTAGTGGTGATATTATTGATCTTTGGACTTTAGTTAAGGGTGATATAAATTCCGCTAAGAAGTGGTTAAATACTAAGGAAAACACAACAGAACATAAAATTACATCGTTTTCAGCAAGGCATTACTTAAATGATAAATCACCAATGCCAAAAGATATAATAGGCCCAAGAATTCTAACTCCAAGTGGTCTTTTAGTTATAGGTGGAACTCCAAAAATAGGAAAAAGTAATTTTCTACTTTCCATGTTAGTACATTTAGCTGCTGGAGTATCATTTCTTGGTATGAAGCCTGCAAAGCCACTTAAGATATTCTATCTACAGAATGAAATGGAATATGATTACATAAGAGAGCGCTTACAGAAGCTAAGAATCAGCAAGAAAACCCTTGATGTAGGGACAGAAAACTTAGTCATCACTCAAAAAATAAAACTAACCTTGAATGTGGAAGAAATAAAAGAAATTATGTACGAAAATCTCGATGTAAAAACAGTTGACGTTATAGTGATAGATTCTCTTTTTGATTATAGGAGTATGATCTCTTTTCTGAAAAATGATGTTGATAAACTACGTTCTATAACTAATCCTATGGCCGGAGTAATCTTTACACATTATACCAAAAAAGTATCCACAACTACGTTAAAAAAGAATCCATTTCAAGCATTGAGTGGTGCTAATGTTTTAAGAAGTTTATATACATCTGGAGTAATGATATTTAGGCCAGAAAGGAATACTCTGCAATTGATGTACGAACTTAAAAACGGCAAACCAATACCAACAAAATTCATAAACATGGTTAACGGACGCTGGATAGCCACAGCTTAACCAAATTTCTAAACTTTAAATATATTGGAGATTTTATGGGTATCTATTGTGATTTTAATACTGCAGCTTCACGAAAAAATGCATCGTTAGTAGAAAAAGAACAGCTTAAAGCTCAGCTTCTGTTAAATATCAGATCATGCCTTTCTTATCTATTGCCAAGAGGAACTTTTCATGGTGATAAGTTTTATGTAGGCAATATACAAGGTGATAAAGGCAAGAGTCTAGTAGTAGAATTAAGTGGCAGTGAAACTGGCCTATGGCATGATTTTGCAACAGGAGAAGGTGGTGATATCATTGATCTTTGGGCAGGAGTACATAGAAAAAGTACGAGAATAGAGTTTCCTGAAGTAATGACTTCTATAGCTCAGTGGCTTGGTCATTTCAAAAATTCAACTGCATATTGGGATTATTACGATGAAAACGGCCAAGCTATTGTTAGAGTCTATCGTTATGATGATAATAATGGAAAGCGATATCTTCCTTTTGATATAAAAAAATCTGACTTTGGTGCACCGAAGATAAGGCCACTATATAATATTCCAGGTATTTTAAAGTCCGATAAAATTCTTCTTGTAGAAGGGGAAAAGTGTGCAAATGCTCTCATAGAGCAAGGTATTACTGCCACAACTGCAATGTCTGGAGCAAATGCAGACCCAAATAAAACAGATTGGACACCACTCAAAGGTAAACATGTTATTATTTGGCCAGATAATGATGAACCAGGTAAGAAATACGCTGAAAAATCTGCTATGAAACTTACTTGTCTTGGAGTTGAAGAACTTTGCATTTTGGAAATACCTAAAGATAAACCAAAGGGTTGGGACGCTGCTGATTGCGTGAAAGAAGGTATAAATGTTGAAAAATTCTTATCTTCAATTCTTCAAGTTCCATATGTGAAAAAACTATCAACTACCGAGGAATTCTCGAAAGTTCAGAAAGCAGGACGTCGCATTTCACTTTCAGCAATTCCAGTAATAAAGTATTTAAACGATAAATCACCAATGCCGAAAGACATAATAGCTCCAAGAATTTTAACTCCAGGAGGACTATTGGTGTTTGCAGGTGCACCTAAGGTTGGAAAAAGTGATTTTCTTATTTCTTGGTTATTACACATGGCAGGAGGAATTCCATTTTTGAACATGATGCCCACAAGACCTTTGAAAATCTTTTACTTACAAACTGAAGTTGGCTATCACTATATGCGTGAACGTCTTCAGCAGATTAAACTAAATGAAGAACTTCTTGAAATTGCTGGATATAACTTAGTTATTACACCACAAGTGGAGTTACTTCTAAATGATGATAGTATAGAGATTATTGTAGATAAAATAGAAAGTTCATTTGGCTCTAATGCAGTTGATATAATAGCAATAGATCCACTACGCAATATTTTTGATGCCGGCGAGAATAGTAGTGAAAATGACAACAATGCTATGTTATTCTTTCTACAAGAAAGGGTTGGTAAATTGAGAAAGCTGGCTAATCAAGATGCAGGAGTTATTTTAGTACACCACACAAAGAAGATGCAAAAGAAATCATTGGAAGAAGACCCATTTCAAAGTTTTAGCGGTGCAAGCAGCTTAAGGGGATTTTATACTACAGGAATAATTATGCACAGACCAGATGAACAACAAAGTAAACGTCAACTAATCTTTGAGTTACGTAATGGCCACGCTATTGCATCAAAATACATTGATAAGATTAACAATAACTGGTACGTAGTTGATTATGAATCGCAAAGACTTGTGAACAAAGATTATGGCCAAAGGTTAGATGCAGAACGTTTGCGTAGGTATGATACTATTCTACAATTAATTTATGATGAAGCACGGAAGGGACGTCTATATACAATAAATTCGTTCTGTCAGGCATTTGAGAATAAAGCAGGTCTTGGTAGTCAACATTCGATCCGTGAACGTATTGATACTTTAGCTACAAAAGGCTATATAAAATTTAACAGAGAAGGTAAAAATGGAGCAAGAACTAGATATGGGGTGCTTTGTGTTGCAGGCATGGAAAAGAAAAGTAAGGTATTTGATCATCAACTGAATAAAGAAGTGACAATTTATGAAAAGGTCTTACCAACCGACTATAAATCACTGGAGAATGGTAGCATTTTACCAGTTGAAAATCCGAATACTTGGGTTCATCATAGCATCTGCAATTAATAAAATTAAAATAGAAAATATGAGTTATTTCAGTCTTCGGATTTGCTCAGTTTGTCTTCAGAATTTGCTTAGTCTATGCAGACTGAATTTAGTAAGGATGAAAGAAATGCGAGATTTTCAACAACTTAGAGGGATTGTTGAATTTTATAGCTGCAGACTGAGCAATAGGGAAAAAGTTCAGGAATATAGAGGGTTTTGTTCAACTTTCAGTTTTCAGAATAACTCCTATTATTATATAATAATAATATAGTAGTATGACTTTAAAACATACTACTCTGTTTGTTTCTCTTTTACTTACAATAATAAGTTATGTATATGTGTAAAGCTCTCTTTCAAAGTTATCTGATAAAAGAAATGAAAGAAAACGCTCAGAAAAAACAAATGGCCCGTAATTGCGGTAACCGTTCACGGAATATTCCCAATTAGGCAGGAATAGCGACTAAATTCTGTAGTTTCTGGACAGGATTCTGATCATTCAAACGTGCAGTCAAAAATATCGAAAGCATTCTTTCAATGAACTTTTCTCCACGTTCTGACCAAGTGAAAAAACTATTTTTACGATAAATGACGTACCGTCTAGCCTGACGTTCTGCAAGGTTATTGGTTGTCTCGATCAGATCAGGATTGCGCACGAATCTCCACATCATATCTTCAGAACGTAGTATATTGGCAGCCATTCTCGAGGCCTGAGTTCCTTTTGCAACCCTTGTTATCTCTCGCAAAAAATGTTTCACCCTTTTTCGAATCTTCCTCATTAACCGGAAAAATCTTAAATTGTCTATCAGGTTTTGTTTACGTGCTCTATCTACCACAAATACCCTGTTGCTCAGCGATTTTAATGCTGCGCCAATTCTGCTCACTTCAACATTTTTACTGTAAAAAAACCTTTCAAAGTCCCTTGCTAAATGGGCCCAGCATATCTGTCTGTTTTCACGATTAAAGTAATTATACGCAGCATACCTATCGCTTATAACTATTCCATCATACTCTGGCAATAGCCCTTTTAATATCTTCTTTCCGCGAGATCCAACTAACTTCATAAGTGTTGCTGTTTTATTCGTTACTACCCAACTCCAACCTTTCTTTCCCTGGTTCCTATGGCTTGTTTCATCTATATGTAAATACTTGCTTTTCCGTAGCTCTTCTCTTATTTTTTCGTATTCAGATATACATTTTTCTGATACTCTACCCTCGGTCTTTGATACCAAACCTAGGCTTATATTCAGATTAAATATGCTGCTCAAAATTTGCTGTACTTCCCTTTTTGAATTGATAAAAAATCCACTAAAACTGCTAATTACTGCTTTTGCATTAGCTCCTAAAAGATCCCTTGTCACACCTTCAGGCAGACTAGCTGAGATCCTTTTCTTACACGCCTTACAGTAGCCTTTTTGTAGCCTATATTCAGTCACTATCGGTTTAATTTTTGGCAATTCAACCTTTTGATGCACAGTTTCTTCTTCTAAAATAACTTGGCTTCCACACATGCAAATTGTATCAATTGAACATTTTACCACCTCATCTGCTACCATCAATTCCCGCTTGTGCGCTTCATGTCCTGGCTGCCCGCCTGGTTTTTTATCGCTCTTCTTTTTTGTCTTTTTGCGATATACATCTTGCGATGGTGGCAGCGATGAATTTTTTGAATTTAAACCCAGCTTATCCTCTAGCTCAATTATTTTTGTCCTTAACTTATCATTCTCTGCTTTCAGAGTACCAACTTCTGACTCCAATACCACAATCTTTTCTTGTAGCACCTCTATCATCAACCCCTCATCTATCTAGTTTATTGTTTTTTATACTAATTATGCAATTTTTGTAAACTACTTTCTTATACCGTGAATGGACAAAGTTGATAAGCCTAAACGCCATCATGTCTTTAGGAGAGTCTGCTAATGAAGGCTCTTAAGTTGACGCCATTGCGTGAACGGTTACGTAATTGCGTTTTAAAGCCATTCTACAACTTCAGGGTACAAATATAACACTAAGACCTAAATTACTTATGTAGAGTAGCTTAAAACTCGACCACGAGGCATCTCTAAATTATTTTTTACTTTAAACTTTTACTTGCTTATAAAAAAAACCTTACTTTAGCTTATCACGTTTTTTATTTGTTGTAAAATATCTTTTCAAAAAGGTGAACAGTTTTCATAATTTCGGTATAGCAAAGTATGTCAGTAGAACAGCTTTTGTTTAAAATCTCTGAGCAATTAATTGCAAAACTCTCAGTAATGAAATCAGCAAATTGTAGATGAAGCTCAAGGAAAAAAGTCTCTAGCTACTGCCATAGAAGAAGAAACAGAAGCTCGTAAAACTTGATTGCCGCTTAAAATGGAGACAAAGATCAAAATTTACGCCCCCAATTTTATCATACATAAGGGAGACAAAACTTCTACTATTTATTAGTAATAAAAAGCAACTTAGTTTATATTTGATTTTTAGAATAAACATATTTTCAATATGATTGACACTTTAACTTTAAAAGAAGGGGATATTGAGACTACTGCATTTGATAATAACAATGTAACTAGAGTATTACACAATGGAGAGTGGTGGTATGTAATAACAGAGGTAATAGCTTTTCTCACAGGTAGTAAGAACCCATCTGATTACCTAAAAAAGATGAAAAGCAGAGATATAGGGCTTTCTGAAGGATGGGGACAATTTGTCACCCCCCTTGAAATTAAAACAAAAGGTGGTAAACAGAATGCTAATTGTACAAATGTTGAGGGGTTATTGCGTATCTTACAGTCTGTTCCTTCCAAAAAGGTTGAGCAGTTTAAACGTTGGCTTGCAAAAGTCGGGTATGAAAGATTACAAGAATATGAAAATCCAGAGCTGGCATTTAAACGAGCCTATGCTGATTATGTTGCAAAAGGATACTCTAAAGAGTGGATACAGAGGAGAATGCAATCCATATCTGTAAGAAATCAACTCACAAAAGAATGGGATAACAGAAAAATATCCGACCATAATAATAAGCATCTTGAAGGCAAGGAATATGCAATATTGACAGATGTGATCTCTCAGGCAACTTTTGGTATCAGGACTAAAGAACATAAAGATCTAAAGGGTCTAAAGAAGCAACCATTAAGGGACCATATGACACCAATTGAGCTAATTTTCAACATGCTTGGCGAACAAGCAACTATTGATGAAGTAAAAATCAAAGATGCACAGGGTTATTATGAGAATTTAGAGGCGGCAAAAGATGGTGGTAAAAATGCTAGTGTAGCAAGAGAGGCATTTGAAAAAGCGCGAGGTGTAAAAGTTGTTTCTTCGGATAATTTTCTCAAGAAGATTAAAGATTGAGGTTTTCACTGTGAGAAGAAAGGAATCAAAACATTCTCTGCTAATTTTAGCCGATTCTACTACAACACTGTTCTTTAAAGCGTTTTAGAGGGTTGTTATAGCGTTATTAGTGATTTGGATAGGGGGGGGGAAGATAGCATCTTTATCAAAAACCCATGTAACCTCTTTAAAATCCCAGTAAACAGTTCTTTCCAAAATGGAAACAACTCAGGTATCTAGAAGTTCCGTTTAGCGGGTTCTTAAAGCTCTTTAATTTCTGAGCTACATTCAAATTATTTTAACTTTTTTTCAGAAAATCCCGGAAAAAGTAGTGAGAAATCCGGTATATATATTATAGAAGGGCATTGAGTGTAGATGTGCTTCAAACACAAAAGCCGGCAAACGAACAGAGTAGAAAAGATTGAAGAAAGCAAAAGAAACAAGGTAGGTTTTTGGTGAGTTACGTAATTGAGAATTTATATTTTTTTAAATAAGACAAAAACTGTATTTTAAAGCTAGATGTGACTTTAGGGTAAAATATACTACTTTTACTTCTCGTCAACACAGTTAACGAACTACCAAAGTAAAAGGGTTAATACGGTAACCATAATCTTTACGCGATGATCCAGGCCAACCAACTGTTTGAATCACATCATTACGTTCGATGTTTAGTCCTAACTTTTTGGCTAATGTAGTTTTTATTGTTCTTTGAATTGTGTTTATTGGTTTTCTAATGTAATGTTCTGGATCTGCTTCTGGATCAAGATTTAGGCGCTTTTCTATTTCAGTTATGCGAAGCAACATGTGTTTTTCAGGAGGTAATTCTTTTTTACAATCATTCAAAAATTGTTCAAATAATATGCGAAAAATCCTCATACATGCTACAGCTTTCTTATTTAGAATCTCTATATTGTTTACGTAAAGTGAGCCCTCTATCAATTGCAACTTTAGCAATTCCTTCTCTTTAGGAGCGTCGAACAAGAAAAAAATCTTGTTAAACCGGAAAGAAACTATTTCTTCACTTCCATAGCAATTTTTATATATAATTTATCAAGAAGTACTTCTGCAGTTATAACCGACTGATCAATGGTGCTTAAGTGCCCGTTTAGGAGCGTGGTTTTGGAGGAACGGTTAAACCACTGATGGAGTCTATTATGACTACCTCGATTAGAAGATTGTATAATCTAACCGTCCCAAGCTTAAGTGCTTCTCCATTATAAGTTATAGTAGGATAATTACCATGATAAAGGCAAAAAGTAAACTAGAAATAGTGAATCCTGATACAGCAGGAATTGATATCGGCTCAGCTGTACATTATGTATGTGTACCTGAAGGAAGAGATGAACAACGTGTCAAAAAATTTGGATGCTTTACAGTTGATCTTCATAACTTAGCAGGGTGGTTAAAGAAATGTAAAGTTAGAACAGTAGCTATGGAATCAACAGGAGTATATTGGATTCCTTTGTTTCAAATACTTGAGTCATATGGATTTGAGGTAAAATTGGTAAATGCACGATATATTAAGAACGTGCCTGGTAGAAAATCCGACGTTCAAGACTGTCAATGGTTACAACAATTACACAGCTATGGATTACTCCATGGGTCGTTTAGACCTGATGATCAAATGTGTGTGTTGCGTAATTACGTTAGGCAACGTAGCAACCTGATTGAAAGTGCATCCACACATATTCTACGTATGCAAAAAGCGTTAATTCAAATGAACGTTCAATTACACAAAGTCATAAGTGATATTACTGGAGTGACCGGTATGCAAATTATCAAAGCAATAATTGAAGGTGAAAGGAATCCTGAAAAATTATCAGAATTGAGAGATGTACGGATAAGAAATGATAGATCTACCATGGCAAAAGCGCTAAAAGGCGACTACAGAAAGGAACTCTTATTTGTGTTAAAGCAAGAATTTGAATTGTATAATATTTATCAGGAAAAAATAGCAGAATGCGACAAAAGCATCGAACAATATTACAAAACATTTGAAACAAAATCTGACGAGAATAAGCGATGCAGCAAAATAAAGAATAGGTTTTCAAAAAACAGACCAGACTTTCCTTTACACGAAGAACTGTATAGAGTAACCGGTATTGATTTTACTAAAGTTCCTGGGCTTGATGTGCTAACTATACAAACAATTATCTCAGAAGTTGGTTTGAACCACGATAAATGGCCATCAGAGAAGCACTTTACTTCTTGGTTGGGGCTAAGTCCTGCTAATAAAGTTACAGGGGAAAAAGTATTTGGGACGAGAACTCGCAAAGTTATTGCTCGTGCTGCAAATGCTTTTAGGATGGCTGCCCAGTGTGTGTCAAGAAGCAACAGTGGGATTGGTGCATATTGCAGAAGGTTAAAAAAACGACTAGGAGCACCGAAAGCGATTACCGCTACGGCTAGGAAATTGGCGTGCATTTTTTATAGTATGCTAAAGTATGGACAGGAATATGTAGAGAAGGGCATTGATTACTATGAAAAGTTATATAAGGAAAAAATAGTGAAGACTCTAAGCAAAAAAGCTAGTGAATTTGGTTATGTCTTGATTAAAAAAGAGCTACTAGCAGAAAGAGTTTCTTAGAAGGTTCAATTAGATTAAGTGCAGTATGTAAGATTTGCATTGAAGTATTTGGTATGAACTCTAGTACTCCTCTTTGTGCTGCTTCTTGGAATACTTCAATTAAAGTCTTATGCTGAAAGAAAAGGTCAACCATTTTTACTATGGGCAAATCAAGAGGTATGTTTGATGGATTTTTTCTCAGTATTATTAATACAGTTGGATTAGCTTTAAGCTTATCTATCGTTAAGAATGTTGGATTGGTGCAAAAATCAAGTATGATTAAACTTACAATCTTACCTTGTCCACCAACATGATAAACTCCACTTTCCACTTTTTGCCACATAAAATTTGTATCACTTAGCTGACCTTCAAACCAATTCATAAATTTCTCTGGGTTAAAATATACAGATAAGCGGTGAAATCTTTGCTTCTTGTAGGTATTAGGTAAAATATCACGGTTGCAATTTTCACAAATTATATTATCGCATGCTTCGTTAAAGTCCTCATCAATGAAAATCTCATTGTTACAGTATGGATCAACTATATTTGGCCAATCTAATTTATCTTGTCTACGAGAGCAGATAATGTAAGACCTCTCCTGCATCTTAATTAATTCAAGATCTGACAAATACCTTGCTGCTTTGATGTAATTTTGATTTGGGTTAACCCAAGAGCTGCCAGAATTAAGAAGATCAGAGATTTGCTCTTGGCAAGATTGTAAGACCATAAAATTGTTTTATGTATGCTTTAAAATCCTCTCTTTCCCTTTTATTCAGAGGATGTTCAGAGTAGTAAATTGCTATATACTCATCACTTCGCTTGAAAAATAAGCCTATCTTTTTGCCTTGAAATATTACTTTAATCGACTCTATAAGTGGCACTATGTTTCCTACAAATGGCTTTAAAACATGCAATTCCGGTGCAATAGGATCATATGGAGCGACAGTCAAAGTGATATTAGTATAGCTGTAATTGAAACGATTTGACTGAAACTTTAACTCAAAAACACGAATATTTGAATCAGATTCATTAATACAAGTTTCTATAAATTTATGCACCTGTTCCGCGAAATTTTTATCCTGCACATCTACAAAAATACATTCGCAGCCAAAGTAACAACTTGCAATGCTATTTGCTATTTCTATAGCTTGATCAATATTTCTAGCACCAAGATCTACCTGAGTGCCATTTAGTAGAAAATCCAAAATCATCCACTCTGCCTTATGGCCATGAATAACTTTGTTTGAATTTAACAACAAATCTATATCGCTAGCTTTTCGTATTAACACATATAAACGATTCTGATGATAGAAGAAACCTTGTAGTTGACTCTCGAAACTGTCATTTCTCTTAATGTTATCTTCTTTCAGTATTTGTTGTATGATTTCCTCTGAGATAAAGTCCTTAAATGGAGTATTTGGTCGTCTTGGTATTTTTTGTAAGGCAAAAGACATGAAACTCTTTCTTTGTATTTTTTCAAAGTGATAGACAGACTTTAAAAGATTGTAATCTGCATGAAACAGTAGAAACAGCAAAGACTTCTTATCATATTTATTATTATTTTTTACAAGGTAGGATTTCATGAGTTCCGTAGTTAATGCAGATCTTGCAATTTCACTGACAGTAACTTCTAGTTTTGCACGGTCAAAACAGGTAATCAAGTAGTAAGTAACGAGAGAATCGGAATAATTAGCAATAACTTTACGTTTGTATTGTACAGATGTATTATCGTAACTTTCATCATCAAAGAGTTGAGCGTTTAATTTATCTTTAAAGGAGTTTTGAAAAATAATATTTAATTGCTTACCAGAAAGTGAATCTATCCAAGACTGACGTATTTTTGTATTGTGAAAACGATCAAGCAAATGGTTAACAGGTACTTCTAAATCATCTTCCCAAAATTTACGATTTGGATAAATGTTCATAAGAAACTAACCACACCATAATAACATAATAGACTATTTAAATAGTTAAGATAGAAATCTGAAAGTCTTGACCAATAATTATGCAAGGGCTGTTTACTGATTTTTAACCAAGTTTTTTCTAAAAAGTTTGCTTAAGAAGAAGATTTTTTGGACAAAAATTTTTCAAATCCTGAATATATATTATATAGCACTCTAGCGAAACAAATTCTGAATATAAATGTCAATCCTAACACTGGACCTTGGCAAACAAACGGGCTGGGCAATTCTAACAGATGGAGTAATTGAAAGTGGGAGCAAAAGCTTTCATGGTAGCCGTTTTAGCGGAGGTGGCATGTGCTTCTTGAATTTTCGTAATTGGCTTAATTCTTTGAAAGACATTTCTGTAGTGTATTTTGAGGAGGTGAGAAGACATTTAGGAACTGATGCAGCCCATTGCTACGGTGGGTTTCTTGCAGTGCTGTCTGCTTGGTGTGAAGAACATCACGTACCATACCAAGGTGTTAATGTTAAAACTATAAAACGCTTTATAGCTGGTAATGGCAATGCAAGTAAGAGTGAAGTTATTGAAGCGATACGTGAAAAAGGGTTTTTTCCTAAAGATGATAATGAGGCAGATGCTTTGGCATTAATGTTCTACGTTATGAATTTTAGTAAAGATTTTAACACATTAAAAATACCGTAAAAGTGGGTCCTTTCGGCCATAATGGCGGGTTTGGTGGGTATGACCCCAGGCCTTCTTTAGCGTCAGAGATATTTTGAATATTAACTTTTTAATTATTAAGATATGAATTTAGCAATCCACTACTATCCTGTTGAAAATCTAGTCGAATATGAGCGTAATCCACGTAAGAATGATGACGTAGTAAATAGAATGTGTGCTTCAATCAGGGAATTCGGCTTTCGTATTCCAATAGTTGCAAAAAGCGATGGAACTGTGGTTGATGGTCATTTAAGACTTAAAGCAGCAAGAAAACTTGGTATGGAAAGTATTCCAGTAGTCCTCAGTGATAATTTAAATGAACCACAAACTAAAGCTTTTCGACTGCTTGCCAATCAATCAGCTAATTGGGCAAAGTGGGACGATGATCTTTTGAAGGTGGAAATTCAAGAGTTAGAAGATTTACAGTTTGATCTTAAAATGACTGGATTTGAATTAGAAAAAGTTCAACATTTCCTTGATGATTTAGATAGTGAAAAAGAAGATCTTTCTGACTTAGCTGTTGATGACAAAAAGGTAACAAAACCAGGTGATCTTTGGATTTTAGGTGATCATAGAATCTATTGTGGTGATAGCTCTGTAGTTGAATCATTTAAAGCAGTACTGGGCGATAAAATGGCAGACATTACTATTTGTGATCCTCCATACAACGTTGATTATGGTAATAGCCAAGACAAAAAGATATTAAACGATAATCAAGGTGAAAGGTACGAACTTTTTCTCTATGATATTTGCACTCATATTTTAGCATACACCAAAGGTGCAATTTATATCTGTACATCATCATCAGAATTTTCGACGTTACAAAAAGTATTTGAAGAAGCAGGTGGTCGTTGGTCAACATTCATCATTTGGGCAAAGAATCATTTTACACTAGGAAGATCTGATTATCAAAGACAATACGAAGCAATGCTCTATGGATGGAAAAGGGGCAATAAACGTGAGTGGCATGGGGGTAGAAATCAAAGTGATCTGTGGTTTTATGATAAGCCAACACATAACTCATTACATCCAACAATGAAGCCAGTAGAGCTAATGGAGAGAGCAATAGTAAACAGCAGCAGATCAGGAGACATAGTACTTGATCCATTTAGCGGTTCTGGAAGTACACTGATTGCATGTGAGAGAACAGGAAGAATTTGCAGGACAATAGAGCTAGATTCAAAATTTGTAGATGTAACCATAAAACGTTGGCAAATATATACCGGAAGAGATGCCCTTTTAGCCAGTACTGGTAAAACTTTTGCGGAAATTCAAGAAGAAAATTCGTAAAAAGGAGCGAAAAGAGAGGAGGAAAAGAGTGGAAAAAATCACACAAACAGAATGGGCAAGAGAGATAGGAGTATCAAAGCAATATGTCTGTTATTTAGTAAAAAAAGGAATAGTTGAGTTGGAGGATGGACTCATTGACCGAGAACAAGCAAACAGGGCTATAGAAACAATCAGAGATCCAAGTCAACCACTGAGAAGAAAAAACTATTCAGAAAGCGGAGAAAAACTTTCCACGATGTTGCTTAAAACGCGAATAAAAAATGAAATGGAGCGAGGTAAACTTCTTGAGGCGAAAGCTAAGGCTGAGATAGGAGAACTTGTAGCAGTAGAGGAAGTAAAGCGCGATGCATTTAATGTAGCAAGAGTTGTGCGTAATAATTTGCTTAATATTCCCAATAGGGTTTCAGCACTGCTTGCATCACTGAGTGACACTGAAAAGATTCATATGGCGCTAACTGAGGAGATTACAAACTCATTACAAGAATTATCTAATACTAAATTTCAAATATAAAAAAGATTTTGAATATAAAATGGCTGATAACTTAAGTTTGGAGTTAATAAAGTGTCTAATTAATCAACCTGGATTAGATGTTAATGTCAGAGGATTAAATGGAAAGACACCACTACATTGTGCTATAGAATTTGATGAATTAAGCATGGTGGATTTGTTACTCACGAAGAAGAACATTAATCCTTTTGTGGAAGATAATGAAGGTAAAACATCTCTTGATTACGCCAAAGAAGGGAAAAAAGCAGAAATATTACAAGCACTAATTAATAACAAGTACGGGTCAGAACAAGATAGCTTACTTCATTTAGCTGCAATGATAGGTGAAATTAATGCAGTGAGATATTTGATCAGAAAAGGTATTAACGTTAATGTACGAAATGCTTTGCATCATACGCCATTACATCTAGCAGCAGGGATAGGACATGCAGAAGTTGTAAAGATTTTGATAAGAGAAGGAAATGCTGAAATCGAGGTTTTTGATGCACGAAATCAGACACCGATGCACTATGCAGTTAACAACAAAAAATTGGAGATAGTAAAGTTATTACTGGAGCTAGGAGCAGATGTAAATAGCGCACGTGTAGGACAAAACTCGATGAAATTATCACCTGTTCATATAGCTGTAAGTAATACTAATTACGATGAAAGAGATTTATGTCTTGATATCCTCAAATGCTTAATAAAGGAGCCTAATGCTCAAGTGAATCTACAAGACTACGAAAATAAAACACCACTACATTACGCTGAAAGACTTAAAACAATAGAAGTTTTACTAACGCGAGAAGATATAGACCCTCTGGTAAAAGACGATAGCGGCAAGACACCATTTGATTACGCTAAACCTGAGATAAAGAAGGCTTTGGTGAGTAATAAATACGGTTCTGAAAAGAATAGTCTACTCCATTTAGCTGCACAAATGGGAGAAATTGAGCTTGTAGATACAATTTTAAAAGAAGAAATCGATATTGATATTGTAAATAATAAAGGTCTATCACCGATTTACCTTGCTGCAGAAAAAGGGCATTTACATGTAGTAAAGTTATTGCTGAAAAAAGGAGCAAATTATACACATGTTCTGCACTTAGCAATCAAGTCAAATAATTTAGAATTGCTAAAAACTTTATTTAAAGAAAAGAGCATCAAATTACCAGACGAGATAGGCAAGTCTGTACCAGTTTATTATAGGTGTATAGGACATAGAGATGCAAAAGTAAGAAAATACAATAGTGTGATCTGTGTTTTTACCTCAGTAAGTGCAGTAGCAATGGCAGCATATATAGGTTTAACAGCAACAACAATAAGCAATGCTATCATTTTTGCAACAATAACAGGAATACTTGCGCTTATTATAGCACTAATGATAAGTGAGATGAGCAAAAGATATATAGAAAACGAATTTCAGAAAAAGATGTTTATGGAATTGGAGGAGTGTGGAGGAATAAACTCTACTGTTAACAATATTGAGATAGAACCAATTATGAGTAGATGCAGACAATGATATACGCTAGAGCTTTTTCTGAAGGTTTAAGACCAGATCCAGAGCTTAAAGTATCAGAGTGGGCAAATGAGTATCGAGTTTTAGCAGCAACTGCAGCATCAGAGCCAGGTAAATGGAGAACAGAAAGAACTCCTTATTTAAAAGAAATCATGGATTCACTTTCTCCGTCCTCACCAGCAGAAAAAGTAGTATTCATGAAAGGAGCGCAGATTGGAGGAACAGAAGCTGGTAACAATTGGATAGGCTATATTATAGATCAGACTCCTGGTCCAATGTTAGTTGTGCAGCCAACAGTTGAAATGGGAAAGCGTTGGTCAAAAGGAAGATTTGCGCCGTTAATAGAGAGTACGCCATGTTTAAAGAGTAAAGTAAAAGACCCAAGGTCAAGAGACTCAGGCAATACTGTACAAAGTAAGGAATTTCCAGGTGGAATAGTAGTAATAACTGGAGCAAACAGCAGTGTAAGCCTCCGAGCTATGCCAGTAAAATATCTCTTTCTTGATGAAATAGACGCCTATCCAGGAGATTCAGGAGGTGAAGGAGATCCGGTTTTACTCAGCATAGCTCGTACCAATACATTTGCACGGCGAAAGATTTTTTTAGTATCAACGCCAACAATTCATGGAATAAGCAGAATTGAGAAGGAATTTGAAGCAACAGATAAGAGATATTTTTTTGTACCATGTCCACATTGTAATTACTATCAAGTTCTAAAATGGTCACAAATTAAATGGGAAAACAACGACTCAAGAACAGCACATTATGTCTGCACTGAATGTAGCGGCAAAATAGAAAATCATCAAAAGACAGAGATGCTTGAGCGTGGAGAATGGAGACCTACTAATAGAGTAAAAGGTGAGAAAAAAGGATTTCATCTTTCAAGTCTTTATAGTCCAGTTGGCTGGTATAGTTGGCAACAAGCAGTAGAGGACTTTCTCCATGCAAAGGAAAGCGAACAATTACTGAAAGTTTGGATAAATACAACGCTTGGAGAAACTTGGGTAGATAAAGGAGAAGTACCAGATTGGAAGCAATTATTTAACAGGAGAGAATTTTTTCCCGTAGGCACAGTACCAAAAGGCGAAGTAGTTCTCACAGCAGGTGTTGATGTCCAAAAAGATCGTTTAGAAGTAGAAGTTGTAGCATGGGGAAAAAGCCGTGAAAGTTGGTCAATAGACTACCGAGTATTTGAAGGAGATACTGGAGGAGGAGAAGTATGGGGAAAGCTTTCGGAGCTCCTCAATCATCATTTTATCGGT
Source organism: Wolbachia endosymbiont (group A) of Philonthus cognatus (assembly GCF_947251755.1). NCBI lineage: Bacteria > Pseudomonadati > Pseudomonadota > Alphaproteobacteria > Rickettsiales > Anaplasmataceae > Wolbachia > Wolbachia endosymbiont (group A) of Philonthus cognatus. The sequence continues at coordinate 1,103,204 of NZ_OX366388.1, forward strand.
GAAAATGGGCTTGAATATATGATAAGCATGATGGCAGTAGATGCTGGATATGCAACGCAAGAAGTATATAACTGGGTAAGAGGTCATCAAGGATCTGGAAGAGTAATGGCAGTCAAAGGTGTAAATAAAGCCCTAGTGCCACTTAGCAGCCCAAGTAGAGTAGATGTAACAGTTGGTGGTCAAAAGCTAAAGAGAGGAATAAAGCTCTGGCCAGTTGGAGTATCAATATTAAAGTCAGAGCTTTTTCAATTACTTAATATTTTAAAAGAAGAAGGAAAAGCTCTACCTGGGTATTGTCATTTTCCAGAGTATGCACCTGAATATTTTAAGCAGCTAACGGCAGAGCAATTAGTCAGCAAGGTAGTAAAGGGATATACCAAACAAGAGTGGCAAAAGGTGAGAGAAAGAAATGAAGTGCTAGATTGCCGGATTTATGCGAGAGCAGCATCTATTGCTCTTGGTATTGATAGGTGGTCAGAGGCTAAATGGAATAGTTTGAGTGGAAAAATGGAAAGCAAAAAGCCTAAAAAATTAAGACAGAGTAAATGGCTTAGTAGTCAAAATGTACAGTGAAGAATTAAAAAAAAACATAGTTGATTTAACTCAAGTTGAGAAAGCAATTCAAAAACTGCAAAGCGGAGAAAGAGTTGTCTCAATTGCATATGGTGACCATGTTGTGCGGTACGGGGAAGTTCAAATAAAGGATTTATTGGAGCTCAGGCAACGAATAAAAGCGGGGTTAAAAGTTGCAGGTGTGAAGCCAAAGAGGAAAATTGTTTTTTCAACGAGTAATGGGATTATATAATGATAAAAATCGTTGAAAGGAACCGTATGACAAAAATTATAGCAAAAGAATATACAGAATTTTTAGATCAGCTGAAAGAGCAGATTGCTACTAGTCGTTATAAAGCAGCAAGAACAGTAAATAAAGAGCTACTACTACTTTATCATTATATTGGAACACAGATTCTAGAAAAACAAAAGAGCCAAGGTTGGGGATCCAAAGTAATTGAGCAGTTAAGTAGAGACTTAAAGGCTGAGTTTCCAGAAATGAAAGGTTTTAGCACAAGAAATCTAAAATATATGAGGCAGTTTGCAGGGGAATATCAAGATATTGAATTTGTGCAACAACTTGTTGCCCAATTGCCATGGGGACATAATGTATTTCTGATGGACTTAGTTCGAGACAAAGAAGCGAGGCTATTCTACATAAAAGAAGCTATAGAACATGGCTGGTCAAGAAACATCATGGTAATGCAGATTGAACTTGGGTTACATAAACGTCAAGGAAAGGCTATCACTAATTTTAAAGAGAAGTTACCTTCACCTCAATCAGATCTAGCGCATTACACGTTAAAAGATCCATATATTTTTGATTTTTTAAGTATAGGAAAGGATGCTCATGAAAGAGAAGTAGAAAAAGGTCTTGTAGGACATATGGAGAAGTTTTTGTTAGAACTTGGTGAAGGCTTTGCATTTGTTGGTAGACAATTTCATTTAGATGTTGGTGATGAAGACTTCTTTGTCGATCTATTATTCTACCATCTAAAATTACGTTGTTTTATAGTAATTGAATTGAAAGATAATAAGTTTAAACCAGAATACGCCGGTAAAATGAATTTCTACCTTTCAGCAGTAGATGACTTGCTAAAACACGAGACAGATCAACCATCTGTAGGATTAATTTTATGTAAATCTAAAAATGATGTACTAGCAAAATACACTCTAAAAGATATGACAAAACCAATAGGACTAGCAGAATATCGAATAACTGAAAGTCTACCAGAGAATATAAAGACAGCTTTACCAACGATAGAGGAATTAGAAGCTGAGTTATCTAAAGTTTCAGATCAGGAAAAGTAATGCTACTTAAGTCATTCAAACAACTATTCAACAAGCCAAAAATCAAAAGTTCAGCGTGGGATGGAGCAGGCTCAGGAAGAAGATTTTTTCACTTTCAACCAGAGTCAGGAAGTATAAACAATTTGCTGTCTCAAAGCCTTGAAACTTTACGTAGTAGATCACGTGATATGGTGAGAAAAAATCCATATGCAGCAAATATCATTGATACAATAGTAAGTAACTCTATTGGAACAGGAATAAAACCACAATCAAAAGCAAGAGATGGAGAATTTCGAAAGAAAGTACAAGAATTATGGCTAAAATGGACAGATGAAGCAGATAGTAACGGAGTAAGTGATTTTTATGGATTACAAGCTCTAGTGTGCAGAAGTATGATAGAGGGAGGAGAATGTTTTGTACGTTTAAGAACGAGAAAGCTGGAAGATAGATTTTCTGTACCATTACAACTGCAAGTACTTGAGTCTGAACATTTAGATAATAAAACAAATCAAACTTTAGGAAATGGTAATGTAATAAGAAACGGGATTGAGTTCAATAGACTTGGGCAAAGAGAGGCATATTACTTATTTAGAGAACATCCAGGAGAAGGCTCATTTGGAGAATCAGTGAGAGTACCAGCAAATGATGTTTTACATATTTATAGACCATTAAGACCTGGGCAAATCAGAGGGGAGCCTTGGCTTTCTAATATACTGCTGAAGCTTTATGAGCTTGATCAATATGATGATGCAGAATTAGTGAGAAAAAAGACAGCAGCAATGTTTGCTGGATTTATTACGAGACTCGATCCAGAAGCAAATATCATGGGAGAAGGTGAAGCAAGTGAGCAAGGAGTAGCATTATCTGGCCTAGAACCTGGAACTATGCAACTTTTAGACCCAGGTGAGGACATAAAATTTTCAGAACCATTGTAAGTTAAAAATGTGATATAAAAGAGATAAGAGGGAAAGATAACCCTACTCACTATAGGAATAGGGCTATCACGGGCATGTGCGACCGAAGAGCCATTGGTATTACAACCGTTCAGATCAAGGTACACTAGCCCCATCTCTCGATACGTTTGAATAGTTGCATGGGACATATGTATGCACCCGTTTACAATCTTAAATTAATTAAACTATCGAGGTTATTTATTATGATTACATCTTATCAAAATTTCATTGGAATTGATATCGGAAAATTTAAAAATGTTGCCGCAACTCACAACCAAAAGAGCACTATCAAGTTTGACAATGATGCTACTGGTTGGCAACAGTTGTTTCAAAAATTTTCAGATATCCTACCTAATTCTCTAGTAACTTTGGAAAACACTGGAAAATATGAGCTTGGCTTAGCACATTTTCTTGTTGATAAGAATGTTGCTGTACATCGAGCTAATACTCGCAAAGTAAAAAGCTTTGTCATATCTCATGGAACTTTAGCAAAGTCTGATCAATCAGATGCAAGAGCTCTTGCTCAATATGGATGTGAACGCTATAGTACTCTATCTCTATTTGTGCCTATGTCAAAAGAACAAACAGCCTTAGTTGCACTTTGTCAACGACGTGATGACATTACACAAATGAGAGTTCAAGAGAAATGTAGACTGAAAGCACCTGAAAACGAGCATATAAAAGAAAGTTGCCAAAAAACCATTGACTTTTTTAACGGTCAGATAAATGAGATCAATAATGCAATACAAAAAATCATTGATGAAAATCTAGAGTTACAAAAGCGCCAAAAAATACTTAGAACAGTACCGGGAATAGGTATCAAGTTATCTCAAGATTTTGTATGCCTGATGCCAGAACTTGGCTACTTAAACAAAAAAGAAGTTGCAAGTCTTGCTGGAGTTGCCCCGCATCCAAAAGAAAGCGGTAAAACTATTGGTTACCGAAGGATAACAGGTGGTAGAAGCAATGTTCGTGCAAAGCTTTTTACTGCTGCTATGGCTGCTGCAAAGTCTAAATCTGTACTTGGTGCTTTTTATTCTGATCTCATTGGTAGAGGTAAAAAAAAGATGGTAGCTATAACAGCTCTAATGCGTAAAATTATAGTGATTGCTAATGCAAGACTTAAAGAAGCAGTCAACGTAAATTTTTAAAATCTGCATAGAAAATAGGTTGATGAATATGTGCGCCCACACAAATTTAAAGCACATATTCATCAACCATACGGTCTAAGCAGTGGTAGTTGTTTGATATAAATTTCTTTCTGTAGTAAACTAGGGTTTTTGTTACCAAAAATACATTTTTTAATTGAATAAAAATACAAAGTTATAAACAAGAGTTGTAATAAAACTAAATTCAAAAAATTTAAAAAAACATAGTTGATCAGATGTTGGAGGAAGCTATGAAGCATTCATGAGACAGCAACTGAGGGCAATAGCGATTGGTACAGGGATAACATATGAGCAGCTAACAGGAGATTTAACAGGTGTTAATTATTCATCCATTCGAGCAGGGCTGATAGAGTTTCGCAGAAGGTGTGCAATGTTACAGCATAACGTGATAGTGTTCCAGTTTTGTAGACCTATTTGGAATAGATGGCTAGAATTAGCAGTACTTTGTGGAGAACTCTGTATAGATGAAAAAGTAGTAAAAGCAGCGAAAGAAGAAGTAAAATGGATACCACAGGGATTTGATTGGGTAGATCCACTGAAAGACCAGCAAGCACAGCAAATGGCAGTAAGGAATGGATTTAAGAGTCGATCGGAAGTAGTATCAGAAATGGGTTACGATGTTGAAGAAATTGACCAAGAAATAGCAGAAGATCAAAGACGTGCAAGCGAACTGGGCTTAAGTTTTGATTCTGAGGTTACTGCAAATCAAGAGGTGATATGAAACAACAATGGCTAAACAGATGTGTAATGGTAGAACCAAGGAGTTTTGAGTTACTGTCACTACAAACAGGAAAGCAGCCTATCTTTAAAAATATAAAACATGCAGTAAGAAATAGTGAAAGAGGAATAGTACCGATACATGGCATTTTAACTAAAAAACCTGGTGCATTTGATGAAATGCTCGGAATGACATCATATGAGCAAATAGAAGAACAAATTACACAAGCATTAGCAGATAGTAGCATAGAGACAATTATACTGGAAATAGATAGCCCCGGAGGAGAGGTAAACGGTATATTTGACCTAGCTGACTTTATTTATGAATCAAGAGCAAAAAAGAGGATAATAGCGATAGCAAATGATGATGCATATTCTGCTGCGTACGCTATAGCCTCTAGCGCTGAAAAGATTTTTCTCACCCGCACTTCAGGAATTGGGAGTATAGGAGTGATAGCAAGTCATATAGATCAAAGTGAATTTGATGAAAAACAGGGAATAAAATATACCACAATATTTGCAGGAAGGCGTAAAAATGATTTAAACCCGCATGAGCCTATTAACTCTGAAGGTTTAGAAAGTTTGAGAGAGGAGATAGATCGTTTATATGAGATGTTTGTGCAGCTAATAGCACGTAATCGAAACCTTTCCACGGAAAGAATCAAATCAACAGAAGCAGGGCTATATTTTGGCGAGAAAGCAATAGAGATAGGACTTGCTGATGGAATTACGACATTTTCAGAATTTATTGACAATTATAGGAGTAACATGACTAAAACTGAGATAAAAGAACACGCAATTGATTTTGATGATCTAATTGAACAAGGAAGATGTTTAGGGTATGAGAGCTGCCGCACGGAAGTATTAGAGGTAATAAGATTATGTAATTTATCAAAGATGCCAGAAAGGATAGAAGAATTTATAAAACAGAACATGAGTCCGAAACAAGTGCAAGAGGTATTAATGTCGATATTAGCCAAACAAGTGGAGAAGACAGAGATAATGAGTACGATACCACAGAATTCAGCAGAAGACTTGATGATACAGGTGGCGAAAAATCGAGCAGGCATTTGAGACTCTTTACCGCGGTATATCACGCTAACATAAGCCGCGGTAAAATAAAATTGATTATCTTATAACTGCGGAATATAATGCTAGCATACGTCGCGACAAATTGTATGAACGAGCCAATAATTGGTAGAGAAAAAGAAATAGCTATTTTAGAAAGTAGGCTTTGCTCACAATTTGCTGAGTTTATTGCAGTGTATGGTCGACGTCGTGTGGGAAAAACATATTTAATAAAACAATTTTTTAGCAAACGTGATGTAATCTTATTTGAGCAGACAGGCCTTAACAAAGGTAACTTAAAGGCGCAGCTTGAGATCTTTGCAGAATCATTGTCTAAATTTTTACAATTGCGTAAGGATAACTACGCCTAAAGACTGGATGGATGCGTTACATCAATTAACTCTTTCGATTGATATGTATAGGGATAAACAAGTTGTGATATTTTTTGATGAGTTACCATGGCTAGCTGCACGAAAATCAGGATTCTTAGTAGCACTGGAACACTTTTGGAATGTGTATTGGACATACCGAAAAAAGCTAAAATTGGTTGTGTGTGGTTCAGCAGCTTCTTGGATGTTAGAAAATTTAATATATAATAAAGGTGGATTACATAATCGTATTACTGCAAGAATACGATTGCAGCCTTTTAACCTATGCGAAACTAAAAAGTATTTAAGATATTTAGGAGTTAATCTAAACAATCAGCAGATATTACAGATCTATATGGCAATGGGAGGAATACCACATTACCTAAAAGAAATAAGTAAAGGACTGTCAGCAGCACAAAATATTAATGAGATCTGCTTTCAGAAGGATGGCTTGTTATTTGATGAATTTGATATGTTGTTTCACTCTTTATATGAAGAACCAGAGACATATGTAAATATTATTCGCACGATTGCAAAAAAGCCAAAAGGAATCAGCAGAAAAGAACTGATAAAAGCAATAAAAATCACTGAAGGAGGGTACTTAACTACTAAACTAAAGAGTTTAGAAGAAGCAGGGTTCATAGGAAGTTTCACACCATTGAATAAAGCAACAAAAGGAGTATATTACAGGGTAATGGACGAATATGTGTTATTTTATCTAGAGTGGATTGAACCATTCAGAGAAGTAATGAAGAAGGCAATAACAAGTGATATTCATTATTGGGAGTTAGCAATAAAAAAACCAGCGTGGCAAACATGGGTAGGACAAGCATTTGAAACAGTGTGTTTAAAACATGCGAATACAATTAGAAAAAAATTAAATATAGGTCATATATGGAGTATATGTGGAGATTGGCAATATCACCCAGAGAAAAACAGTAAAGAAAGAGGTGCTCAAATTGACTTAGTGTTTGAGCGAGAAGATGAATGTACAACGCTATGTGAAATAAAGTACAGTGACAAACCTTATATAATAACAAAAGAATATAAAGAACAATTAAGAAAAAAAGAGGCAATTTATAAAGAAAAAGCTAGATCAAGAAAGCAGATATTCTGGGTGCTTATTGCTGCAAACGGAGCAAAAGAAAACCAGTACTTGAAAGAAATAATCGACAAAGTGATTACGTTAGAAGATTTACTTTAACTTAACATCGAAATTTTAGAAAAACTTACGCAGTTTTTTTTATAACAAACATAGTTGATAGGAGAAAAAAATGACAAGCATAACTGAAGCAAATAATTTAGGAGATCTTCTGAAATATGAAGTATCCAGTCTATACTCAAGAGATCAGATAACAGTAGCAAAAGGGCAGAACCTAAAGCTTGGTACAGTAGTGGCTCTCGATAAAGATAGCATGGTTAAGATAATAAATCCAACTGCCACAGATGGCACGCAAACAGCGATAGGTGTAATAACAAGTGATGTAAACGCAACGGAAAACACCAAAGCAGTAATCATTACACGTATAGCAATGCTAGCAGATTATGAAGTTGTATGGCCAGCAAATATCACTGAAGAACAGAAAGCTGAAGCAATAAAGCAACTTGAAGTACGAGGAATCATTGTCCGCAAGGGAGCTTAAAAAAACTATTAAAAATACAAAAGGGGGAAAAGAAAGAATGCAAAATCCATTTACAAACACAGCATTTAGCATGACGGCACTAACAAATGCGATGAATATATTGCCGATAAATTATGGACGTGTTGAAAATTTAAATTTGTTTCCAAATAGGTCAGTAAGATTTAGACATATCACCATAGAAGAACATAATGGAGTTTTAAGCCTATTGCCAACACAAGTACCCGGAGCACCAGCAACAGTAGGAAAAAGAGGAAAAAGAAAGGTAAGAACATTTACGATTCCACACATTCCACATGATGATGTAGTGTTACCAGAGGAAGTACAGGGAATAAGGGCATTTGGATCAGAAAGTGAACTGAAAGCGCTGGCAGACGTAATAACTGACCATTTACAGCTAATGAGAAACAAACACGCAATAACATTAGAGCATTTACGAGTGGGAGCGCTGAAAGGAATAATTTTAGATGCTGACGGGTCAGAATTATTAAATCTGTACAACGAATTTGAAATTACACCAAAAGTAGTAAATTTTGCCCTTGGAACAGCAACAACAGATGTCAAGCGTAAGTGTCTGGAAGTACTCCGGCATATAGAAGATAATCTAAGTGGTGAATATATGACCGGAATTCATGCACTGGTAAGCCCTGAGTTTTTTGATGCACTCACTTCGCATAGTAAAGTAAAAGAAGCATATGAAAGATGGCAAGAAGGAGCAGCACTTCGGAATGATATGAGATCAGGATTTACGTTTTGTGGAATAACATTTGAGGAATATAGAGGGCAAGCAACTGACCCTGAAGGAACGGTTAGAAGATTTATTGAGAAAGATACAGGGCACTGTTTTCCACTAGGAACAGCAAGCACATTTACAACATATTTTGCACCAGCAGATTTTAATGAGACAGTAAATACTCTTGGACAGCCACTATATGCAAAACAAGAGCCAAGAAGATTTGATAGAGGAACTGATTTGCATACGCAGTCAAATCCTCTGCCAATGTGCCATAGACCAGGAACATTAATCAAAGTCACTATAGCATAACATACTGGTAGAGTAACTACAAGGTGGTGAGGCACAGAACGACTCTACCGGTATGCGCTTTCTTAGCATGTAAAGGTTAGTATATCAAAAAGAAATATGCAAGAGAATATTAAGCGATTATTGGAGGATTGTTTTAAGCATTTAGGAGTGGAAGCCACATACTGTAATAAAAATAAGGAGGGTATTCGTAAAATAAAAGTGCTAATTAAACGTCCTGACACTACGTACTCTTTAGGTGCAGATGGAGCATTAACTCAGCAAATTGCTTCTATAGAAATACGTGATCAGGACGTTACTTCCTTTAGCATAGGCGATTATATCAAGATTGAAAAAAGGTTCTACAAGATTTTTGAACCACCGTTAAAAGATTCTTCGAGTGAAATATGGAAAATTGAGGCAATAGAAAGTGTTTGATATTAAAATTAGTAACAATATTAATGAAATAATCTCCAATATTGAAAGAAAAGAGCAGAAAATAAAACTGGCAGCTATAAAAGCACTAAATAGAACAGCACTATGGTTAAAAGCGCAAGCAGCTAAGGAAATCAGTGAGGAAAAGAAGATAAAATTAAGTTTGATAAGAAAGAGATTAAGAATTTTTAAGGCGAAAACTAGCAGATTAGAAGTGTTAATTAGAGCAAATCTCTATGACATTAGAGCATCGACAATTGGCAAAATACAAAAAACAAGAAGAGGATCGAAAGTAGGAAAGCATGAGTTTATAGGAGGATTTGCAGCAGTTATGCCAAAAGGAAATAGCGGTATGTTTAAACGTGAAGGAAGAGCAGCATTGCCAATAAAGGAAGTAAAACTACCACTGGAACCTGAAGGCTCAAGAATAATAAAAGACCTTGTTGATTATGAGAGTGAGAGAGTGTTTGAGAAATACTTTAAGCATGAGCTAAACTATATTTTAAAGATATGACAAAGTTCTGGAAAGATTTACATCAAGCAATTTGTACTAAGTTAAAGGAAGAAATACCGGCTATACAGACATGTGAAATTTATCCATCGATAAGAAAAGAATTATTAGCGCCAGCGTTATTTGTAGAGCTTGTGAGTTTAGAATCGGGAAAAGATCCTGGAACAGAGGAATTAGCGCTGAAAGCAAGATTTGAAGCGAGAATTGTAGTTGATGGAACAGTCGAGTATTCCTCGTTAGTTGTAAGGTCATTAGCAGCAGAAGTAGCAAGAGTAGTAAATAAAAATACTTGGAACGTGAAAAATGTTTCACCAGGAGAATTTATCTCTGCGGAAATTGACGGATTTAGGCCAGAGTTAGATGCGTATTTAGTGTGGTTGATTGAGTGGGTGCATACAATACACGTAGGGCGATCTATTTGGGAAGAAGGAAAATTTAGGTCACACAAAATAGAAATCGGTGAAATAAATGTTAGAAAATAATTTTGCAATTTCGGAACTACAGAGGAAAATGGCCAACATTGTTCGTATCGGGATCATTAAAGAAATAGATTATGAAAAAGCAAAAGTAAGAGTGAAGATAGGAGAACTTTTAACAGATTTTCTTCCATGGATAACTTCTAGAGCAGGAGAGGAAAGAAGCTGGTTACCACCAAGCATAAATGAACAGGTAGTAATATTGTCACCATTGGGAGAGTTATCATTAGGAGTAGTACTAGCTGGAATATATCAGGAAAAATACCCTGCACCAGAGAATAAAAAAGAAATAAATAGTATAAAATTTCAAGATGGAACAAAGTTGTCATACGATAAAGATAAACATCATTTAGAGATTGAAGTAGTAGACAAAATAACACTGAAAGCTGGGGAATCAAGTATAGAAATGACAAAAAGTGGAATAAAATTGAAGGCAGATAAAATAAACCTTAATTGATGAATAAATCGGTTGTGCGAGTAGGAGATCATTGTGCAGAAGCAACACCACATTTTTGCATTAGCGGCAGTAATAATGTTTTTGTGAATGGTAAACCAGTTTGCCGAAAAGGAGATAATTTTACAGAAAGTAGAGTATTAACTGAAGGGTCAAAAACAGTGTTTACAAATGGGTATGGTATAGGAAGAGTTGGAGATTCAATATCTTGTGGTTCTAAAGTAATGAGTGGTAGTAATAATGTTTTTTCAGGATAAAAATAAACCATCTGTTATACTTACAAAAAGTAAGGTTATGAACATGGATATAACTACTAGCCTATTAGGAGCGTCGAACAAGAAAAAAATCTTGTTAAACCGGAAAGAAACTATTTCTTCACTTCCATAGCAATTTTTATATATAATTTATCAAGAAGTACTTCTGCAGTTATAACCGACTGATCAATGGTGCTTAAGTGCCCGTTTAGGAGCGTGGTTTTGGAGGAACGGTTAAACCACTGATGGAGTCTATTATGACTACCTCGATTAGAAGATTGTATAATCTAACCGTCCCAAGCTTAAGTGCTTCTCCATTATAAGTTATAGTAGGATAATTACCATGATAAAGGCAAAAAGTAAACTAGAAATAGTGAATCCTGATACAGCAGGAATTGATATCGGCTCAGCTGTACATTATGTATGTGTACCTGAAGGAAGAGATGAACAACGTGTCAAAAAATTTGGATGCTTTACAGTTGATCTTCATAACTTAGCAGGGTGGTTAAAGAAATGTAAAGTTAGAACAGTAGCTATGGAATCAACAGGAGTATATTGGATTCCTTTGTTTCAAATACTTGAGTCATATGGATTTGAGGTAAAATTGGTAAATGCACGATATATTAAGAACGTGCCTGGTAGAAAATCCGACGTTCAAGACTGTCAATGGTTACAACAATTACACAGCTATGGATTACTCCATGGGTCGTTTAGACCTGATGATCAAATGTGTGTGTTGCGTAATTACGTTAGGCAACGTAGCAACCTGATTGAAAGTGCATCCACACATATTCTACGTATGCAAAAAGCGTTAATTCAAATGAACGTTCAATTACACAAAGTCATAAGTGATATTACTGGAGTGACCGGTATGCAAATTATCAAAGCAATAATTGAAGGTGAAAGGAATCCTGAAAAATTATCAGAATTGAGAGATGTACGGATAAGAAATGATAGATCTACCATGGCAAAAGCGCTAAAAGGCGACTACAGAAAGGAACTCTTATTTGTGTTAAAGCAAGAATTTGAATTGTATAATATTTATCAGGAAAAAATAGCAGAATGCGACAAAAGCATCGAACAATATTACAAAACATTTGAAACAAAATCTGACGAGAATAAGCGATGCAGCAAAATAAAGAATAGGTTTTCAAAAAACAGACCAGACTTTCCTTTACACGAAGAACTGTATAGAGTAACCGGTATTGATTTTACTAAAGTTCCTGGGCTTGATGTGCTAACTATACAAACAATTATCTCAGAAGTTGGTTTGAACCACGATAAATGGCCATCAGAGAAGCACTTTACTTCTTGGTTGGGGCTAAGTCCTGCTAATAAAGTTACAGGGGAAAAAGTATTTGGGACGAGAACTCGCAAAGTTATTGCTCGTGCTGCAAATGCTTTTAGGATGGCTGCCCAGTGTGTGTCAAGAAGCAACAGTGGGATTGGTGCATATTGCAGAAGGTTAAAAAAACGACTAGGAGCACCGAAAGCGATTACCGCTACGGCTAGGAAATTGGCGTGCATTTTTTATAGTATGCTAAAGTATGGACAGGAATATGTAGAGAAGGGCATTGATTACTATGAAAAGTTATATAAGGAAAAAATAGTGAAGACTCTAAGCAAAAAAGCTAGTGAATTTGGTTATGTCTTGATTAAAAAAGAGCTACTAGCAGAAAGAGTTTCTTAGAAGATTGTATAATCTAACCGTCCCAAGCTTAAGTGCTTCTCCATTATAAGTTATAGTAGGATAATTACCATGATAAAGGCAAAAAGTAAACTAGAAATAGTGAATCCTGATACAGCAGGAATTGATATCGGCTCAGCTGTACATTATGTATGTGTACCTGAAGGAAGAGATGAACAACGTGTCAAAAAATTTGGATGCTTTACAGTTGATCTTCATAACTTAGCAGGGTGGTTAAAGAAATGTAAAGTTAGAACAGTAGCTATGGAATCAACAGGAGTATATTGGATTCCTTTGTTTCAAATACTTGAGTCATATGGATTTGAGGTAAAATTGGTAAATGCACGATATATTAAGAACGTGCCTGGTAGAAAATCCGACGTTCAAGACTGTCAATGGTTACAACAATTACACAGCTATGGATTACTCCATGGGTCGTTTAGACCTGATGATCAAATGTGTGTGTTGCGTAATTACGTTAGGCAACGTAGCAACCTGATTGAAAGTGCATCCACACATATTCTACGTATGCAAAAAGCGTTAATTCAAATGAACGTTCAATTACACAAAGTCATAAGTGATATTACTGGAGTGACCGGTATGCAAATTATCAAAGCAATAATTGAAGGTGAAAGGAATCCTGAAAAATTATCAGAATTGAGAGATGTACGGATAAGAAATGATAGATCTACCATGGCAAAAGCGCTAAAAGGCGACTACAGAAAGGAACTCTTATTTGTGTTAAAGCAAGAATTTGAATTGTATAATATTTATCAGGAAAAAATAGCAGAATGCGACAAAAGCATCGAACAATATTACAAAACATTTGAAACAAAATCTGACGAGAATAAGCGATGCAGCAAAATAAAGAATAGGTTTTCAAAAAACAGACCAGACTTTCCTTTACACGAAGAACTGTATAGAGTAACCGGTATTGATTTTACTAAAGTTCCTGGGCTTGATGTGCTAACTATACAAACAATTATCTCAGAAGTTGGTTTGAACCACGATAAATGGCCATCAGAGAAGCACTTTACTTCTTGGTTGGGGCTAAGTCCTGCTAATAAAGTTACAGGGGAAAAAGTATTTGGGACGAGAACTCGCAAAGTTATTGCTCGTGCTGCAAATGCTTTTAGGATGGCTGCCCAGTGTGTGTCAAGAAGCAACAGTGGGATTGGTGCATATTGCAGAAGGTTAAAAAAACGACTAGGAGCACCGAAAGCGATTACCGCTACGGCTAGGAAATTGGCGTGCATTTTTTATAGTATGCTAAAGTATGGACAGGAATATGTAGAGAAGGGCATTGATTACTATGAAAAGTTATATAAGGAAAAAATAGTGAAGACTCTAAGCAAAAAAGCTAGTGAATTTGGTTATGTCTTGATTAAAAAAGAGCTACTAGCAGAAAGAGTTTCTTAGAAGATTTAATTAAAGAAATAGCACAAAAGCATGGGTATGAAAGTAAAGTCGCTGAAAGATTTGAAAATATATTTATACCACATATCATTCAAGCAGATGAAAGCGACATGAGTTTTTTGGAAGGATTAGGGAAAAAATATGATGCACTAGTAAAACCAGCAGGAGGATATATAATTTTTATTCCAAAGGGAGAAGCAAGATCAGCAACTGGAAAGATGTTAGGCACAACAGTACTTACACCTAAAGATGTTATAAATTGGGAGGTAAATTTTAATGTGCGTAACAAATATGGATCTGTTATTGCAAAATGGCACAGTTATGAAAAGGGAGAAACTATAGAAGAGAAAGTGGGAAATGAGGGTCCAAGTTATACTCTGCAAACGCTTTACTCTACTGCAGAATCAGCAATTAGTGCAGCAGCAGCTAAGTTAAGACAATTAAAACGTAGTACATCAAACTTAAATGTAACTGTTCCTGGTAATCCAGAATTATTTGCAGAAGCTAAGATCAGCCTTTCAGGATTTTGTCAGGAAATTGAAGGTGAATGGATAATTAGCAAGGCAGAACATATTCTCAATAATAGGGGATATCAAACTATAGTAGAGGCAACAGTGAGCAAAGCTGTTTAAGTGAAACTTAAGCAAATGATTATTTAATTCTAGATGGGTATAATTATTGCAGTACTACATGAGCAGAAATGTAAGAAGGCTTTTTCATAAAAATTCAATTATACGTCAAGGAGAATTTGATGGATTAATTTTTCTTATAGTGCTAACGGTGTGTATTGTGGTTATATATTTTTCCTTGTTTAAAAAAGGAGATGAGAGTTACAGCGCCACATTAGAAATCGCAGCTAAGAACTGTGACTTAGAAACTGTGAAATCCTTGATAAAAGATAATATAAGTATTGGTGAAAAATCATTACGTTATGTTGCAGGAGAAGGATGTTTAGAAATCGTAAGGTTTTTAGTAGAAGATGGTATTGATATTAATGCTACTAATAAATTTAAATGGACAGCGCTACATTCTGCTGCAGATCAAGGCTATTTAGAAATCGTTGAGTTTCTATTAGAAAAAGGAGCGAATCCTAACATAAAGGATAGCAATGGAAAAAGCCCTAGAAGAATAGCTGTAATGGCATCAAGGCACAACAAAGATAAACCTTACAGAGAAATAATAAAGCTACTTGCAGAAGCAGAGGATCGATACAAATCAATAGAAAGAAATCACTAAAGCTGTAAGTTTTCTATAATCTGTATATAAACTTCTAAAACTATCCATAACAAGTTAATATCTTCACATGAAAAAGCAAAAAATCCCAATCACAGTAATAGTAACGATAGTAATACAGACCATAGCAACAATTTGGTGGCTCGCTAAGCTTGATTTAAAAGTACAAATTCATGATCAATTTATAGAACGAAATCACGAACTAATGGAAACAGTTTATCGCCTTGAGGAGCGGGTAAAAAACCTCATTGAAGAAGTTAATGAGCTTGAGCAAAAACACAAATAAATTTCACAGTGGTAAAATACATTTTATCCGTTGATGGAGGTGGCATTAGAGGGATAATACCTGCCATTATTCTAGCAGAAATTGAATCTAGGACAAAAAAGCCAATTTCCCAGATTTTTGATTTAATGGCAGGAACCTCAACCGGTGGGATTATTGTTGCTGGACTTTGTAAAAGCAATAAACTTCAATACTCTGCCAATGATTTGGTTGAACTTTATCAAGAGTATGGAGCATATATCTTTCAATCACCATTTTGGAGAAAATCAATTGCTTCTTGGCTGAGTGGTTCTCAGTACTCATATAGAAATATGGAATTTATTCTCAACAAATACTTTGGTGAAAGTACTATGGCCGATGTTGCGAGTAATCTACTACTCACCAGTTATGACATTCACAATAGTTGTGAATTTTTCTTCAAAAGTTGGAAAGAAAAAAACATTAAGTTGAAAGATGCACTCAGAGCTACAACAGCTGCTCCAACGTACTTCACACCAAAACGTCTGAAAATTAGCCAAACAGAGAGAGTATTGATAGATGGTGGAGTGTTTGCCAATAATCCAGCGGCTTGTGCATATGCAAGTGGTAAGAGGTTATTTCCAAATGATGAGATTATACTGCTATCAATAGGCACTGGTGGAACAGATAGAAGTATAAAGTATGCTAACTCAAGGAAATTTGGCAAAATAGGGTGGATCAAGCCACTACTGAATGTGATGTTTGCCTCTGGATTGGATTGCGTTGATTATCAACTAGAACAAGTAATAGACGATAAATATATAAGAATACAATCGCAATTGAAAGTAGCATCGACTGAGATGGACAATATTACACTCAAAAATATCAAATCTCTTCAGCAAGAGGCAAATGCAATGATAGAGGACAACCAGAAATTAATAGATAAACTTTGCGATTTCATATCTTAATTTATACCAAGCAAAATTCAACTGAGCCAAAAAAGTTGGTTAGCAAATTCTACTGGTTAAATCATTAACTAACTTTACTTATATCTTAAAGACATTCAATTTTCACACTCACCCAACTCATCAGCAGTTAGGCCACTTGCTCGCAAAACAACATCAGTAGAAACACCCGCCCTAACTAGATTTTTTGCAACCTTGATTTTCTCTGTTTTTTTAACTTTTTCTTTGCTACTTTTCATACCTTCAGTTAGAGATTTGACTAGTGATTCTTGATTTTCATCTTCTCTGATTAAATTCATTAGCTTATTATCTTCATTTGTTTTAGGCAGCAGAACTTTAATATTCACTGATAATCCTCCTGCTATTTCATATAATTTGTCAAATGATATGGCGGTGTATCCTATTTCATACTCGTGTATTTCCTTGAGTGTTACACCAACTTTATCCGCCAAATCTTTTTGAGTATATCTTCTTATTAGCCTCCATTCTCTTATTCTTTGTCCTATTCTGTAATATATAGAGTCAGTGCAGATTTCTCTCTCTTTATTATAATACTCGTAAATAGATAAGCCGGTTGCTTGGGAAATTATGTCAATTGAAACTCCTTCTTTTACTAGATTTTTTGCTATTTCCAACCTTGCTTCTTCTTGATTAATTTTTTCGCTAATATGAACAAACCTCACTAATGAAGGCACTATTTTGCCTAACTTTTGATTCTCATATATTTTTGTTAGATAGAGTATTTCTTCGTCTTCATCTTCATACTCTCTTACTGTTATTGGTTTAGGTAATAGATCTACAACATTAACTGACAGTACTCTTGCTATTACATATAGTACTTCAATCGTAATAGGAATATACCCATTTTCATAATTGGTTACTTCTTTATATGCTAATCCGATTTTACTTGCTAACTCTGCTTGAGTACACCTTTGCATTAATCTACAATCTTCTATTTTTTGCCCTATTTTATAACTTATAGAACTAATATCTCTTACAGAAACAAACATATATACCTTACTTAGAAATAAATTTTCATGCAATTTGATCAGCGGATAAACCAACTATTTGCAAAATAATATCAATAGAAATTCCCCCTTTTACTAAATCCCTTCCAACTTTAATCCTTTCTATCTCTCTCACTTTCTCCTCACAAATACGTATCCCTTCAAACAAAGATTTTATTAGTGCATTACGTAGTTCTTGGCTCTCAATTTCTTTGTATTCTTTAATCAAATTCGGTAGCTCATTTTCCACTTTACTACCTTCATCTTCCTCTGTTAGTAGATCTGTAATACTAATCGATAATGTTTCTGCTATCTCATATAATTTTCCCAGTGGAGTAGCTACGCGTCCTTGTTCATAGTTGCTTATTTCGTCACGTGTTGTACTCATTTTCTCCGCTAAATCCTTTTGAGTATACTCTCTCACTAGTCTCCATTCCTTTATCTTTTTGCCTATTTGGTAGTAGATAGAACCAACTTTTTCTTCAACACATTCATCAGCAGACAGACCAATTGTTTTTGCAACAATATCAACAGAAACTCCTGCTTTAACCAGACTCTTTGCAATTTTTATTTTTTCCGATTTTCTACTACTTTTCTCACTAACTTGGACAAATTTGGTTAGCAAATAAAACATCTTACGTAACTCCTGATCGTTAATCTTTTTATATTCTCTTACTAGATTTAATATTTCCTCTCCCTCATCTTCAAGACAGCTTTTTGATATAGGAATAAGATCCGTAATACTGATTGATAGTGCCTCAGCTATAGCATATAACCTTTCAATTGAAATTCTACGGTTCCCTTTTTCATATTGAAGTATTACCCAGTACTTTACACCAAGTTTCTCTGCTAAATCTTTCTGAGTGTACCCTCGCTCTAACCTCCAATTTTTTACTTTTTGCCCTACTTCATAGTCTAAACTTCTTTTCACAAAAAGAACCTTGCATATAATATTTTCTACTATATCTCAATTTTGTTAAGGCTCCAGATATAACGGTAAGAAAAAACCTCTGGAACCTTAAAGTTGACTGTAGACACATTAAAGTTTTCTAAAAGATACTGTCCTTCACGTCAACAAGTTATTTAACTAAATTACAATCAAACGGTTGATTATTTTTTAGAATACCAAAAAACACATGCATTAGCTTTCTCATTAATGCAACAACTATAACCATTGGAAGTTTTCCTTTATTTTTCAAACGTTGGCAAAACTTTTGAAAGTAAGAATTATAATTCTTGACTACTATAGCTGGCATATAAAGAGCTTTACGAATACGCTCTGATCCTATTTTACATATTCGACTTTTTTTATTTACGGATGAACCTGATTGGTAATGCTCAGGATTTAGACCAGCAAAAGCTGTAAATTGCCTAGCATTATCAAAATTATCAACAAGTGGCATTTCTGCAATCACAGCAATAGCAGTAAGATACCCTATACCTTTTATGGTCTTGATGTTTTCTACCATATTTTTTAGGTGTGAGTAATTATTAACATGCTCATTAATTTCTTCCTCTATAGCAGAAATTTCTGTTTCTATTGTAGCAATTACCTTAAGTACAGCTTGCTTACAACGAGAATTCATATTTTTATTTTCCAAGCGATTCATTTGTTGTAACTTGTCGTCTTTAAGTGCTTGCAAACAACGATATAGATCTCTTAAACGCCTAACTTCAGGAGGAGTAGGTTTCCAAAGATTAGGTTTATTGGCAATACAAAACCTAGCAATCTTGGCAGCATCTGATTTGTCTGTTTTGTTTCGAAGTAGCTCACTTTTGCCAAAAGCTTTGATTTGAGCTGGGTTTATCAAACTTACATTATGTCCCAGATCATACATAAAATTCACTATATCTTCACTATAACAACTTGTTGCTTCCAGACATAGATGAAAAAAATCTACTCCATGTCTATTGCACCAAGCTACAAGTTTTGCAAAACCTTCTTGATTATTATGAAAAACTTTATGTCGCTCTTTACTGCCTATCAATAAACAAACATCAAATTTTTTTTTAGCAATATCTACACCTAAAATAACATTTGTTTGCATAAACCAGCCTCCAAAACTATAAATAAAGTTGAGAGTTAGACTAACCTTGTGATACGGGATATAATTCCAAAGATACTGTTCAGTCTTTTAACTCTATATGGGAAGGGAGCAAAATCTTTTCGTCAGCCTTTTTGGCATAAGTTTCTTTTCGGCTTCACCTTCCCTGCAAGACATTTTAGCTACAATGCCTTACTCCTTGAAGATACAAGTTTCTTTACTACCTTCACGTATCCTATTTACCCAAGGAGACAATACTTCATCATTGCTAATATCTTTTATAGCATACTTTTCACTCCATATGCCACATCGAGTGAAACTACCTCTCTCTACTGCTTCTTTAAGTTTTACTCCAGCAAAAAGACAATTTTTTCCAATTTCTTCCCCTCTTTTTTGTAACTCAGCCCACATTTCCTTGTTTTCTACTCTGACTTGTACTTGATCATATTTTTTTACATCGTGGTACAATATAACATTTAGCTTACCAATGCTCGTAGGAAACTCTAACATGACAGAGCTGCCATTTGACATATCGGTATAGTTTCTTACACCTCCTTTCTCACTTTTAACCTCAACTGCATCATTACCAATTTTTAAAATATTACTTCCTAACTCTCTCAGTATTTTGGCAACCTCTACTTTACTGTCCTCAGAAAATTCTATATATAATGTTGCATTGTCTATCTCGATATCTATTAATTCTCCTTCTTGCACAGCACTTTCGCCAGCCTTCTCTAGTTCTTCTAGTCTCTTATCTATTTGTGGCTGAACTTCTGGCTGTAGCTCATTATAGATTTCACCTATCAGTTTATTCTGCAATAAAGTATCATGAAACTCTGCACCACTTAGCATTAATTTACGTATTAGCTTTTTACGATCAGCCTTATCAAATTTATGAAAATGTGTGCCCAGTATCACATATTCTGCGAAGCTCCATTCGCCATCATTACATGCATTTATTCTTGCTCCAGAGGCTAGTACTTTGTCTATAACTTTGTGCAATTCATTTACGTTTTTTGTCTCTACTACAGCACTCTTAAACCAGCTCAACTTTTCTGTATTTGGCTTTATTTTTTGCAAAGCTGAAGCAAATGGATTTAGATAATCTGCTTGATCGCTTACAGGTTTTGTGCCATATACATAATCAAGTCCTTTCCCGTAGTTGATATAGTTTTTGCGAACGTCTCTGCTAGGGAAAGGCATTGTATCTTCCGGTTTTATCTCCTTTTCCTTCTGATTATTAATTTTGCTCACAAACTTAGACTGCTTTATATCAACGCCTTCAAGAGCACCAAATATTTTCTTCAATAACTTGTCTTTACTAGTCATATAACCCCCATATCAAAAATACTTTTTAAGTATACAAACCTTAGTTTATACACTCTATTACTCATTATAAATTATAGTAAGTAGATTTGCAAATACTTTCTGCTATAACAATCCGTTTTCTCTAAAGCTAAAATAGCCTCCACCTGTGATGATAATGTGATCAAATAATCTAACGCTTACAGTACTACATGCTGCTGCTAAGCTCTTCGTTACTGCTTGATCTTCTTCTGACGGCTCTAAGCTCCCTCCAGGGTGGTTGTGTGACATTATTATTAATGCTGCATTTTTTATTAATGCTTTTCTTATAATTTCCTTTATATACACTGGTGCTTTTTCCATTTCACCGATATAGGATTCTTCTCCGATTAATTGGCGCCTTTTATTCAAGTACAGTATTTTTACACATTCCCTTTCTGAGTGGCCTATACTTACGTTTAAGTACTCTACTAGCCCTTGTAAGTCCATTATTGGCTCACTCTTGAGCTTTTCTCTCAGTACCCTTTCTAGTGTTTCCTTAACACACATAATCATTGCTACTGCAGAATCAGTCACTCCTTCTATAACTTTCAGGTCATCCATTTCTCTACCTAAAATCCTTCCTACTCCCGTATAAGTATTCACCAGATTTTTAGCAATTTCTTGAGCCTGTGGTCTTTCATGTACTGCACTTAGAAACGTTTCCATTATTTCACGATCAAGTAGTGCTTTGCCTTTGCTTTCTAATATTCTGAATTCTATTTCTTCTTTATTCTTATTATTATTCATATAATTTACCTTTCACTAACAACAAACTTTTTTTAGATATTTACTGCTGTTTTTTATCAGCATTGGCATAGAGCCATAGCTTTCGAGTGAAGTCAAATCAATTTTTCAATCTTTTTTACTTATTTTTTCATCAAGAAGTGAAGATATTAATATATGATAATTTTTTATTTTAAATTTGTTGAATTTCGTCTAAAGAGAGGCCTACCGCTTGCAAAATAATATCAATAGAAATTCCTCCTTTTACTAAATCCTTTGCAACTTTGATTCTTTCCGCTTTCCTCACTTTTTCTTCACAAATCCGTATGCCTTCAAACAAAGATTTTATTAGTGCATTACGTAGTTCTTGGCTCTCAATTTCTTTGTATTCTTTAATCAAATCAGGTAGCTCATTTTCCACTCTACTACCTTCATCTTCCTCTATTAGTAGATCTGTAATACTAATCGATAATGTTTCTGCTATTGCATATAATTTATCAAGTGGAACAGCAACTCTTCCTTGCTCATAATTGCTTATTTCGTCACGTGTTGTATCCATTTTCTCAGCCAAATCCTTTTGAGTATACTCTCTCACTAGTCTCCATTCTTTTATCTTCTTTCCTATTTGGCAGTAAATAGAACCTCCTTTTTCTTCAACACATTCATCAGCAGACAGACCAATTGTTTTTGCAACAGTATCAACAGAAACTCCTGCTTTAACCAGACCTTTTGCAATTTTTATTCTCTCCGTTTTTTTACTATTTTTCTCACTAACTTGAACAAATTTGGTTAGTAAACAAAACATCTTACGTAACTCTTGATCATTAATCTTTTTATATTCTCTTACTAGATCTAATATTTCTTCTCCCTCATCTTCAAGACAGATTTTTTCATTTGATACAGGAATAAGATCCTTAATATTAATTGATAATATCTCTGCCATAGCGTATAACTTCTCAATCGAAATTTTACGTGTTCCTTTTTCATATTGTAGTACTATTTGATACGTTACGCCGATTTTTCCCGCTAAATCTTTTTGAGTATACCCTCGCTTTAACCTCCAGCTTTTTACATTTTGTGCTATTTTGTACCCTATCGAGATATTTGCCATAAATATTATATAGGTTAATACTACCAAATAAAGATATACAAAAGGGATACTTCTTTCTATGTTTGAATTCTAGTTGAATGTTTCTTCATAATTGTGTATAATTATTAATGCTTTCTAGGTTAATTTATCATGGCTTTTTCTAAATTTCTTGATGCACGCAATGATTATGCCTTTAAAAGAATATTTGGCACCGAGAAGAATAAAGATATTCTCATTCATTTCTTGAACGATATTTTAGGTTTTACTGGTTTAGCTGCTATTCACGATGTTGAATTCCTAGCTACCATTTTGGACCCTGAAATTGCCGCTAAAAAGCAGAGTATTGTCGATGTTCTTTGTAAAGACTCTCAAGGTTCAAGATACATTATAGAGATGCAGTTCACTAAGACCAAGGGCTTCGAAAAACGTGCTCAATATTATGCTGCCAAAGCCTACTCAAATCAAGCTGATCAAGGTGATGATTATCATAACCTTAAAGAAATTATCTTTATTGCTGTTGCTGATTGTATTATTTTTCCAGATAAGGCTGAGTACAAATCTAATCACGTCATTTTAGATCAAAATAGCTTGGAACATGACTTAAAGGATTTTTACTTCGTATTCATAGAACTGCCAAAATTTACAAAGACAAAAGAAGATCAACTAGAAAATATAGTAGAAAAATGGTGTTACTTTTTTCGCTATGCAGGAGAAACAAGGGAAGAGGATCTAGATAAGATAGTTGGTAGTGACGTAATAATAAAACGAGCTTATGAAGAAATGAATAAGTTTAATTGGTCAGAAGAAGAGTTACTAGCATATGAACAAATGAAAAAACGCATAATGGATGAGGTAGCTGCTTTAGCTCAAAAATTTGATGAAGGTCTTAAAGTTGGTCAAGAACAAGGTAGACAAGAAGGCATCCAAATCGGCCATGAAAAAGGTAAAATTGAAGTTGCAAAAAACTCACTCAAGGCCGGTGTCTCTATAGATGTTATCGCTCAAATTACCGGTCTCTCTCATTCTGAAATTTT
Source organism: Wolbachia endosymbiont (group A) of Philonthus cognatus (assembly GCF_947251755.1). NCBI lineage: Bacteria > Pseudomonadati > Pseudomonadota > Alphaproteobacteria > Rickettsiales > Anaplasmataceae > Wolbachia > Wolbachia endosymbiont (group A) of Philonthus cognatus. The sequence goes on from NZ_OX366388.1 coordinate 1,126,900, forward strand.
ACAACTCAGGGAAAAAACATAAATACTACAACTTATTCATTTTACTTTTCAACATTTATGAAAATCTTTCCTAAGTTAGACATACCCCTTAATTAAGAGTCTAATGAACTGTCTAAAACAGCTATAAAGATTGCACATAGAATTATATAAATTACTATCATAACGTTACCCAAACTTCTATATCAAAGCTACGTGGTAACCGTTCACGCAATGGCGTCAACTTAAGAGCCTTCATTAGCAGACTCTCCTAAAGACATGATGGCGTTTAGGCTTATCAACTTTGTCCATTCACGGTATAAGAAAGTAGTTTACAAAAATTGCATAATTAGTATAAAAAACAATAAACTAGATAGATGAGGGGTTGATGATAGAGGTGCTACAAGAAAAGATTGTGGTATTGGAGTCAGAAGTTGGTACTCTGAAAGCAGAGAATGATAAGTTAAGGACAAAAATAATTGAGCTAGAGGATAAGCTGGGTTTAAATTCAAAAAATTCATCGCTGCCACCATCGCAAGATGTATATCGCAAAAAGACAAAAAAGAAGAGCGATAAAAAACCAGGCGGGCAGCCAGGACATGAAGCGCACAAGCGGGAATTGATGGTAGCAGATGAGGTGGTAAAATGTTCAATTGATACAATTTGCATGTGTGGAAGCCAAGTTATTTTAGAAGAAGAAACTGTGCATCAAAAGGTTGAATTGCCAAAAATTAAACCGATAGTGACTGAATATAGGCTACAAAAAGGCTACTGTAAGGCGTGTAAGAAAAGGATCTCAGCTAGTCTGCCTGAAGGTGTGACAAGGGATCTTTTAGGAGCTAATGCAAAAGCAGTAATTAGCAGTTTTAGTGGATTTTTTATCAATTCAAAAAGGGAAGTACAGCAAATTTTGAGCAGCATATTTAATCTGAATATAAGCCTAGGTTTGGTATCAAAGACCGAGGGTAGAGTATCAGAAAAATGTATATCTGAATACGAAAAAATAAGAGAAGAGCTACGGAAAAGCAAGTATTTACATATAGATGAAACAAGCCATAGGAACCAGGGAAAGAAAGGTTGGAGTTGGGTAGTAACGAATAAAACAGCAACACTTATGAAGTTAGTTGGATCTCGCGGAAAGAAGATATTAAAAGGGCTATTGCCAGAGTATGATGGAATAGTTATAAGCGATAGGTATGCTGCGTATAATTACTTTAATCGTGAAAACAGACAGATATGCTGGGCCCATTTAGCAAGGGACTTTGAAAGGTTTTTTTACAGTAAAAATGTTGAAGTGAGCAGAATTGGCGCAGCATTAAAATCGCTGAGCAACAGGGTATTTGTGGTAGATAGAGCACGTAAACAAAACCTGATAGACAATTTAAGATTTTTCCGGTTAATGAGGAAGATTCGAAAAAGGGTGAAACATTTTTTGCGAGAGATAACAAGGGTTGCAAAAGGAACTCAGGCCTCGAGAATGGCTGCCAATATACTACGTTCTGAAGATATGATGTGGAGATTCGTGCGCAATCCTGATCTGATCGAGACAACCAATAACCTTGCAGAACGTCAGGCTAGACGGTACGTCATTTATCGTAAAAATAGTTTTTTCACTTGGTCAGAACGTGGAGAAAAGTTCATTGAAAGAATGCTTTCGATATTTTTGACTGCACGTTTGAATGATCAGAATCCTGTCCAGAAACTACAGAATTTAGTCGCTATTCCTGCCTAATTGGGAATATTCCGTGAACGGTTACAGCTACGTGCTGTAAGTTCAATATGGAAAATATATTGATCACTTAGCAGTTAATGTCTACTTCATCCATTTTAGTATTAAGACCATCAAACTTGATACTGGTTTCCCTAATTATTTTGGCTACCCTCACTTTAAATTTTCCACTACTTGACATATTATATCTCCATCTCTCATATTTTAATCTACCTACTGAGGTTATTCACAAGCTTAGTTACTCCTATATCAGAAAGACAAGTTGATACTTTTGAATGGCCTTGAACGGAAGCATTACTTAAATAACTTTGAGGCTCTAAACTCATTTGCTTCGCATCATCAACTTTCAATCTACCATCTCCGTTGTGTAATATCTGCTCTATTGATTGATTTAGCAGCCCGCTATTAAACTCTACCATAAACTTGTCAAACTTCTTCGAACTTAACTTACCAGGACATCCTGCTTCTCTACTAGGACATGCTTTCTCTAAATACGAGCTTAAAACTCCTGAGATCTCATTAAATTGACCTCTTATGACTTTTCTAACAATCTCTTTCTGCATTCCCATATAATCAATATTTAACCGGTGCATTGATACACCACTTTTTAATCCAGCTTGCTCTACTACTTTCTCAAATCCCTTTGTAATGTTGAGTGCATATCCCTGTGCTTCTAGTTGAGATATAGACTGATCTGCTGTAGAAACATACTTTTGACCTGTAACTTTTCTAATGAGTATGTCAAATAACATTATCGTACCATTTACATCCACTCTTGCATCTACTTGTGAGATAGAACTTGGAGTGCTCTCAGGTTTAGAACTTAACAATCCACTCACAGAGCTTTTTACCCAGCCAAACAAATCATTTATCCACCCAGTTGGTCTTGTGCTGCTACTTTTTGTACTCCTACGATGACGAGCTTGCTCTCTATGTCTACTATGCCTATGTCTGTGCGTTACAGGTTGATCAGATAACATAATAACTTCTGGACTGCTTTTTGTATGATTAAACACATCGTTGTAAACTTGATCTTTATGTTCTTTCTTCACAACGTCTATGTCCCTTGCAGCACTTATTTCTTCCTGATGATCTGTTAAGATCATTTCTTTATCATTAAATTTTATATCTAATGTCTGCATTTCTGCTTCTTGGTAGAATCCCTTCAGAGAAATAGTACAGAGTTTGTTATCCGTTAAATTACGATCAAAAGCATTAGTGATCATCAAGTCATTCCCTGAACGAGCAAAAGTGTAGTTACCTATTTCTTTTGACACTATTATCTTGTTTCCCTCTTCTATATCCTGAGGCCCTATAACGATAATGTTTTTATCACTTTCACTAAACACTAAAGGTAATGGCTTCAATTCAAATTCTTCAATCTTCATAGGTATATTATCTATAACCACATGCAATCTTTCATGCCAGTTGGTGATTAGTGCGTCCTTTAACCTTAATTGCACTATAATTTGATTTTCTTCAGCACAAAGTAATTCAATTATTATATCTGTATTGCTTATAAAAGTTTTAGCTTTTACTTCCTTACCTAAATCTTTCACTATTTGTTGCTTTATTTGGCGTAAATCCAAAGTATCTATTAAATTCTCTTTATCAAGATCGTAAATTACTACTTCAGGAATAGGCAGCTTGCTCTCGTCCATAACCTCGTAACCGGAAGTGATGATGAAAATGTTTTCACCACCATTACCAACCAAATGACTCTTGTAGTATGGATCATTATGAAGTACATCGTGATTGCCATGACCTATAGCAACTGTTTCATTATTTAATAGCGATTGTACAAAAATCGACATCTTTAAGTTGTTTGCTATAGTAGGATAATCATTAACGATTTCATCAACTGGTTTTTCAGTACTTTGAATTGAATATATATTCCTTTCTCCTACTTTTACTTCAGTGTTATCACTTAGTTTATATAAAGCATTGTTTGCAGCATTGTTAGTGATACTAAACTCATAGTCCGTTGTATATCTAGTATCATCAGTATTTATTGGTTTTGGTGCAAACCTTAGGTTACCAACATTTTGTATAAAGCTAAAGCTTACGGTATTGTTAATTTTTTTAATATTATTAATATCATAAAGCGTGTAACTAAACACAAATCTATGATTACTTTGTGGATCAGTGTGTGTTGTTAAGCTGATAGATGCTTCGCCTCTGTTTGTCACAGGTACAATATAAGTAAAATTACCATTGATAGCATAATTCTTAATATTAGTGTAAGGTCTAACTACAAGTTTTATTTCATAAGAGCAATTACTATCATGTGGTATTATAATATTATCCGTATTATTGTTATCTTCTCCACCTCTACCATCTACATATCTAGTGTCACAAGCAGTATATACAGTATCTTGTTTATCTCTTCGTAATAGAACATCATTTATTCCATGAATTCCTAATATATCAGAAATCTCATCCCCTTTTTCATAGTACACATATCCAAATGCCCTTGATAACCCAACCTGTACAGACTTCTCCTTTTGAGCAAAATGTTCTAAGTCTAAAGTATTAGTACCATTACCTCCATATATAGCACCTTTAATATTGTTACCTTCTAATAGAAGAGTATCATCACCATTCCCCAACATAACATTTTTATGTCCTTCACCTAAAACAACGATGTGATTACCCTGTGGAAATCCTACCATATCATCATTTCCACTACCTAGGGAAATTAGTGTATCACCTCCCGTCCTGTTATTTGTGTACTCTACGCCAATTGCATTCTTACACAGATAAGCCCCACTTCTTGGTACAGATGCATAATTACCTTGTGGTAAGCATAGAAACTTTCCTGCACCAGAATCACTTGGCCTTGCTCTACTCCATTTTATATCAGTTCTTTTTCTATCGAGTAGTACTTTATTATCCAAATCTATCTGTAATCTATCAGAATTTGTAACTGACCTTCCAGTAGGAAAAACATATCTTTGAATATCACTATGTTGTTTTAAGTACTCAAGTGCTTGCGTAACTAATTGGTTATTAACTTGCTTTTCTTCCATTAACTCTTTTATGTATTGTTCTGGCTGTATTCCTAAAAACCCACGCCACCCTTCTTTAAATTTCTCCCACCCTGTTAAATGAATTATTTCATCAATTTTATCCACTTTCTTGACTGCTAAATAAACATCAGTGCCAACAAAAACTACAGCACCGATTGCTGCTCCGATAGGTCCAGTAACACTTGACACTCCTTCAAACACCGCAAAGGCCTCAGCAATCTCTATTCCAATTTCTGCGCTATCTACTCCAAGATAGATACTATCACCTACTATCCCTACTAAAGCATCCTTATTACCTTTTTTATATTCCTTAATTTGATTTACTAAATCATATGCAACAAAAGCTGAAGTTCCACGAGCAAGGAAAGGTGATGCAGCTTTTAAGGATCTACCAAGAAATAGCTTTCCATCTGATACTAGACCTGCTCCTTTAACAGATGCAGCTTGGGCTACTCTTGCAAATCCTTGACCACCTGCAATAAATCCTAAGTTAATAGCTACACCTTGATAATCACCATTTAAAAAATCAGCAACTACGTTTTTAGCCATCATTCCATGCATCACCATACCAGAAACTCTTCCTACCTTAGCTAGGTGATTGATAGCTTTTTGGTTATTGATAAGCTTGCTAACCAAATCTTGAGATTCACCTGTAACTTTTACCTTATCAGCCAATTGAATTAATTGAGCAAGCTTAGCTTCAGACATTGATTCACTTTTCATGTAATCAATAAACTTATCACTATTAATCCTGATCTTATTAAAATCCCTTGATTCCTCTTTCTCCTCATTAAATTCATCCACATCCTCCCATAATAATTCGCACTCTTTCACTTCTCTTTTCTTTCTATCACGGCTTGTGCTTGGCAGGCATTCTCCTAATTCTGAAGGACGATACTTATTCCTTACCTGTAAAGTGTATGGATGATTATTTCCATAACACTTTTCAAAAATAGGTAAAGCTAATTTAAGCAACTCCTTTTGTTTTTCAGAATTACCTAAAGCACTATAAGCGTTACCTAGATTTACTAGTGCTATAGCAACTTCAGAAGAATCAGGTCCATAATGTTTTTCAAAAACAGGTAAGGCTCGTTCAAGCAATTCCTTTTGCTTTTGATGATTACCTAAAGCACTATAAGCGTTACCTAGATTTACTAGTATTCTTGCAACTTCAAAATGACTACTGTCATGATATTTCTCTTGAATTGTTAAAGCTCGTTCAAGCAATTCCTTTTGCTTTTGATGATTACCTAAATCTCCATACGCTACACCTAGATTCTCTAGTGTTCTAGCCACTTCAAAATGCTCAGGGCCGTAATATTTTTCTTGAATTGTTAAAGCCTGTTCAAGCAATTCCTTTTGTTTCTTAGTATTACCTAAATTCCCATAAGCTACACCTAGGTTTGCTATTGCTCTAGCAGTTTCAAAATTATTGGGTCCATAATGTTTTTCAAAAATAGGTAAGGCTCGTTCAAGCAATTTCTTTTGCTTTTGATGATTACCTAAATCTCCATAAGCGTTACCTAGATTTACTAGTATTCTTGCAACTTCAAAATGATAAGACCCATAATGTCTTTCTTTAATCGTTAAAGCCTGTTCAAACAACTCTTTTTTTTTCTCATGGTCACCTAAAGCCGAATAAACATTACCTAGATTTGTTAGTACTCTTGCAATTTCAAAGTGATCAGGCCCATAATGTTTTTCATCTATAGATAAAGCACGTTTAAGCAACTCCTTTTGTTTTTCATAATCATCTAAACCCCCATAAGCATTACTTAGATTTAGTAGTACTTTAGCAACTTCAAAATGATCAGGCCCATAATGTTTTTCATCTATAGATAAAGCACGTTCAAGCAATTCCTTTTGCTTATGGTGATCACCTAAATCCCCATAAGCTACACCTAGATTTATCAGTGTTTTTGCAACTTCAAAATGATCAGGGCTATAATGTTTCTCTAAAATAGGTAAAGCCTGTCCAAGCAACTCCTTTTGTTTCTGCGGATTACCTAAAGCCCCATAAGCGTTGCCTAAGTTTACCAGAATTTTAGCAACTTCAAAATGATCAGGCCCATAATGTTTTTTATCTATAGACAAAGCACGTTCAAGCAACTCCTTTTTTTTCTGAGGATCACCTAAAGCTGAATAAGCATTACCTAGGTTTACTAGGATTGTAGTAACTTCAAAATGATCAGGTCCATAACGTTCTTCATCCATAGATAAAGCACGTTCAAGCAACTCTTTTTGTCTCTCAGGATTACCTAAGCCTCCATACCCTTCAGACATCCATTTCGACATATCTGTAATGTAACTTTCCCCTATTGTCTTTCTTTTTTCATAATTTTCCTTTAGCCAATTATCTATGTTTGATAATAATGCTTCATAGTGTGGCAATAACTGTTTTTTTCTATCATAGTCTTTAAGTTCATCACTATTATAAGGAAAACTTTTTTGTGATAACTGAAAAGCTTTCTTTATCACTTTTTCTTCCTTATTTTGAACTTTCAACTCTAACCTTGTTACCTGTTGTACTAGCCTATGTATGTTTAACTTTCCACTATCTAAATTAGCCATGGAGTATTGATCAAGTAATTCAACAGCGCTATGCCTTACCTCTTCATCGTTTATTAGTTTCGAAAATATTTCATCTACTGGAATTTTATCAGGAGCAAGATAAGCTATAACGTCTAATATTTCTAAAGCCTGCACCCCTCCACGTGATTTTCTTTGCTTTATTTTATCAATTGTAATTTGCCAAGTTGTAAGTACGGTTCCAGTGTAACGGTCATATGTTTCACCTGATGCTTTACTCAATAATTCACTTGCCTTTTCTTTATACAATTCTAAGTAATTGCTTATTGTAAACTCTCCCTCACTCCATTTATTTAGCCCCTGATTTTCCTTGTTAATATATCCTACTGCTTGTTGTAATGCTAAAGGAAAATACTGCAATTCTTGTGCCAGATTTTTGATTTCACTTTCTTGTGATCCATCTTCTATCCCAAGTGCTTTTCTAATAAATTCTACTGCCTCTTCTTCAGTGAATACATCCAATTGTAGTTTTGCGATACTTGTTCCCCATTCTTGATCACGTGAAGTTATGAGAACAGTAGGTTTGTTAGAACCAGATGGTAAAAACTTATCTATACCATCATCTTCTCCTCCGTAAGCTTTATGTTTTTCAGCATTATCAAAAACAAAAAGACTCTTTCTATGCCTTTTAGCAAAAAAATTATACACATCTCCAACAATAAGTTTTATTTCTTTTTCCTTGCCGTTTTCGTCCGTGGTGCTAATTCCTAGTTTATCTTGAGCCAATCTACGAAAAGACTCTACAATAGTTAAGTAGTTATCAGCATTTATCCAGATAACGTTACCATCATAGTCTTTGTTGTGTGTACTAATATATTTTCTTGCTAACTCACTTTTACCTACACCACCAAGACCAGTTACAGAAGCCATCTGTGATATTACTAGCTGACCTCCATTTTGCAGTGCTCCATGTAATTCTTGTAATTTTCCCTGTCTTCCAGTAAATAGGGGTACAGGATCTCTTACATCAAACTTAATTGACACTCTTGCTGCATCCTGAAAAAACCTATTACCTTCTGTTAAGTATTGTTTCCCTGTCTGCCACCACATTCTTACTTTATATTCAGCATCAGAAAAAACAGAATCTATATCCTGCTCTGCTACTCCATATATTGTTTTAATCTTACGTTTTATGATTTCACTTAATTTACTTTCATTAGGCTGGTCAACAAATAGCTTTACCTTACTTAAAAACTCTTTAATATCACCCTCACTAACAAGATCACCAGGTAATGACTCTGGATACTTAACTTTTTTAGCATTCATTCTGCCAAAATTTCTAGGCAATTTTATGCTTATACTTTTCAATTCTGACTTCAATTCATCTTCTGATTTTTCAGTAAACTCACTTCTCTTGCATACTTCCTCAAAAAATGCACTTCTAAATGGATTGTCTTCATCACCCAAAAAACTATCTCTAAGCTCACCTTCTTCTGATCCTTCTTTTCTTTGAATGACTTTTTCTGCTAGAGGAATATGATAATTTCTTAAAATACCTTCATTCATATCTAGCTCTTTGTCTGAAAAAATAGAATTAACTAGTTCTCTTGCTAATTTTTTGCAATCTGATGTATACTGCAGAATATCTATTCTTTCTTTATCAACTTCTCCATCTAATCTTAGCTTATAGTAATGACCACTTTCTTCTAAGTTCAAGATCTCCCCTTGGCCTACAGCTATCTTTTCAATACTTTTATCATTTTCACCAAAATTAGGTAGAGCATTAGTATAAATAACAAAATCAGAGTCTTCAAACTTACTTCCAAATATTGGATCTTCTTTCTCTTCTGAAAATTGCTGCTTAATCTTACGATAAGAATTAAAATACTTCTTTAGATTGAAATCTCCTTTTTCCGACTCTGAAAATAATTTTGCAAGAGTAATCTTCTCACCATCTTTCTCTGGATTTTCTCTATGCTTGGCCTGCAAAAAAACAACTTCTGATTTTTCTTGATCTTTATATTTAAAAACTACGTCATCAAAATCCCCTGCTTCTTTCACGTTGGTTGCTAAATGAAAACCATTAGTTTTTTCTGGCCCTTTCATCAGGAATAACATTAATAGTTGTATCTCATAAAGTTGACCACTAATACCAGATGTTCCTGGTCTTCTATTAAACGTTTGTTGCCTAATGTAGTCTTTAACTTCTAAATTGTCCCTTTTAATTGCTAAGTCTGACGCTTTCTTTCCTTCTTCATTCTCAACATCAATAATGTCTGTATTTCTTGTGATTAATTCCTCAACGACCTTCACATGGTCATTTTCTGCAGCTAAATGTAGTGGTGTGTTACCTTTAGTAGTTTGAGCATCAACACGAGCACCCTTGTCTATAAGAAGCTTAACTATGCCAGAGTGGCCATTTAGCGCAGCCAAGTGTAACGGTGTAAAATTGCCCGTATCCTGAGCATTAACACTAGCACCTTTTTTCAGTAAAGCCTCAACAACTTCTAAGTAACCGTTTTTTGCAGCTAAGTGTAACGGTGTAAGCTTACGTTCAGTTTCAGCATCGATATTTACTTTATCATTCTTTAACAATTCACTGACAACTCCAAAATGGCCATTTTCTGCAGCAAGGTGTAAAGGCGTATATTTATACTTAGTTTCAGCATGAACCTCAGCTCCTTTATCTAGCAAAGCATTGACAATTTCTAAATGACCATTTCGTGCAGCAAAGTGTAATGGTGTAAATTTATACTTAGGACTAGTTTTAGCATTAACATTAACTTTGTTAGTATCCAATAAAACTTTGACAATTCCTAAGTAACCATTCTTTGCAGCTATATGCAAAGGCCTATTACCAACTCTATCACGTGTATCTACATTAGCTTTTTTTTCTATTAAAAGCTTCACTACCTGTTCATTACCACTTTGAGCTGCATAATGTAAAGGTGTCTTTTTATCATCACTTCTTGTATTAATAACTTTATTAAGTTTTCTAGAATCTTCTATCTTGCTTAATATTGTGTCGACAACTTCACGATTACTACTTTCAGCAATTAAGTGAAAATATGAAACATGAGCAGGCTTATCAACAATATCATCAACAATAAAAGTCTCTATTAACTTGTCATACTTGCTTGCATAATTCCACGCTGATGTGATATGAGGTATATAGTTTTCTACAGTCACCATATGTTCTTTTAGCAGCCTTAGAGCTTTTTCTAAAATCTCTTCTTGCTGCTGCTTTTCTTCTGATTCTAGTCTTACTACCTGTTGTACTAGTCCACGTACAGTCAGCATACCTTGTTCCAAGCCCACTATTGAATGTTTTTTTAACAAACGAGTAATAGATACCAGTTTTTCCTGATCACTACTTGCTAACTCATCTAAAAATATCTTCTCAGGAATATTATTTTGTGCAAAGTAGGACATGATATTTAACATATCTAAAGCTTGTTGCCCATATTCTTTGTTTTCCTTTACTTTATCGATTGTAGTTTCTAGAGTTTTAAAAATTGTTTTTGTGTGCTCATCAGCAACTGATTCGGTGTTAAGCATTCTTCTCGGTGCTTGTTCATATTTTTCTAAGTAATCACTAATTCCAAATTCTAAACCCCTTGCTTTAAATTCCTCATTCATATCTTTAATGTAGTCAACTGCCTGCTGCAAGGCTAATGGAACATTGTGCAGTTTTCTTACTAGGTTTGTTATGTCTACGTTTTTTGAATCATCTTTTATTTCTAGAGCAGTTTTAACAAATTCTATCGCTTCACTATTAGTAAAATCTCCCAGTGGAACTGTTTCTATATTTACTCTTGCACTCTTCCATTCGTTGTTAAGAGAATTGACTAAAACATTAGGTTTATTAGGCAAACCTAATGGTAAAAATTTCTCAATTGTAGTATACTTTTCAGCATTATCAAAAATGAAAAGGCTTCCTCCATTAGCAAAATATTCATATATATCTCCGACTATTATTTCTATGCTCTTTTCTTCTTCATCTTTATCTTTGATTTTAAATCCTAATTTTTTATATAGCCTATGAAATGATTCTTTTATAGTTTGGTGTGTTTCAGCATTTATCCATACAACACTATCTTCCTGGCCATATTGATTACGAGCATACTTTATAGCCAATTCACTTTTACCTACCCCGCCTAAACCACTAATCACAACTATTCCTTTTTGTATATTATTGGTTATTTGATCTAACTTTTCTTGTCTTCCAGGAGTAAGTGCAGTAAAGAATGTAACTGAATTTCTTACATCAAACCAAACCGCCTTTTTTTCTTGCTTACTATCTTGTCCTACAACAACCACACTATGTATTTCACCAAGCTTTTGATGCAACTGATCAAAATTTTCCCTATTTTCTTCTCTTCCTTTATCAACAGCCTCTGCTATTTCTTGACGCTCCTGCTTAGCTTCTTCACAATGCTGTTCAAACTCTTTTAGGTACTCATCTACCTTTAAGTTTTTTAGGTTGGTCTCTATACTAACTAGTATTTTACGGTCATCTGCGTATCCATGGCTTTGTCTTTTTAAAACATTGACTACCTCTATGATATTACCTCTAGCTTCCTCTAGTATTTTCTTTATTCTTTCTTCTCCCAAATCTTTATCATCTAAGTTAATTTTTTCTAATATATCATTTGACTGTTGCTTTAAATTGTTTGAACTTAAAACATACTGATAGTCTGTAAACTGCCCACTTTTACTTCCCACAATACTAGCAGGTTTATATTTTTCTTTTAATTTATCCCAACTCTCCGATATGAAAAGACGACGATAGCCATATTTCTCAGCTCTACTTTTTCCATCCTTCCTTTCATGATAACTAGAAGTTCTTCTGGAAGTTTTTTCTTCCATTACCAACCCTACCTTCTCATATAGACTCGCAGTATACCATTTTTCACTAGATGACTTATATTCATAATTTATTTCAAATCCAGGTGTTTTAATCCTGGAGGTAGGAATAGGCACTCCAAGAACTGGTTCTATTTTAGATTCACCTAGAATAACGCCTTCTGTTATTAAGCCCTCTTTCTTTTTTTCTAAATAACTTATTGCTCTATTTGTAGCATCTTCTGCTAATTTTCTCATTGCCCCTTCATGTCCTTGGTCTGTAGTAACTCTCATGAATTGCATTTCAAAGCTTTGAAAAATATCAAATCCAGCTTCAATCAATATTTTTCTTACATCAGCTTTATTCTCCTTCTTCTGAGAATAATATATCAGACTTGGAAAGTTAATAACTTTGTTTCTATGATAACTCTCACCTAATTTGTTTCCTAACGCTTTTGCTCCTTCTTCTCCCAATGCAGCACCTCCTGTTACTCCTACTCTTAATGCTGCTGGTCCAACGAAAGGTGTAAGCAATAACCCCAATCCTCCTCCTATCGCTCCTCCTATTCCTTTCCCTGTTTTCCCTGAAAATGTATCTGAAAATTTCCCTGCTTTTTTTACTTCCCCTTCTAGCACCATATGATAGGCGTGTAGTTTAGCCTCGAATTCCTTAACGAAATAGTTAACAAATTCCTCTAACCTATCATTCACTTCACTGTAACCGGTTGCACTTCGCTGTTTCGTATTAAGTCTGCCTACCTGAGATAAAAGTCTTGATTGTGAGTTGGATTGGTCAGAAATTCCTGATTTCCCTGCTTCTGTTTCTTTATCCTCTCCAGCACCAGAGACTTTTTGTTGAGATTGAGAAGTAGGTTGTTTTAATATCTGAACAATATTTTGCCTATTAAGACGTTCGGCAATATCTAATGGTTTCTGATTTTGACTATTCGCAATTTCAATATCAGCCCTTTTATCTATAAGAAGTTTAACAATATCTTCATGCCCTTTGCTCACAGCAACATGTAATGGGGTATTACTATTATCATTAAGATCAACATCATTTATATTTCCTATCAGATCAAGTAATCCTATAATTTCACTAATTTTATTTATCTTAGGATTACCTGTTTTGTGCTCACGTATTGCAAGAAACAATTTTGCAATATTAGTATCATCAGGATTATATTGCCGCCGTACTCTAGATTTAGGCTGAAAAGATTTACTATTTTGTTGCTTTTCTGGTAAACCGGTAACTTCTCCTTCTTTTTTTAGATAATCTGTTGGATGTTGTGTTTTTAGCATATAGATACCATATATTATTCAAACCCACTATACTAAGCTTGGCTATATAGTAATTAGATAAATCAGAAAAGCAAGTAACTTTAATGTATATTTTGGTACTTTATTTTTAGTCTGTTTTTTTACGTTTTTTAGCTGGGAATCAGTGTTAATCTTTTACCTTTGAATTCTGTTTTTGTTATAAATTACCTCAGTTTTTCTTTTTGTTATCAAATGAATTGGTATTAATCTAGTAATATATTATACTAAAAATTTAAATAAAACAACCATTTCCAGCACTCAAAACCAACCAGCGTGAGAAGTGTTTTTCTTGGAATGCGTTGGTCTACCACACAATACGTTCGAACTTTTTTATATGGTGATTTTATTATACGCTAAAATCATTCATATTGGCTCACTTTCGCTAAATCTACATACGAACTAATTTACCTAGCTTCGGTGCAAGAATTTTAAGCTTCTATTTTTATAACCCTATTTTTACGCAACTCGTTCTCACAAATATACGACCTTTTTTGAAAGAGTAAACAATTGAATTCTTTATAACACTAACTAGCATGGTACTTTTACTAAAGTATTTTTTGAAAAAGTTAGTTGACTTATAAATAATTCTCTACTAATACTGGCATGTGTTTGTTTATTCTGCTGAAGTAGCTCCGCAGGTTACTGTATAAGCTTCAGCAGTTTTTGCACTCCTTTAAAGCATCATATTCCTATATATTAAATATAGCTGGTGTTCTCAATTTTGTTGATTTATAGTAAAATTGGCTAAAACTTCCAGTAATAAACAACTTTTAACCTACTAGTAGTACTCACCATAAAAACTCAACAAAAATATGAGTAGTAAAAAGATTATGTTGAAATTAGCTTGACCAATATTATATATTGTACATAATATATTCTATATCTAGGCTAGGAGGTAGTATGGGTACAGAGTCAGTAAAATATGTTGTAGAATCTATCAGTGAACAAAAGCTAGGAGAGGAATTAAATACTGAGCCATGGCATTCAAAAATTGAGCGTAATAGCAATGAGGGAACAACGCCTGAAGATGACATAACAGATTTAGATGATTATAGTTTGTTTGTTCAAGGAATAAGTAATCGTTCGGAATGTTATGACCTTGATCAGAGACATGAAACTAGGGAGGCTGTTGACACATGTGTAAAACATACATTGTCGTATCAGAGTGAAACTGATGATAGTGATTTATATTGGAAAAATTACCCTATTAGTCCAAGAGACTCTGCTTTAATTAAGCTAGATCTACCACTGACTGAAAGTGAGAGAAGTCTAATTGATGAATTTTGTAAAGAGTTAAAAGATGTAGTAGCAAAAAATGATCAAGGTTATAGGGATAAGCATGAAAATTTTACAAACACTGCTTTAGAGCGTATAGAGTGCATAACAAATAAATATTTGCAAAAAGGGATAAGACTCAATTCAAAATATAACGATGATAAGTATACTATAACAAGTTTAATTTTTAAGGAAATAAGAAATATCCCTGATAGAATACGACAGCATAAGGGATTACCACCTTATGAGAGTTTATCAGACGATAGTGAGACTATAACAAGTTTAGTTTCTAAGGGAATAAGAGATATTCCTGCCTACGAGGGTGTATCAGATGACAAAAATATAGGTATTATACGCAATATCATGAGTAATTTACTATTAAAAGGTGGAAGAGTAAAATGCAGTTCCTTTTATGATGATAAGTTATTGTATGCAACTTATGGGTTCAGTTATGAGATTTTTGCAGAACGTGAAGAAATCGATAACAAGCTAAAAAGTGTAGCAGATGAAGGTATTATAAACAGTAGTGCCCAAGGCAAAGCTTTACACGTAGAAATGGATAATGGATATTTTTATGTAAAATATTCGCAAGATAGCACTGTTGAGGTTGCAAAAGTTATAAATAATCCAAAAGTGAAAGATTTAAGTTTTAGACATCATATATTTCATGTTGGAAAGAGTATAGTAAGAGTTGAAAATGTAGGAGGAAAAAGAAATTATACAGACGTTTTAGAAGGTGGCATTGAAATGTCTTTTACTACTGAAGTAGGAAAGATTAGTATTCATCTACGTTCTAGTGATAAAGACAACAATACAATTGAAGTAAAGATAAGTGACGATGATAAGAAGAAACTTGATCAATTAAAAGATAAGGAAGAAATAGGAGAAAATTGCTTACTTGGTGGATATTCAGTACATGATGCGATTAAACGAGGATATTTTGAAAAACATGAAACACTACGTCAATCTTCTGAAAAAATTACCTTATCTAATGAAAAGAAAAAAAATAGTTGGTGTGAGATAGTAACAAATTCAAAACAGACAACAAGCCGTACTGTAGGGTAAATGCTACACTGCTTGATTGTCTAAAGATCTTATATTACTTACCATAAAAGCTTAATCATATGAGTAGTAAAAAGATTATGGTTATTGACTTAATGTTACATATCGCATATAATGTACTATGTATCTTAGAGGGGTAAGTATGGGTGAGTCTACTGGAATGATAAAATTTATCACCAATCTACTAAAACCAAAATCCAAACCAGAACTATCTGATATTGAATATGAATCAATTATAGAACATCTATCATCTAAAGAACATTTATTAAATGAGCTGATGAATGATATGTGGTACTCAGGAGATTTACCATCAGTTAGAAATCATAATGAACCATCATCTTTGATAGATAGCAAACTTGGATTAAGTGAACAGATTTGTGTTTGGTTTGCTCTAGATTATGATCTTACGCCAAGTCAAAAAAATTTAAACAAGAAGTTACTTAGTGCTCTAAAATGTTTAGCTTCTAACTGTGGTTCATTTGATAATACTGAACCTCTTGAAGAATTTTTATATGACAATAAAAACAATAAAGATTTAAAAATAATTCTTAACCTCAAAAGAGGAGAATCTCAATCAACAGTATTGCATGCGATTGCAGGAGCAAATATTGGTGGATTTCGTCGCACAGGAAATCAGGCTATAGATTTACTCTTAGAAGCAGGCGCAGATCCTAACATACAAGATAATAAAGGAAAAACACCATTATACCTTGCTGCTGCCAAAGGTCACCACGATAATGCAAACTCTCTTCTTTTGAAAGGAGCTAAACCTAATATAACAAGTAGAAAGGGCAAAACTCCACAACAAATAGCAACTAATAAACTCTGCTATAATATAGAAGAATTATTTTTAACTGATAAACAGAAAAAGATGAATAAGGAATTGTATGACTTACTTGTGTGTGATTCAGACTGCACTAAAAATTTAAAGGAGTTTTTAAGTAAGCATAAAAGAGATTCAGACCTAAAAGTGGTGCTAAATATTCGGCAAGGAATGGGTGAATCAAAAGTGTTTTCGTATGTTGATCGTTTTGCTTGGGATAATGAAGATCTTGCTCAAGAGTTAAGAAAAATATTTCTAGAAGCAGGAGCATTAGATTATGATAAAAATATTATTTATCGTCAGCAAAAGAAAGGACAGGTCAGTAAATTACTCGTTAATTTAACCTCAAATCAAAAGGAAAAGTTAAATGAGTTTTCTGATAAGGTGTTTCAGGCTCAAAATATGGCTGAACTTGAAAAGATTGTAAACGATGCTATAAAGTCTGGTGTACGATTAAACTATTCTCTTTCACAAGATTTCTTTTCAGGTAATGAGTACACTTTTACCGATTATGTGATGAAAAAAATCAGTGAATTAGAAAAAAATCCTAAAGTTGCTAGTAATATAATATGTCAATTAGTATCAAAAGGGGCAGTGTTTGGTAATACAGTTGATGCTAACACACTGACATCAGAATTTAAAGAGCATAAAACTAACCTAAAAAAAGCTTATAGAGATTATATTAGCAATTCTCATAAGTTTATTGAAATCGCAAAAAGTGCAACCAATAGCGAGCTAAAAGATGCAAGAGTAGACAACTCCGTTTTTTACTTAGAATATTCTAAAGATAGTAAAATAGACATTATAAAGATAACAGATGGGGCAAGGGATTTAGGTCTAACCGATGGAGATGTAAAGTGTGGAAGAAATATAGTAAAGATCGGTAGTAGTGAAGTAGAAATTCAAACCGAAGGTGGAATAAGGTATTACACAGATCTTACAGAAGGCAGCGATATAGTATTAACCTTCTATACTAGTTTGGGAAATGTAGATGTTAGACTGTATCCTGACATACAGGATAAAAGCAAAATTATAGTAAAAGTGAGTAATAGAGAGGAAATATTAGAAAAATTCAAAGATCGAAAAGAAGAATTAGGTAATGATTGCGCACTTGGTGAAGATTGGGTTTATGATGCTATTGAAAATGGGTACTTTGAAAGATCTGGTGGATTAATGCGTCCTGAAGTAATAAGCGAGTCTAACAACAAAAAGGTTTCATGGGCAGAACGTGAAGAATTAAGAAGGGTTTCTAATTCGAGGGAAGAAATTGCTAGGTAGAAGGTATTAAATATTAACTAAGATAATTAGCAATCTAAGAAACGAATTATCTTAAGCTCTACACAAATCACTCGCTCTTTTTTACAATTAATTTGGTTTATAGAACTACTCGTAGTAATCAAAATAAGATTTTTTCTTATAGTCAAGTTATAGTAAAATGAAATGCGATAAAGTTGCATTATTCTTTCTACAGCTAAATTTTTGCCTTAGCGTATTTATTATACAGGTAGTACAAAGCCATCGTTACACTTATATATCGTCAATAATCTATTAACAATTCCTATAGTATAATTAATTTTGAAGGCTTTAGTAAGGGGGAAGTATGACAGAAGCAAATCCAATAGTTACATTAAAGGCTAAAATTAAAGAATTTGGTTTTAATAAATTAAGAGCTAAAGATAATAAAAGCGCAAATTCTGGTGAGCAAGCATATAAAGACATTAATAGAATGGATTTCATCATTAACGGAGAGAATATAGATAGGGATTTTGTTGACCGATTATATAAAAAACATATTAGCTTGGTTAAAAATAATAAAGATGGAGAAAAGAATTATCGTTCATTTGCAAAAGAGGTTTTTAAGGAGATGTTTCAACATTCTAGAGCAGAAGCTCCAAATGATCATATTCTAGAAGAGTTAGCTACTAATTGCAATCAAGCAGGATATGAACATATATATGGACCATTTATGATGGAACTTTACGAGAAACATAAATTATTTATGAATGTCAATAGTGGTGTTGAGAGAAAAGTGTACATTGACTGCAAAAATCCAAATTCTGTAAAAGTTGAGTGTAAAATCCCCAAAGCACCTGTAAAGCTTCTAGATTTTTCTGAGAAAAAAATATGTGATATATCATTTTCAATGGAATTTACACTTGAATCTCAGAATGGTAAAGAGGGTCTAATATATAGAGACGGTAAGTTATTACTTGATGTTCCTGAGGAGTTAAAAAACTACCAAGATGGCGATAAGAGTTTATTTGATATTATAAGAGAATATTTCGAAAAATTTTGCAAAATATTAGGATTTACGTTTGCAACAAAAATAGAGCACAACTTAGGAAATGAATTGAAAGTAGACAGTCATGGCTATCTGGAAAATGTGGAACCTCCTGTCCGGAGCAATAATCATGCTCATGGTTAAAAAAGTATGCTCTATAAGCTCAAATGAGAAGAAATTACCTAATTTAAAAGTTTTACTTGATGATTATGGATTTTCTCAACTGCGCAGGATTCAAAGAAGGCTGGATAATAGACCTACTCAAGTTTAGTATTCGGCTTTGTAGCATTATACAACGCAAAATCCATACACCACATCTACTGCCACTGCGAAATAAAACATAAAACGCAACACAGCTCACCAATAATAACGCACCAACAACACCAGCCGCAATTGGTTGATTTGATGATTTTTCGTATATAGGGATTTCCTTCACTATAAAAACATGGTTCTATTTCAGCAGAAAAGGGTTGTTATGTGAGTTTGACTCTTGCTCAATAGTTTGCTCTGGTTTCATATGTAAATTGAAAATCTTTACTATTTATATTAATATACTCATATAATTTAATGTCAGTTTTTGTCACACTGGTTTACATCAAGACTATTTTTAACCTCTTCAACATCTGCTGGTGCATTAGAAGTCCTTCATATTTTGCAATAGTGGTTTCCTTATAAATCCTTGAGTTTTTTTTGCAACAGCTTTTCCTATTATTTTCGATGTTTTCATCTCCTCTTGTTAAACAATGCAATCAAGACCATAAAATTTCTCCAATTGCTCACTCCACAGCATCGGTATTTCTCTCAAATCAACTAATTTCAAATCTCTTGGCTGTCTCCCATTTACTATATCTTCTTTAATCTTCGGAGCTAAATAATTTAACCTTAAAATTTGTTGTACCCTTCTTGTACCTATATTAATTTTAACGCTCAGTTCCTTCACACTTGCATATTTTCCTGCCTCCAGTTGACGTTTCCACAGATGAGCCCTTACCACTGCTTTCAGTAGTGCATTGTTTGTTTTACCTTCTGGCTCAATTACTGTGCATTTCTTTCCTTTCTTTTTTATTGGTATAAATTCCACCTTATCCTCTAAACTCACCTCTATTCCATCTTCTTTTATCATTACTCCTTTTATTAACTTTTTCACTACTTCTTTCTGCTTTCCAAAATTTAAATTTTCCCATTTTTCTTCGGTCTTTTCTCTCCAATTTTCATATATCTGCTCCGCTTTTCTCATCACTTCTTTTTCTACTTCTCCTGCTACTATTGTTCGATTTACTGATTCACAATTCTTTCCCCTTAAGTGGTTATTACATACGTAGTATCGATATCTCTTATTCTCTTTTTTTGCATATGTCAGTGTCATATTTACACCACAGCTCTTGCACTTAATTATTCCCTTTAGCAGAGCTTCTTCATATTTTGCTTTTCTATATGGCTGATTCTTTATCAATTCTTGTGCTTTTTGCCATTTTTCCTCTTTTATTATTGCTTCATGCTTTCCCTCATACTCTTTCTCATAATGTCTTATCTTTCCCATATATATTGGATTTGTTACTATCCTCCTTACCGTGGCCTTTTTAAAGATATCTGATTTCGTACGGTACCCTTGGCTATTTAACTCTCTTGCCAACTCTGCCATTGACTTCAGCTCTATATACCTCTCAAATATATGTTTTACCAACTTTGCTTCTTTCTCATTTATTATTAATTCTTTATCTTTTACATCATACCCAAGCGGCAAAGTTCCACCCATCCATAGTCCTTGTTCTTTTGATGTTGCTATTTTATTTTTTACTCTCTCTACAATCATCTCTCTTTCTAGTTGTGCTGCTCCTGATAACACTGTTTGTACAAACTTTCCCATTGGCGTATTATTGTCAAATATCTGCGTTACTGCTACAAAATTTACTCGGTGCCTTCTAAAAAATGACGTTACTTCGATGCTGTCCTTTGTTTCCCTTGATAACCTGTCTAGCGTATATACTACCACACAGTCCACTTCTCCTGCCTTTACATCTTCAAACAACTCCCTTATTGCTGGTCTTTCTAAATTTTTTCCTGAAAATCCGCCATCATCGTACCTTTTGGGCAATACTACCCACCCTTCTCTGCTCTTTATGTACTTTTCACATGCTACTCGCTGCGCATCAAGACTATTAAACTTTTGTTCTAGCCCATCCTCATTTGATTTTCTTGTATATATCGCACACCTTACCTCTTTTAGCATTCTCTCTCCTCAATTTCCACTTTTATCACGCATCCCGAATAATAAAGGTCCGTTGTAGCTCATTCCCATTATTTTTCCTGCCACTGCTGATAATGACGTGTAAAATTCTTCTCTGTAGATCAATCCTGTATCCACTACCATTATTGCATGCGTTTCTTCACCCCTTTCTAATATCAGCTCTGTTCCCACTGCTGGCAGTTTATCGCTACTTATTCTTTTTCCCTTCTCTAGCCGATCTGCTAGGTATTCCAGTCTTTTGGCACCTTTTCTTGACATTTCTCCATACGCTTTCTCCTGTATCCTATACGCCAATCTTGGTATCAGATATTTCTTTGAGTATCTAGGTGCCTCTTCCTCAAATACCTTCTTCCATATTTTCCTCAGCTCTTCCAACGCTTTTTTCTCTAAACATTTTACCTCTTTTTCTACTTTTTTTTCCATATAATCACCTTTTCAAACACAGCACTTCTGAATTTTTAAAAACGCTATAGCACTTTTTCATCCACAGTTTCTAGCTCCTCCTTTGCAACTATCACACCTGCTGCCGTGCTTTCCGATACAACCCTTACTCTTTCTATAAACTCTCTCTGCTTATTTGCCATTTTTACGTTCTCTAACACTTCTTTTATCTCTTTACTATTTCTCGCATAATCCATTGGCGTTTTGCCAGATTTATCCTTTTGCTCTACATTCCCTCCCGCTTTTACTAGCTCTTCTACTATTTTTATCTCTGCCACCATGCAGGCAAGATGCAACGGAGCAAATTTGCTACTTCGTTCCACTGCGTTTACATCGACTCCTGCCTTTATCAGCTCTTTTATATTTTCTAGACGTTGCCCCATCACTGCTAGGTGTAGTGGTCTATATTTCCCGGCATCTGCTGCATCTACATCTGCTCCCTTTTTGATTAATAATTTCACTTTTTTTGGATCTGGCATTCCCACCGCGTAATGTAGTATCGTCCTTCCTTTTGTGTCTTTTTTATTAATATCTTCTATTGAGTTATCTAATACTTCTTTCCACGCCTTATTAAACTCTTCTCTTTCTTTCTGACTAAATTTTACCATAACTTTCCTCAGCTATTAATGCAATATAAAGTGGCTCCAATTTGGCTCACTTTAGCGCTTAGCAAATCTTGTTTATTTACCAGCTACTTTTTCACTTAGGGCTGTTTTAGCATAAAAAGCAAGTTTTTTTTGCTAAATTTACACATTTTTTCCACATATTATATTAAGATATAAATCTATATGCTTAATCTGTTAAATCTACCTCCTCTAGTTGTAATTCATTTACGTTTCGTTTCTCCATTACCTCCTCTATTGCCTTGTTTGCTTCTCCATACATCACTTCTACATCTCTCATATTCACTCCCTTCTTTTCTAGATAACTTGTCACTTTCGGGTAAATTTTTGCATAGTTTAGTGGGCTACATCCAAATTTATCTACTGTATCAAGATCTCCTCCTGCATTTATCAGCTCTTCTATTGTTCCTATTCTTCTTGCTAAACAGGCTAAGTGTAGTGGTACTGCTTTATTGTTTGATTTTGCATTTACTGTAGCTCCTCCTTCTATCAGCACTTTCACATTTTTTCTTCTTCCTAAAAACGCTGCTAGGTGCAACGGTGTCTCGCCTCTATTGTTTCTATCGTTTGTACCTGCTCCTTTTTCTATTAATAACTTTATTACTTCTGGCTCTGACACCTGTGCTGCTCGGTGCAATATTGTGCAACCTGCTGCGTCTTTTTCATTTATTTGTTGAAACCTGTTTTCTGATAATGCTTTCAATAACCTATCAAAAACATTCCTTGCTTCTTTCCTTGACATAACATACCTCACTTTCCCTTTGAAATTTTCGCAACCAAACTCTTTTTTTTGAGCTCCCTCCTCACCACATCTTGCTTAAGTCTGCCTTCAACACTTCATCTATCATTTCGTTCACTTGGCTCATTATCTTGCTTGCTAAATTTTTACATTCTTCCTTTATTAGTGACTTATCTTTCTTCCTTATTTCTCCTATCTCTATTATTTTTAACTCAGGTAAATAGCTCCTATTCAACATGTCTGCTATTTCTCTCACTAGCATCTCTATTCCATAGCACGTCAGTTCTCTACTTTTTGTTATTCCTCCTTGTTCTCTTAAGAATTTACTTGCCTTTTCACTCTCTTTGCTATCACATAGACGATACTTTTCACTTTCCCATATGTAATACATTGGTGTTGCACCGTACTTATTCAGTTGATTAACTTCAGCTCCGGCCTTTACTAGCTCTTTTATTATTTCAATTCCTGCTCCTCCTATTTTGCATGCAGAGTGCAATGGCGTACATCCACTGACATATTGAGTGGCATTTACTTCTGCTCCTTCCCTTAGCAGTACTTTTACATTTTCTAAGCTTTTCGCAAATACTGCACAGTGTAGTGGTGTATAACCCTTTTTATCTCTTGCATTAACATTTGCTCCTTTATTTATTAATAACCTTACTGTTTTGTAATCAGAGATTTCTACTGCTTGGTGTAATATCGTCTCTCCTTCTTCATTTCTTTTATTAATATTTTTAAATCCGTTACTTGATACTTCTTTAAAAAACTTACTAAAAGATTCTCTCTTTTCTTCGTTGAACCCCATTGCATACCTCACAAAATTAGCTTTTCTAGCGCCAGACAAATTTCTTATGTTTACCTGCTGCTATTCAAGTCATGTCCGTTTTAGCATGAGAAAGCAAGTCTTTTTCTTTTTATTTCATACACTTTTACCTATTATTAACATAATATATGAGGATATAAATATAAGTACTTAACTTATTATAGATATTACTTGACTATTTTTCCAACTTCTGTTCAAATGTCGATGTTCGTGCCACGTTAGTACGCCTGGGTAAAATACCAAAATGTAACTTTCTAACTCGTGTATTGCGTCCTTTTGCTTTAAATCTAAATTGTTTTCAAAATGAACATAGTGTTCTGCCACACCAAATCTTATAACTTTCTGGTTGGTAAAATCTTCTACTTTGTAGTGGTGAGTAACGCTAAACCTTTCTAAAATTGGCTTGTATTTTAAATTCCACAGTTGTTCAGATAGTTTGCTACTTCCTAGTAAAAATTTACTTCCTTTTTCTTCCACACTACCAACTGGAAAACATGCGTTTATTTCCCCCAAGTTCCAGCTATCTGATAATACTATCTGCGCTTTCGCAAACTTAATCTCAGGTAATAAGCTCTGTGGTAGCGGATATAGCGCTTTGAAGTTATACCACACATGATTTCTTTCATAAATACCGTTATAATTCTTTGTGTGAGGCTCGGTTTCTCCAAGGATTGCTACATCTAGGCGATATATATCATTGCTTAAAGCTCGTTCATAATGATCGCGTAGATAGTTTTCTATAATCCTAATAACTGGACCACTAGACCTGAAAAAATTTACTCTTCCAAACGATAATACTGGTCCATCTTTTTCAACTTTTCTACCTGAATAGTCTGACAATAAGCTGCCGAATAAACTTTCATCTAAAATAAACCTATCAACGTTATGGTGATCATTGAAAATCCTCATTAGCCTTGATCTTGCTGGTAGTGATAGTTTTGCAAGTTCTACTACTGCATCTACAAAAAAGTTATTTGGAACATCTCTTATTCCTATTTGCAACTCGAAAAAATGTTTACCAGGTGGCTCCTCAATAATTGTAATATCTTCTATATTTGCCCATTTGAGCGCTATTTTAAGTGATGCAGGTGTTCCTCTCAGTCTTTGAAATTTTACTCCTTCTACTATGGCTTTTCTTCTATCTTTTACCCAGCGCAGTATTTCTTCTAAACCATATTCTTCTATTATCCAAGGCAATGTTTCTTCTTTAAGACTAAACTTAAATCCTCTGATACAGCTCGGATCAACCTTATAATCTGTTGCATCAACCAGTGCTTGCTCTTGCTTTGTTGCGTTTGGGGGTAATAGCATTACTCAATCTTTAAATTTCGTAAATTTGCACACTCGTTACCTAGCACCACAACATCCTCTTTTGGCTCGATTAATTCTACGTTTTCTACACCCTCTACAAATAAATTCGCTATTATCCACGATCTTGTTACACTCCATCCCAGCCTTCTACTTTCTTCAAACTTCTTAATAAATTGCTTCTTGATTTCTTCCTCTGATATTATAGGACTTATGCTCATTCTGCTGTGAATATCTATTTCCGTAATATTGCAACCTATCACTGTTACTGTATCGGTTAAAACCCTTATATCATCTCTAGTAACCTGCTTTTTTACAATTTCTAGTAGCTCTTCTGACACTATGCCAGTTTGTGTTGATAAGATTGAAATTTGTACTTTTCCTGGTATAGGTGATTCTACTAGTGCATCTTTTACTCTACTATCTGCTGACAGTGCATGATATTTATAATATTCCTTACTTCCTCCTGTTGACCAACCTGCTATTTTTGCTTTTACCCTCTTTCTAAATCTTTCATCCTCTTCTTCTTTTTCTCTCTCTACTCCATAAAATTCAGCCAAATTATCAAGATCTTCTCCCCTTGCAAATTTCAGTAAATTACTCTTTACTGCTTCGTTCATCCTTTGTCTGAGCAAAAGTTCTCGCCAGGCTGCTACCTCCAGAATCTTTATCGCTGGATCGGATTCTACTAACGCTGAAAAGGTTTCATCTCTACACACTAACTCCTCCTTCATTCTGGAAAAGATTTCCTCATAGCTTAGTTTTTCAATAATATTAGATGTCTGCATTTCTAAACAACTATTCCACTAATACCTATGAATTTGCCTTCTGAAAGATACATACCTTCAAGTACAAGAGTCATTTTTCCTTCTTTAGCTTCAGCAATCTTTACTTTTTCTAACTTAAATCTCTTCTCAAATTTCCCCAGTGCTTCTGCTGTTGCTGCATAGATTTCCAAAGTTAAATCTCTATTTATTGGCTTATCTACTAATTCAAATAATCGAGAACCATAATCTCTTCTCATAATACGTGATCCAATAGGAGTGGTTAAAATATCAGTAATTGATTGTTTTAAATGTTCTATTCCTTCCAATTCCTTTCCCGTGCTAGCATTCATGCCTCTCATTCTGCAAATACATTTTTGCTAACACCTATCACTTTAAAACTACACGATACCAAGTCTCCTGTTCTTGTTACTCCCATACCGTTCACAAATACGCTGTTTGACCCTTGCGTTAGTGTCTCCCCTATAGTCAAGATATCACCCCTACGACACACAGATCTACTATTTACAAATACGTCTTCACTTCCACTCATACAAACATGAACCGGTATTCCTGTACAATTATCCCCTACACAAACGATTGCTTTACCCATATGCTAGTTTAGATCTATTCTCCTTCCCTTAAGTTTTATTCTTTCTTTTGTCATTTCTATACTCGATTCTCCAGCTTTCAGTGTTATTTTATCTACTACTTCAATCTCTAAATGATGTTTATCTTTATCGTATGACAACTTTGTTCCATCTTGAAATGTTAAGCTACTCACCTCTTTTTTATTCTCTGATGCAGGGTATTTTTCCTGGTATATCCCTCCTAACACCACTCCTAACGATAATTCGCCAAGAGGAGAAAATATCATAACCTGTTCACCGATATCTGGTGGAGACCAATCTCTATCTTTTCCTGCTTTACTTGTTATCCACGGTAAATAATCTGTTAAAAATTCGCCTATTTTCACTCTTACTTTTGCTTTTTCATAATCTATTTCTTTTACAATTCCTATACGAATAACGTTTGCTAGCTTCCTATTCAGCTCTGAAATCGCAAAACTATGATCCAACATTTATATTTCCTACGTTTATTGTATGTGGTTTAATTTTCCCCTCTTCCCATACTGATTTACCTAAATGAAGCTGATGACTCCAATCAACCATCCACACCAAATATGCATCTAATTCGGGTCTAAATCCATCAGGCTCTGCAGAAAGAAATTCAGCCGGAGATACATTCTTTTCCCAGGTATTCTTGTTCACTACTCTTGCAACCTCAGCAGCTAAAGATCTGACAATAATAGGTGCATTTTCTATAGTACTATCAACTACTATTCTTGCCTCAAATCTTACCCTCAGAGCTAGTTCACCTGTTCCAGGATCTTTTCCCGATTCTAAACTCACAAGCTCTACAAATACCGCTGGCGCTAATAATTCTTTTCTTATTGCTGGATAAATTTCACATATCTGTATAGCCGGTATTTCTTCCTTTAACGTAGTACAAATTACTTGATGTAAATCTTGCCAATTCATATAGGTGTAATGTCACTTAATTCGCGGTGGAAGAATTTTTCAAATACCTTTTCAACCTCATAATTAATAAGATTCCCTATTATCCTTGAAGCCTCAGGTTCGAGTGGCAACTTAACTTCCTTTATTGGTAATGCTGCCCTTCCTTCACGTTTAAAAATACCGCTATTTCCTTTTGGCATAACTGCTGCAAATCCTCCTATAAACTCATGCTTTCCTACTTTCGATCCTCTTCTTGTTTTTTGTATTTTACCAATTGTCGATGCTCTAATGTCGTAGAGATTTGCTCTAATTAACACTTCTAATCTGCTTGTTTTTGCTTTAAAAATTCTTAATCTCTTTCTTATCAAACTTAATTTTATCTTCTTTTCCTCACTAATTTCTTTTGCTGTCTTCAATTTTAGCCATAGTGCTGTTCTGTTTAACGCTCTCACTATTGCTAATTCTATTTTTTTTCTTTTAGCATTTACACTTTCTATTACCTCATTACTATTAACTTCTATATGCACAGACATTTTACACCCCATACGCTTCGATTCGCCAGACCATTCCAGATTTATCTCTAAGTGGTGGTGTGTGTATTTTGTATTTGCAATCACCTATAACAAAAATATCTCCTACAATTGGCCTCAGTATATCAAAAATGCTTACCTCAAGAAAAAGCATCTCTCCCACAAATTGTCCTTCACCAATCTCGTATAATTTATCTGGCTGTTGCTTTAATACCTGTACCATATATGACTTATTCTTTGACTCATATAAAGCTAACTCCCCTAAATGGATAAGACAATCTTTAAATAATCGCTTAATACTCTCTTGCATTCTTCTATTTTATTCATTAAGTTTTCATCAGTACGCTATATGCTGATAGAATACTAACTGCCTTTTTGTTGCTCTATCAGTATTTTTATGTTGCAACGACCTTGACCAAAACGGCCGGGCGGTGGCACATTGGCAGAGGGTTCGACTGTGTATGCAAATCAGTCCCTCTATCAAACCTCCTTGGCTCTTGTTTTGCATATAGTGGCTGTCCAAGAGTATTTACTGTCTCATTAAAGTCTGCTGGTGCAAAATATGTCGTAAATGTACTTGCTGTTCCTAGTGGAAAACAGTGCCCTGTATCTCTTTCTATAAATCTTCTTACAGTTCCTTCAGGATCAGTTGCTTGCCCTCTATATTCCTCAAACGTTATTCCACAGAACGTAAATCCTGATCTCATATCGTTCCTTAATGCTGCTCCTTCTTGCCATCTCTCGTATGCTTCTTTTACTTTAGTATGAGAAGTAAGTGCATCAAAAAACTCAGGGCTTACTAAAGCATGAATTCCTGTCATATATTCACCACTTAGATTATCTTCTATATGCCGGAGTACTTCCATACACTTACGCTTTACATCAGTTGTTGCTGTTCCCAGTGCAAAATTTACTACTTTTGGTGTTATTTCAAATTCGTTATACAGATTTAACAATTCACTTCCATCTGCGTCCAGAATTATTCCTTTCAGCGCTCCCATTCGCAAATGCTCTAATGTTATTGCATGTTTGTTTCTCATTAGCTGCAAATGATCAGTTATTACATCTGCCAGCGCTTTCAGTTCACTTTCTGATCCAAATGCCCTTATTCCTTGTACTTCCTCTGGTAACACTACATCATCGTGAGGAATATGTGGAATTGTAAATGTTCTTACCTTTCTTTTTCCTCTTTTTCCTACTGTTGCTGGTGCCCCTGGAACTTGCGTTGGTAGTAAACTTAATACTCCGTTTTGCTCTTCTATTGTAATATGTCTAAATCTTACTGACCTACTTGGAAATAAATTTAAATTTTCAACTCGTCCATAATTTACCGGCAATATATTCATCGCATTTGTTAGTGCCGTCATGCTAAATGCTGTATTTGTAAATGGATTTTGCATTGAATTTCTCCTTAAATTAGACTGTTTTGCGAATGATAATTCCACGTGTTTCTAGTTGTTTTATTGCTGCTGTTTTTTGCTCTTCAGTGATATTTACTGGCCACACAACTGCATAATCTGCTAGCATTGCACCGCGAGCAATAATTACTCCTTTACTATTTTCCTTTGCGTTTACATCGCTTGTTATCACTCCTATCGCCGTTTGTGTCCCATCTGTGGCAGTTGGATTTAAAGCTTTAATTAAATTATCTTTAGTATCATAACCAACTACTGTTCCTAGCTTCAGATTTTGCCCCTTGGCTACTGTTATCTGATCTCTTGAATATAGACTTGATGCCTCATACTTTAATAAGTCACCTAGATTATTTTGTTCGGTTATACATGTCATATTTCCTTTTCTCCTTTTTTTATTTTTTTACCGCCATATTTGTAGTTGTTATATGCAGCGGTTATAATTGTGGCGCGTTTTGAACACTTATTTACCGCGGCGATTATATACCACGGTTAAGACCATCAAATGCACCGACTTTTCGCTACCTGCATCATCAATTCTTCTCCTGCATTCTGTGGTATTGCACTCAGTATCTCTGTTTTTTTCGTTCGCTCTGCAAGTAACTCCATTAAAACTTCCCTGGCTTGCTCAACACTTGAGCCTTGCTCTATAAATTCTCCTATCTTTTCTGGCATCTTTGATATATTACATAATCTTATTATCTCTAAAATTTCTCTACGACAGTTCTCCTCAATAGTTGTCATACTAACACTCCTACTTTTATGATTGTTGATAAATTCAAAAAATGTTGTAACTCCATCTGCAAGACCTATTTCTACTGCTTTCTCCCCAAAATATAGACCTGCTTCTGTTGATCGAATCTTTTCAATTGAAAGACCTCTGTTCCTTGCTATTAGCTGCACAAACATTCCATATAGTCGGCCTACTTCTTTTTGTAAGCTTTCTAAACTTTCAGACGTCATTGGCTCATGCGGATTTAAATCATTCTTTCGACTGCCAGCAAAGATTGTGGTGTATTTTATTCCCTGTTTTTCATCAAAACCACTTTGATCTATATGACTTGCTATTACTCCTATACTCCCAACTCCTGAAGTGCGGGTGAGAAAAATCTTTTCAGCGCTAGAGGCTATAGCGTACGCAGCAGAATATGCATCATCATTTGCTATTGCAATAATTCTCTTTTTTGCTCTTGATTCATAAATAAAATCAGCTAGGTCAAAGACACCGTTTACTTCTCCTCCTGGACTGTCTATGTCAAGTAGAATCGTCTCTATGCTTTTATCTTCTAAAGCACTCTCTATCTCTTCATGAATATTTTCATACGAAGTCATGTCTAAAATATGATCAAAAGCTTCTGTTTTTTTTGTCAAAACTCCATAAATACGTATTATTGCTATTCCTTTTGGGTTTATATGAAAATGCTTTAAGTTCTTAAAGATAGGTTGTTTGCTGTTATATAATGATAGTAGTTCAAAGCTTCTTCTCTCTACCATTATTGGCTTATTTATCCACATCACCTTCCTTCCCTTTTATGGTTAACATCAGAATCGAAACAAAGTCCAAAAGAATTAGCTCGCTTTTGATCTTCTGCTATTTCTTGGTCAATTTCTTCTACATCGTAACCCATTTCTGATACTACTTCCGATCGACTCTTAAATCCATTCCTTACTGCCATTTGCTGTGCTTGCTGGTCTTTCAGTGGATCCACCCAATCAAATCCCTGTGGTATCCATTTTACTTCTTCTTTCGCTGCTTTTACTACTTTTTCATCTATACAGAGTTCTCCACAAAGTACTGCTAACTCTAGCCATCTATTCCATACTGGTCTGCAAAATTGAAATACCATAATGTTGTGTTGCAGCATAGCACATCTACGACGAAACTCTATTAATCCAGCTCTGATTGATGAATAATTAACGCCTGTTAAATCTCCTGTTAGCTGCTCATATGTTATCCCTGTACCTATTGCTATTGCCCTCAGTTGCTGTCTCATGAATGCTTCATAACTTCCTCCTACGTCTGATGGTTCTGAAAATTTTATGTCCTCTCCTGGGTCTAAAAGCTGCATTGTTCCAGGTTCCAGGCCAGATAGTGCTACTCCTTGCTCACTTGCTTCACCTTCTCCCATGATATTTGCTTCTGGATCGAGTCTCGTAATAAATCCAGCAAACATTGCTGCAGTTTTCTTTCTCACCAGCTCTGCATCATCATATTGATCAAGCTCATAAAGCTTCAGCAGTATATTAGAAAGCCAAGGCTCCCCTCTGATTTGTCCAGGTCTTAAAGGTTTATAGATATGTAAAACATCATTTGCTGGTACTCTAACTGATTCTCCAAACATACTTTCACCAGGGTGTTCTTTAAATAGGTAGTATGCTTCTCTTTGCCCAAGCCTGTTAAACTCAATCCCGTTTCTTATTACATTACCATTTCCTAAAGTTTGATTTGTTTTATTATCTAAATGTTCAGACTCAAGTACTTGCAGTTGTAATGGTACAGAAAATCTATCTTCCAGTTTTCTCGTTCTTAAACGTACAAAACATTCTCCTCCCTCTATCATACTTCTGCACACTATAGCTTGTAATCCATAAAAATCACTTACTCCGTTACTGTCTGCTTCATCTGTCCATCTTAGCCATAATTCTTGCACCTTCTTTCGAAATTCTCCATCCCTTGCTTTTGATTGTGGTTTTATTCCTGTTCCAATCGAGTTACTTACTATTGTATCAATGATATTTGCTGCATATGGATTTTTTCTTACCATATCCCGAGAGCGGCTACGTAAGTGCCCAAGGCTCTGAGAAAGTAAATTATTTATGCTTCCTAACTCTGGTTGAAAGTGAAAAAATCTTCTTCCTGAACCTGCTGCATCCCACGCTGAACTTTTGATTTTTGGCTTGTTAAATAGTTGTTTGAACGATTTTAATAGCATTACTTTTCTTTATCTGAAATTTTTGATAACTCAGCTTCCAGCTCTTCTATTGTTGGCAAGGCTGTCTTTACATTCTCTGGTAGATTTTCAGTAATTTTATATTCTGCCAACCCTATCGGTTTATTTATGTCTTTCAATGTATACTTAGCTAGTACGTTATCCTTTGACTTGCATAAAATTAATCCTATAGATGGTTGATCTGTCTCGTGCTTTAGTAAATCATCAACGGCTGAAAGATAAAAATTCATTTTACCTGCATACTCTGGCTTGAAATCTTTGTCTTTTAGCTCAATTACTACAAAGCAACGTAGCTTTAAATGATAAAACAATAAGTCAATATAGAAGTCTTTATTTCCAACATCTAAGTGAAATTGCCTACCAACAAATGCAAATCCTTCCCCTAGCTCAAGCAAAAACTTCTCTACATGGCCTACAAGACCTTTTTCTACTTCTCTTTCATGAGCGTCATCTCCTATACTCAAAAAATCAAAAATATATGGATCTTTTAATGTATAATGTGCTAAATCTGACTGGGAAGAAGGTAACTTATCTTTGAAGTTAGTAACAGCTTTTCCTTGACGTTTGTGCAATTCACGTTCGATTTGCATCACCATTATACTACGTGACCAGCCGTGCTCTATAGCTTTTTGAAAATAAAATAGTCTTTCTTTTGGATCTTTTACTTTATCTAAAATAACTACAATATGAAACCAAGGCAATTGTGCAGCAACCTGCTGCGTAAATTCAGTATCTTGATATTCTGCAGCAAATTGACGCATATAAGTAAGATTCCTAGCACTAAATCCCTTCATTTCTGGAAATGCGCTTCTCAAATCCTTACTTAGCTGATCTATGATTTTAGCACCCCAACCATGTTCTTTTTGGCGCTTCAAGATCTCTGTACCAATATGGTGATAAAGCACAATAAGCTTGCTATTTACTGCTAGTGCTGCTTTATAACGACTAGTAGCAATCTGCTCTTTCAGATGCTCTAAAAATTCTGTATATTCTTTTGCTATAATTTTTGTCATATGGGTCCTTTCAACGATATTATATGATCCCATTACTTGTTGAAAAAACAATTTTCCTCTTTGGCTTCACACCTGCAACTTTTAGCTCAGCTTTAATACGTTGTCTTAAGTTTAGTAAATCATTTATCTGAACTTCAGCATATCTCACTACATGGTCACCATATGCAATTGATACTACTCGCTCTCCGTTTTGCAGCTTCTTTATCGCTTCTTCGACTTGAACTAAATACTCTTCGTTATACATTTTCCAGCCATTTACTCTGTCTTACTTTTTTAGGCTTTTTACTTTCCATTTTTCCACTTAAACTATTCCATTTACTCTCTGGCCAACGATCGATTCCAAGCGCAATAGATGCAGCTCTTGCGTAAATTCGACAATCAAGTACTTCATTTCTTTCTCTTACCTTTTGCCACTCTTGTTTGGTGTATCCTTTTACTACCTTGCTGACTAATTGCTCTGCCGTTAGCTGTTTAAAATATTCAGGTGCATACTCGGGAAAATGACAATATCCAGGTAGAGCTTTTCCCTCTTCTTCTTTCAAAATATTAAGTAATTGAAAAAGCTCTGACTTTAATATCGATACTCCTACTGGCCAGAGCTTTATTCCTCTCTTTAGCTTTTGACCACCAACTGTTATATCTACTCTACTTGGGCTGCTAAGTGGTACTAGGGCTTTATTTACACCTTTCACTGCCATTACTCTTCCAGAGCCTTGATGACCTCTTACCCAATTGTATACTTCTTGTGTCGCATACCCAGCATCAACCGCCATCATGCTTATCATGTATTCAAGACCATTTTCACCGATAAAATGATGATTTAACAGCTCAGAGAGTTTTCCCCATACTTCTCCTCCTCCAGTATCACCTTCAAATACTTGGTAGTCTATTGACCAACTTTCACGGCTTTTTCCCCAGGCTACAACTTCTACTTCTAACCGATCTTTTTGTACATCTACTCCTGCTGTGAGTACCACTTCGCCTTTTGGTACTGTACCAATCTGAAAAGATTCTCTTCTGTTAAATAATTGCTTCCATTCTGGTACTTCTCCTTTATCTACCCAGGTTTCTCCAAGTGTGGTATTTATCCAAACTTTCAGTAATTGTTCACTTTCCTTTGCATGGAGAAAATCTTCTACTGCTTGTTGCCAACTATACCAGCCAACTGGACTATAAAGACTTGAAAGATGAAATCCTTTTTTCTCACCTTTTACTCTATTAGTAGGCCTCCATTCTCCACGCTCAAGCATCTCTGTCTTTTGATGATTTTCTATCTTTTCACCACATTCTATACATATATAGTGTGCTGTTTTTGAGTCATTGTTTTCCCATTTTATTTGTGACCATTTTAATACTTGATAGTCATTACAATGCGGACATGGTACAAAAAAATATCTCTTATCCGTTGCTTCAAATTCCTTTTCAATTCTACTTATTCCATGAATCGTTGGCGTTGACACTAAAAAAATCTTTCGCCGTGCAAATGTATTAGTTCGAGCAATACTAAGCAGTACTGGATCTCCTTCTCCTCCCGAATCTCCTGGATAGGCGTCTATTTCATCAAGAAAGAGATATTTTACTGGCATAGAACGAAGTCCTACACTGCTGTTTGCTCCGGTTATTACTACTATTCCACCTGGAAATTCCTTACTTTGTACAGTATTCCCTGAATCTCTTGACCTTGGGTCTTTTACTTTACTTTTTAAACATGGTGTACTTTCAATCAGTGGCGCAAATCTTCCTTTTGACCAACGCTTTCCCATTTCAACTGTTGGCTGTACTACCAGCATTGGACCTGGTGTTTGATCGATAATATAGCCTATCCAATTATTTCCTGCTTCTGTTCCCCCAATCTGCGCTCCTTTCATGAATACTATTTTTTCAGCCGGTGAAGAAGGAGAAAGTGAATCCATGATTTCTTTTAAATAAGGAGTTCTTTCCGTTCTCCACTTTCCTGGCTCTGATGCTGCAGTTGGTGCTAGAACTCGATACTCATTCGCCCACTCTGATACTTTAAGCTCTGGATCTGGTCTTAAACCTTCAGAAAATGATGTGGCGTATATCATATTGCTAGCTCTTCACCATCATTAGATGATACTTCAACATCACTTAAATTAGGACTACTTGTTTTCTCACTTTCGAGTTCAATAAACATTTTCTTTTCAAGCGCTTCTTCTATATACTTCTGAATTAAATTACTCATTACTATTGCAGCTATGAGTGCAACTATTCCCACCATTACTGCAGCTATAATGTTAGGGTAAATTCCCACTATCGCTATTGCACATACTGTTATAGAAACACAGACGATATTGATATATTTCTTTATTTTTTTGTCTGCTATTTTCCTTTCTTCAAAATATTTATTGCTCAATAAATGAAATGTTGGAAAGTTGTCATTTTTTCCAAATAAAACTATATCTTTTTCTTTGCTTAATAACTTTATCAGTTTTACGTTATTTGTTGTTATTGCGTACTGAAAAACATCTGTAGCATCTGCTCTTTTCTTTAGCAGTAATTTTACTATATTAAAATGTCTATTTATTGCTGCAAGATATATCGCTGATTCTCCTTTATTGTTTAAAATATCTACTTCAACTCCCTCTTCTAAAATCTCTTCTAGGAACTCCTCATATCCTTTTTTTGCAGCTAAATGAAGTAAACTGTTTTTATCTTCTCCATATTTACTACTCATTAAAATTTCCACTATATCTTGTTTATTCCTTTCTCTTGCATAACAAAATGGTGTTTTGCCTTTATCATCTCTAATCAAAGGATCTATATCTTCTCGCGTTAGTAAAACCTCTATTGTTTTAAGTCTTTCAGCATAATGTAATGGTGTTTTATTTTCATAGTCTTGTAAATTGACCTTGGAGTTTGGAGCATTTGTTAAACACCTTACAATATCCAAACACAAATCTCGTTCATCATAATTGCTAACGCTTACAGCATTGTGAAGAGGTGATAACTTTGTTGCATTTTCTCCACTACCGGTCCTATTTACATTTGCATCGAGGTCTACTAGTTTTTTTACTACTCCTATTTTCTTGTTGTTTACTGCATAATGAATTGCTGCGTGATTTCTCGCATCAAGAATGTCCTTATCCGCATTTCCTTCTCTAATTAAAATTTCTACTATCCCTTCATTTCCAGCTCCTGCTGCTAAGTGTAATGCTGTATGTAGTAGAGCATTCTGCTCATTAACATTAACCCCTTTGTCGAGTAAAAACCTTACAGCATTTGCTTCATTCAACATCGCAGCTAAATGAAGTAAGCTATCTTTCTCCAATCCATATTTGTGATTGATTAGTGCTTGTAATATCTCTTCTCTTGCACAAGAGAGCGCACTTTTACCATCATCATCAGTGATCAGTGGATTAATATTTTTCCTATTTAGTAAGAGCGCAACCATACTAAGCTCGTTAATTTCTACTGCATAATGTAGCGGTGTCTTTCCATTTAATCCTCTAACATTTACATCCACTCCTGGTTGATTAATGAGACACTTTATTAATTCTAAACTTAAGTTAGCAGACATTATTAAAATTTAGCGTTAGATAATTCTTCAAGTGAGTTTGTAATCTCTTCAGTTAGCGCCATATGAATCTTTTCAGTGTCACTCAGTGATGCAAGTAGTGCTGAAACTCTATTTGGAATATTAAGTAAATTATTACGGACAACTCTTGCTATATTAAATGCTTCGCGCTTTACTTCCTCTACCGCTACAAGTTCACCAATCTCAGCTTTTGCCTTTGCCTCAAGAAGTTTACCTCGTTCCATTTCATTTTTTATTCTAGTTTTTAGCAACATTGTAGAAAGGTTATTTGTATTTTCGTTTTCTGGATTTTTCCTCCTCAGTGGCTGACTTGGATCTCTTATTGCCGCTACTGCTTCATTTGCTTGTTCTCTATTGATCAAACCATCCTCCAACTCAACTATTCCTTTTTTTACTAAATAACAGACATATTGCTTTGATACTCCTATCTCTCTTGCCCATTCCGTCTGCGTGATTTTTTCCACTCTTTTCCTCCTCTCTTTTTGCTCCTTTTTACGAATTTTCTTCTTGAATTTCTGCAAAAGTTTTACCAGTACTGGCTAAAAGGGCATCTCTTCCGGTATATATTTGCCAACGTTTTATGGTTACATCTACAAATTTTGAATCTAGCTCTATTGTCCTACAAATTCTTCCTGTTCTCTCACATGCAATCAGTGTGCTGCCAGAACCGCTAAATGGATCAAGTACAGTATCCCCAGGTCTGCTGCTATTAACTATTGCTTTCTCCATTAGCTCTACTGGCTTCATTGTTGGGTGCAGTGAGTTATGTGTTGGCTTATCATAAAACCATAGATCACTTTGATTTCTACCTCCATTCCACTCACGTTTATTGCCCCTTTTCCACCCATAGAGCATTGCTTCGTATTGTCTTTGATAATCAGACCTGCCTAGTGTAAAATGATTCTTTGCCCAAATGATAAATGTTGACCATTTTCCTCCTGCCTCCTCAAATGCTTTTTGCAACGTTGAAAACTCTGATGATGATATGCAGATGTAAATTGCTCCTTTCGTATATGCTAAAATATGAGTACAAATATCATAGAGAAAAAGCTCATACTTTTCACCTTGATTATCATTTAGTATCTTTTTATCCTCTCTTTCTTGACTGCTACCATAATCAACGTTATATGGAGGATCACAAATAGTAATGTCTGCCATTTTATCGCCCAGTACTGCTTTAAATGATTCAACTACAGAGCTATCACCACAATAGATTCTATGATCACCTAAAATCCAAAGATCACCTGGTTTTGTTACCTTTTTGTCATCAACAGCTAAGTCAGAAAGATCTTCTTTTTCACTATCTAAATCATCAAGGAAATGTTGAACTTTTTCTAATTCAAATCCAGTCATTTTAAGATCAAACTGTAAATCTTCTAACTCTTGAATTTCTACTTTCAAAAGCTCATCATCCCACTTTGCCCAATTAGCTGATTGATTTGCCAGTAACCGAAAAGCTTTAGTTTGTGGTTCATTTAAATTATCACTTAAGACCACTGGAATACTCTCCATACCAAGTTTTCTTGCTGCTTTAAGTCTTAAATGACCATCAACCACAGTTCCATCGCTTTTTGCAACTATTGGTATACGAAAGCCGAATTCCCTGATTGAAGCACACATTCTATTTACTACGTCATCATTTTTACGAGGATTACGCTTATATTCGACGAGGTTTTCAACAGGATAGTAGTGGATTGCTAAATTCATATCTTAATAATTAAAAAGTTAATATTCAAAATATCTCTGACGCTAAAGAAGGCCTGGGGTCTGACCCACCAAACCCGCCATTATGGCCGAAAGGACCCACTTTTTATGGATTTTTCATCTTATTAATATCTTTACTAATATAGAACATTAATGCCAAAGCATCGGCCTCATTATCATCTCTAGGTAAAAAACTTTTTTCACGTATCGCTTCAATAACTTCACTCTTACTTGCATTGCCTTTGCCTGCTATAAAGCGTTTGATAGTTTTAACATTAACACCTTGGTAGGGAATATTGTTCTCTTCACACCAAGCAGACAGAACTGCGAGAAAACCGCCATAGCAATGCGCTGCATCAGTTCCTAGATGTCTTCTCACTTCCTCAAAATACACTGCAGAAATGTCTTTCAAAGAATTGAGCCAATTACGAAAATTCAAGAAGCACATGCCACCTCCGCTAAAACGGCTACCATGAAAACTTTTGCTCCCACTTTCAATTACTCCATCTGTTAGAATTGCCCAGCCTGTCTGTTTACCGAGGTCCAGTGTTAGGATTGACATTATTTAAAACTATAAGTAGCACTGATTCCAAAATATCGTCTGGTTCCTCGAACGTACTATCAAAAAGCGGTTTATAGTTTTTTTGTTGGCCAACAACGGAAATTCGAGAATCATGTGCTACTCCTAATACCAAGTCCCGTTAGTAATAAAACAAATGAAAAAGAGCTCTTTTTGCCTATAACTGGGGAATTAAGCAAATTTATAACGTGTTCCATTTGTCTTCCCAATAACGAATATTGGTATAAGAAGTATATGGATTAAGGTTGTCTACGTTATAGTAGCTCTTTCAACTACCTCTTAACAGATATATACTAGAAATGAGGTTGGAAATTTGATTTGCACTAAATTTTTTTTGTTTGAGTTAAGTTATTTCTTCTCAATTACGCAACTTAGCAAACACTTTGTTTCTCTTGCTATCAGCTAATTTAAAGGTTTTCTGGGAACACTCAATAAAAAAAGATGAGAGATACAAGGAACTTATGAAAGCTGTTGCAAAGTGAGTTTTCTCCTTCATACAAATTTTTTCTTTACAATGAATAAAAACGGTGTTAAACTTACTTGTAAGTTTATTTATATCAATCTAATCATTAGTAGTACTTTTTATTTGCTTTTCAAAGGGTGTTAAAGGAAGTGTATGAACAGGAATCATAATGAAATTTTATTCTATGAAACAGATGATGGAAAGGTATGTATTGAAGTTAGATTTGAAAATGAAAATCTATGGCTTACTCAGAAACATATGGCTGAGTTATTTGGCTGTTCAACTGATAATATTTCATTGCACCTAAAAAACATTTATCTATGTAAAGAACTAGATAAAAACTCAACTACCGAGGAATCCTCGATAGTTCAAAAAGAGGGAGAAAGAGAAGTAAAACGTGATGTGGTTTTCTACAATTTAGAGGCTGTGATATCAGTTGGTTATCGTGTCAATTCAGAGCGTGGTGCTGCTTTTCGCACATGGGCAACTGATAAGCTAAAGAAGTATATTTTCAAAGGTTTCGTGATTGATAGCAATAGATTTAAAAATGGCTCTAGATTTGACACTCGGTTTTTTGATGAGTTGCTTGAAGAAATTAGAGAAATTCGTGCAAGTGAGCGTATGGCTTATCAGAAAAT
Source organism: Wolbachia endosymbiont (group A) of Philonthus cognatus (assembly GCF_947251755.1). NCBI lineage: Bacteria > Pseudomonadati > Pseudomonadota > Alphaproteobacteria > Rickettsiales > Anaplasmataceae > Wolbachia > Wolbachia endosymbiont (group A) of Philonthus cognatus. The sequence goes on from NZ_OX366388.1 coordinate 1,167,082, forward strand.
CACAGACATTTATGCAACTTCAGTAGACTATGCAAGCTGTTCAACTGAAACAAAAAATTTCTTTGCTATAGTGCAGAATAAATTGCATTTTGCTATTACTGGAAATACAGCAGCAGAAATTATTGCTAACAGAGTGGATAGAAGTAAACCTAATATGGGATTAACAAATTGGCGTAAGGGGCCTAAGGGAAAAATCTTTCTTTCTGACACGCAAGTAGCAAAAAACTATTTAGATAAAAATGAAATTGCTCAGCTAAACAGAATAGTAAATATGTATATAGATTACGCAGAGTTTCAAGCTGCCAGGGGTAAAGTAATGTATATGAAGGATTGGAAAGAGAAACTCGATGCATTTTTAAGATTTAATGAGCAAGATATATTACAGAATTATGGCAAAACCTCTCATGAAGTAGCAATTGCCCTAGCTACAAAAGAATATGAGGTATTTAGAAAAACACAGGATAAGTCATATAAGTCAGACTTTGATAAATTGGTGGAAGAAAAGAAAAGTCTTGATCAAAAAAGTGTAAAAACTTAGAGCTAAATTTCATAAAAGTAAAAAACAATTTAGAAATGCCTTTTAATTGAGTTTTAAGCTATCTTGTTGGTGGGTTGTATAATCGCTTTGAAACTTAATTGTAGTGGCTTTTACCTTTTTGCAGAAGTTAAGTTTTCTGAGTAGTAAGATGAAAGTAGTATATGTTAATTCATACTACTTATTATTATATAATAATAGAAAACTTTAGAGACTGAAAACTGGTCAAAACCCCTCAATATTCCTAAGTTTTTTGCCACCTAAACCAGATTGCAGCTCAGAAATCTGTCAACCCTTAAACTATTGAAAATACATCATTTTTTTGCTAGCAGAAAGTACCAGATCTCATAAACTGCACCAGATTCTGCCAAGACTGAAGAGTTCTGGAGTCTGGTATTGTAGCTGAGATCTAATTATAGTAAAGCCAAATGTTTGAATCTTCAACTGGCACAATACTTCCATATTCTGGCGATTTGTAATCGGTTGGTAAAATCTTTTCATACACTGTAATATCCTTAGAACCTGTACATGATCTCAAGAAAGGAATAAACTAAGAGATAATATATATAAGTTAGGATATATGAGGAGTTTATACCCAAGTGATATAAGTCGGGAAAGATTTGAGATTATGTTACCAGATCTAGAGTCCTGTAGAAAAAAAACAAAACCAAGAAAACTTGATTTGTATGATGTATTTTGTGGAGTGTTATACGTTCTGAAAAGCGGTTGTCAGTGGAGAATGCTACCAAAAGAGTTTCCAAAATGGCGCAATTGTTACGACTATTTTAAGAAGTGGAGTGAAAAACCAGATGCAGATAAAGAAAGTGTTCTGGAGCTGGTGTTAAAAAAAAATAGTTGGCGTGGTCCGACAAAACAATGGTCGGAAAGAAAAAACCAGCTTCTGCATAATTGATGCACAGAGTGTAAAAAATGCAGATACTGCTGAAGAAAAAGGCTATGATGCAGGCAAAAAGATTTCAGGAATAAAACGCCATATTGCAGTAGATACGCAAGGTTTGCCCCATGCAATTTATATAACAACAGCAGAGATAACTGACCGTAGCAGTGCTGTGAGAATGGTCGAAAATGCAAAAGAAAACCTCTCGGGAGTTAAAAATGTACTGGTTGATGCAGGCTATACTGGAGAGAATTTTGCAACTCAAATAAAAACGATTATTGGTGCAACCGTTGAAGTGATAAAAAGAAATGAATTACATTCCTTTGTTGTATTGCCCAAAAGATGGGTTGTGGAGCGATCTTTTGCTTGGTTAGAAAAATGTAGAAGATTGTGGAAAAATTGTGAGCGAAAACTCAATACTAGCCTACAAATGGTCGTTCTGGCTTTCACTGCCTTACTTCTGAAAAGATTATGAACAGGCTCTAAGGAATTTAAAACTCATTTTGCAACACCAATTGAAAAAGCGAGAGACAAAGTTTGTCTAGAGAAGTTCATGAAAGTTACTCATCCCTTTATGCTACGTAGGGTAAAAAGTGATAAAAGCATTATAGAGGATCTACCAGATAAAATTGAAAATAATCGTTATTGTTCTCTAACTCCAGAGCAAACAGCACTTTATCAAGAAGTAGTTAACACAACTATGAAAAAGATAGAAAAGAGTGAAGGAATTGAGCGTAAGGGTCTAATTCTTAAGCTTATCAATGCTTTAAAGCAAGTTTGTAACCATCCATCGCATTTTGGCAAGAAAAAGCGTGCAAGTATTGAACAGTCAGGAAAGATGCAGATGCTAGAAGAGATATTGATAGGAATTAGTGAGCTTGCAGAAAAATCATTGATATTTACTCAATACACTGAAATGGGTGAGATTATAGCTAGGCTACTTGAAGAAAAGTTTGAATCAAAAGTGCCATTTTTGCATGGAAGTTTATCCCGTAAAGCACGAGACAAAATGGTTAATGATTTTGAAAACTCATTTCGATCAAATATTCTCATAGTATCTTTAAAAGCTGGTGGAACAGGGCTTAATTTAACAGCAGCAAACCATGTAATACATTACGATTTATGGTGGAATCCAGCAGTGGAAGCACAAGCAACAGATAGAGCGTACCGTATTGGGCAAGAACGTAATGTTATGGTGTACAGGCTACTTTCAACAGGTACTTTTGAAGAGCGTATTGATGAGATGATTCAAAGTAAGGAAGAGTTAGCAAACTTAACTATAAGTAGCGGCGAGAGTTGGATTACAGAATTTAGCAATAATCAATTGAAAGATTTGATCAATATAAGAAATGCTGTATAAAAAACAAGTTCAGCTATCCACTTCTTATCTTAAAAATGTAAAAAAACAACATTTGGCCTGCTAACACATATCTTATCGCATTCGGACTATTATAAGAAAGGCTGTACAGAGTATGAATCTGATTTTGACGAATTAATTAAAGCAGGTGAGAAAATAACTACAACAAAGACCAGCTTATAGTTGAGTTATCTGTGTTTGACATCTTGCTTTTGTTTTAATTTCAAGGGGGGTGACCCACCCTTTAGAAAGCTCTATATCTCTATCTACCAATAATATAGTGGAAATTTTGTCTCTATTATACGCGATAAAATTGGAGACGTAAATAAATAAATTTTGATCTTTGTCTCTGTTTTAAGCGGTTTTGTAGCTTATGTTTGCAGCAATTTCAAACTTTTTTCTTTATCTTCACCTACAATTTGTTTATAGAGATTATCTGAAATATTTTCTTAAGAGTTTTAGATAAAAGTCGTTATATTTCAATAAGACCTCCAAAATAACCAGCTTTTATTGCACCGATTTAAAAGACCGTTCACTTTTTTGAAAAAATATTTTACAACAAATAAAAAACGTGATAGACTAAGGTAAGGTTTTTTTATAGCAAGTAAAAGTTTAAGGTAAAAAATAATTTAAAAATTACTCTTAATCAAGTTTTGAGCTACCTTACATGAGTAACTTAGGTCCTAGTTGTACGATTGTACCCTAAAGTTGTAGAATCTTTTTAAAACGCTACTATTAGCCATCTTGTCTTTTGTAAACATTTATCTTTCATCTTTTTTTAGGTTATCCAAAATGCAATAGTAGGTTTTTCATATTTTTGTCCCTGTGTTGTATTTTTGTTTAGGGCGATCTGATTCATTAAGTCTTTTGGAAATAGAAAAGTAATACACTAAGTGGCTAAAAGCATAGAAATTCAGTGAGTTAAGTATAGTATGTTTTTGTTCCTAATTTTTCAATTTTACTGGAAATCACAAGACTCAGAACAGCTTTTTATTCCTTAAAACCTTACTTTGAAGAATAGGCCACACATTTATCTTCCTTTGAGTGATACCTTTAATTATCTTACAATGACTAGGTTTATGTCTACTAATATCATGAAATGCAGATATCCCCTGGTCCACCTGAGTAGTTAGAGTAGGTTATAGGCGGCTTTAAAAAACCGGTTAGTTGCCACTTGAGTTTATTTTTTAAATAACTTTTATATTTCGGTTAAAAATTAAAATGGACGGTATATTAGCCTTTTTGAAAACCATTTCAGTTGAGTACCCGGTTAAAACTTATTACAGTTCATGTCTTTTTGCTTAACTTGTTATTTAAAAATTAAAAAAGTAATAAATTAAACATTTAAGCGCGTTAATAATATTTAGGTAGGTATTATGAAAGGTACATATCCTATATGTTCTATTATTATATATTATTATTTATTATATATATAATATATAAGGTTTTACCCGAAACTGGGCTACACTCAAAAACCCTCTATAATCCTAGCTTTCAAAGCAATTAAGAAGTTTTTTTGAATTTCAAACTTAAATTATCCTTAACCCTTTAATATAGCTGGGTTTTTTCCTTTTAGGAGATTTCATTTTCCAATCTAAAATAGCTTAAACTGCCAAAAATCTATGTAATCTCGAATCTAAAGCACTTAATTCACAAATAATTATTATGAATAACTTTACTAATACAACATTTTTGTGGCTACTTCCTATAGATGAAAAATCTCTCCCCTGAGTATATTGTAAATGTGTTAAGCTCTATTAAAGTTTAATAGAAAAATCGTAATGAAAAAAATTTTAGAGCAATTCATATTTCGGACTGCATTTCTAGTATATATCGTTTAGAAAAGAAGTCATTTAGTGGAGTATGAAAGCTAATAGAAAGCGGAGTTGTGCAAAATTTTTTAAAAAAGTGAACAGTTTTTATAATTTTGGTGAACATATATAGTAAGGGAACAGTGTAAGTTTAAAGTTAGATGTTTTTATAATAAGGAGTAAAAGTGTTTTGGAAAAATTTCCCTCACTTCCGGAAAGATCGATAAGGGATCCGGTATACTATAGTAAATGGTACAGAAATATAAGCATCTCTTGAGTTATGTTAATAAGTGAACTTAGTTTATGCAGTAAGCAACTGTCATAAATTTTCTACCATATAGGTATATTTACTTATTAAAGTAAGCTTCAAAATGCAAATCATTTGGCAAACCTACCAAATAACCAGATGAACTTACAAAGAGAAATACAAGAAAATCAATACCTTAAGAGAATTTCAAATGGCAAATAAAATTTCATTTGGCAAAATTGCCAATCGGCTCCAAAGCTGCGTATATGTGGAGGTTTAACCAAAATGTTAAATGGCAAATTTCCTTATATATAATATATATTACATACTATAAATATGTAATATATCAATGTGACAAAATAGAAGCATTATGATTATTTAATAGGAAGTTGACATAGTGAGGAAAATATTGTAGAATTACATTAGAGTATTTTGTCTTAAAAGAAAGAAAACTCTAAGAGCCTTCAATCTTACCTTTACTATAAACCTGAACTGACTTCCTTCACTTATTAATATATTTTCAAGCTTTGCCAAGAGAACCACCTACTACATTTTTTACTTCATGATTAAGAGAACAAGACCGCAACCAATACAGCCTTGCTCAAAAACCTTTCAAACACTTAACTTTAAAAGGAGCTTCAACTTATGGTACAAGATTTTTTAACTGATGTCAAAGAAAAAAATACTTTAAATTATGATTTTAACGACGCTGTCTCACATTTAGAACCATTAGAACAATTTGATGTAGAAGAAATAAAAAGACAACTATTATTAAACATCAGATCATGCCTTTCTTATTTATTTCCAAGAGGAACTTTTCATGGTGACAAATTTCAGATAGGTGATGTACAAGGTAATAAAGGCAAAAGCCTCAAAGTTGAATTAGCGTATGGCAAGGTCGGATTATGGATTGATTTTGCAACTGGGGACGGTGGTGACATTATTGATCTTTGGGCAGCTGCACATGGGAAAAACGCTAAAATAGAATTTGTTGAAGTAATTTCTTCGATAAGTGAATGGATAGGATGTAACAAGCGACCTACTAAAGAGCAAAAGAGAATAACTCAATGGGACTATCTCGATCAGGATAATCAGTTGATTGCCAGCAAATATCGTTATGATACTGCTTCAGGAAAAAGTTATCAACCATTTGATGCTAAAAAATCTACCTTTACTGCACCTGAGATCAGGCCTCTGTATAACATTCCAGGCATCACTAAATCTGATAGAGTGATATTGGTAGAAGGGGAAAAATGTGCTGAGCTACTCATAGAACAAGGGATCACTGCAACAACAGCAATGTTTGGAGCAAAAGCACCTATTGAGAAAACTGATTGGACTCCACTTAAAGGTAAACACATTATTATATGGCCAGATAACGATGATCCTGGAAAAGATTATGCTCAAGAAGCCGCAAAAAAGCTTTCTGGTTTTGGAGTTGCATCACTTTCTATTCTCAAGATTCCTCAAGATAAGCCAAAATCTTGGGATGCTGCAGATAGTGTGCTAGAAGGAATGAACGTTGAAGAATTTATCCTTAACAACAAAAGCCCTTATTCTTCAAGAAAGTCAAAAAGAATTGATACTACAGTTTGGACCAATATCCCTCCAGAAAGAAAGTGGGTTATTAAGGATTGGCTCCCTGTAGGAAGTGTTACAGCTCTTTATGGTGATGGTGGTGTTGGAAAATCTCTCCTTGCTCAACAATTAATGACAGCCGCTGCTTTTGGTAAACCTTGGCTTGGAATAGATCTGGAAAAAATAAAGACATATGGTGTGTTCTGTGAAGATGATGAAGAAGAACTTTGGCGTCGGCAATGCGCAATAAATGAATTTTATCAATCAGGTATGGAATCTTCTGATTTTCAGGATAATGTTGGCTTATGGTCACGAGCAGGGCACAATAATCAACTTATGGTTTTTAATAACAAAGATACTGGTCAATTAACTACGTACTTTCAAGAGTTACTTGAGGATATTGAATCGTTTCAGCCGAAGCTTGTGATATTAGATACAGCAGCAGACCTATTTGGAGGAAATGAAAACGACCGTTCTCATGTGAGACAATTTATTCAAGGTTGTTGTGGTCGAATAGCTCAAGCAATAAAAGGAGCTGTTTTATTACTTGCCCACCCTTCTGATGCGGGAATAATACGTAAAACTGGCACAGGCGGTTCAACAGCATGGAATAATACAGTAAGGTCTCGTTGGTATTTGACTAGACCAGATAAAGCTAATGCTTCTCCTGATGAGAGAATTTTATCGCGCAAAAAATCTAACTATTCGCAGTGCAATAACGGGCAAATGACACTTTACTGGAAAAATGGGGCATTTGTACATGACAATTCAGTTTTAAATTCAGAACCAATAATCAGAGATCAATATAGTAAAAAGTTGGATTTAGAACGGATGAGAAAACATGAGGTTATCTTGAGTTTAATTCGCAGTAGCGCATATCAAGGTAATATTTATACTGCTGGACAATTTGCAAAGCGTTTTGAAGGAGAAGAGGGTCTTGGCAGTGAGCGCAATATTAGAGAAAGAATAAATAATCTTGCAACTCTTGGACAGATTAAATTCTTTCGTAATGCTGCAGGATATGGGACCAATTCTAAATATGGATTTCTTTGTGTGCAGGATATGGAATTTAAAGTTTCAGTAGGAGATAAAGTAGAGCACAAGTTAATAAAGCCAACACATTACTATCTACAAGCAAATGGTGCGGTCTTGCCTATTAAAGATTTAGATATTTTGTGGTAATTTTTCAAAAAGTTTCTGAAAATAGCAATTACTTTTATTCAAATTTTCAGGATGTTGAGAGCATTTAAGAGGGGCAAGTGAGTTTTCTAAAAAACCTTCATACAAAATTTTCTTTACAATGAATAAAAATGACGATAAAATCATGTGCAAGTTTATTTTATACTAATAGAATTAGTATAAGTACATTTTATTCAAATTTTAAAGGGCATTACAGACGCTAAAGAGATACAATCGATTGGGTTGGACACACTCGCTTTAGAACTTAATTACAGGCTTTTTGGTGAATTAAGCAGTAGTTACCTTATTTCAAACAGAGTGGTCTAAGAGGTTTCATCAATAAAAACCATACTTGAAAGTAGCACACACTCAATTATAACCATACGCGTCAAGTTAAGAAGAAGTGAGGTAAAGTTGGTGTAAAGAAAAGAAAAAGAAGATATAAGTTCTCTTAAAATTAACAAACAAAACGGAGAACTTATACAATGAAAAGAATAGTTTGCATCTCAAAAAAGCTCAAAGAATTTTTTAATGAAAAAGCAGATAAAATCTCAGCTACAACAGGATTTATAAAAAGAAAGAGGAAGCTAAAAGGCTCGTCGTTCGTAGAAGCCATAGTCTTGGGTAATATAGGGGTTGATAATTGTAGTATAGAGACAGTGTGTCAATTATTGAATGAAGACTCGATAAATATAACAAAACAAGGTCTGGACTTTAGATTTACCAAGGAAGCAGTGGAATTCATGAAAAGAATGTATAATGAATCTTTAACGTTACTTAAAAATACCTTACAAGTTGATTGCAGAATCTTGAAGCACTTTGGAGGTGTTAAGTTATTAGACAGCAGCTATATTAGCTTACCTAACAGTATGGAAGACATGTATAAAGGTTATGGACAGTGGTTATGAAAGTAATACTAAGTCTGGAATAAAGTTACAATTAGTTTTTGACTACCTAAACCAGACATTAGACCAGCTTAATATAACTGAAGGAATAAGAGGGTTATAGAAGCCATTTAAGCAATATATCGAGCAACGATTTACTAATATCTGATTTGGGTTATTTTGTGCCAAGTTCTTTTGAGCAGATCAGTCAAGCAGGAGCTTACTTTATCAGTCGTTGATACGAATACATATGATATAGAGACGGGTCAAAAAATAGATTTACTAGAACATTTGGAAGATCGATCTTTTCTAGAACAGGAGGTGCTGTTAGGAAAAGAAACAAAAATTAAAGTGAGAATTATATGTCAAAAATTAACTGAAGAACAGTCTATAATTAGAAGAAGAAGGGCTAACAAGTTAGCAAAATCACATGGATATACATCTTCTCAAAAGAATCAAAAATTGCTGGATTGGTCGATATTCATAACTAACGTTCCAAAAAGTAAGATTAATGCTGAGCAAATACTAGTAGTTTACCGAGTAAGATGGCAAATTGAATTATTGTTCAAATTATATAAGAGTAATATAAGGCTTGATAAGCTGAGAGGAAAGCCATACAGAGTATTATGTGAGCTATATGCCAAATTGTGTGCAATTCTTATATTTCATGGAATAGTGGGTTGCACAGAATTGAAAAAAAATACGGAGCTTAGCTTAACAAAGGCATTTATTGAGCTAAAAAGACGGGTTAGAGAGTTATTTTTAGCACTAAATAATAAAATTAAAGGCTTAAATATTTTTCTCAAAAAGCTTACCATAACTTGGTCGCAATTTTCATTAAAAGACAAGTACAGAAAAACTAGGCTATCCACCTTAACTTCTCTAAATTTGCTTTAACTTGACGCGTATGCTCAATTATAACTATGGGGCGTCTCTTTCTAAAATTTTACTTAATAATTGCTAAGAATTACTACAGATGCTAATTTAACGAATTTTGTCTGTTCGATGGTAGTTATTTTCCTCTAGAAAATCAAAGTGGACTTTACATCTTACTAATTATAAATTAACTTACTACCTAATCAATTCCTGAGTTATGTATGAGTAACATTTTGATAATATTAGCAGCAGGAAAGAGCAGTAGAATGAATTCTGAATATCCAAAAGCGTTGCACCAAGTGGGAAATTTTACTCTTTTAGAGCATATAATTCACAATGCAAAACCGCTGAGTTTAAAAAGTCTATCAATTGTCATTAACAAGGCTTTTCTAAAGGAGTTAGAAAGATTTAGTACCTTAAAAGATATAATTGATAAATATAATATAAAATTGATAATTCAAGAAAATATTACAGGTACTGGCACTGCAGTTAAAATTGCCCTAGAAAACCTGGAGGGGTTATCTGACCAAGACATAGTTTTAATACAGTATGGAGACACTCCCTTTATATCTAGTGATACAGTTATGAAAATGACTGATTGTTTAAAGTATAATAATTTAGTTCTTCTTGGATTCAATAGTCAAGATGAACAATATGGAAGATTAGTAATTGATAATTACGGAAATGTTCAAAAAATCCTAAAAAATGGAGATAAAATGCTTCTTGCAAACTCTGGAATAATAGTTTCATATGCTAAAGATCTTTTTACCTTAGTAAAAGAAATAAAATTTAATAATTCGACCAATGAATATTGTCTTAATGATATAGTGCCCATTGCAGCAAACAATAACTTGAGTGTAGGTTATGTAGTTTCTGATGAAAGAGAAGCAATGGGAGTAAATAATAAGGAGGATTTGATTAAAGCCGAACACTATTTTCAAGAAAGAAGGCAGCCAACTTTTCTTTCATAACTACATTTTTTTATTCATTAATTTAAGTTGACATTTGTTTTATACTGGTTTTATAATACCTTTTGATTCTTACTTGTAAGATAATTGGTACGACAAATTTTCCTAGTTGTAGTGAGAGGGTATACATGGGGATATTAATAACAGGTGCTGCAGGTTTGATAGGGTCGACCTTGGTGAAAAAGTTAGAAAACCAGGGCCATGAAGTAATAAGCTGTGATATTAGGTTTCGCAACAATCCACTCAGTTTTTTTTCAGAAGATATAGTACCACTACTTGCTAAGTGTACAGGAATTATTCATCTGGCTGCAATTTCTCGAGTTATACATGGTGAACTTTATCCTACACTGTGTCAAAAAATTAATGTTGATGGTACAATGCAGTTTTTAGGGTTATGTAAGTCACTTCCAAATAAACCATGGTTTATATATGCAAGTAGTAGGGAAGTCTATGGAGAGCAGAAGGAACTGCCGGTTACAGAATCTGCTAGTATCGATCCAATAAATAATTATGCCAAAGGTAAAGCATTTATTGAGAAGCAAATAACAAGTTTAAAAGATTTTAATGTAGCAATATTACGCTTTTCAAATGTATACGGTGGTTTACTAGATCATAACAGTAGAGTAATTCCCGCACTCTGTATTAATGCATTAAGAGGTGATCCAATTAAAATAGAAGGTAAAGAATGTGTTTTTGATTTTACCTACTTGGATGATGTTATAGAGGGTATATGCTTAACTGTTAAATATTTACAAAGTGAAAAATCTTCTCTTCCTGCTATTCATCTTACTACTAATAGCCCATGTACTTTAGAAAACTTAGCAAAAACAATATTAAAAGTCACGAAAAGTGATTCTAGAATTGATTTTTATCCTCCAAGAAATTTTGACGTAACTAAGTTCCATGGTGATTTTACTAGAGCTAAAGAGCTACTTGGTTGGTCTCCAAAGCATTCATTAGAAGTAGGATTAAGCAATTTTATAAAAAGTCTACAAAACAATATACAAGAGTATCCTAACAATATAGATATGGTAATATATGAAAATATTAAAAGTTATTCATGGTTACCCTCCTTATTATAGCGCTGGTTCAGAGGTTTACAGCCAAACTCTTGCTCATGAACTAGCAAATAACAATGAGGTACAAGTATTTACTAGGTATGAAAATAGCTTTTTACCTGATTTTTATTACACTACAGTCCTAGATCGTAGTGATTCTCGAATCTTACTGCATTTAATTAATATACCCATAGCTAAATATCGTTATAAATTTATCAATGAAGAAGTAGATATAAAATTTAAAAGAGTAATAGATAACTTTCAGCCAGATCTTATACATTTTGGTCATCTTAATCATCTATCAATTACTTTACCAGAAATTGCTTTTAAAGAAAATATACCTACAATTTTTACGCTACATGACTTTTGGTTAATGTGTCCAAGAGGAAGGTTTATTCAACGCAATTCTGAAGATTTGTTACGTCTTTGTGATGGACAAAAGGATCAAAAATGTGCAACCCAATGTTACAAGGGATATTTTACAGGAGATAAAGAATTCCTGAATTTAGACATAAATTATTGGGAACAATGGGTTGCAACTAGAATGAAGCACACAAGGAAAATAATAGACTATATAGATTACTTTATTTCCCCATCAAAATTCTTGATGGATAAATTTACTCAGGATTTTAATGTTCCGATAAACAAAATTTCTTATCTTGATTATGGTTTTGATCTCAATCGTCTTAAGAATAGAAATAGAGCACAAGAAAAAGAGTTTATTTTCGGTTATATTGGTACTCATACTCCCGAAAAAGGTGTTAATCTATTATTGAAAGCTTTTTCTCACTTATCATCTAAAGCAAAACTTAGAATTTGGGGAGCAGCAAGAGAAGAAACTAAAGCTTTAAAAGCGATTGCCGATCAGTTTTCACCTGTTGTTAAAGAAAGAATAGAATGGATGGGAAGTTATGATAATAAGAATATAGTTACTGACGTATTTAATAAAGTCGATGCAATAGTCATTCCTTCAATTTGGGGTGAAAATTCACCGTTAGTAATACATGAAGCACAGCAACTTAGAATACCAGTTATAACAGCCGATTATGGTGGCATGGCAGAATATGTAAGAGATGGACTATTATTTAAGCACAGAGATGCAAGTAGTTTGTCAGAAAAAATGCAAGTCCTATCTACAGATCAGGAGTTATATAATAAACTTACCCAAAAAGGCTATCCTTATACTGAAAATGGAAATATACCTTCTATAGGTGAGCATACTGAGAAACTTAACAAGATTTACCGTAATGCTATTGAAAAGAAAGGCAAATCAGTAGCTGTTAAACCCGGTCCTTGGAGAATTACTTTTGATACTAATCCAGATTACTGCAATTTTGCTTGTATAATGTGCGAATGTTTTTCACCATACAGCAAAGTTAAAGAAGAAAAGAAAGCTAAAGGAATAAAACCTAAGATACTGTCGATAGAAACTATCAGAAAAGTAATTAAGGAAGCAGCTGGCACACCTTTAAGGGAAATCATTCCTTCTACTATGGGTGAGCCTTTAATGTATAAAAGCTTTGATGAAATAATCAATTTGTGCCATGAGTTCGGCCTTAAGCTTAACCTCACAACCAATGGTTCTTTTCCTATTAAAGGAGCTAGAAAATGGGCTGAACTATTGGTACCAATTTTATCTGATGTTAAGATTTCCTGGAATGGGGCAACTAAAGAAACTCATGAAAGAATCATGAAAGGTTCAAAATGGGAAGTAGTGACAGAAAATTTAAAAACTTTCCTTGAAGTTAGAGATAAATACTTTAGCGATACAGGTGAAAGGTGTACCGTTACTTTACAATTAACATTTTTGGAAAGTAATTTACATGAACTCTATGACATAGTTAAGATGGCCATAAAAAACGGCATAGATAGAGTTAAAGGACATCATCTTTGGGCACATTTTGAGGAAATTAAGGATCTATCTATGAGAAGAGATGAGTTAGCAATTAGTAGATGGAATACAGAGGTGAGAAGGTTATATGAGCTTAGAGATAATATGCTATTACCAAATGGTAAAAAGATAAAATTAGAAAATTTTACAATTCTTTCTCAAGAAGGTATTAAGGATTTGGCTCCAGGTGGTCAATGCCCATTTTTAGGTAAAGAAGCATGGATAAACAATGAAGGAAAGTTTAGTCCTTGCTGTGCTCCAGATGAACTCCGTAAGACATTAGGAAATTTTGGTAATGTTAATGAGGTTAAACTCGAGGAAATATGGCAGAGTAGTGAGTACCTAAGCTTACAAAAGAATTATTTAAATTACAAATTATGCAAAACATGCAACATGAGAAAACCTTTGATCAATTAATCAAAGATAATCTTAAATCTATTAAAATTTCACCGTGTGAGAGCTTTCACGAATTACTAGGAAATCCTTTGTATGAAAATAGGTTTATAAAGGCTGGTAAATTTCATGAGCCCGGTCTTGCACCAGTTTATGATCAGACAGGTGCTTATCATATCAATGTAAGAGGAGAAGCAGTTTATCATCATAGATTTCTAAAAACTTTTGGATTCTACTTTAATAGAGCGGCCGTAGAAGATGATACAGGGTGTTACCATATTGATCCATCTGGATGTAGAGTATACAAACAGTCTTATCAATGGATTGGAAATTATCAGGAAGATGCTTGTGTAGTTAGAAGACATGATAAATGTTTTCATATTAATTTAAATGGCAACAGAATTTATCAGGAGGAATATGATTATGTTGGAGATTTTAAGGATGGTATCGCTGTAGTCTACAAGGATAGTAAAGCTACACATATTAATCATCATGGAAAGTTAGTACATAATAAATGGTATAAAAAACTTAATGTTTTTCATAAAGGGTATTCTATTGCAGAAGATCAACATGGTTGGTTTCATATAGATATTAATGGTGATCCTATTTACCAGCAGAGATTTAAAATGGTAGAAGCATTTTATAATGGGATGGCAAAAGTTGAAACTTTTGAAGGTGTGTTAGAACAAATCGATATTACCGGAAATGTAAAGTTTAGTATTTTTGATTTAGGTAAAGAATCTCAAGTGCATAGGATTTCTGCAGAACTTTCAGCCTTTTGGAAAACGTACCTAACAAGCGTTGCTATTGAACTTGATTTGTTAAATATTTTACCTGCAACTATGCCAGTTTTATCTAAAAAGTTAAACATTATCGTACCAAATCTAGAAAGGCTGTTAAGGGCGTTGTGGGAAATAGGGTTTATTGATTACGATAAGGACGAGGACTTATGGAAACTATCATCAAAAGGTAAGTGTTTTAAGGAAATACCATTTTTGCCAAAAGCAGCAACAATGTGGGCAAGAGTTGCCGCTGAAAAGAATTGGTTAAAGATTGCTGATATACTAAAACAGGAGTCAATCTCTTCATTTGAATCTTTTAAGGAAAGAGAAGCATCAGAAGATAAGAAAATAGCGTTTTACCAAGCATTGCTAGGATATTCTAGATTTGATACTAAAGAGTTTAATTCTAGGATTAATATAGATGGTGCTAAGAATATATTGCTATTTGGTGTACACTCTTTATTTCTTGCTTATTCTGATATACACAATAAAGGTTCTATAGGCCTATATAACGAACATAAAGTACCAAGACAGTTAGTAGAAAATTTAAAAGTCAAACTTATAACTCAGGAAGAACTATCAGTTACAAATTATGAATTAGGTGTCTTTTGCCGCTTTCTACAGCACTATGATGATGATAAAGTATTGTCTTATTTAAAATTGGTCAAAGGAATATCTCGTATTTTATTGATAGAAACTATTTTAGATTATCGCTCTCCAACTGGAGGCTCTGTAGATATTAATGTCATGGTTGAAACAGGAGGTAAACTAAGAACATTAAACGATTGGGAAAAAATACTCAAACAAGTAAAAGGATTCAAAATTTTTGCTGTTTTACCTTTAACAGATTACTTATCAGTTATTGATGTCAGGTGTTAATCACATGGAAACATTACAAAAAAATGGTTTTTTTATTATCAAAAATCTGGTTCCTTTAGAGCTAATAACTCAGTCTTTAAGTGATATAACAAATAAGATATCAAAGCTATCCCAAGAACTAAGTGTTTCAACTTCTGACTACTTAAACTGTACCGGCAGATGGGGCACGTCATCTCGAGTAACTAGAATTATCTCTCAAGCATTAGATAAAATTATTAAAAATTACCTTGAAAAGTCACTTCAGTGTCAGATACTGCAGAAAAAATCAAATGTTATATGTAAAACTGCTGATTTAATAGATGCAGTTCCCTTCCATCAAGACATCTCCTATAGTTTCAATGATCCTTACCACTTTTCTGTTTGGTTAGCTTTGAATAATGTAAGTGAAACTTCAGGTGCACTGCAAATTATAGAAAACAGTCATAAATGGGAAATACAGCCTTTAGTTGATTTTTGGTACCCATATTTTTTTGATCAGTACTCAAGTAATCGGGAAAATTACAAAATTAAGTCACTACCTATTTCAGCAGGAGATGCGATAGTTTTTGATTCACGGTTATGGCATGGTAGTGATAAGAATACAGATGCTAAAGATAGATTTGCTTATGTAACAAGGTGGATTGTAAAAGATCAAGACCTTCCCTATGTGCCAAAACCTCAGCCTTCAGTTTTTGGTATACTCAATTGTGGTGAGTTAACAGAATCTATACTGAGAGAATGCTTGTCATTATTTTGCTACCAGGAAAGTATAAAAGTAAAAAACATGGAAGAACTTATCAAGAGCTGGTTAGCCTTTATTACAGACACAACTACAAATATTTCTGAGATCGACACTACTGAGGCTAAGCGAGATTTATATAAGCTACTTATTCTGAATCGAGCATCAGCACTACATGATGCTGGAGACATCTCAGGAAAAATATACAAAAATTTATGGTTTTCACTACTTGTATTTCTCAATAAAAAAGTCAACGTAGTGGAGCTAGCATTGTAAATGAACAGAAGTAGAGTTGATAGCTTCAAATGTGTATTGATGTTCATCTTGAATATAGTATCTAAATTCAAGCTTAATGTACTTATAATGTCTTTAGTTGCTCTGGTGGTAGCTGTTGATTTGTCTTTTAGAAAGTATTTAGTAAAAAATATTCTAGATACAGCTGTAAAATATCAGGAAGGTAATGTAATTGAAAATCTTTTATTACCTGTAAGCGCTTATCTTGGTATGGCATTACTTATCACTACTGCTTTTAGATTCTATGGCTATTTTGTTGACATTCAAATGTTTACCTTAATGCGTCAAAAGATAGCTGATATGTCTTTTTGTAGGCTACTCCAACAAGACCATTCCTATTATCAGAACAATTTATCCGGAAGTTTAGTACATAAGGCCAGTAACTTAATGGATAGTGTGATAGAGTTAATAAGATTGCTTATAGATTGTTTTTTCGGTTACAGCATAGCATTAGTCTTAGCTATTTATACCTTATCATTAGTAAACATAAAATTTGCAATCGCCACATTCACTTGGGTAAGCATTTTTATTTTAGTATCGATTTTCAGCTTTTGTGTACTTACTGAACTAGCTGATAATTACTCTAAACAAAATTCACAAGTAATAGCTAGTATAGCAGATAGTATTTTAAATGTTATATCAGTAAGGCTATTTTCTCAGCAAGCACATGAGAGACACAAATTTTTTCAAATATGCAAGAAAAGAACTATTGCAGAGAGAAAATTACAATGGGCATACTTTTGTCTTTGGTTTATATATGGCTATTCATTTGATATACTCCAAGCAGTAAACTTGTACTTTTTAATTTATGACTATCAATTGAACAAAATTGCAATAGGAGATATTGCTCTTGTACTTGGAATTAATATATCGATTATAGAGTTTCTTAACCATCTAACTAGGAATCTTACCCAATTTTCTACTCATTTCGGCAAAGTTTCAGATGCATTGCCAATCTTGACTACCGTACCAGAAATTCAAGATAAGGAAAATGCTAAAGAATTAAATTTATTAAGTGGAAGAATAACGTTTAACAATGTTTCTTTTTCTTATGAAGGTCAGGAGCCATTATTTCAAGATTTCTCAGTTACCATTAATCCTTGCGAAAAGGTAGGTCTAGTTGGTTATTCTGGAGGTGGTAAATCTACTTTTATAAACTTAATTCTAAGGCTATTTGATGTTAAAAAAGGTAATATACAGATTGATAATCAAATAGTATCAGAAGTTACACAGAGTTCTTTGAGGCAACAAATATCTGTAATACCTCAAGACCCATTGTTATTTCATGATACTATTTTAGCAAACATCATATATGGTAAACTTCAATCTACTATCGAAGAAATAATGAGAGCTGCAAAGCTGGCTGGTATTCACAATTTCATTATGACTCTGCCAGATCAATATGGAACTACAGTCGGAGAAAAAGGCATCAAGCTATCTGGAGGAGAAAGACAAAGAATAATAATAGCAAGGGCATTTTTAAAAAACGCTCCAATATTATTTCTCGATGAACCAACTAGTCAGTTAGATTCTATAACAGAAAAAACAATTCAAATGAGTTTATTCAAATTGATGAAAAATAAAACTACGATTACTATAGCACACCGTATTTCTACACTTTTACACATGGACCGAATTATAGTATTTAACAAAGGAAAAATTGTCCAAGATGGTAAACACGCTGAACTAGTTTCTAAACACGGTCTTTATAAAGAACTTTGGAATGCTCAAATTGGTTGTTTGAATGGCAAAAAAGAAGATGGAAAAAATTATTGATCTGAGAAGCGACACTACAACTCTGCAGAGCTCCAAGGTTATACATGCAATAAGTAATGCAACTGTTGGAGATTTTGCTTATGGTGAAGACAAAAGTTGTAATGACTTATCAGAATATTGCAAACAATTATTCAAAGTAGAAGAAGCATTATTTGTAACCAGCGGTATGCTTGCAAATAGATTAGCCATTGCCAGTCAAACAAGTCCTGGTGATGAACTAATAACTCATTATAATTATCACGTTAATTTTTTCGATAGCGCAGGCAATGCAAAAGTAAATAATATCGTATTTAATTGTATTAGAAATAATAGCGGAATCTTAGATGTTGATGAAGTAGAATATGCTATTAATTCTAAGCCGAGGTATAAAATTTTTGCTCAGGTGAGTCTTGTTTCTATAGAAAATAGTATAAATGGGTTTAATGGTAAAATTTATCCTTTTGAAAAACAAGTCGAGTTATATCACTTTTTAAAAGCTCACAATGTAAATCTTCATTTAGACGGTGCAAGAATATTTAATGCTCATATCGAAACAAATATTGCTTTAGCAGATTATGCTAAATATGTGGATACAATGAGCTTTTCTTTTACTAAAGGACTTGGCGCTCCTTTTGGTTCAATGCTTATGGGTAAAAGAGAGATAATTGAAAGGGCTAAAAAGCTACAGGTTTGGCTAGGTAGTGGTTATCATCAGATAGGGTATTGTGCTAATGCAGCAAAATACGTACTACAGAATAATATCTCTAGGCTTAAAGAAGATAATAAGCTCGCTAAATTACTTGCAGATAAGATTAAAGAAATTCCACACATAAAACTGGTACTACCTTATCCAGAAACTAATATAGTAAGCTTTAGTATAAAAGCACTAAATGTAACTAATGAGGTTTTCTTGAGTAAGTGCCAAGCTTATGGTTTATTGCTTTTTCCTTGGCTCGAGTCTCATATAAGAGCAGTTACCCATCTTGGCACAAAGGAAACAGACATCATGAAAGCTGCTGAAATTATAAAGGAGGTTGTGTTAAATTTAATATGAGAATAAAAATAGATTTCTTTAGCGATTCAAACACTGACCCTTCAGCTAAAATGAGGGAAGCGATGGCTAAAGCAAAAGTTGGAAACGAAGCTGCATGTGAAGATCCAACTGTGAACGAATTAGTGGCAACCGCATGTAAAATATTAGGTAAACCTGCAGGAATCTTTTTGATTTCAGGAACAATGTCCAATGTAATTGCTTATAAAGTACACATTCAAAGACCTGGTGATTACTTGCTGCTTGATGAAACTTCACATCCGCTCATAGTACAATCTGGCTTGATCGCAGCCCAGGCACATGCCACTCCTTTGCCCATCAAAGGTACGAGAGGAATATTTACTGGAGAACAAATTGTTGAGTTTATTACTCGTCCTAGTTTAAGAAATATTCCGAGAGTTGGGCTTGTTTCTATCGAACAAACGACAAATTTTGGTGGTGGAGCTGTGTGGCCTTTAGAATATATTCAAGAGATCTCAAGTCTCTGCAAAGAGAATGACGTATTCACTCATTTAGATGGAGCAAGACTGTTCAACGCTTGTGCTTATACTAAAATATCTCCAAAGGAGTATGCAAGTTATTTTGATTCGGTATTCATTGATTTTAGTAAAGGATTAGGTGCTCCAATGGGCGCAATATTGCTTGGAAGTGAAGATTTTATTGAAAAAGCTTGGTACTATAAGTTTCAAATTGGCGGAGGTATGCACCAAGCTGGCATTATTTCAGCTGCATGTTTATATGCTCTACGTAATAATGTAAATTCTTTAGAAGAAGATCATAAAAAAATGCAGCACCTTATAGAAGGCCTAGACTCCATAGATCAAGTTATAGTTGATATCGACCTGTATAAAACTAATATAGCGTATTTTTCATTACGTACTAATTGTATATCTACTCAAGAATTAATAAACGTACTAATGACAAATTATGGAATTAGAATGGCTAACATCAAAGGTAAAATCAGAGCTATAACACATAGAGATATAAGCTATGAAGATATTAATACTACTGTATCTGCTATAAGAAAGATACTAAGTAAGTAATTTTCTGCACTAATTGTTTGCAAACTTCTTGTCAAACAATATTATACCAATATAGTATTATGCTAGCATCTGCATAGAGCTATTTGGGAATAGGTGTGAACTTTGTCTTCTTTCAATATTTACTATTCTTCTGTGGATATATGCTGCTTTATTTATCAAGACAAAGTATACCAATTGCTCTACCACTGTTAATAGATACTGACCATGTAAAATTAAGCTATTTTTTTGCCTGCTTTTCTTTTTTTTATGGAGTATCAAAATTTGTTAATGGAATAATAATGGACTCCAAAAATAATCCATTATTTATGTTTGGGCTATGCAATATTGCAACTGGATTATTAACCATTGGTATAACTTTATCATATAATAATCTAACTTTATTACTGTTAACATTAATATTATTAGCTTGGACACAAGGGTTAGGTTGGCCAGCTATTACCAAGTTTATGGTTACAAACTCTAGCATCTCTTCAATTGCATCATCATGGGGAGTTATGAGCGCATCTCAGCAACTTGGTTCTTGTATTACTTTAATTGTATTACCAAGTATAATTAAAATATATGATGCAAAAAGTGCATTTTTGTACTCTGGTTTCTTATGCTTACTTTTTGGAATTTATATAATATTAAAGGCATATTACAAAGAAAGTGCCAACTTTACTACCTATTATAAGGTGCAGAAATCTCAAATAGGTATCAAGGTAACAAGTTCCATATGGTTTCTATGTTGTGCTACTTTTTGTGCTTATATTATAAAAATGGGAATCTTCTTTTGGTTTCCTATAATTTTAAAGAATAAATTACAAATTTCTCTTGTACAATCCTCACTAATAACAGGCGTATATGATTTAGGTGGAATCCTTGGAACTTTAATCACAGGAAGAATTAGTGATATGTACTTCTTTCAAAATAGAAGCTTGCTGGCATCACTTTATATGTTGGGTATAGCACTCACTTTTATTGCAATGAACTTTGGTCAAAACATAATTCTTATGAACCTTGGTGCAATCTTATCAGGATTCTTTATATTTGGAGTGCAAGTACTGACAGGTGTTATAGCTGTAGAAATTGCTCCACAAAATAATGTATGTGCAATTGTAAGCTTAACAGGATTATTTGGGTATATTGCAAGTTCAATATTTTCATGCGTGCTCTTAGGAGTACTTGTTAAGCACTGTGGTAACAGTATTATGTTTTCATTTTTTTCCATTTGCTCTGTTGTTGCACTCGTTTGCTTTTCCATACTATCAAGCAAAGATCTAAAAAAACTAAGTAAAGCGGTGTAAAAAAAATTTCTCAACAGTTAAACTTTGTAGATAGATTTTTTACCCAAGGAATAAACATGGTAACCATATCTTAGTAATAGCTCGCTATCTAATAAATTACGGAAATCAAAAACATTAGGTGCAGCCATAATACTCTTTAAACTTGCAAAATCTTGATTTTTAAATTCTTTCCACTCCGTTAATAATAATAAGGCTTCCGCGTCCCTTGCAGCCCCTATAGCATTGTCCGCGTATTCTATATCCTTTAGAACTTGCCTAGCATTATCCATCCCCATTGGGTCATATGCAGTAATTTTAGCCTTGTTATTCACTAACAATTGTGCAATATCTATAGCTGGGCTATTTCTTACATCATCAGTACCAGACTTAAAAGTTAGCCCCCATATTGCTATTTTTTTATTTTGGACTCCATTTAATACATATTCTACCTTTTTAGCAATGTTTGTTATATGATTATAGTTAGATTCCTTAACTGAATTTAAAATTTGTAGCTTAACATTGTGGTCTTCAGCAAGCCTTATTAAAGCTGACAAATCTTTAGGAAAACATGATCCTCCAAATCCTGGACCAGCTTTGAGAAATTCCTTACCTATTCTATGGTCCATTCCCATACTGTTAGCTAAAAGGTCAATGTCTGCTCCTAATAGCTCACATAAACCTGCCATCTCATTGATAAAAGCAACCTTTGTTGCTAGAAAGGCATTAGAAGCATATTTAATCATTTCAGCAGTAACTGTATCAGTGACTATTAACGGAATATTCTTATCTATAAATGATCTATATATAACTTCTAGTTTTGCCCTAGCTAGCTTAGTTTTTACTCCTATTATTATCCTATCTGGGTATAAAAAATCTGATACTGCAGAGCCTTGCTTGAGAAACTCTGGATTAACTCCTAAATCAAAGTTATAGCCCTTATTAGATAAATAATTATGTATATTTTCTGCAGTACCAGGAGGAACAGTTGACTTTATCACTATTAAGCAATCTTGATTAACTCTCTCAGAAACTTCACTTACTGCATTATATACATTCTTTAAATTTGCATTTCCTAGGGAGTCTGATGGAGTATCTACAGTTACAAATACTACTTCTGTATTGGGATTTATTTGAGAATACGAATCAAAAAATCTTATCCTTTGTGACTTTATATTATTCTCTAAATAATCTGCTAATTCAGGTTCATATAAGGGAATTTTCCCTGATTTCAAAAGTTCAATCTTCTCAGTATTTATGTCAATGCAATCAACTTTATGGCCCTGCTCCGATAACATTGTACCAGATACTAAGCCTACATACCCTACTCCTATAATAGTTATGTGCATTACCTTAAAAATATAGCTTAGCATCTAAAATAAATACCATTAACAATTATAAACTTTTGTTGTTACATTATTTTTCTTAATTGCCTTACCTTCCGAATAAGCTATGAACAAGGTTGATGGTATTAATATCAAAGTACCATATAAAGCACTTTTATCAGGTAATTCATTAAATATAACGTATGCTACTATTGCAGAAATTATTAGCTCTATGTATCTATACGGTGCAAGTGCAGTGGCATCAGTAAGAGCAAAAGCTTTTAACATGAAGAACAGAATTAGGTTTGAACTTATTCCTAAAATCAGCAGTAATACTAACTCCAACAAGGAAGGCATATGCCAATAAAATAACAAAGATGGAGTGGAAAAAATTGTTGTTGTTA
The DNA here is from genome assembly GCF_947251755.1 of Wolbachia endosymbiont (group A) of Philonthus cognatus. Lineage (NCBI taxonomy): Bacteria > Pseudomonadati > Pseudomonadota > Alphaproteobacteria > Rickettsiales > Anaplasmataceae > Wolbachia > Wolbachia endosymbiont (group A) of Philonthus cognatus. The sequence goes on from NZ_OX366388.1 coordinate 1,190,270, forward strand.
GAGCTGAGTAAAATAATATACTTATTATTGTCTCCTTCATTACAAGCTTCTTATTAAGTACATCTAGTATAGCGAAGATTAATGCGGATACAATAAAAATAAGAATTTTAGGATTAAAATCCTCACTATAAGCTTTAGTAGTAATAGCAATACCAATAAAACCAATGACAGCTACTACCCATCTTTGCCAAATTATATTTTCTTCCAGAAAAGGAATTGCAAGAAGCATAACAAATAATGGTATTGAGAAACCTATAATTGTTGCAGTTACTATTGGGCAAATAGTCAACCCATAGGTCCATAAGGTCATTCCACAAAACAACAATGCACCTCTAGTTATTTGAATAGATATTCGACTTGTTTTACAAACTCCTATTCCATAGTAAAATATAAAAGGTATAAGAGTAATAGTGCTAAATAAAAAACGGAAAAAGATTATCTCAAAACTTTGAAGGTGTAAACCGAGACACTTTGATATAGTATCATTAACTACACTACTAAGTAAACTGAGTATAAACCAGGTAACTCCAAGCAAATAAGCTCTTAGTCTGTGATCCATAAAACTCCAAATTTAATATTTTATGAGATAACTTTACTGTACAAAAGATCAATAATAGAAAAGGTTTCTTCTATCTACTGTTTAACCATATTCATAAATATTTAGTAGAAATAATTTGAGAAGTGTTATATAAAATGCAGCTTTATTGCATAATTTTAATAAACAGAAATGCTAACTGATTTTTTTGTAATATATGATAATATTTGCGAATACCATAACATTATATGGATAATACCATAACTAAAAGTACTTGCAGCAAGAAGACAGGAAAAGTAATCGGGAGTACTGACGACTGTGGCAATTTTACCAACTAGCTTCTCTGCTAGCATTAGCAATATGTGTTTTCAGCATCAATTTTAAAAGCATTAAATTTGAAGTTTATCAAACAACACAAATTAGCAGCAAAACTTTACGAAAATGCTTCAGTTGAGTCAGCTAAACAAATTTTCAGAATAGATGTATTAAATACGTAACCATCTTTACTTATATCTTAATATACTGTTTCTCAGTACCGTCTTTAACACAATTCAATTTTCACAATCACCCAACTCATCAGCAGTTAGGTCACTTGCTCGCACAATAATATCAATTGCAACACCTGCCTTTGCTAGATTTTTCGCAACCCTGATTTTCTCTGCTTTTTTAACTTTTTCCTTGCCGCTTTTCATATCTTCAGATAGAGATTTGACTAACGCATCTAATGATTCTTGTTCTCTGTACTCGTCTATTAAACTCAATAGCCTATTTTCTTCTTTACTTTCTCTCGTTTCAGGTAGCAAAACTTTAATATTCACTGATAATGCTCTTGCTATTTCATATAATTTATCAAATGAGATGGCAGTACATCCTTTTTCATATTCGTGTATTTCCTTGAGCGTTAAATCAACTTTATTCGCCAAATCTTTTTGAGTATATCTCCTTATCAACCTCCATTCTCTTATTCTTTGCCCTACTCTGTAGTATATAGAATCAGTGCAGACTTCTTTTCTTGTATTATTATATTCGTAAATAGATAAGCCGGTTGCTTGGGAAATAATATCAGTAGAAACTCCTTCTTTAACTAGATTTTTTGCTACCTCTAATCTTGCCTCCTCTTGATTGACTTTCTCGCTAATATGAACAAACCTGACTAATGAAGGTACTATTTTGCCTAACTTTTGATTCTCGTATATTTTTGTTAGATAGAGTATTTCTTCGTCTTCATCTTTATACTCTCTTACTACTACTGATTCAGGTAGCAGATCTGTAACAGTAGCTGATAATGCTTTTGCTATTACATATAGTACTTCAATTGGAATAGCGCTATAGCCATTCTCATAGCTGTTCACTTCTTGGTATGTTAAACCTATTTGACCTGCTAATCCTATTTGAGTATGACCTCGCATTAACCTACAATTTTCTATTTTTTGTCCTATTCCATAACTAACATTGCTTGCAGAAACAAACACATATACCTCCATTTAAGAAAAAAACTCTATTACTATAATTTTTTCACGAGCTATCCATCTAAAACCATATCAATAGATAAACCTACTGCTTGCAAAATAATATCAATAGAAATTCCCCCCTTTACTAGATCCTTTGCAACTTTGATCCTTTCCGCTTTTCTCACTTTTTCTTCACAAATCCTTATACCTTCAAACAGAGACTCTCTTAATGCATTACGTAGTTCTTGGCTCTCAATTTCTTTGTATTCTTTAATCAAATCAGGTAGCTCATTTTTCACTTTACTCCCTTCCTCTATTAGTAGATCCGTAATATTAATCGATAATGCTTCTGCCATTTCATATAATTTATCAAGTGGAACAGCAGTCCTTCCTTGTTCATAGTTGCTTATTTCGTGACGGGTTGTACTCATTTTCTCTGCTAAATCCTTTTGAGTATATTCCCGCACTAGTCTCCATTCTTTTATCTTTTTTCCTATTTGGCAGTATATAGAACCAACTTTTTCTTCAACACATTCATCAGCAGAGAGGCCAATTGCTTGTGAAACAATATCAATAGAAATTCCTGCTTTAACCAAACCCTTTGCGATTTTTATTTTTTCCGATTTTCTACTACTTTTCTCACTAACTTGAACAAATTTGGTTAATAAACAAAACACCCTACGTAACTCCTGATCATTAATTGTTTTATATTTTCTTACTAAATTTAATATTTCTTCTCCCTCATCTTCAAGACAGCTTTTTGATACAGGAATAAGATCCGTAATACTGATTGATAGTGCCTCAGCTATAGCATACAGCCTTTCAATTGGAATTCTACGGTTCCCTTTCTCATATTGCAGTATCACCCAATGCTTTACACCAACTTTCTCCGCTAAATCCTTCTGAGTATAACCTCGCTCTAACCTCCAATTTTTTACTTTTTGCCCTACTTCATACTCTAGACTTCTTTCCACGAAAAGAACCATACATATAATATTTTCTACTATAGCTCAATTTTGTTAAGGCTCCAGATATAATGGTAAAAAAAACCTCTGGAACCTTAAAGTTGCCTGTAGACGCATTAAAGTTCCCGAAAGGTTTCTTTACTACCTCCACATACCCTATTTACCCATGAAGACAATACTTCATCATTGCTAACCTCTTTTATGTTGTACGAGTATTTAATAGCAGAACAACAATCGATAAAAACGGAGGATATCAGTAATGACAGCACACAAGATTCAGAATCATCATGTATCAAAACCAGCCTATGTTTATCTGAGACAATCGACAATGGGACAGGTAAGATTAAATCAGGAGAGTACCGAGAGGCAATATAAACTGCAAGACAAAGCTCAACAATTGGGGTGGTCACAGGAAGCAATCAAAATTTTAGACGGTGATTTAGGAATGTCGGGGACCCAAGCTAATAACAGAGAAGACTTTAAAATGCTAGTTGCAGATGTGTCAATGGGAAAAGTAGGGGGAGTATTTGTACTAGAAGCATCACGATTATCTAGATCTTGTAGCGATTGGCACAGATTGCTGGAATTATGCGCTTTAACCGATACACTAATTATCGATGAAGATGGTTGTTATAGTCCTAATGATTTCAACGACCAATTGCTGCTAGGGTTAAAAGGAACGATGTCACAAGCAGAGTTGCACTTTATCCGTGCTAGACTTTTGGGAGGTAAGATAAATAAGGCTAGGAAAGGAGAGCTTCGGTTTCCTCTACCAGTAGGATTTTGTTATGATGATGAAGGCAATACTAGATTTGACGATAACGAGCAAGTAAGGAGTGTAGTTCAATTATTATTTAGGGTATTTAGAGAAAAGGGCAGTGCTTATGGAGTGGTTCACCATTTTGGCCAAAACAAAATACAATTTCCAAAACGAGCATATGGTGGTATTTGGAAAGGGAAGCTGATATGGGGAGCATTAACACATTCTAGAGTATGTGCAGTATTAAAAAACCCTTGTTATGCTGGAGTTTATGTTTATGGCCGTTATAGATATCAGAAAAAATTATCGAGTACTGGACAGGTCCAAACAACAGTAGTTCGCCTACCAATGGAAGCCTGGCATACAATGATAAAAGACCATCACGAAGGTTACATAACATGGGAAGAATATATAGCAAACAAAAAGATTTTAGCAAATAATCAAACCAGTAGAGAAGAGAACATGCTACCTACAGCAGTACGAGAAGGATTGGGATTATTGCAGGGGTTATTGATTTGTGGTTGTTGTGGCCGCCGCCTTAGTATAAGGTATAAAGGAAAAAATGGTATTCTTACTGTCTATGAATGTAATTGGAAAAAGAAGTGGGGAGCAGATAGTAAAAGCTGTTTTTCTGTTCATGGAAATCCTTTGGATAAAGCTATTGCAAAAAGAGTATTAGAAGTCATGGAACCTGCGCAAATTGAGATTGCCGTAAAAGCATTTGAAGAACTGGAACAACGAGGTAACATGCTTGACAAGCAATGGCAAATGCAAATAAAAAGAGCAGATTATGAAGTACAATTGGCACAGAGACGTTATGAAGAAGTAGATCCATCGAATCGCCTAGTAGCTGCAACTTTGGAGAGGCGTTGGAACGAAGCTCTAATAGCATTAGAAGAAGCACAGAATCAATATGATGAATATAAGAAAAAGGACGTACTTGTAGCTACAAAACAACAAAAAGAGCAAGTGTTGGCACTAGCTCAAGACTTACCACGCTTATGGAATGCAGAGTCAACGAGTGCAAGAGATCGAAAGCGTATTTTACGACTTCTAATCAAAGATATCACTGTTGAAAAACTACGTAATGAACAAAAAGCAGTGCTACATATACGTTGGCAAACAAATGCTACAGAGGACTTAGAAGTACAATTACCAAAGAAACCTTATGACAGATGGCGGCATTCAGAGGATATAGTTAATCGGATAAGACAGCTATCAACAACAATGACTGATGTGCAAATTATTAATCTATTAAACCAAGAGGGACTTACAACAAATAAAGGCAATCCATTTACTGTAAAAAGTATAAAATGGATTCGATTTAAACATAAGATTCCAGCACTATGTAATCAAAAATCTGAAGAAGAGTTATCAGTGAAGCAAGTTGCAGAAAAATTCAATGTTAGTCATTACGTAGTACGTTATTGGATTGAACATAAGTTTATTAATGTACGGCGTATTGGTCCACAATTCTGGATATCTATCAGTCCAGAACAAGAACTAGAGTTAAAAAAGCGTGTTGAGAACTCTTCTAAAATAGCAATTGCAAGATTAAAATCACAAAAACAAATTGAAGGAGGTGTATTATGAAGTCATTGTGCCCACTATATCGTGTCGAGCAAAACAAACACTTGTAAAAATGGCTTTAGAACCAGAATGGGAGGCAAAACTTGAGCCAAACACTTATGGTTTTAGACCTGGTAGATCATGTCATGATGCAATTGAAGCCATATTTGATGTGCTAAAACAGAAAACAGCATATGTATTAGATGCTGATATTTCTGGATGCTTTGACAATATTAACCATAATAAATTGCTTGAAAAGCTCAATACCACACCAACATTAAAGAAAATCATAAAAGGATGGTTAGGAGCTGGTGTTATGGAAGATGGAAAGCTTCAATCCACAAAACGTGGTACAATTCAAGGAGGGACGATCTCACCGTTGCTAGCTTGTGTTGCATTACACGGATTAGAGCAACATGTCAAAAAAGCATTAACAAACGAACTCTTTCAATGCATGAAAAGAAAATATGGTAGGATATCGCATAGAAACGCGCAAAAGTCTATTAGTGTAATTTTCTACTGTGATGATTTTGTCATCATACATGAAAACGAAGAGATTATTCTTAAAGCAAAAATTTTAGTTGAAGAATGGTTAGAAACCATTGGACTAAAATTAAAGCCCTCTAAAACAAGAGTTTCTCATACATTAAGAACCATTGACGAAACAAAACCAGGATTTGATTTTCTTGGATTTTCAATAAGACAATATCCAATAAAAGAAAGTAAGAAAGGTTACAAGTTATTAATCAAACCAAGTCGTAATTCTATAAAACAGCATACACTAGCTATTAAACATAAACTCAGAGAAATGCGTGGAGCACCACAAGAACGGGTGATAAAGGATCTCAATCCAATAAACAGAGGATGGAGTCAATATTACTCCTCGGTAGTTTCATGTAAAATCTTTAGCTCATTGGATAATATTATGCATAGAAAACTCTGGAAGTGGGCAGTTTTTAGGCACCCAAACAAAGGGAGATGCTGGATAAAAAGAAAGTACTTTAAGAAGTATAATAACGAAAACTGGCGCTTTATGACAAGTAACAAGGTACGTCTTACTATACACAGCGATCATGTTATTAAACGACATATCAAAGTGCAAAAAACCAGATCCCCATATGATGGTGATTGGGTATATTGGGGTAAACGTCTGAGAAAAATACCAGATAAGCCACTAGGAGTAATAAAATTATTGAGGTTGCAACAAAGTAAATGCGATAATTGTAGACTATGGTTTAAAAGTGATGATACAATAGAAATACATCACAAAGACCGGAATAGACGAAACAATATGATCACAAACTTATCTTTGTTACATGGACATTGTCACGATGAATTACACAGGAGGTGTGCATGAAAAGCACCAAATTAGAGAGAAGCCGTATGAGGCGCAAAGTCTCACGTACGGTTTTGCAGTCGAGTGAGGAAGGGCGACCTTCTTCACTTAGACAACAATATGCAGAAGAAACTACGGATGAAGATTTAAGAAAAATAGCAGAAAAGTCACCGATAATAAAGTTAGCGTATGACGAGTTAGATAAATTTCATTGGAATGAGAAAGATCTTGTAGCTTATGAAGAAAGAGTAATGGATTTACAGAAAGAAGCTGCTATCTTGGAACAAAAACTCGATGATGCCACTCAAAAAGGTAGACAAGAAGGCATCCAAATCGGCCATGAAAAAGGTAAAATTGAAGGTAAAATTGAAGTTGCCAAAAACTCACTCAAGGCCGGTGTATCTATTGATGTTATCGCTGAAATTACCGGTCTCTCTCATTCTGAAATTTCACAACTCAAAGAAAAAACATAATATCCCTACTTATTCACTTCAACATTTATGAAAACCTTCTCTAAGTTAGACATATCCCCTCATTAAGAATCTAGTGAACTGTCTAAAACAGCTATGAAGATTGTACATAGAATTATATAAATTACTATCATAACATTACCCAAATTTCTATATCAAAGCCACCCTCACTTTAAATTTTCCACTACTTGGCATATTATAGCTCCACCCCTTATATTATAACTCACCTATTGAGATTACCTCTAAGCTTGGTTACTCCTATCTCAGAAAGACAAGTTGATACTTTTGAATGGCTGTGAACTGAAGCATTACTTAAATAACTTTGAGGCTCTAAACTCATCTGCTGTTTTTTTGCATCATCAACTTCTAATCTACCATCTCTGTTGTGTAATATCTGCTCTATTGATTGATTTAATACAATATTTAGCCTGCTATTAAATTGAATCATAAACTTGTCAAACTTCTTCGGACTTAACTTGCCAGGACATCCCGCCTCTCTACCAGGACACGCCTTCTCTACATATGAATTTAAAATCCCTGAAATCTCATTAAATTTACCACTCATAACTTTTTCAGCAATCTCTTCCTGCATTCTCACATAATCAATATTTAATCGATGCATTGATACATCACTTTTTAATCCAGCTTGTTCTACTACTCTTTCAAATCCCTTTGTAATATTGAGTGCATAGCCCTGTGCTTCTAGTGGGGATATAGACTGATCTACTGTAGAAATATACTTCTGACCTGTAACTTTTCTAATTAATAAATCAAGTAACATTATTGTACCATTAAAATCAACCTGTGATAGATAGTGATCTCCCATTTCTAGTATTGTATTTCCGCCACTAGGTTTAAATTTAACAGGTGTTTGCCTTTCACGCATTTGTTTTATATTTGCATTTACATAATCAATGTTGTCTCGAAAGAAACCTCCATTTTCTTGTTTTTTATCTGTACCATCAGATGGTAGTGTGGTACTTGTTGAACTACTACTACTTACCGAAGCTTTGGCAAATTGCTCATCAACTTGTGGTATTGAACTTGCAGTATTTGATGCTTCCTCAGATAAAGCAGCTCTAGAATAAAATAAACCACCTACAGAACCTTTTATCCACCCAAACAAATCATTTATCCATGAAGGTGGTCTTGCTCCACTACTTGTTGCTATCTCAGGTTGATCACCTAAATCTATAGCAAGAGGTTTACGCGATAAGTGATTATGATGACGACTATGATCTCCATGGTGATGACAGCGTTTGCGTTGAACAGTTTTGTCTTTTTCTTCTTTGATTTCCTCTAAATATTTTACAACATCATTATGTTTTTGCCAAGAGGCAAGATCCAACGGTGTTTTATCATCTTTATCTTTAACATCAAAGTTAGCACCTTCTTCTATAAAGTATTTTACTACATCTAAATGACCATTTCTAGCAGCATAGTGTAGAGGAGTCCTACTAGTGTTATCCTTAGCATTAATGTCAGCAACTTCCTTTATAAGATACTCTACTCCTGGTAAGCAACCTTCAAATGCAGCCCAGTGTAGAGAAGTCCTTCCATTACTACTCTTAGTATTAATATAAGCACCCCGTTTTATACATTCTTTAACTTTATCAAGGTCTCCGCTTTTTGCAGCATTCAATAATTCTTTATCTAGATCTAATTGTGCTTGCCTTAAAACTTCCTCTATATCTTTGTAACCACTTTGAATAGCCAATTCTAAAGGTATATCACCATCCATGTCTTTAGCCTCAATGTTAGCGTGCTTATCAAGAAGAAATTTTACTATATCCAATCTGTTCACCCTAACAGCCAGATGTAAAGGTTTGTTATTATAGTCGTCTTGAGACTCAATATTAGCACCTTTATCAATAAGAAATTTAACCGTATCCAAATTACCCTCTCGAACAGCAAAATGTAAAGGTGTTCCCTGATACGTTATTTCATTATTAAATTTAGCACCCTTACTAACGAGAAGTTCTACTGCATTCCATTTACTTTCTCGAGCAGCAAAAAGTATAGGTGTCCAACCATTCCTATCTAGAAGCTCAATCCTAGCACATCTACTAAGAAGAAGCTGAATCATACCTAAGTTACCTTCTTGAGCAGCATAGTGTAAAGGCGTAGAACCATACATATCTTGAGCATTAATATTAGCACCATAATAAAGAACAAGACTCACTACATTCAATTTTCCTGATCGAATAGCGAAAAAAATTGGTGTACAACCAAAATTGTCTTGAGCTTCAATATTAGCACCATAATCACAAAGAAGGTTTGTTTTGCTCAGATCACCTGCTTTGGCAGCAAGATGTAAGGGCGTTCTACCAAGTTTGTCTTGAACCTCAATGTTATTACTATTTGGGATTTCTAAAGACGCAGAATTTTCTTGTAAGTTACTTATCAAATCTAAATTATGTATTTTATCAAGGTAGTTTACTACATTAGAATAACCACTACAAGAAGCATAATATAGAGGCGCCCAGCCACCATGATCTTTAATATTAACATCAATTTTTTCTTCGTCTATAAAATATTTTACTATATCTAGTTTACCATTGTAAGCAGCATAGTGAAGGGGAATTCTACCACTATTATCTTTAATTTTTAAACTACTCTTTTCACCTACCACAAGATATTTTACTACATTTAGCTCGCCCCCATAAGCAGCACAATGCATAAGAGTTCGGCCATCGCTATACTTAGCACTTAAGCTAGCTCCTTGACTTACAAGATCTTCAACTTTGCTAAGATTTCCATATTGTGCTGCAATCAATAATTCTTTATCTAATTGCACTTGTTTTAAATACTCTACAATATTATTGTGTTTTTGATCAGTAGCAATATCCAGCAATGTTTTACCACCTTTGTCTTGAGTATAAACGTCAGCTCCCTTTTCTACAAGGTACTTTACTACACCCAAGTGACCATTCCAAGAAGCACAGTATAGTGGTGTTCGACCATATCTATCAAAATCATCGATGCTCATTCCCTTGCTGAGAAAAAATTCTATAATGTTTGTATTATTATTTTCAGCAGCAACATGTATAGGTTTCCTGCCAAAAATGTTCTCAGCGTTAATATCAGCACCCTTTTCTATTAAAAAGTTAGCAACTTCTAAGTAGCCTCTCCATGCAGCAAAATGTAGCGGTGTCCAACCATTTTTATCAGTATCATTAATATCAACACATTTGCTAATAAGGTACTTTAGTATATCCAAATTACCACTATAAGAAGCATCACATATAGAGGGACCACAACGATGATCTTTACCCTCTAAACTAACACCATTTTCAACAAGGTATTTAAATATACCAAAGTGACCTTTTAATACAGCATTGCGTGCAGGGGTATTACCATCTCTGTCTTCAGTATTAACATTAGCTCCTTGATTAACAAGGCCTGTTACTTCACTAATATTGCCAACTTTTGTTACATTCAACAATGCATGATCTAATTGTGCTTGCCTTGAAACCTTTACTATATCTAAACTAGAACCAGCATCTGCATTTCTCACTTTTCTTACATTAGACCCACAATCTTCAATCACCCACATCCCTTGCGGAACCTGACCTCCTGGAATCCAAGTAAATACTCTACGCCTATCATTGTCATATTTAGCATAATTAGCAGCATATAAATATTCATTAAGCTTAACATTCATTATAGAACAGTTATCACCATCAGGTCCAAGCTTCCACACATCTCGTGCAACTCTTCCTCCTGAAATCCAAGTAAATACCATTCGTCTATCATTATCATAATTAAAATAGTTACTAGCAGCATACAAGGTTTCATTAAATGCAACATTCACTATATAAAAATTGTCACCATCAAGTTTAATCTTCCACCTAAACTTATCACTTTTTTCATTCTTTGGAGTCCAAGTAAATGCCATTCGTCTGTCATTATCATAATTGAAACATTTGTTAGCAGCATATAAATATTCACCCTGATAAACATTCTTAATACATACTTTTGAAGCAAATATTGCATTCCTTACTGATTTTGGTAATCTATTTTCTAGCTTTTCAAGGCTAGATCTTTTTTCTAAAGGAACATTAGGATAATCCTTCATCTCCATTGCTTCTTTAATGTAAGAAGCTAACTTAAATATTGCATTATCATTTAGATCACCACTCTTTTGCATTGCATCAAATACAGCTATGTAACCTGAAATCAACTGACCAATATCACCATGATTATGTACACAGCTTAATATTTTTTTCGTATCTACTCTTCCATATGCATCATCTACAACTTCTTTAATTATATCATCAAACAGCTTTCCATCTGATTTATAAATTTCATTAGCAAGTTCATTAACTGAACTATACCTATTATGCAACATGCCATCCTTTAGCTTCTCTTTTGCTACACTTTTTATTGAATATCTTAACTTCTCTACAAAAAACTCTGCCCATCTTTTTACATTAGGTGCAGTATCTGCTTGGTTAATAATTTCGTTCTTTACGCCCTCAACTACTCCCATCACCTTATATGGATCATTATTTTTAACCTCAATATTCATGTTCCTATCAAGAAAAAATTTGACCATATCTAGGTCACCACTATAAGCGGCTACACGCAGAGGAGTTCTACCATTATTATCTTTAGCTCCAATATCAGCACCTTGATCCACAAGAAACTTAGCTATATTCAAATTGCCTTGCTGAGCGGCCCAGTGCAGGGGATGGATGTCTTTATCTTTAACACTAAAATGCTTCCTATCAAAAAGAATTTCTACTATGTCCAGCCTACCTGCTTGAATAGCAACGTACAAAGGTGTTAATTCATGCCTACTTTCAATATTAATACTTTCAATTTTTCTAATTAAATCTTTAGCTTCATTAATATTATCTCGCACTATAGCATCAAACATTTGCTCCTTTAATAAAGTCACTTTCTCCTTATTAAAGTCCTCTATAATATCTTCTGAATTACAAGCAGAGAATATGCATTCCGCATTAGAAACCATTGTATCATTAAAAGCGAACATCATTTCTCTTGCAGGCTGATAATTACTCCAATTCTCCACTTTTGCAATGGTACTATTTCCATATGATAGCACTAAACTATCATCAACAATCTCCATATCAAAACCCAATATAGACTTATCTCTAAAATCAACCAACCCAACATCATTCTTGTCAATAGGTTGATTATGATAAATCTGTAATCCTTGTTCATCTGGCTGATAGTATCTGAAAGAGTTAGGATCCATCTCTACATGCTCAAGCTTTAAATTTGTACTGTCAATTTTATAAAGCTTATTGTTCATTTGTAATACAATTTGCTGATGCTCTGGACTTTTAAAGTAATCAACTAAACCAATAGACAAAGACCACTTAGTACCTTTGCTATCAAGTACTGTAATATCTTTTATCTCTAAACTGTCCTCTGTAAGGTCAGAGATTGATTTGTTATAACATTCATTTATATAACTCCTTTCACCTTCTTCTATACCTATACTATCAATATCTGTTACATTCAATCCAGCAAAATCAATAATATTGTAAGGTACGTTCTGATAAGGCACTGCTTTGCTTTTTATTTTTAAATTAAGTCTTATGGGGAATAACGAGATTTCGTGATTTAATGTATCTGGTAGTCTGATAACATACTGATGTTGCCCTTTTTCTCCTTCTACCGTCACATCTTGATAGTGATTACATGCTACCATATAGCGATCATAATTAAGGCTTCCTCCATTATTATGATATTTCTGATAACTACTTGTAACATCAGAATTATTATAGCTAAAATCAACAACTACCTGACCTGAGTACATATCAGCAATTATCACTTTTTCACTAGGTATTCCCATGTGATTTTTGGTGACTTCTATTTGAGATATTGGTATGTCCAAATTACTCTTACTAGCAATATCTTTTGCAACTTGGTAAGTGCTAGGCAATTCTTGACCTAGAATACTTGCTTGTATAAATGCTTTTAACTTCTTTTCACTATCCTGTATAACTTCTCCACTAATGTCATTGCCTGAATTTTTCAACTTTTGATACCTAATATCCTCCGCCGTATCAAACAAAGACTTGTCTTGTATTGCAACAGATTCTGTTACTCCACTACAGTTTACTTGAATTATTAGATTTTTAAAATCATCGATTTTAGTACTTGAAACAATACTTTGTGTATCATTAGCTAAAAGATCTAAGCTATAGCCGACCTTTTCTATATCTTCACTTATTCCCCACTGTGTGATATTAGCAACTTGAACACTTATTACGTCAATATTCCCCTTTATTTTTCCTGTACTGCCTAAATCACTTACTATCCTAGCACTATCACTGTTTTCATTAATAATAAACACTGTTTGCTTCAATCCTCTGTGATGTACATTTTCTTTGTTGACCACTCTAACTTCATAATCTTTATCTGTGCAGTTAGATGAATTTTGCCAAACTTCCGCGTTTTTTACATTAATTAATCTCGTTTCACAGTGAGTAGTAATATTTTGCTTGTTGTCAGAGTTAGATACATAGTTATATGTGTTAACCAATCTTATGTTATTACTATTACCATAACGTATAGTTCCACTATGCAAATTTGCAGCGATATTATTAGCTTTAACATTCATTACTAGAGTATTTTCTTTTCCTGCTCCACCTTTGAGGGTACCAGACATAGAATTATTAATAATAAAAATAGTTTCATTGTTTTTAGAGCCAATATAACGTATATTACTACCCTCTGGAATATGCATTACTGCTGGATAATTTGCAGCTGCTGTCAATGTTTTCGGTCCTGAAATGTATAATACTGATCCTTTAGGAAAGGTTTGCTTTTTTGTATTACTAGGATCTTTTATTGTTGGACTAGTAAAAATAAAAGGTTCACCTGAGAGAGTAAAGCTCTCTTGACAGTTTCTATAGGTTTTGCCAGTATTGCAAGGCATATATACCTTATCCAAAGCGTAGGGCCGGAATATACGTTGTTCATTAATTATGCCACTACATTGATGTTGTGGTATTAAATGTCCTGATGGGGCCATTACGACTCTTAGCCCGCTATTGTACTCGTCTTGAGTTATATGGGGAAGGTACTTTGCCTCTTTACTAATCAAATAAACTTTTTTCTTTTCTTGTTTTGCAAGAAACTCTTCATATTTTTTAGTACTCTTAAATCTTGTAGCGCCTATGTCATCCAGCTGATAAAATTCTAAGTAGAGAGGTCTAGATATATTTAATGAAGATAAATCATCTTTTACATTAGAAGTCGTATTAACCTTATTGAAAGAGATACTCTCATATCTTTTTTCTAATTCACATGTCCACTGATCTGAACAACCGAGTCCACTTCCAGCACATACATGTTTTTTCTCAATGGTTCTAATGATCTCACTATATTTTTCTTCAATACTAGTAACATACTGCACAACTGCAGCTATATTAGGATCAGAATTAAGGTAATTTATGGCATTGCTTTTCACAGTATTTAAATAACCCTTTATCCTTATATAGTCTTCGTATATTGCTTTTTCGGAATTTGAAAAAAATATTTTAGTACGATCGATATTAGATATGGGAATTTGTGCTGCTATTGCTTGCGCTTCCATTGTTCTACTGTATAAGGATTGATGCAATGAAAACACAATATCAGGAACCATAGTAAATACTGACATCCTACCTAAAACTTTGCCTGCAGCAGATAACCCTCTTAAAATCTTAGTAATAGCACTTACACTTTTTACTGTAAAACTAACTCCTGCACTTATAGGCCTTATACTCATGCTTGCTAATTTTACACCACTACTAGCTGTCCAATAATAATTTAATGGATGATGATTACCTTGAACTATTTCATTTACACTATATCCAAATTGATAAGCGATAGTCGCAAATGTAATACTTTGAACTACAGGATTATCGATAATCTTAACAAAAGCTTGGCGTATAGGTTGTGGTATTTTGTTAATCAATCTTCCTACTTTACTATTAGGAGAAATACTTACACTCGTCCTAACATCATCCATAGCATCTAGTATACCATTGATACCAAATACTTGCTTTAAAGCATCATTATCATGCCGTCCAAGTGTTGCTGTATCACCTATACTATCAAGCAAGTCATATATAGCCATCATGGAAAAAAACTTTCCACCTTTTACTCCTTTTATTTTTGCTGAATCAAATTTATTATGATCAAATGCAATTCTTTTTTCTTTAAGGCTGCTTTCTACATTACTAATATAATCTGCAAAAACTTTTTCACCAAGATCATCAAAATGACTTTTAAACCTATCGAAAGTATCTTCTCTAACTCCTTTTGCTAATAAGCTCTGTTTAATTTCCTCTACAATATTGTTGTAATCTTGATTAGTTTGAACATCACCTATATCTTCAATATATTTTTTATTTTCTAATAACTGCTTATCATTTGATAGTTGATGTAATTTATCAAAGATTACTTCTTTTCCATCTTGAAATATACTATCTAATTTTATTCTATAATCATCAATTCTTAAATAATATTCGCTACCTTGCTCTTTAATTGCTTCTATTATAGCATACTCTTTATCGCTGCTTACTTTTAACTTGATTTCAAGATTTTTCTTATCCAGTACATAATTTTCTATACTCTTAATAT
This sequence comes from Wolbachia endosymbiont (group A) of Philonthus cognatus, assembly GCF_947251755.1. NCBI lineage: Bacteria > Pseudomonadati > Pseudomonadota > Alphaproteobacteria > Rickettsiales > Anaplasmataceae > Wolbachia > Wolbachia endosymbiont (group A) of Philonthus cognatus. Next base: position 1,205,963 of record NZ_OX366388.1, read on the forward strand.
TTGCAGCATTATCTATTATTAATTCTTTATCATTACCGTTATTGTCTTTGAATTTTACATTCACTTTACCACTATCAATACTCACTTGAGGAGAATCTATGGTTATAATTTTTTCGTCATAAGATTCAATGCCAAATAACTCTTTAACACGTTTCCTCTTTTCTTCGTTTGTAATCTTTTCTTCATCGAATGAATCTATACAAGGTATTCCTATACTACGTGTTCTCCTTCCTTTAGAACATTGATGCTGACTAATACTAAAGATAGAACTATGAACTACTTTAACAGGAGTAAACGCATCTTTGCTTGCTAGAATAAGTGAGCCTGCACTACTTGCTCCTCTGTCAAAAACCACACCTATACAAGCCACTTTATCACCATCTGTAAGTGTTTTATAAGTAACACCTTTTACATATTCTTTATTTATCTGATCATTTGCCTCTTCTACTAATTTACCAGTTGTTTTACCTTCCCTTGGTCCTTTAAGCTCTAACCCTACTGGATCGTATTCTTTAGCACTGCTAGCTTGATCTGCAAACTTAATACCATGCACGACCATATCAATACGTTTTCCCCTTCCAGTTTGAAACTCAGTTAATACTAATGCTCTGTTTTCTTGTGACTCTCCTAGCTTTATATCACTATAGTGGCTAAATGCCCCATGAAATACAGCTTGGGTATGTGCTTCTTTTTCTATTAAACCTTTAAAAGGTAACATTGCCTTACCTACTTTTCCAAATAATTCCTTATACTTATCTATTGATGAAGATTGATCTTGTGGAGAAGCAAGCTGAGACTCTAGTACTGCATCAAATGTTTCCTTTAACTCAGCAGGATAAGGAACATTCTTAAAATCACCTTCAAACTTATTATCTTTTTTACCACTATACTGTTCCAGGGAAACAGGTTCACTGACTTCTATACTAAAATATTTTTCAAAATTTGACTTTTCCTTAATGTTGAAACTGAGGTTTAGTTCAACTATTTTTCTATTTCCTATTTCTTGCTCAAGTTCATTAAGAGGAATTCCTTTTTGTAATATTTCAGCTCTTCCATCTGCTTCAACAATATTCATTACATAAACTAATTTTTTATCATTTTCTGGAACAAATACCATTGTTACAACTGCATGACTTTCATCAAGCTTAGTTGATTCAGCTAATTTTTTATCGGCCTTTTTAGCTGCTGTACGTTGAGGAATACCTCTACCTTTACCTTCGGAACGAGCTTCAGTAAGTATATTTTCATTGTAAATAAAAATGTATTTTTCAAAGTTAATATCTAAAGCTTCATTTAACAATACCGATTGCCCTAATAAAAACCTACTGAAATAATGATTATCTCCCTTCTCTCCTGTACCAGGAAATGTATGATAGATACGTTTTATATTCTCTTGAATTCGTGTTTTTAACTGTTCTTGTGTAATTTCATTATTATTTTGTTTATCAATAGATTCTAGTATATCATTAAAAAGAGGAGTAACTTCTTGATTACGTTGCTTGGCTTCAATACTGGAAATAGGAGATGGATGATCAAGATTTACACCAACACATAAAATATCATTTGCAGTAGTTAAAACTCTCATTACATTCGGTTGAAAACCTTTCGTGTAATCCTCAGCTTGCTTTAAAGCAGCAGTTGGCGCAGTTTTACTATTTTCTTTTATCTTACCTCCTTTCTTTAACTCTCTTAACTCTTCTTTAGTAGCAGCTTTCAGTTCTATAATAATAGGAATGGCATCTAATACTCGTTTTTCACCACGAGGCACTAAAACAATATCAGCATAACCTCTTCCTGCAAACTGCTCCAGATAAACTCTAAGATTATGTCTATAGCGGAAATTCATAAGAGCGCCTGCTATAAACCCATGATGTGCTGCTTCACGTACCTCTTTACCATAGATAAGTGAATCCCTATATTCAGAGTGGATTTTACTAACTTTCTCAAGAATTTTCTTCAAAGGTTTTTTAACTTCTTCTTTGTCAGGATTAGTCAACTTAGCTATATCACTTTCTGGGTTACTCCATAATCCTTTTTTTATTTCCTTAAATTCACGTGCAGCAAAAGCATTGTTGTCCAATTTGTTATCTTTTACCTCAACAAGTATTCCTTTTTTATCAGCAGTACCTTTAGTAATCTCTACTAATTTAACTTTAAGTTTATCTTTAGCATCCCTCACATATTGAGCCTGTGCAGGTAAATTTAACTGAACAAGTATCTTTTCTAGTTCACCATAACTAAACTTCTTACTTTTACTACCGGGCTCTGAAATTACAAAAAGACTTACCTTATCAATCGCATTTTGCTGATTTTTAATGTCACCTTTTTTTATAATAGCTACCTTCAAAGTTTTTGAAGTGTCAAAGCTAAAATAAATTTTTTTGATATTTAACTCTTTTGCAATTTCTGTATCCATCAAAGTAGAAAAACTTCCTAAAAAGAAATTAGGGAAAAAACCTTCTTTACCTACCGAATGTAAATACGATGGAATCTGGTCGATATATGACTGAAACCTTGCTTTGAAAGATTCAAAATCACTTTTCTGTTGAGTTGAAGTACTTGGATTAGCTCCTACATTTGAACCTGCTTCTCGAATTAATAACTCTATTAATTCAAAATCTTGTAGTTTCTCTTGATTTAGCATAGAATCCCCCAATAATATATAATGTTTTTTTATTTACCCAATCTTATATGGGACTGACTATGTGTTTTTCTAACTTCCACTTCAGCCAAATCACCACTTGGACCAGGTATACTTTTTTGATTAGGATTCTTATTAATAGACTTACCATAGGACAAAAACTTATTTAATGAATTATTATCTACTTGCTCTAATATAGAACGTATATAATCCGCTTGTTTATAGGTCATAAATTCCTTTATTTGATTAGAATCTAGTTTATCTAGTACTGCCCATACTGGTTTCATACAACCCCTCTCCACCCAAGGTACTAAGAGTTTTCTATGAAGATAGGAAGATGAATCCATTACTTCTTCATCTATTACAAGAGCACGATGACTGTCAAACCCTTCTTTTGTCCATATATGCAAAAAAAGCTTTTCAGCTGCATCTGCATAACGTCCCGAATACTTTTGTATTTCTATAGAGTCCAAGCGGGCATTATAATAATCTTCTGAAATGTCACTTGGTTTTAAACAATCAAATAGTTCCTGATACTTATCAAAGCTGAGCATCTCCTTCATTCTGTTTAAAGAACCATAACAACCATTTTTCTCTAAATCTCTCCTTAAAAGCTCTGGATATCTATCAGGATTTATCTGATCAAAGAAAAACTCAAATATATCGGAACAGACTCCAAAATTACCTCCTGCTGTGTAAACTGCATTTTTCATGAAAATTTCATCTTTCTTTTGTGCACTTAATTCATCTTCAGGTAATGATTTTATCTTATTCCAAAAAAACTCCACTGCTTCTGCTTGTTTCCTATCTACAGCACAGTCAAGCCCATACTCATATGGATGACGACCTTTCAAATTCAACTTAGATATATAACCGCCAATAAGGTGTGACCAGAAAGTTTTCAGGGGATCACCATAGCTTAAATTACTTACTAACCTCTTTAACGAATCCTCATTTTCTACATTACGCTCCTGCTTACGATTCTCAAACATTTTGATGATATCCTCTTCCAAGCAACACCTGCAAGCAATTTTGTATCTATCAGTGCCAAATGGATTTGGGTTACTATCTGAACCCGGCGCAATTAATTTTTTACCTACCATTTGTCTATTGAGCTTCACTCCATGTAAATTATTAACTTTCTCCCAGCAATCCTCACTAGATAACACTTGCGCAAGAAAATTATTTCTGATATGACCATATCCTTCATGTATCTTCCAATGCGCATAGCACCAACGTTCAATTTGAAGAAGTTTAGATGACCTATAAGGATCGTCCTCTTTAATAGATGAAAATAAAACTTCTGAAATATCCTGACGTAACATATTACCCTCCTCTAAAACGTATAAAAATACTGCAACATTTAGTAGAAATCATAACTTTTTCTTTCTATCAGACTGTACTTGTTTGTATACTGCTTCAACGTAGCACTTATTACCTCTACTATTTGATCGAACTTGTCTTGCATCATATTCTAACTTCTGTTATGCTACTATAGTAATCCATAAGCAGAAACTCAAAAATCTCCCAAGTTTACTTAAAACTCACTTCAATACACAACACGATTCCATGCTGCCTTCTACCATATAAAAAATGTTGATCTTTGCATCTTCAGGAATTTCAGTCCTCTCCGTTGTTATGTTCTGTGTTGTCCACCCGCTAACTTTATTGCACTTATTATCTATCTTGTAACAATCTATTCTTAGGTACCTTCTAGCTTTTTCTCTTTGCATATTCACTACTTCTCGACCTATAAGTAACTGAATCCATTTTAGGCATATTACTCCACCTTTAAAATTTGTCAACCCCTAATTGAAATTTTTTTTAGTTTGGAGTAATTTTTGATAAAAGGCTCTCAACAGGCTCAATATAGGATCTTTTGTTTGCTTTTAAATTCTGTTCTTGTTATAAATTTGCCTTAATTGTTCTTAAATAAATTAATATTAATTTAGTATTATATCTTATTAATAACCTAAATAATACAACCATTTCCCTCACCAAAAAACAAGGGCGGTGAGAACATTTCGTTTTGGGATCGTGTGGTCTACCGCTAGATCTGTTCGAACTTTTCTTTATAATAATTCTACTATATCACAAAATCAGCTATATTAGCCTATTTTTGCCACATTTAGGTACGAACTAATTTGCTTGGCTTTGTTGCAGAAATTTCAAGTTTTTATTTTCACAACACCGCTTTTGTTTAAATTGTTCTCACAAAGGTAGGTACTTTTTTGTGCTTTTTGAAAAAGTAAATAATTAGATTTTTTGTGATGCTAATTGACTTACATTTTTATTGAAAATATTTTTTGAAAAAGTGGTTGACTTATAGTTTGGATATCTTAATGATAGCGTTATTATGTACGCTTGTATGTTACATGATAGCATTAATATAGAGGGTAAAATGAACTTTTCTCAATATGTCAAAGATGACGCTTTAGTATTATCTCGCACCACAATAAATATAAGCGAATTGGTAGGCTTTTTACGAAGTAAAATACACATTACAATGGCTCTGAAAATTTTATGTCCTCTCCTGGGTCTAAAAGCTGCATTGTTCCTGGCTCTAAACCTGATAGTGCTACTCCTTGCTCATTACTTTCACCTTCTCCCATGATATTTGCTTCTGGATCGAGTCTCGTAATAAATCCAGCAAACATTGCTGCAGTTTTCTTTCTCACCAGCTCTGCATCATCATATTGATCAAGCTCATAAAGTTTCAGAAGTATACTCGAAAGCCATGGCTCTCCTCGAATCTGACCAGGTCTTAGTGGTCTATAAATATGTAAAACATCATTTGCTGGCACTCTCACTGATTCACCAAACGAACCTTCACCAGGGTGTTCTCTAAATAAGTAATATGCCTCTCTTTGTCCAAGCCTGTTAAACTCAATGCCGTTTCTTATTACATTACCATTGGCTAGTGTTTTATTGCTCTTATTGTCCAAATGCTCTGATTCTAGTACTTGCAGTTGTAATGGCACAGAAAATCCATCTTCCAGCTTTCTCGTTCTTAAACGTACAAAACATTCTCCTCCCTCTATCATACTTCTGCACACTATAGCTTGTAATCCATAAAAATCACTTACTCCGTTACTGTCTGCTTCATCTGTCCATTTTAGCCATAATTCTTGCACCTTCTTTCGAAATTCTCCATCCCTTGCTTTTGATTGTGGTTTTATTCCTGTTCCAATAGAGTTACTTACTATTGTATCAATGATATTTGCTGCATATGGGTTTTTTCTCACCATATCACGTGATCTACTACGTAAAGTTTCAAGGTTTTGAGACAGCAAATTGTTTATACTTCCTAACTCTGGTTGAAAGTGAAAAAATCTTCTTCCTGAGCCTGCTGCATCCCACGCTGAGCTTTTTATCTTTGGTTTGTTAAATAATTGCTTGAACGATTTTAATAGCATTACTTTTCCTTATCTGAAACTTTGGATAACTCAGCCTCTAGCTCTTCTATTGTTGGCAAGGCTGTCTTTACATTCTCTGGTAGATTTTCAGTAATTTTATATTCTGCCAACCCTATCGGTTTATTTATGTCTTTCAGTGTATACTTAGCTAGCACGTTATCCTTTGACTTGCATAAAATTAATCCTATAGATGGTTGATCTGTCTCGTGCTTTAGTAAATCATCAACGGCTGAAAGATAAAAATTCATTTTACCTGCATATTCTGGCTTGAAATCTTTGTCTTTTAGCTCAATTACTACAAAGCAACGTAACTTTAAATGGTAAAACAATAAATCAATATAGAAGTCTTTATTTCCAACATCTAAGTGAAATTGCCTACCTACAAATGCAAATCCTTCCCCTAGCTCTAGCAGAAATTTTTCCACATGGCCTACAAGACCTTTTTCTACTTCTCTTTCATGAGCATCATCTCCTATACTCAAAAAATCAAAAATATATGGATCTTTTAATGTATAATGTGCTAAATCTGACTGGGGAGAAGGTAACTTATCTTTGAAGTTAGTAACAGCTTTTCCTTGACGTTTGTGCAATTCACGTTCGATTTGCATCACCATTATACTACGTGACCAGCCGTGCTCTATAGCTTTTTGAAAATAAAATAGTCTTTCTTTTGGATCTTTTACTTTATCTAAAATAACTACAATATGAAACCAAGGCAATTGTGCAGCAACCTGCTGCGTAAATTCAGTATCTTGATATTCTGCAGCAAATTGACGCATATAAGTAAGATTCCTAGCACTAAATCCCTTCATTTCTGGAAATGCGCTTCTCAAATCCTTACTTAGCTGATCTATGATTTTAGCACCCCAGCCATGCTCTTTTTGGCGTTTTAAGATCTCTGTACCAATATGGTGGTAAAGCACAATAAGCTTGCTATTTACTGCTAGTGCTGCTTTATAACGACTAGTAGCAATCTGTTCTTTGAGCTGCTCTAAAAATTCTGTATATTCTTTTGCTATAACTTTTGTCATAAAGTTCCTTTCAACAACTTTTATTATTATATGATCCCCTTACTCGTTGAAAAAACAATTTTCCTCTTTGGCTTCATACCTGCAATTTTCAATTCAGCCTTAATTCGTTGTCTTAAGCTTAGTAAATCATTTATATCTACTTCAGCATATCTTACAACATGGTCACCATATGCAATTGATACTACTCTCTCTCCATTTTGCAGTTTCTTTATCGCTTCTTCGACTTGAATTAAATACTCTTCGTTGTACATCTTACTTCTCATTCAACCATTTGCTTTGTCTCACTTTCTTAGGTTTTTTGCTTTCTGGCTTTTCACTTAAACTATTCCATTTACTCTCTGGCCAACGATCGATTCCAAGCGCAATAGATGCTGCTCTCGCATAAATTCGGCAATCCAGTACTTCATTTCTTTCTCTTACCTTTTGCCACTCTTGTTTGGTGTATCCTTTTACTACCTTGCTGACTAATTGCTCTGCCGTTAGCTGCTTAAAATATTCAGGTGCATACTCAGGAAAATGACAATATCCTGCTGGCACTTTCTCTTCTTCTTTCAAAATATTAAGTAATTGAAAAAGCTCTGACTTTAATATCGACACTCCTACTGGCCAGAGCTTTATTCCTCTCTTTAGCTTTTGACCACCAACTGTTATATCTACTCTACTTGGGCTGCTAAGTGGTACTAGCGCTTTATTTACCCCGCCAACAATGTTGCAAAAAACGTAAAATTAGAGAAAAGCATTTCTCGAAAACTTCTATGTCCAAAAACAAGAGTGCCATTTATTTATAGTGCCAACAATCAATTAACCATCAGTTTCAATGAATGATATGAACATATTATTTCAAGGAAAGTTCATGGGAAATAAGAGATTAGCTATACGGATTAGCTGTAGCTATGAAACTAACCGGTTGGCAGAAAAGTATTTGTTAGATGCTTATGAAAAAGCCGTGTCAAAGCAAGTAAGCCAAAAAAATTTAAAACATAAAAATGGGATTCAAGGAGGATCAAATGGTAACAGTGAGTTTATATGCAAGAGTTTCTTCGGGGAAACAAGCACAAGAAAATACAATAGCAAGTCAAGTTGCAGCTTTAGAGAAGCAAATTAGTACGGATGGATACAAATTATTAAGTGAGTATAAATTTATTGATAATGGCTACAGTGGATCTAATCTAGTCCGTCCTGATCTAGAAAAGTTACGTGATAAAGTAACAGAAGGTAAAATTGATAGAATTTACATTCATTCACCTGATCGCTTATCTAGAAAATATGCATATCAAATGGTATTACTTGAAGAATTTGAGAAAGCAGGAGCAGAAACGGTTTTCTTAAATTATGAGATTAACGATAATCCAGAATCTCAATTGCTGTTACAAATGCAAGGTATGATAGCAGAATATGAACGAGCGAAAATTATGGAACGAAGTCGTCGCGGAAAGATTTATGCAGCTAATAAAGGTTGTGTAAGCGTAATGGGAGGAGCTCCTTATGGTTATCGTTATATAGATAAATATATGGGAGGAGGACAAGCTTTATTTGAAATAAACGAAGAAGAAGCTAATGTTGTTAGGAAAGTATTTTTGTGGATAGGAAGAGAAAGGACAAGTATTGGGGAAGTGTGTCGTCGGCTAAACACTATGTCTATTATAACACGAACAGGAAAAAAGTGCTGGGATAGAAGTGTGATTTGGGGTATGTTAAAAAATCCTGCTTACAAAGGACAAGCGGCTTTTGGTAAAACAAAAGTAGGTATAAAGTTACAACATATCAGACCACAGAAACATTCTTGTGAACAACCGAAAGATAATTACTCTACCTATTCTGTTGAAAAAGCAAATTGGATTTATGTTAAAGTGCCAAATATAGTGGACGAAGATGTATTTGATATAGTTCAAGAACAATTAGCTGAGAATAGAAAAATAGCAAGGACAAGAGAAAGAGGAGCAAAACATTTACTACAAGGTTTAATCGTATGTAAGCGTTGTCGTTATGCATATTACGGAAGTCCTGTAAGAAATAAGCGAGGAGAAAAAATTGATCATTATGCTTATTATCGTTGTATTGGTAGAGATTCTTACCGTTTTGGTGGTAATAAAATTTGTGATAATAAACACATTCGTACAGATGCATTAGAAACAGCCGTGTGGGAAGAGGTTAAGCATTTATTGAAAAATCCAAATAGGGTTTTAGAAGAATACAGGCGTAGACTTTCAGAGCTTAAAAAATCATCATGGGATCAAAAAAGCGATTTACTAGAGAAACAAGAAAATAAATTAAAACGTGGTATTGCTAGACTTATTGATAGTTATGCTCAAGAATATATTAATCAAGAAGAATTTGAACCACGAATTAAAGCAATGAAACAAAGTTTAAAAACAATTGAAGAGGAGAAGAAAAGGATATTCGATCAAAAGAAATTAAAACAGGAATTAACTTTGGTTGTAACCAATTTAGAAGACTTTTCTTCCAATATTACATCAAACCTTGATAACGCAGACTGGCTAACTAAACGTGATATTATTAGAACGTTAGTCAAGAGAATTGAAATTAACCTTGAGGACGTAAATGTGGTATTTCGTGTAAAAGAGCTACCAAACTCTCCTGGAAATAATCGAGAAGAAAAGAAAAATTTGCAACATTGTTGGCGGGGTATTTACACCTTTTACTGCCATTACTCTTCCCGACCCTTGATGACCTCTTACCCAGTTGTAAACTTCCTGTGTTGCATATCCTGCATCAACTGCCATCATACTTATCATATATTCAAGCCCATTTTCACCGATAAAATGATGATTGAGGAGCTCTGAAAGCTTTTTCCATACTTCTCCACTTCCTGTGTCTCCTTCAAATACTCGGTAGTCTATTGACCAACTTTCACGGCTTTTTCCCCATGCTACAACTTCTACTTCTAACCGATCTTTTTGAACATCAACACCTGCAGTAAGTACCACTTCTCTCTTAGGTACTGTGCCTACGGGAAAAAATTCTCTTCTGTTGAATAATTGCTTCCAGTCTGGTACTTCTCCCTTATCTACCCAGGTTTCTCCAAGCGTTGTGTTGATCCAAACTTTCAGTAATTGTTCACTTTCCTTTGCATGCAGAAAATCCTCTACTGCTTGTTGCCAACTATACCACCCAACTGGGCTATAAAGACTTGAAAGGTGAAATCCTATTACTTTGCTATTGTGTACTTGATTTGTAGCTCTCCATTCTCCACGGTCTAGCATCTCTGTCTTTTGATGATTTTCTATTTTGCCGCTACATTCAGTGCAGACATAATGTGCTGTTCTTGAGTCGTTGTTTTCCCATTTAATTTGTGACCATTTTAGAACTTGATAGTAATTACAATACGGACATGGTACAAAAAAGTACTGCTTATCTGTTGCTTCAAATTCTTTCTCAATTCTGCTTATTCCATGAATCGTTGGTGTTGATACTAAAAAAATCTTTCGCCGTGCAAATGTATTAGTTCGTGCAATACTGAGCAGTACTGGATCTCCTTCTCCTCCTGAATCTCCTGGATAGGCATCTATTTCATCAAGAAAGAGATACTTTACTGGCATAGAGCGAAGTCCTACACTGCTGTTTGCTCCGGTTATTACTACTATTCCACCTGGAAATTCCTTACTTTGTACAGTATTGCCTGAATCTCTTGATCTTGGGTCTTTTACTTTACTTTTTAAACATGGTGTACTTTCAATCAGTGGCGCAAATCTTCCTTTTGACCAACGCTTTCCCATTTCAACTGTTGGCTGTACTACTAGCATTGGTCCTGGTGTTTGATCGATGATATAGCCAATCCAATTGTTGCCAGCTTCTGTTCCTCCAATCTGCGCTCCCTTCATAAATACTACTTTTTCTGCTGGTGAGGACGGAGAAAGTGAATCCATGATTTCTTTTAAATAAGGAGTTCTTTCCGTTCTCCACTTTCCTGGCTCTGATGCTGCAGTTGGTGCTAGAACTCGATACTCATTCGCCCACTCTGATACTTTAAGCTCTGGATCTGGTTTTAAACCTTCAGAAAATGATGTGGCGTATATCATATTGCTAGCTCTTCACCATCATTAGATGATACTTCAACATCACTTAAATTAGGACTTACGCTCTCACTTGTTTTCTCACTTTCGAGTTCAATAAACATTTTCTTTTCAAGCGCTTCTTCTATATACTTCTGAATTAAATTACTCATTACTATTGCAGCTATGAGTGCAACTATTCCCACCATTACTGCAGCTATAATGTTAGGGTAAATTCCCACTATCGCTATTGCACATACTGTTATAGAAACACAGATGATATTGATATATTTCTTTATTTTTTTGTCTGCTATTTTCCTTTCTTCAAAATATTTATTGCTCAATAAATGAAACGTTGGAAAGTTGTCATTTTTTCCAAATAAAACTATATCTTTTTCTTTGCTTAATAACTTTATCAGTTTTACGTTATTTGTTGTTATTGCGTACTGAAAAACATCTGTAGCATCTGCTCTTTTCTTTAGCAGTAATTTTACTATATTAAAATGTCTATTTATTGCTGCAAGATATATCGCTGATTCTCCTTTATTGTTTAAAATATCTACTTCAACTCCCTCTTCTAAAATCTCTTCTAGGAACTCCTCATATCCTTTTTTTGCAGCTAAATGAAGTAAACTGTTTTTATCTTCTCCATATTTACTACTCATTAAAATTTCCACTATATCTTGTTTATTCCTTTCTCTTGCATAACAAAATGGTGTTTTGCCTTTATCATCTCTAATCAAAGGATCTATATCTTCTCGCGTTAGTAAAACCTCTATTGTTTTAAGTCTTTCAGCATAATGTAATGGTGTTTTATTTTCATAGTCTTGTAAATTGACCTTGGAGTTTGGAGCATTTGTTAAACACCTTACAATATCCAAACACAAATCTCGTTCATCATAATTGCTAACGCTTACAGCATTGTGAAGAGGTGATAACTTTGTTGCATTTTCTCCACTACCGGTCCTATTTACATTTGCATCGAGGTCTACTAGTTTTTTTACTACTCCTATTTTCTTGTTGTTTACTGCATAATGAATTGCTGCGTGATTTCTCGCATCAAGAATGTCCTTATCCGCATTTCCTTCTCTAATTAAAATTTCTACTATTTCTTCATTTCCAGCTCCTGCTGCTAAGTGTAATGCTGTATGTAGTAGAGCATTCTGCTCATTAACATTAACCCCTTTGTCGAGTAAAAACCTTACAGCATTTGCTTCATTCAACATCGCAGCTAAGTGGAGTAAGCTATCTTGCTCTGATCCGTATTTGTTATTAATTAGCGCCTGTAATATTTCTTCTCTTGCACAAGAGAGCGCACTTTTACCATCATCAGTGATCAGTGGATTAATATTTTTCCTGTTCAGTAAGAGTGCAACCATACCACACTCGTTAATTTCTACTGCATAATGCAGCGGTGTCTTTCCATTTAATCCTCTAACATTTACATCCACTCCTGGTTGATTAATGAGACACTTTATTAATTCTAAACTTAAGTTAGCAGACATTATTTAAAACTTAATATTAGATAATTCTTGTAATGAGTTTGTAATCTCTTCGGTTAGCGCCATATGAATCTTTTCAGTGTCACTCAGTGATGCAAGCAGTGCTGAAACTCTATTTGGAATATTAAGCAAATTATTACGGACAACTCTTGCTACATTAAATGCATCGCGCTTTACTTCCTCTACTGCTACAAGTTCTCCTATCTCAGCCTTAGCTTTCGCCTCAAGTAGTTTACCTCGTTCCATTTCATTTTTTATTCGAGTTTTAAGCAACATTGTGGAAAGGTTACTTGTATTTTCGTTTTCTGGATTTTTCCTCCTCAGTGGCTGACTTGGATCTCTTATTGCTGCTACCGCTTCATTTGCTTGCTCTCTATTGATCAAACCATCCTCCAACTCAACTATTCCTTTTTTTACTAAATAACAGACATATTGCTTTGAAACTCCTAGTTCTTTTGCCCATTCCGTTTGTGTGATCTTTTCCACTTTTTTTGCCCCTTTATTGCTGTTTTTCTTCTTGAATTTGTGCAAAAGTTTTGTCAGTACCAGAAAGAATTGCCTTCCTACCTGTGTATATTTGCCAACGTTTTATGGTTACATCTACAAATTTTGAATCTAGCTCTATTGTTCTGCAAATTCTTCCTGTTCTCTCACATGCAATCAGTGTACTTCCAGAGCCACTAAATGGATCAAGTACTATATCTCCTGGTCTACTGCTATTAACTATTGCTCTTTCCATTAATTCTACTGGCTTCATTGTTGGATGTAGTGAGTTATGTGTTGGCTTATCATAAAACCATAGATCATTTTGATTTCTACCGCCATGCCACTCACGTTTATTGCCGCTTTTCCATCCATAGAGCATTGCTTCATATTGTCTCTGATAATCAGATCTGCCTAGTGTAAAATGATTCTTTGCCCAAATGATAAATGTTGACCATTTTCCTCCTGCCTCCTCAAATGCTTTTTCCAATGTTGAAAACTCTGATGATGATATGCAGATGTAAATTGCTCCTTTCGTATATGCTAAAATATGGGAACAGATGTCATAGAGAAAAATCTCATACTTTTCACCTTGATTATCATTTAATATCTTTTTGTCTTGGCTATTACCATAATCAACGTTATATGGAGGATCACAAACAGTAATGTCTGCCATTTTATCATCTAACAGCGCTTTATATGATTCAACTACAGAGCTATCACCACAATAGATTCTATGATCACCTAAAATCCAAAGATCACCTGGTTTTGTTACTTTTTTGTCATCAATAGCTAAGTCAGAAAAATCTTCTTTTTCACCATTAAAATCATCGAGAAATCGTTGAACTTTTTCTAATTCAAATCCAGTCATTTTAAGGTCAAACTGCAAATCTTCTAGCTCTTGAATTTCTACCTTTAAAAGATCATCATCCCACTTTGCCCAATTAGCTGATTGATTGGCAAGTAGTCGAAAAGCTTTAGTTTGTGGTTCATTTAAATTATCACTGAGGACTACTGGAATACTTTCCATACCAAGTTTTCTTGCTGCTTTAAGTCTTAAATGACCATCAACCACAGTTCCATCGCTTTTTGCAACTATTGGTATACGAAAGCCAAATTCCCTGATTGAAGCACACATTCTGTTGACCACATCGTCATTCTTGCGAGGGTTGCGATCATATTCGACAAGATTTTCAACAGGATAGTAGTGGATTGCTAAATTCATATAATTTAAATTCTTAATAATTAAAAAGTTAATATTTAAAATATCTCTGACGCTAAAGAAGGCCTGGGGTCTGACCCACCAAACCCGCCAATATGGCCGAAAGGACCCACTTTTACGGTATTTTTTATGTGTTAAAATCTTTACCAAGATTCATAGCGTAAAACATTAATGCCAAAGCATCCGCCTCATTATCATCTTTAGGCAAAAACCCTTTTTCCTTTACAGCTTCAATAACTTCACTCTTACTTGCATTGCCTTTGCCTGCTATAAAGCGTTTTATAGTTTTAACATTAACACCTTTGTATGGCACATGATGTTCTTCACACCAAGCAGAGAGAACAGCCAAAAACCCACCGTAGCAATGAGCTGCATCAGTTCCTAGATGTCTTCTTACTTCCTCAAAATACACTGCAGTGAACTTATGCTTCAAGGAATTGAGCCAATTACGAAAGTTTAAGAACACCTCCACTGAAACGACTACCATGAAAACTTTTGCTTCCACTTTCAATTACTCCATCTGTAAGAATTGCCCAGCCTGTTTGCTTGCCGAGGTCGAGTGTTAAAATTGACATATTCATTATTTAAAACTATGAGTGGCACCGATTCCCAAAATATCGTTTGGTTCCTGCAAAGTACACCAGCAATTCATAGGTTTTTGTAGTCCAACAATGAGAATTATGTGCTACTGCAGAAAGTTGTTTTCTTGTTATATATATATTCACCAAAATTACAAAAACTGTTCAATTTTTTTATTTGCAAAGTACAAAAATCGTGTTAGACTTATATACAGGTTTGTTCTATAGTAGTAAGGTTGCTGATAATGCCATTTAATTAAGTTTTAAAGGGTGTTATATGCGTTCTTTGGTGCAGTGCTGTTGTATAAACCCATAAAGTCACATCTAGCTTTAAAACGAAGTTTTTATCTCATCTAAAAAAATATAAATTCTCAAGCTCACCAAATTTCCTTTCTACTAAATGTTTGTTTGTTAGTGGTAGGATTGACATTTTCTTGAAGCTCTCGTACTTAAAGTGCATCTACCTCGTTGAAACAATGCCCTTCTATTATATATATACCGGATTTCTTACTACTTTTTCCGGAGATTTTTCAAAAAAGTTTAAATAAATTTCAAAATTGTCAAAACCAGTTAATTAAATTCATTAAAATAGTTGTTATAATAATAAAAGTTCTTTATATTTTAACTTTAAATAGAGATAAGCAAAAGAATTGAGAAAGGAAGGAGAAGAAACCTGCTAGAATATCTTTACAAGGACAGGTAGCCTCCTATTGCTTTAACTACAAACAACTCTATAAATAGCATTTAAACTCATTTAAAGGGTAGTGCTTTTTTGTCCCCTCCCTTTTTTTGTATCTTTTTAAGTAGCTCTTAATTTCTACGAACACCAACAGCACTCCTACCACATGAAAAAAATCTTTGCAATAAATAAAAGATATGATAAAATTAAATGTGTATTTTTGCTAAGAAGAGATTTATTGTGGTAGGAGATACTTAGTAATGCTATTTATTTCAATTTTAAGCTATGTTACAAGCGTTCTTTGACTAAGGGGGTAATTCTCTTCATCTAGGTCATGAGTAGCTTTAAAAACGCGGTTAAAACGACTTTTATATTTCGGTTAAAAATTTAAATGGACGGTATATTAGCCTTTTTGAAAACCATTTCAGTTGAGCAGATGGCCACCGCGGAACTTCGCTTAAGGTTTATATTATAATAAACTTATTACAGTTCATGTTTTTTTGCTTAACTTGTTATTAAAAAAGTAACAAATTAAACATTTAAGCGCGTTAATAATATTTAGGTAGGTATTATGAAAGGTACATATCCTATATGTTCTATTATTATATATTATTATTTATTATATATATAATATATAAGGTTTTACCTGAAACTGGGCTACACTCAAAAACCCTCTATAATCCTAGCTTTTAAAGCAATTAAGAAGTTTTTGTAACCGTTCACGGAATATTCCCAATTAGGCAGGAATAGCGACTAAATTCTGTAGTTTCTGGACAGGATTCTGATCATTCAAACGTGCAGTCAAAAATATCGAAAGCATTCTTTCAATGAACTTTTCTCCACGTTCTGACCAAGTGAAAAAACTATTTTTACGATAAATGACGTACCGTCTAGCCTGACGTTCTGCAAGGTTATTGGTTGTCTCGATCAGATCAGGATTGCGCACGAATCTCCACATCATATCTTCAGAACGTAGTATATTGGCAGCCATTCTCGAGGCCTGAGTTCCTTTTGCAACCCTTGTTATCTCTCGCAAAAAATGTTTCACCCTTTTTCGAATCTTCCTCATTAACCGGAAAAATCTTAAATTGTCTATCAGGTTTTGTTTACGTGCTCTATCTACCACAAATACCCTGTTGCTCAGCGATTTTAATGCTGCGCCAATTCTGCTCACTTCAACATTTTTACTGTAAAAAAACCTTTCAAAGTCCCTTGCTAAATGGGCCCAGCATATCTGTCTGTTTTCACGATTAAAGTAATTATACGCAGCATACCTATCGCTTATAACTATTCCATCATACTCTGGCAATAGCCCTTTTAATATCTTCTTTCCGCGAGATCCAACTAACTTCATAAGTGTTGCTGTTTTATTCGTTACTACCCAACTCCAACCTTTCTTTCCCTGGTTCCTATGGCTTGTTTCATCTATATGTAAATACTTGCTTTTCCGTAGCTCTTCTCTTATTTTTTCGTATTCAGATATACATTTTTCTGATACTCTACCCTCGGTCTTTGATACCAAACCTAGGCTTATATTCAGATTAAATATGCTGCTCAAAATTTGCTGTACTTCCCTTTTTGAATTGATAAAAAATCCACTAAAACTGCTAATTACTGCTTTTGCATTAGCTCCTAAAAGATCCCTTGTCACACCTTCAGGCAGACTAGCTGAGATCCTTTTCTTACACGCCTTACAGTAGCCTTTTTGTAGCCTATATTCAGTCACTATCGGTTTAATTTTTGGCAATTCAACCTTTTGATGCACAGTTTCTTCTTCTAAAATAACTTGGCTTCCACACATGCAAATTGTATCAATTGAACATTTTACCACCTCATCTGCTACCATCAATTCCCGCTTGTGCGCTTCATGTCCTGGCTGCCCGCCTGGTTTTTTATCGCTCTTCTTTTTTGTCTTTTTGCGATATACATCTTGCGATGGTGGCAGCGATGAATTTTTTGAATTTAAACCCAGCTTATCCTCTAGCTCAATTATTTTTGTCCTTAACTTATCATTCTCTGCTTTCAGAGTACCAACTTCTGACTCCAATACCACAATCTTTTCTTGTAGCACCTCTATCATCAACCCCTCATCTATCTAGTTTATTGTTTTTTATACTAATTATGCAATTTTTGTAAACTACTTTCTTATACCGTGAATGGACAAAGTTGATAAGCCTAAACGCCATCATGTCTTTAGGAGAGTCTGCTAATGAAGGCTCTTAAGTTGACGCCATTGCGTGAACGGTTACAGTTTTTTTGAATTTCAAACTTAAATTACTCTTAACCCTTTAATATAGCCGGGTTTTTTCCTTTTTGGAGATTTCATTTTTCAATCTAAAATGGCTTAAACTGCCAAAAATCTATGTAATCTCGAATCTAAAGCACTTAATTCACAAATAATTATTATGAATAACTTTACTAATATAGCATTTTGTGGCTACTTCTTATAGACGGAAAATCTCTTCCCTGAGTATATTGTAAATGTGTTAAGCTCTATTAAAGTTTAATAGAAAAATCGTAATGAAAAAAATTTTAGAGCAATTCATATTTCGGACTGCATTTCTAGTATATATCGTTTAGAAAAGAAGTCATTTAGTGGAGTATGAAAGCTAATAGAAAGCGGAGTTGTGCAAAATTTTTTAAAAAAGTGAACAGTTTTTATAATTTTGGTGAACATATATAGTAAGGGAACAGTGTAAGTTTAAAGTTAGATGTTTTTATAATAAGGAGTAAAAGTGTTTTGGAAAAATTTCCCTCACTTCCGGAAAGATCGATAAGGGATCCGGTATACTATAGTAAATGGTACAGAAATATAAGCATCTCTTGAGTTATGTTAATAAGTGAACTTAGTTTATGCAGTAAGCAACTGTTATAAATTTTCTAGCATATAGGTATATTTACTTATTAAAGTAAGCTTCAAAATGCAAATCATTTGGCAAACCTACCAAATAACCAGATGAACTTACAAAGAGAAATACAAGAAAATCAATACCTTAAGAGAATTTCAAATGGCAAATAAAATTTCATTTGGCAAAATTGCCAATCGGCTCCAAAGCTGCGTATATGTGGAGGTTTAACCAAAATGTTAAATGGCAAATTTCCTTATATATAATATATATTACATACTATAAATATGTAATATATCAATGTGACAAAATAGAAGCATTATGATTATTTAATAGGAAGTTGACATAGTGAGGAAAATATTGTAGAATTACATTAGAGTATTTTGTCTTAAAAGAAAGAAAACTCTAAGAGCCTTCAATCTTACCTTTACTATAAACCTGAACTGACTTCCTTCACTTATTAATATATTTTCAAGCTTTGCCAAGAGAACCACCTACTACATTTTTTACTTCATGATTAAGAGAACAAGACCGCAACCAATACAGCCTTGCTCAAAAACCTTTCAAACACTTAACTTTAAAAGGAGCTTCAACCTATGGTACAAGATTTTTTAACTGATGTCAAAGAAAAAAATACTTTAAATTATGATTTTAACGACGCTGTCTCACATTTAGAACCATTTGATGTAGAAGAAATAAAAAGACAACTATTATTAAACATCAGATCATGCCTCTCTTATTTATTTCCAAGAGGAACTTTTCATGGTGACAAATTTCAGATAGGTGATGTACAAGGTAATAAAGGCAAAAGCCTCAAAGTTGAATTAGCGTATGGCAAGGTCGGATTATGGATTGATTTTGCAACTGGGGACGGTGGTGACATTATTGATCTTTGGGCAGCTGCACATGGGAAAAACGCTAAAATAGAATTTGTTGAAGTAATTTCTTCGATAAGTGAATGGATAGGATGTAACAAGCGACCTACTAAAGAGCAAAAGAGAATAACTCAATGGGACTATCTCGACCAGGATAATCAGTTGATTGCCAGCAAATATCGTTATGATACTGCTTCAGGAAAAAGTTATCAACCATTTGATGCTAAAAAATCTACCTTTACTGCACCTGAGATCAGGCCTCTGTATAACATTCCAGGCATCACTAAATCTGATAGAGTGATATTGGTAGAAGGGGAAAAATGTGCTGAGCTACTCATAGAACAAGGGATCACTGCAACAACAGCAATGTTTGGAGCAAAAGCACCTATTGAGAAAACTGATTGGACTCCACTTAAAGGTAAACACATTATTATATGGCCAGATAACGATGATCCTGGAAAAGATTATGCTCAAGAAGCCACAAAAAAGCTTTCTGGTTTTGGAGTTGCATCACTTTCTATTCTCAAGATTCCTCAAGATAAGCCAAAATCTTGGGATGCTGCAGATAGTGTGCTAGAAGGAATGAACGTTGAAGAATTTATCCTTAACAACAAAAGCCCTTATTCTTCAAGAAAGTCAAAAAGAATTGATACTACAGTTTGGACCAATATCCCTCCAGAAAGAAAGTGGGTTATTAAGGATTGGCTCCCTGTAGGAAGTGTTACAGCTCTTTATGGTGATGGTGGTGTTGGAAAATCTCTCCTTGCTCAACAATTAATGACAGCCGCTGCTTTTGGTAAACCTTGGCTTGGAATAGATCTGGAAAAAATAAAGACATATGGTGTGTTCTGTGAAGATGATGAAGAAGAACTTTGGCGTCGGCAATGCGCAATAAATGAATTTTATCAATCAGGTATGGAATCTTCTGATTTTCAGGATAATGTTGGCTTATGGTCACGAGCAGGGCACAATAATCAACTTATGGTTTTTAATAACAAAGATACTGGTCAATTAACTACGTACTTTCAAGAGTTACTTGAGGATATTGAATCGTTTCAGCCGAAGCTTGTGATATTAGATACAGCAGCAGACCTATTTGGAGGAAATGAAAACGACCGTTCTCATGTGAGACAATTTATTCAAGGTTGTTGTGGTCGAATAGCTCAAGCAATAAAAGGAGCTGTTTTATTACTTGCCCACCCTTCTGATGCGGGAATAATACGTAAAACTGGCACAGGCGGTTCAACAGCATGGAATAATACAGTAAGGTCTCGTTGGTATTTGACTAGACCAGATAAAGCTAATGCTTCTCCTGATGAGAGAATTTTATCGCGCAAAAAATCTAACTATTCGCAGTGCAATAACGGGCAAATGACACTTTACTGGAAAAATGGGGCATTTGTACATGACAATTCAGTTTTAAATTCAGAACCAATAATCAGAGATCAATATAGTAAAAAGTTGGATTTAGAACGGATGAGAAAACATGAGGTTATCTTGAGTTTAATTCGCAGTAGCGCATATCAAGGTAATATTTATACTGCTGGACAATTTGCAAAGCGTTTTGAAGGAGAAGAGGGTCTTGGCAGTGAGCGCAATATTAGAGAAAGAATAAATAATCTTGCAACTCTTGGACAGATTAAATTCTTTCGTAATGCTGCAGGATATGGGACCAATTCTAAATATGGATTTCTTTGTGTGCAGGATATGGAATTTAAAGTTTCAGTAGGAGATAAAGTAGAGCACAAGTTAATAAAGCCAACACATTACTATCTACAAGCAAATGGTGCGGTCTTGCCTATTAAAGATTTAGATGTTTTGTGGTAATTTTTCAAAAAGTTTCTGAAAATAGCAATTACTTTTTTGTTTACAAACAGCCTATGTTTTCACTTATTCAAATTTTCAGAATGTTCAGAACATTTAAGAGGGGTAAGTGAGTTTTCTAAAAAACTTTCATACAAAATTTTCTTTACAATGAATAAAAATGACGACAAAATCATGCACAAGTTTATTTTATACTAATAGAATTAACAAAAGTACCTTTTATTCAAATTTTAAAGGGCATTACAGACGCTAAAGAGGTACAATCGATTTGTGTGTTTTGGGCAAACTCGCTTTAAAACTTAATTACAGGCTTTTTGGTGAATTAAGCAGTAGTTACCTTATTTCAAACAGAGTGGTCTAAGAGGTTTCATCAATAAAAACCATACTTGAAAGTAGCACACACTCAATTATAACTATGGGGCGTCTCTTTCTAAAATTTTACTTAAGAATTACTACAGATGCTAATTTAACGAATTTTGTCTGTTCGATGGTAGTTATCTTCGTCTAGAAAATCAAAGTGGACTTTACATCTTACTAATTATAAATTAACTTACTACCTAATCAATTCCTGAATTATGTATGAGTAAAATTTTGATAATATTAGCAGCAGGAAAGAGCAGTAGAATGAATTCTGAATATTCAAAAGCGTTGCACCAAGTGGGAAATCTTACTCTTTTAGAACATATAATTTCTAATGCAAAATCGCTGAGTCTAAAAAGCTTATCAATTGTTGTTAACAACTCCCTTCTAAAAGATTTAGAAAGGTTTGATACCCTAAAAAGTATAATCGATCAATACAATATAAAACTAATAATTCAAGAAGATATTACAGGTACTGGCACTGCAGTTAAAATTGCTCTAGAAAATCTGGAGGAGTTATCTGATCAAGACATAGTTTTAGTACAGTATGGAGACACTCCTTTTATATCTAGCGATACAGTTATGAAAATGACTGATTGTTTAAAGTATAATAATTTAGTTCTTCTTGGATTCAATAGTCAAGATGAACAATATGGAAGATTAGTAATTGATAATTACGGAAATGTTCAAAAAATCCTAAAAAATGGAGATAAAATGCTTCTTGCAAACTCTGGAATAATGGCTTCATATGCTAAAGATCTCTTTACCTTAGTAAAAGAAATAAAATTTAATAATTCGACCAATGAATATTGTCTTAATGATATAGTGCCCATTGCAGCAAACAATAACTTGAGTGTAGGTTATGTAGTTTCTGATGAAAGAGAAGCAATGGGAGTAAATAATAAGGAGGATTTGATTAAAGCCGAACACTATTTTCAAGAAAGAAGGCAGCCAACTTTTATTTCATAACTACATTTTTTTATTCATTAATTTAAGTTGACATTTGTTTTATACTGGTTTTATAATACCTTTTAATTCTTACTTGTAAGATAATTGGTACGACAAATTTTCCTAGTTGTAGTAGAGGGTATACATGGGGATATTAATAACAGGTGCTGCAGGTTTGATAGGGTCAACCTTGGTGAAAAAGTTAGAAAACCAAGGCCATGAAGTAATAAGCTGCGATATTAGGTTTCGCGATAATCCACTCAGTTTTTTTTCAGAAGATATAGTACCACTACTTGCTCAGTGTACAGGAATCATTCATCTGGCTGCAATTTCTCGAGTTATACATGGTGAACTTTATCCTACACTGTGTCAAAAAATTAATGTTGATGGTACAATGCGGTTTTTAGGGTTATGTAAGTCACTTCCAAATAAACCATGGTTTATATATGCAAGTAGTAGGGAAGTCTATGGAGAGCAGAAGGAACTGCCAGTTACAGAATCTGCTAGTATCGATCCAATAAATAATTATGCAAAAGGTAAAGCATTTATTGAGGAACAAATAACAAGTTCAAAAGATTTTAATGTAGCAATATTACGCTTTTCAAATGTATACGGTGGTTTACTAGATCATAACAGTAGAGTAATTCCTGCACTCTGTATTAATGCATTAAGAGGTGATCCAATTAAAATAGAAGGTAAAGAATGTGTTTTTGATTTTACCTATTTGGATGATGTTATAGAGGGTATATGCTTAACTGTTAAATATTTACAAAGCGAAAAATCTTCTCTTCCTGCTATTCATCTTACTACTAATAGCCCATGTACTTTAGAAAACTTAGCAAAAACAATATTAAAAGTCACGAAAAGTGATTCTAGAATTGATTTTTATCCTCCAAGAAATTTTGATGTAACTAAGTTCCATGGTGATTTTACTAGAGCTAAAGAGCTACTTGGTTGGTCTCCAAAACATTCATTAGAAGTAGGATTAAGTAAATTTATAAAAAGTCTACAAAACAATACACAAGAATATCCTAACAATATAGATATGGTAATATATGAAAATATTAAAAGTTATTCATGGTTACCCTCCTTATTATAGTGCTGGTTCAGAGGTTTATAGCCAAACTCTTGCTCATGAACTAGCAAATAACAATGAGGTACAAGTATTTACTAGGTATGAAAATAGCTTTTTACCTGATTTTTATTACACTACAGTACTAGATCGTAGTGATTCCAGAATCCTACTGCATTTAATTAATATACCCATAGCTAAATACCGTTACAAATTTATTAATGAAGAAGTAGATATACAATTTAAAAGAGTAATAGATAACTTTCAGCCAGATCTTATACATTTTGGTCATCTTAATCATCTATCAATTACTTTACCAGAAATTGCTTTTAAAGAAAATATACCTACAATTTTTACGCTACATGACTTTTGGTTAATGTGTCCAAGAGGAAGGTTTATTCAACGCAATTCTGAAGATTTGTTACGGCTTTGTGATGGACAAAAGGATCAAAAATGTGCAACCCAATGTTACAAAGGATATTTTACAGGAGATGAAGAATTCCTGAATTCAGACCTAAATTATTGGGAACAATGGGTTGCAACTAGAATGAAGCACACAAGGAAAATAATAGACTATATAGATTACTTTATTTCCCCATCGAAATTCTTGATGGATAAATTTACTCAGGATTTTAATGTTCCGATAAACAAAATTTCTTATCTTGATTATGGTTTTGATCTCAATCGTCTTAAGAATAGAAATAGAATACAAGAAAAAGAGTTTATTTTCGGTTATATTGGTACTCATACTCCCGAGAAAGGTGTTGATCTATTATTGAAAGCTTTTTCTCACTTATCATCTAAAGCAAAACTTAGAATTTGGGGAGTAGCAAGAGAAGAAACTAAAGCTTTAAAGGCGATTTCCGATCAGTTTTCACCTGTTGTTAAAGAAAGAATAGAGTGGATGGGAAGTTACGATAA
Organism: Wolbachia endosymbiont (group A) of Philonthus cognatus; assembly: GCF_947251755.1. Lineage (NCBI taxonomy): Bacteria > Pseudomonadati > Pseudomonadota > Alphaproteobacteria > Rickettsiales > Anaplasmataceae > Wolbachia > Wolbachia endosymbiont (group A) of Philonthus cognatus. The sequence goes on from NZ_OX366388.1 coordinate 1,230,374, forward strand.
CAAGAATATAGTTACTGACGTATTTAATAAAGTTGATGCAATAGTCGTTCCTTCAATTTGGGGTGAAAATTCACCGTTAGTAATACATGAAGCACAGCAACTTAGAATACCAGTTATAACAGCCGATTATGGTGGTATGGCAGAATATGTAAGAGATGGACTATTATTTAAGCACAGAGATGCAAGTAGTTTATCAGAAAAAATGCAAATCCTATCTACAGATCAGGGGTTATATAGTAAACTTACCCAAAAAGGCTATCCTTATACTGAAAATGGAAATATACCTTCTATAGGTGAGCATACTGAGAAACTTAACAAGATTTACCGTAATGCTATTGAAAAGAAAGGCAAATCAGTAGCTGTTAAACCTGGTCCTTGGAGAATTACTTTTGATACTAATCCAGATTACTGCAATTTTGCTTGTATAATGTGCGAATGTTTTTCACCATACAGCAAAGTTAAAGAAGAAAAGAAAGCTAAAGGAATAAAACCTAAGATACTGTCGATAGAAACTATCAGAAAAGTAATTAAGGAAGCAGCTGGCACACCTTTAAGGGAAATCATTCCTTCTACTATGGGTGAGCCTTTAATGTATAAAAGCTTTGATGAAATAATCAATTTGTGCCATGAGTTCAGCCTTAAGCTTAACCTCACAACCAATGGTTCTTTTCCTATTAAAGGAGCTAGAAAATGGGCTGAACTATTGGTACCAATTTTATCTGATGTTAAGATTTCCTGGAATGGGGCAACTAAAGAAACTCATGAAAGAATCATGAAAGGTTCAAAATGGGAAGTAGTGACAGAAAACTTAAAAACTTTCCTTGAAGTTAGAGATAAATACTTTAGCGATACAGGTGAAAGGTGTACCGTTACTTTACAATTAACATTTTTGGAAAGTAATTTACATGAACTCTATGACATAGTTAAGATGGCCATAAAAAACGGCATAGATAGAGTTAAAGGACATCATCTTTGGGCACATTTTGAGGAAATTAAGGATCTATCTATGAGAAGAGATGAGTTAGCAATTAGTAGATGGAACACGGAGGTGAGAAGGTTATACGAACTTAGAGATAATATGCTATTGCCAAATGGTAAAAAGATAAAATTAGAAAATTTCACAATCCTTTCTCAAGAAGGTATTAAGGATTTGGCTCCAGGTGGTCAATGCCCATTTTTAGGTAAAGAAGCATGGATAAACAATGAAGGAAAGTTTAGTCCTTGCTGTGCTCCAGATGAACTCCGTAAGACATTAGGAAATTTTGGTAATGTTAATGAGGTTAAACTCGAGGAAATATGGCAGAGTAGTGAGTACCTAAGCTTACAAAAGAATTATTTAAATTACAAATTATGCAAAACATGCAACATGAGAAAACCTTTGATCAATTAATCAAAGATAATCTTAAATCTATTAAAATTTCACCGTGTGAGAGTTTTCACGAGTTGCTAGGAAATCCTTTGTATGAAAATAGGTTTATAAAGGTTGGTAAATTTCATGAGCCCGGTCTTGCACCGGTTTATGATCAGACAGGTGCTTATCATATCAATGTAAGAGGAGAAGCAGTTTATCATAATAGATTTCTAAAAACTTTTGGATTCTACTTCAATAGAGCAGCCGTAGAAGATGATACAGGGTGTTACCATATTGATCCATCTGGATGTAGAGTATACAAACAGTCTTATCAATGGATTGGAAATTATCAGGAAGATGCTTGTGTAGTTAGAAGACATGATAAATGTTTTCATATTAATTTAAATGGCAACAGGATTTATCAGGAGGAATATGATTATGTTGGAGATTTTAAGGATGGTATCGCTGTAGTCTATAAGGATGGTAAAGCTACACATATTAATCATCATGGAAAGTTAGTACATAATAAATGGTATAAGAATCTTAATGTTTTTCATAAAGGGTATTCTATTGCAGAAGATCAACATGGTTGGTTTCATATAGATATTAATGGTGATCCTGTTTACCAGCAGAGATTTAAAATGGTAGAAGCATTCTATAATGGGATGGCAAAAGTTGAAACTTTTGAAGGTGTGTTAAGACAAATCGATATTACCGGAAATGTAAAGTTTAGTATTTTTGATTTAGGTAAAGAATCTCAAGTGCATAGGATTTCTGCAGAACTTTCAGCCTTTTGGAAAACTTACCTAACAAGCGTTGCTATTGAACTTGATTTGTTAAATATTTTACCTGCAACTATGCCGGTTTTATCTAAAAAGTTAAACATTATCGTACCAAACCTAGAAAGGCTGTTAAGGGCGTTGTGGGAAATAGGGTTTATTGATTATGATAAGAATAACGACTTGTGGCAACTATCATTAAAAGGTAAGTGTTTTAAGGAAATACCATTTTTGCCAAAAGCAGCAACAATGTGGGCGAGAGTTGCCGCTGAAAAGAATTGGTTAAAGATTGCTGATATACTAAAACAGGAGTCAATCTCTTCATTTGAATCTTTTAAGGAAAGAGAAGCATCAGAAGATAAGAAAATAGCGTTTTACCAAGCATTGCTAGGATATTCTAGGTTTGATACTAAAGAGTTTAATTCTAGGATTAATATAGATGGTGCTAAGAATATATTGCTATTTGGTGTACACTCTTTATTTCTTGCTTATTCTGATATACACAATAAAGGTTCTATAGACCTATATAACGAACATAAAGTGCCAAGACAGTTAGTAGAAAATTTAAAAGTCAAACTTATAACTCAGGAAGAACTATCAGCTACAAATTATGAATTAGGTGTCTTTTGCCGCTTTCTACAGCATTATGATGATGATAAAGTATTGTCTTATTTAAAATTGGTCAAAGGAATATCTCGTATTTTATTGATAGAAACTATTTTAGATTACCGCTCTCCAGCTGGAGGCTCTGTAGATATTAATGTAATGGTTGAAACAGGAGGTAAACTAAGAACATTAAGCGATTGGGAAAAAATACTCAAACAAGTAAAAGGATTCAAAATTTCTTCTGTTGTACCTTTAACAGATTACTTATCAGTCATTGATGTCAGGTGTTAATCATATGGAAATACTACAAAAAAATGGTTTTTTTATTATCAAAAATCTGGTTCCTTTAAAGCTAATAACTCAGTCTTTAAGTGATATAACAAATAAGATATCAGAGCTATCCCAAGAAATAAGTGTTTCAACTTCTGACTACTTAAACTGTACCGGCAGATGGGGCATGTTATCTCAAGTAACTAGAATTATATCTCAAGCATTAGATAAAATTATTAAAAATTACCTTGAAAAGTCACTTCAGTGTCAGATACTGCAGAAAAAATCAAATGTTATATGTAAAACTGCTGATTTAATAGATGCAGTTCCCTTCCACCAAGACATCTCCTATAGTTTCAATGATCCTTACCACTTTTCCGTTTGGTTAGCTTTGAATAATGTAAGTGAAACTTCAGGTGCACTACAAATTATAGAAAACAGTCATAAATGGGAAATACAGCCTTTAGTTGATTTTTGGTACCCATATTTTTTTGATCAGTACTCAAACAACCGAGAAAATTACAAAATTAAGTCACTACCTATTTCAGCAGGAGATGCGATAATTTTTGATTCACGGTTATGGCATGGTAGTGATAAGAATACAGATGCTAAAGATAGATTTGCTTATGTAACAAGGTGGATTATAAAAGATCAAGACCTTCCCTATGTGCCAAAACCTCAGCCTTCAGTTTTTGGTATACTCAATTGTGGTGAGTTAACAGAATCTATACTGAGAGAATGCTTGTCATTGTTTGGCTACCAGGAAAGTATAAAAGCAAAAAACATGGAAGAACTTATCAAGAGCTGGTTAGCCTTTATTACAGATACAACTACAAATATTTCTGAGATCGACACTACTGAGGCTAAGCGAGATTTATATAAGCTACTTATTCTGAATCGAGCATCAGCACTACATGATGCTGGAGACATCTCAGGAAAAATATACAAAAATTTATGGTTTTCACTACTTGTATTTCTCAATAAAAAAGTCAACGTAGTGGAGCTAGCATTGTAAATGAACAGAAGTAGAGTTGATAGCTTCAAATGTGTATTGATGTTCATCTTGAATATAGTATCTAAATTCAAGCTTAATGTACTTATAATGTCTTTAGTTGCTCTGGTGGTAGCTGTTGATTTGTCTTTTAGAAAGTATTTAGTAAAAAATATTCTAGATACAGCTGTAAAATATCAGGAAGGTAATGTAATTGAAAATCTTTTATTACCTGTAAGCGCTTATCTTGGTATGGCATTACTTATCACTACTGCTTTTAGATTCTATGGCTATTTTGTTGACATTCGAATGTTTACCTTAATGCGTCAAAAAATAGCTGATATGTCTTTTTGTAGGCTACTCCAACAAGACCATTCCTATTATCAGAACAATTTATCCGGAAGTTTAGTACATAAGGCCAGTAACTTAATGGATAGTGTGATAGAGTTAATAAGATTGCTTATAGATTGTTTTTTCGGTTACAGCATAGCATTAGTCTTAGCTATTTATACCTTATCATTAGTAAACATAAAATTTGCAATCGCTACATTCACTTGGGTAAGCATTTTTATTTTAGTATCGATTTTCAGCTTTCGTGTACTTACTGAACTAGCTGATAATTACTCTAAACAAAATTCACAAGTAATAGCTAGTATAGCAGATAGTATTTTAAATGTTATATCAGTAAGGCTATTTTCTCAGCAAGCACATGAGAGACACAAATTTTTTCAAATATGCAAGAAAAGAACTATTGCAGAGAGAAAATTACAATGGGCATACTTTTGTCTTTGGTTTATATATGGCTATTCATTTGATATACTCCAAGCAGTAAACTTATACTTTTTAATTTATGACTATCAATTGAACAAAGTTGCAATAGGAGATATTGCTCTTGTACTTGGAATTAATATATCGATTATAGAGTTTCTTAACCATCTAACTAGGAATCTTACGCAATTTTCTACTCATTTCGGCAAAGTTTCAGATGCATTGCCAATCTTGACTACTGTACCAGAAATTCAAGATAAGAAAAATGCTAAAGAATTAAATTTATTAAGTGGAAGAATAACGTTTAATAATGTTTCTTTTTCTTATGAAGGTCAGGAGCCATTATTTCAAGATTTCTCAGTTACCATTAATCCTTGCGAAAAGGTAGGTCTAGTTGGTTATTCTGGAGGTGGTAAATCTACTTTTATAAACTTAATTCTAAGGCTATTTGATGTTAAAAAAGGTAATATACAGATTGATAATCAAATAGTATCAGAAGTTACACAGAGTTCTTTGAGGCAACAAATATCTGTAATACCTCAAGACCCATTGTTATTTCATGATACTATTTTAGCAAACATCATATATGGTAAACTTCAATCTACTATAGAAGAAATAATGAGAGCTGCAAAGCTAGCTGGTATTCACGATTTTATTATGACTCTACCAGATCAATATGGAACTACAGTTGGAGAAAAAGGCATCAAGCTATCTGGAGGAGAAAGACAAAGAATAATAATAGCAAGGGCATTTTTAAAAAACGCTCCAATATTATTTCTTGATGAACCAACTAGTCAGTTAGATTCTATAACAGAAAAAACAATTCAAATGAGTTTATTTAAACTGATGCAAAATAAAACTACGATTACTATAGCACACCGTATTTCTACACTTTTACACATGGACCGAATTCTAGTATTTAACAAAGGAAAAATTGTCCAAGATGGTAAACATGCTGAATTAGTTTCTAAGCAAGGTCTTTACAAGGAACTTTGGAATGCTCAAATTGGTTGTTTGAATGGCAAAAAATAAGATGGAAAAAATTATTGATCTGAGAAGTGACACTACAACTCTGCAGAGCTCCAACGTTATACATGCAATAAGTAATGCAACTGTTGGAGATTTTGCTTATGGTGAAGACAAAAGCTGTAATGACTTATCAGAATATTGCAAACAATTATTCAAAGTAGAAGAAGCATTATTTGTAACCAGCGGTATGCTTGCAAATAGATTAGCCATTGCCAGTCAAACAAGTCCTGGTGATGAACTAATAACTCATTATAATTATCACGTTAATTTTTTCGATAGTGCAGGCAATGCAAAAGTAAATAATATCGTATTTAATTGTATTAGAAATAATAGCGGAATCTTAGATGTTGCTGAAGTAGAATATGCTATTAATTCTAAGCCGAGGTATAAAATTTTTGCTCAGGTCAGTCTTATTTCTATAGAAAATAGTATAAATGGGTTTAATGGTAAAATTTATCCTTTTGAAAAACAAGTCGAGTTATATCACTTTTTAAAAGCTCACAATGTAAATCTTCATTTAGACGGTGCAAGAATATTTAATGCTCATATCGAAACAAATATTGCTTTAGCAGATTATGCTAAATATGTGGATACAATGAGCTTTTCTTTTACTAAAGGACTTGGCGCTCCTTTTGGTTCAATGCTTATGGGTAAAAGAGAGATAATTGAAAGGGCTAAAAAGCTACAGGTTTGGCTAGGTAGTGGTTATCATCAGATAGGGTATTGTGCTAATGCAGCAAAGTATGTACTACAGAACAATATTTCTAGGCTTAAAGAAGACAATAAACTCGCCAAACTGTTTGCAGACAAGATTAAGGAAATTCCACACATAAAACTGGTACTACCTTATCCAGAAACTAATATAGTAAGCTTTAGTATAAAAGCACTAAATGTAACTAATGAGGTTTTCTTGAGTAAGTGCCAAGCTTATGGTTTATTGCTTTTTCCTTGGCTCGAGTCTCATATAAGAGCAGTTACCCATCTTGGCACAAAGGAAACAGACATCATGAAAGCTGCTGAAATTATAAAGGAGGTTGTGTTAAATTTAATATGAGAATAAAAATAGATTTCTTTAGCGATTCAAACACTGACCCTTCAGCTAAAATGAGGGAAGCGATGGCTAAAGCAAAAGTTGGAAACGAAGCCGCATGTGAAGATCCAACTGTGAACGAATTAGTGGCAACCGCATGTAAAATATTAGGTAAACCTGCAGGAATCTTTTTGATTTCAGGAACGATGTCCAATGTAATTGCTTATAAAGTACACATTCAAAGACCTGGTGATTACTTGCTGCTTGATGAAACTTCACATCCGCTCATAGTACAATCTGGCTTGATCGCAGCCCAGGCACATGCCACTCCTTTGCCCATCAAAGGTACGAGAGGAATATTTACTGAAGAACAAATTGTTGAGTTTATTACTCGTCCTAGCTTAAGAAATATTCCGAGAGTTGGGCTTGTTTCTATCGAACAAACGACAAATTTTGGTGGTGGAGCTGTGTGGCCTTTAGAATATATTCAAGAGATCTCAAGTCTCTGCAAAGAGAATGACGTATTCACTCATTTAGATGGAGCAAGACTGTTCAACGCTTGTGCTCATACTAAAATATCTCCAAAGGAGTATGCAAGTTATTTTGATTCGGTATTCATTGATTTTAGTAAAGGATTAGGTGCTCCAATGGGCGCAATATTGCTTGGAAGTGAAGAGTTTATTGAAAAAGCTTGGTACTATAAGTTTCAAATTGGCGGAGGTATGCACCAAGCTGGCATTATTTCAGCTGCATGTTTATATGCTTTACATAATAATATAAATTGTTTAGAGGAAGATCATAAAAAGATGCAGCACCTTATAGAAGGCCTAGACTCCATAGATCAAGTTATAATTGATATCGACCTATACAAAACTAATATAGCGTATTTTTCATTACGTACTAATTGTATATCTACTCAAGAATTAATAAACGTACTAGTTACAAATTATGGAATTAGAATGGCTAACATAAGAGGTAAAATCAGAGCTATAACACATAGAGATATAAGCTATGAAGATATTAATACTACTGTATCTGCTATAAGAAAGATACTAAGTAAGTAATTTTCTGCACTAATTGTTTGCAAACTTCTTGTCAAATAATATTATACCAATATAGTATTATGCTAGCATCTGCATAGAGCTATTTGGGAATAGGTGTGAACTTTGTCTTCTTTCAATATTTACTATTCTTCTGTGGATATATGCTGCTTTATTTATCAAGACAAAGTATACCAATTGCTCTACCACTGTTAATAGATACTGACCATGTAAAATTAAGCTATTTTTTTGCCTGCTTTTCTTTTTTTTATGGAGTATCAAAATTCGTTAATGGAATAATCATGGATTCCAAAAATAATCCATTATTTATGTTTGGGCTATGCAATATTGCAACTGGATTATTAACCATTGGTATAACTTTATCATATAATAATCTAACTTTATTACTGTTAACATTAATATTATTAGCTTGGACACAAGGGTTAGGTTGGCCAGCTATTACCAAGTTTATGGTTACAAACTCTAGCATCTCTTCAATTGCATCATCATGGGGAGTTATGAGTGCATCTCAGCAACTTGGTTCTTGTATTACTTTAATTGTATTACCAAGTATAATCAAAATATATGATGCAAAAAGTGCATTTTTGTACTCTGGTCTCTTATGCTTACTTTTTGGAATTTATATAATATTAAAAGCATATTATAAAGAAAGTGCCAACTTTACTACCTATTATAAGGTGCAGAAATCTCAGATAGGTGTCAAAGTGAAAAGTTCCATATGGTTTCTATGTTGTGCTACTTTTTGTGCTTATATTATAAAAATGGGAATCTTCTTTTGGTTTCCTATAATTTTAAAGGATAAATTACAAATTTCTCTTGTACAATCCTCACTAATAACAGGTGTATATGATTTAGGTGGAATCCTTGGAACTTTAATCACAGGAAGAATTAGTGATATGTACTTTTTTCAAAATAGAAGCTTGCTGGCATTACTTTACATGTTGGGTATAGCACTCACTTTTATTGCAATGAACTTTGGCCAAAACATAATTCTTATGAACCTTGGTGCAATCTTATCAGGATTCTTTATATTTGGAGTTCAAGTACTGACAGGTGTTATAGCTGTAGAAATTGCTCCACAAAATAATGTATGTGCAATTGTAAGCTTAACAGGATTATTTGGGTATATTGCAAGTTCAATATTTTCATGCGTGCTCTTAGGAGTACTTGTTAAGCACTTTGGTAACAGTATTATGTTTTCATTTTTTTCCATTTGCTCTGTTGTTGCACTCGTTTTCTTTTCCATACTATCAAGCAAAGACCTTAAAAAACTAAGTAAAGCGGTGTAGAAAACATTTCTCAACAGTTAAACTTTGTAGATAATTTTTTACCCAGGGAATAAACGTTATAGCCATATCCTAGTAGCAATTCATTATCTAACAAGTTACGAAAGTCAAAGATATTAGGTGTAGCCATAGCATCCTTTAAGATTAAAAAATCTTGATTTTTAAATTCTTTCCACTCCGTTAACAATAACAAGGCTTCCGCGTCCCTTGTAGCCCCTATAGCATTGTCCGCGTACTCTATATCCTTTAGAACTTGCCTAGCATTATCCATCCCCATTGGGTCATATGCAGTAATTTTAGCATTGTTATTCACTAACAATTGTACAATATCTATAGCTGGGCTATTTCTTACATCATCAGTACCAGACTTAAAAGTTAGCCCCCATATTGCTATTTTTTTATTTTGGACTCCATTTAATACATATTCTACCTTTTTAGCAATGTTTGTTATATGATTATAGTTAGATTCCTTAACTGAATTTAAAATTTGTAGCTTAACATTATGGTCTTCAGCAAGCCTTATTAAAGCTGACAAATCTTTAGGAAAACATGATCCTCCAAATCCTGGACCAGCTTTGAGAAATTCCTTACCTATTCTATGGTCCATTCCCATACTGTTAGCTAAAAGGTCAATGTCTGCTCCTAATAGCTCACATAAACCTGCCATCTCATTGATAAAAGCAACCTTTGTTGCTAGAAAAGTATTAGAAGCATATTTAATCATTTCAGCAGTAACTGTATCAGTGACTATTAACGGAATATTCTTATCTATAAATGATCTATATATAACTTCTAGTTTTGCCCTAGCTAGCTTAGTTTTTACTCCTATTATTATCCTATTTGGGTATAAAAAATCTGATACTGCAGAGCCTTGCTTGAGAAACTCTGGATTAACTCCTAAATCAAAGTTATAGCCCTTATTAGATAAATAATTATGTATATTTTCTGCAGTACCAGGAGGAACAGTTGACTTTATCACTATTAAGCAATCTTGATTAACTCTCTCAGAAACTTCACTTACTGCATTATATACATTCTTTAAATTTGCATTTCCTAGGGAGTCTGATGGAGTATCTACAGTTACAAATACTACTTCTGTATTGGGATTTATTTGAGAATACGAATCAAAAAATCTTATCCTTTGTGACTTTATATTATTCTCTAAATAATCTGCTAATTCAGGTTCATATAAGGGAATTTTCCCTGATTTCAAAAGTTCAATCTTCTCAGTATTTATGTCAATGCAATCAACTTTATGGCCCTGCTCCGATAACATTGTACCAGATACTAAGCCTACATACCCTACTCCTATAATAGTTATGTGCATTACCTTAAAAATATAGCTTAGCATCTAAAATAAATACCATTAACAATTATAAACTTTTGTTGTTACATTATTTTTCTTAATTGCCTTACCTTCCGAATAAGCTATAAATAAGGTTGATGGTATTAATATCAAAGTACCATATAAAGCACTTTTATCAGGTAATTCATTAAATATAACGTATGCTACTATTGCAGAAATTATTAGCTCTATGTATCTATACGGTGCAAGTGCAGTGGCATCAGTAAGAGCAAAAGCTTTTAACATGAAGAACAGAATTAGGTTTGAACTTATTCCTAAAATCAGCAGTAATACTAACTCCAACAAGGAAGGCATATGCCAATAAAATAACAAAGGTGGAGTAGAAAAAATAGTTGTCGTTAGAGCTGAATAAAATAACATACTTATTACTGACTCTTTTATTACAAGTTTCTTGTTAAGTATATCCAATATAGCAAAGATCAATGCAGATACAATAAAAATAAGAATTTTAGGATTAAAATCTTCACTATGAGCTTTGGTAGTAATAGCAATACCAACAAAGCCAATAACAGTTACTATCCATCTTTGCCAAATTATATTTTCGTTTAGCAAAGGGATTGCAAGAAGTATAACAAATAATGGTATAGAAAAACTTATAATCGTTGCAGTTACTATGGGGAAAACAGTCAACCCGTAAGTCCATAAGGTCATTCCACAAAACAACAACCCACCCCTGGTTATTTGAGTAGATATTTGACTTGTTTTAAAAGTTTCTATTCCATAGTAAAACATAAAAGGTACAAGGGTAATAGTGGTAAACAGAAAGCGGAAAAAAATTATTTCAAAACTCTGAAGATGTAAACTTAGATATTTTGATATAGTATCATTAGCTGCACTACTAAGTAAGCTAAGTATAAACCAGATAACCCCAAACAAATAAGCTCTCAATCTGTAATCCATAAAGCTTCTGATTTAATAGATACGATGTACTCATATAATTTTACTACAAAACTAATAATATAAAAGTTTTCTGATGTACGTCCCCAGAATGTGATCGTAAGGGTCCATTATAAATAATTCGGGAAATTTCGTCTCTGTAGACATATTAAGAGCTATGTAACGAACGTTTGTATTTGTGAGTAATAGTAAGGCTCAAGGTAAGGAAAATGCTAGTGAGGTAAAGTAGAATAACGTTAATTTGATAATTTAAGCTCATTCCCTCTTGCTACATCTCTCTTTAATATCTCCTCTTTTGCAGCAGGTCTATAATTACTGCTTAAATTTAGGTGCACACTAATTTTTCGATTTATATATTATTCTAATGCTTGTATAATACCTTCATTGAATATTTGATTTTGAGGTAATTAGATGCCAAAAAGTAAAACTAAACGTGGAACGGAAGATTTGAAGGGTAATGCAGGCCCAAGCAAAAGATCTCGTCTCAGTTCTGATCCTAAAAAAAATAAAGAGATTATCTCTAGCAAAGTAATAAGTAAGCTGAAGGATGTTGTTAAAGGTGATAGAACTTCAGCTATTGAGGAATGGGTCAAGTCTCACCCTGTAACAGTAGAGGGTCTAACCGTTGAGCAATCGGACCTCTTATGTAATGCGTTTCGTGATGAATCTTGTTGGTCAGGTGCGACACTAGATGTTGCTAAATTGGTAGGAGAATTAGCTAAATCAGGTGTGTTGAATCCATTTGCTATATATAAAATAGCATGTATTGAGTGTGTAGAGAGTGAAATTAAGCAATTATTTGACAAGGCGTTAGAGTCTTTTAGATCTGACTTATCTCATAAAGGTGCATGTGAGGAAGATAGGAATTTAGCTTGCAGTGATAAGCTTGCAAGAGTTGAATTGTTAAGTTCCATGGGAAGACGTGATCCTGTTTTCAATTTCTGGATTGATCAAGAATCAGGTAACCTTAGAGAAAATATAGAAGCAGAAGATGGATTTAATAAGGCTGTAGATTTCAAGTGGAGTAAGGGAGTGGAACACTTCTATAATCGTCTGTGTTCTGAAGAAAAATTAGTGAAAGAAGAGAGAGAAAAATTGCTAGTTTCTGCTATTGCAAAATTATCTCCATTGCAATCTAGCTATAAACTTGCTTCTACCTTAAATTCCCTTCTAGGTAAAGTCATAAGCGCAAAAGTAGATCATAAGTCACTACTTGGGCTACCGAATAAGAAAGATAGGGGTGTGATCTATCGTCCTCTTAGTTACTTAGTAGAGCACGGTTTTCTTTGCACAACTAAGTATGTTATCCAGTACTTGAGCGAGGGATGTTCAAGATCTGAAGTAGAGAAAATGCTTTCACCTAGAGGATATGCACATCTTCTCTCATCGCTTTCATTTGTTGTAGTTTCTAAAGATTATGACTTGGATAACAGGAATGAAGCAAGGTCAGCTATTAGCAGTCTTTGGGAATCTAGTGTATTTAACCAAAATAAAATAAATGTTGTCGATCCTTTTAAAGATAGGATTGCTTTTGTTGCAATGGAAAATGCAATTTCAAATTTGATTGTAGATCATGAGAACAGCAAGGATACTCAAAGTGCTGGCGATGGTGAAAAAGTTGATTTGGTCTTGAGTATTTTAAAGTTTGCTAAAGATTGTTGTTCAGACAAAAGCTTTAAATCATTAAAAGAGAGGATAGCAAATAGTTTAGATAAAACAAGGAATTCTAAGATGATAGATGCAACTAGCTCCTGCAATTTAATAGAAGAGTTGTGTAAGTCAGCGAGAAATTTGAATTTATTCTCTGCTAGCACTGAAGGTCCTCAATCTACGTTAGTGGGTACTAATGTTAGTATTTCGCCTGCTGCAGTTGTTAACAAATAGGAGTATTTATGCATGGTAATAATGAAGATCGTGAATTAGTTAGGGCTTTATTAAGTGGAGGTTGTGATGAGTTTAGTAGACAATTTGTAGGTTTTTTAAACAACTGTCCATCTTTTTTGCATTCGGCTAATAAGCCTGGCTTTTTTCCTACATTCTTTTTTGGTATGTTTTCTACTGCACATGATGCAGGTATATTAGTTGAAGATGAAAGAGTCTATTTTCGTTTTGACAATTATGGAAATCTAAAAGTTGCTGTTCTCACTAATAAAGAAAATAGAAGAATAGTCAGGTGTTATACTGTTGCTGATAATGAGAACAGCCCTGGGTCAAGGTTTAGTGCAGAAGAGAAGCAGCAGGTAGAAGAGAATCTTCCACAAGAATTACAGGAAGATGAGGATCTGGATTGGGAAGAGTATAAAATATTTCGGTTTGGAGAAGAATGTAGGTTTATTCATGAAATAGATAGATTTCCTCAACGTGATGAACCTGGAGCTCCAATTTTTCATGAAATTAACCCAATCAGAGAACAAGGTGAATTGTTAGACCTGATGAGTGAGTTGGCAAATGACGATACAGGAGAAGTGCGTACTAATGTTAAAAGAATTTTGGAATATGTTATTGATATCCATGATGAACATGAAGATAGCTTAGTGTTTCGTGCAGAGTCTGATTACCACGGTTTTCTGTGTGGGTTTTTAGTAAATTTTAGATACCGAGCTGTGGCTGATTTCTACCCAGAGCTACTTATAGGAAAAGGTTATGCAGATGTTGTTTTGCTTGTTCGTGGTGTTGATCAGACAAATGATTCGGTTCCAATTATAATTGAGTTGAAGGTTGGTGATGAGGAAGGATTAGAGCAAGCTAAAGATTATGCTAAAAGTTGTTCTGTTTCGTCTTTGCCTATTCATACCTCATCACCAAGTGCTGTTTGTGTAGCGTTAAATTTTCAATTACGTGGAAGTGCTGGTCTCCGAACTTCTGTGCAGGCCTTTTCAGAAGGTGGTCTTTCCTTAATACCGGGTTTACTACATCCTCATGGAAATGGAGTTAGGGGAAATGTAAAACGTTTTTTACAACCCATAGCATCAGAGTTCACTCAATCGCCTCATTGTAACACTTTTTCCTGTACGTCATCGTTTGTTTTTGGAAATGTTTTATCTACAAGGAGGGACTTAGAAACAAATGATGGGCGGGAGGTAAGGGTTACCAAGTATCTATTTAACCACTCTCAGGGAGAGAAAATGAAACGTACAGGTGGTAGGGGAGATGCAGCAGATATTGTAAGCCATGCGTTAACTTTAGCTCTATTTTTATCAAATATTGGTTTTTTTGTGCTTCACATTTTTCGTCGTTTAAAGTGGCAGACTTTACCAGACAAGGCATTGAACCTGTCGTTACTGCCTCAAGCCACAGATGATGCTAAGGTGCGTCAAGTACTTTGTGAAGTAGATGTCCAGGGTCATCTGGAAGTGGCTTCTGCAAAGAAATTCGAATCACTACGTGCTTACTCACGTTCTCATAGTGAAGGTTATTTCGAGGGAAGGTTTTCAGAACAAATGGGTAATGTTAGGAATTTACATCAACTTGCAGATCAGTTGATGAGTGCTGAGCCTAATTTTGGTAATGATGGTAATGTTAATGGTGAGTACAGGGCTAGGTATGAAGTTTTATTTAATGAGATTTCTCGTCTGTTGTCTCCGTTATTAAATGGAAACCGTCTACTCGTGAACAATGAAGCTAAATTTCAGGCTTTGTTGCGTGGGATATTTCAAAGTTGCGATAATCCTGCCAAGGTAATTATTGAGTTCCAGCTACAGAGAGGAAGGAAAATAGACCTAGTATTATCAAAATCTGCGGAAAATGATGATACTCATCCAATTGGAATAGAGTTGAAGTATGCTAACACCGCAGAACAAGTTGAACGAAAAAGGGTGGAGGCAAATCGACAATTAAGTGAATACGAATTTTGTGGAGGATGCAAGCGTATTACTGGGGGAGATGCGATGGTTTTGTTATACGCTATATTAAATGCTGTAGGACAAGAGCAGGATCTGATATTGATTGGTGGGCTTCGTAGAGCATCTGGGTTTTCTAGATGACTTGTAACTAATAAAAGTACCAAAGATAAGGTTGTTTATGGGTAAAATTATGCATTAAGCTAGAGTGCGTTTGAGTAAGGTTGGAGAAAAAGCAAGGTCTTTGAGCAAGAAAATTTGATTTATGTTTTCTTAAGTTAAAGTTAACCTGATGAAGTTTGTATAATTTATTGTTGGAGTTTTTTTGTTCTATTTTTACTGTAAGTTCAATCTGCTCTATCTTTGGTCTTTTTTTCTTAGTTTTGCGGCAAGTCTAATATTTTTACTACTTAATGGAATAACTTGCAGAAAGTGGAGATATAATGCTAAGGCAGAGGAGCTCAGACAGTTATCTTAAACAATAAAGAAATACTAAAGGCAAAAGATACGCTTGCGTAGTTCGAAAGCTTTCTATAGGATAAGCCTCACCTGATTTACAAATAGAATTGTTATGTTAGATGTTTGCTATTTATTCTTAAGCTCATTTTAACAGCATTTTGCTTCTTTTAGTATGTAGGGGTTTTCTAGGAATTATCCTACTGAATTCTATGATATTATTTTTTGTAACATTGTTATACATATCATGATAGTGAAGCTATTGTATTTGCTTTCGCCAATCTGCAGATTAAAAGGTAAGGATTACTTAATGTATCGGCGTCTTATGTTCAATTTTTTGCAGTATATAGATACTGTATGTCTTTACAAAACTTCATCTACATCTAGATTTTTATCTAAATAAGCTGAACGCGCTTATAAAGCGTTACAAGACATCAAAAAATGCCAATACTCGACAGAGATAGTAAAAGACTAGCTAACTCGGGGATTCTTTGTCTTTTTTTCTGCTTGGTAAATTTCTTAAACATTTGCAGCGTAAGTTATACCAATTCTCATTGTTGTCCAGTCAAATAGGAAACATTGCAGAGTTGTTTAATTGTGGAGCTGGCAAGAGAAGTAATAAATTTGCACAAAGCACCCTCAAGTAGAGCAATTGTATCGTATATTTTATTGCGCAAAATGTTCTGTTTTATATATAACCAAAGCCTCTCAACAGGATTTAGCTCAGGTGAGTATGGAGGTAGGTATATAATGTCGATATTTTTAGGTACCTTTAAATTTTTTGACCTATGCCAACTAGCACAGTCCATAACGAGAAAAGCCTCTCGTGTTTCTAGATATTGCGAAATTTGCTCAAGAAATATGTTCATGCAATCAGTGTTGACATTTGGTGCAAATAAGCTAGAACTCTCTCCATTTCTAGGATTAACTGCACTATAGAGATAGAAATTTTGCCTACCTAATTTTGTTTTAACCTGTGTTCTAATCCCCTTTTTAAACCACCCATGTCCAACTTTTGAATGTGTGCCAAACCGTGATTCATCAAAGAAAAATAGCTCTTTTTCTGGATACTTGCTAATAGCTCCATTGAGATTTTTTTTTGAATTCCTCTTGTTTGCTTTTATCTTGTCCATTATGAACTGGTCTTGGTGTAATATATGAGAATTTCATCTTTTGCATATGGCGGTGTACTGTAGATTTGCTGATATTTAATCCGAACTTTTCCTGGATTCTTATTCTCATTTCTTTAATGGTGATATTAGGATTTTCTTCTATCCACTCTTCAATTTGCTGTAGTTGAGCCTGATTTAATTTAGTTTTTCTACGACGTTGTGAAGGAGCAAACAGTTTTTCTTCTCTGCCAATTTTCAAGAGTTTTACCCACGAAGTTAGTGCGCTTCTTGAAATGCAATATATTTTTGCTACAGCCGTTATACTGTACTTTTTTGCTGCAATTACAGCATTTAGTTTTTTTGAAACATATGCATTATTCCTTACTTTCTTCAGCATTTCTTTTGCTGATTCTACTACTTTTTCATCCAATAATTTTGATCTTAATGCCATTTAAACCTCGCTATTTTACTTACTTCAGTATGGCTTTTCTTCCATCATTGTCCATCTGTTTGCCCTGTAATGGGAATTGGTATTAGTTGCAATTAAAAGCGGCTGAATCTCGCTTGTCAAGCGTTTAAAACATAAAAAACGCCAATATTTTAAAGCGGATAATAACCCCAGGGCTTCTTTTGCCTTTTTTTTCATTTGGTAAATTTCTTAATGTTTGTGGCTAACATGAACAAACATTTGAGAGTAACTTCCGCTAGTAGGGTGTCATCCCAGTGTCTGGGCACTGGGATGACAAAAAAAGGAGGCTACTCGGATGACAGCTAGCCTGACAACCGTCATCCCGCTGCTTGTTAGCGGGATCTCTTGTTAGCGCCGCGGCGGTATGACGTAGAATTTTACACTCACCAATTCAGTGTCCAATCTGGATTCCAGACTGGAATGACACCCTTTTGGATGGAAACCAGTGTCAGGACACTGGGATGACAAGAAAGAGGCTACTTGGATGATACCTATAGCCCTGTCATTCCAGCGCGTGACGCTGGAATCTAGTTCTTATTATATATCCAGAGATTTACTATATTAGTAATATCAAACTAGATCAATTCTTGCTACTTCAATTTTTCTTTCAGTTAATTCCTGCCTGGCACGTTAAGTCTAGCCTTTTATAAATGAACCAGAATTATAATTTATCTTTTAAAAATCTCAAATGTAATAAATTTATGTTTTAAAGGATTTGATATATCAAATTTTATTGTATTTACTTTCTCATCAAAAACTATAGTATTCTCATCTATGTGATATCTGTCTATTTGATATGCTAGTGAAAATGCGTCAAGCTTATCAGAAGTTGGAGGAGATTTATATACCACTACATTTAAAGTTTCTAAGTCTAAGTTCACTCTAACAGTCACAACACCTTGTTCAAACGAACTTTCAAACAAACCTTGAATAGATTCACCATGCATACATGGCGGGTCCATTCTTACAGCAGATATACATCGATTATATATTGCATCCCCTGAACCGTTGTGCATGCACATCATAAAATCTTTACTTCCTTGAAAAAGGTCTATAAAATCTACCATAACACTTCACCACTACATAACAAACACTTTATAATATTATAAGTAACTAGCAAGCTCCATTACTAATTTCGTAGTGACTCTAATTGCAAAATTTAATATAAGTAGTAAAATAGAACCACTGAATAAAAAACATATGTTAATTAATACAACGTCGGAGCTGGAGGACATATGTGAGGGGTTGATAGCAAAAAAGCCAAAATTTATAGCAGTTGACACGGAGTTCATTAGAAATAATTTAATCTACTACCCAAAATTATCGTTAATTCAAATTTCTTACGGAGAGAAGAGTTTTATTGTAGACGCATTAGTGCCAGAAATTGATTTATCATTCATTAAGAAAATAATGCTAAATCAGGGGATAACCAAAGTGTTTCATAGCTGCCGGCAGGATATAGAATCCTTACTCACTGTGTTTAAATGTATTCCCACTCCCATTTTTGATACCCAAGTTGCTGCTATGTTTTGTCATTATTATCATGACTTTATTGGTTACTCAAAAGTAGTGGAGCAATATCAAGGAATAGCACTGGATAAAATTAAAGCTAAAAATTCAGATTGGTTAAGGCGTCCGTTGTCCGAAGATCAGTTAGATTATGCAGTAAACGACGTGGTACACCTATATGACCTATACCAAATATTGTGCAATAAACTTGAAGAAAATAATAGGATGGGTTGGTTTCAAGAAGAGATGGAATCAATAGTTGATATAAATAAGTATTTACATAGCCCAAAAGATGCATGGAAGAGGATTAAATTTAATTATGAAGTAAATCCAAGATTGATACTAACTGTTAAAGCAGTTAGTGAGTGGCAAGAAACCTTAGCACAGCGCTATAATATGAACCGTAATAAAATAATCAATAATGCTGTAATAGCTGATTTTATTGAAAAAAATGTAGAGCATGTTGATGAGATTTTAGATGATCTCAAGAGGAATACAAAAAATATAAAAGATGCGGATTTACTAGAGTTTGTGAATATTTTTAATGAAAATGAGAGAAATTGGATGCAGCAAAACAACACCTTATCGAGTAATTATGACAAATCTGTACTTGATATACTCTCAATTATTTTAGATAGTAAATGTAAAGAAAGTAACATATCAAGGAAATTAGTTTCTTCAAAAGATGAGTTAACCTGGTCAATATCTGGACAGACAGATAAATTATTCAAGGGATGGAGATATGATTTTTTTGGCAGGTCAGTTGAATCATTTTTGAACACAAGCTCAAAATTTGAGATTTCAGCAGTGAAATCCGCAAATAATATAACCAAAATTCAGAGTAATTTAGTGGAGAATAACTGTTGCTAAAGTAACTTAGATTTATCGACAATCGTCATCCCACTACGTGTTAGTGGCTAAGGGATACCGCGGCGGTATGACGGTTAAGTAGGGTGTCATCCAAGTAGCCCAGACTACTTCGATCCAGGAAAATTGATTGTAAACGAGCAAACATTTTCGATAAAATTACCAAAAAGCTAGATCCCAGACTGGGATGACACCACCTACAAATTGCAATGTTCGTATAGTTATGTGCTTGACACTGGGATGGCTTTGTTGCATCGCTACTTATGAAAGGCTAACTATAGTTAGGATTATAAGCAACCTATTGAAAATCTTGTTTTTTTGCAATCAATCTGATCAAATTTAAGAATAGTAATTTGTTATTTATATTAATAAATTTAATTCCATTGAAAATAGCTAAAGCATTGAAATTCTTGAATTTTAGCCGGATTGGTAAATGGTAGTGAAATTTCTTTTACTCAAATTTAGGTATTCATTGACCGTTCTTGTTATAAATACCAGAATAATAAGCTACTGATATTCCCTATCTTTTTTATCTTTAATCCATCATAGCTAGCGATGCAACAAAGCCCACTGGGATCTAGAAAATCTAGTTAATATATATAGAGAAACCTTAGCTATAGTTTCAAAAGAAGTCGAATGTATTTTGTTATATGATTATAAGTCTAACAGGCGGAATTGGGGTAGGAAAGAGCTTTGTAGCTAATTGCTTTCAAGAGTTTGGTGCTGTTGTATTTGATGCTGATTCTGTTGTACACCAACTTTATAAAGTGGATAAAAGCATAATAAGTTATGCAGAGAAAAATTTTCCTGGAGTGGTAGTAAATGGTGAAATAGATAGAACAGTACTGTCTAAATATTTCTTAGCCTACGATGAAAATTGGAAACAATTTCAATCTTTGGTTCACTCTGCTGTGCTGCGTGAATTAGAATTTTTTATTGCCAAGGAAAAAAAGATCGATAGAAAACTTTTAGTTTTAGATGTGCCACTTCTATTAGAAACAAAATTTTATTTATATTGCGACCTTATTGTTTTTGTTCATGCAGATAGCGTTGTGCAAGCTCAAAGACTTAACGAACGCAACATAGATAAAGAAAAGCTTAATCTAATCTCCGATGTTCAGTTATCTATTGAGGAGAAAAGGAAGATGAGTGACTTTATTATCGATACCAGTGTAAGCAAAGAGTATGTTTTTTCTCAAGTAAAAGATATAGTGGATTCATTAAACCTAAACACGTAGCTCTACGTCATACCGCCGCGGTATCTCTAGATCCCGCTAACAAGCAGCGGGATGACGGTTGTCAGGATCCCAGCAGCCTCCCTCCCCTGTCATCCAAGTAGCCCCCTATGGTGTCATCCCAGTGCCCAGACACTGGGATCCAGGAAAATTGATTGTGCACTATAGCAACATTTTTGATCAAAAACTGGATTCCAGTGGGCTTTGTTGCATCGCTACTTATGAAAGGCTAACTATAGTTAGGATTATAAGCAACCTATTGAAAATCTTGTTTTTTTGCAATCAATCTGATCAAATTTAAGAATAGTAATTTGTTATTTATATTAATAAATTTAATTCTATTGAAAATAGCTAAAGCATTGAAATTCTTGAATTTTAGCCAGATTAGTGAGTGGTAGTGAAATTTCTTTTACTCAAATTTAGGTATTCACTGACCGTTCTTGTTATAAATACCAGAATAATAAGCTACTGATATTCCCTATCTTTTTTATCTTTAATCCATCATAGCTAGCGATGCAACAAAGCCATTCCAGTGTCAAGCACTGGAATGACACCCTTCCGGTGGGAACTGCTCTCAAACTACAACAGCATGAGTAGCTACAGAAGCTTTAATGATACAAGAAAAAATAAACAGCTATCATTTTTTTAGTAATTAAGTAAAATAGAGTGAAAGATTGCGAGGAAGTTTTGAAAAATAAGATAAAAAAGATAGTAATTTCAGGAAAGGAAGTGTGGCCAATCATCGAGGGCGGCAAAGGCATTGCAGTTAGTGATGGAAGATCAAGCGGAGCATTTGCTGCAGCAGATGCTGTGGGTACATTTTCTGGTGCAAATGCTAAGCTTATTGATGATAATGGCGAGTTAGTGCCACTAATTTATAAAGGCAAAACAAGAAATGAAAAGCATAGTGAATTGATTGAGTATAGTATTGAAGCTGGAATTAGTCAGGCAAGAATAGCAAATGAAATATCAAAAGGTCATGGAAGAATACACATGAATGTACTTTGGGAGATGGGAGCAGCAGAACGCGTGCTTCATGGCATATTAGAAGGAGCGAAAGGTTTGATTCATGGTATTACCTGCGGTGCTGGTATGCCTTATAGGCTTGGAGAAATTGCAGCTAAATATCAGGTTTATTATTACCCTATTATCTCATCGGTGCGTGCTTTTAAAGCATTATGGAAGCGTGCTTACCAAAGAATATCTTCCTATTTGCTTGGTGGAGTAGTGTATGAAGATCCATGGCTTGCTGGAGGGCACAATGGACTGAGTAACAGTGAAGACCCAGAGCTACCACAGGCTCCATTTGAAAGAGTTGCAGAGCTTAGATCTTTCATGAACGAGATCGGTCTTTCAGAAACACCAATTGTTATGGCAGGAGGAGTGTGGCATTTGAAAGATTGGGAACATTGGTTTGACAATCTGCAAATTGGACCAATAGCTTTTCAGTTTGGCACTCGTCCACTTTTGACGAAAGAAAGCCCAATTTCTGCAGAGTGGAAAAAGAAGCTACTCACTTTAGAAGAAGGTGATGTATTTTTAAATAAATTCAGTCCAACAGGGTTTTACTCATCTGCAGTAAAAAATAACTTCATACGTGAGTTGCAGGAACGGAATTCACGTCAAATAAAGTTTTCAGAAAATGCTAGCGAAGAATTTAATAATGAATTTGCAATGGGTAGCAGAGGTAGAAAGATCTACCTTACTGCAAAAGACAAAGAACTGGCAAATACATGGACTAAAGCAGGGTATACAGAAGCAATGAAAACTCCAGATACAACTGTTATTTTTGTGACGCCAGGCAGGTTTGCAGAGATAAGACAAGATCAAATCAATTGTATGGGATGCTTAAGTCATTGTTTGTTTAGCAATTGGAAAGATCATGGTGACCATTCAACAGGACGAAAGCCAGATCCGCGTAGTTTTTGCATACAAAAAACACTGCAAAACGTTATACACGATGGTGATATTGAGAACGAACTCATGTTTTCCGGGCACAATGTGTACAAATTTAAGCAAGATCCATTTTATGAGAATGGCTACGTACCGGCAGTAAAAGAACTGGTGGAAAGGATATTGACTGGGTATTGAGTCAGCAGTGGCCTGAAAAGTCCATTTTTCACTTTATAAAATGTTTATATTTTACTACCTACTTTATTTGAATAAGTTCTTCTGCCACACTTGAACGAATATCAAAAAAGATTGAATATTTGTATAGAATAGTGTATAATTATTAATCTTTTCTCAGTATTTTTACTATGGCTTTATCTAAGTTTCTCGACCCTAAGCTGGATTTAACTGACCTTACCCAGAAAAAGTAACCGTTCACGGAATATTCCCAATTAGGCAGGAATAGCGACTAAATTCTGTAGTTTCTGGACAGGATTCTGATCATTCAAACGTGCAGTCAAAAATATCGAAAGCATTCTTTCAATGAACTTTTCTCCACGTTCTGACCAAGTGAAAAAACTATTTTTACGATAAATGACGTACCGTCTAGCCTGACGTTCTGCAAGGTTATTGGTTGTCTCGATCAGATCAGGATTGCGCACGAATCTCCACATCATATCTTCAGAACGTAGTATATTGGCAGCCATTCTCGAGGCCTGAGTTCCTTTTGCAACCCTTGTTATCTCTCGCAAAAAATGTTTCACCCTTTTTCGAATCTTCCTCATTAACCGGAAAAATCTTAAATTGTCTATCAGGTTTTGTTTACGTGCTCTATCTACCACAAATACCCTGTTGCTCAGCGATTTTAATGCTGCGCCAATTCTGCTCACTTCAACATTTTTACTGTAAAAAAACCTTTCAAAGTCCCTTGCTAAATGGGCCCAGCATATCTGTCTGTTTTCACGATTAAAGTAATTATACGCAGCATACCTATCGCTTATAACTATTCCATCATACTCTGGCAATAGCCCTTTTAATATCTTCTTTCCGCGAGATCCAACTAACTTCATAAGTGTTGCTGTTTTATTCGTTACTACCCAACTCCAACCTTTCTTTCCCTGGTTCCTATGGCTTGTTTCATCTATATGTAAATACTTGCTTTTCCGTAGCTCTTCTCTTATTTTTTCGTATTCAGATATACATTTTTCTGATACTCTACCCTCGGTCTTTGATACCAAACCTAGGCTTATATTCAGATTAAATATGCTGCTCAAAATTTGCTGTACTTCCCTTTTTGAATTGATAAAAAATCCACTAAAACTGCTAATTACTGCTTTTGCATTAGCTCCTAAAAGATCCCTTGTCACACCTTCAGGCAGACTAGCTGAGATCCTTTTCTTACACGCCTTACAGTAGCCTTTTTGTAGCCTATATTCAGTCACTATCGGTTTAATTTTTGGCAATTCAACCTTTTGATGCACAGTTTCTTCTTCTAAAATAACTTGGCTTCCACACATGCAAATTGTATCAATTGAACATTTTACCACCTCATCTGCTACCATCAATTCCCGCTTGTGCGCTTCATGTCCTGGCTGCCCGCCTGGTTTTTTATCGCTCTTCTTTTTTGTCTTTTTGCGATATACATCTTGCGATGGTGGCAGCGATGAATTTTTTGAATTTAAACCCAGCTTATCCTCTAGCTCAATTATTTTTGTCCTTAACTTATCATTCTCTGCTTTCAGAGTACCAACTTCTGACTCCAATACCACAATCTTTTCTTGTAGCACCTCTATCATCAACCCCTCATCTATCTAGTTTATTGTTTTTTATACTAATTATGCAATTTTTGTAAACTACTTTCTTATACCGTGAATGGACAAAGTTGATAAGCCTAAACGCCATCATGTCTTTAGGAGAGTCTGCTAATGAAGGCTCTTAAGTTGACGCCATTGCGTGAACGGTTACACTTTTTCTGGGTAAGGTCAGTTGGATTTTCACCAATTGTATTCTAAACGCTTACTTGGCGCACCCATAACAAAAATGCCTGAAAAACGTTAATAATTATATACTATTATTAATAATTATTCAACCATATTTTAAGCTTACAATTTTGAGCTTAACTGACGCTTATGGATAGGGGCAACTCTATCACCCTGTGTTATGTTTATTTTCTAACGGACGCTGATTTTTGTATCGTAATTTCTTGCTATAAATTGGTTATATAAGAGCTGGCTTCTAAAATTTTATAACCCTAATTTGAATTAACAGACAGTAGAATCGAAAGATTATTACAAGGAGAAATCTACACAGATCGACCCTTTTGTGAATCTGCGTTTCTGCTTTCTTCAACTTGTTTTGCAAAAGATGTTTCCGGTTTCTGAAGTGGCTTAGCAATTTCACGCACAACGGCAATAACTGCTGTTAAAAACGTTTTTAACAATGCACCTAAAGCTCCACCAACTGCTTCCCTGCCATATATATGAGCTTGCTTTTCGTTACCGTCAGCAGTTTCCCCTGCCCTCCTTCTTGGATCCATCCTATGAGCAATCACCGAAAACAACACTCCCCTGATTGAAGACTTCACTTTTTCCTTTGCTTCGTGGACATCCCCATCTTTTGCTGTTTCATGTCCATGACTTAAGTGTTTAGCGTTCATTAGCTCCTTTTGTTGCTGGGCAAACATGCTACTTAATACTTCTTCTATCACTTGCTTTCTTCTCTTCTCTCTAACTCTTTTCATAGATTCTGATTTATCGCGAGTGTGTTTGGTAGTTTCAAATTCTGCATCAATATCTTCGGACGCAGCCTGACTATATAAAGTCTCTATGAGCCTGTCTATGCTTCGCTTTATTTGCATAGTCCTTTCGTAACTATCTAAATTATCAATTCCTTCGTCGATCTGATTTAGAATATCCTCAAAAACTTTCAAATAGTCTTGAATATATTGTATTATGTATTGCTTATCTTCCTCTTTGTGTTGTTCTTCTTGATTTTGCTGATTTTCATTTTCTAAACTTTTCTCTCTTTTATCATCGTTATTTTCTTCAATATCATCACCGTCTTCCTCGAAAAGGTCTTTGTCGTTCATGATTTTTTTTAATTTAGTTAAAATTCTCACCAGTTACTATTGTATATGAAAAAATTAAATTAACATTAATGAAAAGCGTTTACAACTTCAGCACTGACTAAAACGACAGTAAAGCTGTCAAAAGTAACAGGATCATAACACCTCTCATACAATTCAACTGAACACCTAAGCCTTATCTTTTCCTTAGCATTAAAACTAATTTCATAATCATTATTAGAGTTTAGCATAGCAGAATTACGTAATAATTCATCAGCTAATACAGAGTCTAAAATTCCATTAATTTTTATCGTAATGTGTCTGCTTCCAGCAGAATCCAATACTTTTCTCCAGCCAAAAGAAGAAATATCTTTCACCTCTTCTCTGTTATTACGCAAAGTAAACCTTAGGTTTCGTATATTATTTAACACAATAAAATTATTGTCATGATCTTTAATTTTTAGCTGTAATTTGCTCATTATCACCTCCTTTTATTAAAATATCAAAATTAATTGTTGAATGTAAAATTTCATCGTGTTGATCCATAGCACAATTACTTTCTAAAATGGCCTCATTATTAAAACCTTCAATGCTCTTAAGTATCAAGTTAATATGCCTTATAATGGCAAACATACTGCCTATATGATGGGTATATATGTCGCATGAAAATCTTGCCTTTGTAGCAAAATTGGACAGCATATGCAGGTTATTATAATTCACTACGCGCAATCTTAGGTAAGGAATGGTGACCTGTTTAGGTAAGTAGTCATAAATGTTAGTAACATATTTTCTTAAATCAGAATTTGCCTTTAGTGCTGCATAAATGCTATTGTACAACTCATTTATAGCTTGAATTTTTTCCATAATTAACCCTCACAGACACGGCTATTGCAATTTGCAGGTGGCAGATGGTGTCATTCCAGTGCTTGACACTGGAATGGCTTTGTTGCATCGCTAGCTATGATGGATTAAAGATAAAAAAGGTGGAGAATATCAGTAGCTTATTATTCTGGTATTTATAACAAGAACGGTCAGTGAATACCTAAATTTGAGTAAAAGAAATTTCACTACCACTCACTAATCCGGCTAAAATTCAAGAATTTCAATGCTTTAGCTATTTTCAATAGAATTAAATTTATTAATATAAATAACAAGTTACTATTCTTAAATTTGATCAGATTGATTGCAAAAAAAACAAGATTTTCAATAAGTTGCTTATAATCCTAATTATAGTTAGCCTTTCATAAGTAGCGATGCAACAAAGCCCACTGGAATCCAGGAATTTTATTAAGTTGGTAAGCATAAAAGTAGCCGTTTTATGTTAAAACACAACGTTCTTGATGAGATTACGGCAAGGCTGGATTCCAGTGGGCTTTGTTGCATCGCTAGCTATGATGGATTAAAGATAAAAAAGATAGGGAATATCAGTAGCTTATTATTCTGGTATTTATAACAAGAACGGTCAGTGAATACCTAAATTTGAGTAAAAGAAATTTCACTACCACTCACTAATCTGGCTAAAATTCAAGAATTTCAATGCTTTAGCTATTTTCAATAGAATTAAATTTATTAATATAAATAACAAATTACTATTCTTAAATTTGATCAGATTGATTGCAAAAAAACAAGATTTTCAATAGGTTGCTTATAATCCTAACTATAGTTAGCCTTTCATAAGTAGCGATGCAACAAAGCCATTCCAGTGTCAAGCACTGGAATGACATCATCCTTTTTTGGGATTCCAGTGCAGCTACTTGCATCTGCAAATTGCAATGTTCGTACAACTGTGGGTGCTAAGTTTTACAAACACCGTTGTGCTGAACCTTGAATATCCACTTCTTTCAATTCAGTGTCAGGAGCGATGGGTTTTGATATTGTGTATGTAATGCCACCAGCTATCAATGCAGATACCACAGAAGCTGCAACTATTAATAGAGCAGACAATCCGGAAGCAATACTAAGAGCAGCACCTACTGCTAACATAGCTGCAAGGCTCGCGTAGGCAACTTTTGGGGAAAATTGTCTTTTTCCTACTTTTTCTAGTGACACTTCATTTGTTTTAGTTTTGCCCAGTTCACCCTCAAGTGGTGTGTTTTCATTCTCCAGACTTCTTATTTTTTGTGTTAGTGATTCATTCTCTTTATTGAATTGTTTCAACTTAGTCTCATGTCTAGCTATACAACTTTTTGATTCTGCTAGTTCCTTTTGCGCTTTTTCTAACAACACTTTTGTTTTAGAATGCTTATTTTCGTTTTCTTCTAATTCGCTATTAAGCGTTGTATTTTTACTTTCTAGATCTTGTATTTTTTGTTCTAGTGATTCATTCTCTTCATTGAGTTTCTCCAGTACTTCCAATTTAGTCTCATGTTCAGTGACACAATTTCTCAATTCTGTTAGTTCCTTTTGCGCTTTTCCTAGTCCACCCTCAAGTGTTGTGTTTTTACTTTCTAGATCTTGTATTTTTTGTTTTAGCAATTCATTCTTTTTCTGCTCATCCTTTAGCTGAGTACGTAATTCTTTTAACTTAGCTTTACGTTTTTCAACCTTTTCTGCTTTTTCTGGAGTTTCCGTTGCGTTGTGTGTTTTGGAATGAGAAAAGGTACTAGGTACAACCTCAGATCAACTATGTTTTTTTAAATTTTTTGAATTTAGTTTTATTACAACTCTTGTTTATAACTTTGTATTTTTATTCAATTAAAAAATGTATTTTTGGTAACAAAAACCCTAGTTTACTACAGAAAGAAATTTATATCAAACAACTACCACTGCTTAGACCGTATGGTTGATGAATATGTGCTTTAAATTTGTGTGGGCGCACATATTCATCAACCTATTTTCTATGCAGATTTTAAAAATTTACGTTGACTGCTTCTTTAAGTCTTGCATTAGCAATCACTATAATTTTACGCATTAGAGCTGTTATAGCTACCATCTTTTTTTTACCTCTACCAATGAGATCAGAATAAAAAGCACCAAGTACAGATTTAGACTTTGCAGCAGCCATAGCAGCAGTAAAAAGCTTTGCACGAACATTGCTTCTACCACCTGTTATCCTTCGGTAACCAATAGTTTTACCGCTTTCTTTTGGATGCGGGGCAACTCCAGCAAGACTTGCAACTTCTTTTTTGTTTAAGTAGCCAAGTTCTGGCATCAGGCATACAAAATCTTGAGATAACTTGATACCTATTCCCGGTACTGTTCTAAGTATTTTTTGGCGCTTTTGTAACTCTAGATTTTCATCAATGATTTTTTGTATTGCATTATTGATCTCATTTATCTGACCGTTAAAAAAGTCAATGGTTTTTTGGCAACTTTCTTTTATATGCTCGTTTTCAGGTGCTTTCAGTCTACATTTCTCTTGAACTCTCATTTGTGTAATGTCATCACGTCGTTGACAAAGTGCAACTAAGGCTGTTTGTTCTTTTGACATAGGCACAAATAGAGATAGAGTACTATAGCGTTCACATCCATATTGAGCAAGAGCTCTTGCATCTGATTGATCAGACTTTGCTAAAGTTCCATGAGATATGACAAAGCTTTTTACTTTGCGAGTATTAGCTCGATGTACAGCAACATTCTTATCAACAAGAAAATGTGCTAAGCCAAGCTCATATTTTCCAGTGTTTTCCAAAGTTACTAGAGAATTAGGTAGGATATCTGAAAATTTTTGAAACAACTGTTGCCAACCAGTAGCATCATTGTCAAACTTGATAGTGCTCTTTTGGTTGTGAGTTGCGGCAACATTTTTAAATTTTCCGATATCAATTCCAATGAAATTTTGATAAGATGTAATCATAATAAATAACCTCGATAGTTTAATTAATTTAAGATTGTAAACGGGTGCATACATATGTCCCATGCAACTATTCAAACGTATCGAGAGATGGGGCTAGTGTACCTTGATCTGAACGGTTGTAATACCAATGGCTCTTCGGTCGCACATGCCCGTGATAGCCCTATTCCTATAGTGAGTAGGGTTATCTTTCCCTCTTATCTCTTTTATATCACATTTTTAACTTACAATGGCTGATCACACATACTGTTTAGTCTATCTATTAGGTCTTCATCCTTTATCAATGAGCGATCTGCTCCATATTTTATCAAAAGTTTTGCTAATTCTTTATTGTCATTTGCAACAGCAAAATATAAAGGGGTATGTCCATCTTTATCTTGTGCATTAATATTTGCTTTACGTTTTATCAAAAGTTTTACTGATTCTTTAGCGCTTTTTGCAGCAGCATAGTGTAAAGGGGTCACGCCATCTTTATCTTGTGCATCAACATCTACTCCATTATCTATTAGATATTCTGCAATCTCTACATAACCATATGTAGCAGCATAATGTAAATGGGTCACGCCATCTTTATCTTGTGCATTAATGTCTTCTCCATCTTCTAATATAGATTGGTCTAAAGCTTCAGATTCATCTGCATCAAAATATATTCCACTATCGCCACTATTACTTTTATTTAAAAAGATCTGTTCCCCATTATATGTAGTATACTGCTCTGGATGTTGACTGTGCAAGTCATTATGTTCTATGCGCTTCTGATTATTGGCAAGTCTTTGTTCTGCCTCTTGCAACTTTTGCGCCATAGCATCTCTTTCTCTTATAGCCTGTTCTTTTTCTAATGTATCATCTACTTTGTCTGTATTGTTTTCATTAACGATTGAGTTTGAAGAAGTCTGTTCATCCTCATCTTGTACATAGATTTTTCTGTTGTTTGGTGTAGTTCCGTTGTTCTCTTCCTGATCTCTTGCATTACATGCTTGCACTGCAGCAGTTGCGTTATTTCCGTTCACAGCTAAATTTCCTGGAGTTTTATTATTAGGCTGCGGTAAAGTGCCTTGTCTATTTTGTCTTCTCGTAGCTCCTGCCTCAGCATAACGTTGTTCTCCTTCCTCTAACATTTCTATTATAGCCTTTTTACCTTTTACATCACCGACAATATCCCTTGGAGTTCGGCCTTGACTATCTTTTAGTAAAGGATTTGCGTCATTATTCAATAAAAGCTGAACTATCTCTTGATGACCATGCAAAGCAGCAATGTGCAAAGCAGTTAGCTTAGACTTAGCTTCATCAAGTTCATATATTGGTTCATTAACTTTTGCTTCCTTTGCTAGTAGGAGTTTTACTATTGGTACACTGTTACATTCCACAGCAAGGTGTACCAACATATAATTTACAATTTTGTCTGAATCTAATATACTGAACATCTTATCTATCTTCAAATTGTTATAAGTGCTATATACTATTGAGTCTGCATCTTTTAGCTCACTTCCTATTCTTTCAAGTAAATTATTCTCATTTAAACCTTCACTCTTGCTTACCTCATTTATTATTTCAAAAAACTTTTCCTTTTTTATTGCCATAACCTTTCCTCTCAATTTATTTATTATTGCTGAACAGTCTCACAAAAAAGTTAAGTTTGTCGAAATTCCATGTTTGATCTAAAAATTAGTCATAAACATTTTCTTGTCTGTCATCCAAGTAGCTGACACTGGTTCACTCTATAATGGTGTCACAGCAGTCCTACATCATGCCACCGCGAACCGTCATACCGCGATTCATTCGCGGTATCTCAGCCGCTAACTGTTCTCCCTCATCATACCGTCACGGTATCTCCAGATCCCGCTAACAAGTAGCGGGATGACGGTTGTCGTTTAGCTATAAACATTAAGGAATTTACCAAACGAAAAAAAAGGCAAAAGAAGCCTCGTGGTTGGCTAATTACTTACATTATACTTTCAAGTATGGCGTTTTTTTATTCTAAACGCTTAATAACCGCGATTTAGTTGCTTTTAAGCCGCAACTAATCTAAATTATAAACATTAAGAAATTTACTAAACAGAAAAAAAGGCAAAAGAAACCCTAGGGTAGCTAGTTATTCACTATCCATTTTTTAAATCGGCGTTTTTTGATGTTTTAAATGCTTTATAAGCGCATTTCAGCTTATATTAGGTAAAAACCTAGAATTTTATAAAGACATAAGGTGCACATAGTGCAAAAAATTAAACATGGGACGCCAGATACGTGAGTTTTTTTGTCATTTAATCTGTACAGAGAAGATAAATAAATAGCTTCAGTTTCATGATAAGGGCGCTGGCGGAGTTTGTCAAGTAAGTTTTTTGTTTCTGCGGACTACCTGGATTAATATTATATAGAAGGTTTGCTGCCAATAAAGCCTAAACTTACCAAATACATTTCTGTAGATTCAGATCTACTTGACTTTGGTTTAAAGTATTTTACTGTTTTAAACATTTTTTTTAGCTCGTTACAAAAATCTTTATCAGATTCTCCTTGGAAAATTTTTACTACAAACGTGCCACCATGACTCAAGAAATGCTTTGCAAAATTGAGCGCTGCTTCGCATAAAAGCATAATTCTGATATGATCCAACGATTTTAAACCACAAGATTCGGGGGCCATATCAGATAAAATTACATCAAATTTTTGATCCTTGAATTTTTCTCTTAAAATTTCAAGCTCATTGATAATATCGCATTGTATAAACTCTACTCCATTAATTGCATTCATTGGTTTTACGTCAAGAGCAACTACATTTGCATCTTTCTGAGATGCAACTTGTGACCATCCACCAGGAGAAGCACCAAGATCAATAATTTTTTGCCCTTCTTGGAATAATTTAAATTTGTTATCCATTTCTACCAGCTTATATGCTGAGCGTGACCTATAACCATCCTTGCTAGTTTTTTGCACATACTGATCATTCAAATGACGATGTAGCCACCTTGTTGAAGATAGTTTTTTGCCTCTAGCCGTCTTTACTCTAGTTTTTATTGCTAATACCCTACTTATTATTGATTATATCTTTAAGCTCTTTTTCAACTACTTCTTTTACCAGTGCATGTAGATATTTATTCAGCCATTCTGAGAGCTGAGGTTTTAAAAGAGATGTAACTAATTCTTCAACAGTAAGGTTCGCTTTTTTTTGTTGTTTATGCTGTAATTCGTTTTGCATTTTTCCAAGCAACGCTTTGATCTCTTCCATATTCTCTTTTAAAATTAGATGATCGTTATTTTGCGCTTGTAAGCCGCTATTACTCGCTTTGTTATTACTCATTTGGATATTATCGTACAAATAAATATCTTTTTTTTCTTCTGAATTGTAGCTATGGCCATTAAATTGGTTATTGTTGCAAGCCATTTCCTCACTTTGGTCATCATTATCAATGTCCTCTTTTTCATTATTTTCTTTTTTGCCATCTTCTTCTATTTCTTCTGGATACTCTTCCTCAAGGTATAGCACATCATCATTTTCATCCTTTATTTCTGCTTTATCGTTACTCGCGTTTTTACCCGATATAGCTTTTTTTATATCTTCTAGGATATCTTTTACAGATTGATTGCCTTGTTCATCATGCATAGTGCTAATACCATTAAATTTAGAGGTCTATACTATTTATCATAAAAAGCAAGTTGTAAACACTAATCACATAATTGCTTTTTGCTTCAACTAAGTCTGAACGTGCTTTAAATAATGCATCTTCAGTGTCCAAAAGGTCAGATGTACTCTTTAAATTTAAGTTTACTTCTTGCTCAACTCCTTCCAATGCTAGAGCTGCTGCTTTTTCCGCTTCTTGACTTGCTTTGATAATGGCCTTTGCTGTCAACACATTATTCCAAGCATTTACAACTGCTTGTTCTATATTTTTTACCGTTTCATAATAATCGTAGGTAGATTTTTTTGCATCCATTTTAGCTTTACTGACACCAAAAGCATTAACTCCTCTCTTAAAGATCGGAACATCAAGAGTAAAAACTACATGAACATTTTCTAATAGTTTGTCTACCTTCATACCATCCTCCCCAAAATTTTTGCTTGCACTTAGATTTAAAGAAGGAAGCCACTTGGAGCTTTCAGCAATCACTTCCATTCCGGCTGCTCTTTTTTGATAAACTGCTGCTTTTAGAGATAAATTATTGGTTTTTGCTAACTGTAAACATTCATTTAGCTCTGGAACAGAAGGTAGTTTATCATTAGCTTCAGAAAGGTCATCAGCATCTTCGCCAATCAAATGATAATAAGCAATATTTACCAACTTTAATTTACCTTCAGCATCAACTCTTTCGGATATAGAAGACGAAAATTTTGCTTTTGCTAACAAAACTTCAGCATTGGTTACCTCTCCAAGGGAAAAGCGTTTTTTCATAGCTGACAAATGTTCCAAAGAAACGCGTTCTTTATGTTCTCTGAGCTTTAATATTTCTGTCTTTTGTAAAACATTAACATATGCTTTCACAGCATTAAGTGCAAGCTCTTGTTTTAATTGCTGAAATCGCATCTTTTCTGCTTTGAGAAGATGGCTTGATCGACTGAATGTGGCAAAGGTACCACCGCCATCGATTAATTTCTGGCGCAATGTAAGTTTTTTTTCAGATGTATCAAGATTAAAGTTACTATCGAAATTGTATTGCAAATTAATGTCAGGTAAAAATCCAGCTAACCCAGAAGATTTATAGTGTTTTTCTGCGCTTTTATATTGGTAAAATTGAGACTTTATTTTTGAGCTATTTTTGATGGCTTTGCTTATCACTTCTCCCACATCGGTTGCATAGCAACTTATAGTATTAAAAATGATCGCAAGTGTGATAATCAATCGAAACATTCTAATTCCTATGCATATTGGTTGCGCAGCTCAATTACTAACATAAATTACTTTAATAATCAATAACTAATATTGTTGACACTATTGAGAAATTAAGTATATCATAGCTTACTATTGTTGGATCAAATAATGAAGACTTTTTTCTTAAAGGAGAAACAAATCAATAAAAAGTGGTTTGTCATAGATGCAGAAGGATTAGTGGTAGGGAGGCTTGCAGCATTTGTAGCGACACTATTACGTGGAAAGCATAAACCTGAGTATACACCTCATATGGATTGTGGCGATAATGTAATTATTATCAACGCAGAAAAGGTGCATTTCACCGGAAAGAAGCTTAAAGATAAAATTTACTATAAGCATACAGGTTATTCTGGTGGTTTGAAGAAAACTACTCCAGATAATATTTTAAATGGCAAATTTCCTGAGCGTGTAATAGAAATGGCAGTGAAAAGGATGCTTGATGATGGGCCTATGGCACGTAGACGCTTTGAAAATTTGTATGTTTATTCTGGTTCAGAGCATAAGCATCAAGGACAGCAACCTGAAAAGATAGATTTTGCCTCTTTGAATCGTAAAAATAAAAAGTAATGGAGTAAAAATGAAGAGTTCTACAATAAATAACAATGATTGGTCAGAAAAGACAATTAAATCAGCAGTTGATTCGCTTGGTCGTTTATATGCTACAGGCCGAAGAAAAGAATCTGTAGCAAGAGTATGGATAAAGCCGGGGAGTGGAAAATTTAGTGTTAACAAAAAAGGCGATCTAATTTCTTATTTTAAAAGAGAGTCAGTGTGCCAAATAGTAAAAATGCCATTTGTTGCAACTTCCACATTGGATAAATACGATGTATTTGCAACTGTAAAAGGTGGAGGGCTATCTGGTCAAGCAGGTGCTCTAGCTCATGGAATAAGCAGAGCTTTAAGTAGTGTAAGCCAAGATTTGCATTCTATGCTACGTAATGGCGAGTTCTTAACTAGAGATTCACGTGTTGTTGAACGTAAGAAATATGGTCAACATAAAGCTCGGAAAAAGTGTCAATTTTCTAAGAGATAGTTATTTTATAGGGGTGTTTTTTTGTAAGTATTATACAAATATTTGCAAAAATGTATGATATCCTCTATTTTTGTGATGAATTTAGTTGACTATCGGTGTCAACATAATATGCTATTTATGTGATTTTTTCAATATTAAGGTAATTTATGAGTAAAGAAGATATAATAAAACAATTAAAGGAAGATTGTTCTAGTCAGAATATAGATATAACAAAATCTGATTTGAGCAAGATTCATGATGCGTTTATTAAAATAATAAAGAATGAGCTGCATGGGAAAGGTGAAATACGTTTGCATGGAATAGGAACATTTTCTACTGCTATCAGTCAGGAAAAACAATGTCGTAACCCCCAAAGTGGTGAGATCATGACTGTTCCTAAAAAGACAAGGGTAAAATTTAAAGCAAGCCAAACTCTTTTAAGTATTTTAAATGAGAAGGAAAAAGCAGCAGTTAGTTAGACATTGTCATTTTCATTGTTTTTACTACGCTGTGTAAGCCGTAAAATACAGCTTCGCTAATTAAATAGTGGCCTATGTTAAGAGCTGAGATGTGAGGTATTCTTGTCATCTTCTTAGCGTGTTTATAAGTTATGCCATGTCCTGCGTGGCATTCTATTCCTAATTTATTGACGTACTCTGCAGCATTAGTAATTAACTGTAACTTTTTTTCTGATGGATTATCACAGTAATCCCCTGTGTGAATTTCTATTATGTCAGGTTTTGTCCCTAGCTTTTCAAGATATTTTAGTTGATCAATATTTGGATCGATAAACAGTGAGACTTTTATGCTAGAGCTATGCATTTCCTCTATTATACTAGAAAGTTTACTGTGCATATTCACGATATCCAGGCCACCTTCGGTTGTTAATTCTTCTCTTTTTTCTGGTACTATACTAATCGAATAGGGTTTTACCTTTTTTGCTATTTCAAGCATTTCTTCCGTGGCTGCAATTTCAAGATTTAGCTCAGTGCTAATGCTTTTTTTTAGGTTAAATACGTCTTCATCTCTAATATGCCTTCTATCTTCTCGTAAGTGTACAGTAATAAAGTCTGCTCCAGCGTCAATGGCTATTTCTGCTGCTTTCAATGGATCTGGATAAGAAGTTCCGCGTGCGTTGCGGAGGGTTGCAACGTGATCGATATTAACACCTAGTTTCACAATCTACCTCAGAAATTATTTATAGATTATACATGTTATTAGGTTTTTTGCATAGTCATTGTTTGACCTTATCCAGAAAAAGTGGAGAGAAAGAAAAGAGTTTTTTTGGGTAAAATAAAATTTTGGAGGATTAGAAATGGTAAGAGAATATACAGCAGAATTCAAATTGGAAGCTGTTAAACTGGCAAATGAACAAAGAAAGGCAGGTCAAACAATTACAAAAATAGCAAAGGATTTAGGAATAAAGGGTGGTTTATTAGGAAAATGGATAAAGAAACACAACGAAAAAAAGTCGGCAGCAGATGCATTTCCAGGTAGAGGTAACATGGCTCCTTACGACAAAGAGAGGTTTGATTTACAAAGAGAGTTAGCAAGAGTAACAAGGGAAAGAGACATTTAAGAAAAAGCCCTGGCCAGTCAAAAAGAGTAAAATATTTTTTTATAAAAGAGCATAGTAACTGCTATAAAGTACAGGAATTATGTAGGATTTTCTGCTAGTGGCTACTATAAGTGGACCACAAGAAAAATAAGCAGTAGAGAATCAGCAAATAAAGAGCTACTCGAAGCTATTCAAAAAATATATCAAGTTTCTAAATGTAGATATGGAGCTCCTAAAATTCATGCTGAATTGAAGGCTTTGGGTAAAAGTTGCAATTTGAAAACGGTGCAAAGTATTATGCAGAAAAATGACATCAGGGCTATACTGAGAAGAAAGTTTAAAATTAAAAAACAACAAACAGATAATAGAGCTGTAGCTCCCAATATACTAGATCAAAACTTTATTGTTGATCAACCAAATAAAGTATGGGATTACTTACATCAAAACCAAGGAGGGATGGCTATATTTGGCAGCAATAATTCTCACGTATGGTAGTTAATGAGTAGTGCAATAAATAAACAATTGGTTATGAACTCTTTATTAATGGCCATTAATAGGCGTAAACCTGTTAAAAATCTACTGCTGCACAGTGACCAAGGTTCACAATATACTGCGCAAGGGTATCAATATCTCTTAGCTGTAAAGAATATAGATGAGTAATAAAGGCTGTTGTTACGACAATTCTGTTGCAGAAAGCTTCTTTAGCTCATTGAAAAGAGAAATACTTATTGATACTTCACAACACTCTGCTCAACAAACTAGAACTGCAATATTTGAATACATAGAAATTTTTTATAACAAACAACGTCACTATTAGAGGTTGTCCACAAACCAAGGAATACGTAGTATATAAAGAAAGAATATTGAGGTAAGAGATGAGGAAAAAATATCCAACAGATTTAAGTAAAAGGGAATGGGCAAGAATAGAAAAACACTTCAGAGTATCGTACAAGAAAGGAGGAAGGCCACCAAAATACAGTAAGTGTGAGATAGTAAATGCAATTCTTTATATACTGCGCACAGGATGTCAATGGCGCTATTTACCACACGATTTTCCGCCGTGGAAGGCTGTGCATGAACAGTTTAGAAGATGGAAAAAGCAGGGAATTTTTGAGAAAATGAACTATGATATCACTAAATATAGTAGGTCAAAAATGGGAAGCCGAGCGCATGCATAGTGGACAGTCAATCGGTAAAAACCACGGAAAAAGGGGGGGCAAAGGTTATGATGGTGCGAAAAAGGTAAAGGGGAGAAAAAGACATATAATCACAGATACTCAAGGATTTGTGCTTGGTTGCTATGTAGGAGCTGCAAGCGAAAATGACAGAGATGGGGTGAAGATGGCATTGGACAATATGAAGGAAAAATACAGCAATATTAAGAAAATGTGGGCTGATATGGGATACCAAGGAAAAGATTTAAAGGATTACGTAAAGAGAGAATATGGGATAGATATTGAAATTGTCAAAAGGCCTCCATGTAGGTTTTGGGTGCATAAAGATACACCACCAGAACTATTGCCACAACGGGATGGCTTTGTTGCATCGCTACTTATGAAAGGCTAACTATAGTTAGGATTATAAGTAACCTATTGAAAATCTTGTTTTTTTGCAATCAATCTGATCAAATTTAAGAATAGTAATTTATTATTTACATTAATAAATTTAATTCTATTGAAAATAGCTAAAGCATTGAAATTCTTGAATTTTAGCCGGATTAGTGAGTGGTAGTGAAATTTCTTTTACTCAAATTTAGGTATTCACTGACCGTTCTTGTTATAAATACCAGAATAATAAGCTACTGATATTCTCCATCTTTTTTATCTTTATCCATCATAGCTAGCGATGCAACAAAGCCCAACGGGATCCTGGATTTTCAGTACAGCCGAGAAGGTGGGTGGTAGAGAGGACTTTTGCTTGGATCAATAGAAATAGAAGGCTATCAAAGGAGTACGATTTACTTACAACATCTACTGAAAGTTTCATATATCTGGCTATGAGTAAAGTTATGTTAAGTAGGGAATATGCTTGATTTACTGGTTTGTGGACAACCTCTAAGTAGAAAGAGTGGGGTACAATTATACTGAATATTACAAGCAATAGAGACCCAATAGCACCCACGCTCGTACCAGAAATTACACACTTTATTGCTCCAAGTTTCTGCAAGATTTTGCCAGCAAATAGACTGATGAGTGAGAAGCACCCAACTATTGCACCTTGATGTAGTGCATAAATAGTGCTAGATAAACCAAAAGTCTTCATATACAGAAAAGGTCCACAAGTAATGAATGACATATACGCAGCAGAAAAGAGGCTTGACATCAAAGACAACGTAACAAACCTCGGACTAGATAGTAGTTTTCTGTAATCTTTCATCATTTTTTTCAAACTGAAAATATCGCGGTCCTTTTTTGTTTCTGGTAACGCTAAAAGCAGCAAAACCCAAGAGATTAAACAAAGTATTGCAACAGTTGCATAATTACCACGCCATCCTACAATTTCATTGATGAAACTGCCTAACACTGGCGCAATTGCCATGACAACTGTAAGAACAGAATTCATGATTCCAATAAATTTCACCGCTTCGTCGCCTTTGTAGCTGTCTGCAACGATTGCAAACACAACTACAGATGTGCTAACACCAATGCCCTGAACAAAGCGAGAGATTAAAAGCCAAAAAATCGACGGTGCAAAAACACAACCAACAGCGCCGATTAATAACAAAGTGTTACCTATGATCATAATTCTCCTTCTGCCATAGCATTCAGACAATGGACCAAAAAACAACCCTCCTATGCAAAAGCCTAGGAAATTATAAGCAATAGTTAATTGAATTATGCCTTCCGGTACGTTAAAATAGTGCACCATATAAGGAAAACTAGGTACGGAAATGTCAATTTCAATGAACTTGGCAATGAGAGACAGGATTAACAGAAATGGTAGTAACATTTGAGATTTTTAATTAATGAATAAAAATATCACATTTAAAGCGTTGAAAGAAAACATTTTTTACTGTTATTAAAATGGTTAGAAACACCTCATGTGAAGGAATGGTGGATAAATTGGACACTAGGGTTAATTAAAGAAAAATATGACAACTATGTTAAAGCTCTTACTCTCTGTCCTAACTTTACTTATTTCCTCTTACTTTTTCAACAGTCCGTCTAAATTACTACAAGCAGTTTAATTTTTAGTAAATATGTCATTATTCAAAAATATGCAAGAAGCTTTACAGAAACTTAACATAATTTTATCATACAAATGTCATTCTTAAGTCCTATGTAAAAACAAATTTTGGCACTAATTTAATTAACTATGAGCTGGATAAATTGGAAAATAAATTTTGTTTACTTTTACAACACCTTAAGATCTAATGTCACTTTATCAATCAAAAATATTACAATAGGCTAGTATGTTCCTTACTCTTTTTCTCAAAATATTACCTATTTATATTACAATATTTATTGGTTACTTAGCAGGAAAATATCTTAAAATTGATAGAAACACTATATCTCAAATACTTTTTTATATAGCTAATCCAATAGTGATTTTATATGGAGTCTCTCATACAGAAGTTAACTTAAAAGTAATTTCTCTGCCGATTTTGATATGGTTTATAGGTAGCACTATGTCCTTATCAGTGTATTATCTTTCTTCTTTTTTATTTAAGGATAACACAAGAAACATATTAGCATTTAGCTCGGGCAGCACAAGTATGGGTTATTTTGGCCTGCCGATTGCCATGGCTTTATTTGATGAAGATTCAGTATCTGTATATGTTGTTTGTTATATAGGAATGGCGCTATTTGAAAACAGCTTAGGATTTTACATAGCTGCAAATGGTATTTATACCGCAAAAGAATGCATATTAAAGTTGTTCAAACTTCCTTCGCTTTATGCGATGGTTCTGGGCTTCTTTTTAAGTATATACGATATACAAATACCTACTTTTTTAACAGATGTTATGATGAATATTAGAAGTACATTTGTCACATTAGGAATGGTGCTACTTGGAGTGAGCATTGCGAATATTGCAAGCTTTAAAATAGATTGGAAGCTTGCTTTGATCACTATTACAGCAAAGTACGTATTCTGGCCACTGTTTGTTTTAGGAATTGTCCTTTTAGACAAGCATGTTATAGGTATATACGATGAGAGCATATATAAAGCACTGATGTTGCTAGCTATTATTCCAGTTTCTGGGTCCAGTATAATACTTGCTAATATTTTGAATTATCAACCAGATAAAGCTACTCTATTGCTTCTAATCAGTACTGCAGTGGGACTGTTTTATGTTCCACTAATAATATCATTATTTTTTACTAAACTTGTTCCTTTTTGATCAAAAAATTAAGCGCTTGCACAACCATTATTTGGGTAACAACACAAGACATTGATAAAACTTGAATTTATAGCTAAAGCAACTTCTACAATTTGGTAACCCGTCATCCCGCTACTAGTTAACGCCGCGGCGGTAAATTGACCTTACCCAGAAAAAGTAGAGAGAAAGTTAAGACGTTTTTGGAGTAAAATAAAACGTTTTTTCAAAATATGACAAATAGAAGAGAATATACAGCAGAATTCAAATTAGAAGCTGTTAAGCTGGTTAAAGAAACAGGTCAAGCAAGTACAAAAATAGCAAAAGATCTAGGTATAGATGGCAGTATGTTAAGTAAGAAAATATGATGGAAAAATGTCTGGAGCATACGCATTTCCAGGCAAAGGCTCCTTATGACAAAGAAAGATTTGATCTAAAAAAAGAGCTAATAAGAGAAAGAGACATCTTAAAAAAAGCCCTGGGCAAAGAAAAAGAGTAAAGTATTCTTTTATATAGAAATTGCTATAAAACACAGGAACTATGTAGGGTTTTGTACTGGTGGTATGGGTTGCTAAGGAAAAAAGCAGTAAAGAATTAGCAAAAGAAGGGCTTCTAGCAGATATTCAAAAAATACATCAAGCATTCTAAATGCAGATATGGAGCCCCTAAAATTCACGCTGAATTAAAAGCTTTAGGCAAAAATTAAAACAGTACAAAGTGTTATGCAAGAAAATGGCATTAAAACCAAGCTTAGACGAAGGTTCAAAAATAAAAAACAGCAAATAAGCAACCGAGTTGTGGCTCCGAACACATTGGATCAAAATTTTACTACTGATCAGCCAAATAAAGTTTGGGATTACCTACATAAAAACTAAAGAAGGTTGTTGGCGGCAATAATTGACCTATATTCACGCATGGTGGTTAATGAGTAACATGATAATTAGTTATAGATTCTTTATTGATGGCCGTTGATAAACGCAAACCCGATAAAAATCTGCTGTTACATAGCGATCAAGGGTCACAGTATACCTCTCAAAATTACCAATTTCTATTGAATACAAAAAACATCATTTCCAGCATGAGCCATAAGGGCTGTTGTTACGATAACTCTGTTGCAGAAAAGTTCACTTAAAAGGGAGCTGCTTATTGATACTTCTCGCTCAACAAACCAGAACTGCCATATTTGAATACATAGAAATCTTTTATAACAAATAACGTAGACATTCTACTATTAACTATTGCATTCCTGCACAATTTATTCTCATGATAAAAACGTCTTAACTTTCTCTCTACTTTTTCTGGGTAAGGTCAAATAGAGAATTTTACAAAAATCTATTTTTAACTTACAATCAATTATTACAATTTTAAACCTACAACTTATGTACAACAGACTTATAGTCAAATCTTTTTCAGTATTATGCATCTGTTTATTTGCTTTATACATAACACTGCCAAATTTCTTTGATAATAAGCTTTTTATTTCGAAAAAAAGAATAAACTTAGGCCTTGACCTGAAAGGAGGGGCATCTTTGCTTTTAAACATAGACTTAGACTTCTATTTTAAGGAAAAGCTAAGCATGCTAGCTAACGAAATAAAAGAGACATTGCTAACAAAAGATATTGAATCTAACGTACAAAATAGCGTTATAACTTTAAATAATATTGATGATTATAAAAAAGCATCTGTGTTGATTAATGCGATAAATCCAAATTTAGAGCTAAATAGAAAAGATTCTTCAATTCTCATTTCGTATAAACCCCATTATAAAAATTCTTTGATCAGTGAAGTAGCTGCAGAATCAATAAACAATGTCCAGCGCCGTTTGGACAAACTTGGCACAAAGGAAGTCAGCGTTCAAAAACAAGGGCAGAATAAAATATTAGTGCAGGTGCCTGGAGTAGAAGATACCAAGCAGATAAAATCTCTGCTTGGCAAAACTGCTAAGCTAGCTTTTCATTTGGCAAACACTAACATAGCCAAGGTGCAGGATATAGACCATGAAACCACTGTCATGCTCAAGGATTCTTTAGGTAATTCTTATCCAATATTCCGCAAAACTGAAATAGGTGGTGATTCGCTGGTTAACGCATCAGTTAGATTTGGTCACTTAGGTAAACCAACAGTGCATTTTAAATTTGACAGCATAGCGAGTAAAAGATTCGCAAAAATCACTAAAGAAAATGTGGGAAAACCTTTTGCAATTGTTCTGGATAACACAGTCTTAACAGTACCTACAATACGTGAGCCAATTTTAAATGGAGAGGGAGAAATTAGCGGTAATTTCACTGAAAAACAAGCAAGCGAACTTGCAATACTTTTAAAATCTGGAGCACTGCCAGCACCACTTAAAATAATTGAAGAAAAAAACATTGGCCCAAGTCTTGGAGAAGAGTCAATAAAGGCAGGGGAAATGGCAGCAACAATCTCTATTATAGCCGTGGCTTTATTTATAATCATCACTTACGGCAAATTAGGTGTATTGGCCTCTGTTGCACTTTTTTCTAATGTAGTTCTTATATTATCAATTCTCACTCTGCTTGAAGCAACTCTAACTTTACCTGGAATTGCCGGTATTGCACTCACTGTCGGTATGGCGGTGGATGCAAATGTTTTAATATTTGAGCGAATTCGTGAGGAAATCAAATCTGGCAAGAGAGTGGAACGTGCTATTGAAGAAGGGTTTAAAAACGCTATAAAGACAATACTGGATTCAAATATCACTACATTAATTGCTGCAGGAATAATGTTCATTATTGGCAGTGGAGCAATAAGAGGCTTTTCTGTCACTCTATCAATAGGAATTTTATGTTCGATG
Organism: Wolbachia endosymbiont (group A) of Philonthus cognatus; assembly: GCF_947251755.1. Taxonomy (NCBI): domain Bacteria; kingdom Pseudomonadati; phylum Pseudomonadota; class Alphaproteobacteria; order Rickettsiales; family Anaplasmataceae; genus Wolbachia; species Wolbachia endosymbiont (group A) of Philonthus cognatus. The sequence continues at coordinate 1,274,605 of NZ_OX366388.1, forward strand.
TTTTCTGCAATCACAGTCACAAAACTCCTGATAGAGTTGTGTATGAACCCGAAGGAACTAGCGCTTTGAATTAAGGATTTAGATCTCAGTCAACCACCTTCATTCCCACAACGTTATATCCTGAATCAACGTGCAAAATTTCTCCAGTAGTGCCACTACTTAAGTCGCTTAATAAGTATAACGCTGCCTTGCCAACATCCTCTATTGTAACATTGCGTCTGAGCGGAGAGTTATTTCTATTCCATTCTGATATGGAGTGAAAATCGCTTATTCCAGAAGATGCTAAAGTTCTGATTGGACCAGCGGAAATTGCATTTACTCTGATATTTTGTGGCCCGAGATCACATGCTATATATTTTACACTTGCTTCAAGTGCCGCTTTACATAAACCCATAACGTTATAATTTGGCATAACTTTTTCAGCGCCATAATAAGATAAAGTAAGTAAACTACCACCATTTGACATCATTTTTTCAGCCCTTTGCGCTAAAGCAGTAAAAGAATAGCACGATATATGCATTGCATTGAGGAAGTTATCCAGTGAAGTATTGACATATTTACCATCTAACTCATTTTTATCGGAGAATGCTATTGCATGCACCAAAAAGTCAAGAGTACCCCATTTTTTCTCTATTATTTCGAAAGCGTTATCTATGATTTTTTCATTTGAAACGTCGCAGTGTAATATTAGCTCCACATTTAGTTCATCTGCTATTGGTGATAGTTTTTCTTTTATTATTTCATTCTGGTAGGTGATTGCAAGTTCTGCTCCGTGCTCTGAGAGAGTTTTTGCTATACCGTATGCTATTGATCTCTTATTTATTATTCCGGTTATTAATCCCTTTTTGCCTTGTAATAGACTTGTCGTCATAGAACTATCTGTTTTTTTATAATTTGGAATATTAACTAGGTAAAGTCAAGATATCACTATGTTTTAAAATATTTTTTGCAGTAACTTGAAGTCTATAAACAGTAATCTTGATTCTTCTACAACAAAGCCATCCCGTATGACATTTTGTCTATACCTAATTAAGCATATCAATAAGTAAGTAAATCTTAATATAATCTTATTATACTTATAAATACGCTGTATAGAATGAAAGTATGGATGATTTCATAACTGCAAGAAGAAAAGATGATGCTGTGGTATCTGTTTGTCAGGATAATAAGAAAAAAAACGTGTTAATTTTAGGGCTCAATCAAGTTGCAAGGGATTTGTTAAAATATGAAGAGGAGAATTTGCTTAATAAGCCATTAATTAATATCTTAAGCACAAGAGCAGCTGACAACGTGAAGAATTATTTAGAGTATACCGAAAATGGGCACGATTTACTTGATATATTACCTAAAGTGATAGATTTTTCCTTAACTGATGCTAAAGGAGAAGATATCAGGACAAAAGTAAAAGTTTTCCGCACTGCACAATTTGCCAGTAATAAAATAAATTATGAGCTGTTAATACGTGATATCAGTTTGTCCCATAAATTAGGAATCTTTAGAGATGAATATCTAATGGGTAAAAAATATAAAAACCATGACTTATTCGATATACCGGGCAATGAGTCCACTATTCTAGAGTTATACGTTATATTGAATTTCGCCTTTCAACATCAAATTAATGCAGCTATAGGAATAATTGGCTTAAATAGTAGCTGTAGCGAGACAAATGATGCACTGAAAGTTGTCATAGAACATTTTTATAAAAATTGCCGTAGTGATGATTTTCTAGGGTATATTGATGAGAATAAAGTGCTTTTTGTTTTGATTAACTGCGATGTAAAAAGTACATCTAAAATAATTAATCGTATACATTCTGCCATTAATAAGCAGTTATTAATGCAAAAATTACCAAGTGTATCAATAATTTATGGGAATATAGCTCAAAAACAGGCAGCAAAATCTACCAGCGGTGCCTTCTGAAAAGTTGTTTTTTATTTATATTGAGTTTAAACTTAAATTTTTATAAAGATTTAAGTTTATTTATGAAGTTAAAGTACTACCTGGTAGCACTGCTTTCATCATTGTTTTTGCAGAATAGTGCTAGCTCTAAAACAATTTTGGATAAGGAAATATTTTATGCAGAACTAGACGGAAAAATAGATTTGAGATTCGGCTACGCCTTCAACAGAGATTCTTTCAATGCTAAGCCTAAGGATAAAACTTCAAGTTATTCATACTTGCGCTTTCTTTATTTACAGCAAGTTTATCCAAATACTCAAATGGGGGTTAATGTTAAGGCAGGGGTTTCTGGTATTGCAAACCTAAAAGCGTTAGACATAGAAAAGTTAGACATGGAGGAATGGTATTTTATCATAAAAAACCAGGAACTTGGATCAATTGAATATGGTAAAAGAAGTTTAGTTGGTCAGAGCATGTTAATTAACACTTCAAAAATTTATGCAGCTGCTGGAGGAGTAAATGGTCATTGGACAAACTATGCAAATTTGCGCGGTGATCATAAAAAAGATGGTGACCCTGGATATGATCAAGACAAGGTGTTCTGGGTCAAGCCCAATATTTATAGCGATTATAATGAACTCGAACTAGGGTTAAAACAATCATCAATTAACTACATCTCCCCTGAAATCTATAACTTTCAACTCGGATTCAGTTATGTTCCAGGAAAAAATAACTTACAGTACAGCAATTTAATTGCTGCTGGCCTTTCCTATAAAAACAGCTTGTCAGATGATATAGGTTTTACTACTGCCTTAACTGGTGAATTTGCAAGAGAAAATTTAACTGATTGCTCAGATGGGACTTCTAAAAATTATGAATGCCGCAATCAATTACTACACTGGAATTTTGGTTTGAAGCTAAAATTGTTCGATCTTGATTACATTTTTTCGTATGGTAATGGTGGTAAATCTGGTGAGAAGCGTAATCCTGAAACAAATAATACGTATTATATGAATGCAGGTATCGCTTACCGTTCTGATTCTTACAAATCGAGCTTAACATATTTTAGTAGTGGTAGGGATATTGCAGGCGAAGGTACAAACGAGTTAACATCATATGCTTTAAGTCTTGAAAATTCTCTTTTTTTAGGTACTTCATACTATTTCGATATTGTAAAGTTTAGTACAAAAGAGCCTAAAATAGAAAATAACAACTCTGGTTATGTGTTCTTGGCTGGACTGAAATTAAGTTTTTAATATTGCCTCCTTCCAACACTCTTTTCTGTCATCCAAGGTAACCGTTCACAGATTTCCACTTAATTTTTCAATCTCACTCATGGAGAGGCCAGTAAACTGACCTTACCCAGAAAAAGTGGAGAGAAAGAAAAGAGTTTTTTTGGGTAAAATAGAATTTTGGAGGATTAGAAATGGTAAGAGAATATACGGCAGAATTCAAATTGGAAGCTGTTAAGCTGGCAAATGAACAAAGAAAGGTAGGTCAACCAGTTGCAAAAGTAGCAAGAGATCTAGGAATAAGGGATAGTGTATTAGGAAAATGGATGAAGAAATATAACGAAAAAAAGTCAGCGGCAAATGCATTTCCAGGTAGAGGTAACATGGCTCCTTACGACAAAGAGAGGTTTGATTTACAAAGAGAGTTAGCAAGAGTAACAAGGGAAAGAGACATTTAAAAAAAAGCCCTGGCCAGTCAAAAAGAGTAAAATATTTTTTTATAAAAGAGCATAGTAATACCAATTCCCATTACAGGGCAAACAGATGGACAATGATGGAAGAAAAGCCATACTGAAGTAAGTAAAATAGCGAGGTTTAAATGGCATTAAGATCAAAATTATTGGATGAAAAAGTAGTAGAATCAGCAAAAGAAATGCTGAAGAAAGTAAGGAATAATGCATATGTTTCAAAAAAACTAAATGCTGTAATTGCAGCAAAAAAGTACAGTATAACGGCTGTAGCAAAAATATATTGCATTTCAAGAAGCGCACTAACTTCGTGGGTAAAACTCTTGAAAATTGGCAGAGAAGAAAAACTGTTTGCTCCTTCACAACGTCGTAGAAAAACTAAATTAAATCAGGCTCAACTACAGCAAATTGAAGAGTGGATAGAAGAAAATCCTAATATCACCATTAAAGAAATGAGAATAAGAATCCAGGAAAAGTTCGGATTAAATATCAGCAAATCTACAGTACACCGCCATATGCAAAAGATGAAATTCTCATATATTACACCAAGACCAGTTCATAATGGACAAGATAAAAGCAAACAAGAGGAATTCAAAAAAAAATCTCAATGGAGCTATTAGCAAGTATCCAGAAAAAGAGCTATTTTTCTTTGATGAATCACGGTTTGGCACACATTCAAAAGTTGGACATGGGTGGTTTAAAAAGGGGATTAGAACACAGGTTAAAACAAAATTAGGTAGGCAAAATTTCTATCTCTATAGTGCAGTTAATCCTAGAAATGGAGAGAGTTCTAGCTTATTTGCACCAAATGTCAACACTGATTGCATGAACATATTTCTTGAGCAAATTTCGCAATATCTAGAAACACGAGAGGCTTTTCTCGTTATGGACTGTGCTAGTTGGCATAGGTCAAAAAATTTAAAGGTACCTAAAAATATCGACATTATATACCTACCTCCATACTCACCTGAGCTAAATCCTGTTGAGAGGCTTTGGTTATATATAAAACAGAACATTTTGCGCAATAAAATATACGATACAATTGCTCTACTTGAGGGTGCTTTGTGCAAATTTATTACTTCTCTTGCCAGCTCCACAATTAAACAACTCTGCAATGTTTCCTATTTGACTGGACAACAATGAGAATTGGTATTAGAGGTTGTCCGGAAACAAGTAAAAGGCTATAATATCTGAAATTTTAGTACGGGGTAAAGATGAGAAAAAAGTATCCAACAGATCTAAGCGAAAGGGAATGGGCAAGAATAGAAAAACACTTCAGAGTATCATACAAGAAAGGAGGAAGGCCGCCAAAGTATAGCAAAAGAGAAATATTAGAAGCAATTTTCTATGTATTGCGTACAGGGTGTCAATGGCGGTATTTACCAAATGATTTTCCGCTATGGAAGACTGTGTATGAGCAGTTCAGGCAATGGAAGAAGCAGGGAATTTTTGAGAAAATGAATTATGAAATTACAAAATATAGTAGAAGAAAAATAGGAAGGAATGAGCAGCCGAGTGCCTGTATAGTAGATAGTCAATCTGTAAAGACTACAGAAAAGGGGGGATCAAAGGCTATGATGGAAGTAAAAAAGTAAAGGGTAGAAAAAGGCATATAATTACAGACACTCAGGGTTTTATACTAGGTTGTTACGTAGGCGCTGCTAACGAAAATGATAGAGATGGTATTAAAATAGCATTAAACAATATGAGAACAAAATATACTAAAGTTAAAAAAATGTGGGCTGACATGGGATACCAAGGAAGAAATTTAAAGAATCACATAAAGGAAGAATATGACATAGATATTGAAATTGTTACAAGGCCTCCATGTAGATTTTGGGTGCACAAAGATACGCCACCTGAGCTACTACCAACAAGAGAACAAGGGTTTAAAGTACAGCCAAGAAGATGGGTTGTAGAAAGGACTTTTGCTTGGGTTAATAGGAATAGAAGGCTATCGAAGGAGTATGATTTACTCACAACATCCACTGAGAATTTCATATACCTAGCTATGAGTAGGGTTATGTTAAAGAGGGAATATGCTTGAATTTACTAGTTTCCGGACAACCTCTAACTGCTATAAAGTACAGGAATTATGTAGGATTTTCTGCTAGTGGCTACTATAAGTGGACCACAAGAAAAATAAGCAGTAGAGAATCAGCAAATAAAGAGCTACTCGAAGCTATTCAAAAAATATATCAAGTTTCTAAATGTAGATATGGAGCTCCTAAAATTCATGCTGAATTGAAGGCTTTGGGTAAAAGTTGCAATTTGAAAACGGTGCAAAGTATTATGCAGAAAAATGACATCAGGGCTATACTGAGAAGAAAGTTTAAAATTAAAAAACAACAAACAGATAATAGAGCTGTAGCTCCCAATATACTAGATCAAAACTTTATTGTTGATCAACCAAATAAAGTATGGGATTACTTACATCAAAACCAAGGAGGGATGGCTATATTTGGCAGCAATAATTCTCACGTATGGTAGTTAATGAGTAGTGCAATAAATAAACAATTGGTTATGAACTCTTTATTAATGGCCATTAATAGGCGTAAACCTGTTAAAAATCTACTGCTGCACAGTGACCAAGGTTCACAATATACTGCGCAAGGGTATCAATATCTCTTAGCTGTAAAGAATATAGATGAGTAATAAAGGCTGTTGTTACGACAATTCTGTTGCAGAAAGCTTCTTTAGCTCATTGAAAAGAGAAATACTTATTGATACTTCACAACACTCTGCTCAACAAACTAGAACTGCAATATTTGAATACATAGAAATTTTTTATAACAAACAACGTCACTATTAACTATTGCATTCCAGAACAATTTGATGCATCATTCTTTTTGTAAAAAACATTCCACACTTTCTCTCCACTTTTTCTGGTAACCGTTCACGCAATGGCGTCAACTTAAGAGCCTTCATTAGCAGACTCTCCTAAAGACATGATGGCGTTTAGGCTTATCAACTTTGTCCATTCACGGTATAAGAAAGTAGTTTACAAAAATTGCATAATTAGTATAAAAAACAATAAACTAGATAGATGAGGGGTTGATGATAGAGGTGCTACAAGAAAAGATTGTGGTATTGGAGTCAGAAGTTGGTACTCTGAAAGCAGAGAATGATAAGTTAAGGACAAAAATAATTGAGCTAGAGGATAAGCTGGGTTTAAATTCAAAAAATTCATCGCTGCCACCATCGCAAGATGTATATCGCAAAAAGACAAAAAAGAAGAGCGATAAAAAACCAGGCGGGCAGCCAGGACATGAAGCGCACAAGCGGGAATTGATGGTAGCAGATGAGGTGGTAAAATGTTCAATTGATACAATTTGCATGTGTGGAAGCCAAGTTATTTTAGAAGAAGAAACTGTGCATCAAAAGGTTGAATTGCCAAAAATTAAACCGATAGTGACTGAATATAGGCTACAAAAAGGCTACTGTAAGGCGTGTAAGAAAAGGATCTCAGCTAGTCTGCCTGAAGGTGTGACAAGGGATCTTTTAGGAGCTAATGCAAAAGCAGTAATTAGCAGTTTTAGTGGATTTTTTATCAATTCAAAAAGGGAAGTACAGCAAATTTTGAGCAGCATATTTAATCTGAATATAAGCCTAGGTTTGGTATCAAAGACCGAGGGTAGAGTATCAGAAAAATGTATATCTGAATACGAAAAAATAAGAGAAGAGCTACGGAAAAGCAAGTATTTACATATAGATGAAACAAGCCATAGGAACCAGGGAAAGAAAGGTTGGAGTTGGGTAGTAACGAATAAAACAGCAACACTTATGAAGTTAGTTGGATCTCGCGGAAAGAAGATATTAAAAGGGCTATTGCCAGAGTATGATGGAATAGTTATAAGCGATAGGTATGCTGCGTATAATTACTTTAATCGTGAAAACAGACAGATATGCTGGGCCCATTTAGCAAGGGACTTTGAAAGGTTTTTTTACAGTAAAAATGTTGAAGTGAGCAGAATTGGCGCAGCATTAAAATCGCTGAGCAACAGGGTATTTGTGGTAGATAGAGCACGTAAACAAAACCTGATAGACAATTTAAGATTTTTCCGGTTAATGAGGAAGATTCGAAAAAGGGTGAAACATTTTTTGCGAGAGATAACAAGGGTTGCAAAAGGAACTCAGGCCTCGAGAATGGCTGCCAATATACTACGTTCTGAAGATATGATGTGGAGATTCGTGCGCAATCCTGATCTGATCGAGACAACCAATAACCTTGCAGAACGTCAGGCTAGACGGTACGTCATTTATCGTAAAAATAGTTTTTTCACTTGGTCAGAACGTGGAGAAAAGTTCATTGAAAGAATGCTTTCGATATTTTTGACTGCACGTTTGAATGATCAGAATCCTGTCCAGAAACTACAGAATTTAGTCGCTATTCCTGCCTAATTGGGAATATTCCGTGAACGGTTACGAAAAAGTGGAGAGAAAGTGTGGAATGTTTTTTACAAAAAGAATGATGCATCAAATTGTTCTGGAATGCAATAGTTAATAGTGACGTTGTTTGTTATAAAAAATTTCTATGTATTCAAATATTGCAGTTCTAGTTTGTTGAGCAGAGTGTTGTGAAGTATCAATAAGTATTTCTCTTTTCAATGAGTTAAAGAAGCTTTCTGCAACAGAATTGTCGTAACAACAGCCTTTATTACTCATCTATATTCTTTACAGCTAAGAGATATTGATACCCTTGCGCAGTATATTGTGAACCTTGGTCACTGTGCAGCAGTAGATTTTTAACAGGTTTACGCCTATTAATGGCCATTAATAAAGAGTTCATAACCAATTGTTTATTTATTGCACTACTCATTAACTACCATACGTGAGAATTATTGCTGCCAAATATAGCCATCCCTCCTTGGTTTTGATGTAAGTAATCCCATACTTTATTTGGTTGATCAACAATAAAGTTTTGATCTAGTATATTGGGAGCTACAGCTCTATTATCTGTTTGTTGTTTTTTAATTTTAAACTTTCTTCTCAGTATAGCCCTGATGTCATTTTTCTGCATAATACTTTGCACCGTTTTCAAATTGCAACTTTTACCCAAAGCCTTCAATTCAGCATGAATTTTAGGAGCTCCATATCTACATTTAGAAACTTGATATATTTTTTGAATAGCTTCGAGTAGCTCTTTATTTGCTGATTCTCTACTGCTTATTTTTCTTGTGGTCCACTTATAGTAGCCACTAGCAGAAAATCCTACATAATTCCTGTACTTTATAGCAGTTACTATGCTCTTTTATAAAAAAATATTTTACTCTTTTTGACTGGCCAGGGCTTTTTTTTAAATGTCTCTTTCCCTTGTTACTTTTGCTAACTCTTTCTGTAAATCAAATCTCTCTTTGTCGTAAGGAGCCATGTTACCTCTACCTGGAAATGCATCTGCTGCCGACTTTTTTTCGTTGTGTTTCTTTATCCATTTTCCTAATAAACCACCCTTTATTCCTAAATCCTTTGCTGTTTTTGTAATTGTTTGACCTACCTTTCTTTGTTCATTTGCCAGCTTAACAGCTTCCAATTTGAATTCTGCCGTATATTCTCTTGCCATTTCTAATCCTCCAAAATTTTATTTTACCCAAAAAAACTCTTTTCTTTCTCTCCACTTTTTCTGGGTAAGGTCAGTCTTTAGGCACCCAAACAAAGGGAAATGCTGGATAAAAAGAAAATACTTTAAAAAGTATAATAACGATAACTGGCGTTTTATGACAAGTAACAAGATACATCTTATTATACACAGCGATCATGATATTAAACGACATATCAAAGTGCAAAAAACCAGATCTCCATATGATGGTGATTGGGTATATTGGGGTAAACGTCTGAGAAAAATACCAGATAAGCCATTAAGAGTAATAAAACTATTGAAGTTACAACAAAGTAAATGTGATAATTGTAGACTATGGTTTAAAAGTGATGATACAATAGAAATACATCACAAAGACCGGAATAGACGAAACAACATGATCAAAAACTTATCTTTGTTACATGGACATTGTCACGATGAATTACACAGGAGGTGTGCATGAAAAGCACCAAATTGGAGAGAAGCCGTATGAGGCGCAAAGTCTCACGTACGGTTTTGAAGTCGAGTGAGGAGGGGCGACCTTCTTCACTTAGACAACAATATGCAGATGAAACTACGGAAGAAGACTTAAGGAAAATAGCAGAAAAAGCACCAATAATAAAGTTAGCCTACGATGAATTAGACAGGTTTAGCTGGAATGAAAAAGATTTAGTAGCATATGAAGAAAGAATAATGGATCTGCGGAAAGAAGAAGGCATCCTCGCTAAAAAACTTGATGAGGGAAAGATTGAAGTAGCAAAAAACCTACTTAAGGCTGACATCTCTATTGATATTATCTCTCAGACAACCGGCCTTCCTCAAGCTGAGATTAAACGACTTCAGGAAGAAATCACCTAAAAGGCTAATGATCAACGAAAAAATTGTAAGAGAGAACTTAAAAAAAGTCATAGAGCAAAAAAGCGGTAAAGATGTGACCGCTCTTGGCATAATATCCTCAATTATTATTAAAGGTCAAGATGTTGGTTTTGTGCTTGAAGTTGCCGGTAACACGCAAGCAAATGAAGAATTAAGAAAAAATTGTGAGCAAGCTGTTAAAGCTATACCGGGGGTGACAAAAGTGACCGTGGTTGCTACTGGTCAAAAACAAACTGGGCAACAAAAAGCTAAATTACATATCGAAGGAGTGAAAAATATAATCGTTGTAGCCTCTGGTAAAGGCGGTGTGGGCAAGTCCACAGTTGCGCTAAATCTTGCTCTCTCATTAGCAAAGTTGAAACATAAAGTTGCGCTGGTTGATGCAGATATATATGGTCCTTCAATTCCTAAAATGCTTGGCGCTGAAAAATTAAAGCCAGAAATACAGGATAGTAAAGCAATGCCTATAGAAAAGTATGGACTGCATACTATTTCAATTGGCTATTTTATCGATAAAGATCGTGCAGCAATATGGCGCGGACCTATGATTACAAAAGCACTTTATAGTCTGCTAATGGGAACAAAATGGTCCGATATAGAGTATTTGATAATTGATACACCACCTGGAACTGGCGATGTGCATTTAAGTCTTATGGAAAATTTTAACTTAACTGGGGCGATAATAGTTTCAACTCCACAGGAGCTCTCTTTAATCGATGCTCGCAAAATTTATGATATGTTTACAAAGCTCAGCGTACCGGTTATTGGCATTGTAGAAAATATGAGTTATTTCATTCAAAGCGGCTCAAAAATATACATATTTGGAAAAGACGGTGCAAAAAAAATGTCTGAGGAGCTGGGCATCAAACTTCTAGGCAGAGTTCCTCTAGATCCACAAATATGCCATGCTTCTGATTGCGGAAATCCTTTAATGCTAAGTGAGGATTTGGCAGAGATTTATGAAGACATTGCTCAAAGTATAGTTAAACAATAGAATAAGCGTGAGAAACATGCGAATCAAAGTCCTCTTTTGTTAGTTACAAAATAGACTGCTTGCATAACCATTATTTACATGAAAAATTAGCAGCTTTTGTCATTCCAGCGCGTGACGCTGGAATCCAGAAAAAAAGAAGAATGGATCCCAGTGGGCTTTGTTGCATCGCTACTTATGAAAGGCTAACTATAATTAGGATTATAAGCAACTTATTGAAAATCTTGTTTTTTTGCAATCAATCTGATCAAATTTAAGAATAGTAATTTGTTATTTATATTAATAAATTTAATTCTATTGAAAATAGCTAAAGCATTGAAATTCTTGAATTTTAGCCGGATTAGTGAGTGGTAGTGAAATTTCTTTTACTCAAATTTAGGTATTCACTGACCGTTCTTGTTGTAAATACCAGAATAATAAGCTACTGATATTCTCCACCTTTTTTATCTTTAATCCATCATAGCTAGCGATGCAACAAAGCCATCCCAGTGTCAAGCACTGGGATGACACCTTTATGTTTGAGGCAAAACCGGCCATAGCATTTAACACACTGCCTTCGCAAAATGTTCGTACAGTTGTTCGTTACGTGCTGGAATGACAAGGTGGAGTGTCTTTAGATGTCATCCAAGTAGCTGACACTGGGATCTAAAAAATTTAATTTATATATAAAGTTTGTTTAAACTATTTTCAAAACAGATAAAATATAATTTTACAATTAGCGTAAATAAAATGAATTATGATGTAATCATTTCAGGTGGTGGGTTACTTGGTCTTATTACTGCCATTGGCCTCAGTTGTGACTCTGTGTCTGTAGCTGTGATTGAAAAAAATAGTCTACCACGTGTAGTAGATGATAATCGAGCATTTGCTATTTCTCAAGGCTCGAAAAAAATATTGGAAAAGTTAGGGATTTGGCAGTTTGTGGAAAGTGAAGCTGAGCCAATACTTGATATATGCATATTAGATGCGGTTACTGTGCATTACAATCATAAAATGGTTAGCGAAGAGCCAATGGGTTATGTTATCAACAATGCTACTATATGGAATGCAATCAACAATAATTTTCTAAATAAACTGAATATATACTCTCCACATTCCTATAAAACAATTGCTTGTGATTCAGGATATGTGGAAGTGATTCTTGATAATAACCAGGAATTAATATCATCGCTACTTATCTGCGCTGAAGGCAAAAACTCTAAATTACCAGAGTTATTTTCTATACCGACAGTGAAATTTGACTATAAACAAAGTAGCATAGTATTTAATGTAAAGCATGAACTGCATCACCAAAACTTAGCTGTAGAGCGTTTTTTTCCTGGCGGTCCATTTGCAATTCTACCGATAAAGGATGGCTATACTTCTTCGATAGTTTGGACAGAAAAATCTGGAATTTCAAAAATGCTAATGGATCTGTCTGAAGAAGAATTTATTATAGAGCTTAAAAAAAGATTTGGTTCTTATTTAGGAAAGATAAAACTAGAGGGTGAAAGAAAACTTTATCCTTTAAGTTTTGTTTTCGCAAAAAAGTTATATAAGGGTAGAGTTTTGCTTATCGGCGATGCAGCACATTCAATTCATCCAGTTGCAGGTCAAGGGCTTAATCTTGGAATTAGAGATGTAGAAAGTATTATAAAGCACGTAGTTGCCGCAAAAGCATCTGGTATTGATGTTGGCAGTAGTTATTTATTAAAGAAAATTTCACGTAACAGATACTTTGATAATTTTACAATGGCGCTTGCAACTGATGGATTAAATAGGATGTTTTCCAACAGAATATTCTGCGCTAAAGCACTAAGAAATCTTGGCTTGATTGCAGTTGAAAATTCAAATTTCCTCAAAAAACGCTTCATTCGGCATGCTATGGGATTTATATAAATCACTATTTTATAGTTAATGCAAGTCAGGTTTCCCACGTCATACCGCCGCGGTATCTTGGCCGCTAACACGTAGCGGGATGACGAATGTATCTGTTTAGCAGTTGTGTTAAAAGTCAATAGAAAAATTGATGTAGCTGTGGATAAGTACTTTTATCTGTATAAACGTGCTTATCCACAGCTATACTGGCTCTTAGATAGAAACAGACAGAGAGTTATATTCCTCAGTAAAAACCCTGTCATCTCTGACTAAAGAGTTAGCAAGAATAAGCAATTTCCTCATGGCAGCAGTGGAAGCAATTTTATATGGCTTTTTATATTGACTATATAATCTAGTAAAGAAAGGTTTGATATAGGAATTAGGGGGGGAGGGGGGGATGTATGGTCCCAGAGTGTGATGGTATGATAAAATATGAGAAAACAATACCATCAAAGGAGGAATTATGGGACAAATATTACATGGGTGCGCCAAAACAACAGAGACAATTCGTAGAGCAATACAAAATAGTAAAGAGAGCATAGCAAAACTCTCCAGGTACTATAACCTTAATCCAAAAACTATCATTAAATGGAGAAAACGGTCTTTTGCCAAAGACGCTGATATGGGTCCGAAGCATGCAAGATCAACTGTTTTAACTTTAGAAGAGGAGGCTGTAATTGTTGCATTTCGTAAGCATACTCTATTGCCATTAGATGATTGTCTCTACGCTTTGCAAACCTCAATCCCACACTTGACTCGCTCTAGTCTACATCGTTGCTTACAGAGGCACAGCATTAGCAGACTACCAGATGTTGATGGCGAAGTTAAACCAAAAAAGAAATTCAAACAATATCCTATAGGCTATTTCCATATTGATATTGCAGAAGTCAGAACAGAAGAAGGAAAGTTATATTTGTTTGTTGCAATAGATAGAACATCCAAATTTACGTATGTTGAGTTGCATAAAAGTGCTACAAAACCTATAGCTGCTGAGTTTCTACGTAATTTGATTAAAATTTTACCATATAAAATCCACACTATTTTGACAGATAACAGTGTACAATTTACCAACCAAAAACGCCATAAATACGCTTTTCAACATATATTTGATAGAGCTTGTGAAGAAAATGACATTGAACACCGTCTAACAAAAGTTAGCCATCCTTGGACAAATGGGCAAGTTGAGCGTATGAACAAAACTTTAAAGAATGCCACTGTTAAGAAGTATTACTATCAGTCTCACCAGCAACTCAAAGAGCATCTTTATGACTTTGTTATGGCCTACAATTATGCTAAAAGACTCAAAACTCTTAAGGGTCTTACACCTTTTGAGTTTATATCTTTACAGTGGACAAAATCTCCTGAATTGTTCATACTAAATCCACACCATCACACTCTGGGACCATACACTTCCTGTGTTTCGTAATATTATACAATCAAATTGATAAAAGCTGTATTATCTCCTTGCAGCATTAAGTGTATATTTTTTGCTATTTTTTCCACTAAGGGAGTAACATTATCAAAATTTGAAAATTTTGATAACACATAATCTGCTAAGCTTCTTTGATCTTCAGGTCTACCCACTCCAAATCTCAAGCGCCAATAATCGTTGCCAATAAAACTATCTATGGATTTAAGTCCATTATGTCCAGCAGAGCTACCACCTTTCTTTATTTTTATTCTTCCAAGTTCCAAATCAGCGTCATCGTGTATGACAACGATATTATCTAGCGATAATTTGTAAAAGTTTCGTATTTTTGCAACAGGGATGCCTGAATTATTCATAAATGAATAAGGCTTTATTAACATGATTTTATTATCATTAATTATGCCAGAGGTTATCAGATAATCGGCTTTTTTAGAGAACAACTGAAAACCCCAATATTTGCAGATTGCATCAACGGTGATGAAGCCGATATTATGATGAGTTAACTCATATTGACTACCAGGGTTACCAAGCCCAACTATCAGGTGCACTATTCCTCTGTTTCTGCTTGAGGTTCTTCAACGTCACTATCGGCAGCAGAAATTGTAACAATGGTAAAATTTTCTTCTTCATGGGCTACAAACTTAACACCTTCTGGTAATTTTACATCATTAATATGTATAGACTGGCCAATCATTTTACCGGATAAATCAACTTCAATAACCTGAGGTATTTTATCAGGAGAGCATTTAACAGCAATAGAACGACACAAAACATTAAGCACTCCACCTAACTTGATCCCTGGGGCTTTACTTTCATTCACAAATGATAGAGGTATGTCTATTTTAATTTCACTGCCTTTATCAACAAATTGAAAATCAACATGTTGCACAGTATCCTTTACTACATGCAATTGGATATCGCGAACAAGAGCATATTCCTTTTTGCCCGAAATATTCAGCTCTATCAAATGTGCAGAAAGAGAACCTGATTTATATTGCTTCGTGAATTCCTTTGCAGACAATGTCAAATTTACATTATCATGGCCCTTTCCATATATTATTCCAGGGATGTTTCCTTTCTTCCTTAGAGAATGCACCGCTTTTGTTTTTGTCACGTTACGTAACTCTGCATTAATTGTTACTATTTCCTGTTGCGTCATCGATTACTCCTATTCAGCTAATCCTTTTAATATAATTTAATAATAATATAACATAAAAATATTTATTTCAAACTTCATTCTTTCATACTAATTGTTTGTGAAAGGATTTATTTAGATATATATTTAAACTTATTTAACAAGAACTATGGGCATTGACGATAAAGTAGTTTTTAGGATTTATAAACCAACAAGAACTGCAACACAATCTGGTTTAGGTAATACAAATTTCTGGCACCTAAAAATTGAATCTGGCTCCTACTACATTGAACCTTTGATGGGGTGGGTTGGCTCAAAAGATCCCAAAAAACAGATTGTATTAAAGTTTGATTCTCTTGAAAAAGCAGTATTCTACGCAAAAAAATGCAACGTTAAATACATAATTGAAATGCCAAAAAATGTTAAGAGGCTGCCAAAATCTTACGCAAGCAATTTCATACTAAAGTAAGGTTTATTGTGGTGTGCTTATCTGTAAAAGATAAAGCTTAGTATAACCAATTTAACTCTGGGTTTTAAGTTGTGCTAACACACTGCGGCCATTTAAAGAGTCAAGATTTTTAACCTGGCTAGCCAGTATTAAAGAGTTATTTTTCAGGTATTTCTTTACAAGGCTTGCAAGTCTTTTTGGATTATTCAAATAGCTCCATTCTGCTTGTAAAACTTTTATATCACTTTGCACTAAATTAATTTCACTTTTTATTTTTATTAGCTCTCTATTTAACGACTGAACATGTAATTTTACCTTAAATAATCCTACAATGCTAAGAAAAAACACAGCTATTGAGATGATGCAGAAAGTTCTCACGACAACCTCTGTATAGCTCTTAGTTTTGCTGAGCGTGAACGCGGATTTGCACTTACTTCTTCTATACTTGCTTCGATCACTTTTTTATTTAGCAGAGAGAATGTCTTGCAATCAGTAGCACATAAATCTTTAAAAAAAGTTTTGACTATACGATCTTCTAAGGAATGAAAGGTGACGACAATTAATTTGCCATTCTCACTTAAAATCTCAGATGCAGCTTTAATACCCTTTTCAAGTTCTCCCAGCTCATCGTTTACCCATATTCTGATTGCCTGAAATGTTCTGGTTGCAGGATCAATTTTGCTTTTTCCACGAAATACCACGGAACGTACAATATCCGCAAGCTCAAATGTAGTTTTGATAGTTTTCTTCTTCCGTGCATTTATTATTGCTCTTGCAATTTTGCGAGAATGACGTTCGCCTCCGTAGTTATATATAGTATTTGCGATTTCTTCTTCGCGTAAAGCGTTAACAAACGTTGAAGCGTTTATATAAGAAGAGTTATCCATGCTCATATCGAGTGGACCATCATGTAAAAATGAGAACCCTCTATCTCCGTTATCAAGCTGCATAGATGAAACTCCGATGTCAAAGACCACTCCATCCACCCCGTTTGATGTCATTCCAGCGCGTGACCAGTTATTTTTTCCAGTATCAAGTACTGGGATGACAGGAGATGGCTCAACGCTGCTTAGTATACTTTTAATATTACTAAACTTCTCAATGAATAGTTTTATTCTATCTGGATATCTAACGCTTAAATCATCATAAAACTTAGTTACCGTTTCATCTCTATCAATTGCATATACTTTGCAATCAGCTGACTCCAATATTGCTTTGCTATACCCTCCAGCTCCAAATGTGGCGTCCACGTATATGCCACCATCCTGCGGTGATAGTAGTGATAGCATCTCTTTTAACAAAACTGGAGTGTGTGTCATAGTGCTCCATCAAGAGACTCTGTGCATACAAATAAAAATAGCTTCCCACTAAAACATATGGAAATATATAGGCAATAATATAAAAATACTTGAATATAGTCAATGATATAAAAATATTAAGATTTAATAAGATACCATTATTAGTATAATGTTCAAATTTTTCTATTATATAAAAAAAAGTAATGTATATTACTAAATACTAAACAAACTATAGAAGATTATGCAGCAAATAACAAAAGCAATATTCTCGAGTTTGATTTGTAACACTTTATTGTGGTATGACCACATGCTTTTTGGCCACTTAATAAACATAATAGGTGGTGTGTTTTTTCCATCAGATGATCAACTAACCAGCGTATTGAAAGCTTTTGGAGTGTTTGCAGTGGGTTTCTTAATGAGACCAATCGGCGCTGCTATATTTGGTCACATTGGTGATAAGCATGGCAGAAGAGTTGCCTTATTGCTCTCGATTATATTAATGACTTTATCAACCGTATTAATTGCTTTTGTTCCAGGTTATCAAAGCATTGGAATACTAGCGTCAATGCTGGTAGTGTGTTTAAGATTATTGCAGGGTATATCTCTTGGAGGAGAAGCAGGAAATGCACCATTTTTAATAGAACATGCTCCTAAAAACAAAAAAGGATTTTTTGGCAGCATTGAAGTATTAAGCGCAATTTTTGGTTCAGTATTAAGCCTGATAGCGGTACTCATATGCAAAAAAGTATCTGATTTTGAATCTTGGGGGTGGAGATTACCTTTCATTTTCAGTTTAGCAATGGGATTAATTAGCATATATATGAGATATATACTTGATGAAAGCCCAGAGTATAAAAGACAAAAAAATCCGTCTAAATTGCCACTAAAAGAGTTATTAAACAATTACAAAAAGCCTGTTCTAATATCAATAGGTATTGACTTGGTTGAAAATGCGTCTCTCTATATATATTTGGTATTTTTCAATGTGCTTACGAATAAAATATTAACAGTAAATACTCATTTTAATCATATAGTGGAAATACTGAGTCAAATTGCGCTCGGAGGATTGACAATATTGTTTGCAATACTTTCTGATAAGGTAGGAAGAGAAAAAGTTATGAAATTTGCATTTATAGCTTTTGTAATAGTGAGTTATCCAGTTTTTTCAATGTTATGTAGTGGCAATTACTTGCTGGCACACATTCTTTTTATAATTCCAATAGCTGCATCGCTTGGTCCTGTCAGTGCACTTATGTGCGAATTATTTCCAACAAAGGTTCGGTACAGTGGATTTGGTTTATCAAGAAATATAGCTGCTGGATTTTTTGGCGGCCTTGCACCATTTATATGCACAACAATTATCAAGGTTACAGGACAAGAGACTTCAGCTAGTTTTTACATGATTTTCTGTGCATTAATTGGGCTAGTTGCTACATCGCAAATTAAGGGTGAGCTTTCTTCAAAATTACCCAAAGTAAACCAAGTATAGTTGCAGTATAGCAGAATTTAAAAAAATCTAATTATAAGGCGGGAAGTGCCAATTTTTAGGTGATAATGTGAATATTTCAGCACCATCTTTTGTTACTCCGAGCGTATGTTCAAATTGAGCAGAAAGTGAAAGATCACGTGTTGTCACTGTCCAATCATCGAGTTTACTGAGCAGAGTCTCATGTTTTCCAGCATTAATCATTGGCTCTATTGTAAAGAACATACCTTCCTTCAAGACGAGATTTTCATCTTGATCATAGAAATGCACTACATTTGGTGGAGCATGAAAGACTTTTCCTATACCATGTCCGCAGTAGCTGCGTACGATAGAATATCCAAAATCTCTAATATATTTCTCTATAGCAAGCCCTATTTCATTTAACTTATTGCCGGGCTTAACTTGTTTGATTGCTTCCATCAATGCATGATAAGTAGCGTCACACAAGCGTTTTGCTTTTATTGATGGCTTGCCAACCCAAAACATGCGACTTGTATCACCATGCCAGCCATTTAAAATCACCGTGACATCAATATTTAAAATATCTCCATCTTTAAGTGGTTTATTATCGGGAACACCATGGCACACAACTGCATTTTTTGAAGTGCAAATCGATTTTGGATACCCCCTATAGTTTAGTGGTGCTGGAATTGCACCTGCATTAATTATAAAATCATGACATAGATCATTTAACTCATTAGTTGTCACCCCTACCTTTACGTACGGTGCAATGAAATCAAGAGTTTCAGCAGCAAGCCTGCCAGCCTTGCGCATAAATTCAAAATCTTCTTGTGAGTGTATAGTTATGTTCATATTTTCCATGTCTTATTGTAATTGGTACGCTTACTCGCAAGTACATAAACATAATAATTTTACATATTATAAAAATAAGTCCTATGGATCCTAGTGTCAAGTCATTTGTATGAAAGGTGGTAAAACAGAAATCTAGACTGTAACTTTTGATTTAACCCAATTATACAATTTACTCATTTTACCATCCTGACCTAAAATACCAGAATTATTTTTATAAAAAGTGTCAACTATTAGCTTTATAGAGCCTATAGCAGCAGAAAATACAGGATTTTTATCATATTCGCCATCAAGACCGCTACAAGACTCAGGGCACCCAATTCGAACTTGCTTATTGAATATATAGCCTGCAATTTCCTTCATGCTTGTGAGTTGACTAGTTCCACCTGTGATCACTACTTTATTAATTGGATCTTTCTGCTCTTGAAATTGCTCTCTTACCATTTCAAGTATTTCTTCAACTCTTGGTCTTATGATGTTAATAAGCTCAGATTTGAATACTTGAGTAGGTTCATCATTTTCGTTGTTTTGCATTGTAATGTACTCATTCTCATCTATTGAAGTTACGATAGTGCTGCCATACAGTATTTTTATATACTCTGCACGTTCTATGCTTGTGCATAGCCCGTAAGCAATATCTCGAGTGATATGAACACCACCAATTGGAACGCTGCTTGCATACACAAGTTTCCCTCTTTTGAAAATTCCAATTGCAGTGCACCCACCGCCTATATCAACAATAGCAGTCCCGAGCTCTTTTTCATCTCCACTCAGACAGGCAAGACCTGCAGAATATGCAGAAGCAATACAACCTGCCATATTTAATCCACCATTATTGGTAATACAGTTTTCAATATTGGTAAGCGCTGGACGCGAAGCAGTGACAACATTAACATCAGCAGATAGTCTTTTTCCGTACAATCCACCAACTTCTTTTATGTCAGTCATGTCATCTAAGTGATATTTTAGTGGTATATTGTGAATGATAACATTGTCTTCAATATATTTCTCAAATGTTTGAAAAACTACACGTCTTATATCACGCTCAGAAATCTCATGGTTAGCTGCAATAATTTCATTATGTACATTGAAAGATGAGATGCCACATCCAGCAATGTTCACATATATCTGATCTATGGTTTCTTCTGATACTTGTTCAGCTAAACCTATAGTTGATGAGATGGAGTAATTTGCGTGTTTTACATTAGTTATTGATCCACCGTTTACACCTTCTGCAATCTTATAACCCGTTCCTGTTACTTTATAGCTGAAGTTGCTATTTATCTTAACGATTAGACAAATAATCTTTGTTGTACCTATGTCTAAAACAGCAAAAACGTTTCTCTTTGGTTTTGCTATTACTGCAGAGTACATTAGTTAACCTTATTACGCAATTTCATTTAAATTGTAGCTTTCTTTAATAATTTATATTTCTATTATAGATATAGCAACATTTTAATATACACTAAATTCTGGACAAAAGGAAAAGCAAAACATAGAATTATAATTTTTATGTCCATATTACCAATTGTAATTGCCCCTGATGAAAGACTAATCACACGTGCCAGTGAAGTAACAGATATAAACGATAAAATTAAAGAATTAGTAAACGACATGTTCGAAACTATGTATGATGCAGAAGGTCTTGGCCTTGCTGCAGTGCAAGTTGGAGTGTTAAAGAGAATTTTTGTTGTGGATGTTCAGCTAGAAACAATTGAAAATGAGCCAGCAGGATATGAATCAATTGGCAAATTTTGCATGATTAATCCAGAAATTACGGAATTATCTGATGAACAAGTGACTCTCAAGGAAGGGTGCCTTTCAATTCCAGAGCAAAGCTATGAAATTAAGCGTCCAAAGTATTTAACTGTGAAATACAGAGACTTAAATAACGAAGAACAGACGCTAAAAGCTAGTGGTTGGCTTGCAAGGTGTATTCAGCATGAATTAGATCACTTAAACGGCATATTATATATTAGACATTTATCTAAATTAAAGTATGATATGGCCATGAAAAAAGCACAAAAGGTTAAAAAGCATTATGAGCAATAAAGACCTAGAATTATTAAAATTTTACCATGAAGTGGGCGTTGATTGCACACTAATGGAGGGTGAAGAGGAAAAAAAGCTGGAGAGCAAAGAGAGTGTACAACCCTCTGTTATCCAAACTGGGACCAAGAAGAAAGATGCAGATATGCGCTGGGATGACACTAAAGATGGAAAAGACATGTTTCCAAGTGACTGGATAATCGAAGCAAGGAAACTTGCAAGCAAATGTAATAGTGTGGATGAACTAAGAAGTGTAGTGAAGTCATTTGAAGGTTGTGAAATAAAAAAAACTGCAACTAATACTGTCTTTTCCGATGGTAATCCAAACGCAAAAGTTATGCTCGTTGGTGAAGCTCCAGGAGCAAATGAAGACCTTCAAGGCATACCATTTTGTGGTGCAAGTGGAATGTTGCTCGATAAAATGTTAAATGCAATCAATCTTGATCGCACTAAGGTATACATAAGCAATACTGTATTTTGGCGTCCACCTGGCAATAGAAAGCCAACCGACCTAGAGCTTGATATGTGCAGACCATTTGTCGAAAAACACGTTGCACTAGTTTCACCACAAATTTTAATTTTGGTCGGGGGAATCGCATGTTATAGCCTTCTTGACAGCACAAAAACTATATCGAATTTGCGTGGCAGATTTCATACGTACACTAACCAATATTTGTCCAATTCAATCACCACAGCCGCTATATTTCATCCAGCTTACCTACTTCGCCAACCGGCACAAAAACGTTTAGCCTGGGAGGACTTGAAGAAGATTAGGGAGTATCTTGATAACACCAATAACTGCACAAATACCTAATAAAGTGGTAGACCTCTTGCATAGTTTTTTGCAGCATGTTAACAATCGTTAGAAACGAAAAAACTTACTTGACACCCTTCGCCAGCGCCCTTATCATGATAGTGAAGCTATTGTATTTGCTTTCGCCAATCTGCAGATTAAAAGGTAAGGATTACTTAATGTATCGGCGTCTTATGTTCAATTTTTTGCAGTATATAGATACTGTATGTCTTTACAAAACTTCATCTACATCTAGATTTTTATCTAAATAAGCTGAACGCGCTTATAAAGCGTTACAAGACATCAAAAAATGCCAATACTCGACAGAGATAGTAAAAGACTAGCTAACTCGGGGATTCTTTGTCTTTTTTTCTGCTTAGTAAATTTCTTAAACATTTGCAGCGTAAGTTAGTTGCAATTAAAAGCAGCTGAATTTCGCTTGTCAAGCGTTTAAAACATAAAAAACGCCAATATTTTAAAGCGGATAATAACCCCAGGGCTTCTTTTGCCTTTTTTTCCGTTTGGTAAATTTCTTAATGTTTATAGCTAAACGACAATCGTCATCCCGCTGCTTGTTAGCGGGATCTATGCTTTGAGATACCGCGAATAAATTGCGGTATGACGTAGAGCTCGCGTTAGCTATACTTTTATGCTTACCAACTCAGTATCCAATCAAAATCCTGGATTTCAGTGTCAAGCACTGAAATGACACCAAAAGAGCTACTGCTGTTTTGGATGGAAACCAGTGTCAGCTACTTGAATCTGCCACGCAAATTGCCTGCAAATTGCAATGTTCGTACAGCTGTGCGTCATGCGCTGGAATGGCATCAAGGGGTAACTTTTTATTTAAACAATGATTGTAAAATGATTATAATAAGAGATCTATTGAAATTTTAAAGTTATTAAATATTGACGCTATATACTTAAGTGTTAAAATAGAATGAAAAGTTTTTAGGAGTTTATATGGCAGCAGGTGGGAAAGCAAAGACAGCTAGTAAAAATAACCCTACTCAGCGTAAGAAAGCTGAGCAAAAAATGTATAAAGATAAACCGGTAAAACCTGTTAGATATATAGATCGTGATTCGCGCATGAATTATATGTCTGCTCAATATGACAACGGCAATCTGGTTGAAGATGAGGTAAGCGGCAATCCTATAAAGTGGGAAGCTGTATAATAGTTGTGGTTAAAGTTACTATTAATTCTAAGGAATGTGAAGTAGAGCATGGGCTCACTATAATTCAAGCTTGTGAAGTCGTGGGCGTTGAAATTCCACGTTTTTGTTATCATGAGCGTTTAGCAATTGCTGGTAATTGCAGAATGTGTTTGGTTGAAGTGGAGGGTGGACCTCCAAAACCAGTAGCCTCTTGTGCAATGCCAGTTGCAGAAGGGATGGTTATTCACACTGATACCCCTAAGGTTAAAAAAGCACGTGAAGGTGTGCTTGAGTTTTTGCTAATTAACCACCCGCTTGATTGCCCAATTTGCGATCAAGGTGGTGAATGCGATTTGCAAGATATCACGATGGCTTATGGGAAAGGAACCAGCAGACTTGATGAGCATAAGAGGGCTGTGCCAAAAAAACACTTCGGACCACTGATTGAGACTGCGATGAATCGATGCATTCATTGCACTCGGTGTGTTAGATTTTTGTCTGATGTTGCAGGTACAAATGAACTTGGAGGAATCGGAAGGGGAGAAAATGTAGAGATTAGCACTTACATAAAAAGGCATATTAGTTCTGAATTATCTGGAAATATCATAGATCTCTGCCCGGTAGGGGCTTTAACTTCAAAGCCTTACTCCTTTACAGCGCGTCCATGGGAGCTATCACATTGTGAGACTATAGATGTGCTAGATGCTGTGGGCAGCGCAATTAGAGTTGATTATCGTGGCCCGGAGGTTATGAGGATATTACCAAGGCTGAGCGAAGAGGTAAATGAAGAATGGATATCAGATAAAACCCGCTTTGCCTATGATGGACTAAAAGTTCAGCGTCTTGATCGACCTTATATAAAAAAAGATGGTAAATTAGCCCCAGTTGATTGGAATGAAGCATTAACTGTTGCTGCAAAGAAATTAAAGAATACAAAATCAAATAAAATAGCTGCAATTGCAGGTGATTTAGCAGATTGTGAGTCTATGCTTCTACTCAAAGAAGTGATGCAGAAGCTCGGCTCGGGGAATATAGACTGTAGGCAAGATGGTGCAAAGCTTATACCAAGTAATCGTGGATCGTATGTGTTCAATACCACTATTGAAGGTATAGAAAATGCAGATTTATGTCTGCTTATAAATACAAATCCAAGGATAGAAGCACCGATTATTAACGTAAGATTGAGAAAGAGATATTTACAGGGCAACTTTCCTGTTGCAAGTGTTGGTCCTAACATTGAATATTTGTATCATGTTGAGAAATTGGGCGATAATCCTGATATTTTGAGTGAAATAGCAAATGGAAATCATAAGTTCTGTGAGCTGCTGAGTGCTGCTCAGAGCCCTATGCTGATTATCGGTCAAGATGCATTAGTAAGAGACGATTCTGAATCAGTTCTAGTTCTAGCTGGCAAAATTGCAGAAAAATTTAACATGGTCAGAGATGACTGGAATGGCTTTAATATGCTGCATAAAGCTGCAGCAAGAGTTGGTGGGCTAGATACTGGGTTTGTTCCTAAAAAAGGCGAAAGGGATATTAATCAAATATTGGAACATGCAGAAAGTGGTGAAATAGAAGTGGTTTATCTTCTTGGTGCAGATGAAATTGATACATCAAAATTAGAAAATACATTTGTAATTTATCAAGGTCATCACGGTGATAAGGGTGCACATGTGGCAGATGTTATCTTGCCTGGTGCTGCATATACAGAAAAATATGCAACTTATGTAAACACTGAAGGTCGAGTGCAAAGAACAAATTTAGCTGTATTTCCTCCAGGTGAAGCAAAGGAGGATTGGTTAATTATTAAAAATCTCTCGCAATATTTGGATCTTTCCTTACCATATGATAGTTTATTTGACGTGAGAAAAAAATTAGATACTATCGGTCCACAGTTTAGAAATGCTGATCAAGTGGTAAAAAACACATGGGTACCAATCAGCAGCGGTGAAATAAGCTTAAGTAATACACCTTTTACTTTAAAGGAGTGTAATTTTTATATGACGGATTCAATAAGTCGCGCTTCAAAAATAATGGCAGATTGTACTAAAGCTTTTTATGAACACGCTAGTTAATATTTTATTTATTTTAGTACCGCTACTACTTTCAGTTGCATATTTGACATACTTTGAGCGTAAGGTCCTTGCTGCAATTCAACTGAGGCACGGCCCAAGTGTAGTTGGACCTTTTGGGCTATTGCAGCCATTTGCAGATGCTATTAAGCTCCTGATTAAGGAGCCGATAATACCATTTAGAGCGAGCACCATACTGTTCATTATGGCTCCAATGCTTACCTTTATCTTGGCATTAATTGCCTGGGCAGTTATACCGTTTGGTGCTGAAGTAATTGTAAAAAATGGCCAGCAAGTAGTGATTCCTAAGGTTATAGCAAATATTAATGTTGGAGTGCTTTATGTGCTAGCTATATCGTCGCTGGGAGTATACGGCGTAATTATTGCAGGCTGGTCAAGCAATTCTAATTATGCATTTCTTGGCGCTATACGGTCGGCTGCTCAGATGATTTCATATGAAGTTTCAATAGGCTTAATAGTTGCTACAGTCGTTATTACCACTGGAACATTGAATCTTGGAGAAATGGTAGTGGCAAAACATAATATGCCATTTTGGGTTGATTTACTACTAATGCCTATAGGAATAATATTTTTTATTTCTTTGCTTGCAGAAACTAATCGTCACCCATTTGATTTACCAGAAGCTGAAGCAGAGCTTGTCTCTGGATATAACGTTGAATATTCATCCATGCCTTTTGCCCTCTTTTTTCTTGGAGAATATGCAAATATGATTTTAGCAAGTGCTATGATGACAATATTCTTTCTGGGGGGATGGTATCCTCCGTTAGAGCTTGGTTTGCTTTATAAAATTCCAGGTTTGATTTGGTTCGTTTTGAAGATAGTTATACTTTTATTCGTATTTATTTGGATTAGAGCAACAATACCTCGTTATCGATATGATCAGCTAATGCGCCTTGGTTGGAAAGTATTTTTACCAATATCAGTGTTTTGGGTGATACTCATTTCAGGGGTGTTGCTCTTTACTGGGAATTTGCCTGGATCCAATGTTTAATTTCCCAAATACAAGATTAAGACGCAGGCGCTCGAGCAAATGGGTTCGCAATTTAACAAGTGAAAATAGTTTATCAGTAAATGATCTGGTTCTTCCTCTGTTTGTTCATGACAGAGAAGAAACAACTGAACCAATTTCTGGCTTACCAGGCGTAAAGTGTTATTCAATAGATGGATTAGTGTCTATAGTTAAGGAAGCTAAAGATTTAGGGATTAATGCTGTTGCAATTTTTCCTGTAGTTGATAGTAAACTAAAATCTGAAAACGCTGAGGAAGCATATAATTCTGACAACTTAATCTGCAGAGCAATTTGTGCTGTAAAATTAAAGGTACCTGAAATTGGTATTATTGCAGACGTTGCATTGGATCCATACACTATTCACGGCCATGACGGCATTTTAAAAGATAATCAGATGGATGTAGAAAACGATGAAACTATATCAGTGCTGTGTAAGCAAGCGTTTGCTTTAGCGAAAGCAGGATGTGATATAGTTGCTCCTTCTGATATGATGGATGGTAGAATAGGAAGAATCAGAAAATCATTAGATGATAACAACTTTCAAGACGTATTAATATTATCTTATGCAGTGAAATACTGCTCTAGCTTCTATGCTCCATTCAGGCAAGTCGTTGGTTCATGTGGGCTATCACATTCTATAGACAAAAGTGGTTATCAAATGGATTATAAAAATGCGCGCGAAGCAATGTGCGAAATTGAAATGGATATAAATGAAGGTGCAGATTTTATTATGGTTAAACCGGGTATGCCATATTTGGATATTATCAAAACAGCAAGTGATAAGTTTAATTTTCCGATTTTTGCTTACCAAGTAAGCGGTGAGTACGCAATGATAAAAGCTGCTGCAAATAATGGCTGGCTAGATTATGACAAGGTGATTTATGAATCTTTGATTGGTTTCAAACGTGCGAGTGCAAGTGCAATATTCACTTACGCTGCACTTGATATTGCAAAAAATTTAAGTGCATAAGCCCTATAAAATTATTAAATTTTTGGCGCACGTTCTTCTACTGTTGCTGCATATTACTTAAAGTTTTCCAATACATGTTTTAAGTTGTTGATAAGTCCGTTACAATACAGTATTATAAATAATATAAACCAAGTGTTACTTAGAACATGGGGATTTTTTTTAAATTTTTGGGAAAGATGCTAGGTAAGGTTTTTCCTGCCAAAACAGTAAGCTCTCTTTTAGGAATAGGATATTTACCAAGTTGGCAGAACTATTGGTCTTCTTTTTTAATATTATTTATTGTCGATGTTATATTAATTCTTACATATGGAGGCGAATACTTACTATATAAAATGCCAGACTCAGGAATAGTTGTAGCTGCTGTTTTTACAAAATTGGCAATAGTTATGTTAGTAATGCAATTAATTGGAATATTTATTTTTCATGCTCAAGACCCTTCAGCAAACAGTGGTGAAGAAATAGTAATACAAATAGCGTCAGGGCAAGTACTGACTGTAGCACTTTCAATGCCAGCAATAATGTCAATTTATTATGCTGTAAGTAAACTCTATGGGAATATATGTAAGCAGATGTTTCAATGCCCATTTTGGTTTAATGATTTTATGCACTTTTTCTTTTTTCTTATGATACCTTACGTATTTTTTAATGTCGTAGAAGTGATAAAACCATGGCCAATAAGTTCAATACAGCTCAGCTATAATAATGCAATGTCAATTACATTTGAGGGGATTTTTCACACATTTTATGCGGTGATTTTACTGTATTTAACAGCATTTATATTCTGCGATTTAACTATGCGTGATGCAATTGTCCTAAATAAAAGCATAATTCAGTATGTGAGGGAAAGTTCAGCAGTTTTAGGTGATTATTTACATAGTGCTGCAAAAAAAATAAATATTGAATAGTACTTATTTATTTATATATTTAGTATAAAAAGTGTACAATTTGTGTGAACTTACAAAGTATAATAAAAGAGTTACAAGATTTTTGGGCTGGTGAAGGGTGCGTTATACTTCACCCATACACATCTGAAGTTGGTGCTGGTACATTACATCCTGCAACAATTATGTCTGCAATTGATACAAAACCGACAAAAATTGCATATCTACAACCAGTAATTAGGCCATCAGATGGGCGCTATAGTGATAATCCTAATCGCTTGTATCAACATCACCAATATCAAGTTATAATAAAGCCATCTGGTAATAATTTACAAGACGTCTATTTAGATAGCTTAAAAGCTCTTGGCATATCTACAGAAAAATATGATATTAAGTTTGTTGAAGATGATTGGGAAAACCCAAGTGTTGGTGCATCAGGACTTGGATGGGAAGTTACATGCAATGGAATGGAAGTAACACAGCTTACTTATATACAGCAAGTTGGAGGGATTGACTGCAAGATGATTCCTGGTGAGGTGGCATATGGGTTGGAACGTTTAGCAATGTGCATACAAGGTGTAGATAATGTTTACGATATAATTTGGAACGATAACGGTGTAACTTACGGAGATATTTTTAAACAAAGAGAATATGAATTTTCTTATCTAGCGTTAGATTATTATGATACTAAAGTGGTACAGCAGCAATTCGAAGATACGGAAAAATTGTGTAAGTTCCTTATTGAAAAGGAGCTACCAATGGCAGCTTATGACCAATGTATTAAAACTAGTCACCTACTTAATCTGCTTGATGCAAGAGGTGTGCTTGGTGTGAATGAACGTACAGCTTATATTGGTAAAGTTAGAGAGCTAACAAAAAAATGTTGTGAATTGTACATGAGTAAATAGCGTATGTCGTTGCAGTTGTTATTTGAGTGCCTTTCAGAAGAAATACCACCGAGAATGCAGAATTCAGCTACAGTTCAAGTTAAGAGCTGTATTGCCAATGTTTTTAACAAAAATAATGTAAAATTTACATCAATGGAGGTTTTTATAACGGCACGTCGCATTACCCTATTTGTCGACAACACAAATGCTTTGGAGCTAAAGGATTCCAATAACGAAGTTAAGGGACCAAACATTAACGCACCAAAAAGTGCTATCGAAGGTTTTTTAAGAAAATATCAGAAAAATGAAGAAGATTTGCTCGTTCGAAAAGTAAATAATGAGGATTTTTACTTCATTAAAAGAGAAAGCTGCTCATTTAACATTCAAGAGTTTCTTAAAAATCAACTAGGAGAAATATTAAAAAATTTCTCTTGGCCAAAAAGTATGAGATGGGGCAAAGGAAAAGAAAGGTGGGTTAGGCCAATTAAAAACATTTTATGCATTTTAAATGATGAAATAATACCTGTATCTTTTGCAGGGATTACAGCGTCTAACACAACATATGGCCATCGATTTCTCTCAAGTGGTACGGCGCTTACTGTTAAAACACCTAAAGACTATTTTGAATTGCTAGAAAAAAACAGTGTAATTCTCCAAATGGACAAAAGAAAGCAATTTATACTAGATCAGATTAATAAATTCACAAAAGAGCAGAATTTACAACTTGAGAAAAATGATTATTTACTAAATGAATTGACAGGGCTTATAGAGTGGCCAATCGTACTGTTTGGTGAAGTGAATCAAGAAAAGTCATTTGGATTACCGAAGGAAGTAATACTTAGTATAGTTAATACACAACAAAAATACCTTGCTTTAAGTAATGGAAAGAGAATTTCACACTTTGTCACTGTTGTCAACGTCAACAATGGTGAAGTTGTTAAAGGACACGAAAGAATATTAGAAGCACGTCTTGCTGATGCCCAATTTTTAATATCTCAAGATAAAAAGGAAAATCTAGATTATTATGTCAAAAGATTAGGTTCAATATTATTTCATGCTTCACTTGGCAGCGTGGGGGAAAAGGTGAAGCGTATTACGGCTTTGTCAAAGTATATAGCTATATTTATTCCACATGCTTCGCTGATAAAAGTTGAACGTGCTGCATATTTGGCAAAAGCTGATTTGGCAACATCGATAGTAAGAGAGTTTCCAGAATTACAAGGAGTAATGGGTGGATATTATGCTTCTTATTTTCAAGAAGATAGAGAAATAGTGGAAGCTATAACTGAGCATTATAAGCCAATCGGGCCAGAGCAGGAGTGTCCTAAATCTCCTTCTGCAATTGCTGTGTCAATTGCAGACAAAGTGGATAGCTTAGTTGGTTTAATTGCAGCAGGTGAGAAAATCTCTGGTTCGTATGATCAATTTGGTTTGCGGAGAATGACAATTGGTATAATTAGGACAATACTTGAAAATAATTTGCATGTTCCAATTAGGCTAATGATAGACAAGTCAGTATCTTTATATTCAAGGCTTCTATTTAATAAAAATACAGCGTCAGTTGATAAGCCGAATAGAAAACAAATTTCAGAACTAGTATTTAGATTTTGCTTAGAAAGATTCAAGGTTATTTTAAAAAATAGAGATATAAGGCAAGATGTTGTAGATTCAATACTATATAAAATCGATATTAATGATCTGCTGACAGCAGAAAAGCAAACTGTTATATTGGATCGTTATCTTAGTACTCCAGAAGGTGAACAAATTCTAAGCACTTACAAAAGAGTCAGTAACATGATGAGCAAAGCAAGGAAAAGTGATGGCACTACTTATAGTGCATCTTACGGTAAGAGGTTTTTGATTGAAAGTGAAGAAATTGCGCTATCAAATTGTGCTATAACTGCTTGTAAAAACATAAAACAAGCGATAAAAAATAACCACTTTAATGTAGCACTTGATGAACTTGCTGGTTTTGCTCCGTTTATCAATCAGTTTATGGACAGTATAAAGATTAACTGTGATTCTGATAAGCTGAGAAGAAACAGATTATCTTTGCTTGAAAATGTAGTTTCCATCTTTCATTTAGTAGCAGATTTTAACCTCATACAGGTTAAGCAATGGATAAATGCTCAGGCAATATAAAGAACAAATCAAATCATCTCCACAGTCCTGTGGCGTGTATAAGATGGTCGGAGATAAGAATAAAGTTTTATATGTTGGAAAAGCAAAAAACTTAAAGTCGAGATTATCCGACTACCTTCAATTCGAAAACCTTTCTGAACGAATTAGAGTTATGCTCTTACAGGTTATTAAGGTTGAAATATTCATCACTGAGAATGAAATCGAAGCACTGCTTCTTGAAGCACAGCTAATAAAATCATTGAAACCACTTTATAATATTGTGCTCAAGGATGGAAAATTTTATCCTTATATAACAATTTCCAAGCACGATTATCCAAGAATAGCAAAATATAGAGGCAAATTTAAGAAAAATGAGTTTCATTATTATGGTCCCTTTACATCTGCCGCTGCTGTTAAGCAAACTATATTGTCATTGCAAAAAGCTTTTCTCCTAAGAGTATGTTCAGATCAATACTTTTCCTCAACAAAAAGACCATGTATTGAATATCAAATTAAGCGCTGCTCAGCACCATGCATAAACAAAATCACAAAAGACGACTACTGCCAATCAGTAAAACAGGCACGAAATACATTGCTTGGAAGAAATAAGGAAGTGAAAGAACAGTTACTTTTCACAATGAGAAAGTGCAGCAGTGAAGAAAACTATGAGCTTGCTGCTATATATAGAGATCGGGTAAAGTTTCTTGAGCAAATTCAAATACAGCACACGGATTTTTCTTTTGAAAAAGATGCAGATTTCTTCAGTATTGTACGTGAAGAGGATCTAGCATGTATTAGTGTGTTATCGTTCAGAAATAAAGACAACTACGGCAGCACTCCTTACTTTGCCGAGAACTGTGGTGATCACTCAAATGATGAAATTTTATCCACCTTTTTGGTCAATTTTTATAATTCAGCTAACATACCTCCAATACAAATTTACGTTCCAGATTCTATTGTGGATAAGGAAATTATAGAACAAGCACTATATAAGGTTGCTCAAAAGCCAGTAAAAGTTCTGCATGCAAAGAATAAAAAAGAGCGTGATTTATTGAAATTTGTTTATGATAACTCTCAGCATAGCTTAGAGCAGAAGCTTATCGATTATAGGAATAACCTAGAAAAGCTTGAGGAGCTTAGCAAAATCTTCTTGTTACCAAATATTCCAAAGCGTATTGAGGTTTATGACAATAGCCATATATTTGGAAACCAACAAATTGGTGTAATGGTTGTTGCAGGGCAGGAGGGTTTTTTAAAAAGTGAGTACAGAAAATTTACTATAAAGGAAAAATTTTCAGGCGATGACTATAAAATGATGAGGGAAGTGCTAACCAGACGTTTCTCCGGCAATATAAAAGGCATAATACCTGATTTTTTACTGATTGATGGTGGACCAGGACATGTTTCCATAGTACAGAATGTACTGGAAGTATTGAATATAAACGTTCCTTTTGCTTGTATGGCAAAAGGTCCTGATCGTAACGCAGGAAATGAAAGATTTTATATGCTGGGCAGGGAAGAATTCAGTCTGGCAAATGACAGCAAAGTCATGCTTTACTTACAATCGCTGCGTAATGAAGCCCACCGTTTTGCGATAACTTCACATAGAAAAAAACGCGATAAACAGTTTATAGTTTCACAATTAAGCAAAATACCCGGCATTGGCAACAAAAGAAAAAAAGCGTTGATGTCTTATTTTGGTTCAGTGAAAAATATAAGCAAAGCTTCTCTGGCTGAAATTCAAAACGTACCTGGAATTAGTAAAGGTTTAGCAGAAGTCATTCTTAAATACGTGAATTATAAGAGAGGAGTACTGGAATGACACAAAACCCGTTTTATTATTAGGGAATTTATATCTTAAAACCGCAAAAAAAGGTGTGCGTATTTGTGAAAAAAAATCTCCATAAAATTTGTGAAGCAATGTGGTGGGACTAGTGCGATTCGAACGCACGACCTTCGGATTAGGAGTCCAACGCTCTATCCTGCTGAGCTATAGTCCCGTGTTTCCTACCATTCATGTAAAGTTATAGCAAAAAATCCTTTCTTTTCTAGATTTCTTGCATAACCAATTTATGACGACAAAAAACATTTCTGTACTTCTTGAGTATAATGCTATTATATTTAATAACATGGTTTAAGTAAGATTAATGCTAGTTAACAATATTGGTTATTTCTATAACAATCAAAACGACTTTGCTTTAAGCAATATAAACATTAAAGTAAAGAAAGGAAATGTTGCATGTTTATTGGGGCATTCTGGCTGTGGCAAGTCAACAATTTTGAAATTAATTGCGGGGATAGAAAATCCAAAATCTGGAACTATTTTTATAAATGATAGGTTAGTTGCAAGTAATAAGGCATCAGTCGCTATAGAGCATAGAAATATCGGATTGATTTTTCAGCATTCTGCATTATTTCCTCATAAAACAGTAGTAGAAAATATAACCTTTGCTATCCGCAGCTCTTC
The DNA here is from genome assembly GCF_947251755.1 of Wolbachia endosymbiont (group A) of Philonthus cognatus. Taxonomy (NCBI): domain Bacteria; kingdom Pseudomonadati; phylum Pseudomonadota; class Alphaproteobacteria; order Rickettsiales; family Anaplasmataceae; genus Wolbachia; species Wolbachia endosymbiont (group A) of Philonthus cognatus. The sequence goes on from NZ_OX366388.1 coordinate 1,308,533, forward strand.
CAAGAGAGAAAAGCACCTAATTGCATTGGAAATCTTGAAGTTACTCAATATAGAAAAATATGAAAATATGTACCCTAACGCCTTATCTGGAGGACAGCAACAATTAGTTGCAATAGCAAGAGTGATGGCACAAAACCCTGATGTTGTGTTGTTAGATGAACCATTTTCTAATTTAGATATACTGCTCAAGTGCCGAATAAGACAACATATATTGTCCCTTTTTAGAAGTAAAAATATCCCTGTGCTAATGGTAACTCATGACCCGCAAGAAGCATTGAAAGTTGCAGATTTTATCTACGTAATGAAAAATGGTAAAATTATTCAATCAGGAGTTTCTAGCGATATATACCATAAGCCTAAAGATGATACGCTAGCAAAGTTTTTTAGTGAGCTCTCTTCTACTCTACAGTTAAGCGAAAAGTTTCCACTTATTCGCTGCAAGAAAATAATCTAGTTTGGGATTGTTATAAAATAATTAAAAAACCTTGATTTATAATTAAATAAAGGTGATATAATCTATGTGTTACTTGACTTCAGTCAAGTTTTAATATTTAAAGGTCAATATTTTAAATGGAGGTGAAAATGAGTTTAGGACCATGGCAATTGTTTCTAGTCTTAATAATAATTTTAGTTCTGTTTGGTGCAGGCAGATTACCGCAAGTTATGGGTGATTTAGGAAAAGGCATCAAAAACCTTAAACAGGAGCTTAAGGACTCAGAAAAATTATCGTCTAATGAACCAGATCGTTAGCGTCCTCATACTTCGTGACATGCACCTTAGTGCATGTCATCTGTTTAAAAACTTAGTCAGGTTAAAGAATGAAAGAGATGAAGTGTTGGTATGAAATAAATAACAAATATTGAAATACAGCAACAACTATGTTAGCTTAAGAGGAATATTTTATTAAAGGATAATTGTGCAAAAAAGTGAGAAACTAACTAAAGATAAAAAACTAGCTTCTGATATTCTAAAAGAGGTTGCAGATACCAATAACAATGATAGCAATAAAGTAACTTTGTTTGACATTAAAACAGCTTTGCATGAGCGCGGTTTTGGTATTTTAATAATCATCTTCTCCTTGCCGCTATCGGTGCCTATACCGGTTCCACCTGGTTATACAACTATTCTTTCTATACCTTTAATCTTATTCTCACTGCAGCTTCTATTTGGATTTGATTCTCCTTGGATGCCCAGTGGCTTTGTTGCATAGCAACTGAAAAATCTGGTGGCTACTGACAAAATTCATTATAAAATAGCCATTTAACCTTGAAAGAAAAAATATGCCACAAAAAATGAGGGTCAGTAACCATAGCGAATATAACAAATTTCTAGAAAAAAGAGGAAATATTTTTCATTATATCAACGAAGCCATAGAAAAGTGGTACGAGAATGGTCCAAAAATACCAGGTGGCAACAATATTTATAGCGATAAAGTTGTAATTTTGGTGCACATAATAACTTGTTTATTTAGAATAGGCCTGAGGCAAACAGTTGGGTTTATAGCAGGATACCTTGAGCAAATTGGGAAAAATTTGCAAGTTATCAGCTATTCACAATCATCAAGAAGGTTTAAGAAACTCAATATTAAGATCAATGATTGCAGAATTGATAAAAATAATATGGAAGATATCGAAATTGCTATAGACAGTACAGGAATTAGTATATACAACAACACTCCTGGCCATAGCAAAGAAAATAGCGAAGATAGAAAGTATCGCAGCTATGAACAGACAAGAAAATTGCATGTAATGTTGAATACAAACAGCAAAAAAGCCATAGCTGTAAAATACAGTAACGGTGTCTACTCTGATCACTATGGAGCTTGTGATTTGCTAAAAGAAGTCGATTTTCAGTATGTCATAAAAGTACTATATGCAGATAGGGCATATGACAGAGAAAAGCTCTATAAGCTGTGTAATCAATATGGTATAAAAACGAAAATTCCTCCGAAAAACAACGCAGCAGAGCATCCAAAATTGGATTATATGCTTGATAGAAATGCCGCTATTCAGTTAATGAAATTACATGGTGAGAATGGTATAAAAAGATGGAAAGAAGAAGTAAATTACGGAAAAAGATCGTATATTGAAGGATTTTTCTCAAGGTTGAAGCGAATATTTGGGTTTAGTTTTAGGAGCAAATCTGAAATTAATCGTGAGAAGGAACTGCTACTCAAGTGTTATTTGCTTAACAAATTTACTGAAATAGGCATGGCTAAGTTTGAGATAGCTTCATGAATTTATTGTACGTTACCTACTATCCGAAGAGCGATGCAACAAAGCCATGCCCAGTTGGCTAGAAAGAAGATCTTTTCAGCGTTCAACACTAGCTCTTGTGGTAGAGAAAACTTCCCCTGTATTAGAAAAAATAGAAAAATTCATGAAGCCAAGACTGTCTTTCATTTTCTATGGGCCTGGTGAGAAGATTCTGGCTTTTATGATGTTGCTTTGTGCAATAATAATAGCTCTTCCATTACCTTTTACTCACTTCCTTCCTGCAATTGGCACAACTCTTATTTCACTTAGCATTATGAGTAAAGACGGGTTTCTATCCATATTGGGAGTTTTAGTATCATTGTGCGCGTTGTTGCTTACTCTTGTTGTAATAGTCAAAGGACCACAACTTATAACCGGAGCACTTTCTCTTCTTAAAAGCTTTACAACACTTTAACAAAAGAACGAATTACTAGCGCAAAATGAATAATGCATATTGAAATAAAACAATAATTGTGTTAAGAATTATTTTTATCAAAGGTTTTTCGTGTCAAAAAATGATAAGTTGACTAAAAGTGATAAATTAGCTTCTGATATTCTAAAAGAAGTTGCAGATACCAATAACAATGATAGCGATAAAGTAACTTTGTTTGACATTAAAACAGCTTTGCATGAGCGTGGTTTTGGTATTTTAATAATCATCTTCTCCTTGCCGCTATCGGTGCCTATACCGGTTCCACCTGGTTATACAACTATTCTTTCTATACCTTTAATCTTATTCTCACTGCAGCTTCTATTTGGATTTGATTCTCCTTGGATGCCGCATTGGTTGGAAAGAAGGTCTTTTCAGCGTTCAACACTAGCTTTTGTGGTAGAGAAAACTTCTCCAGCATTAAAAAAAATAGAAAAGTTCATGAGACCAAGAATGTCTTTTATTTTCTATGGGCCCGGTGAAAAAATTTTAGCTTTTATAATGCTGCTTTGTGCGTTATCAATAGCTCTTCCACTACCTCTTACTAACTTCATTCCTGCAATTGGTACGACTCTTATTTCGCTTGGTATCATGAGTAAAGATGGGTTTCTATCCATATTGGGAGTTCTAATATCATTGTGTGGGTTATTGCTTACTCTTGTTGTAGTAGTCAAAGGGCCACAACTTATAATTGGGGCATTTTCTTTTCTCAAAAGCTTTGTATATGGTTAGGCTTTACAACACCTTAACAAAAAAAAAGGAACTTTTTACACCAACCGATAAAGATCATGTGAAAATGTATGTTTGCGGACCAACAGTATATGACACAGCACATATAGGCAATGCACGATCTGTTGTTGTGTATGATGTGTTATTTCAGCTACTCAAGTTTTGTTATGGCAAAGTTACCTATGTGCGTAACATAACCGACATTGATGATAAGATAATTAATGCAGCAAGCGAGAAAAATAGCAACATAGAAAGTATAACCACATATTACATTAAAGCTTTTCATGATGATATGGAAAGCATAAATTGTAAAGAGCCAACACACGAGCCAAAAGCAACGGAAAACGTAGATTATATTATAAAATTAATTGAACATTTACTGCAATCAGGCCACGCTTACGAATCTGACAAACACGTGTATTTTAATATAGAATCTTACCATGAATATGGTGCTTTATCAGGAAAAAAAACTGATGAATTGGTTCCAGGTAGCAGAGTTGAAGTTAATGAAAATAAAAAGCACCCTGGAGATTTTGTGCTGTGGAAGCCTGCAAATGATATTGACTACAAACTTTCAAGTTATTGGAATAGCCCATGGGGAGAGGGCAGGCCTGGATGGCATATAGAATGCTCAGCAATGTCATATGCTTACCTTGGCAAAGATTTTGATATTCATGGTGGCGGCATAGATTTACAATTTCCTCACCATGAAAATGAAATTGCACAGAGTAAGTCCGCATTTGCTGGATCAATGTTTGCAAAATACTGGATACATAACGGCTTTCTTACAGTAAATGAAGAAAAAATGAGCAAGTCCTTATTTAATATAGTCAAAGTAAGGGATTTGCTAGATAGTGGAATAAAGGGTGAAGTAATACGCTATGCACTGCTCAAAACTCACTACAGAAAACCACTTGATTGGACAGAAAACGTTATTTCTGATGCACAGGAAACCTTAAACAAATTTTATCGGTTATTACGTGGTTTAGATATAACGAATATTGATGAAAGTAACGCAGAGATTTCTAAAGATTTTATAGACGCTTTAAAAAACGACTTAAACATCCCTGAAGCTCTAGCTATATTACATGAAATGGCTGCAAAAATCAACAAAATGAGTAATGAAAGTGAAAAGCTTAAATTAACTGAGAGTTTTGTTAAGAGTGCCAGATTTATTGGTCTTCTTGAGTCAAGTTATGAAAAGTGGTTTGCTGTGGATGTAAATCATCAAGAAATAGAAAGGTTGATAGACTTAAGAAAAATTGCAAAAAAAAATAAAAATTACGATACTGCAGACAAAATAAGAAATCAGTTGAAACAAATGGGGATTACAATTTCTGACAATGAAGATGGTACAACAACCTGGTAAATTCATATGGAAAACTACTTCCTGTTATTCACAGATAGTCTAGTATCATCATTAGTCTTACCCATACATCAAGGTTTTGTGTTCAATACCATGCTTTATTTCAGGTCGTATCACACTCCACTACTTATGTTATTTTTTGGAGTACTAGGATCAAGCCTTGGTGGAATAGTTAACTGGTACTTAGGTAGAATAACAATCTCTATACGAAAATCATACCACAAACTAGAGAACGAGCATAAAACACCAAAAATCGTAAGAAATCTACTGATTTGTGCAGTTGCATTACTTTCGTGGGTGCCAGCACTTGGAAGTGTGATTCAAATTTTATCAGGTTATTTTAAGTTAAACCTTTATATCCTTGCCCCTTTAATCATTCTATCTAATTTCTTCTATTTGTTATATCTAATACTTACTTTTGGCGTATAACAGCTATAGTACTACAGCTATTAAAGCCCACTTCTGTCATCCTATGCCCTGATAGAAGCGGAGCTATAAATTAAATGCAAAATTTCAATAGTTATAAGGATGCACCATGAGCTAAAAGTAACTTTATTTGAAAAAATTTCTCTTATACAAATATCATCAGGAGCAAGGTAGGACATTTGTAATTTTCCAAATTACAAATGTTGTTTTAGTATAACAGTCACTTTTATATTTGGATTCAAAGTCAAGCAGTTTTTCTGCTTCTTCTTCATATTCTTTCAGGTAGTCACTAACACTAATTTTTTTCTTACTTCTACGACTTAGTACAATATTGCTTTCGTTTATATATTTTACTGCTTGCCCCAAAGCTAATGGAAAATACTGCAATTCTTTTGTTAGTTTTTTTATTTCTTCATCTTGTAAATTATTTCTTATATTCAAAGCCTTCTTCACAAACCTCAAAGCTTCTGTTTCAGTAAACTCATCTAATTGTATTACTTGTATCTTACCTTCCTCTTCTCCTACTTTCCAATCTTTACTACGAGAAGTAATTAATACGCAAGGCTTGTTATAGTCCTGGCCTAAAGAGAATGGCAAAAACTTACTAATATCCTCATATCCCTCAGCATTATCAAAAATGAACAGGCTTTTCCTTCCCCTTCTTGCAAAGAAAGCATATATTTCTTTAACAATAGTTTCTATCGTCTTGTCATTTCCGTACTTATCCTGGGGAGGAATACCTAGTTTATCATCCTCAGCTAACTTCAGAAAAGAATTCTTCATAATTCCAAAGTTTTCAGCGTTTACCCATACAACATTGCCATCATAATCTTTTCTATATTCATAAGCGTATTTCCTAGCTAACTCACTTTTTCCTATTCCTCCAAGACCACCGATAACAACCATTTGTGATATTGCCGTTAGTTTGCCAGTACTTTCATGCAATTTACCATATATTTCTTGCAATTCGCTGTCCCTCCCAACAAACATCTCAACTGGATATACCATATTAAACTGAATAGGCTTCTCTATCTGCTTGTTATTCTGTGTTGTTGCAACTGCATGTATTTTATGCAGTGTTTTACTATCCTTACGCTGTTGTTTTGCTATTTTACCTATTTCTTTATTCCCTTTCTCTACTTCTTGTCTTATCTCACTTAAAGTACTAGCACACATCTCTACTTTTCGGAAAAGCTCTTCGCCTTCTTTATGTGAAAGGAAACGTCCTTCTCTATCCTTCATCCAACTCCACATTTTCATAAAAAGCGCGTTGTAAGCAGTTTCGTCATTACCAAAGTAGTTGAACTTTTCGATCAATTTGTTACTTATCTCATTTTTGATTAATCCTTCCAGTTCAGCATGGTTAGGTAAATTAACTGCAAACACCAATTTATCTGGAAATTCCTCTATTTTCTTATTTATTTCTCCATCGCTAACTTGTCCACCTACCTCACCCTTTATAAAATCCATATTCTCTTGCAAGTGTGAGATAATACTATTATCAAATTTATATCTTACACTACTGCCTATATTCAGAAACTCATCTTCTGTGTTCATTCTTGTAAATGAAATTCCCTTATCTGCTAGACTTTCAAAGTCAAAACCGACATTTGTGGCAATAAAAAAATCCTTTATTTTATCCTTGAATTCTTCATTACCTTGAATTTCTAAAAAGGCAGCAAAATGTTTTACTAAGTTAAGTTCACCACTTTTTGTCAATAAGTCGCCTACACAGATCTTCTTGCTGCCATCTTGTTTATGTTTAACTTGTATAAGCATACATACTGTTGTCCCATTTTGCTCATACCGGAAAACAATATCGTCAAAACCTGCAGCCGAACTCATTTCCGTGGCTAAGCGGAAAAAGTACTTTCTATTCACTGCACGTCTAAAAAACAGCATTAGCCACAATTTTTGATAGTCAATACCATGAATAAAGTTTTTCGCCCCTCCAGTAGGATAAGTTTCAGGCATCCTCAACCTCACATAATTTTAAAGATGGTGCCGACAAATGGTAAAAAAATAATAAAATTATATGTCATGAGATTAAAGATATCGTAGCGTAAATCTGAGAATATCTACGAGATGTGCTGTTATGTAAATAAAAAAATGTAACTAATTACTTAATCTCTCACTCAAAATTGAATTCACGACATCGGGGCTGGCTTTTCCCTTAGTGGATTTCATAACTTCACCAACAAAGAATCCGTATAACTTTGTTTTACCGCTTTTATATTCTTGAACTTTATCTTGGTTGTTATTGACGATTGTGTCGATAACTTCTGATATTTGACCTCTATCGGTTATTTGCTTTAGGTCCTGCTCTTCTATAATTAAAGATGCAGGTTTGCCAGTTTCAAACATAATATCAAAAATTTGTTTGCCAAGTTTAGCAGAGATCGTTCCATCAACGATAAAATCTAAGAGCTCGGACAAGGCATTGGCTTTGATTGGGGAGCTTATAATATCAATACCTGCTTTATTTAAACGACCAAAAAGCTCTACGGTTAACCAGGTGACCGCAAGCTTTGAATCATGTTTTTTTATCAATTCCTCAAAGTAATCAGCAATTGCCTTATCGGAAGTAATGACGTTTGCATCGTATTCGTTGATACCCAATTCCTCAATGTATCGCAGCTTTTTTTGATCTGGTAACTCGGGCAAAGATGATTTAATAGAATCGATTTTATCCTGGCTTACCTCAACTGGCAACAAGTCAGGCTCAGGGAAGTATCTATAGTCGCTTGCATCCTCTTTGTTTCGCATCACTTTTGTTTTTCCCGAAGCAACATCAAACAATAAAGTATCTTGACTTATTTCTTCCCCACTTTCTATAATTTCAATTTGTCTTTGTATTTCATAGTCTATAGCTTGCACAATATAACGTATCGAGTTCAGATTTTTTATCTCACAACGAGTGCCAAATGTGCTACTGCCTTTTAGGCGGACAGAAACATTTGCATCACAACGAAGTGATCCCTTTTCCATATCACCATCACACGAACCAATGTAACGCAAAATCTGCCTCAATTTTTTCATGCATTCTGCAGCTTCCGCAGATGAACGGAGATCTGGTTCTGAAACAATTTCCATTAAAGCAACCCCTGCACGATTTAAATCCACATAAGTTTTGCTTTCCTCATGAACGCTCTTTCCTGCATCTTGCTCTAAATGAATTCTCGCAATTCTTATTTCTTTTTCATTGTCGTTGATAAATACTCTACCGTTTTTAACTATTGGCTCAAAAAACTGAGTTATCTGGTAACCTTGTGGTAAATCAGGATAAAAATAATTTTTCCGATCAAAGTAAGAACACTTATTAATTTCTGCAGAAAGTGCAAGACCGGTGCGTATTGCTTGCTCTATGCAGTAATAATTTAGTATTGGCAGCGTACCTGGCATTGCCGCATCAACTAGAGAAACTTGAGTGTTATGCTCAGCACCAAATTCCGTTGATGAGCTAGAAAATAGCTTCGTATTAGAAGAAACTTGAGCGTGTACCTCAAGCCCAATTACCGCTTCCCAATCCTCTTTCGTCATGTATTTTATTTAAATGATAATCTTAATATTCTGCAAAATTAGCACAAAAAGTCAAAACAAAACTCATGTTAGCTAAGTGGTATGCAGATTGTTTTACCCATAGAAACGGGTTAAATGCAAAAGATTACTTGACAAGCTTCGCCAGCCCTCTTATCATAAAATTGAAGCTATTTATTTATCTTCTCTGTACAGATTAAATGACAAAAAAACTCACGTATCTGGCGTCTCATGTTTAATTTTTTGCACTATGTGCACCTTATGTCTTTATAAAACTTCTACCTACATAAGCTGAAACGCGCTTATAAAGCGTTTAAAACATAAAAAAACGCCAACTTAAAAAATGGATAGTGAATAACTAGCTACCCTAGGGTTTCTTTTGCCTTTTTTTCTGTTTAGTAAATTTCTTAACGTTTATAATTTAGATTAGTTGCGGTTTAAAAGCAACTGAATCGCGGTTATTAAGTGTTTAGAATAAAAAAACGCCATACTTGAAAGTATAATGTAAGTAATTAGCCAACCACGGGGCTTCTTTTGCCTTTTTTTTCGTTTGGTAAATTTCTTAAATATTTATAGCTAAACGATAACCGTCATCCCGCTACTTGTTAGCGGCCGAGATACCGCGAATGAATTGCGGTATGACGTAGGATTGCTGTCATTCCAGTGCCAAGCACTGGGATCCAGCCTTTATTATTTGGTTGAAATTAAGTCTTCTGGATCCCAGTGGGCTTTGTTGCATCGCTAGCTATGATGGATTAAAGATAAAAAAGATAGGGAATATCAGTAGCTTATTATTCTGGTATTTATAACAAGAACGGTCAGTGAATACCTAAATTTGAGTAAAAGAAATTTCACTACCACTCACTAATCTGGCTAAAATTCAAGAATTTCAATGCTTTAGCTATTTTCAATAGAATTAAATTTATTAATATAAATAACAAATTACTATTCTTAAATTTGATCAGATTGATTGCAAAAAAACAAGATTTTCAATAGGTTGCTTATAATCCTAACTATAGTTAGCCTTTCATAAGTAGCGATGCAACAAAGCCATCCCAGTGTCAGCTACTTGGATGACACCATTCTTTTTCCTGGATTCCAGTGTCTGGGCACTGGAATGACATCCTCCCTTGTGGAGATTGCTCTCAAATCACAATGTTCGTACAGCTATGCAAACACAAAGGTGTCATTCCAGCGCGTGACGCTGGAATGGCTTTGTTGCATCGCTACTTATGAAAGGCTAACTATAATTAGGATTATAAGCAACCTATTGAAAATCTTGTTTTTTTGCAATCAATCTGATCAAATTTAAGAATAGTAATTTGTTATTTATATTAATAAATTTAATTCTATTGAAAATAGCTAAAGCATTGAAATTCTTGAATTTTAGCCGGATTAGTGAGTGGTAGTGAAATTTCTTTTACTCAAATTTAGGTATTCACTGACCGTTCTTGTTGTAAATACCAGAATAATAAGCTACTGATATTCTCCACCTTTTTTATCTTTAATCCATCATAGCTAGCGATGCAACAAAGCCCGCTGGAATCCAGTTGAGCTATTTCAACAAAAATACTGCATTTTGAGATGAACGTCTATTCTCACCAGACTTATTTACAAGTATAACAATTAAAGTCTGGATTCCAGTGGGCTTTGTTGCATAGCAACTGAAAAATCTGGTGGCTACTGACAAAATTCATTATAAAATAGCCATTTAACCTTGAAAGAAAAAATATGCCACAAAAAATGAGGGTCAGTAACCATAGCGAATATAACAAATTTCTAGAAAAAAGAGGAAATATTTTTCATTATATCAACGAAGCCATAGAAAAGTGGTACGAGAATGGTCCAAAAATACCAGGTGGCAACAATATTTATAGCGATAAAGTTGTAATTTTGGTGCACATAATAACTTGTTTATTTAGAATAGGCCTGAGGCAAACAGTTGGGTTTATAGCAGGATACCTTGAGCAAATTGGGAAAAATTTGCAAGTTATCAGCTATTCACAATCATCAAGAAGGTTTAAGAAACTCAATATTAAGATCAATGATTGCAGAATTGATAAAAATAATATGGAAGATATCGAAATTGCTATAGACAGTACAGGAATTAGTATATACAACAACACTCCTGGTCATAGCAAAGAAAATAGCGAAGATAGAAAGTATCGCAGCTATGAACAGACAAGAAAATTGCATGTAATGTTGAATACAAACAGCAAAAAAGCCATAGCTGTAAAATACAGTAACGGTGTCTACTCTGATCACTATGGAGCTTGTGATTTGCTAAAAGAAGTCGATTTTCAGTATGTCATAAAAGTACTATATGCAGATAGGGCATATGACAGAGAAAAGCTCTATAAGCTGTGTAATCAATATGGTATAAAAACGAAAATTCCTCCGAAAAACAACGCAGCAGAGCATCCAAAATTGGATTATATGCTTGATAGAAATGCCGCTATTCAGTTAATGAAATTACATGGTGAGAATGGTATAAAAAGATGGAAAGAAGAAGTAAATTACGGAAAAAGATCGTATATTGAAGGATTTTTCTCAAGGTTGAAGCGAATATTTGGGTTTAGTTTTAGGAGCAAATCTGAAATTAATCGTGAGAAGGAACTGCTACTCAAGTGTTATTTGCTTAACAAATTTACTGAAATAGGCATGGCTAAGTTTGAGATAGCTTCATGAATTTATTGTACGTTACCTACTATCCGAAGAGCGATGCAACAAAGCCATTCCAGTGTCAAGCACTGGAATGACATCATAGGGGCACTGCCCTTTTGGATGGAAACCAGTGTCAGCTACTTAGATGATACCTTTTTTCTACTTAGTTTGGGTTATGCAAGAAGTCTATTGCATTCCTGAGCAATTTGATTCATTATTCTTTTTGTAAAAAATTTTCTTAACTTTCTCTCCACTTTTTTGGTAAGGTCACTTTAAAGGAAGTCTAATAGATGCTACATAGAAATCCAGATGAGTTTCTAAAGTCTATTCCAAAAGATAAGCGCATAATGTGCCTTGACATGGGAGAAAAGCAAATAGGCATAGCATTTAGCGATAAAACACAGCTCATAGCCACAGCTCATAGCATATATCACAGAAAAAATATGAGCAAAGATTTAGGTTATCTGCATAGAATATTCAAAGAAAATGAATCTGGATCAATGGTAATAGGACTACCATTAAAAATGGACGAGCAAGAAACTAAATGGTGTAAAACTATAATCCAATTCGCAAATAAAATAATAAAAAAATATAAAGTAAATATATACTTACAAGACGAAAGCTTCTCAACATCTATCGCAACTCATACACTAAAAATTACTGGAATATCAATCACAAAATCGAAAAAAATAGATGATAAAATCTCCGCATGTATTATTTTGCAACGAACGTTAGACAAGATAAATACAATCAAATAGTTTTTCCAGATCTGGAAATCTTCAAACTGAATCCCATATAAAAGTTACTCAACAAAACAAGAACCTTTCGTATAAGCATGACAAATTGCTACAGCAAGAGCGTCAGCAGCATGGTGGCATTTTATACTCAAATTTTTAACTATTTGCTTCACCATAAATATAATCTGATCCTTATCAGCATGGCCATTTCCGGTAATGCTTTTTTTTACATAGTTTGCATCATATTCATTCATAGTTAGCTTTGTTATTTTTAACGCTAAAATTACAACCCCTCTTGCATATCCTAAAGTTAGTGAAGATTTAGGATTTTTATTAACAAAAATTTTCTCCACCGCAGCTTCATTCGGAGAGTATAGGGAAATTACTTTCTTTAATTGTTCAAAAATTGTATGTAGGCGTTCACCTGTACCCAATTTACCATCAGTTGATATGGTACCGCCGCCCAAAAATTCAATATTATTTTTTTCGTTCAGGCTGATAATGGCCCACCCAGTCTTGCTTATTCCTGGATCTAGACCTATTATTTTAACCACTTAATAAACGCTTAACCAATAGACAAACAAAAATAAAAATATCCAGACTACATCTACAAAGTGCCAATACCAGGAGGCAAACTCAAAGCACAAATGGTCCTGAAGTGTAAATTGGCCTTTCCGTGCTCTAAATAAACACACTGATAAAAATATTATTCCTATTATAACGTGTGCGCAGTGAAAACCGGTAATCATATAAAAATTGGATGTATAAATAAGCTTTTCTCCTGTTTCTTGTAGAGAAAAACTCGCTTCATGATACTCTATTGCTTGCACTATTATAAAAAAAACTCCAAGCAATATAGTTATGGACAGCATTTTAATCATGCTCTTTTTATCATTTTTAAGTAAAGAGTGATTTGCCCAAGTAATTGTTGTACCAGAAAGCAATAATATTAATGTATTCATGAATGGTAGTGACCACGGATCAGGTGGCAAAATTCCCTCAGGGGGCCATTCAACTTTTTTTGCAGGAGAAAACGCCTCAAATAAAAAAACTGGATCAAGCCAGGCTTTAAAGAATGAACAAAAGAACACTATAAAAAATACGACCTCCGAGAGAATAAATAAGTACATTGCAAATTTGAGTCCATGTTTTACAATGGCAGTGTGACATTTGTCATAAATGGCCTCCCTTATTACATCTCTCCACCAATAAAACAGCACCCCTGATACTGCGGAGATTCCCAAAACTAAACAAAACATTCCGACAATTTGTTTATGAAGCGCGCCAACTAATCCAAGTGCAAGAATAAGAATTGCTGCTGATACAGCAATTGGCCAAGGGCTTGGATCCACTAAATGAAAATCATGTTCTTTACTTTTCATAGCATTTTAAAAAATACTTATTAAGGATACAAATTAGCTTAAAATTGTCAATGTTCCTTAGGAAATTGATTGAATCTTGAAAAATTATATGCACCGTTCAAAAAATCTAACACAAATTGTGCAGTTATTCTAAACAACTCAAGCATTCTGCTCTTTTCGTTTTCTCTTGCTCTGCTGCAATATCCATCAACAATATTTTCCAAAATAATGCATCCAGACTTTACTGAATCACTGTAACAAAAATTAAACCAATCCCTATATCTATTATTTTTCTTGAATCTATTTTTCATGCTATCAACGACAGTCTCGTATATAAACATGCAAGAATACAAAACCGTCATAGCCTCATAGGTATTACTATGCGAGATGGATAAAAGAAAATTAGTGAAATTAAAACACTCAAGAGATTTCTTTTCGCGACTTATACCGTACATAGTAAAGTAGTAGTCATATAGCATTCTATTAACAGTCACTACTCTTTGGGCTACTTCAGCAAGCGAGATAATACTACTATAATCTTCCATTTTGGATGCAGTAATTAAGGTGGTACGAATATAATCACCTAAGAACAACGTCTTTTGTTGAGCATAGAATTTGAAGTTCTCTATATTTAGGGTGTTATTCGCTAACTCAACATTAAAAGGATGCTCAATTATATCCTTTAAAAGATTTGACCCGTAACAGCTCCTAATTATGCCACTGAACACTGTAGTTACCGATAAAAGATCAAGTTAACGTAAATAATCCGCTGCTAATATTCTTTGCTAGATATATTAGAGTAATATGCCTCATCCCAAAACATTATTTCTAATTCCAGCCCTTTCTTAAAAAACTCATACATCCTCTTTTTTTCACAGTCACTAGCTTTTTTATATAGCTTATTTGTAATATCACTAACCTCTTCAACCACCGCGTCCATTCCTTTGCTATTACAGATATCAATCCACTTTTTGTATTTGTTACTTTTAATCCCCTTAGTTGTTATCTCATTTGCCATATGGCATATAACAATTTGGTATACATTAAAGAGAGAATAAGACAACACTAAGGTCTCAGTAACAGAATTGTGATACGCAGTACTCATGAAAAGGTCAGCATAGGCAGAACAAGCTCTTGACTTTTTATTATTATCAGATAGATCACAATCCTAGAAATATTTTTTATATTGTTCTCGAAAATCAAATGCTCCTTTTGTTATATCAATTAACCTACTCATTGTCTCAACATCATTAACTTTAGCTGCAACAACTAAATGAGCACGAGCGCAATCTACAGAACATAGAAAATCCTGCTGAAGGTAAAATTTAAATCTTTTATAATCTAAAGTACCATTCACCAATTCAACATAAAAAGGATGTTCTTCTATTCTATCAACAAGATCAGATGATTCTTTTATAGCTACGCTACAGAATTCTTCTTTTATGTCATTATACATTACACGAACCTCACAATAAAAACTGAATATAATAATTATCACTAATATAGTATAATTATTATGAAAAAGCAATTATACTTCAACAATAAGCTAGTATATAAATATGAGGCTATAAATCAAAAATTTTAGCAATCTAAAGAAATTTTACTATTACCTTCTATATTGAATTCTCTACAAAGATCAGCAGATAAGTCCATGTTTTCCCAAGAAAATCCACCGTCACTTTCTGACTCTTTACCAAAATGTCCATAACAGGCTGTACGTTTATATATAGGGCAATTAAGCGATAAATGCTTGATTATGCCTTTTGTTGATAAATCTATATTATTCTCGATAAACTTTTTAATTACTCTTTCCTCTACCTTATTCGCACCAAATGTATCAATATAGAATGAAGTAGGTTTTGATACACCAATTGCATAAGAAAGCTGCACAAGACAACGTTCAGCCAAACCTGCAAAGACAATATTTTTAGCAAGGTATCTTGCCATATAAGCCGCAGATCTATCAACTTTAGTTGCATCTTTTCCGGAAAATGCCCCTCCACCGTGTGGAATATAACCTCCATAAGTATCAACCATAATTTTTCGTCCGGTTAATCCACAGTCACCAACTGGTCCACCAATAACAAATCTACCAGTTGGATTGACTAAGAGATTTTCCTCAGAACACATCCATCCTTCAGGTAAAGATGAAACTATGTAAGGGTAAATTATTTCTTTTACTTTTGATTGATCCAAATCCTCAGGGTGCTGTATTGAGACAATAATACTTTCAGCACGTACTGGAAGGTTATTCTCATATGCCAAAGTGATTTGTGACTTTGCATCTGGACCAAGTTTTGCTTCTTTAACTGCATTCATGATATTTTTCAGAATCGAGTGTGCATAAAAAATGGGTGCCGGCATAAGGTTTTCTGTCTCTGTTGTTGCATAGCCATACATTATGCCCTGATCTCCAGCACCTTGATCCAACCCTATTGCAATGTCATTTGATTGCTCATGCAGCAATATATTTACTTTCACTTTTCTCCAGTGGAACCCATCGTGCTTGTAACCAATATCTTTTATTGTATTCCGTACAATACTTTCAATCCTGCTATTCTCAATGTTAGGCCCAAACACTTCCCCAGCTATAATAACGTTATCTTTGGTGACTAAAGTCTCTATTGCAGCTCGCGCAAAAGGATCAGTAAAAAGGTACTCATCAAGTATTGCATCTGAAATTTGATCTGCTACTTTATCTGGATGACCAGCCGCCACTGATTCACTGGTTACTAAATTTTTATATAAACTCATGTTTTTGCTTATACAATATCAAAACCGCTATAGAAAACACAGTTAGTAACTACTAAATGGTGGGTCTGGGAAGAGTTGAACCTCCGACCTCACGCTTATCAGGCGTGCGCTCTAACCACCTGAGCTACAGACCCATGATTTATTCAAGCTGAAGCTTTCATATTATCTGTAGGCACGATATCAATAAAAGTCTTTTTATTTGCTGACCTTCTAAAGCTGACCCAGCCTTCTATTTTAGCAAAAATCGTATGATCTTTACCTATACCAACATTCTTCCCAGGATGGAATTTTGTGCCTCTTTGGCGCACAATTATGTTACCAGGAATAACCTTCCCATTCTTCTTTATTCCTAACCTACGACCCGCTGAATCTCTACCATTACAGGAACTACCACCTGATTTTTTAGTTGCCATATCTTACCTCTTACTTTTGAAGACTAATTTCATTTATACGAAGAACAGTTATATACTGCCTATGACCAGTTTTCCTACGGTAATTTTTTCTTCTTTTCTTCTTAAAGATTATAATTTTTTCCCCCCTGCACTGCTCCAACACTTCAGCTTTAACAGTAGCATTAGATGAATAAGATAAGCCATTATTTGAAATACAAATCACCTTATTGATTTCCACCTCTTTTTTTTCTTCAGCTTCTAACTTCTCTACCTTTATTATACTACCTTCTTTTACTAAATATTGCTTTCCACCAGTCTCAATTACTGCAAACATGATAAATATAAATTATTGTTATTAACTTTAATCGTAAACGATGTCATATACGCTGTCAATATAAATAAAAAGCATGACTTAACGTTCTTTTTGAGCTACTAAAATACTTCTATCTGTTTTCATCTTTTATCTACCTTTTCTCAGACAGTAGACTTCTTGCATAACCTAAGCAGAAAAAAGGCAAATAGTTATTATAGCTCTAAGTTTACCGACACCGTCATGCAAGTAGCCCCTTCTCCTGTCATCCGAGTAGCTGACACTGGTTTACCTTATGATGATGTCATGAAAGTAGCTGACACTGGAATGGCTTTGTTGCATCGCTACTTATGAAAGGCTAACTATAGTTAGGATTATAAGCAACCTATTGAAAATCTTGTTTTTTTGCAATCAATCTGATCAAATTTAAGAATAGTAATTTGTTATTTATATTAATAAATTTAATTCTATTGAAAATAGCTAAAGCATTGAAATTCTTGAATTTTAGCCGGATTGGTAAATGGTAGTGAAATTTCTTTTACTCAAATTTAGGTATTCATTGACCGTTCTTGTTATAAATACCAGAATAATAAGCTACTGATATTCCCTATCTTTTTTATCTTTAATCCATCATAGCTAGCGATGCAACAAAGCCCACTGGAATCCAGCCTTTTCATCCAAGACGGCAGCGCCTCCTTCTTCTGTCATCCCAGTGCCCAGACACTGGGATCCAGGAAAGTTTGCTTGTGAGCAAGCAAACTAGCATAGAAAGTGGTTACAACATTTTCGATGAGATTATATGGAAAACTGGATCCCAGTGGGCTTTGTTGCATCGCTAGCTATGATGGATTAAAGATAAAAAAGATAGGGAATATCAGTAGCTTATTATTCTGGTATTTATAACAAGAACGGTCAGTGAATACCTAAATTTGAGTAAAAGAAATTTCACTACCACTCACTAATCTGGCTAAAATTCAAGAATTTCAATGCTTTAGCTATTTTCAATAGAATTAAATTTATTAATATAAATAACAAATTACTATTCTTAAATTTGATCAGATTGATTGCAAAAAAACAAGATTTTCAATAGGTTGCTTATAATCCTAACTATAGTTAGCCTTTCATAAGTAGCGATGCAACAAAGCCATCCCAGTGTCAAGCACTGGAATGACATCATAGGGGCTCGGGTGACAAAAAAAGGAGCACTGGAATGACACCTTCCTGCCCAATTCATGTTGCTATAAATATTAAGAAATTTACCAAGCGAAAAAAAAGGCAAAAGAAGCCCCGTGGTTATTGTCCGCTTTAAAATATTGGCGTTTTTTATGTTTTAAACGCTTGACAAGCGAAATTCAGCTGCTTTTAATTGCAACTAACCTACGCTGCAAATGTTTAAGAAATTTACTAAGCAGAAAAAAAGACAAAGGACCCCCGAGTTAGCTAGTCTTTTACTATCTCTGTCGAGTATTGGCATTTTTTGATGTCTTGTAACGCTTTATAAGCGCGTTCAGCTTATTTAGATAAAAATCTAGATGTAGATGAAGTTTTGTAAAGACATACAGTATCTATATACTGCAAAAAATTAAACATAAGACGCCGATACATTAAGTAATCCTTACCTTTTAATCTGCAGATTGGCGAAAGCAAATACAATAGCTTCACTGTTATGATAAGGGGGCTGGCGGAGTTTGTCAAGGAAGTTTTTTTGTTTCTATTCCCAATAAAAGTTTGTTATATGGTTATGCAAGAAGTCTAATATTAAAAATGACACAACAACATAATTAAATTAGACTACTTTATTCTCTTAGTTACTTGCTTTTCTCTTGCTATTGCAAGGCTTTTTTCTGGTACATCCTCAACTATAACACTACCTGCTGCAATTACAGATTCATCATGAATATTAAGCGGCGCAATTAGTGAGCTATTGGCGCCAACAAAGCAATTGCTCCCTATATTCGTTTCATGTTTATTTTTCCCATCATAATTACAAACAATAGTGCCTGCTCCTATATTACTCTCCTGCCCTACTTTAGCATTTCCTATATAACTTAAGTGTTTTATTCTAGTGTTTTGACCAACTTCACTTGTTTTCACTTCCACAAAATTTCCTATTTTTGCCTTATTACCAATTGTTGTGTTTCCGCGTATTCTGGTAAATGGACCGACCTCAGCATTACTTTTAATTAAGCAATTTTCTAAATGCGAAAATGGCAGTATTTTCGCACCAGACTCTATTTGCACTCCAGGGCCGAAAAAAACATATGGGTAAATAACTGAGTCTCTGGCAATTTGCGTATCAAGAGAACAGAAAACAGTTTCCGGCGCAACAAGCGTTACTCCGGCGTCGGTAAAAATTTTTCTTTTATTTTCTTGAAAGTAAAATTCAGCTTTTATAAGGTCATTTCTGTTATTTATTCCCGTTGCTTCTTCTCCACCGGTAATAACGTAACCGACATTTAAATTACTCTTCACTGCAATGGAAACTATATCGGTCAAGTAATATTCATGAGTTGAGCTATTGCACTCTATTTTCTCCACCAATTCACGTAAATTCTTTGCACATGCAACCATTATTCCAGCATTTGCAAGAAATTCTTCATGATTATTTTTATCACTCTTTGCTTCTACGATTTCTCTTAAGGAACCATTCTCAATAATTAACCTACCGTATTCTTTATTGTTTGTCCTAAAACCTAGGCAAACTAGAGCCTTGCCTTCTAAATAACTAATCATTTTAGTTATTGTGCTGCTTTTTATGAGCGGAGTATCCCCATACTGCACAACAACTATGCTTGAATCTGGCAATTCTCTTAGGTTTCTCATCGCAGTTTTGACCGCATCTCCCGTGCCAAGTGTTAATTCTTGTGTAATTAACTGTATATCCTTAAAACACTTTAGTCTTTCAATTAAAGGCTGATCAACTACAACAGCAATATTTTCAGGATTTAACTGTTTTGCATTGTAAATGACATGCTGAAGCATGGAAAAATTGCCTATTTCGTGCAGAACCTTAGGCAAATCTGAATTCATCCGCCTGCCATGCCCGGCAGCAAGTATGATAAAAGTATGAGCTTTATTTATCACTTATCTTAAAGATGAAAAATGAAAACCATAATGATCAAGCCAACTGATTTTGTTATCGTAAAAGCTTCTTAGGTCGCTGATTTGATATTTTAGCATCGCAAGCCTTTCTATACCAATGCCAAACGCAAAACCGTTGTATTTAGTATGGTCTATTCCAACATTTTGAAAGACATTTGGATGCACCATACCACATCCAAGCACTTCTATCCATTTACTACCTTTATAACTTATGTCCACTTCCGCAGAGGGTTCAGTAAAAGGAAAAAAACTATTACGAAAACGTATCTTCAGCCCTTTATCTCCAAAAAACTTATTAAGGAAGTGATGAATAGTAAATTTTAACTGGCCCATATTGACGTTTTCATCGACATATAACCCTTCTATCTGGTGAAACATAGGAGTGTGAGTTGCATCAAAGTCATTTCTGTATACTCTACCTGCAGCTACTATTTTAATTGGGAACTTTTTTGTTTTTTCCATGGTTCTAATCTGTACAGATGAGGTGTGAGTGCGCAGTACCATTCTTTTATCATCTATTTTGTTCTTTAAGTAGAAGGTATCTTGCTCCTCTCGCGCAGGATGATGACTTGGAGTATTCAGTGCATCAAATACATGAAATTCATCTTCAATATCAGGGCCATCAACTGCTTTAAAACCCATATGTGCAAAAATAAGCTTTACTTCATTTATAACCTTACTGAGTGGATGGACCTTGCCCATTTTTTCTGGTCTAACGGGCAACGTGATATCAACCGCCTCGTTCTGCAATTTAAAGCTAACTTCTTCGGCTTTTAGTATATTTTCCTTATTCATTATAAGCTGATCTAGCTTATTACGTAAAACGTTGATAACTTCGCCTAAATCACGCTTTTTCTCTGCATTTTCTATCTTTTTTAAGTTATCAAAATACGCTCTAACTACACCCTTTTTTCCCAAATATAATAGTCTAACTTTTTCTAAATCTTGCAAAAAAGAAGCATTCTCAATTTCGGAAACTGCTTTATCTTCAAGTGAAAGTATGTCATCTAATAACTCTTTATTCATCTTAAAAACGCTGGCTTAAACTTTCATTATAGTGAAATTTTAAATATCATCAACAATTCGAAAAATTGCCCTATTCTGATTATTAATTTATTGACTGATTAATCTTTTTTATTTACCTTTGCGTTGATGAATTCACTGTATCAACTATGCACAACAGTAACACTGAAACTAAGAATAAGTATAAAATAGAGGATTTACCTAAGCTCTTTAAGGAAAAATCCAAAAACATAAGTAAAGCATTTTCTAGCGGAACAATTAAGATCAGTGCTATTCGCTCGAGAAGTATTGAAAGCAATATACAAAAATTTTCATTTGAGCTAACAGCAACAGATAAAGACACCTTTAATATAAGATTATTTCGAATAAACCCTTTAATTGATTTTTTCAAAATCTGTCTTCCTCAGGAAAAAAATTTTACAGTCAACATGAAAGTGCCGAAAGAAAGCAGTGAATTATATAATAACCACTGTAAAACTAACAGTTACAAAACTGTAGAAGAATTCATAAATAATGCTCCATCTCAAATTCTCTTACAAGGAGTAACAATAACACTACAAACAGATGTTAAAGACATTAACTTAGATAATTTGCACCAAATAGGGTCATTTTTAAATGAAAAGCTAAAACATGCAGAAAAAACTGAAAATGAGGAACGGAGTCAAGTTACACTACAAGTAAAAGAAGCAGAAAATAAAAACAGACAAGAACAGAGTGAAACTGAGCAAAAAAACGCACAAAATAGACAAATTGTACTATTTACAGGCTCGTTTGGCTTTAACGTAGCAAGCAAAGTAAATTGTAAAGCTCCAGTGGTTACTGCTGCAATAAAAGCTAATATACCAAAATATAGAATCTTCCTTCCCTTATCTAATTTTTTTAATGATGTAATAAGGTTATCCCTTTTAAGAACACCAAAACTTTCTATACAGAGCAACAATATACCATTTGGTGTCATTCCAGCGCTTGACGCTGGAATGGCTTTGTTGCATCGCTAGCTATGATGGATTAAAGATAAAAAAGGTGGAGAATATCAGTAGCTTATTATTCTGGTATTTATAACAAGAACGGTCAGTGAATACCTAAATTTGAGTAAAAGAAATTTCACTACCACTCACTAATCCGGCTAAAATTCAAGAATTTCAATGCTTTAGCTATTTTCAATAGAATTAAATTTATTAATATAAATAATAAATTACTATTCTTAAATTTGATCAGATTGATTGCAAAAAAACAAGATTTTCAATAGGTTGCTTATAATCCTAATTATAGTTAGCCTTTCATAAGTAGCGATGCAACAAAGCCCGCTGGAATCCAGAAAAAAAAAGAAAAATGGACCCCAGTGTCAGCTACTTGGATGACAAGTAGTATAGGAAATCCAATACCTCAAGAAGCAGAACAGAATGTAGGTCAAACCACTTCGCACACAGAGTATTTTAAGGCTAACAGAAAAAAGAAGTCAAAAAAGCAGACCAAAGAACTATCAGAGAAAGAAAAACCATTAGCCATAAAACAAGCACAAAATGATGCTAGAGTAGCTATGATAGATAACCAAATTGAGCACAGGGGGAAAAAACTCGATAAAATATTTATTGAAGTGATGAGTGGATACAAAAATCAAGATCCAGAAACATTTTGCAATATTTTCAGCTCAGTATTTAATATTGTTTACTTTCAAGATAAACAATTACATGCAATATTAGAGCCAGGCGAAATATCAGAAGTATTACAGATACTCGAAAGGCCACAACCTCTTAGTAACTCACTTTTAGGTAAAGAATATTTACAAAAACAAGTATATAGAAAAAAAGAGCAATTGCTTAAATTAGTTTCAGGTGTTTATATACAACAACCTTCTCCACAACATGAAAATACTCCTCATAAATCTACAAACCCTTTACCAATTAAAGATCTTTCACCAGCAACAAATGAAGCTAAAACTCTACCACCTACTAACATTACACTCAAATCATCATTAAAAACTGTATTTTCCTCAAAAAAGGCTTATTTTTGTCTATTTATAATAGTAGCATCTGCATCAACACTTTGCTTATGGCATTTTCCATTAGGAGAAGTGTCAATGTTAAAAGGATTAGTGCCACCAGAAAAAAGAGAAAGTATTGGGCTAGCATTGAACATAGGGTTACCAATATTAACTGCATTATGTGTTCTGAGTTTAGCTTACTTTATATATTCTGAGTATTCTATAGAATCTGTTAAGCAAGTAAGTAAAAACGATCCCCTTTCTCGCGCCTATAGCTAGTGCAGACTCAGTTTTCCTGCGTCATACCGCGATTCATTCGCGGTATCTCTAGATCCCGCTAACACGTAGCGGGATGACGAATTTGTCGTTTTTTAAATTGTCGGTAAACCAGAATTACTTTAACTATAACAAAATAGAAATAAGTTGTTGTAAAAAATTTTTCATGGTAAAATTATTTATTTTCACCATATGTTTAAAGGAATTATCACGGATATCGGGACTATAACTGATACTACCACTCACTCCAACTCTGATCAAATTTTCCATATCAAGACACAAAATTTATCCTCTATAAATAAAGGAGATTCAATAGCTTGCTCTGGTGTGTGTTTAACTGTTGTTGATATAATGAGCGATACATTTACAGTCCAAGCATCTCAAGAAACTATGAAGGTTGCTAACTTAAATACGTGGAGAATAGGAAAAAAAATAAATCTCGAACAAGCAATGAGATTAAGCGATAAGATCGATGGCCACCTGGTTCAGGGTCATGTTGATGGGATAGTAAAATTTTTAACAATTAATCAAAATTTAGATTCTCATGAAATCAAACTATCGTGCCCACAAGAATTAATTAAATTTGTTGCAAAAAAAAGCTCCGTTACACTAGATGGGGTTTCCCTCACAGTGAATTCAGTTATTAATCAGGAATTTACAGTAAATATCACTCCCTATACATGGGAAAATACAACTTTTCAGTACAACAAAGTAA
The DNA here is from genome assembly GCF_947251755.1 of Wolbachia endosymbiont (group A) of Philonthus cognatus. Lineage (NCBI taxonomy): Bacteria > Pseudomonadati > Pseudomonadota > Alphaproteobacteria > Rickettsiales > Anaplasmataceae > Wolbachia > Wolbachia endosymbiont (group A) of Philonthus cognatus. Next base: position 1,332,594 of record NZ_OX366388.1, read on the forward strand.
ATGATTATTTGAATTTAGAAATTGACATGATCGCTAGGTATTTAGATCAATTGATGCAGCATAAATACAATTAATTTTACAACCTTGTTATTTACAACTATTATATCTTGAAAACCATATAGATATAAAACATGCTTTTCGATAGCCTAATTATCTTCATTGTTGTTCTATGCGTAATAATCTCGGTAACTAGAGGCTTTATAAAAGAGCTATGCGCACTAATGTTTCTATTTTTATCGGTCTTTCTGACAGCTAATCACTATGATTTTTTCGCTCCAAATTATAGTAAATATTTTGATTCTAAAGTTACACTAAACATACTTTCTACAATCTCTGTATTTATTATACTTAATCTTATATTCATGATAATAAATAACTGGCTAATGTACATATTATCACCCATAAGGTTGGGGTTTATCGATAGAGTTACTGGAATCTTTCTCGGAGTGCTTAAAGGAATATTGCTCTCTTATGTATTATTTTTTGCTGTGCACTCATATTGCTACACAGTATATGACAAAAAAGAGGGAGAGTATAAAATAGAAGCAGAAGACATATTGCCTAATTGGATAATAAATTCACACTCTTATCAGGCTTTATTTGTGACAGCAGAAGAAGTAATTGACATGTATGTACCAGAGTCGTTGATACTAAAAATAAAAGAGATCGGTGGAGAAATGGTTGATCAAGAAAAACCTAAAAACAATAAAAAAGAAGAGTAAATATTTATTTATAAATATTTTCATTGGGAGTATTCAAAAAGCCATATGTGTCAGGTTAAGAGCACAGAATTTTTTACTGGAAATATTAATTTTGTTTTAGCAATAAATCAACTTAAGGTCATAATATCTTGACATTTATTTAATGTTGCTATATAATAGCTATGTACATTTTGTGTACTATAGCAATAAAATTACCTTGTAATAGGTGTATTGGACCCGAGGGCAGTACTCGGCGCCTCCACCATGTTTTTTAATTATACGGGGGCGATTAAGGATCGACATGCATAGTAAAGATGGTAGCTTTGCTCGGTTAGACACCACCGCTAAGAGTTCATAATTTAAATGCAAACGATAATTTTGCTGCTGAAGAATATCGTGTTGCTGCTTAATTTAGCACAACCGGTTTATTACTAAAGCACGGTTTAGGGAACGCCGGGTAACAGAAGTTCCCCCAAAATTTACGTATGTGAAAGTTATATGGAGCAAACAGATTACAAAAAACTGCTTAATTCTGCTAAGTTTCAAGTTATCAAAAAGACTTTAGATGTTATATCAGGTAATGGTTTTATCCCTCACTTAGAAATATTATTTTTCACATATTTTAATGGTGTGACCATGCCAGATCGTTTGAAAAAGTCATACCCTACTCAAATGCTTATTATATTACAGCATCAATTCTATGATTTAAAAGTTTCTGAGGATAAATTTAGCGTCAGTTTGAGTTTTCAAGGAAAACAAGAGCGAATTACTATACCGTTTTTTGCTATTAGTGAGTTTCGTGATAAAATTTCAGGAGATGTTTTAATATTTGACAAAATCAGTATCGACTCTGATAAAGAATACAAAAGTGAAAAATGTACTGAAAAACTATCAAACGGTAGTATTATATCCATAGATCAACTGCGTGATGAGTAACTGCTCATCTTTATAAACAAAAAATATTAATAGAAAAAAGTGGTCTAACTTCAGTAATAGAATAGAGGGTAGATAAATATGCTAAATCTTTAATTATTTATTAACGCAGGTGGCAAAATTTTTCTTACATATCATCAACTTCCTTTATTGAAAAATTCAGAAAAATGTTGTATAATTATTAGTAGACTTTGGTAAAACATATGACAGATTCAGGAATTAGTATAACTTTTGACCCAAAAACTTCACATAACCTTACTAAGTTAGCTGAAATCACCAAGGAATCCGTTCAAGAACTAGCAAAAAGGTTAGTCATCGAAGGAATCGAGTGCGAAGTAGAAGATATTGCGTTATATAAAACTATTAAGGAATGTGAGGATGTAGACTGGAACACAGTACTATCTGAAAGGGAGAGGACATAAACTGAAATACGATATTGTCTACTCAAAAAACTTTACTGAAAGAGATTTTCTAAATCTTCCAAAAACAATAAGATCAAGGATTACAAAAGCGATAAACGAGCGGCTTACAACTGATCCAATTAAATTTGGTAAACCATTACGTGGCAGGCTAAAAGGGTATAGAAGAATAAGGGTTAGTGATTATCGAATTATTTATACTGTAAATATTGCAAAACATAAGGTATTTGTTGCTACAGCAGGACATAGAGACACCATTTATGAGAAGGCTACTTGATAAACATTAAATATATTTTTATACAGCCCTCCTTCCTTCCTTTCTTTATTGAAAAATTAAAAAAAATGTTGTATAATTATTAGTGGACTTTGGTAAAACATATGGCAAATTCAGGCATTAACATAGCTCTTAGCGAAGAAACTTTAAAGCATCTTGCTGAATTATCTGAATTTACTAAACAGCCCGTTCAAGAATTAGCAGGAAAACTATTTAGAGAAGCAGTTGAGCTTGAAATGGAGGATTTTTTAGTATCTAAAATTTCTGATGAGCGTGATGTTGAAGGTGCAGAAACAGTTGATTTTGAAGATATTAAGTGGGATTAGAGCGTTACAAGGTTAAGTCTCTAAAGAGTGTTGTTGAAAAAGATTTACCAAACCTTCCAAAGACAATAAGGCTAAGAGTTCAAAAGGCTATAAAAGAACGTCTTACAGTTGACCCAATAAATTTTGGTGAACCACTACATCATAACTTAAAAGGATGTAGAAGGCTAAGAGTTGGTGACTATCGTGTAATTTACAGAGTAAATCAATTAGATCATATAGTAACTATCACAGAGATAGGACATAGAGATGATATTTATAAGAAATAAATACCAACATTAATATATATTATACACCCCTCCTTCCTTGTCCATTCTCTACTTTAGGTGGCTTTGCCCAGCTCAAAAAATGAAGTTTTTTTTGGTTCAGCAAAAACAACATTTTGAGTTTGAAAAGGCTAAATACTTGTCTTTTATATAACTTTCGTGTAATAGATATGTATGCATCCAATCATATATCTACTCAATACGTTACTTGATCTTTATAGCTTCATTCTAATATGTTGGGTTGTCCTAAACTGGCTGGTTAAACTTAATATGGTGAACATATATAATGAAACTGTCAGTAGCATAATGCACATCTTGAACCAATTGACATATCCACCACTAAAGATTATTAGAAGATATATACCACCGTTCAACGGATTAGATTTATCTATAATGATATTGCTAATAACAATTCACTTTGTAAAATATACAGTAGCTTACTACTTTAGGTAGATGTTAAAAAAATATCTAAAATCAGCAATATATCTATCCCTTTTAATATATATATATATATCAGTTTTTAGCTATAACTATAAAGATCCTTCCTTAAACACGGCTACAAATGAGGAAGTGACAAATTTAGGTGGAATAGTAGGTTCATATTTAGCTGATATATTGGTTCAATTTCTTGGATTAACTAGTGTTACAATAGCTACAACCATAGTTTACTTGTTGATCTTCAGGCCAGCAAAAATACTGCTGAAAATTCTCTATTTAATATTAATCAATTTAGGGGTATGTGCTATATTACCACAACTTTCGCTAGGCATCACAGCAAGGTACAGACACAGTGGAATAATAGGGAATGCACTCGTTAATAACTGCCCGTTTTATGTATTTGTGATAGTAACATTAATAGGTCTTGTAGGATCTGTTGGTTGGAAGAGAACAATTTACTCTCTATTCTTCTTATGTAAAAAAATAGCTTGCTTATTTGTAAATGTTCCATTCTTCAGATCACATAAAACTGCTGAATATTCAGTTGCACCATTAGTAGTAGAAGAAAAACATAAAACTAAAATCACTACTAAACAACAACCAAAAGAAAGACAGAAAAAAGCTACCGAAGAAATTTTTAAACCTTCCAGTGAGTTCGAATTTCCAAGCATTCATTTACTTTCCAAAGCAGAGGAGTCTTTGCAGAGAAAACAGCTGAATGAAATGGAGAGCAATAAAAATTTATCTCTGCTGGAACAAGTCCTGAGTGATTTTGGCGTGCAAGGAAAAATTATCAGTGTATGCTATGGGCCGGTTGTGACTTTATACAAACTTGAACCACAAGCTGGTACGAAATCTGCAAGAGTAATTGGCCTTGCAGATGACATTGCACGTTCGATGAGTGCACTCTCTGCACGTATTTCAATAATTCGTGGGCAAAATGCTATGGGAATAGAGTTGCCGAACAAGGAACGGGAAATTGTAATGCTGCGTGATTTGCTTGAATCACCAGAATACCAAAATGCAAACTTAAATCTTCCAATTGCGCTTGGCAAAGAAATAAGTGGAAAACCAGTTATTGCAGATCTAACTAAAATGCCTCACTTGCTCGTTGCTGGAACCACAGGGTCTGGTAAATCAGTTGCGATTAACACTATGATTCTTTCACTCGTTTATCGATTAAGTCCTGACGAATGCAAGATGATAATGATCGACCCCAAAATGCTTGAGCTTTCAATATATGATGCAATACCACATCTAATAACGCCAGTAGTAACAGAGCCAAAAAAGGCTGTAGTCGCTCTTAAGTGGATAGTGAAAGAAATGGAAAACCGCTATCGCATGATGTCGTATTTGAATGTACGCAATGTTATAAACTATAATCAAAAAATCACAGAAGCGATGAATAGTGGAATAGAATTGGAGCGCGTTGTGCAGATTGGCTTTAACTCAACAACAGGCAAACCTCTGTTTGAAAAAATACCAATCAAGATGGAAACATTTCCATATATTGTAGTGATCGTGGATGAAATGGCAGATTTGATGCTTGTTGCCGGCAAAGAAATAGAGTGCTCTATTCAACGCTTAGCTCAGATGGCTCGTGCTGCAGGAATACACATCATAATGGCAACACAACGCCCATCTGTGGATGTGATCACAGGTGTGATAAAGGCGAACTTTCCAACGAGAATCAGTTTTGCTGTTACTTCTAAGATAGATAGCCGTACAATACTTGGCGAACAAGGGGCTGAACAATTGCTCGGCATGGGTGACATGCTCTATATGGCCTCTGGTGGTAAGATCATTCGAGTTCACGGCCCATTTGTAAGTGATAATGAGGTGCAAGATATAGTTGATCATCTGAAAATGCAAGGTGAGCCAAACTACATGGAGGAAATCACTAAAGAAGATGAAAATTCTTCTACAGAGTCACACGATGAAACGGAGGATGAAGAAAATGACCTCTATAACCAAGCAGTGGCCATCATTCAAAGAGATCAAAAAGTTTCAACCAGTTACATTCAAAGGCAGCTTAGAATAGGCTATAACAGAGCAGCAAACATCGTTGAAAGAATGGAAAAGGAAGGTATTGTCAGCGCTCCAAATTACTCAGGGAAAAGAGAGATATTGGTTGAATAACAATCTTGTAATACCTTAATTTAAGTTTCCGCACTTTCAAAAAGCAAGTCAAACAAAATTATTAAAAGGTCAATACATAATGACAGTTAATTTAATAATAATTTAAACATTGGGAATGTAAAATTATAATATATTAATTAACTAGGGGGTTAAAATGGTAAAAGGAATTTTGTGCAATTGGTTAGGTGTAACAGAATTGCAAGAAAGTCAAAAAATCGATGCTGAGCAGTTTGAAAAAGTTTTTGGTGCATTAAAAGAATGGCAAGAAGCTCAAAAGATAGATGCTAAACAGTTTGAAGAGGTATTTAGTGCATTAAAAGAATGGCAAGAAGCTCAAAAGATAGATGCTGAGCAGTTTGAAAAAGTTTTTAGTGCATTAGAAGACAAGATTGGTACTGAGCAGTTTCAAGCTATGCAAGAGCACTTAAACGGCCTGCAAGAAAAAGTGGAAACACTTGCAGAGGCAGTAGCAGATCAAGAAAAAACACTACTAATTTGTACCATAGCCACTGCTGTTGCCGTAATAGCGATAACTAGTTTTGTTGCATTCTGTATCTATCAGGGAGTTAAGTGTGAAAGGGAGAAAGAAAAGAACTTGTCTAAAGATACACCAGACGCAAAACTTAATAATGTAGATGCTACCGATGGTACTAAAAAACTACGGAATGACTTAAAAGTTGACAAACATATAGCTGCATAACACTTTTCTTGAAAAGGTGTTACGCAACTTGTAACACCTTCCTCTTCTCTTAGCCTATGTAGATTTTTTGATAGTAAACATATCACTTTTTAGAAAAATATTTGTATTGTAAAGTTAGTAAAGATTCTGGTTTACTTAAAGTTTGTTAATTGCTATCTTTTAAAACACGATATTTACTATAGCACCATATGCTTAGGATTTTTTCTAAAGTTTTGTTTATATTAATGTTTTTGGTTTCTAGCTTTTTTACTGTGCATAGTGCTGGAGCTAAATCTAAGCTCAGTAAGAGATACATACCTCCTGGTAACCCTGGTGGTGCAAACTTTCATACAGATGAGGATTTTGCTGAGTCATATAAACTGTATGAGAAGCGTAGGGAATTGCTCAAGAAAAAAAAGTCACAAGATCGAGCTATAAATAAAGAAGATCTAATAAAAAAATTAAAAGAGAAAAAAATTGCTAGTCTTGATAATGAGCCAAATGACATGGAAGCGTGCATAGTCGACGATGAAGAGAGCGCTATGATAAATCAGCATGGTATTAATATCGCACGTTTAAAGGGTGCTGTATTTATAGATCAAGAGCCAGTTTCTCAGTATGAAAGTAAGCAGCATGAAAGTGAACAACAAGAAGGGAAGAAAGTTACTTCAACACGAGAAAAGAAAGTTTCTCCTATAAATATCACTATAAAAGAAACTCCTTCAAGAAGAACGTGCTCACATGATTCTATTGCTAATTTGGATAACGTAGATGCTTATAGTTTGAATGGTTCAAGTTCGTTTGGCAGCGTAGCTGACACAGTAAAATAGTATCACAATTAATAATATGCTAGATACAGACCTGATATTGAATGACGATGCATGTGAATTATCGCCAATTTCCAGGCACAAAACTCATGTTGTAGAAGTTGGAAAAGTAAAGATAGGCGGAAATAATCCTGTAGTTGTACAATCTATGGCGCTTGGTGTGCATATAGATTCTGATAATATAAAAAGTAGCGCAAAACATTATGCAAAAGAGATAACAGAACTAGCGCGTACAGGTTCAGAATTGGTGCGAATTGCCTTGAACTCAGAGGAGGTAGCAAGAGCAATACCTTATATAGTAGAAGAGATAAATAAAGAAGGTTTTGACGGTAAAATATTGGTAGGCTGCGGTCAATATGAGCTAGATAAATTAGTTCAAGATTATCCAGACAACATCAAAATGCTGGGTAAAATTAGAATCAATCCAGGCAATATAGGCTTTGGCGACAAACGTGATGAGAAGTTTGAAAGGGTGATAGAGTATGCAATAATGCACGATCTTCCGGTTAGAATTGGGGTAAATTGGGGTAGTCTTGATAAATACCTTTTGCAAAAATTGATGGATGAAAACTCTTCGCTTAGTAATTCAAGGCCTTCTGATGTTATACTGCGCAAAGCACTTGTAATGTCTGCTCTTGATAGTGCAAAAAAAGCTGAAGGAATTGGTCTAAATTCAAACAAAATAATCATTTCATGTAAAGTTAGCAAAGTGCAAGATTTAATTTTAGTTTATATGGCACTTGCAAAATCTTCCAATTATGCGCTGCATTTGGGTTTAACTGAGGCTGGTATGGGCAATAAAGGTGTGGTAAATACCGCAGCAGGGCTTACTTATTTATTGCAAAATGGCATTGGAGATACAATACGGGCTTCTTTGACTCAACGTCCTGGTGAATCGCGTACTAATGAAGTGGTGGTGTGTCAGGAAATATTGCAGTCTATAGGCTTGCGATACTTTAACCCTCAGGTTAATTCATGTCCTGGTTGTGGGCGCACGAGCAGCGATCGTTTTCGTATATTAACTGAAGAAGTGAATGGCTATATAAAAACTCATATGCCGATGTGGAAGAAAAAAAATCCAGGTGTAGAGCATATGAACATTGCTGTTATGGGATGCATAGTAAATGGTCCTGGAGAAAGCAAACACGCAAATTTGGGAATCAGCTTACCTGGATATGGAGAAAAACCTGTTTCAGCAGTCTACAAAAACGGCAAATATTTCAAAACTTTACAAGGTGATAATGTCTCTGAAGAATTTAAGGCAATTATTGATAATTATGTGAAGAAACATTACACGTAACCTTTCACGGTTAATTATGACCTTACCCATAAATGGAAGAAGATCTGATAGGCTTTCATATACTTAACTTCAATATTAGCTTTTCTTGATCTCTGGTTTCCACCTTTAGTAACTTCTAGAGAAATTTTCTTTTTTACTGGCAGTTGAGTGATGCGTGTTTGCAAATCTGTTTTTCCGACTTCAGTACAGATAAATCTTCTATTAGCTCGATTGCGGATTACATAAAAACTACCTAACGTCTCAGCCACCCATAAAAATTTGAAGATGTCTGCTTCCCTATCACCAAGGGTAACAAGTTGTACATTTGGAGGAAGGTTGTTTATAGTTTCTTTGAGAGCTGTTATCCACTTATAACTTTCTTTTTCTTCTATGGAGGTACGGTATTTTCTGTTTGCTTTTTCTTGTGCCGTTTCTTCTTCCCTAATAGAACGCGCCCAACATTGTTGGGAAGATAGACCTAAAGGTAATCCGTCTTTGCTAGGCACTATGCAACAGTAAACCCATTTTATGCTTTGTATAAGCTTTAGAAATACTGCCTAGTCTCTTGGTCTTTATATGAGAGTCAAAATCCAAATAACTGGATTCCAGTGGGCTTTGTTGCATCGCTCTTCGGATAGTAGGTAACGTACAATAAATTCATGAAGCTATCTCAAACTTAGCCATGCCTATTTCAGTAAATTTGTTAAGCAAATAACATTTGAGTAGCAGTTCCCTCTCACGATTCATTTCAGATTTGTTCCTAAAACTAAATCCAAATGTCTTTTTTAATCGCGAGAAAAAACCTTCTATATAAGATCTTTTTCCATAACTCATCTCTTTTTTCCACTTCTTTATACCATCTTCATCATATGACTTTATGAGCTTGACTGCAGAATTTCTCTCAGCCATATAGTCTAACTTTGGATGCTCTGCTGCGTTGTTTTTCGGAGGAATTTTCGTTTTTATACCATATTGATTACACAGCTTATAGAGCTTTTCTCTGTCATATGCCCTATCTGCATATAGTACTTTTATGACATACTGAAAATCGACTTCTTTTAGCAAATCACAAGCTCCATAGTGATCAGAGTAGATACCGTTACTGTATTTTACAGCTATGGCTTTTTTGCTGTTTGTATTCAACATTACATGCAATTTTCTTGTCTGTTCATAGCTGCGATACTTTCTATCTTCGCTATTTTCTTTGCTATGACCAGGAGTGTTGTTGTATATACTAATTCCTGTACTGTCTATAGCAATTTCGATATCTTCCATATTATTTTTATCAATTCTGCAATCATTGATCTTAATATTGAGTTTCTTAAACCTTCTTGATGATTGTGAATAGCTGATAACTTGCAAATTTTTCCCAATTTGCTCAAGGTATCCTGCTATAAACCCAACTGTTTGCCTCAGGCCTATTCTAAATAAACAAGTTATTATGTGCACCAAAATTACAACTTTATCGCTATAAATATTGTTGCCACCTGGTATTTTTGGACCATTCTCGTACCACTTTTCTATGGCTTCGTTGATATAATGAAAAATATTTCCTCTTTTTTCTAGAAATTTGTTATATTCGCTATGGTTACTGACCCTCATTTTTTGTGGCATATTTTTTCTTCAACAGTTAAATCGCTATTTATAATGAATTTTGTCAGTAACTGCCAGTTCTTTTCACTTGAGCGATGCAACAAAGCCATTCCAGTGTCAAGCACTGGAATGACACCGTTATAAAGAAACCAGTGTCAGCTACTTGAATGACACAGTCTTTGCTTAAACCCGTAACGTTCGTACATTTTGCTAAAAGTTCAAATATCAACATCATGCACGTTGAGTGCATTGCTATTAATAAAATCACGGCGTGGTTCAACTATATCACCCATTAGTATTGAAAATATGGAATCAGCTTCTTCACAATCTTTTATTTCAACCTTTAGTAAAGTTCTAGCCTCAGGATTTAACGTAGTATCCCATAGCTGATCAGCATTCATTTCACCAAGACCTTTAAATCTCTGCAGAGTTAAACCTTTTTTACCATAGTCCATTATTATTTTTGCAAGCGTACTTGGAGAAGTGATTCTTATTTCAGTTTCTTGTGACTTTAAAAATGAATCACCATTAAATAAATTACTTATACCATCAAGCAAACTTAATATGTTTTGCATATCTTTGCCTTCAAGCATACTAAGTGCAAATATATATTTGTCTGCCAATCCTTGAAACAATTTAGAGATATGAATTTCTTTTTCTTCATCTTTTCTTTCCACTTCCCAAGTGTATTCGCTGTACATTAACTTCAAATACTTTAATATCTCATCAGCCGATGATAGAGCATTCTTTTTACTTAAAATTAGCAATGACTCTAAGAGATTTTGTGGTATTTCTCTATCATAATTTTTGCTAATATTAGAAATGCTAACGCATTTATTCAAAATAAGGCGCAAATCGTTAAATTCTGTAGCTGTACTACTTAGTGTTAATCTTTTAACTGCTGAGTTTATTATATACTCTTCAAAAGTTTCGTCATCTTTAATATAAGTGTCTTTAGCATTCTTTGTAACTTTATAGAGGGGTGGCTGTGCTATGTATAAGTAGCCTTTTTCAATAACTTCACGCATGTGTCTAAAAAAGAAAGTCAGAATCAAAGTTCTTATATGTGAACCATCAACATCTGCATCTGTCATGATGATAATTTTATGATATCTAGCTTTTTCAATATCGAAGTGTTCACTCCCTATTCCAGCACCAATTGCAGTAATTAAAGAGCCTATTTCTGCAGATGAAAAAATACGATCTAAACTTACACGTTCTACGTTTAGAATTTTTCCTCTTAAGGCAAGCACTGCTTGTGTTTTACGATTACGCCCCTGCTTTGCAGTACCACCTGCTGAATTACCCTCTACTATAAATAATTCCGATAACTCAGGGGCTTTTTCCTGGCAATCAGCAAGCTTTCCTGGCAGAGTTGCAATATCAATATTGTTTTTGCTTTTAACTAGCTCTCGTGCTTTTCTTGCGGCTTCTCTTCCTTTTGCTGACCTAATTGCTCTTTCTACTATGCTTGCCGCCAATTTGGGATCAGTTTCAAGGATTGTGCTCAATTTATCAGAAACTATACTTTCTACAACTGCACGTGCTTCAGAACTAACTAGTTTATCTTTTGTTTGTGAAGAAAACTTAGGGTCAGGCATCTTGAGAGATAAAACACAAGTTAAACCTTCTCTAACGTCCTCTCCAGTTAAATTTACTTTTGCTTTCTTTAAAAACCCTTCATTAGTTGCATAGTTATTGATACATCTAGTTAGTGCAGATCTAAATCCTGCCAAATGCGTACCACCATCTCGTTGCCGTATATTATTAGTGAAACACAACATATTCTCATAGTAGGAATCATTCCATTCCATCGATATTTCCAAGCTGATGCCAAGATCTTCTGCATCTCCTTTCATACTGGCAATTTTAGTTACATGTGTCTTATTCTTATCTAAATACTGCACAAAATTTGCTGTACCAAAATTGTCTTTAGATTGATTGCTCTGATTGAAATGAGATTCTGTATATGGTTCATTGCGCAGATCACGTAAAGTAATGTCGATATTTGAATTTAAAAATGCTAATTCTCTTATACGACTTTCAAGCGTTGAGTAACTGAAATTAATGCCATTAAAAGTCTCTGTTGATGGCATGAACGTGACTTTAGTTCCTCTTTTGTTTGTATTTTCGTTGACTACCTTTAAAGGTTCAATAGACTCACCATCTTCAAAACGCATAAAGTGTTCTTTCTTATTGCGCCAAATAGTTAATTCCAACCAGCTTGATAATGCATTCACAACTGAGATTCCAACACCATGTAATCCCCCAGAAACCTTATAGGTATTGCTGTCAAATTTACCACCAGCATGGAGTTGAGTCATTATTACCTCTGCTGCTGATATTCCTTCTTCTTCATGAATGTCAGTTGGAATGCCACGACCATTATCAGTTACAGATACTGAACCATCTGCATTTATACTAACTTCAATTTTATCACAATATCCAGCTAAAGACTCATCTATTGCGTTGTCAACAACCTCATATACCATGTGGTGCAAGCCAGATCCATCGTCAGTGTCACCAATGTACATACCTGGACGTTTCCTTACAGCATCAAGACCCCTTAAGATTTTTATTGCATCGGCATTATAACTATTTTCCATGGTATTGCTTCGTTTATGAATGTTAATTAATATTACATTCATATATGCTGATTAGCAACATTTTTAAACTGATAACCCATATTAAAAGCACAATTTTACGAATGTTTATTTTTGAAGACAGCAAATAGTGTCATTCCAATGTGTCTTCCAGGTGGAGATTAAATTATAACGCTCATGCAGTTGCGTAATTAACAGAAGAATCTATAATTCAGTTTACGTATTTTCTGATCTCAGCCAAAATCTTATCAGATTGACTTTCGTCTGAATTTAAATCGGCTGCAAAGTGTGTAACATATTTTCCTCCAGGGCCAATAAGATATATTATCGAAGAATGGTTGATTTCTTCTTCTCCACCAACTTTGCTTGCATATACTTTGTATTTCGCAACTACTTCGTCTATTTTTTCTCTTTCACCAGTTAACATTTGTATTCTGTGGTCAAATTGCTGCTGAAATTCTTTAAGTCTTTCCGTGCTATCGCGCTCAGGATCAACTGTGATAAAAAATGTTTGTAGCTTGTTGTTAGTTTTCTCATCTAACTTTGCAAGTGTTTCTGAAATTATTCCAAGGTTCATAGGGCAAGTTCTTTTGCATGAGGAAAACCCAAAGAAAATCATCATGTATTTATCTTTAAAATCACTACTGCGCAGGATCTGTCCGTCCTGATTAATTAAAGAAAAATCTCCGCCTATCTTAACTTCTGCGTTGTGAATCGCTACTGGGGCAAATATGCCTTTTTTAGTGAAATAACAATAACCTAAAAAAACAACTGCTAATGCTGCTAGCACATTAGATAACAATCTTACAAACCTTACCATTAGAATGCTCTCAGTAAAATTAAATTGTATCTTTATTGGTTGATCTATTCAATACATTTATTCCAAAGTGTATTGTTAATTTTGTCTAACAGTTTCTTATGTTCATCAATTTCTTCACTATTTGGTGAATGTTCTCTGGGAGTTAGATTACGCACTTTATGCTGAACGAATGTAGAGTTACTGTCCTGATTGCATTCATTATCAAACAGAAAGGTTTGTAACCCTCCTGTAAGTTCAACATATACCTTTGCAAGCAATTGAGCATCAACTAGTGCTCCGTGCAATTCTCTATTCTCTAGCGATATATCAAAACGCTTACATAATGCATTCAAAGAAGCAGGTGATCCTGCGAATTTTTTCCTCGCAAGAGGTAATGTATCTAGCACTCTATCTGAGGAAATTAACCCAGCATTCAGCTTGCTTAACTCCATGTTAAGGAACTTAACATCGAATTCAGCGTTGTGAATTACCAAAATATCATTAGATATAAAGTCAAGAAATTCAAGTGCAACATCTGAAAATAATGGTTTATCTTCTAAAAATTCTTCACTAATACCGTGAATCTTAAATGAGTGATAAGGTATATCTCTTTCTGGGTTAAGGTACCGATGGAATACTTTACCTGTTGGAATGCGGTTAATTAATTCCACACACCCTATTTCAATAATTCGATGACCAGATCCAGTGTCAAGACCTGTCGTTTCAGTGTCAAGTACTATTTCGCGTAGCTTGCTTTCCATTTCAAAAAAAACTCATCTTACTTGTCATTTGTCTTATCGTTACTTGTCTTTTTATAGTGAATAGAAACAAGCAACCAGCTTGGGTCTGATGAATTAACATTTTTTTTGAATTGCCATACATCCTCAACTTTATTAATGGTGGATGTACTACCTGATATGATATCCCCTTTATTATTCTTAACGAAGTTAATTTGCTCTGAAAGGAAATATACTGCAATAAACACTGCGTTTTTTACTAGCTTTATTTCTAAAATCTTTTGTGAAACAATAGAAACAATTATAGACTCGTGCACCTCTTTACGATGTTTAATCTTCTCTGCAAAATTATCATATAAGTCTTTATCGAGAAGTGGTTTTAACTGAGACAAATTTCCTTGATTGAAACATTTTATTATTAATTCAAAAGCTATGCTTGAACCTTCTATAAAGTGGGAAATAGAAAAATCTTTGTTTTTTTTTAATATTTGTTTATAAGTAACTTTTATTGAATTTTCATCATTGCTATCAATGTAACCCTCAATGTTTTCTACTACATCTTCTCTACTTCGGCTTACATCCAATACATTAGTTAGCTTTTTTAGGTTGAGGTTGGCTGACCTTCCTAAAGAATTATACAAACGTGAAAAAATGAACGCCGCTAATAAAGCATATATTACAAGCTCTATCATAGTAACTCAACTCCTTGGCATATAAAGTATCCGAACATTATTAATTATTAATGAAAATATGTTTTTCATATCAACTTATAATCAGGTTTGCTATTCGTTTGTAAATGAATATATTATATAAGAAAGTATTAAATATCTCAACTTAATTAAAGGAGACGTAAGAAATGCCACAACAAAAAATGAGAATTCACGGTCAATATGTTAAAGATCTATCATTTGAGAATCCGAATTCGCCATTCCTTTCTTCTAGTAAAGCTCCAGATATTAATGTAATGGTTAATATCAATTCAGCAAAATTAGAAGGGACGAAAAACAAAGAAGAAGTGAATGAAGAAAAATCTTTCCATGAAATTACTTTGCATATAGAAGTCAAAGCAACGGTAAAAGATGAAGGCATAAAAGATGGCGTAGCTTTCATTTGTGAGACGAAATATTGTGGTATTTTTTCAATAGAAAATTTAAAAGAGTTGAGTGAGGAAGAGGTAAGACAAGCTTTGTTTATTGGCGGACCTACTTTTCTTTTCCCTTTTGCAAGAGAAATAATTGCAAGAGTTACAAGTAGTGGTGGATTTCCCCCACTGATGCTAGATCCTATAGATTTTGAAACTATGTATGAGCAGCAAGGTCAACAACAAAAAAGTAACGGTAGTAATTCCAATTTTAACTAATATGATGTAACTTGATGAATAATTCTTTAAACGCAAAAACGACTTTAAACATTGACGGGAAGTCATACAACTATTTTAGCCTAAGTAGTGTTAGTGAATTTTTAGGAATAGATGTGACTAAATTGCCCTGCTCACTTAAGGTTCTGCTTGAAAATTTATTGCGCAATGAAGATGGAGTAAACGTAAAGCTGGATGACATAAGAGTGCTAGCAGACTGCGTTAATAAACACACTAATCACGAAATTAGCTATAAACCAGCAAGGGTGTTGATGCAAGATTTTACAGGGGTTCCTGCTGTTGTTGATCTAGCTTCAATGCGGAGCTATGTTAAGAAAAATGGAGGAAACCCGAGCAACATAAATCCGTCTGTACCGGTTGATCTTGTGATTGACCATTCTGTTCAAGTAGATAGTTATGGAAGTGTTTCCGCATTCAGTAAGAATGTTGAGCTAGAAGTAAAAAGAAATTTGGAGAGATATCAATTTTTAAAGTGGGGGGAATCGTCCTTCACAAATTTTAGAGTAGTGCCGCCTGGCACAGGGATTTGCCACCAAGTGAATCTTGAATATTTAGCGCAAGTTGTGTGTAATAATGATGGAGTCATATATCCTGACACTTTAGTTGGTACTGACAGCCATACTACAATGGTTAACGGATTATCAGTTCTTGGTTGGGGTGTTGGAGGCATAGAAGCTGAGTCTGTGATGCTTGGTCAACCAATTAGTATGGTGATTCCAGAAGTAGTTGGATTTAAATTAATTGGCAGATTGCCGGAAGGAGTAACTGCGACTGATTTAGTGCTGACGGTTACCAATATCCTAAGAACAAAAGGCGTTGTTGGTAAGTTTGTAGAATTTTATGGTGATGGTTTAGATTATTTATCTTTGGCAGATAGAGCCACTATAGCAAACATGGCCCCAGAGTATGGTGCAACTTGTGGGTTTTTTCCAATTGATCAGAAAACACTCGATTATTTACATTTAACAGGGCGACCAGAAAAGCTGATTAAGTTAGTTGAGGCTTATGCGAAAGAGCAAGGATTGTGGCGTGGCAATAATAAGTTAGCATTTTTTGACGCACTAGAACTTGATTTATCGAGCGTGAAGCCAGTAATGGCTGGTCCTAAAAGACCACAAGATAAGGTTTTTCTTTCACAAGTGGCAGAGTCTTTTTCTAAATCATTTTCAGTTAATGAGTCAAAGGAAAGCGATAAACTCCAAGATGGAAGTGTAGTTATTGCAGCAATAACAAGCTGCACTAATACCTCAAATCCAAGTGTGATGATTGCTGCAGGTCTTGTAGCTCGTAATGCAATTAAACTTGGATTAAAATCAAAGCCTTGGGTTAAAACTTCTCTTGCTCCAGGGTCACAAGTTGTAACAGAATATTTAGAAAAGTCTGGATTGCAGGTAGATCTAAATGCTTTGGGTTTTAATCTAGTTGGATATGGTTGCACAACTTGCATTGGGAATTCTGGTCCACTTAATAAAGATATAGAAAATGGCATTAAAAACAAAAACTTAACCGTTGCTGCAGTTTTATCTGGCAATCGTAACTTTGAAGGAAGAATTCATCCGTTAGTCAAAGCTAATTACTTGGCATCTCCGCCACTTGTTGTTGCATATGCACTTGCTGGTACTGTGCAAATTGATCTGACAAAAGATTCAATATGCAAAGATAAGAATGGAAATGATGTCTATCTCAAAGATATATGGCCAACAAACAATGAAATCGAAGATTGTGTTAAAAGTGTGGTAACACGTGAGATGTTCATACAAAAGTATAAGGATGTTTTTTCTGGTGATGAACATTGGCGAAAGATAAAGTGTGAAAAAAGTGAAATCTATAATTGGGATGCAAACAGCACTTACATACAAAATCCGCCTTATTTTGATAACTTATCACCTAAAAATAATAAAATCGATATAAAGGGTGCACAAATATTAGCAATGTTTGGCGATAGCATAACTACTGATCATATTTCCCCTGCGGGAAATATTGCCTCGAGTAGTCCTGCCGGTCTATATTTAAAAGGGCTTGGAATTGAACCACAGGATTTCAATTCATATGGATCTCGTCGTGGTAATCACAATGTAATGATGCGTGGGACTTTTGCTAACATTAGAATAAAAAATGAAATGGTTAGCACCGAAGGTGGATATACAAAATATATTCCTTCTCAAGAAACTATGCCAATTTTTGATGCGGCGATGCGCTACAAGGAAGCTCTCATCATTGTGGCAGGAAAGGAGTATGGCACAGGTTCAAGTAGGGATTGGGCAGCAAAGGGTACTTTATTGTTGGGGATTAAAGTTGTAATTGCAGAAAGCTTTGAGCGTATACATAGGTCCAACTTAGTTGGTATGGGTGTTCTTCCACTTATATTCCAAAATGGAATAACCAGAAAGATATTTGATGGTAGCGAGGTAATGAGCATAAAAGGTGAAATAGTGCCGAGTGGAAATCTAGAATGTATCATCAAAAGAAAGGATAATTCAAGGCAATCAATTCAACTCAAATGCTGTGTACAAACCGCAACTGAGACTAAATACTTGATGTGTGGTGGAGTGTTGAGCTACATACTTGCACAATCTTTTTGATTTAGTGAAGTTATTGCATGGACTTCTTTTAGCCAGCCCTGATCCCTTTGTAAATAGCAATTTGCTCTGCGCAAAGTTATGATATAATTTCACCATACATATGGTGTCGGAGTATTTTTTGGAGATAATTATATATGATAAGCTCTATACAAGAACCTAATGAACTCAGAAAACGTTTACAAGGATTTTATCGTACTGATGAAAAGAGTTATATACGTTATCTTGTAGAAAAAGCAGAGCTTTCGGCTGATTCAAAAAATAGAATTTATAATATAGCAAAACAAGTTATTGAAAAAATCAAACACAATAAATTAAGTATTGTAGATTCCTTTATGCAGCAATACTCGCTTTCCAATGATGAAGGAATAGCGCTTATGTGTCTTGCTGAGTCACTACTTAGAATACCAGATGATTATACAATAGACGAGCTAATCAAAGATAAAATTGCCAATCAGGAATGGAATAAATATTTAGGGCACTCTTCTTCGTTGTTTGTTAATGCTTCCACATGGAGCTTGATGATAGGTAGCAGTATATTGAGAGATAATGAAGGCGATTCGAAGTTCTATTACGCAATTTCTAAGTTACTTAAGAATTTAGGAGAACCGATCATTCGCAAAGCAGTAAAACAAGCAATGTCTATGCTTGGTAATCATTTTGTTGTTGGAGAAACCATAGAAGAAGCTTTAAGGTACGCAAAACTAGATGACAATAGTAAGTTTTTATACTCTTTTGATATGCTTGGCGAAGCTGCTCACACAACTGAGGATGCAGAAGAGTATTTTAATTCATACATGCACTCAATAAAAGCTATAGGTGAATCCACTGAAATAAATGATTGTTTTAAATCCCATGGAATTTCAATCAAACTTTCTGCTTTACACCCACGTTATGAATTTAGTCAATTTGGCCGAATTGCTGGTGAGATATTCACTAAGGTTTTAGAGCTCTGCCGCGAGGCAAAAAAATACAACATTTCACTATGCATAGACGCAGAAGAAACAGAAAGGCTTGAAATTTCCTTAATCTTGTTTGAACAATTACGGCTTGATGAATCACTTTCTGAGTGGGAAGGGCTCGGCTTGGCTGTACAAGCATATCAAAAACGTGCTTTATCTGTTCTTGACTTTGTAGAGGATGTTGCTATTCGATCAAATCATAAAATTATGGTGAGGCTTGTAAAAGGTGCATATTGGGATTCAGAAATCAAGTGTACGCAAGAATTGGGATTAAATGATTACTCAGTATTTACAAGAAAAAGCTATACTGACGTATCTTACCTCGTGTGCGCACAGAAACTTTTGAGTAAACCAAACAGCTTTTACCCATGCTTTGGAACTCATAACGTCTATACTTTTGCTTCTATCATGGAACTTGCTGATAAAAACCACCCTGGATTTGAATTTCAACGCTTACATGGAATGGCAAAAGACTTATATGATTATGCAATGTCAGAGCTTGCAACAAATGTTAGCTGTCGTGTCTACGCACCCGTTGGGGAACATAGTGACTTGTTGCCTTATCTTATAAGACGCCTTCTTGAAAATGGAGCTAATAGTTCGTTTGTTAATCAAATAAGTGATCCTAACGTTAAAATCGATGAGTTAATTTCAGATCCACTGGAAAAAGCTATAAATTTTAATTATGAACCTCATCCAGGCATTCCATTACCACAAGATATTTTGGGACCAGAAAGAAAAAATTCCTTGGGGATGGATATTAGTGATTCTGTGATAGTCTCACAATTTGCAGATGATATAAAGGGTTTTAGTGAAAAAAAGTGGCAAGTTGGACCAATAATTGATGGAAAAGCACTATTTGATAATGCTGAATTTATCGAAGTAGTGAATCCTGCACATTTGGAAAATGTAATTGGAGAAGTGTCAAGTGCAACAAGCGATCAAGCTTTAAACGCTCTTGAAATAGCACATAGTGCTTTTGCTAAGTGGCAGAATGTTTCAGCAGAAGAGCGCGCTAAATGCCTTGAAAAAGCTGCAGATTTGCTTGAGGAAAGGATGAAAGAGTTAATTTACATTCTGATTGTGGAAGCAGGAAAAATTTTATCCGATGCAATAGCAGAAGTAAGAGAGGCAATCGACTTTCTGCGTTATTATGCAATGATAGCAAAAAATGAACTGAGCGACTGGAAAAAATTGCCGGGCCCAACAGGTGAAGATAACTTCATCTTTTTTGAAGGCAGAGGAGTTTTCTTATGCATATCACCGTGGAATTTTCCGCTCGCTATCTTCATTGGGCAGGTCTCAGCTGCACTTGCAGCAGGTAATGCAGTGCTGGCAAAACCGGCAGAGCAAACGCCGATTATTGCCTACGAAGCTGTTAAGATACTACATGAAGCTGGGATACCAAAGAATGTGTTACACCTCATTCCTGGGGATGGTGGATATTTAGGCAAAATATTAGTTCCAGACAATAGAATTGCCGGAGTAGCTTTTACTGGCTCAACACAAACTGCTCAAATAATCAATAAAATGCTTGCAAATAGGGATGGTCCTATTGTGCCACTTATTGCTGAAACAGGAGGGCTCAATGCTATGATAGTTGATAGCTCTGCTCTTTTAGAGCAAGTGGCTATGGATGCTTTGCTTTCTGCGTTTCGTAGCAGTGGTCAACGCTGTTCTGCGCTTAGAGTGCTGTTTATTCAAGAGGACATAGCAGAGAAGCAGATAAAAATGATATGCGGTGCAGCGCAAGAACTCAAGATTGGTGACCCAATACAACTTAGTACTGATATTGGTCCAATAATTGATAAAGCATCTATCGATATGCTCACTCAACATACGCAAAAAATGTCAGAGGATGAAGATTCAAATCTGTTATTTAAAGTACCCATGGATACAAATTCTCATAATGGTTATTTCTTTCCTCCATATATTTATGAGATACAAAAAATTTCGCAATTAAAGCAAGAGGTATTTGGTCCTATTTTACATATCATACGTTTTAACAAGTCACAATTAAATGAAGTTATAAGTGATATAAATAGTACTGGATATGGGCTTACGTTTTCTTTGCAGAGTCGTATACAAAGTCAAATTGACACTATAAGTAAAAAAATATCAGTTGGAAATGTCTACATCAACCGTAACCAGATAGGTGCAGCAGTTGGGATACAACCATTTGGTGGTAGAGGACTATCTGGCACTGGGCCAAAAGCTGGTGGTCCTCATTATTTACAGCGTTTTTCTACAGAAAAAGTTGTAAGTGTTAACACTACAGCATTTGGTGGTAACACTACACTTATGTGTTTGGATTAATTTGCAGGCCCTAATTTTTCTTACCCCTAAACTAGACGTTCGTGCAGTTATGTACACAGCGCTAAAATCCGAAAAGGACCAGCTCATGCACTGAAATAAATCGTATCCGTTCAGCCAATGGCGTCAACTTAAGAACTTTCATTAGCAAACTCTCCTAAAGACATGATGGCGTTTAGGCTTATCTACTTTATTGCGGCTGTCCCGGTCGGATTTTAACTTTAGCGCGTATACTTAAAAAGGGCTTGAAAGTTTTTTGGCGCAATAAGTACCTGATAGAGTTTCTGTCTCATTACACTAAATAAAACTGAAAAATTTAAACGATACTCAGTAATTTGATCTGGGTTCCAAGGCCCTTGTGCATCACATATATGAAGCGATAATATATTGCACATGACCAAGTTTGCCCAAAATTCTTGTAATACAGCCTCTCCAGAAAAATTCTCTAACTCTGCTCCTACTTTGAGTCGTTTCCTCTATGTGCCACCTTAACACATAAGCTTTGCTCCAAAGTCTCAGTCAAAAACTCTGTTTCTCAGTTGGCTAATGTCAGCACTATAACTCTTACTTTCTGTCCTTTCATTTTATTTTTTAGCTTTTCATTTTCTAATATAAAATCAAAATCTAATTCGCCAGCGTTCCCATAGCTTACTATAATTTCTTTTTTGCAAGCGAAAAATAAAATCTACTTCCAAATCATAATGCTGCTGAATGAATTTTACTGAAGACGATCATAGATAAATAATAATTTCTCTTGATTTAATAAACGCATTTGAGTGATAACTTCGGGTAATTGCTCTGCCGCCAACGTTTGTTCACCTATATTCCAAGCTGCAAGACGAGCACTACAAATCAGCGAAGTACACAAATCAACAAACAAATTGCCAATGGTGCCTGTTGTTCCATTTGGTTCAAACTCGGATACAATTTCCCCAGAGCTGGGTAATCTCATACCAGAACCATCTGCTGCAATAATACCAATTCTCATTGTTGTCCAGTCAAATAGGAAACATTGCAGAGTTGTTTAATTGTGGAGCTGGCAAGAGAAGTAATAAATTTGCACAAAGCACCCTCAAGTAGAGCAATTGTATCGTATATTTTATTGCGCAAAATGTTCTGTTTTATATATAACCAAAGCCTCTCAACAGGATTTAGCTCAGGTGAGTATGGAGGTAGGTATATAATGTCGATATTTTTAGGTACCTTTAAATTTTTTGACCTATGCCAACTAGCACAGTCCATAACGAGAAAAGCCTCTCGTGTTTCTAGATATTGCGAAATTTGCTCAAGAAATATGTTCATGCAATCAGTGTTGACATTTGGTGCAAATAAGCTAGAACTCTCTCCATTTCTAGGATTAACTGCACTATAGAGATAGAAATTTTGCCTACCTAATTTTGTTTTAACCTGTGTTCTAATCCCCTTTTTAAACCACCCATGTCCAACTTTTGAATGTGTGCCAAACCGTGATTCATCAAAGAAAAATAGCTCTTTTTCTGGATACTTGCTAATAGCTCCATTGAGATTTTTTTTTGAATTCCTCTTGTTTGCTTTTATCTTGTCCATTATGAACTGGTCTTGGTGTAATATATGAGAATTTCATCTTTTGCATATGGCGGTGTACTGTAGATTTGCTGATATTTAATCCGAACTTTTCCTGGATTCTTATTCTCATTTCTTTAATGGTGATATTAGGATTTTCTTCTATCCACTCTTCAATTTGCTGTAGTTGAGCCTGATTTAATTTAGTTTTTCTACGACGTTGTGAAGGAGCAAACAGTTTTTCTTCTCTGCCAATTTTCAAGAGTTTTACCCACGAAGTTAGTGCGCTTCTTGAAATGCAATATATTTTTGCTACAGCCGTTATACTGTACTTTTTTGCTGCAATTACAGCATTTAGTTTTTTTGAAACATATGCATTATTCCTTACTTTCTTCAGCATTTCTTTTGCTGATTCTACTACTTTTTCATCCAATAATTTTGATCTTAATGCCATTTAAACCTCGCTATTTTACTTACTTCAGTATGGCTTTTCTTCCATCATTGTCCATCTGTTTGCCCTGTAATGGGAATTGGTATTAGAGGTTGTCCGGAAACTAGTAAATTCAAGCATATTCCCTCTTTAACATAACCCTACTCATAGCTAGGTATATGAAATTCTCAGTGGATGTTGTGAGTAAATCATACTCCTTCGATAGCCTTCTATTCCTATTAACCCAAGCAAAAGTCCTTTCTACAACCCATCTTCTTGGCTGTACTTTAAACCCTTGTTCTCTTGTTGGTAGTAGCTCAGGTGGCGTATCTTTGTGCACCCAAAATCTACATGGAGGCCTTGTAACAATTTCAATATCTATGTCATATTCTTCCTTTATGTGATTCTTTAAATTTCTTCCTTGGTATCCCATGTCAGCCCACATTTTTTTAACTTTAGTATATTTTGTTCTCATATTGTTTAATGCTATTTTAATACCATCTCTATCATTTTCGTTAGCAGCGCCTACGTAACAACCTAGTATAAAACCCTGAGTGTCTGTAATTATATGCCTTTTTCTACCCTTTACTTTTTTACTTCCATCATAGCCTTTGATCCCCCCTTTTCTGTAGTCTTTACAGATTGACTATCTACTATACAGGCACTCGGCTGCTCATTCCTTCCTATTTTTCTTCTACTATATTTTGTAATTTCATAATTCATTTTCTCAAAAATTCCCTGCTTCTTCCATTGCCTGAACTGCTCATACACAGTCTTCCATAGCGGAAAATCATTTGGTAAATACCGCCATTGACACCCTGTACGCAATACATAGAAAATTGCTTCTAATATTTCTCTTTTGCTATACTTTGGCGGCCTTCCTCCTTTCTTGTATGATACTCTGAAGTGTTTTTCTATTCTTGCCCATTCCCTTTCGCTTAGATCTGTTGGATACTTTTTTCTCATCTTTACCCCGTACTAAAATTTCAGATATTATAGCCTTTTACTTGTTTCCGGACAACCTCTTAGTCTATAGCCTCTCCAACTCAGGTTCATCCTGATAGGCTGTTTGGATGCTTAAATTCTTGAAAGCCTGTATGGCAAATCTTATACCTTGCTTTAGAAAAAGCTTGCTTTGAGGGTACATGTCAATGGCTCCATAAGTTCACATTCTATTCCCAAACTTTTTTTAACTAACTTTAAAATCATAGAAAATACTGTCGAAAAAGGAAGTTTTCTTGTTCGTGTAAAACTCAACACAATGGATTTTCTGAAAAGTTTTCGAGTATATTGCATTTTTAATTTGTAAGATAAGATCTTTTCCTTTTTGCATGCCTCACCTAAAAAAGACACATTTTAAACTTTTTTGTTGCAATAAAATAGAAACAAAAGTGCTGTCCCTTGCACTCTTTGGATAATTTAATGATAAAAAATTTGGAGAGAAATTTTATACACAATCTCTGACATTTTTCCTTAAGTTGACGCCATTGTGTGAACGGTTACGGTTTCCCGTCTTCACCATACTATATAGAAAAAAGTCTGGATTCCAATTTGCATGACAATATGGAGTATCTGCTTCTTTCATCCCAGTGGGATCTTTTATTCCATTTTATCAACAGTTTGTTTTGCAGTATCAAACAATTTTAATCCTATAATCCCGAATGTAACTAAAATAAAGCATATTACTTCGAATAAATTAACTGGTTCATTAAATAGATAAACTCCAAGTATCGAAGCTCCTATAGCGCCCACTCCAGTCCAAATTGCATAGCATACTCCGATAGGTATAGAACGTGTAGCGAGCGAAAGTAAATACGTACTAAGAGCCATGGAGAATATGCTAATTATTGATGGTACGAGATGAGTAAATCCATAACTATGCTTAAGTGTTATGACCCAGAACACTTCAATTAGTGACGATAAGAGTAAATATATCCAATTCATGCATAAATTTTTAGGTTTAAATAGAGAGCTTTAGCCCTATGCTTCCTATTACAATTAAAACGATACATAAAACTTGAGATAAATTAATATTCTCTGTGAAAGTGGTTGCACCAATTATAGTTATTCCAATTGTGCATATTCCAGAGGAAACTGCATAGCATACTCTAATAGGTAGAAAGCATGCTGCAAGAGATAAAAAATAAATGCTAATGATCATAATTACCAATGTTGCAATCGAAGGCACAACTTTAGTAAAACTGTTACTAAACTTTAGCGTTACAGCCCACAGTATCTCTAGGATACTAGACAGCAACAAATATAACCAGCACATTTTCGTAACATTTCAATCTTGTATTGTAACAGAAATTGTTAGTTAAAACTACACTAAAGTGCAATAAATCTCTCTTTCGAAATTGCTTTAATATCAAACTTAAAATAACATCCTAAAAAACTTTTCTACGAAATTCAATTCCTGCACGTCATTTGCTGCATAAAGTGGTGTAGTTTGTTGCTCAATGCCTGGTATTTCTACAAAAACTTTGCCCACTTCTTGACCTTTTTTAATTGGTGCAGGTATCATATCTTTATATTCGATACGCACCTTAATTTGGTCATGCAATTTGCGGTTGTAAGTTATGGTAACATCGTTTGCAACTGTAATAGGCACTTTTTTATCTTTTCCATAGAGAACATTTACTTTCTCAACTACACTGCCTCTAGCGAATATTTTCTTGGTGTTAAAATGATTTAAGGAATATTGTATCAGTCTTTTTGCTTCTTCTATTCGCTCTTTCTCAGTGTTTAAACCATTTACAACAGCAAAAATTCTCCTATCATTTCGTTTTGCAGATGCTACAATGCCGTAACCACCAGCATTTGTATAACCGGTTTTTAAACCGTCAACCCCAATATCGTGAAAAAGTAGAAGATTTTTATTCTTTTGTACAATTTCATTATATGTCAAATATTGTTCAGAAAATAAATCATAATATTCAGGAAAATCGGTGAAAATCCTTTTTGCCAGCATTACCAAGTCTTTTGCGCTCATGAAATGATCTTCGTCTGGCCACCCACTTGAGTTGACAAAATGACTGTCATTCAGATTCAAATTTTGTGCAACTTCATTCATTTCAGCCACAAAATTCTCTTCTGATCCTGCAATACCCTCGGCTAGTGTTATGCAGGCATCATTACCTGAGACTATTGTAATTCCTTCAAGTAATTCCCTCACCGTAACAAATTGACCTTCTTTCAAAAACATAGAAGAGCCTTTTCTTTCCCACGCTTTTCTACTCACTCGAAATCTATCCTCCATATTTATTATTCCAGCTTTTAGATAATCGAAGGCTATATATAAAGTCATTAGCTTGCTCATTGAAGATGGGGCCATTTTTTCATCGGAATTATGGTCAAAAATGAACGAGTCTGAAGCTAAATCTAAGACTACTGCTTGCTTTGCTTTGGTTCTAAACTGGTATGAGTATGAAGAAAAAGGAAGTATAAAAACTAATAGCAAAATTACCAATCTGCTTAACATATCTATAATTTTAAATTTATAGTGCACTAATTAATAGTATAATTTTACAGGGGCATTTCAATAGATCTCTTGCATAAAAATTCCTTGACAAACCTCGCCAGCCCCCTTATCATGAAACTGAAGCTATTTATTTATCTTCTCTGTACAGATTAAATGACAAAAAAACTCACGTATCTGGCGTCTCATGTTTAATTTTTTGC
The DNA here is from genome assembly GCF_947251755.1 of Wolbachia endosymbiont (group A) of Philonthus cognatus. Taxonomy (NCBI): domain Bacteria; kingdom Pseudomonadati; phylum Pseudomonadota; class Alphaproteobacteria; order Rickettsiales; family Anaplasmataceae; genus Wolbachia; species Wolbachia endosymbiont (group A) of Philonthus cognatus. The sequence continues at coordinate 1,359,489 of NZ_OX366388.1, forward strand.
ACTATGTGCACCTTATGTCTTTATAAAATTTCTAGGTTTTTACCTAATATAAGCTAAAATGCGCTTATAAAGCATTTAAAACATAAAAAAACGCCAACTTAAAAAATGGATAGTGAATAACTAGCTACCCTAGGGTTTCTTTTGCCTTTTTTTCTGTTTAGTAAATTTCTTAAACATTTATGACTAAAGGTTAGTTGCATTAAAAAGCAGCTAAATCGCGGTTATTAAGCGTTTAGAATAAAAAAACGCCATACTTGAAAGTATAATGTAAGTAATTAGCCAACCACGGGGCTTCTTTTGCCTTTTTTTTCGTTTGGTAAATTTCTTAAATATTTATAGCTAAACGACAACCGTCATCCCGCTACGTGTTAGCGGGATCTCTTGTTAGCGGCTGAGATACCGCGAATGAATCGCGGTATGACGGTTCGCGGTGACATGACGATAACCTCGTCATCCCGCTACGTGTTAGCGGGATCTATGTTAAGGTATGGCGGTTAAATAAGGGATCTATGTTAAGAGATACCGCGAATGAATCGCGGTATGACGGTTCGCGGCGGGATTCCAGTGTCTGGGCACTGGGATGACAGGAAAAGGGGCTACTTGGATTACAGCAGATCACCTCTTCACAAAAATTTTATCAGTAATACGCATATCAATAATACTCCAATCGCTGAAAGTAAAATCAGTTGTATTTTGCAAGTGGTTTAAATATTCCCATGCACTATAAGGGTTATCTTCAGGCAGTTTTACTGTGGAATCGTTATCAAGTATGATATTCCATCTTCTATTCCCTATATAAGCAAAAGAAGAAATGTGGTCACTTAATTGAGTTTTACTCTCTAACACATCTCTAACAAATTCTAGGTTTGATAACGAGTTTTGTCCTGTAATTACAACAAGATCATCTACTGGATAGTCATCTACGATCACTTTGCCTTCGAAATCAATTACCGAGGTTTTGTTATTATCTTTCCAGAGAGCAAACGGTTTATGCTCATCTATATTAATGCGTAGAGTATTGGGCAAAATTCTGTGAACTCTTACGTGTTTTATCCACCTGCTTACGGATTGTATGTTACCGGCAAGTTTTGAAAGTGATATATACAGGATAGGTTGCGTTCTATCTGTCAAACTTAGAATATCCTTTTTGTTTGTAAATTTATTGCCGCTCACGACTACTTCGTCGATTGAAAATCCACTACTGAGTAATAAACTAGATAGGCAGTCATTATACCAAGTAAAGTAGTAATTAAATCGATTTATTATTTTATCAAGTGAGCTGTAAAGTATTAGCGTAAGAAAAAGTGCTGTGATAATAACCAAGGCACACTTACGCAAAAAACTCCTTTGGCTTCTAGTAATACTGCTCAACATGACTTAAATCCCTAATATTTTTGTGCTGCAAACTATCTTCAATAATAATTTTAACTAATTCATTAAAATTGATTCCTTTTGCCAATTTTGCAATTTCTGGCACTAACGATAACTCAGTAAAGCCAGGATGTGTATTAATCTCAAGCATTTTTAAAGTGTTATTCTTGGGATTATAACGAAAGTCTGAGCGGGAAATAGTTTTGCATCCTAAAAATTGATGAACTTTCAGTGCGTGTTCCAAGGTCATTTTATATATATTGTCAGGAATTTCAGCAGGAAATATATGTTCTGCAAATCCATCTGTATACTTTGCTTCATAATCATAGAATTTATTTTTTGGTCGTATTTCCATAGTGCCAATTGCTTCATCCAGCAATACAGCAGTATGTAACTCTATGCCCGGTATGTATTCTTCTACGATCATCAAATCTCTTGTCATAGAAGTAGCTCCTTCCTTGTCATCCAAGTAGCCAGATACTGTTTTTTTTTCCTGGTCACGCGCTGGAATGACATCAAATTTCAGTTTTAAATAATCCTCATGTGAGGAAACAATATGTACTCCGATGCTAGAGCCTTCATTAATTGGTTTTAAGACGTACGGATAATCAATTTTAATATTATTTTTTAGTAGATCTTCTCGGCTAATTACATAACCTTTTGGAGTATCAATACTAAGGGACCAAAATATATGCTTTGACATTGCCTTGTTCATAGCAACAGCAGAAGCCATAACTCCTGAGTGTGTATATTTTATACCTAAGATTTCCAATAAACCTTGAATGCAGCCATCTTCACCATAAGGTCCATGCAGAGCGATAAAAGCAAGGCCCGGATTAATTTTTTTAAGCTTTTCAGCAATGTTGCTGTCAACATCTATTTCTATTGCATTACATGAAAGGCTATCAAGTGCCTTCTTTACTGCTCTTCCACTCATAAGTGATATTTCTCTCTCACAAGAAAATCCACCACTTAAAATTGCTATAGTTGGAACCATGGGCACTCTTAGAAGAACCTTATTAATTATAACTACATATATGAACCTTGTAAACAGAAGGGAAAGTTAGCTTGGAGGTTTATAATCTACTGCCACTGTCTTTGCAATTTTATCATGAAGAAACTGCTTGCGTTGGTCAAATATTGCACATATGAAAATTAGTATTGTGGTCATAAAGATTAAGCCTAATAAAGGATCAAACCACCATTCAGAGGTATACTTATCAAAAAATTTCCTTCTCGTGATGAATATGGGGAAGCAAATAACTTCAAATGAAATATGCCTAACTATTGCTTGCACTAGAGTAACATTTTCAAGTGTATTTGCATCTTTGATATTAATACCGCATAACAATTGTCCTGGAGTACCACCAAATCTTCTTATCATGAATACTCCGAATACTATCGATAGCAAAAAAGATAAGCAAATACGTATAATTAATAATTTAGGTCTAGCAATGTGAAAAACCACTCTTACAAGAATCAAACAGAATAAAGGAATTCCCTTAATAATAAGACTGTCAATAATATGCGCTAACACACGCCTAGTTATTCCCACATATACATAGTTTAATTTTGGGTAGCATGCTTCAGACCTATAATCCATTACTACTGTTTTTGTAATTTTGTCGTAGAAAAGCTGCTTGCGCTTATCAAATATTGCAAACATTAGAACCAATATTGGTAAAATAAAAAACCACTCAGAAATGTAGGTGGGTACCCACAAAAGTGCCTTGAGAGTGCTTCTCATCACTACTTGCATTAAAGCAGCGTTTTTAAGTGTGTTTGCATCTTTTATGTATATACCAAGTAGCAACTTTCCTGGAGTCCAACCAAGTCTTGTTATCATTAATACTTCCAATGCTATATATACTAAATCTTTCAATAATATATCTAAGTCTTCTAATATTTCATATCGCTCTGATATAAGGTCACTATTAGTGTCAATATCAGGAAAGACATAATTAAAAACATCGGCAAGGGGCTCTCCTGATAATATGAATAAAATTAATAAATAAAATAATGAATAACAGACTAGGAATATAATTTGGTCAACTATATAAGCTGCAGCACGCTTAGTTATTCCCGCATATTTTACTTTAATATCCATTTTATACCCCATATGATCCGTCTAATGTACCTATTAACAGTTAAATAGCAGTAAAATTGCTGTATTACTATTTGTATTCTCAAGTAAACTAGTTATGCTATCAAGGACATAAACAATACAGCCACTTTCAGCAATGCAAAACAATAATTGTGAGATACAAGAGAAATTTTCTTTTTCCTTCAGTAGCATTATTCTAAATTTTCGTCAAAATAAGCTGTTTTATCCTTTTTTTCCTTATACTCTTCTGCAGTATAGAGAGGTTGCTTCTTAGCTGTGATATTTGGCCATTTTTGTGAGTATTCTACGTTTATGTTGTAAAATGATTTGAAGATTTTTTGTTCACTGTTCAGTAACTCTTCATCTAGTTCTAAAATATCTTTTATGGAATCATCAGTTACAATTGCATCTACTGGACACTCAGGTATGCACACTCCGCAATCAATACATTCATCTGGGTTAATCACGAGCATGTTTTTACCTTCATAGAAGCAGTCAACGGGACATACTTCCACACAGTCCGTATATTTACATTTTATGCATTTATCTGTAACAAAATGCGTCATAAAACACTGTATATTTGCATTATCTTGGGTACACTAAATTGATAAGAAATTCAAGCCTTTTATGAAGATAAATAAATTGAACAACAAAGAATTAGAAGTATGGTTAAGCTTGGCTAGAACTATAGGACCAACAAAGTTTTTTAGTATACTAAGAACACATGGATCGCTAGATGAGGTGCTAAAATATCTCAATAGGGTGGCTAATAATAAGGTGTATGGCATTCAAGATGCACGAGAAGAAATCAATAATGCAGAAAGAATTGGAGCTAAAATTATACCCGCATGTGACCCAGATTACCCTGATCTTTTAAGAAATATCTCTAGTTGTCCTCCTGTAATAACTGCGCTTGGTGATATATCATTATTAAGCCGTGAGATAATTGCAATAATCGGTGGGCGTAACTCTTCAATGAATGGAAGAAATTTTGCCAATAAGTTGGCACTTGATTTAAGCGAAGCTGGTTTTGTTATCGTTTCTGGACTTGCAAAAGGAATCGATACTGCAGCAAACAGTGTAATATACAAAAATCATCCCACTATTGCTGTTACAGCAAGCGGAATTGATGTGGTGTACCCAAAAGAAAATTTTGATCTATACAAAAAAATCACCGAGAATGGTGGATTAGTAGTTACTGAGCTTCCATTTGCTACTAAACCAAAGCCTCAGTATTTTCCTCAAAGGAATCGAATTATATCTGGTCTATCGCTGGGTGTTGCAGTGATTGAAGCATCGAAACGTTCTGGCTCTCTAATAACAGCAGATTTTGCTTTAAATCAAGGGAGAGAGGTGTTTGCAGTTTCTGGTTTCCCTTTAGATTCACGCTGTAGTGGTAGTAATTATTTAATTAAAAACGGTGCTAAGCTTATCGAATCCGCTGATGACATAATAGAGAGTATTAGGTTTAGTTTACCTCCGCAGCAAAAAAACCTATTTGATGTTGAGCACCATTTTGTTAACCAAAAACAAGAAAAATTACAACAGGCAAAATCTGTTATAGTTGATCATATTAACTCTGTACCTGTTGATATAGATGAACTTATATTAGCAAGCGGACTTTCTACCAACATAGCTCTAATGGCTCTTTTGGAACTAGAGGTAACCGTTCACGCAATGGCGTCAACTTAAGAGCCTTCATTAGCAGACTCTCCTAAAGACATGATGGCGTTTAGGCTTATCAACTTTGTCCATTCACGGTATAAGAAAGTAGTTTACAAAAATTGCATAATTAGTATAAAAAACAATAAACTAGATAGATGAGGGGTTGATGATAGAGGTGCTACAAGAAAAGATTGTGGTATTGGAGTCAGAAGTTGGTACTCTGAAAGCAGAGAATGATAAGTTAAGGACAAAAATAATTGAGCTAGAGGATAAGCTGGGTTTAAATTCAAAAAATTCATCGCTGCCACCATCGCAAGATGTATATCGCAAAAAGACAAAAAAGAAGAGCGATAAAAAACCAGGCGGGCAGCCAGGACATGAAGCGCACAAGCGGGAATTGATGGTAGCAGATGAGGTGGTAAAATGTTCAATTGATACAATTTGCATGTGTGGAAGCCAAGTTATTTTAGAAGAAGAAACTGTGCATCAAAAGGTTGAATTGCCAAAAATTAAACCGATAGTGACTGAATATAGGCTACAAAAAGGCTACTGTAAGGCGTGTAAGAAAAGGATCTCAGCTAGTCTGCCTGAAGGTGTGACAAGGGATCTTTTAGGAGCTAATGCAAAAGCAGTAATTAGCAGTTTTAGTGGATTTTTTATCAATTCAAAAAGGGAAGTACAGCAAATTTTGAGCAGCATATTTAATCTGAATATAAGCCTAGGTTTGGTATCAAAGACCGAGGGTAGAGTATCAGAAAAATGTATATCTGAATACGAAAAAATAAGAGAAGAGCTACGGAAAAGCAAGTATTTACATATAGATGAAACAAGCCATAGGAACCAGGGAAAGAAAGGTTGGAGTTGGGTAGTAACGAATAAAACAGCAACACTTATGAAGTTAGTTGGATCTCGCGGAAAGAAGATATTAAAAGGGCTATTGCCAGAGTATGATGGAATAGTTATAAGCGATAGGTATGCTGCGTATAATTACTTTAATCGTGAAAACAGACAGATATGCTGGGCCCATTTAGCAAGGGACTTTGAAAGGTTTTTTTACAGTAAAAATGTTGAAGTGAGCAGAATTGGCGCAGCATTAAAATCGCTGAGCAACAGGGTATTTGTGGTAGATAGAGCACGTAAACAAAACCTGATAGACAATTTAAGATTTTTCCGGTTAATGAGGAAGATTCGAAAAAGGGTGAAACATTTTTTGCGAGAGATAACAAGGGTTGCAAAAGGAACTCAGGCCTCGAGAATGGCTGCCAATATACTACGTTCTGAAGATATGATGTGGAGATTCGTGCGCAATCCTGATCTGATCGAGACAACCAATAACCTTGCAGAACGTCAGGCTAGACGGTACGTCATTTATCGTAAAAATAGTTTTTTCACTTGGTCAGAACGTGGAGAAAAGTTCATTGAAAGAATGCTTTCGATATTTTTGACTGCACGTTTGAATGATCAGAATCCTGTCCAGAAACTACAGAATTTAGTCGCTATTCCTGCCTAATTGGGAATATTCCGTGAACGGTTACGAACTAGAGTTGGAAAACAAAATAGAGCGTTCACCGGGGAATAAAATATCGTTAATTTTCTAGATTACTTTAGCTATACTAGATGCTCGTACAGACATATGCTTGACACTGGAATGATGCCATTTGTTATAGGATTCTTAGTTGCTGATTTTAGAATTGATAAGAGAAAACTTTTTTTCAACTTGTTGTATAATTTTATAAAAGTGATCGAAATCTAAGCTTGCACTGCCAATTAAAACTCCTGATAAATTTGAAATATTTAACAAATTTTCTATATTTTCTGAACTGACTGAACCACCATATATAATGTGTTTTTTACTAGTACACAATTTTATTACCTCTATCACCTCAGCAATTGCATCATTATTTGGCACATGACCTGTGCCTATTGCCCATATTGGCTCATATGCTACGGTATATTCACCGTGTATTGGCAAGCGGTTTTTGCATTGATATTCTATTACTTCTTTCTTATAATCTTCTGAATTTTCACCCACACAGATAATTGGGTGTAAGCCTGATTCTATTGCTATTTCCGACTTAAGTTTTATTTCACTATCTTTTTCATTAGCCCTTTCAGAATGCCCAAGTATTACGTAAGTACACCCTAGTTCTTTTAACATTTCTGCACTAATTTCACCTGTGTAAGAACCGAACTTTTTATGATGGCAATTCTGTGCTCCTATATTAATATTATTGTTCAACTCTATACTGCTTGGAAATGACGTAAAAGGAGGGCAAATCACTAGCTTAGAGGTAATTTCGTTGCTCTTGTTGTTAAGTTTGCCTATAAAGTCAACAAATGAAGAACGCATTCCATTCATTTTCCAATTTGCTACTATTAAAAAGGACATCAACTTTACTTATATGGGCGAGAGTGCCGGCTGTCGGACTTGAACTGACAACCTACTGATTACAAGTCAGTTGCTCTACCAATTGAGCTAAGCCGGCGTTAAACACATTAATAATATACAATTATCAATGAATTTTCGTCAACTAATTTTTATAAAATACTGTATAATGAAAATAATATGAGAAAATTTTTACTGAAGCCAAAAAAGAGTCTAGGGCAAAATTTTATTTTATCGAGTGAGATAACAAAAAAAATAGTCGCTTTAGCTGGTAGTCTGGAAAATTTTAATGTCATTGAAATTGGTCCTGGATATGGTGCATTAACAAGAGAAATATTGGTGCATAATCCAAAGTCTCTACTTTCTATAGAAAAAGATAGAGATTTAGTAAAACACCATGATCAACTGCTAAATGAGCATCAAGGAAAGTATAAAATTATAGAAGCAGATGCACTGCACGTTATAGAAGAAGAGCTGATAGAACGTCCAGTTAAAGTTATTGCTAACTTGCCTTACAATATCTCGGTAGTGTTATTTTTAAAGTGGTTAAATAATATAAAATTTTTTACGAACTTGACATTAATGTTTCAAAAAGAGGTAGCAGATCGCATTACGGCAAGACCCAATTCTAAAGATTATGGTTCCTTATCAGTGCTAAGCCAGTTACTATGTGATATAAAAAAGGAATTTGATATTGAACCTAAAGAGTTTTTTCCAAGACCAAAAATACATTCTTCAGTAATTACAGTAAATCCTTTGCCTATCCCAAAATTTGCAGTAAATTTGGAAACCTTAACAAGATTAACACGTGCTGTTTTTTCTCAAAGAAGAAAGATGCTGAGAAATAGCTTGCAAAATATAACGAACCACGCTGAAACTGTCCTTGAAAACGCTAAATTGAGTGGAAATGAACGTCCAGAAAACTTAACTATTGAGCAGTTCTGTTTGCTGGCAAATAATGTAGAATGCTTATTGTGCAATAAAATATATTAGCAGCTATATATTCTGGTATCTCTTCTATCCCCTAAAAACAGTGAGAGCTATACGACAGAGCCACACCGGCTTCTATAGCTCCGCTTCTGTCATCCTATGGCTTACTGTACGAACATTGCAATATGGCACATAGTAAACGATGTCATTCCAGTCTGGAATCCAGCTTTTTCATAATCATTAAAACGTTGTATTTTAACATAAAACGGCTACTTTTATACTTAATAAAATTCCTGGATCCCAGTGTCTGTACGACTAGTACAACATTGCATGATTCTATTATGGCTATTTTGATCAAAATTTGCAAGACTTTTTATTCGAAATACTATATACAAGTGGTTATGGTTGATTTCAATTTGATGAATTAACATTCTAATAATATTTTGCTTAGTCTGCCAATCTACTTGATCAAGCTTTGATTCAACACTTGAGGAAAAGTTTTTCAAGCTATCTGTAACAAGGCTCAATTCTTGTTGTAATTTCTCTTGATCAAGTACTTTTTCTTTTTCCTCCTCAATTTCTTTCAAATGCTGTTTCATTGTTGTAATTCTTGGCTCAAATTCTTCTTGGCTTATAAACCCTTTGGCATAGCTATCGATAAATTTTTTGATACTTAATCTTAGCTTACTTTCTTGCTTTTCACGTGTTTGATTATGTAAAGGTTTTTTGTTCTCTGACAATCTACGTTGATATTCATTTGCAATCCTATCTGGCTCTTTTAATATACTCTTAACTTCTTCCCATATAACTGTATCGAGTACATCAGTACGTATTGATTTGTTGTCACATACTCTGTTGCCATTAGACCTGGAGCCAGAACAACGGTAGTAAGAATAACGTTGATTTCTACTATATGCACCACAATAAGTATATTGGCAGCGCTGACATACTGTTAAACTACGCAACAAAAACGTTTCTTTTCTTTCCCGTACTCTTGCTCTTTGTCTATTTTCAGTTAGCTGTACTTGCACTGAATCAAATAAATTATCACTGATTATTTTTGGCACTGAAACATAAATCCAGTTCTCTTTATCATTACTAAAATGACCATTTTTGAGTCTACCACAAGTTCTTTTTTTTGACTTTCTTACTTGTGGTTTCGAGCATGCCTTAGTTTTACCATAAGCTGCTCGTCCTATATAAGCAGGATTTTTTAACATTTTCCAGATAGTACTTCTTTTCCAACGTTCTTTTCCTGTTTGTGTTATTACCGGTATCTCGCTAAGTCTACGTATAACTTCATTGATGCTTACTCTTTCTTGGCCAATCCAATTAAATATTTTGCACACTACATCCGCTTCTTCTTGATTAATTTCAAACTGAGCACTTCCTTCACCTACATGTTTTGCTATGTAGCGATAACCATAAGGTGCATTACTCATTACGCTTATGCGACCAGTTTTAGCTGCATGAAGTTTTCCCCTGCGATTACGTTCCATAATTTTTGCACGCTCATACTCTGCTACTAATCCTTGAATTCCTAAAAACATATTAGATTCTGGGTTATCCTCAAATTTGTGGTTTAGAAAAATAACCTCTGATCCTGCTTTTCTAAATTCTTCGAGTAAGAGCGCTTGGTATGCAGATTTCCGTGATAGCCGATCAGGTGAATGAATGTATATCTTATCAATCTTACCTTCTGCTACTCTATCACGTAAACTCTCTAAGCCAGGACGTTCTAAATTTGATCCACTATAACCATTATCGACAAACCTGTGCTCATCTAATAACTCATGTCCATTACTACTAATGCGACGCTCCAACTCTACAATCTGACTCTCTATCGTATTCTCCTGTGCCTGTTGTCTTGATGAAACTCTTGCATACAAGCTTACCGTTACCATTTTCTTCTACCTCCTTTATTTTATATTTCAACAATTGTTCATAAGCATTTGCCAAATATGTACTCGCCAATCTGTGAGGTTCATAACGGCAATAAATAGTTAAATCCCCTTTTTGCATGTTTTTCTTCCTGTGAATTTTCTAATAGGTTGGGAGAATTCTTATCACCAGCTAAAAGAAAACTTTTACCATTTTAAACTAAACCAATGGATACCTTATTCAAGGTAGCTGTCTAGTTCACACAAATTCTCCCTAATAAATATACAAGATTTGAAAAAATTATGTCCAAAAAATCTTTGCTTAAATTATCATATTATGTATGATATAGCTTATTTAAAGTATCATGAATGTTTATCCAAGTAATGAATTCTGGGAGAGTGATTTAGAAGTTCCTGTTAACCTTTTACTAGAACGCTTTCAGGATTCTAATGTACGTCAATCTTGGTTAGATTCCCTTTCTGGTAAACAACTGAGCATTATTTTTCAGCATTGCTTTAAAAATCATTTAAATGGACAACTTTTTCAAGACGGAGACTACGATGATAGATCCACTCAACAAAAACGTAAGATACTTGCCAGTTACTCTGACTCTCTTTTTAACTATTATCTCATTAGCCACTTTGATCGTACAAAACTTGAGGCTACAGTCAGTGAAGTAGCAAGATTTGCTCTGACTGAGAAGTTAATGAGATCGTATCTGATAAAAAATAATACCAAGTATGATAAAAGATCCTTGTTGTTTTTACTATTTCACATAAATTGTGAATTTCTAAAATCTGTCTATCACTTTGATAAAGTACAAAAGAAAGGTTTCGTATCATTTGCTCTACAGAAATCACCAAGACAAATAAATACTTCATTTAAGGAATTTATGTCACAAGAAGCCGTAGAGCAGATACTTAAGGATGATGACCAGTTGCAGGGTTTTTTCCATCATCAAGATCGAATATATATGTTTGTACGTCGAGGAAGTGACATGGATTTACTGCTTAATTCAAACAAAGTTGTTCATGGTCATAAACCTGAGTGGATGATTTTAGATTTTTCGCTTGATGGTACAAAGGTTAATCTCTGTGCTAAAAATACTAATAAAGCTGTGGAAATCGCAAATAGAATTGTAAGTTGCTATTTTGACTGCGAATGTACTTTTGTAAATATACAAGATAAGAACTTTCCACTACAAGTGCACAAATTTCTTCAAGCATGTATAGATGGTTCTGACTCTGACATTTGTATATTTGAGTTAAATTTTAAGTCAGATTATTTTAAAAATAGTAATACATATCTTACTTTAAGTGTAAAACCGTATGATCCTATTGCACCAGAGTTACATATTTTAAAGCCAGCTATTGGCAACATACTACAATCTATTCAATCAGCTAAAGTAATGTTCCAAAACAAAAAGGTAACATTTTCTTTCAAAATAAGTGGGGAAGTTTATTATTCAGAGCATCCACTCAATAAAAAAGAAAGAGAGGACCTGAAGAAACATATGGAACAATCTTATGGTCTTAAAATTCTTTCACGAGCAAATTGCTGATCTTTTAAGTTCAAATGGTTCCTGGATTAATCCAAGCCAAAATCATATTAAAGCAGCAAGATACTTATTCGATCTTGGATTGATAAAAATGCAAGAAAGGTATTATATTGTTTGCTCTCGTGAAGAAGATCATCTTGATTGGCCAAATGTAATTGATTCAAGTTGTAGCAATGAGATTTTTATCGATTCAGACTTTGATGAAGCATGTGATGACGCTATTTGTGAAAACTGTTCTCGTCATATTCTGCCTAATACTTATCAAAAACAGAGATTTCATCTCTTATCCATATACTTAAATACAGAAAAGGTCATAGACTGGTTTGAAACAAAGTTGAATGATTCAAAACTTATGTGGGAAAAAGTGGAAAAAGGAGTTTATTATATTTGTAATCAAGGTCGTATTGTAAATCTAATAATCCTTGATTTTTGTACTGATGCGATATTTTTAACTATAGATAAACTTAGAGTTCACCCTACAGTTCTCATCACTCTAAAAAAAGATATACCAAATCTATTACTGAATCTATATGTAGTGCCAATGGTGAAACTGTTTTGTCAGCTTAAGACTGTAACTGAGATATTCCGAGAGGCAGCTAAAAGAGGAGTAGCAAAGGTAGTAGAAAATACTTCTTTGCAAGTTTTACCAGCTTCATATATTTCGCTTAAACGTGTTGAACCAATTATACCAACAAAGCTTTTGGAGTTACAGGTAGTTAAAGGTATGGTATATGTTAATAGTATTGAAGTTATAAATAAAAAAGCTGCATCATGTCTTAATATTTTTCGAATATTATTTAGGCAATTTTTACATGACTGTGAGAAAGAATTACCACCTGAAAAACATACACTTCTCAATATTAATCAGTTAGAAAAACTCTTGGGACTTAGTTTAGAAGCAGATTTAGAACAACAAATCAGAAAGCCATTAAATAAGATGCAAAGAACAATCAAATCTACACTTGCTGAGAAATTAGGATTAAGTATTGAACGTGATGATGTAATACAAACACTTGGTTGGCAAAGATTATCACATGGTTATCGAATTAACCCTTTTACTTTGACTATAAAAAAATAGAGTTTTTTGTTATCAAAAATAGTTTTTTTCAGCTCCATGAATAAATTTTCCCACCCCACGTGCAAATGGTCCTGTTTTTACATCAAGCCATTTATCTTCTTTTGAACCATTAGCCATTCCTTTAACTATTTGCTTTGCTTGTAAAAGCTCTTGCACTATACGCTCTAGTCTATCCCTTCCCATACTATGAAAAACTTCAGGCAATCTATGTCGTTGTTTATGTATTCCTGCACTTCCTGTATGAGTAAATGGATGTCCTGAAATAGCAGCTCGCGCAATTGAATCAATAAGATATATTTTAAGATCTTTATCGCTAATATTTTGAGCTTTTAATTGTTCAGTAATGTCTTCCAATAGCCCTGTTTCTTCATTTCTTAGGTAAGTGCGTATGGTACGATCAGCCAGGCCATTTGCCTTAACAACAGCTCCATAAAATAGTGCATTTTGTCTTGGGATTTTTCCAATTGACCTAAAAATCATTGGTTTAGTCATATCTTCAACAGGCCAAAAAGCAAAAGAACACCTGACTCCATTTACGAGAGCAGAAGTACCTCGAATAGCATCTCGTGCTTGCTCTACTGTTGATATAGGCTTTTCTCCCTTCAGCTTTCTCATATGATGTGCAGTAATTATTGAAGCTCCAGTGCTACATGCTAAATCAGATAATAAACACATGAGATAATCCCCTACTGCTGGGTCAGCATTTAAATCTGCATGAATGAAAGAAGCAAGGGGATCAAATATAATGAGCTTTAAATCCTTTATTCTGCTCAGCTGCTTCATTACCAACTCAAATTCTGGAGATATTTCTACAACTTTACCGCGAACATTCTTAAGTATGGTAAATGATCCTCCTATATTTGGCAATGGTACAATAAATAGCCTATCTTTATATTTTAATCTCTCGCATTTTGGATCAAGTCGTTCTAAGCGACGATGTATTTCATTTGTATCATCCTCTGCGGAAAATACCACCACAGACCCATGTTCAGTAACAGGTGGGCCAAATCCACACACCTGGTCTATGCTACTTGCAACCTTGAGGGCTAGGTCAAGAAGAAGCATACCTTTGCCTGTATCACCCATTGCAGCCAAAATGGAGGTTACACCCAAAGGAAATAATCCTTCAACCAAGAATCTTTGCTTTGGTACTGGACCTACAAAACGCTCTACACTCCAGCTGAAAATATCAAGTGGTGGTTTAATAATTATTTTTCTTGAGTTTTTTTCAATAAATTCCGAAACATTTATTCCCTCTAACAGACAATCAGCAGCATCCCAACTCCTTGGTTTATTCGGTGGAATCTTAAGCGTAGCAAGTGATGCAACACCAAGTTCTAAAAGCTTCTTTTCAGCGTTTTTAGCATATTTATTACCTGCTTCATCATTGTCCGGCCAAATGATAATATGTTTACCTTTTAGCGGAGTCCAATCTGTTTTATCAAGGGTAGCATTTGCTCCAAACATTGCTGTTGTTGCAGTTATTCCTTTCTCTATAAGTGCTTCTGCGCATTTTTCTCCTTCTACAAGAACAACTTTATCGGACCTTAAAATACCCGGAACGTTGTAGAGTGGCCTTATCTCTGGCTCTTTGAATCTTTGTTTTTTAACATCAAATGGTTTAAACTGTTTTTTCTCTAAAGGAGGATCATAACGATAGACTATTACAATCAATTGGTTATTTTCATCGTAGTAATTCCAACTACAAGTCAGATATTGTTCTAGATTTCTGATATTGTTTTGTTTCTTAAGACCAAGCCATTCACTTATTGAAGCCATTACTTCAGGAAATTCTATTTTGGCATTCTTCCCATGTACCGTTGCCCAAAGGTCAATAATGTCACCGCCTTCTCCTGTTGCAAAATCTTTCCATAATCCAGCTCTTTCGCCTGTTAATTCTATTACAGTACTTTTGCCTTTGTTACCCTGTACATCACCTACATAAAACTTATCACCACGAAATGTCCCTCCTGGTAGTAGGTAAAAAAGACAAGATCTGATGTTTTGCAAAAGCTGAGTTTTTAGCTCTAGCATAGTGTCGGTTTTTGTGGATAAATTAAGCCGTAGCTATAACTTTAGAGTTCTGCCAACGCCCATTTACTCTGCTAATGAATTTTGCTGGTATTGATTTACCGTTTCTTAGCTCATATACTACCTGCAAGACATTTGCGCGTTTACTTGGTTGAAACATTACCATACCAGACGTGTAAAAACTTCTTAAAGCATTAGCACCAATTAAAGCTTGAAAAGGACTTTTTGCTAGTGTAGCTGTGGATACTTTTCTGGTATGACGTGTAATAATGATTCCAGCCGTAGGATTAATTACAGAACGTAGTTTTTCTATTCTGCTTTGCAGGCCAGAAAATATATTTTCATAGTCAAGGGAATCCAAAACGATAAGGTCTATCATTTTGATATCAAACTTTTCTTTTATAATATCTTTTATTTTCTCTATACCTTCATCATTTAAAGTTAATCTCATCTTTGTAGTAACAATCAAGTTTTCTTCTGCTAGATTTGGCAGCCTTTGATTAGTTATGATTTGTTGTATGCGTTCCCTGATATAATTGTACTCCATCTCATTTTGCAGATAGACTATTTTTAGCGGTCTTGCTGACTTCATCTTAAGAAACGACACTCCTGCTGCAAGATGTGCAAGCAAAGAGAGAAGAAAATAACTTTTGCCAACCTTTGGCGTACCACCAATGACTAAAAGACCACCTGGAGTGAGAATTCGTGGAGCTATTATATCTTCTGGTATTGGTGATTGATCACTTAAGTACTGCTTTACAGAAAATATTTTTTCTTCTCTTTTCCCCCCTTTTTTTTCTCCACTCTTTGATTTTTTATTGAGCCACTTTCTAGCAGAATATATATCACCCTTAATTAAAATCCAAAGATCAATAATATCACCACCAGTTCCTTCAGTAAAATTACGCCAATCACCAGCTTCCTTACCTACTATTTTAACTGTAATTGTATTTCCATTTAAGTCTCCAATATAAGTTTTTTCTCGGTAAAACTCACCATTTGGAAGTAGGTAAGAAACACACTCCTTGATATTATCAATCAATAACATCTTTAACTCTTTTTGCTTTTTAGACATAAAATTCCCATACATATTTTTCATACGTGTAAAGTTGAGATTAGCTAGCTCACAAACAGTTTCAAAAGATTTTGAATTCAGCCAATTAATTGCTTCTTCTCTTAGCTTTGGGTTTTTTCCTACTGCGTCCTGAATACCTCTAGTAACGACAGCAGACCAAAGCTTTTCCTCGTCGTACTTCAAAATGGTACTCTGTCAATTTCATAATTTTTGCGGTATTCTGGAGTAACTACTGAGGCAATTTTGTTCTTCTCTCCATATTCATCAGTTATAACACCTACCTTTACTGTAAACTTCAACCCATTTAATTCTGCAATTGAATTTAGCTTACGAGCAAGGATTGCACTTTCTGAGTTATCATGTGGATGAATGTCACGTGCTGATTCCAAGATACTGCGAAGCATAGAGCGACCCATTTCTCCCCAAGTATCTTCTGCTTTACTACTTTTAATACCAATTATTTGGTAAATCTTGTGCTTTTCATATAGACCTTCAATAACGGTAAATTCTGTATTTAAATAAATGCTACCGGTAGTGGGGCTTTTAGTAAACCAATGCTCATAACCTCCAGGCTTGATTGTCATTTTTACCTTTACTATTGTACCTTTTGGTATCAGTCTACTTTGCGGTTTTACAGTGTTAAAATCAGTTAATAGGTTTTGTAACATATATCACTCTCCATGTTTAAATTTTAAAACTTGCTTTTAATCTTTGTAAGCAGCTTGCCTAAATGCGGTTCTTCAACCATACTCAGGCGTCCACTGCGGTCTTTAGCCGGGTATCCCCAAGGATTTAAAGTGTGGCAAACAAAAGAGCGCTTCTCCGTTCCATCATCTTTCTTGATTCCAACCATACTGATTACTTCGTCAACTATCCCAGGAATTTCACTAGCAGTTTTAGTTCCTTCGCATTGAGGTAGCCAAATTGGACGATTGAAGTCATCGAGATATTGACCTAAAGTGCCAACTATGATGATGTCTTTGTCTCTGATGTGTTGAAATTGATTGAGCCAAGCCATCATCTCCTGAGCAAGTAATCCATAGGCAGCTCTCATGTCCTGTTTTCCCGATCTCTCAGAAAAAGCTTCAGGTTGCATTTTTGCCCATAATAGACATAAACGTGAAGCAACGGTTATACTATCTACAAAGATGCATCGGTATTTAGAAAACTCAGAGAAAAGATCTTTGTACTTACCAGATACATGTTCATGGTGTCTTTGGCTATATGCTTGATCAGACTTCAGCGCAGGATTAGGCCCCCCTATAAGACAAGCAATATCTCTAGCTTCATTCCAAGTACGAAGACTAATTGAATCTCCTTGCCAATCTTGAACAGCAAGAAGCCCTGCTTCAAAATCAAGGCAAAGTGTTGGTTCATCTACGGTCTTTAGGAGACTTGTTTTACCAATACCATAAGGACCAAAGATGACCATTTTTACAGTTGATATTGTTTGCAATCTTTCATTATTATTCAAAATTTTAAGAACCATTATTTATCCATGCTACGATGTGTATATATACAAGAAAGGCAAAAATTTTGTTCAATTTTTCTTTTTGCCTGCGTAGTAAATAGGAAAAAGTTTGGCACGTATCTTCTTGATAATGTTGTTTAAAGTGGTTCTTGAAACGTTGTTCATTTTGGCAACTTCATGTAAGTTGAAAAACTTAAGTTGCTCACATATATTTTGCCATTCCTTTGGTAAAACCGAGATCATATAGTCTACATCAATGCGTTTTGTTATTTCACTCTCAAGTAGCTCTGTTACATCGATACTAATATAGTTATTGATATCGCGTTTTGCACATCGCTGTTTCTTTAGCAAGTTAATAGCTTTGTTTTCAGTTAGTCTTGCTACAAAAGTGTTAAAGCTACTTTTATCTTCATTATACTGATCAAGACATGGCCAAATTTCACAGAAGAGTTCTTGCTCAAGGTCTTCGTTATTCTCATCAACAAAGCACTTGGCAAGTTTTAGTCTATAGGCTTGGTATTTTACGTTTTTAACAATTATAGCTATATTTTTTGATTTCATGGTTTTCCCTAAAACAAATTAATGCTTTAAGGATGGGAGTTATTAATGCCCTTATGTAGGACAGGAGCAAAAATAAATAATACTGATGCGATTTTTAATCTATTGATATTCTGTTATTTTTTTTTGAGAATAATACCGGTGCAATTTAAAATAATACAGTTCAGGTTTTTGGAACCTATTTTGAATGGATTTCAAAGAATGGGTAGCTCAGGCTTCCTAAAGTTATATTAAAAATATATAAGAATTTCATATTTTGAAATTCAATACTACCAATTTTAAAGAGGGAAAAATGTGCTCTCTATGACCGTAAGTTCCGTTCCTAATTACTGGCTTCCTAAATCAGGAATTAGGAATCAGGAATCTAGAATTAGCCTGTATGGAGGGTTTTCACCATGCGTTCCTAAAACCGTTCCTAGGAACGACATATCTGAAGTCCGCCAATATGGAGGGTTCTAGCTTCCTAAAACCCTTATATATAATATATATATAATACATATATAAAAATATACACATATATAAAAACATATAAAATATAAAAGTAGAATAATAAAAAAACCTCTAAAAGTAGAAAAATCATGTTTAGGGTAAGTAAGGTTTTTAAATAAACATCTTCAAGAAAGAGTTAATTATAAAAAATTTTTCAAAAATTGAAGATTTTTTGGACGAAAATTTTCCAAATCTTGTATATATATGTACTCAGCAATTGAAAGGAAATGCTCGCACTAGATCTTGGCAAACAAACTGGCTGTAGAAGAGTTTTCATGTTAGTTGTTAAATTTCGAAAATTAAAGATTTTTTGGACGAAAATTTTCCAAATCTTGTATATATATGTACTCAGCAATTGAAAGGAAATGCTCACCCTAGATCTTGGTAAACAAACTGGTTGGACTATTTTACATGATGGAATAGTACAAAGTGGAAGTAAGAGTTTTCATGTTAGCAGGTTTAGTGGTGGTGGAATACAGTTTTTAAATTTTCGTAATTGGCTTAATTCACTTAAGTATAAATTTCCAGGTATTGAAGTTGTGTACTTTGAAGAAGTGAGAAGACACTTAGGAACTGATGCTGCACATATCTATGGAGGGTTTTTAGCACACCTTTCTGCTTGGTGTGAAGAACATCATGTGCCATACAAAGGTGTATCTGTGAAAACTATCAAACGCTTTATAACAGGCAAAGGCAATGCAAGTAAAGCTGATGTCATTGAGGCAGTACAGGAAAAGGGTTTTTGTCCAATGGATGATAATGAAGCGGACTCTTTAGCTTTAATGTTCTATGTTATGAATATTAGTAAAGATCTTAACAGTCTAAAAATCCCATAGAAAATGGGTCCTTTTGGCCAGGCTGGCGGGTTTGGTGGTCCTGACCTCAGGCCTTCTTTAGCGTTAGACATATTTCAAATGTTAACTACTTACAAAGTTATAGCTGATCAGTGTCAAAAAAGGAGAAAAAGGTGAAAATTACGCAAGCAGAGTGGGCAAGGGAAAAAGGGTTTTCGAGGCAATATGTCTGTTCTTTGGTAAAGAAAGGAATCGTTGAACTCAAAGATGGACTCATTGACCAAGAACAAGCAAATGAAGCAGTAGCAGCAATAAGAGATCCAAGTCAACCACTGAGGAGAAAAGGCAATTCAGAGACAAGTAACCTTTCCACGATGTTGCTAAAAACTAGAATAAAAAATGAAACGGAGCGTGGTAAACTTTTGGAAGCTAAAGTGAAAGCTGAAGTAGGCAAATTTGTGTCAATTGAAGAGGTAAAAACTGAAGCATTTAACGTCGCTAGAGTTGTTCGTAATAATTTGCTTAATATTCCAAATAGGGTTTCGGCGCTGCTTGCATCACTCAGTGACACTGAAAAGATTCATATGGCGCTAACTGAAGAGATTACAAACTCATTACAAGAATTATCTAATACTAAATTTCAAATATAAAAAAGATTTTGAATATAAAATGGCTGATAACTTAAGTTTGGAGTTAATAAAGTGTCTCATCAATCAACCTGGATTAGATGTTAATGTTAGAGGATTAAATGGAAAGACACCACTACATTGTGCTATAGAATTTGATGAATTAAGCATGGTGGATTTGTTACTCACGAAGAAGAATATTAATCCTTTTGTGGAAGATAATGAAGGTAAAACATCTCTTGATTACGCCAAAGAAGGGAAAAAAGCAGAAATATTACAAGCGCTAATTAATAACAAATACGGATCAGAACAAGATAGTTTACTTCATTTAGCTGCAATGATAGGTGAAGTTAATGCAGTTAGGTATTTGATAGGAAAAGGTATTGACGTTAATGTACGAAATACTTTGCATCATACTCCATTACATCTAGCAGCAGGAATAGGACATGCAGAAGTTGTAAAGATCTTGATAAGAGAAGGAAAAGCTGAAATAGATGTCTTTGATGCACGAAATCAAACACCAATGCATTACGCAGTTAATAATAAAAAACTGGAAATAGTAAAGTTATTACTCGAGCTCGGAGTAGATGTAAATAGCACGCGCATAGGACAAAACTCAATGAAATTGTCACCTGTTCATATAGCTGTAAGTAATACTAATTACGATGAAAGAGACTTATGTCTTGATATCCTCAAATGCTTAATAAAGGAGCCTAATGCTCAAGTCAATTTGCAAGACTACGAAAGTAAAACACCACTACATTACGCTGAAAGACTTAAAACAATAGAAGTTTTACTAACGCGAGAAGATATAGATCCATTGGTAAAAGACGATAGCGGCAAGACACCATTTGATTACGCTAAACCTGAGATAAAAAAGGCTTTGATGAGTAATAAATACGGTTCTGAAAAGAATAGTCTACTCCATTTAGCTGTACAAACGGGAGAAATTGAGCTTGTAGAGTCTATCTTAAAAGAAGAAATTGATATTGATATTTCAAATAATAAAAATCTACCGCCGGTTTACCTTGCTGCAGAAAAAGGGCATTTACATGTAGTAAAGTTATTGCTGAAAAAAGGAGCAAATTATAAACCTGTTTTGCATTTAGCAATCAAGTCAAATAATTTAGAATTACTTAAAGTTTTATTTAATGAAAAAAATGGAGCGTTACTCTGCAGAGATACCGTTGTTAATTTTCCAACCCTTCATAATAAATATATAGCACAGAGAGAAATAGCAGATAAAAGGGTGAAAAAACATAATAATATTATCTGCATCTGTATTACAGTTAGCGCAGTAGCAATGGCAGCATATATAGGTTTAACAGCAGCAACAATAAGCAGTGCAATCATTTTTGCAACAATAACAGGGGTATTTGCGCTTGTTATAGCAATAATGATAAGTGAGATGAGCAAAAGATATATAGAAAACGAATTTCAGAAAAAGATGTTTATGGAATTGGAAGAGTGTAGTTCTACTGTTAATGATGTTGAGATAGAACCAGTTATGAGTAGATGCAGACAATGATATACGCTAGAGCTTTTTCTGAAGGTTTAAAACCAGATCCAGAGCTTAAAGTATCAGAGTGGGCAAATGAGTATCGAGTTTTAGCAGCAACTGCAGCATCAGAGCCAGGTAAATGGAGAACGGAAAGAACTCCTTATTTAAAAGAAATCATGGATTCACTATCACCATCTTCACCTGCAGAAAAAGTAGTGTTCATGAAAGGAGCGCAGATTGGGGGAACAGAAGCAGGAAATAATTGGATTGGCTATATCATCGATCAAACGCCAGGGCCAATGCTAGTAGTACAGCCGACAGTTGAAATGGGAAAACGTTGGTCAAAGGGAAGATTTGCACCGTTAATAGAGAGTACGCCATGTTTAAAAAGTAAAGTAAAAGACCCAAGGTCAAGAGATTCAGGAAATACTGTACAAAGTAAGGAATTTCCAGGTGGAATAGTAGTAATAACCGGAGCAAACAGCAGTGTAAGCCTCCGATCTATGCCAGTAAAATATCTCTTTCTTGATGAAATAGATGCCTATCCAGGAGATTCAGGAGGAGAAGGAGATCCAGTACTGCTTAGTATTGCTCGAACTAATACCTTTGCAAGGCGAAAGATTTTTTTAGTGTCAACGCCAACGATTTATGGAATAAGTAGAATTGAAAAGGAATTTGAAGCAACGGATAAGAGATATTTTTTTGTACCATGTCCGCATTGTAATTACTATCAAGTTCTAAAATGGTCACAAATAAAATGGGAAAATAACAACTCAAGAACAGCACATTATGTCTGCACTGAATGTAGCGGCAAAATAGAAAATCATCAAAAAACAGAGATGCTAGAACATGGAGAATGGAGACCTACTAATAGAGTAAAAGGTGAGAAAAAAGGATTTCACCTTTCAAGTCTTTATAGCCCAGTTGGCTGGTATAGTTGGCAACAAGCAGTAGAGGACTTTCTCCATGCCAAAGAAAGTGAACAATTACTAAAAGTTTGGATAAATACCACTTTAGGAGAAACTTGGGTAGATAAAGGAGAAGTACCAGACTGGAAGCAATTATTCAACAGAAGAGAATTTTTTCCCGTAGGCACAGTACCTAGGAGAGAAGTGGTACTTACTGCAGGAGTAGATGTCCAAAAAGATCGGTTAGAAGTAGAAGTTGTAGCCTGGGGAAAAAGCCGTGAAAGTTGGTCAATAGACTACCGAGTGTTTGAAGGAGATACAGGAGGTGGAGAAGTATGGGGAAAGCTTTCAGAGTTACTCAATCATCATTTTATCGGTGAAAATGATCTTGAATATATGATAAGTATGATGGCAGTTGATGCAGGATATGCAACACAAGAAGTATACAACTGGGTAAGAGGTCATCAGGGCTCTGGAAGAGTAATGGCAGTCAAAGGTGTAAACAAAGCGCTAGTACCACTTAGCAGCCCAAGTAGAGTAGATATAACAGTTGGTGGTCAAAAGCTAAAGAGAGGAATAAAGCTCTGGCCAGTGGGAGTATCGATATTAAAGTCAGAGCTTTTTCAATTACTTAATATTTTAAAAGAAGGTGAAGAAACACCGCCAGGGTATTGTCATTTTCCCGAGTATGCACCTGAATATTTTAAGCAGCTAACGGCAGAGCAATTAGTCAGCAAGGTAGTGAAAGGATACACCAAACAAGAGTGGCAAAAGGTAAGAGAAAGAAATGAGGTGCTAGATTGCCGAATTTATGCGAGAGCAGCATCGATAGCACTGGGGATAGACAGATGGCCAGAGAGTAAATGGAATAGTTTAAGTGGAAAAATGGAAAGTAAAAAGCCTAAAAGAGTAAGACAGAGTAAGTGGTTGGAAAATGTATAACAAAGAGTATTTAGTTCAAGTCGAAGAAGCGATAAAGAAGCTGCAAAACGGAGAACGAGTAGTATCAATTGCATATGGTGATCATGTTGTGAGATATGCTGAAGTTCAGATAAAGGATCTACTAAGCTTAAGACAACGTATTAAAGCTGAACTGAAAACCGTAGCCAAAAGAAAGATTATTTTTTCAACGAGTAAAGGAGTTTTATAAATGCTACTAAAAACCTTCAAACAATTATTCAACAAGCCAAAAATTAAAAGTTCAGCCTGGGATGCAGCAGGCTCAGGAAGAAGATTTTTTCACTTTCAACCAGAGTTAGGAAGTATAAACAATTTGCTGTCTCAAAGCCTTGAAACTTTACGTAGTAGATCACGTGACATGGTGAGAAAAAACCCATATGCAGCAAATATTATTGATACCATAGTGAGTAACTCTATTGGAACAGGAATAAAACCACAATCAAAAGCAAGAGATGGAGAATTTCGAAAGAAGGTGCAAGAATTATGGCTAAGATGGACAGATGAAGCAGACAGTAGCGGAGTAAGTGATTTTTATGGATTACAAGCTTTAGTATGCAGAAGTATGATAGAAGGAGGAGAATGTTTTGTACGTTTAAGAACGAGAAAGCTGGAAGATAGATTTTCTGTGCCATTACAACTGCAAGTACTTGAGTCTGAACATTTAGACAATAAAACAAATCAAACTTTAGGAAATGGTAATGTAATAAGAAACGGGATTGAGTTTAATAGACTTGGGCAAAGAGAGGCATACTACCTATTTAAAGAACACCCTGGTGAAGGTTCGTTTGGCGAATCAGTGAGAGTGCCAGCAAATGATGTTTTACATATTTATAGACCATTAAGACCTGGGCAAATCAGAGGGGAGCCTTGGCTTTCTAATATACTGCTGAAGCTTTATGAGCTTGATCAATATGATGATGCAGAGCTGGTGAGAAAGAAAACTGCAGCAATGTTTGCTGGATTTATTACGAGACTCGATCCAGAAGCAAATATCATGGGAGAAAGTGAAAGTAATGAGCAAGGAGTGGCACTATCAGGTTTAGAGCCAGGAACAATGCAGCTTTTAGACCCAGGAGAGGACATAAAATTTTCAGAGCCATCAGATGTAGGAGGAAGCTATGAAGCATTCATAAGACAGCAACTGAGGGCAATAGCAATAGGCACAGGAATAACATATGAGCAACTAACAGGAGATTTAACCGGTGTTAATTATTCATCAATCAGAGCTGGATTAATAGAGTTTCGTCGTAGATGCGCTATGCTGCAACACAACATTATGGTATTCCAGTTTTGCCGTCCTGTATGGGATAGGTGGTTAGAGTTAGCACTACTTTCTGGAGAGCTAGACATAGGTGAAGAATGGACAAAGGGAAAAGAAGGAGCAAAAAAAGAAGTAAAATGGATACCACAGGGATTTGATTGGGTCGATCCGCTAAAAGATCAGCAAGCACAGCAAATGGCAGTAAGAAATGGATTTAAGAGTCGATCGGAAGTAGTATCAGAAATGGGTTACGATGTAGAAGAAATTGACCAAGAAATAGCAGAAGATCAAAGACGTGCAAGTGAACTGGGCTTAAGTTTTGATTCTGACGTTACGGCCAATCAAGAGGTACTATGAAACAACAATGGCTAAACAGATGTGTAATGGTAGAACCAAGGAGTTTTGAATTACTGTCACTACAAGCAGGAAAGCAGCCTATCTTTAAAAATATAAAACATGCAGTAAGAAATAGTGAAAGAGGAATAATACCGATACATGGAATCTTGACAAAAAAGTCAGAAACTTTTGATGGTTTACTGGGTATGACATCATATGAAAAAATTCATGAAGAGATAGAGAGCGCTTTAGAAGATAAAAGCATAGAGACGATTCTACTTGATATAGATAGCCCAGGAGGAGAAGTAAATGGAGTGTTTGACCTTGCTGATTTTATTTATGAATCAAGAGCAAAAAAGAGAATTATTGCAATAGCAAATGACGATGCGTATTCTGCTGCGTATGCAATTGCTTCTAGTGCTGAAAAGATTTTTCTCACCCGCACTTCAGGAGTTGGGAGTATAGGGGTAATCGCAAGTCATATAGATCAAAGTGGGTTTGATGAAAAACAGGGGATAAAATATACTACAGTATTTGCTGGAAGTAGAAAAAATGATTTAAATCCACATGAGCCAATAACTTCTGAGAGTTTAGAAAATCTAAAAAGCGAAGTGAATCGTTTATATGGAATGCTGGTTGAGCTAATAGCGCGGAATAGAAGCCTCTCTGTAGAGGCAATAAAAAATACTGAAGCAGGGCTATATTTTGGGGAGAAAGCAATAGAGATGGGTCTTGCAGATGGAATGACAATTCTTTCATCTATTAATAAAAACAGGAGTATTACTATGAATGAACAAACTACAAATGACCTAGAAACTGATAATTTAACCAAGTATCGTACTGAAGTTCTTGAATTAATACGATTATGTAATATATCGAAGATGCCAGAAAAGATAGGAGAATTTATTGAGCAAAGCGTAAGTGTTGAGCAAGCAAGGGAGGTTTTAATGGAATTACTTGCAGAAAGAACGAAGAAGACAGAGATACTGAGTGCAGTACCACAGAATTCAGGAGAAGAATTGATGATGCAGGTAGCGAAAAGTCGTAGGAGTTAAAGTATTTTTATAACCGCCGTATATAGCATTGATAAAAGCGGCGGTAATCAGTTAAGGAGAGAAATTTATGAGTTGTATAAGCGAACAAAATAATCTGGGTGACTTATTAAAGTATGAGGTGTCAAGTCTATATTCAAGAGATCAGATAACAGTAGCCAAGGGACAAAATATTAAGCTTGGTGCAGTAGTTGCCAAAAAGACGGAAGATGGTCTTATTAGAGTACTTAATCCCGCTGGAACAGATGGCACACAAACAGCGATAGGTGTAATAGTAAGTGATGTAAATGCAATAGAAAATACTAAAGCGGTAATTATTACTTGTGTTGCAATACTAGCAGATCATGCAGTGGTGTGGCCAGCAAATATCACTGAAGAGCAAAAAGCTGAAGCAATAAAGCAACTTGAAGGACGAGGGATCATTATCCGCAAGGTAGTTTAACTAAAATTAATAAGGAGAAAAAAAATGCAAAATCCATTTACAAATACAGCATTTAGTATGACGGCACTAACAAATGCGATGAATATATTGCCGATAAATTATGGACGTGTTGAAAATTTAAATTTATTTCCAAGTAGGTCAGTAAGATTTAGACATATTACCATAGAAGAGCAAAATGGAGTATTAAGTTTACTACCAACGCAAGTACCCGGAGCACCAGCAACAGTAGGAAAAAGAGGAAAAAGAAAGGTAAGAACATTTACGATTCCACATATTCCACATGATGATGTAGTGTTACCAGAAGAAGTACAGGGAATAAGAGCATTTGGATCAGAAAGTGAACTTAAAGCGCTGGCAGATGTAATAACTGACCATTTGCAGCTAATGAGAAATAAACATGCAATAACGTTGGAGCATTTGCGTATGGGAGCGCTGAAAGGAATAATTTTAGATGCTGATGGGTCAGAATTATTAAATTTGTACAACGAATTTGAAATAACACCAAAAGTAGTAAATTTTGCACTGGGAACAGCAACAACAGATGTCAAGCGTAAGTGTCTGGAAGTATTGAGGCACATAGAAGATAATCTAAGTGGTGAATATATGACAGGAATTCATGCTTTAGTAAGCCCTGAGTTTTTTGATGCACTTACTTCTCATACTAAAGTGAAAGAAGCATATGAGAGATGGCAAGAAGGAGCAGCGCTAAGAAATGATATGAGGTCAGGATTTGCGTTCTGTGGAATAACGTTTGAGGAATATAGAGGACAAGCAACTGATCCTGAAGGAACCGTGAGAAGATTTATTGACAAAGATACAGGGCACTGTTTTCCACTAGGAACAGCAAGCACATTTACAACATATTTTGCACCAGCAGACTTTAATGAGACAGTAAATACTCTTGGACAGCCACTATATGCAAAACAAGAGCCAAGAAGATTTGATAGAGGGACTGATTTGCATACGCAGTCAAACCCTCTGCCAATGTGCCACCGTCCAGCAATACTAGTCAAGATCGTTGCAACATAGGTAGAGCAAATATAAAGCGGTGTGAGGCAGAAGAATGCTTTACCTCTTCTTAGCATATAAATGTTAGTATATAGCGGAGAAATGTGCAAGAGAATATTAAGAGATTATTTAAAGATTGTTTTGCTCATTTAGGAAAAGTAGCTTTGTATGAATCAAAGGATAAGTCATATATGGTACAAGTACTAAAGCAACAGCCAGATAAATTATACGAGATTGGTGAAGGACAATTTGTGGGAGAGATGCTTTTTCTTGAGGTAAGCGTTTTTGATGTACTCAGGCCAATGGTGGGAGATATTTTTGTTATTGATGGTTGTAAATATAAAGTATATTCTCCGCCACTGCGAGGTAATTCAGGAATAGTTTGGAATATAAACTGTACAGTACTTGGAGAGAAAGATGTTTAAAATTGAAGTTAATGAAAACATTGAGAGAATTACTCACGACATTAAAGCTAAAGTAGAGTTGGCAGCGGTAAGAGCGCTAAACAAAACGGCATTATGGTTAAAATCTCAGGCTGTCCGAGAAATCAGTGAAGAAAAGCAAATTAGGCTAAAAGTAATTAGAAAAAGGCTAAGAATTATCAAAGCAAGGAAAAGCACTTTGAAAGTTTTAATTAGAGCATATCTGTATGATATAAATATAAAACAAGCAAAAATAAGAACAGCATTTAATGATGAATTTATGGCAACAATGCCAAGAGGCTATCGTGGTATTTTTAAACGTGTAGGAAGAACAGCACTACCGATACAGGAGGTTAAACTACCACTTGAACCTGAGGCTTCAAGGATAATAGAAAATCTTGTTAATTATGAAGTTGAAAGGATATTTGAAAAATATTTTACACATGAGTTATTTTATGACGGCATTTTGGACTAATTTACATGAGGCAATTTGTAATACGCTAAAGGCAGAGATACCAGCAATTCAAACTTGTGAGGTTTATCCAGCAATCAGGAAAGAATTGATAGCACCAGCAGTATTTATAGAACTTAGTGGCTTTGAAAAAGGACATGATCCAGGAACAGAAGAATTAGCGCTGAGAGCAAAATTTGAAGCACGAATTGTGATTGATAGCACAATAGAAAATGCACCTATTATTGTCAGAGCATTGGCGGCAGAAGTAGCAAGAGTGGTAAATAAAAACACTTGGAAAGTGGAGAAAATTTCACCAGGAGAATTTATCTCAGGAGGAGGAGATGATTTTAGGCCAGAGCTCGATGCATATTTAGTGTGGATGGTAGAGTGGGTGCATGAAGTACATCTTGGTGATTCAGTATGGGCAGAGAGTAGTATTCCGCCGAGTACTGTTTACATTGGGTTTACGCCTGATATTGGAGTTGCTAATAAGCATAAATATGTAAAGGTTGGCAAAAATGATGAATAGTTTTGAAGATGCGAACTTACTAATAAAACTTAATAACTTGATTAGAGTTGGCACAGTCGAAGAAGTAGGCTGTGGAACGGCTAAGGTACGTGTAAAAATGATAGGTAATATATTAACAGACTGGTTGCCATGGGTAACAGCAAGAGCTGGAGAAGACAGAAGTTGGTCTGCACCAAGTATTGGAGAACAGGTGATAGTACTTTCGCCATCTGGTGAAATTGCCAAAGGGATTGTCTTACCTGCAATTTATTATAAAAAATATCCTATTCCAGAAGGAAGTAAGGAAGAAGTAAGCGGTTTTGTTTTTAAAGATGGAACAGTTATTTACTATGACCGAAATGGTCATAAGTTTACAATTTCTGTCAAAGAAGAAGGAGCTCTTGTTTTTGCAGTGAAAGAAACGCAAATGGAAGTAACTAGTAAGGAAGTTATTTTAAAAACGGGAAAATCAAGTTCAAATATAACTGATGAAAAGATTGTCTTACAGGTTGGGAACTCAAGTCTAGAGATTACTGAGAGTGGCATTAAGTTAAATGCGAAAAAAATAGATTTAAACTAGCCGGAGAAAAATGTTAGAGCTAATAATGATAAGGGTATTATGATTGGTGATATTGAGTATACCTCTCAAACATCAGAATTAAGTGGATATGAATCAGGATGTGAAGATGAGTCAAGAAGAGAGGAGGAAACAAGAGGTTCATTGTTAGGGCAAAAACGACTTTCAGAATCAGACAAAGATTTAAGTTTGGCAAAACAGGGAAAAGTTGTTCGTTTTGGTGATATGTGTAACCAACATGGAGATTATTTACAAAGCCCTGGCATAGGAGGAAGCAGTAATGTGTTTGTAAATGGTAGGCCTGTGCATCGTCAAGGAGATGAATGGTCACAACATGCATCAACAGACCCTTATAAACCACCACATACTAGTCAATCCCTTCTTGAGGGGTCAGATTCAGTGTTTGTAAATGGCAAAGCCATTGCTCGTACTGGTGACCTAATTTCCTGTGGAGCAGTGGCAGAACAAGGAAGCAATGATGTCTTTGCAGGGTAAGTGATATGCGTGGTATGAATTCTGAAACTGGTAAAACAATAAGTGGTATAGAGCATTTAAAACAATCAATAGTTGATATTTTAACTACACCAATTGGTGCTCGTGTTATGCGCCGAGATTATGGATCAAGGTTATTTGAGCTGATTGATCATCCAATTGTACCTGGTTTTGCACAAGAGCTTTATGCAGCAGTTGCAGAAGCATTAGAAAAGTGGGAGCGTCGATTTAAGCTTAAACGTGTACAAATAACAGAAATAAAAGAAGGTAAAGTAACTCTCATTTTAGAAGGAATCTATCTGCCAAATGGAAAGCCGATCCGCCTTGATGGTATTATAGTATAAGGTAGTAGGATGAAAACACCAAATATTGTCGAAACATTAAAATTTGAGGAAATCTTTTCGCGAATGAAAGAAGAGTTAGTGCGTCGGAATGCAAGTTTTTCTGCACTAACTGAGAGTGATCCAGCAATAAAGATACTGGAAGTAGCAGCCTGGCGTGAACTTTTGCTTAGGCAAAGGATTAATGATGCAGCACAGGCAAATTTACTTGCTTTTGCAAGAGGTAATGACCTTGATCACTTGGCTGAATTTTATGGTGTGCTGAGAAAGGAGTCAGAGAATGATGAATCCTTAAGGAAGCGGGTAAAAGCCAAAATTGTTGGTTGGTCAACAGCAGGGAGTAAAGAGCATTATCGCTATCATGCATTATCTGCTGACACGAGAGTAAAAGATGCGCAAGTGGTATCACCTATACCAGGAAGTGTACAGATTTCAATACTTTCCACAGAAAATGGTGGAGTACCTTCAGAAGAATTGCTAGAGATCGTCAGAAATCACGTTATTCGCGATGATATTCGTGTATTAACAGATACGCTTACAGTTATTGGCTGTGGTATTATTCCCATTACTATTCATGCTAAAGTGCATATTTACCCTACTGCATCAAAAGATGTTATCGAAGCTGCAAAGGAACAATTTATCAAAGGTCTTGAGTCTACTAAAGGTTTAGGGTGGAATGTAACCAGGTCCTGGATTATTGCTCATCTTTTTACAGAAGGTATACAAAATATAGAGCTTACAGAGCCAATAGAAGACATAATTGTACAAAATAATGAATGCGTTGCTTTAAGTGATTTAAGTGTTAGGTAAAAATTGGTGATACTTCCTCCAAATGCTTCAAAGCAAGAGCAAATACTTACAGACATAATTAATTATTCTTTTGATGCAAATTCTCTACGGGGATTTAAATTTAACCCACAGACTGAAATGTTGCCGTGGCTAGTAGCGGAATACGGCTTGGGAGAAATTTTATCCTGGGGTAAGAAAGCTACTAAGAGTGCATTAAAAGAATGGGTCTCAGCTAAGCAAAACGGAATAAGATTTCAACGTTTGCGCGGTACACCACAGTCACTGAAGATGGCGCTGAAGTGGGCAAACATTGATAATATTACCATTCAAGAAGAACCACCAGGAGAGCATTTTGCTGAATTTCAAATTGGCATCTCTGATGTTCCTAATGACTTTTTTGTCGATAGTGTAATTGCTCTGGCAAAACTTTCTGCACCGGCAAGATCTCGATTAATGCGAATATTCAATGACTATTACAATGCTCAGCGATTTATGTTAGATGAAAGTATTTTTGGAGATCTTCTTTCAGACTACTCAGGTGTAAAAATAGCAAAAGAAGGACCAGTATTATCGTTTGGAAGAAAAAACTCATTTGAGCTGAAAATAGGAAATCCAAGATTTAAATTTGGCACTTTTAGATCACATTATGATAGAAGTTACAGTAATGATTTATATAGGTTAGATGTTGCAACATTAGGAGAGACAGAGCCTCACACGAAGAATTACAACGGTACATATGAAAGAAATCATGAGTGGTACAACTTAGAAGCACTATATCCTCTACCACAGAGTTTATTGCCAGAAATTAAGTTTGCTAAAGCATTAATAGTATTGTCAGATAGTTGGAATTTAGGGGATATAAATGCTTGTTTTGCATCGACTACTTATGAAGAAATAGAGCATACATTTCACTTAAGTGAAGATAAACTTTCTGAGCAGATTTGGAATTTTCAACGTACACCAATTTTAGAGCGATTTAGTATAACTTATTACTATGAAGCGAAGAATTTTACTGATCAAAAAATAATAGAGTCTAATTTAGTGGAATATCATGTTGATTGTCAAAATGATTCAGATTCAAAACAGAAAGATCCCATTCATGAGCTAGAAAATTACGTAGCAGCATTCTATTCAGGTATGGTTACTTGGCATGAACATCGCCACTTAAATCGCCCTTGGAAAGATTTTGATCCTATTATTGCAAAAAAATTGGACGTTTTTTCTACGGATCTTGTATATACATAATATCAACTGCACAATCAACTATGTCAGTACTCACACAATCAGGCAGAGCAGCTATTGCTGCGAGCATAAAAGAGCAATCTATCCATCTTGCTTGGGGCAGTGGTGATGCCAATTGGGAAAGTAGTCATAAAGTCGAAAAAGTTTTTGTTGAGGATGAAATAGCTCTAGATCACCACACTATTAAAGATGTGAAGGTTTTTACAGGGCAAACAACTTATCAGCCAAGTATTGACTATACAGTTAATGGCAGTACTGGTGTAATAAAACTTACGGAAAATAGCTCTATTCCAGTAAGTGATAAAGTTACTGTAGAGTATAGTGAAAGCACACCACCAGAGCTGATAACTTCTGAAAAACTGCTCAATGAACTTGGCAGACGTACTGCAGATGAAGTGCTATTCTGCACAGGTGATGAAAATGGCGAACTTATAACTCCATCTGGAAGGTTTAGGCCCTCAAATGTACCAACTAATAATCTCTATCTCAAATTTACTTTCGATTTCACGGATGCAGCAAATCAAGTAATCAGAGAGCTAGGGGTTATGGTTGGTACTAAAATAAAAGAAGAATTACCTGAAGGACAGAGATATTTTGAACCTCAAGATATAGAAGAACATGGGATTTTATTGATTTTGGAACACACCGTACCACTTATCAGAACTGCAGCAACCAGGGAAACTTTTTCATTTGTTGTAACTTTTTGAATTTTTCTAGCATTAAATGACTTTAAACACCTATTATAACCGCTTTAATCCTGACAAAGAATACGAAAAAAGTTTGTTCCTGGCAGGAAGAGGTCTACAATCAGCAGAATTAAACGAGACTCAGGAGTATGCTCTCTCTAAGCTTAAAGGCATAGGTGATGCAATATTTCGTGATGGTGATGTTATAACAGGAAGCAATTGTATTATAGATGGGGAAAAAGTTACACTTGAGGGAGGAAAAATCTATCTGCGTGGAGCGGTGAGAAAAGTAGAGGCAAAAGAGTTTGTTATTCCACTGAGTACCACAGTGCGTATAGGTATTTATTACCTAGAATCTACCATTACAGAACTTGAGGACGAAAATCTTCGTGATCCTGCTGTTGGTACAAGAAACTATCAGGAAGTAGGAGCTGCAAGGCTTAAAGTTTCCACCATTTGGGGATACCAAGTAGAAAGTGTTACTGTTAACTCTACAAATGGCGAATTTTACCCAATTTACAATATTGAAAATGGAGTATTGATAGAACATTCACCGCCACCACAAGCAAATATAGTAACTACTGCGCTTGCTCGTTATGACAAAGAAGCCAATGGTTCCTACGTTGTAAATGGCCTTGAAGTGATGTTCCTCCACAAAGAAGAAAAGGGAGAAGAAGGGGTAAAAAAAGGTAAAAAAGAAATATTTGTGATTAATGAGGGTAAAGCTCATGTTGATGGTTATGAGATTGAACTTCCTCACAGTATTCGTGTTTCTTTTGATGAAGATCCAGATATAAAATCAGTTGAATCAGAACCACATACTTTTCAGCCAAATAGCCAAAGAGTAATGGAACTTAAAGTTAATGATTTTCCAATAAGTGAAATCAAAAAAGTAGATATAACTGTTCAAAAAACTATTACCATTACTCACGGTTCATACTCAGGAGCTGTTGATCCAATACCTGACTCTGCGGTACTTGAGATTATTCAAATTAAACAAGGCAATGTTATTTATGAAAATAGTATAGACTATAAGTTAAACGCAGGAAACGTTGATTGGTCATTACCCGGCAAAGAACCAGCACCTGGAAGTAGTTACCTGATAACCTATCGCTGTCGCACTCATGTAAGTCCTGAAGATATAAGTGAAGAGGGATGCAAAGTAAAAGGAGCAGTTGATAACAGCTTGGTTTTGATTGATTATACCTGGAAAATGCCCCGCTTTGATTTAATTACTATCGATAGCAAAGGGGTGGTAAGGAGAATAAAAGGAATTTCCCATTCTTGGCGACCATCGATGCCTAAAGCGCCCTCTGGACAACTTTTGCTCTGCTACATTCATCAGACGTGGAAAAACGGGGAAAAGGTGAAAATAGTGAATAATGCTATTCATGCTGTACCGATGAATGAGCTTGAAGCAATGAAAAAAGGAATAAATGATCTTTATGCGCTGGTTGCAGAGGAACGTCTACGCAATGATGCAAATTCAAGAGAACCTACAACGAAAAAAGGAGTATTTGTTGATTCGTTTTTTGACGATGATATGCGTGATCAAGGAATTTCGCAGTCTGCAGCAATAGTAAATAGAGAGCTAGTTCTGCCAATAGATGTAGAAGTTGCAGATATTGAAAAAGGTGGGGAAAGATATCTTTTGCCGTATGAACTTGAACCGGTACTGGAGCAGCTTTTACAGACTAAAGGAGAAAAGATCAATCCATACCAAGCTTTTGATCCAGTACCGGCACAAATTACTCTAAATAAAAACATTGACCACTGGACAGAGGTTACCACGAATTGGAAAAGTCCAGTAACAAGAGTATTTAATGTTAAAGAAACGACAGAGCTGCTGTCAAGTACTTCATACGAAACTGAATTTATGAGAGAAGCAATACAGAATTTTGAGATCGAAGGTTTTGAACCAGATGAAAAGCTTAAGGAATTAAAGTTTGATGGAATTTTTATTCAACCTCAAGCATAGAAAATATTTGAAAGAAAAACATGATCGCAACATTTATTGCTGATAACAGAGGAAAAATAAAAGGAAGATTTACTGTACCAAGAAACATTCCTGCTGGAACTAAGTTAGTGCAGTTCTTCGGTGATAAAGGCAGTTATGGAGAAGCAACTTATACTGGTAAAAAAACAATTACCATAGAGGAAAGAAGAAGAGTTATCGCGGCAAGAAGAGTTGATCCTTTAGCGCAAACATTTACTCTAAATGAAAGTAGGCACATAGGAGGCGTGGAACTATGGTTTGTAAATAAAGGCAAAAAACGTGTTGTTGTGCAGATTAGAGAAACAGCAGTGGGAATGCCCTCGCAGACTGTCATTGCTGAAAGTTATATTGAGCCAAGAGATATAAAGGTGGATGGCACAGCAACACGTATTACTTGGTCACCAGTGTTTTGCCATGCAGGACGAGAGTATGCAATAGTACTGCTTACTGATGATCAGGGTACTGCAGTAAA
This sequence comes from Wolbachia endosymbiont (group A) of Philonthus cognatus, assembly GCF_947251755.1. NCBI lineage: Bacteria > Pseudomonadati > Pseudomonadota > Alphaproteobacteria > Rickettsiales > Anaplasmataceae > Wolbachia > Wolbachia endosymbiont (group A) of Philonthus cognatus. Next base: position 1,394,953 of record NZ_OX366388.1, read on the forward strand.
AATAGCAGAACTTGGCAAATATGATGCAGTAAATAGCCGTTGGGTAACGAGTCAGCCATATCAAGTAGGAGTATTACTCTCATCTAGCAACGCAAGTACTTGGACTCCACATCAGAACTTAGATTTAACGTTTCGGCTTTTGGCTGCAAAATTTAGCGAAGTTTCTCACATTATTGATCTTGGCAAGGTTACTGCAAATAACGTATCAGATTTAATTGTTTTGACGAACGTCGAAAAAGTAGCATTTGATACCAATGTAGAATTTATCTTAACAGATGAAGAGGGAAGAGAAAACTTTTTGTCTGATAATTTGCCACTTGCATTGCGTGAAAGATTATCTGGAGAGCTAACGGTAAAAGCAAGCCTAAAAGGAGGGCGAGAAAAAAGTCCTGTTCTCTATCCTGGGTTACAGCTAGTTATGGGTAATCTTTCAGAGTTCGGAGATTATGTTACAAGAAGCATTACAGCAGGTTCTAACACTAAGATAACAATTACCTATGATGCGCTGATACCTGGCACTGCAGACATTAAAACTTATGTAGAGAAAAACATGGGAGAATGGCAATTAGTCAATTTAACATCAGGAAAACCAATAGGGGAAAATTGGGTGGAGAGAACTCATGTGCTATCAAATTTTAATGCTAATGAGACTAGAGTAAAATTAGTTTTAAGTGGAACGGTTGTTTATCGTCCTAAAGTCAAAAATCTCAGAGTAATAGTAACATAAAATTTAAATGACTTTTGATCAAACCAAACGAGGATATCCATTGCCACATCCAGAAAATATTGCAGTAGAAGATGTTGTTCGTATCCGTACCACAATTAAGAAAATAGATGAAGATATCGCTAAAAGAGAAAATGAGCACAATCAGCTTAAAAAAGCATTTGAACGACTGAATTTTGAGACTTTTTTGAATTTTTGGAATGACCATTGCTAACGAAGCCATAGATGCATTGCATCAAAGAATTAAAGATTTAGCAGCAAATAGTACACCTGATCAATTAGCGTACCTTGCTAAATCATTGGAATCGATGATAGGTAAAAAAGCTATTTCTGATATTGCGCAAATGACTAAAGTAAAAGAAATAATTGATGCACTACAAGAAAGGCTTAAGGATTTAGCAGCAAATAGTACACCAGATCAATTAGCATATCTTGCTAAAGCACTGGAATCAATAATCGACAAAAGTGCGGTTTCTGAAATTGTGCAGATGACAGATGGTAAGCTAAAAGAACTTCTTGATAGTGCAAAAAAACACTTAACTGATCTGGATAATAAAAAAGCTAGTTCTTTAGCAGTGATCTCTGAATCAGAGAAGCAGTTATTAAAGAGAATTGATGAAAAAGGGACAACAAATTTATCGCTACTTGATACGAGAAAGAATGCCAATATTGCAGCAATAAATAGCATTAGTAACAGTCATAAAGATGGTCTTAAAGGTTTAGTAGAAGATTTTCGTGCTGTTAATAATGTACCATCTGGCTCATCAATTATTAGGGAAATAGAAACTCGTGATAACCAATTAAAAACATCCCTGATAAATGAGGTAAAAACTCGGGATGAACAGTTAAAAGCGTCTCTTATAAATGAAATAAGAAAGCGTAATATGGTTGAACCAGGGTCATTACCTTTCTTATTTGGTGTACTTGGAAGAAAAAATAATTACTTTGGCCACGGAACTTTTACAACAGAGCTTGGAAAGTGGAGTAGTGATATAACAAAAACCGACTGTATGTTGCAATTACTAGCAGGTAGCCATACATACGATACAGATTACGTTAGTTTTTATCGGCCAAGACAACTCTATTTTATAGAGGGAAATAAAGGAACATTTATTTACGGAGAGTTATGCACAAAAAGTTTTTCGGGTAGTTATGATGAGATATACTATTACCCATATGCTGCACTTGGAGTAGTATTTGTAAAAAATACAACCAATGTGAACATAAATAAGACAATGGAATTTGTTGGATCATCTTATTCTAGTACGGAGTATGGGGGAGCAGGATTATTTGTGGGAACTCCTGATAACACTAATTCTAATAAATCAAGTATTTCAAAAATAGTATGGAAAAATGTTTACCAATACACGAGTTCTGATAGCAAGTTAGCCGGATCTGGCAATGTAGAAATTCCAGCAGGAAAAACAGTTGCAATATTACTTTACACATCATCTTATCTGTATTCCAGAACACAAGTTAGTCAAGGTATGCTTGCATCAAATTATGTACACAACTATGGTCAATTTATTCAGTGGGGGATTTATAACATACGTAGCAATTTTCTGACTACAGGACTTGAAGTAGATGTGGAAAGGACTCTCAGGGCTTGGCAATGCCCAGGATTAGATGCCACCCACAAAATCTGGAATTAAAACGGAGAAAACCAATGCCAATTTATATTAGATTTGAACATAACAAACAAGTAGAAACAACGACGCTTAAAAGCAAACCAGCTGGAAATGATTGGTATGAAGCGCCAGAAAATTTTGAATGGCAAAAGAGTTATTGTCTAACGGAAGGAGGAGAAATTGCTCAGCGTACTAAAGAAGATATACAAAAGGAGTTACTGGATAATGCGAAGCTCTGTGCATTTGACAATATTCGTACTCATTTTAATAACTTTACTAGTAGATTCTCAGGGCACTCTCATCAAAAGGCTAAGTCGTACGAGATTCAAGCAAAAACCGCGGAGAACATTTTAACAACACAAGAATCTATAGATGAGAAGGATGCAGCAATTATAGAGCCACTGGCAAGAGTGAGAGGGATTTCAGTAGTGGAGATGGCAAAAATAATAGAAGAGAAGGCAGAAAAAGCAGTAAAAGCAATAATTAAATGTGAAGAGCTTGAAGATTTAGCCAAGAGAAAGATTGAAGAAGCCAAAAGTGAAGAAGAGCTAGAGGACTTACTAAACAATTTTAAACAAAAGATGCAAAGAAATGGCTGAAGAATTTTTACATGGAGTAAATGTTATTGAGGTAACCTCAGGAGCAAAGACAGTACGTACAGCTAAATCATCAGTGATAGGTGTAATTGGTACTGCCCCTGAAGCTGATGAGCAAAAATTTCCACTCAATAGTCCAGTATTAATAGCAGGAAGCTTAAAGGAAGCAGCAAAGCTTGGGAAAAGTGGAACACTACCTTCTGCAATAAACGGGATATTTTCCCAAATTGGTGCAACAGTAGTAGTTATTCGAGTTGAAGAAAGTGAAGCTATTCAAAATATAATTGGTGGAGTTGATGAAGAGACTGGAAAATATCAGGGAATTCAAGCATTCCTCAGCAGTGAAAGCATAATACATGTTGCCCCAAGAATACTAATTGCACCTCAGTTTACTCATCAATTGCCTGAATCTGAAAATCCTAAAAACCCAGTAGTAGCAGCTTTGATAGGAGTAGCAGAAAAGCTAAGGGCAATAATAGTTGCAGATGGACCAAATACCAATGATGAAGAAGCCATAAAATGGAGAAAAAGTGTAGGTAGCTCAAGAGTTTACGTTGTTGACCCATGGGTTAAGGTGTTTATTGAAGGAAAAGAAGAAATTTTGCCGTCTAGCCCATTTGTAGCTGGTTTAATAGCGAAAGTAGATAGCGAACAAGGATTCTGGCACTCGCCTTCAAATAAAGAGATAAATGGTATTGTTGGAACAAGCAGGCCTATTGATTTTACACTTGGCGATAGAAGCTCTCGAGCAAATTATTTAAATGAAAATGAAGTAACGACGATAATTCATCAAAATGGCTATAGGCTTTGGGGAAATAGAACATGTTCAAACGATTCGAAATGGACATTTTTATCAGTAAAAAGAACAGCTGATTTAATTAATGATAGTCTTCTGCGTGCACACCTTTGGGCAGTTGATCGCAATATCACCAAAACTTACATAGATGATGTGATCGAGGGGGTGAATTCTTATTTGGCCAATTTAAAAGCCCAAGGAGCTATTATCAGCGGAAAATGTTATGCAACACCCGAACTCAATACACCAACAAATATTGCGAGCGGAAAAGTGTATTTTGACTTTGAGTTTACACCACCATATCCAGCTGAGCAGATTACTTTTAGGTCACACCTCGTGAGTGGTACAATATTGTAAAAAGGGAAAAAAGAGGAAAAAATGTTACCGAAGATTTTAAAGAATTTTAACGTATTCGTTGATGGTAGAGGTTATGCAGGGAAAATAGATGAAATAACGCTACCAAAGCTTACCATAAAAACAGAGGAGTACCGTGCTGGTGGTATGGATATTCCAATAAATATTGATATGGGAATGGAAAAACTTGAAGCAGAGCTCACTTTTGCTGAGTATGACTCTGAGCTCTTTAGACTTTTTGGATTAATAGACAATAATGCAGTCTCTCTTACTTTACGTGGAGGATTACAAGGAAGTAATAGTGAAGCTGAATCTGTAGTAGTTAACTTAAGAGGGCTCTTTAAAGAACTTGATTTTGGTAGCTGGAAACCTGCTGAAAAAGCAACACTAAAATGCACTGTAGCTGCCAACTATTATAAGCTTACTATTGATGGCAGAGAATTGATTGAAATTGATGCTGAGAATATGATTCGCAAGATCGATGGTGTTGATCAAATGACTTCTATGCGTACAGCCTTAGGAATTTAACTAAAAGGGTAAAACAATGGAAAAAATTAAATTAACTGAACCAATAAAAATCGATGGAATTTTAGTTTCAGAGATAACTCTACGTCGCCCAAAAGTTCGAGATCGTTTAGCTGTTGAACGTATGGGTAATAGCGATGCAGAGAAAGAAGTAGCACTGATTGCAAATCTTGCAAGTATTTCAAGAGAAGCAGTAGAAGAACTTGATTTGGCAGACTACAGTAAGATTCAAGAAGTGTTACAAGGTTTTTTGTCTCAGCAGAAGAGTTGAGGCTGAGCATATTGTCACTTAGCTCAATGGTTGGTGGTGGAATCAATCAGTGGCTTGATATGGATATTGAAGAATTTATTACTTGGTTTGAAAGTAGCGGAAAATTATACAAATGAAGGCAATTTCTATAGTAATTGGAGCAACACTGCAAAGCAGTTTTAATAGTACGATAGCAGGTAGCACGAAGCAACTTTTCCGTATTGGTAGTACGATAAAACAACTTGAATCATCAAGTAAATCAGTATCCAAGTTTAAAGAGCTTAGCCACGATGCTCTGCTTGCTCGGCGCTCTTGGAATGAGCTAGAAATAAAGACAAAATCTCTGGCTAAACAGATAAAAAACACAGAAGCACCAAGTAAGAGACTACAAAATGAATTTACAAGATCTAAAGCTGCAGCACTGAAAGCTAAAACAGCTTATTTACAAAAAAGAAGTGCTCTCCACCTACTACGCACGGAGTTCAATAAAAGTGGTAGAGATATAAAATCTCTTGTTGGAGATCAAGCTAAACTTGGCTCCTCTATTGAAAAGCTTAAAAATAACTATACAGCTTTAAATTCCGTAATGCAAAAACGTAAAGGAGTTTTAGCACAAAGAGCAAATTTCAAAGCTCAAATGATGGATGCTGTGGCACTTGGCCTCACCCTTGCAGCACCACTTAAGGCTGCAATTAGTTTTGAGAGTGCCATGGCTGATGTAAAGAAAGTTGTAAAGTTTGAAGATACAGATGTAAATGGCTTAACAAAACTTGGGGAAACATTAAAGGAAATGTCGCGTACAATTCCGCTATCTGCGGCAGAACTTGCGCAAATTACTGCAAGTGGTGGTCAACTTGGTATTAAAGCTAAAGATCTTACGACTTTTACAGACACTGTGGCCAAAATGGCAACTGCATTTGATATGTCAGCAGAAGAAGCAGGAGACGCTATTGCTAAACTTTCTAATATTTATCAAATTGAAATTGGTGAAATGAAAGGTATTGGTGATGCAATAAACCATATCTCTGATAACACTGCAGCAAAAGCTAAAGACATTGTTCCTGCATTAAACAGAATCGGTGGTACAGCAAGGCAATTTGGCTTAACTGCAGTAGAAGCGGGAGCTTTAGCAAGTAGCTTTATTAGTCTTGGCAAGGCCCCTGAAAAAGCAGGTACGGCAATTAATGCAATGCTCAGCAAGCTGCAAACTGCAAGCAAACAAGGTGGCAATTTTCAAAAAGCTTTTCAAATGCTAAAAATAAATGCTAATGAATTTGAAAAAGCAATTGGTAAGAATGCACAAGGTACATTAGTTAAGTTTTTAGAAACGATTGCAAAACTAGGTAAACAAGAACGTTCTAGCGTTCTCTTTGATCTCTTTGGCCTTGAATATCAAGATGATATAGCACTACTTATTGGTAGTCTTGATGAATACAAAAAATCTTTACGATTAATAAACGGAGAATATAAGGGCTCAATGCAAAGGGAGTTTGAAAATAGAGCAAATACTACAGCAAATAATCTTCAGCTACTTAAGAATTCAATAGCAGAAGTAGGAATGAATCTTGGTTCTGTACTATTACCACCTTTAAATTTTACTGTTAATCTTCTAAAGTCAGCAACTACACAAGTAGCACTTTGTGCCAAGGAATATCCAGTACTGACTACAGTGGTCATAAGTACAATTGCAACATTGATTAGCATAAAAATAACAGCTATATCTCTTGGATATGCTTGGACTTTCGTAAAAGGTTCTTTATTCGCTCTTTTATCTACTTGGAGAGTGTTTGCATCTGTTATTACTTTGGTAAAAATAGGTCTTTCTGCAGTTTTTCCAGCGGTAATTGCTGGATTTAAAGCACTGACAATTGCTCTAATGAGTAACCCTATTGGGCTAATTATCGGAGGTCTTGTTATTGCTGCAACTTTGATAATTACCAAATGGCAAGTGGTAAAGAATTTTTTTGTTACTATCTGGGAATCAGTGAAAATTGTATGGAAATCTTTTTCTGATTGGGTAGGAAAGTTTTGGAATAATATTACTCAGCCTTTTAAAACAATCAATAATCTATGGAGCAAAAAAAATGAGGCTAGACTAGAAGTTAGGTCTGTAAATAATGTTATAAGCGATTCTCTTAAACACCCAATTGCAGAGCATAATAAGACTATAGAGAATAAAACACACAATAATCACTTTAATATTAATATTCACCCAAGCTCTGGACAAGACGTACGTAGTATTGCTGATGAAGTAATGGAGCGAATTAGAGAACAATTTAGTGGTGCGCTTTACGATATAAATTAAATTATGCTATCTCTTGGTCCATATAGATTTTCATTAACTGAGCGAGGCTTTACACGGAGGAGTGAATATCGCTGGCCTGCACTTGAGCGTATTGGAGAAAAGCCATTGCTTCAAAGTATTGGTCCTGGAGAGGATGTTATTGAGCTTGCGGGAGTAATCTATTCGCATTTTTCGGGAGGATTGAAGCAAATAAATAATATGAGAAATTCATCGAAGCCTTTTTTACTCATTGATGGCCAAGGTAACATTTTAGGCCATTTTGTTATCGTAAAAATAGAAGAAACGCAGAAATATTTTTTTCCAAATGGTGAACCAAAAAAGACTGAGTTTCACTTAAGTTTGAAGCACTATGATAACGCGTTGTCAGACGGATCACTAAATAATCTCGTTGATGATATACAACTTGATGATGATGTGTTACAAAACTAAGGAAAATGATATGTTAGATTTAATCTGCTGGAACTACTATGGATTCAGCTCAGGAGCAGTTGAGATTGTGTTAAGAGCTAATCCTGGACTTGCAGCAGTTGTGTTAAAAGTCAATAGAAAAATTGATGTAGCTGTGAATAAGTACTTAAAATTTGTGTGGGCGTACTTATTCACAGCTATGCTATTACTATATAGAAGCAGTTTTAGGGCTATACCCCTCAGTAAACAGTCTACCGTCTCTTACTAAAGAGTTAGCAAGGATAAGTAATTTTCTCATTGCAGCAGTAGAGGCAACTTTATATGGTTTTTTATATTGATTGTATAGCCTATCAAAGAAGATTTTTATATAAGAATTGTACCTTTGCGCACTAAGAATGCACATATGTAAAACCTTTCTAATTTGTGATCTACCACCCTGAATACACCTTTTTCCCTTACTAAAACCACTATCTCGATTAAAAGGTGCAACTCCGGAAAGGCTGGATATTTCTTTATGTTGGAGAGTTCCAAGCTCGGGTAGATAACAAATAAAAGTAATAGCTGTTATTGCACCTACACCAGGTATACTAGTTATTGATATATACTTTTTTTTAAGCTCTTGATTTTTATCGACTAATTCCATTACCTCATCTTCTAAAACTTGAATTTGATTTTGTAAAACTGCAAGTAGCTCTTCCATTTGTTTGATTATAGATAAATCGGTTACTTGATGAGCTTGGGTTTTTTGTATTTTTGCTATTTCTACTAGTTGATTCCTGCGAGATAATTTTTGCTTCAAACAGTCAATACTACTAACTTTTAAAGGAGTGACACGCATGTCTGTATTACTAACATAACGTGAGATGATGCTACAGTCTATTTTATCAGTTTTAGTAGCAATACCAAGGCTTTTTGCATAGTCTCTCACCCATCTTGGTTGAATGACATATACTTCAAAACCATGGCTTAATAAAGTATAAGCACATAATTTTTCGTACCCACCAGTTGCTTCAAGTCCAACTTTGGTTACGTTATGTAAACGCAAAAAGTCGAGCATTTGATCAATAGCTTGAACGTTATTTTCAAATACTTTATGATGTCCAAGTGGATGAATGTGGATGTCTAGTTTATTTTTGCTAATATCAATTCCAGTAATAATATTTGATAAATTCATAATTCCTCCATAAATAATGTGTATACTGCATTTTCCACCCTTATATACGAGCCTAAAAGCTCAACCAGTTGTTCGGAACTTTCAGTATAATACACCAGAGAGGAGAACCTTGCTGCAAGACGGTCCTTATGACCAAGAGTATGGACGGTTCCTCCTCTCTCCGTGTCTTTATACTGCTATTTCGTGACATTTATAAAGACTTGTTTTTAACATATAAGAGTATGAACTTCTTCCTGCAGGCTTAATTATTAAATTGCCTGTCATTCAAAGAACGATACAAAAGCAAGTAATAAAACTATGGGATTAAAATGACACCAGACTTTAGTATTTCAGTAGAAGGCATTTCCATCACTGAGTTGATAAAAAGTCGGTTAGTATCAATGCATATTACTGATGAAGCTGGAGTAATAAGTGATACTGCTGTAATTCATCTTGATGACCGTGATTCATTATTTGAGATTCCTAGAACTGGAGCAAAGCTGAATATTTTGCTTGGATATAAGGAAACTGGCATTATGCCGATGGGAGATTACATAGTAAATGAAATTACGATACAAGGTCCACCACAAGCACTAAAGATTAAAAGTCATGCAGCGGATCTAAAAGAGTCATTAAAGGAACAAGTGTTTAATGAGTGGCATCAAATTACTTTGAATGATTTGGTGAAAAAAATCGCAAGCAAACATGGCTATCAAGCTAAAGTTGCTGCAGAGTTTGTAAATATCATGATATCATATATTGATCAAACTGCAGAGAGCGATATGCATTTTTTAACCAGGCTTGCTCAAATTTATGGAGCAATAGCAAAACCTGCAGGAGGATATTTACTGTTTGTTTCAAAAGGAAAAGCAAAATCAGTTACCGGAAAAACTTTAAGCACTATTACTTTAACACCTAGAGATATTACAAATTGGAAAGTAAAATTTAATGAGCGTAATCAATATGGCTCGGTTATTGCTTACTGGTATGATTATGAAAAAGCAGAGACAATAACGGAAAAAGTAGGTGATCAAGAACCAAGCTATATTTTGCGAGATATTTATGCAAGTAGTGATTTGGCACAAAGTGCAGCATCTGCGAAGTTGAATCAGCTGATGAGTAATGCAGCAACACTCAATGTCACAATGCCAGGAAATCCTGAATTATTTGCTGAAGCAAAGATTAATCTTTCTGGATTTCGCAAAGGAGTTTATGGTAAATGGATAATAAATAGGGCTGAGCATGTAATTGATAACCTTGGCTATCGTACTATTGTTACGGGAATAATTGATAGTTGGAAAGTAAATTGATAATTTCTTCATAGATATCTTCTTTATTATTGTTTAATTCCTCTACAGCAAGATCTAAAGGAGTTTTTTTATCTTTGTTTTTAGCAGAAGGATTTGCTCCATTTTTCAGTAGAAATTTAGCAATTTCCAGATGTCCTTTTCGTGCAGCATAGTGCAGAGCCGTCCAGCTAAAAGCATCAGTAGTATTTACATCAATGCCTTCTTCAATTAGAAATTTTACAACTTCTAAACAGCCTCCACTTGTAGCATAGTGTAATGATGTTGCACCAAAATGATGAGTAGCATTGATATCTACTACATTTTTTATTAAGGATCTTACAGTATCTAAATTACATTTTTCAGCTGCAGTAGATAATGTTTCCAGATCATTGCCACTTGCCTTACTTTTTATTGGCACATCTTTTGATAATTGGTCTGTACTAAAGTGCTGATACAGAACAATAACGCATATTATTGGTATTATTGAACTTGTTAACAATTTCCAAAAAAGGCTAGATTTCATGTTGATTATATTATTTACATCGCTTGTTTAGTGCAACTAATTAACTTTATTTTAGAAAAGATTTTTTGGACGTATTTTTGATGAATCTTGTATATGTATATATACAACTTTTCCTTTAAAAAAGATGACAAACACAGGAAAGATCCCTGTAGCAGTAATTGCTACTATGGTGATACAAACAATAGCATTGATCTGGTGGCTAGCTAAGCTCGACTTAAGAGTTCATATGCATGATAAATTTATAGAGCAAAATCAAAGGACTACAGAAATCATCTATCGTCTTGAAGAAAGGGTCAAAAACCTTGCTGAAGAAGTTAACGAGCTTGAGCAGAGACAAAAATAACTATAACAAATGACAAAGTACATTTTATCTGTAGATGGAGGAGGAATTAGAGGAATCATTCCTGCCATTATTCTAGCAGAAATTGAATCTAGGACAAAAAAGCCAATTTCCCAGATCTTTGACTTAATGGCAGGAACCTCAACCGGTGGAATTGTTGTTGCTGGACTTTGTAAAAGCAATAAACTTCAATACTCTGCCAATGATTTGGTTGAACTTTACCAAGAGTATGGACCATATATCTTTCAAGCATCACTTTGGAGAAAATCAATTGCTTCTTGGCTGAGTGGTTCTCAGTACTCATATAAAAATATGGAATTTATTCTCAACAAATACTTCGGCGAAAGCACTATGGCCGATGTTGCGAGTAATCTACTGCTCACTAGTTATGACATTCACAATAGTTGTGAATTTTTCTTCAAAAGTTGGAAAGAAAAAAACATTAAGTTGAAAGATGCACTCAGAGCTACAACAGCTGCTCCAACGTACTTCACACCAAAACGTCTGAAAATTAGCCAAACAGAGAGAGTGTTGATAGATGGCGGAGTGTTTGCCAATAATCCAGCGGCTTGTGCATATGCAAGTGGTAAAAGGTTATTTCCAAATGATGAGATTATACTGCTATCAATAGGCACTGGTGGAACAGATAGAAGTATAAAGTATGCTAACTCGAGGAGATTTGGAAAAATAGGGTGGGTCAAGCCACTACTGAATGTGATGTTTGCCTCTGGACTGGATTGCGTTGATTATCAACTAGAGCAAGTAATGGGTGATAAATATATACGAATACAATCACAACTCAAAGTAGCATCATTTGAGATGGATAATATAACGTCTAAAAATATTAAATGTTTGCAGCAAGAGGCAAAGGCAATAATAGAAAGTCATCAACGAGTAATTAATGATTTTTGTGCTATCAAAATAATATAAGTTTAAGGCAAGACTTTTTTGATAAAAATAATTTGGACGTTTTTTTTACCAATCTTGTATATATATAACATAAAAGCGCGTTTTCACGCAATCAAATCAAATGGAACATAACAAAGATACTTCACAAAAGTCTACTATTGAGGCCAAAAAGCTTGAACTACCAAAAGGTGGAGGAGCGATAAAAGGAATCAGTGAAGCTTTTGAAGCTAATTCGTTCACTGGTACTGGGTCCTTCTCAATACCAATTCCACTTCCAACGTGCCGTAATTTTTCGCCTTCTTTAAGTGTTGATTATAGCTCTGGTGGTGGTAATGGAGTATTTGGTGTAGGGTTTAATGTTTCAATAGCAAGTATTATCAGAAAAACATCAAAAAAAATTCCAACTTATGATGATGAAGATATTTTCGTACTTACAGGAGCAGATGACTTGGTTGCGATTAATCAAACAAGTAATAGCGAATATGACATTACTTATTATAAGCCGCGTGTTGAAGGATTATTTGCCAAAATAGAGCGTTTGATAAGTAAAAATGATAATAGAGTTTATTGGCAAGTTACTAGTAAAGATGGCAGCATTGCTATTTATGGTAAGAATGAACAAGCACAAATTTATGATCCAAAGAGTAATAGACGCATAGCAGAATGGTTACTTGAGGAATTAAGTGATGTATATGGAAATAAAATATCCTACTATTACCGCTCCAGCAAAGTAGAACAAGGTAGCGGCAGAGTAATTGATCGCATTACTTATGGACATAATAAAGAATTAAAGTACAACCATTTTGAAGTTCTGTTTGATTATGGCGAAAACGATTTTACCAGCCCGATAGATAAAAAGTACAACGAAGAGAGAAAAGCTATCATCCGCCCGGATCCATTTACTTCGCACATTACAGGATTTGCAGTAAGAACTGAACTCTTATGCCGGGCGATAAGAATTTATCACCGTTTTGATGCAGAGCCAATATTAGTAAATGGCACATATTTTGATTACGACGAGAGACCAACGATTACCTACTTAAGAGCGGTAAAACAAGTTGGCTATTATGAGAGAGAAGGCAAAAGATTTACTAAGACTACGCCAATTTTAGTTTTTTCTCATACCAGTGATGATTCTACTTACATTTCAACAGTTTCATCGGTAACACTGAGCGATGGCAGTAAACCGTCTAAAGAGCTTCTACAGATTCTAAAAGAACAAGATTTTGCCTTTTCAGAACAAAATGCAGAAATCTCTGAAGAAAACTCAAATTGGAAAATCAAAGACAGTGAAAAAACTCTTGTCATAAAAGAAAAAGGAAATTTTTTAGACCTTTATAATTCAAATAATAAAAACTCTTTTAAACCGGTAAAAATTCAAGGGTTTGCTGGGTACCTAAATGACCGAAGATTTCAATCGGTAGATCTATATCAAGAAGGTATTGAAGGAATATTATATAATGATGGCAACACAATCCTTTATTTCAGACCAAATGGTGATGGAGAGTTTGCTCAAGCTAAACTACTGGAGCGTTTTCCATCGCTGCTTCGTAAAACTACTTATTCACTAACGAGCTTAGAAGGTAACGGTGAGTTACAGCTTTATGTAAATGAAAGTGGTTTTCAGGGTTACCATGATTTTGATAGTAATAGTAAATGGAGTGAATTTAAGCCTCTTGAATCACAAGTAATCAACTTGAGCAGCGAAATTCAAGAGATGATAGACGTCACAGGAGATGGAAGAACTGATATCGTAGTATTTGAAGGAGAAAGCGTCAGAGTATATCCATCAAAGGGAAAAAAAGGTTACAAAAAAGCTATTTACAGTAAAGCGCCAAAAGACTTGCCAAATCAACGTGCCAGTTCAGAGAGTACTTTAGTACGCTTCGCTGATATGTTTGGTGATGGTAAGAGCCATCTAGTTAAAATAGAAAATGGTAAAGTAGAATGTTGGCCAAATCTTGGTTATGGTAAATTTGGCGAGAAAGTTACATTTAAGAACGCTCCATATTTTAGGGATGGATTCAATGCGAAAAGACTTTACTTTGCTGATATTGATGGTTCTGGTACTACAGATTTAGTTTATGCAAATCACAATAGCTTAGATATCTACTATAACAACAGCGGTAATTCTTTCAGTAAACCAGTAACTTTGAAATTACCGGTAGATTACAATCATATTGGTCGAATTGAGTTTGCTGACATTCTAGGGAATGGTACCAATTGTTTGCTTATTAGTTATCTTGATCAAAACTTAAAGTTACAACATTTATACTATGATTTTTACAATGGAGTAAAACCGCACTTACTGAAGCAAATAGATAATAATATGGGTAACATTACCCGTCTTCATTACGCAGCTTCTACTAAGTTTTATTTAGAGGATAGAAAAGAAAACCGCCCGTGGGTAACAAGTCTGCCGTTTCCAGTACAAGTAATTGAAAAAATAGAGACCATAGACAATATAGTAGGAAGCAAACTTACCAATAAATATCGCTATCATCATGGATTTTATGATTACACTGAAAAAGAATTTCGCGGATTTGGTTTTGTCGAAACCTGGGATACAGAAGATTTTTCTACTACTGACCAAGCTGAAAGAGGGCATTATGTTGCTCCTATTTATACCAAAACCTGGTATCACACTGGAGCTTATAAAAAGGCAGGAGATTTAGTTGAGAGCTACAGAAAAGAATTTTACCAAGGAGATAGAGAAGCGTTAAAAATAACACCGCAAGTGTTTGATGAAAATATCATCTCAATAGAGGATAAAAGACAAGCATACCGTGCTATTCAAGGGCAAATGTTAAGACAAGAAGTATATGGTTTGGATGAAAATCCTGATCTTTATCAGCATCCATATTCGGTAACAGAGTCCAGTGCTTGTGTAAAATTGCTTAGTACAAACAGTTCTCACAAAATATTCAAATACGGAATTTTCTTCGTTAATTTACAAGAAACTATCACTTATCACTATGAAAGAAACTGCTGTGATCCACGTATTCAGCAGGACTTTGTTTTAGAAGTTGATGAATATGGTAATGTTATTAAATCAGCAAGTATTACTTATTCGCGTCGAAATCAGCAAAATAATTATTCAGAGCAGCAAAAGCTGCATGCTACTTTAGAACATAATTTCTACGTTAACAACACAGAAGGGTTTTACTTACTTGGAGCTCTCTATAAATCACAGGCTTTTGAGATTGGTGGATTAGGAATGCCTGCAAATGGCTATACTAATATTAGTGACCTAAAAACCCAAGTAACGAACTCTTTACAAAATATTATCAAGTTTGAAGAAAATCTAAGTCATACAAGACCACAAGCAAGACTCTTAAGTAAAAATCACAATTATTACTGGAATGAAGTGCAGAATGCGACTTTACCACTTGGCTCTGTAACGCAGCAAGCGCTTCTTCACCACACCGAAGCTATGGCATTTTCAGATAGCCAAGTAAAAGAAGTATTTGCCGGAAAAATCGCGTCTGATCAAATGCTAAAAGATCTTGGCTATAAAAAAACTTCTGACTTTTGGTGGGTACCAAGTCCGACACAATACTATTATGGTAGTGATAAATACTATTTACCTGAAAAAGTAATTGATGTTTTCGGTAGCGAAACTGCAGTTATTTATGATCAGTATAATTTACTGCCAATAAAGACGATAGTAAAGGCAACTGAAAGCTCAAATTATGAAACTACTGTAGAATATGATTATCAACGTTTAACGCCAGTAAAACTAACTGATCACAATGATAATGTTTCAGAAGTTATATTAAATCCACTTGGGGTGGTAGTTGCCACATCTCTTTATGGCAGTGAAAAAGGGGAAAAGAAAGGTGATAAACCACTACTCGAATATCAAGTCAGAAAAAATCCAAATTTTGAAGATGTTTTAGGCTTGGCAGATAGAGCAAATGGTCCTGAGTACTACTTACAGAATGCAACCAGTTTCTTTTATTATGACTTAGATGCTTGGAGAAAAAATGGCCAACCTGTGCATGTGATTAATCTGCAGAGAGAAACTCATGTTTCAGAAGGAAGTTTTACAAGAATAAGGCAAATTGTAACTCACATTGATGGCTTTGGTAGAAACCTTGAGACTAGAATGCTCACTGATTCTGAGAGTGAAAAGTGGCTAGCATCAGGGAGAGTTGTATATAACAATAAAGGTACGGAGGTAAAAAAGTATGAACCTTTTTATAGTAATTCACCTTTTTATGACCTCGAAGAGAGTGTGCGTAATCAAGGAGTATCTGACACTCTTTATTATGATCCTCTGCTGAGGAATATTCGTATTGATACGGCAAAAGGGTTTTTCAGCAAAGTAGAATTTGATTCGTGGAGTACTAAAAATTTTGATCTTAACGATACGGTAAAAGATTCAAAGTATTACAAAGAATTTACCGAAAGGTGGAATGGAGCAAGCACAGCAGAGAAAGTAACTCTAAGGGATGAAAAAGATGCGCTTGATAAAACAGAAAAGCATTATAATACGCCAACCATAGAACATTTAGACAGTTTAGGAAGAAAGTTTTTGCAGATAGAGGTTTTAAGTAAGGATAGACAAAGCAATTTAGAATTAAAATCCTACGTCAAACTTGATATTCAAGGAAATGAACTGGAAAGTATAGACCCAAGGTTTTATGAACAAAATAAAGGCAAATCAGAAAATGAGAGAGTAAAAAACTTTCGTCATGTTTACTCTATGGCAGGACTCTTGAAAAGTATCAGTGTTGATGCTGGAGAGACCTGGAATTTAGCAAATGTTGCTGGAAGTGCAGTGTATAATTGGGATGGCAAAGGGTCGCTTACTTACACAGAATATGATAAATTGCAACGGCCAGTAAGAGTAAAAGTTACTGATCAGGATCTAAATTTAAATGGTAATGTTGTCGAAAGATTCTTTTATTCTGAAGATATTCAAGATAAAGCTACCAATCGCTATGGAACGCTGATTGCTCATTATGACCAAGCAGGACTTACAAGAGTCGAAGAAAATGATTTTAAAAGTCAGACATTAAAAAGTAGTTTTCTTTTAAGAAAAAACTATAAGCAAGAAGCAGATTGGAAAAGCGTTGAAAGTATTGTTACAGTGCATGCAGATCTTGAGCTGGAAGTGTTTAATTCAAGCATAAAATATAATGCAATTGGGGAAATAATTGAAAAGACAGATTCGCAAAATAATACTCATATTCCAATTTATGATATAGCTGGAAGAGTAAAACAAATTAACCTTAAGAAGCAAGGAGAAAACATAAAAACCTATGTTTCAGACATCAGCTATAATTCTAAAGGTCAACGTACATCGATTACCTATGGCAACGGAGTTGTTACTAGTTACAGCTATGACTCGAAAACATTTAGATTAACCAAACTTGAAAGCGTTAAAGGACAAAAGAAATTACAAAGTATTAATTATACATATGATCCAATAGGAAACATTACTTGCATGAATGATGAGTCTTATAAGACAATTTTTCCAAATAACAAAAGTATAGATACTAAGTCCGATTATCATTATGATTCGCTTTATCGGTTGATTGAGGCAACAGGAAAGGAACATCCAGCGCTTAGTGGAAAGGAAGAAATTATTACACCGATTCCGCATCTAAACAACCAAAATGTGATTAGCAATTACACGGAATATTATGACTTTGATTATGGAAGTAACATTACGAAAATTAGGCATAACGGGGGAAATCATTCTACTAAAGAGTTTTACATCTCAAATAAGTCCAATAGAAGTTTGCCAATAATAGATAGAAGATCTGTCAATGAAAGCAATATAGATGAGAGTCATGATGAAAGAGGTAATTTACTTAAGCTTCATGGTTCACAAAATTTGCATTGGAATTACCGAGATAACATAGCGTATGTTGATATTATAACAAGGCCAAGTGGTAAAAATGATAGTGAATATTATGTGTATGATAGTGGTGGACAAAGAGTCAGAAAAGTTACCGAGAC
The DNA here is from genome assembly GCF_947251755.1 of Wolbachia endosymbiont (group A) of Philonthus cognatus. NCBI lineage: Bacteria > Pseudomonadati > Pseudomonadota > Alphaproteobacteria > Rickettsiales > Anaplasmataceae > Wolbachia > Wolbachia endosymbiont (group A) of Philonthus cognatus. Next base: position 1,412,723 of record NZ_OX366388.1, read on the forward strand.
TTATCAGAACAACGAGACAAGTTCTACTCGAGTAGAAAAAATCTACTTTGGCGATATTGAAGTTACGAGAACTTATCAAGAGAGTGGTTTAAGTAAAGAAAAGTATACTGTCCATGTAATGGACGATAAAAGTAGAGTAGCTCTCCATCATTATTGGACTAAAGGGACTTCTGACGAGACCAGAGAAAGTCAAAGTCGTTATCAGCTAAGTAATCATTTAGATTCAGTTGCCTTAGAATTAAATGATAATGCTGAAATCATGAGTTATGAGGAATATCTGCCATTTGGTGGTACAGCCCTTATTGCAGGAAAAACAGCTCGTGAAGTAACTGAAAAAGAATATAGATATTCAGGAAAGGAAAGAGATGAGAGCACGGGTCTTTACTACTACGGTGCACGTTACTACGCTCCTTTGCTCCTAAGGTGGATAAATCCTGATCCTGCTGGGACTGTCGATGGGTTGAATCTTTATCTGTTTGTTGGGGGAAATCCAGTTAATAGTGTTGATGATGGGGGAATGGCACGCCGCAAAGGAATAATTCAGGATAAATTACCGATTTACACACAAGCTAGAGATCATGCCTACAATCGTGTTGTTGATTTTTTTAGTGCAATAGCATTAACTCAAGGTTTAAACATAAGTAATAATATAGATCTCACTAGTCAGGATCTCTTACGGGATAGTCGGAGTGATCCACACCCGTTTCAAAGAGCTGCTAATTATCAGGACAGAAATGCTTACCGTTCAAGTGGTAAGCAGGCAGCTCACACTGTAGGATTTGGCATCTCTGAAAAAGCTACTGGTCGATTGATAGGTAGAGGAGTAGATCATACAAAAAAAAGTCTAGGAATGATAGTAAAAGCCCAGTTTGGAAAAACTGAATTAATTCCAACTCAATTAAACCAGCAAGGAAGCCTAGATGATGCTGTTGATCGATACCAGTATGATTTTGCAGTAGAAAATTGGCGCGAACAGCTTAGCAATCAGATGATTTCAAATTATTTGACTGGATTGATTGAAAAAATAGAGTCATACCCTATTCCTAGTATGGATGAAAAGGATCACCATTTGCTTTTCTGGGCTAAACAGGATTATTTATCTGCTTTTCACGATATACTACGTGACGTTAGGAATAATGCCATTCCATTAGAGATCAGCAGATTAGCTTTAAATCTAGAGATAGAACTAGGTGTAACTATCCCGGTAACGCTTAATAATTCTGGCAGGAGTAGTGGAAATCAAGATATTATTAATAAACATAGACTGAAGCCAGTATATAAAAATCTCATGAGTGAATTGATTCAACGCACGCAAGAAATAGCTATAACAAATAATGAACGGAAAAGACCTGCTAACGATAATCAAGCTAGTAGTTCTAATAAAAAGCAAAAAAGAGCTCCTGGTGCATAAATAGACCTGAATAACCTCAAAAATATAAGAATTCTTACAACCAAAGGGGAAATTACAATGAATAAAAATACAGCAAATGATTCTCAACTTCGCCTAGAAAAGATGGGAATTGAAAACGTTGAAATAACTGAGAAATTACTCAGCTTTAAAAACGAAAATGACGAGTATTTACATGACTCAGCATTTAAGATAACAGATTTATGTGAGGATGTCTTTATTGAAAGGGTAAAAGACGTAATTACAGAGCAAGAAGCTAAGGATATTTACCATAAGGCCTTAGCAAGAAGGGAATTCGTCTCTCGGTATATAGAAAATGCCAGAGAAATGACCGAACCACATTACCGAGCACTACGAGTTTGCAATATTGATCATGATACTGCAGAGAAGTGCGACGCAATTATACATAGTTTACAAGGGGAATAATATGACAACCACAAGTACTAATGCAGATAGCAACATAGTTGAAGATATATTTAAAACTAAGGATGGTTATAACGAATGTGACCATTGCCAGTCAGTCTTAAGTCCAGCGGCTTATTTTGTTAAGTTGGTGGAGACAATTGAAAAGTACATCCCAACACATCAACTTAAAACACGTCGTCCTGACTTATTCAAAATTCCACTGGATTGTGATAGCACTAACAAGACAAAGCTATATCTGGAAATTGCTAATGAAATAATGGAAGAAAACTTAGGTAAAAAGCTAGGTGGAAATGCTCTGCAGAAGTTAGCAACAGCTAAATATCCTTTTAACTTGCCTGCTAATTTTCCTTTAGTTAGCATACGCGCTTATCTCGAAAAACAAGGCATTACTTTAGCTGATCTATATAAGGTGCTAAAACCAGAAGCTGATAACGTTGCAGAATCTTTAGGTCTTTCATCAGAAGAATATGAACTTATTACTTCTGCAAGTTCTAACTTAAGCGAAGTTTATGGTATAAGTAAAAGTGAGCTTAAAGACGTTGAGAAGTTCATTGCTCAAACTAATATAGACTCTGATAAATTAGAGTGGCTAATTGACTGCTATAACAGAATTGATCCTGCCAATAAGCTAAGTATCAATTCTGGTAATATAGATAACATTGATCAGGCATTAGGCTTTCTACATCGCTTTATTCGCCTTGCAAATAAACTTGGCTGGTCATTTGACGAACTGAGTGGCGTACTGATTGCTGTTGATAATAGAAAAATAAAAGAAATCGATGCAAATTCTTTAAAGGAGATAAGCAGAATAAAAAACTTACAGGAAAAATTTAAGAAGCCTTTGAGTGAGGTATGTAAACTGTACCAAGATGCCTCTATATCAATAGAAGCCAGTAAAAATAAAGAAGATGCTAGTAATGCAGCAGAATCTCTATTCTTTTTACAAGGAGTAAAAGCATCAGACTTAAAGAAAATTTATGGTATAGAGGAACCTTCTGAACCATTTAAAGAAGAAAATTTTGATGAATTCATTGCAAGAACTGGAGTCAAACGTCAGGAAGTGGAATGGCTGCTTGATAACTATAAATCTACTACTCATAGCAAGAAAGCCAAGAAACAAGAAAAAATTAGTGTCAAAGAGCAGAAATTTTTACACAATTTCGACCGGTTAACTGAAAGGTTTAAATTATTGTTTAAACAGTTAAGCAATTTGACTAAGGCTTTGTCAAGTGAATTTAAGCTTAAAGATTTAGTTGCAAACATAGATAACAGCATCGTATTACAAAAAATTTGGAACATCAGTAAGGAAGAACTGACTTCTTTGATTAATTATAACGACAAAGTATCAAGCAAAGCTGGAAAATCGCTTATTTTAGAAGTACACAAACAAATTCTGCTAGCAAAGTTGATGAATATTTCAATAGCTGAAGTTATACAGATTTTACTACAGTTAAACATTAGTGAGCTAACAATAAACAACGTAGAGCACGTTATTGAGTTAAGCGATTGGTTAAGCAACAATTCCATCACTATTGAGCAGTTAAGTACACTGGTAAATTCTTCTGCGCTTTCTCATAAGTATACAGAACAGATAAGCAAAATATGTGAAGAACTGGAAAGGGATCCAGAGCTAAAGCGTGATGAAAAAGCCTTTCATAACTTAGTACTGCAATATATAGGAGAACAGCTTAATGAAGAAGGACTAGCTGCAACACATGAGTTTACAAAAAAACAACCAACAAATTTACAACTGCTAAGGCTTGAATCATTAGATAAAAGTATCGTTCATGATGTAGGAATCATTGGTCAAAAGGCTGTTTTTCTTGGAGAAAGCAAAGTACTTAAAAAGGATCTTGTAGAGCATGCAATTAGTGAGCCAAGAGAGAATGTTGCAGTAGCAACGGTTGGTGCAAAGGCTATTTTCTTTGGCGGTAAGAAAAGTGAAAATGAATACTCACGAAAAATAGACATTTATGATGAAGATACTGGAGGCTGGTCAACTGAAGCAGCTAGTGAGGCACGTGATAGTGCTGCAGTGGCTGTTATTGGCGGCAAAGCTATTTTCCTTGGTGGAAATAAAGATAGCAAACTATGCTCATCACAAGTAGACACATATGATAATGGAGTATGGAAAAAGCATATAGCTAGTGGAGCTCGCTCTGATGCTTCGGTTGCTGTAATTGGTGAAAAAGCCATTTTCTTTGGTGGCAGAATTAATAATACGAGATCCAGTGCGGTAGATATATATAGTAATGGAACATGGATAGTGCATACAGCAAGTGAAGCACGATCAAATGCGTCAGTAGCTGTGGTTGATACAAAAGTTATTTTCTTTGGTGGCAATAAGGGCGGTAACCAACCTTCTGCCAAAGTTGATATCTATGATAGTAAGACTGAAGAATGGACAACACATACAATTAGTGAAGCCCGTGAAAATGCATCAGTAGCCGTAGTTGATGGCAAGGCTATTTTCTTTGGCGGTAAAATAGGTCAAACAAGGTCCAATAAAATAGACGTTTATGATGCTAAAACTGAAAAGTGGGTAGAAGTGCACGATACAATAAGTGAAGCACGTGATATGACATCAGTTGCTGTAGTTAATAAACAGGCTATTTTCTTTGGCGGCGATAAGGGTAATGAACAGTTCTCTTCACAAGTAGATATTTATGATAGTATTGCTAATAGTTGGACAATGCATACAGTTAGTGAAGTTTGTGAAAATGTATCAGTAGCTGTAGTCGGTGCAAAGGCTATATTTTTTACAAGGAAGAAGGATAATAGAGCTACCGGTCAAGTATATATTTATGATTCTATAAGTAAAAGTTGGGTAGTGCATGTAGCTGTAGATAATGAAATACCTGATGGATTGCTTGCAGAAATCACAAGTAGCACAAGATATTGTGGAAAAATAGATATTTATGACGACACGGCTAAAGCTTGGAAAGCTGTTGATGTTTACAAACCTGGTGAGTGTACTTCCATAAGTGTTCGAAATAATAAAGCAACTCTAGTTTTCAAGAATGCAAAAGGTGATACATACGAACGGGTATACTCGATAGGTTTATCTGTAACGTATGACGCAGCAATCGAAGAGCTTTTAAATAATACAGCTGTATTTATAACGCTCAAGATGGATGCAGAAGATATAAATCATATTACAAATCATGCAGATGCCTATAGGCTAAGAGCAACGTGGACAGAAGATCAGATTAAGACTCTTGAAAATTACAAAACACTTCAGGATGAGTTTCCAGGTAACGAACTTACTCTTTCACAATATGTAGAATGGCTACGTGACAGTTATGATGAAAGCAAAGTCACAGAAAAAATAGCACAGCTTGCTAATTGGGATAAAAAGTTACTAAATCAAATCAAAGAAATTAATGCTTTTAAAAAGTGTTTCAGTAAAGAGAATCACCCTCTAGATTCTTTACTAAAAATCAAGTCTTTTACGTACATGTCAGAGCAATCAGGAATAGCTGGTGAGATTTTGTTGGAACTAAAAGACTTGCATAATTTACCAGCATCTACTGGATGGAATAAGTACAATGGCATTGAAAGGAAACTACGGGAATTGCTAAGTTATGTAGAGGGGGTAAAAGAACATCTAGAAAACCAGAAGCGCAATATTCTGGCAGGTTACATGTTACACACATACCCTGGAATCAAGAACAAGAATATGCGCAACCTATACGCATTCCTATTAATCGATGTTGAAATGAGCGATTGCTCAAAAATTTCTCCGCTCAAAGCAGGGCTAAATAGTCTTCAGCTTTATATTCACCGTTGCATATTGGGTCTCGAAGAAGGAGTAACAGTTAATTCTAAATTAACCGAGGAAATGTGGGATTTGTTGGATAATTATAGAGAATGGGAAGCAACTAAAAAGGTTGCATTATACCCTGAAAATTACCTCAACCCTACGCTACGTAAATCTGCAACTGCAGAGTATAGGGAATTACAAAATACTTTAATGCAAGGCAATCTTGCAGACGAAGAAGCAGCTTATGCATATATTAAGTACTTTGAAGATTTTTCACAGCTTATTAATTTGCAGATAGTTGATACTTATTTTGCGAATAATATATTACACATTCTAGGTCGAACTCAAGCAGAACCTTATGCTTACTATTATCGTGTTGCTGATTTTGGAGGTGGTAAGGTGCAAAATTGGCTACCTTGGGAAAAAGTCAATACACAAGTATCGGCTAGTTTAGCAAGGGTAATTCATGCATTTGGTAAAGTATTTATTTTTTGGCTACAAAAGACTGAAAAGCAAAAGCAAATTGAGGATGTGTCAATTAATGACTCTACTTTGAATGTGAGTTATATTTTTAAAAGAGTAGATGGTAGCTGGTCCGCTCAGCAGAAATTGCCAAGTGAGGTTATTGTAAGTAGAGAGTTTGAGTCTCAGATAAGAAAAAATTTTGATTTAAGAGATCAGAATAAGAAATACCAAGAAATATGTGAAAATTGGCGAGCAAGGGATGAGAAGACAAAAGTAAATTATAGCAAAGATGGTGAATGGACTATAAATCAACCTGTAGAAGGAGCTATAGAATACTTTAAGAACAAGATTAAAAGTCTAAACAACTTTATACAAGGTGAAGCGCAAAAATCAAAGGATATAAGTAAGGAATTTAGAGGAAAGCTAGGAGCGCATTTTGATAAGCAGAAAAGGGAAATAATATTTGTATCATTGGAAGAAGGTTTTGAAAATAGCCGATTTGTATTGAAAAAGAATTTAAGTATAGAAAAAGTAGATTCAAATTTAAGTTTCAATAGTATCGAATCAGCAGATATAGAAAAAAGTATCGGGGAGATGTACGAAAAGCGATATAAGGAAAGCGTTGAGGATCAAGAAAAAGAAATAAAAGAAAGAATAGAAAGGGGTAGCCAAGAGGTAAAAAAATTAGAAAAAAATCTGAAAGGGCTAGAGAAAGAAAAGAATGACAAAGTACAGCAAAAAGAATCACTGCAAAGTGAGATAGATGCTATAGCAGATAGAAAAAGTAACGAAAACAATTTACAGAAAAACGCAGAAGATCTGAAGAAACGGTTAGATAATCTACAACAACAAGAGTCAATACAAGACGATTTAACAACAGTACCAATAGAAAAAGGAAAGTTACAGGCAGCAGTAAATAATTTGAAGCAAAGGCTAACAAAATCAAAGCAGATTGCAAAAAGTAAAAGAGAGGAAGTGAAGACACAATTAACAGATCTAGAGAAAGAAATAATGGAGCTGATTGATAAGATTAATAAATTAGCAAAGGAAAAAACCATAGAGATTTTAGAAAAAGAAAAGAATGAGTTGCAGAGAAAAGGTACCATAGATGGCCTTACAGATGCAATAAGCAAATTAGATAAGAAAATAACAGACAAGAAAAATGAAATAAAGGAAATTAATAATAAAATAGAATCCTTAAACAAAGAGAAAACAGAATATGAAATTAACGGTAAAAAGCATAAGGATTATAAAGCGCTAAACAAAGTAAAGCAAGATGAAGAGGTAGAATTAGCTAAAGCTTTAGTTAGTCGAAGGGATGCAGATAACAAACAAGACAGTTATAAAGATAAAACAGTTGTTGAATTTGTTAGTGAAGCTTACAGAGAAGCTTATACAAAAGGAACAGAGGTTATCTTAATGTCTGAGAAGCAACAAGCTCTCAACTTCTACGGATTTTATGGAATATATTTATGGGAAATATTCTTCCATATTCCAACACTGGTTGCATATCTTTTCAACCAGGAGCAGAAGTTTGCTGAGGCACGTAAGTGGTACCAATATATCTTTAACCCTCTCAAAAAAGATTGTAATGCTTGGCAATTTTCTCCTTTTAAAACTAAATGTCCTCCAGGCAATATTAATCACCAATGTGATAGCAGAGAATTAGTTGACTCACTTAATCCATATAAGGAAGCTGACAAAGAGGGAAAGGTTTCTTTTGAAAAATACATAATCATATCGTATGTAGATAATCTAATTGACTGGGGTGATATGCTATTCTCTCAAAACTCATGGGAGGGGATTAATCAAGCAACAATGCTTTATATCAGAGCTTGGGATCTTCTTGGAGAAAAGCCTAAAAAGAAAGGAAAATTTAAAATTAGATCTAGAAACGTGTGCGAAGTATTAACTGCTAACAGGGAAATGCTATGTAAAGCAGAAACAATAACCCCAGCCCAAAGTAGTGGGAATGGTCAATTTGCACTTAATCCTGTTTCATCTGATACAACTGAATATTGCAGCTATTTCTGTACTCCGGAAAATAAAGACTTTATTGGTTTATGGGATAGAATTGAGGATCGTCTTTATAAAATAAGACATTGCTTGGATATCAAAGGTAAACGTTTAGAGCTTCCTCTATTTCAACCACCAATTGACCCAAGGCAATTGGTAAGTGCAGCAGCAGGTGGAAGTACTATAAGGTTACCAAAGATAGCTCAAGTACCTCATTATCGCTTTAAGTACATGATCACTTATGCTAAATCAATTGCTGATACTGTTACTCAAATTGGTTCAGAGTTGCTCAGTATTTTAGAAAAGAAAGATGCTGAAGCACTTACCTTGCTTTACAACAAGCAAGAAGCTACAATGGCTAACCTAATGACAACTATTAAGGAAAAAGCCGTAGAAACATTAAAAGAAGAAGCTAAAGCCCTTAATGCAAGCTTAAGCAGTGCAAGAGATCGAAAATCTCATTATGAAAAATTGATTGAACAAGATTGGTCAGCTCTTGAAATTTCTTCTATGGCTACATCTGTAGCATCAACAATTACATTAGCTGCAGCAGGTATTGCTAGACAAGTTGCAGCTCCGCTACACGCTATTCCTACAATATTTGGCTTTTCTTGTGGAGGGTTTCAACCTGGTAGTTCAGCAGATTCAATAGCACGTGGGCTTGAAATATTCTCTAGTGTAACTGGTGCTCTCTCGCAGAATCTCAGTATCTCAGCAAGCTACGAAAGACGGGCACAAGATTGGGATCTGCAAAAAATCATGGCAACTCATGATGTTGAGCAAATTAGCCATCAAATAGAAGCTAATAGAATAAATCAAGCTAATGCTACACAAGACCTTAGAGCCCACAAGGAATCAATCAAGCAAATCAGAGAAAAAGAAGAGTTCTTTAGAAGTAAATTTACTAACCAAGAGTTATATAGCTGGATGAAGGGAGAACTTAAAAGCTTATATATTAAAACTTATAGACTTGCACTAGAAGTTGCAAGGCAAGCTGAATGGGCTTATCAGTATGAGATTGATAATGATAAAACATTCATTCAATCTGGACACTGGAACAGTTTAAAAGAAGGCCTACTTTCAGGGCAAAAGTTAAAGTTTGAACTTGAGCAACTTGACAAAGAGTACCATGACATCAATGAAAGAAGGTTAGAAATCACTAAAGTAGTTTCACTAAAACAACTCGATCCTATAGCACTTTATAATCTTAAAGCTAAAGGCAGTTGTAAATTCCCTTTCACAGAAAAACTTTTCGATCTGGATTTCCCTGGTCACTATGCTCGTAAGATTAAAGATATAAAGATTACTGTTCCAGCAGTAGTTGGTCCTTATGAAAATGTTCATGCAAGTTTGCAACAAACAAGTAACCAAGTAGTGTTAAAAAGTGATGGTGCAATAAACGCAATTGAATATTTAGTGAACCCAAGTGAAGAAGAACAGCCTGAAACTGATCTTTTAAGAGTTAACTGGAAGCCAAATCAAGAAATTGCTATCTCAAAAGCTGATCAAGATAGTGGGTTATTTGAACTTAGTTTTGGTGATGAACGTTACTTACCATTTGAAGGCACAGGTGCAGTTTCTACCTGGGAATTAAGCCTTCCTCAAGCAACCAATAGGTTTGATATTAGTACTATTTCTGATGTGATAATTCATTTGGACTATACAGCTCTAAATGGAGGTGAGGTTTTAAGTCGTCAAGTAAAAAATCTTGATCAAATAAAGTATTATCAAGGCACATTAGTAGCAAATTTAAGTACTCTTTACCCAGAAGAATGGGAAAAATTTAAACAAACAAAAGGACGTCCTGCTGAACTGAAATTCAAACTATCCTCTGAAATTTTCCCTATTCACATTAAAAACCCATCTGTTGATTTAGATGGAGAAAATAATATTTGTGTTATACCCACTACACCAGATATGAGTAGAATAACCATTAAGGTGAATAACTATAGTTGGGAACGTAATTCTAAAAAGATTGTTAATCCTTCACTTACAATTGGCAGTGATTGGAGTATGAAAATTAACAACGCTGATACAAACAAAATTGAGGAAATCATGATTATGGTTCCTTATAAAGCAATGATTAATTGGTAACCTCCTAAACCTGCTATTTTAATAACGAGTAGCAGGTTTATATAGTTATGTCAGCGCTTCTTTACTTTCGTTTTTTATGCATTTTTCTACAAAAACGTTCTGCATATGAGAAGCAACCTGAACATCAGCCTGGATTTTGCTTGGGCTACTCTGTAGCTCATAATAATTGTCATATAGAATTTGACTTTTTTCGCTATTATAAGCTCTTTTAAAATTATTAACCTGTTTTGAGCTTAAATTCTGTAGACATGCTTTGTCTACATATGAATCTAAAAGACTAGGAATTGAATCACCACTTGCAATTTTCGCTGAAATAGCTTTTTGTACTTCTAAAAAGTCAATTTTTAATGACTTCCACGCTATACCACTTCTATATGCTGCATTTTTTACTGCTAGTGTAAATTCTTCTCCGACGCGTAATGAGTATGCGATTATGCTTTCACTAGATAAACCATTGTTCTCAAAATTTACAGGTGTGATTTTATGTTTATTTCCCTGAAACCAACTATATAACATATAGTAAAATATCATATCCCCACTGTTAATATTGTTAAGTCTCTCTTGAATAATCGATGTAGCTGTTTGGCAGTAAGGAGATGATGTTTTCTGATTCGTGCGATCTTTTTCAAGTAAAGAAACAGGATAATTTAAAGAACTTGGTTGCTCTATGGCTTTGATCGATTGTGAAAATAACTTGCTTGTCCAATCTTTTATCCAAGTTATTCCACTATTTATAAATGAGGTTTGTGTGCCTGCTCCGCTACTTTGTGATTGATCAGCAATAGCAAAACGTCTATTTCTTTGACCTCTTCTTTCCTGTACTTGAGTTAAATATTCTGCAACTCCTTCGTATTGTTTAGCAATGGCTATATCAAGAGGACTCTCACGGTTAACAGTGAGTGAGTATACATCTGCTCCCATCTCTTCTATAAGGAATTTTACAGTCTCCAAATGACCATGACTAACAGCATAATGGAGTGGTGTCCATTTCCTAGCATCCTGATCATTAATACTCAATCCCTTATCAAGGAAAAATTTTGTAATATTCTTATGTCCATTCTCAGCAGCAATGTGTAATGGCTTTCTACTTCTTGAATCCTTCGCATTAATATCCGCTCTTTTCTCTTTCACTAAAAACCTTACTGTGTCCAAGTGACCGTTTCTTGCGGCATAATGAAGGAGTGTCCAATTGTTCTTACCTAAATCATTAACACTCATCCCCTGGTTGATTAAAAGGTCTATAATCCTTGGGTACCCACGTTCTGCAGCAATATGTAATGGCTTTGCACCATTAGTATCTATAGCATTAAAGTCTGCTCCTTCAGCTAAAAGCGACTGAACAAAATCTAGGTTACCAGAATAAACAGCATAGTGTAACGGTGTCCACATTTTGCGAGTATTGGGATCATTGATACTTAATCCTTGCTGTACAAAAAACAGTACAATGTTCTTATGCACATTTTTAGCTGCAGAGTGCATTGGTTTGTTACCATGATTATCTATAGCTCTAATATTTCCTCCTTCTTCTACAAGAAGCTTTACAACCTCTAAATGGCTATGTAGAGCAGCATAATGCAAAGGTGTTAGTTGGTCAAAATCAGTGCTGTTAACGTTTAATTCCTTTTGCATGAAAAACTCTACAATACCTTTATGTCCATACTCAGCTGCAATATGTAAAGGCCCAGCGCCATAGGAATCTCTTGTGTTAATAACATTCCTATCTTGACGAAAAAGAAATTTGATGACTTCCAGAAGCTTACTCTCGTTCACATATTTATGAGTTATATCATCCCTGCCACTAGCAGCATAATATAAAGGTGTCCAACCATCTTTACCTTTATCATTAACACTTAACAGCTTTTGTATAATGAAAAACTCTACAATATCTTTATGACCATATTGAGCAGCAGTGTGAAAAGGCTTTCCATCATTAGAATCTTTGGCATTTACATTTGCCCCTTTGTTGCAAAGCAATTTAACCATTTCCAAACTACCTCCTTTGGCAGCATAGTGGAGTGATACTCTATTATCACTGTCTGGATAATTAATGTTTAATCTTCTATTTAAGAAAAACTCAGCTGCAGCTTTGTGCCCGTGCTCAGCTGCTACATGTAAAGGACTTACGCCCCTAGCATCAAGTACATTAACATCTGCTCCTTTATTGAAGAGAAAGTTGATAGTACGTAAATTACCGCTCTCGGCTGCATAATGCATTACTGTACGATTGTTTTTGTCTTGATCATTAGCATTGAACTTCTTTTCTACGACAAAGAACTCTACTAAATCTGTATGGCCATGTTGAGCAGCAACATGCAGAGGTTTTAAGCTATTAGAATCTTGTGCATCAACACTTGCTCCTTTGCATATAAGGAGCTTTATAATCTCCAGATTACCGCCTTTAGCTGCATAATGAAGTGGTGTCCATTTATCATTATCACAATCATCAACCGACATCCTCTCATTCAGGAGAAATTCTACAACGTCCTTATGACCGTATTGAGCAGCAATATGCATAAGGTTTACTCCATTTCTTGCGTTATCACAAATATTTGCTTTATGACCGATAAGCAATTTCATCACCTCTAAGTTACCACCCTTTGCAGCTTCATGTAATGCACTAAAATAATGCTTATTATCTTTAGCATTAACACTAGCATTCTTGTTAAGCAAAAACCTTACAATTTCTAGGTCACCAAGTGATGCAGCTTTATGTAGTGGCGTAAAACCACTGCTATCTCCTGCATTAACATCTGCACCTATATGAAAATAATACTCAACTCTTCTTAAATCTTTCTGCTCTACTGCATAAAATAGACCTGCACCTGACAGAGCTTTTACCACTTCAAGATTGCGCTTTTCAGTAGCTAACTGTAATGGCGTTCTACCACTAAAGTCCTGGGCATTAATGTCTGCTTTTTTCTTGACTAAAAACTTAACAACGCTCAAATTGCCTTTTTCAGCTGCATAATGTAATGGTGTCCAGCTTTTATAACCTGGATCGCTAACATTTGCACCCTTGTCGAGAAAAAACTCTATTATGTCTCTATTTCCATGCAAAGTAGCAACATGTAATGGCTTTACATCATTAGCTGCAATATTAATATCTGCTCCTTCTTCGACTAAAACTTTTACAAGCTTTAAATTTCCTAAATCCGTGGCACAATGCAGCAATGTCCAATCACTATGTCCAGTATAATTGACATCAGCTCCTTTTTTGAGATATCCTTTAACCATTGGTATATCATTATGCAATACAGCATAATACAGTGCTTCGTTTAACAACAAATCAACAATCTCGCTATGATCCTTTTCCTCAGCAAGTTGTAATATTGTTCTATCATCAGTGCTTCTAGCATTAATGTTCGCACCTTTTTTGAGTAGAAGTTTCGAGAGTTCTAAATAATCTCCATCAACAGCATAGTACAGTGGTGTCCAGTTATTTTTACCCAGACTGTCAACACTTGCTCCACGATCAAGGAAAAACTCTACAACATCAACTTGCCCGTTCTTAGCAGCAATATGTAATGGGTTTTCTCTGTCGATATTCTTAATATTAATGTCTGCTCCTCTATCATCTACTAAAAACCTGATTATTGATAGATTACCATCTGCAGCAGCGGTATGTAACATTCCCCATCCCCATTTATTAGTAATGTTAACATTAGCTCCATTATTAAGATACTCATTAACTTTATCACGATCTCCCTGCTTAACAGCATTAAATAACGCCTTATTTTGTAACAATTTAATAATCTCATGGTCAGTTGCGAGTTGTAATGGCATGTTTTCTTCAGAATCTTGAATATTGATATCTGCGCCTTTCTCTATCAAAAATTCTACAACTGCTGAATGGCTTTTCTCAGCTGCTTGATGCAAAGCTGTTTTTCCACTTGTACCTTTGTCATCGATACTCAACCCTTCTCTGTTTTTCCTTAGGAAAAACTCCACCACGTTTGTATGACCATATTGAGCAGCAATATGCAATGGCTTATTTCTGTTAGTATCCCTAAGATTGATATCCGCGTCTTCTCCTACCAGAAGTTCTACTACTGCCAAGCGTCCATGTCTAGCAGCATAATGTAGCGGCGTCCAATTATTTCTACCACGATCGTCAACATTTTCTCTCCTTCCTTGTAGTAAAAATTTTACCAAATTTTCGTGCCCGTTTCTTGCAGCATAATGCAAAGGTTTGGCATCATAAGACTTGGCATCAACATTTGCTCCTCGTTCCTTTAAAAGTCTGACAATTTCAATATAACCTTTGCTAGCAGCGTCATGTAATGGTGTCCAATCATTCTTACCTTTATAATTAGGGTCGGCTCCATCAACAAGGTACTGCTCAACTTTACCACGGTCTCCTTGTCTCACAGCATTAAATAATGCATTGTTAAGCAATAACCTGGTCGCTTCTTGATGATTTTTACCACTAGCTAATTGCAATGGTGTTTTGTTGTCAGTACTTTTAGCATCAATATCTGCTCCTTTTTCTATCAGGAACTTTACAACTTCTGGATAACCCTTATCAGCAGCACAATGTAGCATAGTCCAATCGTCATGACCTTTGTCATTAATACTTACTTCGTTTTCATGCTGTCTTAAAAAAAATTCTATAATGCCTCTATGTCCATTATCAGCAGCAATATGCAATGGCTTATTGCCACTAGAGTCTTGGGCATTAATATTTGCCTTTTTTGTTATGAGAAGCTTTACAACTGCTAAACCGCCTCTGTTTGCAGCGTAGTGCAGCGGTGTCCAATTGTTTTTGCCTATATCATTAACACTAAGACCTACTCTTGGCTCCCTAAGAAAAAATTCGACTATATTTTTACGACCGTAATCAGCAGCAATGTGCAAAGGCTTGTTATTATTTGAATCTCGAGCGTTAATATTTGCTTTTCTTGAAGTTAGCGCTTCTACAATTCCAAGATGTCCTTTACTGGATGCATCATGCAATACCGTCCAACCATTCCTACTTGAGTAATTAACGTCGGCTCCGCTGTCTAAATACCTTATAACTTCATCATCATTCCCCAATTTTACAGCACGAGATAATGCTTCATTTTGCAGGAGCCCTTTAATGCGCTCTTCGGTAGTAAGCTGCAATGGTGTTTTTCCATCAAAACTTATCGAATTAACATCTGCTCCATTCCCTATAAGAAACTCTACTACTTCTGAGTGGCCATATTTGGCAGCATAGTGTAGAGGCGTCCAATTATTTTTGCCTCTGTCATTAACATTTAACTTTCCAACGTTTGCTTCACTTACACTATTTTTTCTATTAAGAAAATATTTTATAGTCTCTAAAGAACCTTTTTCAGCGGCAATATGTAAAGGTTTATCTCCATCTTTAGTTTTAGCATTGATATCCGCTCCTTGAGTTTCCACCAAAAACTTTATTAATGGTAAATCATCTCTTACAGAAGCAACATGTAAAAGCCCCAATCCCCACCTATTAGTAGAGTTTACATTAGCCCCATCTCTGAAAGAGTCTTGTACTCTAACTAAACTTCCTTCTTTCACAGCATCAAAAAGCGCTTTATTTAACAATAACTCCTTGACTCTTTCATCCTTGGCAAGTTGTAGAGGTGTTTTGCCACCAGAGTTTTCTGCATTGATATCTGCACCTCTTGTTATCAAAAGCTCTGCAACTTCCGACCTGCCCTGCTCAGCGGCATAATGGAGTGGTGTCCAGCTATCTTTACCTAAATCGTTAACACTGAGCTTTTTATCAAGAAAAAACTTTACTATATCCGTATGTCCATTCTTTGCCGCAAAGTGCAGAGGTTTATTCTCATCGGCATCTTTAAGATTAATGTTTGCGCTTTTTTCTTCTACCAAATATCGGACAATTTCAAAATGATTGTTCTCAGCAGCATAGTGTAGAGGTGTTCTGTTATCTTTACCCCTGTCATTAACTTTGCTATTGAGTAGAAGCTTTACAGTATTTGTATGACCATATTGTGAAGCGATATGTATGGGCTTATTCCCATCTGAATTTTGAGTTTCAATATTTGCTCCTTTTTCTATAAGAAGAATAACAATTGATAAGTTACCTTTTTTAGCTGCATAATGGAGTGGTGTCCAACTACCTTCACCTGGAGAGTTAGGATCAGCCCCACTCTCAAGAGACTTTTGAACCTGAACATATCTTTCTTGTTTTATAGCATCAAGCAATGACTTACTTTGCAATAATCTTATAATTTCTTGATTACCACTTGCAAGTTCCAAAGGTGTTTTACCTTGAGCATTTTCGATAGTAATATCTATGCCTACCTTTCCTAAAAGAAAACTTACAATTTGTGAATGATTATTTGCACTAGCATAGTGAAGTGGTGTCCAACCATCTCTACCTGAATCATTAATATCCATTCCCCGTTCATTAATGAAAAATCTTACTATTGACTGATGCCCACTTTTGGCTGCAACGTGTAATGGTCTGTCCTCATCGGAATTTCTAATGTTAATGTCTGCCCGTTTTTTCGTTAAAAATTTTACGATTTTTAGATGTCCGCCTTCAGATGCATAATGCAGTGGAGTCCACTTATTTACATCAGTTGCATTTACGTTAGCTCCATGCTCAATTAAAGGTTCAACTATATTTAAATAGCCATGCTGTGCAGCGTGGTGAAGCGAAGTTCCGTTACTTTGATCTCTATAGTCAACCTCAACTTTTGTGCCGTTAACTTTCTTATTAAGGTAATTCGTCACCTCCAATACTCTATTTTGTTTTACAGCATTAAATAGTGCTTCATTCAGTAAGAATTGAATTACTTCAGACTCATTTGCCAGATCTACTGGTGCCTTACCTTGAGAATTTTCAGCATTAATGTTTACTCCTTTCTTTATAAGGAATTTTACGATTGGTAGATGACCTTTATTAGCAGCATGATGCAAAGGCGTCCAATTATCTTTGTCTTGTATATCAATATCTGCTTTTTTATCCTCAATTAGGTACTGTAGAACGTTAAGATGGTTGTTTGCAGCAGCATAATGTAGCAGTGTCCATTTATCTTTTCCTTGCTCATTAATGCTTAATTTCTGATCATCAATGAAAAATCCGATAATGTTTTTATGTCCATTTTTTGCAGCGATATGTATAGGCTTGTCTCTATCATCAGTTTTAGCATTGATGTCTGCTCCTTTTCTTACTAAAAATTCCACAATTTTCAGACAACCTTTACCAGCAGCATGATGAAGTGGTGTCCAATCATTCTGGTCTGAATAATTAACATCAATTTTATTATTGAAAAACTCTTTAATTTCATCAAGATTATCGTCAAGAGTATTACTTTTTACAGCATTAAATAATCCTCTGCTTCTCAATAATTTCACAACCTTCTCATGACTATCACCTTGTTCGATAGCTACTTGTAAAGGTGTTTTATCACTGGAGTCTTGAACATCAATATTTGCTTCTTTTTTTATTAGGAACCTTACAATTGGCAAATGACCTTTTTCGGCAGCAAGATGAAGAGGTGTCCTACCATTTTCATCTTGAGCATCAATGGTTGCATTTTTTCTTAGTAAAAACTTCACAAGCTCTAAGTGACCTTTATTAGCAACATAATGCAAAAGGGTCCATTGATCTTTACCTTGATCATTAACATCCATTCCTTTATCAATAAAGAACTCCACAGTTTTTTTATGTCCATTATCAGCTGCAATATGCAAAGGTTTATTCCCTTCATTAGTTTTAACGTCAATGTCTGCATTTTCCTTATCTACCAAATGCTCTACAACTTTATAACTGCCAAATTTGGCAGCATAGTGTAATAACTTCCAGCCATCTTTATCATTGGCCCCAACATCAACAATGAACTTTTTTAACTCTCCTACATCATTATTTTGTATAGCTTGTGTTATAGTGTCATTAAAAGATTGTTGACCTACCACTTTACCCTCCTAATTTTCAAATTAATAACCACTCACTAGTAAGAAGCTATATGTGCCAATATTCCAATCTCTTAATATATAACCTGATCATTTTACAATGCAAATATTTCTTT
This sequence comes from Wolbachia endosymbiont (group A) of Philonthus cognatus, assembly GCF_947251755.1. NCBI lineage: Bacteria > Pseudomonadati > Pseudomonadota > Alphaproteobacteria > Rickettsiales > Anaplasmataceae > Wolbachia > Wolbachia endosymbiont (group A) of Philonthus cognatus. Next base: position 1,430,901 of record NZ_OX366388.1, read on the forward strand.
CAAGGTCCATAAAATGATATTACACACAGCCTACATTTGGATTTGGGAATTGTCCTCTTAATATCAGTCTAGTAGGAGCCCTAATAGAAAAAGAAGCTGAAGTTAATGAAGCAGATCGATTTAGGAATATTTTGATCTGCTCAAGAGGTCCTATCCCTTATTAGTTGGTTGTGTTCTAAAAGGCTCAGCTAAAAATGATAGGATGAGAAGGCTGCTAGACGCAATTTCTACTACGCAAACACTAGAAACAGAACCTAATATTGACGAAAAATGCTACACTGCTGTTTGCATAGCAATTGCTTTACTTTGCCGTTAAGATGTGGAGGTCTTGGCTTGATAGAACGAAATTTGATACGATATTTTCTTTGGGGCCTATATTATTTATTAGCAAGTGCTTTTATTACTGAATGGACAATATCATGCAACGTTTCATCCTTAATTTTTCTATATTCTCTTACTAGTCTAGATATTTCTTCGCTGCCCACATCACTATGGAAGGCCTTATCATGCAAATCTTCAGAGGCTTTGGTAAAAAAATACGACATATCAACGGACAAAGCTTCTGCCAAATTATACAGCCTATCAACTATAAGCCTTACCTCTCCAGTTTCATATCCTTGTATATGCTGAAATGAAATTCCAAGCTTTTTTCCTAAGTCCCTTTGGCTAAAACCACACATTAGCCTTCTTTTCCTTATTCTTTCACCTATTTCTTTATCAATAGGGTGTTGTTCAGCTTGCACAATCATTTGTTAATATCTTAATTTATATATCAAAGCAATACTAACTCTCATTGTAACCTTGAGAAAAAGATTTTACTAACGTATAAACTACACTACGCAACCTTTTGCTCTTAATTTCGTTATATCCTTTGACTAATTTTAGTATTTCTTCATCGTAACTTTCATGTGAGTCGGCGTGCATATCAGTAAAGAAATCAGCAACATTAATCGATAGGGCTTTTGCTAAGTCATACAGTCTACTGGCTAAAATGCAATTTGAACCATTTTCGTACCTTTGTATCTGTCTATATGAAACACCTATTCTTTTTCCCAATTCAGTTTGTGTCAAACCACAGTATAACCTAAGTTCCTTTATTTTTTTGCCTAATTGCACCTTTAATTTCAGTTATTCAATTTACAACAAATTTTATGAAATGGAAAAACAGTCAACAAAAAAATTGCTTCAATAATTTCTGTCTTTCGCTAATTAAATTATGTAGCGTTATATACCTTTTCTCAATTTCCCTCATCTCTTTTTCTCGTTCTGCAATGCTATTTCGTATTACTTCAGCCGAATATTTGCTTTTACCACTTGCAAACTCTGATCTTAATCTTCTAACCTTATATTCAAGCTCAGAAAATCTTTCATGCTGCTCGAGAAGTTCTATCATGTAACTGATTTCAGAACTTAACTTTTCTTCCTCTACATCTCTCACAATAAAAGAAAGCAGAAGCTTATCTATTTGGTAATCAATATTTGGTTGAGCAGCAAATAGATCAATCATGGCTTTTACGTCAGTGGGATTTGCAACTAGTAAGTTAAAATTACTACATAAAAAACTATAGAATTTTATTGTCTTCTCAAGATAATTTTTCATATCTTGTGATAATTGCAATTCTTTGTGAATTCCTGACAGCAATATTTTTAATTCTTCCAAGTATTCTACATCAAAATTACCTACTTCTTGAGGTAGAAGGATCATGAGCAGCTTTTTTACAAGCTCAACATCATTTGATTTTACTGCATTATAAAGAGCTTTATCCTTATCTTCTTTTAAATCATAAAGCTCCGACGAGTTATCTATGCTGAATAGATATTCAGTATTTCCTTGAGGAGAGTAGATTAAAATGTCCACTTCTCTTAGCGGGTGGTCATCATTAAACTTTTCTAGTAACTGCTTATCGGTAGTTTCCTCTATTGCTACAGCAGCTTTACTGATCTTTTTCAGTTCAGAAACATTATCTCTTGAATTTTCAAGTATGTCTTTAGCCTTGTCTAGCAGCTGCTCATATAGAATTATTTTTTCTTCATTATCAAGTAGCTGACAATGCTTCTTCAACTTTTCAGTGGAGTAAGACAAGAGATCCATTTCTTTCAGTTTTATAATCACAATACCCAACTTTGATTGAAATTGAAATAATTTTTACAAGATGTGTTTTTCTAGTGTAAATGCCCGTAAAACTTGTTATTATAACATACAGTAAATCAATAAGTCATATAATATTAACAATTAAATAATATTTATCACGATATGATCGAATAGTAATGAAATTAAGTGAGGATTACAATGAAAAAAATAAATGGTAAAAATTTGTCTAGTAAAATGTTAAAAGCGGTAGAGCGAATAGCAAAAGAAGGGTTATTACCTAATTTTATAAAAGCTGCTCCAACAGCGAATAAAAAGATTAGTAAATTACCTGTCTTAACATATCCTGAGGAGCTCAATCCATTTCGATCAGCTTTATGCAGGATAAGACTAAGTGAATATGAAAATATGAAACTAAATGAATTCCTGGAAAAAGCTATTGCAGCTAAAAATATAAACGAGTTAAGTAAAGTTATCGATGAAGCTTTAGACTTAGGAATAAGAATAAATGCTGCCAATGAAGATGGCTTTGGCTTCGCTAACGTTACAATGTTTAAGATGTATCGTGATGAATTCAAAGGGAATAAACAAGAGGATATAATCAGAAAGTTAGCATTAAATGGAGCAGATTTTAATGTACAAGTTGATAAGAAAATAACTGAAATTCATCAAAAGGTGCAAAAAGAAATTGAGCCACAAATATATAGTAGGCTCAAGAAACTTAGGGAAGTTGGAGAAGACGCTACTATAGAAGGAACTGTTGAAGATGTAGAAATTGATAATAAGACCTTCTATATTGAATTTTCACATAGCTGCATAGTTGATGTTGCCAAAGTTATAGAAGGTGCAAAAAATTTGGGCTTAAGTAAAGGAGACTTAAACCTTGGCGGTAATATCATAAAAATAGGTGATGGTGAAGTTGAGGTCAAAACCGGGAAAGACGGTAAAAGAAATTACGTAGATATATCCGATAACAGCGCTTTTACAGTAACACTTTGCACTAGCCTAGGAGAGCTAAATTTAATGGTATATCACGATACAGGAGACTATCATCAAGTACAAGTTGAGGTGGAAGATGAAGAAATGTGGAATGAGTTGCAAAAAATAGGAGAAATCATAGGACAGGGGTGTTTATTTGGTGGCATGTCTGTTAAAGAAGCAGTAGAAAAAGGCAGTTTTACTAGGTGTGGAAGATGGGGCGATCCAAATTCTAAGAGTAGTGAGACTTTTTCTTGGGTAGATAAATTAAAAAATGACAAAACGACATCTGTAGGACGTTCTTGATTGGTGGCTATGTTTTACATAGCCATAATTATTGCAAAGTAAAGTAGTTTTTGAAATTTAATTAAGATTACCATAAAAAATTTACCTTAATTAGTATTGCTTGTAGAAGTGTTTTATATTATAAAAAATACCTGAACTTTAAAATTTGTACTATTTGTTAGCAAGAGCCTTTATCACTGAATGCACAATATCACGCAATGTTTCATCTTTAATTTTTCTATATTCTCTTACTAATCTTGATATTTCTTCGCTGCCTACATCGCTGTGAAAGGCCTTATCATGCAAGTCCTCAGAGGCTTTGGTAAAAAAATATGACATATCAACGGACAAAGCTTCTGCTAATTTATATAACCTATCAACTATAAGTCTAACTTCTCCAGTTTCATATCCTTGTATATGCTGAAATGAAATTCCAAGCTTTTTTCCTAAGTCCCTTTGGCTAAAACCACATATTAGCCTTCTTTTCCTTATTCTTTCACCTATTTGCTTATCGATAGGATGTTGTATGGTCATTTTACGTATCAGATCTATGTATTATCACTTTGGGAAAAAGATTTTACCAATATATAAACTACACTACGTAACCTTTTGCTCTTAATTTCGTTATATCCTTTGACTAGTTCTAGTATTTCTTCATCGTAACTTTCATGTGAGTCGGCGTGCATATCAGTAAAAAAATCAGCAACATTAATCGATAGGGCTTTTGCTAAGTCATACAGTCTACTGGCTAAAATGCAATTTGAACCATTTTCGTACCTTTGTATCTGTCTATATGAAACACCTATTCTTTTTCCTAATTCAGTTTGTGTCAAGCCACAGTATAACCTAAGTTCCTTTATTTTTTTGCCTAATTCCACTTTTTATTACTAATTTTAGCTGTTCAAGCTTATATTGAATTTTTTAATTTATGAAGTGGAAAAAAAGAAGGAAAGCTAGAGAACTTTCCTTCTTTGATTTATAGCATACTATAATAAACCACTATCATAAAAACTAAAGTGGCTCTTCTGTGTTACGATTATATGATCTATTAATTTCATTCCTACATTTTCACAGGTTGCAGCTAATGTAAGTGTGTTATCCTCATCCTCCTTTGATGGCTCTATATCTCCACTTGGATGATTATGTGAAATTGCAACAGATGATGCGTCAATCAGTAATCCCTGTTTTATTATTTCCCTCACATACAGAGGTACTCTGTCTATAGTTCCACAGTCTTGAATATACTCATATATTAAATGACCACTTCGATCTAAGTATACTACTCGTAAGCTTTCCTTTCGTGACTGCCCTATTGCTGCTTTAAAGTATTTTAATAGCTCTTCTCTATTATCAAGAATCGACAGCTTTTTTAACTTACCTTTCAATATCCTATCGAAAATCTCTTTCAGGCAAAAAATACTTGCTATTGCTCCATCGTTCATTCCTGTAACATTTTTTAGTTCATGAAAATCAGCATTAATTACCCTCCCTAAACTACTAAAGAGCTCCATTAGCCTTTTGGCAACTTCTCTTCCTTCTGCATATTCAGATAGATTACGCTCCAGTAGCTCATGGTCAAGCAAAGACCTGCCTCTACTTGATAAAATGCGAGTTTCTAACTTCTCTTTTCTCTCACTATTATTCATAAAAACCTCCAAGATCAACATTATATACAAATTCAGCGCCAGCTTTCTGACGCAGTAGTTCTCGAGGAATAACCCTTTTGAACTCTAAATTTGCAATGTTGTCCTTGTTGCTTGGGCACTGGGATGACATCATAGGGACACTGGAATGACATCATAGGAGGCTTGGATGACACCTTAACGATTTGAAGAACCGTCATCCCGCTGCTTGTTAGCGGGATCTAGAGATACCGCGAATGAATCGTGGTATGACGTAGGGAAACCTTTCTTGGGTTAGCTATAGAATGCTTATTCTGCAATAAAATGTATTAGCAACCATATAGCTTTTCTATCTCCTAAAAACAGTTAGAGCTATACAATTAAAGGCTCCTAGCTAATTTTGCCTATTGCAATTTAATTAATTGGCGTATAAGCTTTAAATAAAGCCTATGAAAAAAATGGAAGCTTGTTATTCGTTTGACGATATACTTCTTTTGCCAGCCTATTCTAATATATTGCCTTGCGATGCAGATACAAAAACTTATTTAACAAATAGTATAGAACTAAATATCCCTCTCATATCCTCTGCAATGGATACTGTTACTGAATCGGGCTTTGCAATAGCTATTGCCCAACATGGAGGGATAGGTTGCATACATAAGAATTTATCAATAGATGAACAAGTTTTAGAAGTAAGAAGGGTGAAAAAATATGAAAGTTGGATCGTGTATAACCCAATTACGATTTCACCGGATAAAACAGTTGCGGAAGCAATTTCATTAATGAGAGAGCACAATTATTCTGGCATTCCTGTAGTCGATCAACGCAAGTTAGTTGGAATTTTAACTAACCGAGATGTGAGATTTATTGAAGACCAGAACATGAATGTAAAAGTTTCCGAAGTGATGACAAAAGATAAGTTAGTGACAGTGCGGGAGCAGGGAGTGAATAGTGCCTCAGCAATGAAATTGTTGCATGAAAATAGAATAGAAAAGCTTTTGGTCGTAGATGAAAATTCTTGTTGTATAGGTTTAATTACGGTTAAAGACATTGAAAAATACAATAGATACCCAAATTCATGTAAAGACAGTAAAGGGCGTCTCAGAGTTGCCGCTGCAATTGGCACTGGTAAAAAAGATGGTATAGACAGATGTGAAGCTTTGATCGGAGAAGAAGTTGATGTAGTTGTTGTGGATACTGCTCACGGTCATTCCGAAAACGTTATCAATACCATTAGGGAAATAAAAAAGATGTATCCTAATACGCAATTAATTGGCGGAAACATTGCAACAAAGGAGGCTGCTGAAGCGTTGATTGATGCGGGTGTTGATGCAGTGAAGGTCGGAATAGGACCAGGATCAATCTGTACAACCAGAATAGTTACAGGTGTTGGTGTGCCACAATTCTCTGCAATCAAGAATGTTGCAGAGGCGTGTAGAGCAAGAAACGTCAGACTAATTGCTGATGGTGGGGTAAAATACTCAGGAGATGTTGCAAAAGCTATTGCAGCTGGTGCTGACTCTGTGATGATTGGTTCGATTTTTGCTGGCACTGACGAAAGCCCAGGTGAGATTATTATGTATAAGGGCAGAGCATATAAAGGCTATCGAGGAATGGGATCTATTAGTGCAATGAAACGAGGTTCAGCTAGCCGTTATTTTCAAGATAAAGATTCAAAACTCAAATTAGTTCCACAAGGAGTGGAAGGAAGAGTTCCATTCAAAGGTCCAGCTTCAGGAGTAATCCATCAATTGATTGGCGGATTGCAAGCTGCAATGGGGTATACTGGTAATAGGAATATAGAAGAGATGAAAAAAAATTGTAAATTTGTTACTATTACTGCATCAGGATTAAGAGAGAGTCACGCTCATGATATAGTCATTACACAAGAAGCTCCAAATTATGCTTATCAAGCGTCCAATTTGTCAACCGATTCGGAGTAGTCCAGAAAAAGTAGAGAGAAAGTTAAGACGTTTTTGGAGTAAAATAAAACGTTTTTTCAAAATATGACAAATAGAAGAGAATATACAGCAGAATTCAAATTAGAAGCTGTTAAGCTGGTTAAAGAAACAGGTCAAGCAAGTACAAAAATAGCAAAAGATCTAGGTATAGATGGCAGTATGTTAAGTAAGAAAATATGATGGAAAAATGTCTGGAGCATACGCATTTCCAGGCAAAGGCTCCTTATGACAAAGAAAGATTTGATCTAAAAAAAGAGCTAATAAGAGAAAGAGACATCTTAAAAAAAGCCCTGGGCAAAGAAAAAGAGTAAAGTATTCTTTTATATAGAAATTGCTATAAAACACAGGAACTATGTAGGGTTTTGTACTGGTGGTATGGGTTGCTAAGGAAAAAAGCAGTAAAGAATTAGCAAAAGAAGGGCTTCTAGCAGATATTCAAAAAATACATCAAGCATTCTAAATGCAGATATGGAGCCCCTAAAATTCACGCTGAATTAAAAGCTTTAGGCAAAAATTAAAACAGTACAAAGTGTTATGCAAGAAAATGGCATTAAAACCAAGCTTAGACGAAGGTTCAAAAATAAAAAACAGCAAATAAGCAACCGAGTTGTGGCTCCGAACACATTGGATCAAAATTTTACTACTGATCAGCCAAATAAAGTTTGGGATTACCTACATAAAAACTAAAGAAGGTTGTTGGCGGCAATAATTGACCTATATTCACGCATGGTGGTTAATGAGTAACATGATAATTAGTTATAGATTCTTTATTGATGGCCGTTGATAAACGCAAACCCGATAAAAATCTGCTGTTACATAGCGATCAAGGGTCACAGTATACCTCTCAAAATTACCAATTTCTATTGAATACAAAAAACATCATTTCCAGCATGAGCCATAAGGGCTGTTGTTACGATAACTCTGTTGCAGAAAAGTTCACTTAAAAGGGAGCTGCTTATTGATACTTCTCGCTCAACAAACCAGAACTGCCATATTTGAATACATAGAAATCTTTTATAACAAATAACGTAGACATTCTACTATTAAGAGGTTGTCCGGAAACTAGTAAATTCAAGCATATTCCCTCTTTAACATAACCCTACTCATAGCTAGGTATATGAAATTCTCAGTGGATGTTGTGAGTAAATCATACTCCTTCGATAGCCTTCTATTCCTATTAACCCAAGCAAAAGTCCTTTCTACAACCCATCTTCTTGGCTGTACTTTAAACCCTTGTTCTCTTGTTGGTAGTAGCTCAGGTGGCGTATCTTTGTGCACCCAAAATCTACATGGAGGCCTTGTAACAATTTCAATATCTATGTCATATTCTTCCTTTATGTGATTCTTTAAATTTCTTCCTTGGTATCCCATGTCAGCCCACATTTTTTTAACTTTAGTATATTTTGTTCTCATATTGTTTAATGCTATTTTAATACCATCTCTATCATTTTCGTTAGCAGCGCCTACGTAACAACCTAGTATAAAACCCTGAGTGTCTGTAATTATATGCCTTTTTCTACCCTTTACTTTTTTACTTCCATCATAGCCTTTGATCCCCCCTTTTCTGTAGTCTTTACAGATTGACTATCTACTATACAGGCACTCGGCTGCTCATTCCTTCCTATTTTTCTTCTACTATATTTTGTAATTTCATAATTCATTTTCTCAAAAATTCCCTGCTTCTTCCATTGCCTGAACTGCTCATACACAGTCTTCCATAGCGGAAAATCATTTGGTAAATACCGCCATTGACACCCTGTACGCAATACATAGAAAATTGCTTCTAATATTTCTCTTTTGCTATACTTTGGCGGCCTTCCTCCTTTCTTGTATGATACTCTGAAGTGTTTTTCTATTCTTGCCCATTCCCTTTCGCTTAGATCTGTTGGATACTTTTTTCTCATCTTTACCCCGTACTAAAATTTCAGATATTATAGCCTTTTACTTGTTTCCGGACAACCTCTAACTATTGCATTCCAGAACAATTTGATGCATCATTCTTTTTGTAAAAAACATTCCAAACTTTCTCTCCACTTTTTCTGGGTAAGGTCAATTGATAACTGTCCACTTTCTATTCCCATGGATTCATATTTTTTGCCTTGACCAAGAAAAAATTCAGCTATTGCCTTACTTTCTCTTGCAACAACTTCTTCCTTAACAATTTTTCCTTTCTCATCAACGATACTTATAAAAGTTTCTTTTAGTGAGATCGCTATAATATTCCATGAGACTGCTCCTACTAATAAAAGTTTAAATTATTTTTGAAGAACTTATTCTACTGAATTCGTTACTTCGTGCTAAAATAATGGACTCCATCATTCAACAGCAATTACAGTATGTTTACCCTTTTTCTTGTTATTTTTCTAATCTATAGCTAGCGTTCAAAACCATATTCGAAAATACGTTTTCGGATTTTTTTTAATGCTGTTTATTTCATCCTCAACATCGTCTCTACCTTTATGAACTAAGTAGCAGCATTAAAAATTATAACGTACCCCTATCTCTAGAGTTGCATCTGGTATTTGTTTTGCTTTTATACCACTTAGTTGCCCACCCATGGTCATACCAACTGCACCAATTATCTGCGGAGTAATTTCATAATCAACACCTAACTTTAGTTTATAGGAAATAGAACTCAGTATTTTATCTACTACAGATGAACCAGCAGCTTCACCACCTGATTCTGGAGCACCTTGTGTTTCTTCTTCCTTTTCTTTTTCTTCTTGTGAACTATTGTCATCACCATCAACTGTATCACTAACACCAAAGCCAAAAGGTGTTATTTGGAGATATCCTCCTAAACCTCCGCTGACATATAGTTTAACGGGATCAATATCAAGGTCAGGATAGAAGCGGTAGTTTGCCAATAAGCTAGCTCCTATGCTCTTTAATGACTTAATATTACTGAGAACCTCAAGTTCAAATTTAGAGTTTTGGTCATAATGGTAACCAAGAACAACACCAGGTTTCATTTTAAAGCCACCACCCCAACCAGCACCAAAGTTTAAACCTGCATAGTACTTATCTTCTGACTTACTTGCACTATTACTAGCTGCACCTGCTAGAGATGAAGTAAGCAACACAGCCAAAACGCACAATCTCTTTATTTTCATATAACTCCTCATACAAAAAAATATATAATGCATAAGTATATATCCTTTATATTAAAAAAGATATAACTACATGTCAAAAAAAGTATAGCCATAAAATCAGATTATATAAAACGTACTACTCAGGTCTTTTATATAACTATATTTACTATCTTATTTGGTACAGCATATACAGTGCGAACTTTGCTTTGATCGATCTTACTGGACACAGAGTCTATCGCTATTTTCTTCAATTCTTCTTGAGGTAAGTTAATTGCCACCTTGATTGTTGTACGTAATTTTCCATTGATTTGCACTGCTATAGTTACCGTATCGTCAACTAATAATGATTCATCAGCTTTTGGCCAAGGTTGACCTCCTATTTCTTGCCATAGGCTTTCAGCTAGATGTGGTATGAATGGTTCGATTACTCTGATTAATATACATATACCTTCATCAATAAGAGATTTTCCAGTTTTTACGTCTATTTCAGCTATTAAATTCGTCATCTCACGAAATTTTGCCACTACACAGTTTAATCTGCAGTTTTCCAAGTCATCTGTAAGTCCGTGTAAGAGTTTATGAATTTTTTTTCTGTACTCTAGAAGTCCACCCGTAACATTTTCATTATCATAGTGTATATTTACAGGTCTTAGCTGCATGACCATACGCCACAATTTATTTACATAACGAGAACAACCTTCCACGCCATCATCGGACCATTCCATATCTTTCTCCGGAGGAGTGTCGGACAACACAAACAAGCGGGCAGTATCAGCACCATACTTTTCTATGATAAAATTTGGATCAACTGTGTTCTTTTTCGATTTGCTCATTTTCTCGACTTTTCCAACTTGAACCTTAGCTCCTTGTGCAATCAACTCTTTTGCTTCTGCGGGAAATAGCCACTTACCATTTTCGTCTTTATAAGTTGCATGGCAGACCATTCCTTGAGTGATTAAAGTAGAGAAAGGCTCTTTAATATCAAAATAGCCACATTTGGTTAAAGCACGGCAGAAAAATCTTGAATAAAGCAAATGCAGAATTGCATGTTCTATCCCACCTATATAATAATCAACAGGCATAAAACGATTACATGCATCTTTGTCTATTGATTTATCTTCACTACAGAATGCAGCAAAATACCAGGAAGATTCAAAAAAGGTGTCGAATGTATCAGTTTCACGCTCTGCTTGCTTTCCGCACTTTGGACAATCAACAAATTTCCAAGTTGGGTGCTTATCCAGCGGATTGCCACCACTTGTAAATTCTACATCTATTGGTAGAACTACAGGAAGGTCTTTTTCTGGCACTGGAACAGTTCCGCAATCTTTGCAATATATGATAGGTATAGGGCATCCCCAATAACGCTGCCTTGAAACTCCCCAATCGTGCAAACGATAGTTTATTGTTTTTTTGCCTATTTTTTTTTCTTCAAATTTTTTAACTATGGCTTCCTTTGCTTCACTAACCATTAATCCGTTTAAGAATTCGGAGTTAAACATTGTCCCGTCTCCAGTATACGCCTCCTTTGTCATCTGAGTAGCTTGACACTGGGATCCATTGTAAGAATTCTGGTCACGCGCTGGAATGACACCTAAGTGGGCTGAAGAAATAACGGGAATTATCGGCAAATTATATTTCTGTGCAAATTCAAAGTCACGCTGATCATGTGCAGGGCAACCAAAAATCGCGCCTTCCCCATATTCCATCAACACAAAATTCGCTATGTAAAGCGGCAATTCCTTATCAAGAAATGGATGTTTGACGTTTAATCCGGTGTAAACTCCTATTTTTTCATCGTTCTCTCTTTTCGATTTTATTTCCTGGATCCCAGTGTCAAGCACTGGGATGACAACAGAAGAACCATTCTTTAAATCCTGCACAATAGGATGCTCTGCTGCCACTGCACAAAAAGAAGCCCCAAACAAAGTATGAGGATAAGTTGTAAAAACTTTTAATTTCTTATTCAGGCCAACTACTTCAAACTCTATAGTTGCTCCTTCAGATTTTCCTATCCAACGCTCCTGCATTGTTTTGACTTTTTCTGGCCAATTTTTCAAACTTTGCAGGCACTTGAGTAAATCTTCAGCGAAATCAGTAATCTTTAAAAACCATTGGGACAACTTACGTTTTTCAACAACTGCACCTGATCGCCATCCTTTTCCATCAACCACCTGTTCATTTGCAAGCACTGTTTGGTCCACTGGATCCCAGTTAACCCATGATTCTTTTCGATAGGCAAGCCCATGCTTTAAAAAATCCAGGAAAAATTTTTGTTCGTGTTTGTAATAATCAGGCTCACATGTGGAGAGTTCACGCTCCCAATTATAAGAAAGACCTATAGATTTCAACTGTGTACGCATATTATCTATATTCTCTTTTGTCCATGTTTCGGGGCTAATATTGTTATCCCTTGCTGCATTCTCAGCTGGTAATCCAAACGCATCCCAGCCAATTGGATGCAAAACCTCAAATCCATTAGCTCTCTTGTAACGCGCTATCACATCCCCTATTGCATAGTTACGTAAGTGTCCCATATGAATTTTACCAGATGGATATGGAAACATTTCCAACACGTAACACTTTTCTTGTTTACCACTCTTGCTTACAGAAAAATCCCATTTATCTTGATAAAATTTTTCAACACTTTTAAAATCATATTTCATATAAATCCAAATTCAATTACAGTTCATATGCATCAAAGGATCAACCGCTTGGCCATTATGTCGTATTGTGAAACACATCTGTGGATCTTTATCTTGTGTGCTTGATTTACCTGCAGATCCAATTACTTGACCTTGCTTTACTTTATCGCCAATTTCAACATGTATGTTTTTTAAATAGGAGTACACAGTCATGTAATTATCTTTGTGTTCCACTATAATTAAATTCCCATACCATCTCAGCCCTTTGCCTACATATATCACTTTGCCTGGTGCAGAGGAAACTACGTTCGTTCCATTTTGAGCAGCAATTTTTATGCCATCCTTACACATTTCATCAGAAGAGGTAGCTGAACCTTTAACTGGCATTACAAATTTACAATTTACCCCCACATTTTGTGTATTATTGTTATCTTTGTATATCCTATTTATGATGGCTTTTCTACTTTCTTTTTGCACTGAAGGCTCCCTAATTAAATGGTACTCTCTTGTATATTCCAGATCTCTTTTTCCGTAAAATTCTTCGCCTTTAAGCAGCACAGGTGCAGGTTTTTGCAGGCCACAGCCTATTAATATTGCTAATAACATAAGAAATGAGGCTATATGCCACATTTTAAACTCTCACAAAACTCCAAAATTTTAGCGAGACGTAGTGTTTCACGCCTGCTTGTTACTTTCCTCGTTATTTATTTTACTAGTTAAATAGTCCCTCAAATCGGTGAGTTCTTGCAACAAATTCTTTGTGACTTTTATATCATTACCAAATTCTTTTTGCACTCCTTTTATTGTATATCCTTTATCATATAGCATGTATTTTACTTTCTTTATGGCCTCTATACACTTGCGATCATATAGCCTTCTTCCTTTACGCTTTGTAGGCTTAATTTGATGAAATTGACCTTCCCAAAATCTCAAAACATGCTGTTCCAAATGTAGCTCTTCAGCTACTTCCCCAATCGTATAAAATAATTTTTCCTTGTTCATTAATTATTGATTGATTTTTTTATAATTTTTGAAGGCCTAAAAGAAACTGAATTTCTTGCCTGAATCATCACTTTCTCCGATGTATTTGGTATATTTCCTGGTCTTTCCTTCTTTTTCTTAACCAAGAATGTTCCAAATGACGATATTTTTACTATTCCATCCTTTACCAAGCTTGTCTTTATTTCGTCCAATATATCATCTATTATCGAAACAGAGTCTTCCTTTGATAATCCTATTTCTTGGTTTATATCTCCAGCTATCGTTGCCTTAGTTACTGTTGTGTCTTTTGTTGTAACGTGATCCATTATTGATAAATATTACAATACGTAAATATAATATAGCAATCGACTCGAGATTCAGCTACTTTATTTTTTAGAGTATGTCTCTTTTGTTGCATAATTTAAAATACCGGCAACTATCAATATCGCAAATATTGCAAAAAGTGCCATTTTATGATCTGTAAAAAGTGCTAACATTGACACTATAACTCCACTGCCAATAAACATAAATCCATTGATAATGGATGATGATGTGCTGATGTATTTTCGTTTCACAATCTCGCTGCCGACAGTAAAATTAAGCATATGTCCTCCCGCAAAAAACCCGAACATTAACATACAAAAGTACACAACGTGGACTGTTAAATGGCTGTATAGTAAAATAATAATTGAGACGCCTTGCAATAAAGCAAAAGCAGAAATTACATGTTTCCTATTTTTAAATAAGTTTGAGATTCGATCTGCAATTGGAGCACCAACTGCAAGACCAAGCCATAGTATTGCAGTTGCTATACCTGACTCCATTGCATTGAGTTCTGAGTTGCCCAGTAACCTTGGAGCCCACAAGGTATTAAGTGCTAAAAATGTTCCAAAAGTAATAGCACCCACCACTGAAGTTATCCAGATATCTCTTAATTTTAGCACTGTTAATATAGAGCACATTACTGTCTTCATAGAGCTTTTTATTGTGCGCTTTTCTGAGCTGCTTTCTGGAAGTGTGTTTGGACAAAAAAGCGTAAGTACAAATATCAACACACCAAATAGTATTATGCATACAATCAGATTTTTCCAATATGCATCTTCGGCAAGCAAGTTAGAGAACAGTATTTGAATTACCAAAGCAGAAAGGCTTGAAATTGTCTGCACTAGTGAAAACATTAGTCCAAATTGGGCAGCGGAAAAACATATGCTACTTGTGTGAGCAGCACCAATAAAACCAAATGATGCTCCAGTTGCAATCAACACTTGAGACAAAATCAAATGGGAGAAATTGTCACTATTAATAAGGACAAAAAACCCCAAGATCATAGTTGATAACGAGAAAAAATAAATTTTTTTACTGGAAAAAACATTAAACGTTGCTCCACTAAAAAATTGTAAGATGGCGAAAGTCCAAGTATATACTGAATTAGCCAGTGCAACTTGCGCGATTGTAAGTCCAAGTTCCTTTTCGAGATTTACACTTATAAAGGTATAAATTATCTGCATGTTGCTGAATATAACAACCAAGTTACTAATCAGCCAAATGAACCAAGCCTTAGCTCTGCTTTCCATAAGATTTATTTTTATAAGTAATCTATTAGAAATTTAACACTAAGTCTCTTTTTAAGCTATTGTTTCCTGACTACTGTTATAGCTAACCCAAAAAACGGTTTCCCTACGTCATGCCGCCGCGGTATCTCTTAGCCGCTAACAAGCAGCGGGATGACGATTGTCAGGGTGTCATCCTAGCGCCCCTATGATGTCATCCGAGTAGCCAACACTGGTTTCCATCCAAGACGGTGTCATTCCAGTGCTTGACACTGGAATGGCTTTGTTGCATCGCTCTTCGGATAGTAGGTAACGTACAATAAATTCATGAAGCTATCTCAAACTTAGCCATGCCTATTTCAGTAAATTTGTTAAGCAAATAACACTTGAGTAGCAGTTCCTTCTCACGATTAATTTCAGATTTGCTCCTAAAACTAAACCCAAATATTCGCTTCAACCTTGAGAAAAATCCTTCAATATACGATCTTTTTCCGTAATTTACTTCTTCTTTCCATCTTTTTATACCATTCTCACCATGTAATTTCATTAACTGAATAGCGGCATTTCTATCAAGCATATAATCCAATTTTGGATGCTCTGCTGCGTTGTTTTTCGGAGGAATTTTCGTTTTTATACCATATTGATTACACAGCTTATAGAGCTTTTCTCTGTCATATGCCCTATCTGCATATAGTACTTTTATGACATACTGAAAATCGACTTCTTTTAGCAAATCACAAGCTCCATAGTGATCAGAGTAGACACCGTTACTGTATTTTACAGCTATGGCTTTTTTGCTGTTTGTATTCAACATTACATGCAATTTTCTTGTCTGTTCATAGCTGCGATACTTTCTATCTTCGCTATTTTCTTTGCTATGACCAGGAGTGTTGTTGTATATACTAATTCCTGTACTGTCTATAGCAATTTCGATATCTTCCATATTATTTTTATCAATTCTGCAATCATTGATCTTAATATTGAGTTTCTTAAACCTTCTTGATGATTGTGAATAGCTGATAACTTGCAAATTTTTCCCAATTTGCTCAAGGTATCCTGCTATAAACCCAACTGTTTGCCTCAGGCCTATTCTAAATAAACAAGTTATTATGTGCACCAAAATTACAACTTTATCGCTATAAATATTGTTGCCACCTGGTATTTTTGGACCATTCTCGTACCACTTTTCTATGGCTTCGTTGATATAATGAAAAATATTTCCTCTTTTTTCTAGAAATTTGTTATATTCGCTATGGTTACTGACCCTCATTTTTTGTGGCATATTTTTTCTTTCAAGGTTAAATGGCTATTTTATAATGAATTTTGTCAGTAGCCACCAGATTTTTCAGTTGCTATGCAACAAAGCCCACTGGAATCCAGACTTTAATTGTTATACTTGTAAATAATCTGGTGAAAATAAACGTTCATCTCAAAATGCAGTATTTTTGTTGAAATAGCTCAACTGGATCCCAGTGTCTGGGCACTGGGATGACACCATAGGAGGCTACTTGGGTGACAAAAAAAGGAGCACTGGGATGACAGCAGTCCTACGTCATACCGCCGCGGTATCTCTAGATCCCGCTAACAAGCAGCGGGATGACGAGCTTATCGTCACGCCGCCACGAACCGTCATACCGCGATTCATTCGCGGTATCTCAGCCGCTAACAAGTAGCGGGATGACGGTTGTCAGGGTGTCATGAAAGTAGCTGACACTGGAATCCAGAAAAAAAGAAATATGTATCAGCTACTTTCATTTGCTGCGCCTCGAAAATAAACGTTCATGTAGCTAAGCCATAAATCCAGTATAAAGACCTTTAATCATTGGCTTCGTAGTACTTCTCAACCAACTTATTAAGTAACCTTACACCAAAACCTACTGCTCCTCTTGGACAAATGTCAGTACCTTTCTCGTGCCAAGCAGTGCCTGCGATATCTAAATGTGCCCAGCAAGTTTCATTCACAAAACGCTGTAAAAACTGTGCAGCCATTATGCTATCTCCACCAGAGCCTGCAGGAGCGATGTTTTGAACATCAGCAATCGGTGAATCAATAATTTTGTCATAAGTTTCATTCATAGGAAAACGCCATAACTTCTCATTTACTTCATTTCCTGCATCAATCAGACGGTTTGCTAATTCATCATTATTTGAAAAAAGACCAGCATATTCGTTATTTCCAAGTGCAACCACTATAGCACCAGTTAAAGTTGCAAGATCAATCATAAATTTTGGTGAGAATCTATCTTGCGTATACCATAAAGCATCTGCAAGTATGAGCCTTCCTTCTGCATCGGTGTTCAACACTTCTATTGTTTGTCCAGACATTGAAGTTACTACATCACTTGGTCTTTGAGCATTACCACCCACTGCATTTTCTGCAAGTGCGACCACGCCAATTGCATTTACTTTTGCTTTTCGTCCTGCTAAAGCATGCATCACCCCAACCACAGTAGCAGAGCCTGCCATGTCATATTTCATCGACTCCATACCACGTGAAGGTTTGAGTGATACTCCACCAGTGTCAAACGTTATACCTTTACCAACAAAAGCTATAGGCTTTTGTTCTTTAGAAGCCCCATTCCATTTTATCACTACTAATTTTGGTTCTTTACTACTTCCTTGTGCAACTCCAAGCAAGGCTCCCATTTTTTTCTCTTCCATCTGCTTTTTATCAAGCACCTCGATTTCAAGGCCAAGCTTAGTAAGTTCTTTTTTTATATGATCAGCATAGGATTCTGGATATAGAATGTTAGGAGGCTCTGTTATAAAAGAGCGCGCAAGGAATATACTCTCACCTTCTTGCCTTAAGTGCTCAAATGATCTTTCAGCATTACTTAATTGTTCATCTTTTACTAATACGGTAATCTCCTCTACCTCTGTAATTTTCTCATCCTTTTTAGTTTTATACTTATCAAACTTAAAACTACGCAGAAACGCACCATATGCAACATTTGCTGCACTACCTTCGATTAAAACCGCTGCTTTTTTAATTTTTAATCTGCTTAGCTCACAATATATTTTACCACCAATATTTAATTCTTTATTTTCATTCCATTCATCCTTCTTACCCAGTCCAACAACTATAACATTTTTTTCTTCTGGCAAAGCAGTAGAGAAAAATTCACCAAAACTTCCATTGAAATCGCTAAATTGCTTTATATTATCTATGACCTGTTTTCCTTGCAAAACTCCGCCATCATTTACGGTTTCGTTGTCTTCAAATAAACCCATTACTATTGTTTTAAAATCGGGCGAAATTTTAGAAATTGTTATTTTCATTGCTGGTATCTCCGTTGCAAATAATTGTAAACTGTACATAAAACATAGCAAAAACATCAGTAAGATATTTTTCATATACATCCTAAGTACAATAACACTTAAGTTTACTATGGACTCCCTTACATGCAAGGTTTTTTATCTTTTATTAGAGAACTTATTATATCCGCCCAAGGTAATGTTAAACGTATAGGTTTTTATGACCTGATCACTGTAAGTAAATGGTGTTATGAGAAGGCTTGCAAGCCCATTACTAACAAAATCTTCAAGAACAGGATCAGCGCAATTATCGCAATTATGGTCAGCAAAAAACATTTGCGTTGTGAATTCTGGAAAATCCGGATGTTGAACTAGAAAGTTGATATGTGGAGCTCTATCACCAATTTTACCAGGTGCTATCGTAATAAAATTATAATAGCCAAGATTATTCACTACAAACCTTCCTGATCCAGCAAAATTCGGATCATCCTCTATATTCTTATCGTAATGGTTCACGCCGCGTGAATTCGCGTGCCATATAGAAACTACAGCATTTTGTATTGGTAAACAGTTTATATCAGTAATTCTACCCACTATGTGTATTAATTCTCCTGTTGCACTATTTGGAGAACCAGGTTTCCTTCTTAAATTGTTTGAAGAGCTAAAATTTTTTGGCCTTGCATCAAGGTCATATATTTCTGGAGTTTCAATGCAGTTGAGCAAAACAGGATCAGCTGCAAATAGCGGCAAACTGAATACCATTTGTACTAAAAACGCTAATAAGATATTTTTCACATTCATTTCATTTATAATAGACTTCTTGCATAACCATATAACAAACTTTTATTGGAAATAGAAACGAAAAAACTTGCTTGACACCCTTCGCCAGCCCCCTTATCATAAAACTGAAGGTATTCAGTTATCTTCATCTGTGCAGATTAAACAGCAAGAAAACAACGTAGTTGGCGTCTTATTTTTAATTTTTTGCACTATGTGCACCTTATGTCTTCACAATATTTCTAGGTTTTTACCTACACAAGCTGAAACGCGCTATTTAAAACATTAAAAAACGCCAACTTAAAAAATGGATAGTGAATAACTAGCTACCCTAGGGTTTCTTTTGCCTTTTTTTCTGTTTAGTAAATTGTATCCGTTCAGCGGAGTGGTAGAATAAGGTAGACAAAGCAAGATAATAAAGATAATCATAGAGCAAAAGTGAGGTAATGTGGTAAACCTTTTAGAACTTTGCAAAAATTTACAGCAAAAAATAGAAAAGTTGGAAGGGAGGATAGAAGAGTTAGAGGCAGAAAATAAGGCCTTGAGGATTGAGAACGCTGAGTTGAAAGAGAGGCTTGGTTTAAACTCGAAAAATTCATCTCTACCGAGCTCTAAAGAATTGTACAAAACAAAAAAGGACAAGCCAAAAAGCGAAAGGAATGTTGGCGATCAGGTTGGGCATAAAGGAAATTTTCATGCCACAATGGAAGCGGATAAAGTAGTAAAAATAGAGTTGCCTAATATTTGCGAATGCGGAGGAGAGCTTGTAATATGCGAAAAACCTTATGTTCACCAAAAAGTTGATCTTCCGGAAATTAGGCCTTATGTAGTAATTGGAACATGGTCGTTGTCGGAGATGCAGAAAAAGAAAAAGTAGCAAGTTACCAGAAGGTGTTACGCCAGATGCATTTGGTCCAAGGGTTAAGTCTATAATTGCAGCACTCAGCGGATTTTACAAAAACTCAAAGCGTGAAGTGGCTAGTATCATAAATGACATTTTTAATTTGAACATAAGTGTTGGCAGCATATCAAATCTTACTATTACCCACAAATATGAGGTTCGTGAGCAAGTCGCCATCCTTCTGCTAAATCAAAGAGACGTTTATATCCTTTCCAAAGAGTAATTGGTCCTGGTTTTGGGTCATTTTTTCTTGCTAAATGGCCTCCAAGTTCATGAAACAGCTTCTTTTATGTTGGGAACTACACTTGGACATGGTTTTCTGTGTATTTTAACGTATAAAACTTTCCATTCTTCTTCAGCTAATAAAGTAGTACATGGTAATGTTGGGTTAGCTCTTGCAATTGATGTAATAAAGAAGATCCTCCAAGCAATAATACTCACAACTGTTAGATATCTCATTAGTCTTTCTGCTATTCCAAGCCTACATTCTTCAACTTTGAGACCGAATTTAAAATTTTATGTAATATCTCTATTTTCCATCTAAGGCAATAGCAGAAAAAGCACCAATAATAAAGTTAGCCTACGATGAATTAGACAGGTTTAGCTGGAATGAAAAAGATTTAGTAGCATATGAAGAAAGAATAATGGATCTACGTAAGGAAGAAGCCATTCTTGAATACAAACTTGAGGAAGGTATAGAGAAAGGAAAAATCGAAGTTGCAAAAAATTTACTTAAAGCTGGTGTATCTGTTAATTTAATAGCTGAATCCACTGGCCTTTCTCAAGCTGAAATTGTACAGCTTAAGCAAGAAGTGGCCTAAGTATCACGGTTTTTAGGGCTTTTTTAGCTCGGCAGTGGTCTGAAAAGTCCATTTTTCACTTTATAAAATGTTTATATTTTACCACCTACTTTATTTGAATAAGTTCTTCTGCCACACTCTGAACGGATATTTGAATCAGGCTCAAGTTGACAAGTAGATGTTATCTTGTTATAATAAGTAAGTAAGTATTTATTAATTTAATCTTAACTTAAGAGGGTATTTATGGTAGCAAGTGATAGTGTTTTAAAAAGGTATGCGTTAGCCTATATAAAGAAATCTGGTAGTAACAGTGATGTTAAAGAGTTTTTACAATTTTGTAATACGCAAAATACCACAAATTGGAGTGAGGAGAATTTTAAAAATGCGTATGAAAAATTTACACATCCAAATTCAAGCAATAGGCACGATACAGGAAGCAGAAATGATCAATATAACGCAGGGAATAACGCACAACCTACAGGCTCTCAGATTACACATATACATGTACACAATAGAGGTTTAGACTTTTGGGATTATTTGCTATTACAATGCTGGATGGATTCTTTATTCGGTGGACGTGGTCACACTACGGTTAATAATATAACGAATATTAACAATGGTAATACCACTCATCAAGGGAGAAAAGAGAATAAAAAAGAATCAGAAGACAGTAGAAAGCTATTAGCTTTGGGTATAGTAGCTGCAGTTGTGTGTGTTGCTTTCCATGCTGGTATGTGTTTTTGGTATAACAGCAGCAGAAAAGTGGCTAGAAAAGAAGAAAAAATAGATTACCTGGATAGTAAATTTAAAACGTTCAGAAATATAGAATTTGCGGTTGGCGTTGTTTCTTTGGCAGCTTTGGTAGCTTGTGCTGTTTACCCAGTCTTACCAGTGTGGGGTTTAGCTATCCTTGGCGTTAATTCTCTCGTATGTTTTGCTGGTGGTTTAGCTTTTCATATGAAGCATGAGGAAGAATCAGAAAATATCGAGAAAGCTAAAGGAGCGGTAGATAGCTGTCTTAGACAAGGGCATGGTTATGGAGATCCTTCTCGTTATGATGCACCACCTCCTTACTTTTCTCAAGATCCTAATACTACTCCAACTGCTCCTCCTTGTAGTGAATTTGATAATCCTAATGCGAAACGGCAGTCTGAGAATTGTGAGGGGTTCACGTATGATAGAAATGAATAGTTTTATTTTTAGCCAAATTAATTGAATCAAGCTACAAAACCTGCTAAAGTTAACTTTGTGAAAGCACCCTTAGCTCAGTTGGATTAGAGCATTTGACTACGGATCAAAAGGTCGGGCGTTCAAGTCGCTCAGGGTGCACCACATTTTATAGGAAACAGAAGTCATACTTGAAATTAATATATGTAATACCTATCTTTAAAGGTTAAGCACTAAACTATTATATATGAGCAAAAAAGACTACTATGATCTGCTGGAAGTAGGCAGAAATGCCAGTATTGATGAGATAAAAAAAGCGTATAAAAAATTAGCATTAAAATATCATCCTGATAGAAATCCTGGCAATCAAGAAGCAGAGGAAAAATTTAAAGAAGTAACAGCTGCATATGAAGTTCTGTCTGACTCTGAGAAAAGGGCAGGCTATGACCGTTATGGCCACGAAGGTGCTTCTGGTGGATTTCAAGGCTTTAGCTCTGCAGGAGATTTTAGCGACATATTCAATGACTTCTTTGGTGGAGGATTCGGTGGTGGTGCAAGTAGATCGAGAGCAAAAAGAAGTACAACAGGAGTATCTGGAGCAGACCTACGTTATGATCTTGAAATTACCTTAGAAGATGCATTTAAAGGAATACAAGCGCCTATACATTATGTGACAAATGTAAAATGTGATACATGCCAAGGCACAGGTGGCGAAGGAGCAATTAAACCAGTTCAGTGCCACACATGCCAGGGAAGCGGTAGGATTAGAACTCAACAAGGCTTTTTTACCATCGAAAGAACATGTACTACATGCTATGGGGAAGGAGAAATAATACAAAACAAATGTAAGAAATGTGGTGGAAGTGGACGTAGAAGAGATGAAGTAAATATATCCGTTTCAATTCCAAAAGGCATAGAAGAAGGAGCTAAGGTAAGGATAAGTGGTAAAGGAGAAGCTGGAACAAAAGGTGGAAAAAGTGGAGATTTATACGTATACGTGAAAATAATTTTCCATAAAATCTTTGCTAGAAATAAAGCAGATTTACACTGTAAAGTGCCTATAAGAATGACACTAGCAGTGCTTGGTGGTGAAATCGATATTCAATCAATTGATGGAGCTAAAATAAAAGTAAAGGTCCCTGAAGGCACTCAAACTGGTACCAAACTACGTTGTAGGGAAAAGGGTATGCCATATATGAACTCACATGCTCGTGGTGATTTATACGTACAGGTAATAGTTGAGACTTTAAATCCAAAAAATTTAACTAAAAAGCAAATTGAACTATTAAAAGCGCTTGAAGAAGAGGAAAATGCAAGTGTACAACAGCAATCTGAAGGGTTTTTTAGTAAAGTAAAAAAAAAATAAGAAATCTGCTAAATGACATAAAGGGGTAACTGTTTACGGGTTTTCATTTAATCCTGCAATTCTTTGACCTTATTAATGGAAAACTTAACAATAGTGTTATTATTAGCCAACAGAAACTTCTTAGTTCCTTAAAACTATGTAAAAGCAATAAATTTCTTTATTTAAGGTCGAAGTTTTGCTATTCTCAGGTTTTAATAATTTAAATTTAATGAATATAAACAAAAATGAGTTTTTATTTCTTCCGCTTGGGGGAGTAGGAAGAATCGGGATGAATGTTAGCCTATATCATTACCAAGGTAAGTGGATTATGATCGACCTTGGTGTTGGTTTTGCAGATGAAACTATGCCAGGTGTTGAGCTGCTCATTGCTGATATAGATTTTATTGCTCAAAGAAAAAAAGATTTACTTGGAATAATAATTACACATGCACATGAGGACCACTGCGGTGCAGTGCCCCACTTGTGGGAAGAGTTGCAGTGCTCCATATATACAACAAAGTTTACGGTTAATTTTCTTAAAGAGAAACTAAAAGAATTTCGATTGGAAGGTATAGTGCCTGTGAAAGAGGTAGACATAAATGGCAGCATAAATTTGGGTCCTTTTACCGTCGAGTTTATAAATGTAACTCATTCAATTCCTGAGGCAAATTCAATATTAATTAGCACTGAAATGGGTAGTGCACTCCATACCGGAGACTGGAAATTTGATCCAAAACCTGTTGTTGGATTAACTTCTAATATGGAGCGTCTAAAAGAAATTGGCGATAAAGGTGACCTGCTTGCAGCAATTTGCGATTCAACCAATATATTAAGCAAGCATCACCCTGAGTCAGAAGGTGAAATTTATAATAATATTTATAACATAATAAAGCGGTCTAAAAAATTAGTTGCTGTTTCGCTATTCGCTTCAAATGTGGCACGAATTGAAACGATAAGCCAAGCTGCAAAAGCACTAAATAGAAAAGTAGTTTTACTTGGTAGATCTTTATGGAGAATAGTGAAAGTTGCGCAAGATAGTGGTTATTTAACTGATTCTCCTCAGTTTCTTGAAGCAAAGGAAGCAGTAAATTTTCCAAGGGAAGAACTGGTGCTACTTTGCACAGGTTGTCAAGGTGAGCCACTGGCAGCTACCGCAAGACTTGCTGCTAAGAGTCATCAAGCATTTAAAATGCAGCAAGGTGATACCATGATCTTTTCGTCAAAAATCATTCCTGGAAATGAAACTCGTGCGCACAACATGCTCAATGCCTTTATTGAGATGGGGGTAGAAGTTATTACTGAAAAAACAGAGCATGTTCATGCTTCTGGGCATCCAACAAGAGAAGAGCTAAAGGAAATGTATTCTTTAATAAAACCGAAGATGTCTATTCCAGTTCACGGCGAATATATTCACACGCATGCACATGTAAAATTTGCTAAAGAGTGCGGTGTGGCAAAAGCAATAATGATTGCACCAGGTGATATTGTTAATTTGGAGAACGGAGAAAAGGTTGATTCAATTGATGTTGACTACTTTGGTATTGATGGTATGTTGCTACGTCATCCGGAGAGCAGTGTTATAAAAATGCGTAAAAGAATGAGAGATGCCGGAGTTATTGTGGTAACAGCAGTTGTAAACAAGAAAAATAAATTGCTTGCTAAACCAAAAGTATTTGTACCTGGTGTTTTTGAAGTGCTAGAAGATGCAGCTACCATACAGAAAATTGTCAAGAAAGTTGAGTCGTTGTTTAGTTTGCAGCCAACAAAAAAAATTAAAAATAAGATTGAAAGTTCAATATTGAGTATCTTAAAGGAATATTTACTAAAAAGACCTATAATTGAGGTTCAGATAGAACAGGTATGAAATGAATGAAGCTATTCGTTCATCTGGTGTTATTTATTTCGTTATTTATTCCTTATTTTACAAAAGCTGCTTTATATGTTGATATAAAAAAAAGCAGTGTTGGTAACATTGGTCTTGTTGTATCTAAATGTACATGTAAAACAGCGTTGGAAAGCGAATTAAGCGAAAATATTGCAAAGGTAATAGGAACAAATTTATCTAATTGTGGCTTATTTAATGTAAAACGTGGCGCGGAAGCTGAATCTAAATCTTGGAAAAGCGATACTGTAGTCACAGTAAGTTTAAGCGAAATATCTGGTAGTGCATTAGAGCTATCATTTCGTTTATTTGACGCTTTTACAAAAAGAGAATTACTTACTCAGTCAGTTGTTTTTCCAGCAAAAGACTGGAGAAAAATTGGTCACCTCGTTTCGGATGTGATACATGATAGATTGATTGGTGAGAAAGGGCACTTCAACACAAAAATCACGTATATCGCTGAAGAAAAAGATAGCAACTACAAATCTGTGCGTAAAATTGCTGTGATGAATCAAGATGGAAGTAATATAAAATACTTAACAAATGGCGATAGATTTGTGTCAACACCGAGATTCTCACCAAATGGAAAGGGTATTGTTTATATCTCGTACGCAAATGGTAAAAGTTATATAATATTAAAAAATTTAAAAGATAACACTGAATCAATAATCAGCGCATTTGAAGGAGTTGTTTCTGCACCAAGATTTTCTCCTGATGGTAAATCTCTTTTAATTTCCCACTCATTGGGTGGTGAAACGAATATATTATCTTTAGATTTAAGTAGTAAACGGACAAAAAAAATTACTAAAGGTTCAGCTATAAGCACTTCTCCCTCTTTTTCTCCAGATCAAAAGTATATGGCTTTTAGTTCTGATATAAGTGGGAGTCAGCAACTGTACGTTATCGATTTTACTAACAAAAGTAAAAAACCTAAAAAAATTAGTTTTGGAAGTGGAAGATATGCTACGCCTGTTTGGTCGCCAAAAGGAGATCTGATAGCTTTTACAAAGATTCAGTCAGGAAAATTTTACATAGGAGTTATGAAGCCAGATGGCAAAGAAGAACGTCTGCTTTCAGAGGGGCATAAAATTGAATCCCCGGCATGGCTACCAAATGGTAGAGAAATCATTTTTACAAGAACAGAATCACCAAGCAACTCTAAACTATATTTAGTAGACTTAGTAAAGAAAAATCAAAAAATGGTTTCCACTCCCACAAATGCTTCTTTACCGGATTGGTCTTATTTTTGAAAGTAGATCTATTATAGGTTTGATATGAGCCTTATTTTACTTTAATCGCTTATAACCTTTGGCACTACAAAATACCCATGCTCAGGTTTTGTATTGGACAATATCTCTTCTTTAATATTTTGAGAATTTATAACATCATCGCGTACATGAATGTCCTTGTCTATACTGCCATAACGCATAGGAGAAACACCTTCAGTATTAACTTGCAATAAAGTATCGTGTATCCAATCCAGCATTGTCAGTTCTTTGGAGTAGTGATCAATCTCGTCATTTGATAACTTAATCCTTACAAGCTGTGCAATTTTAAGCATTTCTTCCTTGGTAATTGTTATTTTTCTCTTATTTGCAAATTCTATTAGTGAAGTAATAACGTCTTCTGTTGACTTAGCTGGCATCTTTACCTCCTTGGATAAAGTGAGTTAAAATATCTACGACCGAAACAACTTCTATTTTACCAGTTTTTTCAAATTTGTGAAGTATGGTATCCGTAATCACTAATTTATCTAAAGAAGAGGAAGAGATTTTCTCAACTGCACTTCCTGAAAGCACACCGTGTGTGATGCATGAAGTTACGGACTTTGCTCCGTAACTTTTTAAAGCAAGAGCTGCATTACACAATGTTCCACCAGAGTCAACTATATCATCAACAATGACACAATTTTTGTTTGCAACTTCTCCTATTATGTTCATTACTTGAGATGTGCCTGCTTTCTCCCTATATTTATCTACTACAATAATCTTATCACTTAACCCTATCTTGTACTTTTCCTCTAAAGTCTTTGCAAAAGCACGTGCTCTGCCAATTGCTCCAACATCAGGTGCAACAATTGCCAAATTTTCTGTGTGTATAGAGTCAACAAATGCTTCAAAGCAGTTCAAATTAGTTATCGGTACATCAAAGAATCCTTCAATTTGACTTGAGTGCAAATCAATAACTGCAACACTACTTGCACCTGCAGTTTGAATAAGATTTGCAACTAATTTAGCACTTAAAGCAGACTGCACATTATTGTTCTTGATAATTCTATCTTGCCTGCTATATCCATAATAAGGAATAATTACTACTATCCTTTTGGCTCCTAATCTATTTACTGCATCAATTATGAGCAGAAACTCCATAAGGTTATCATTCACAGGGGGAGAAAGAGATTGTATTATATATACTTCTTGATTATACAGATCATTTGCTACTTCTACATTTACCTCGCCATCGGTAAACTTTGATATCCAAGCAGAGGATGGTTGAACATCTAGCCGGTTAACTACTGATTCCCCTAATTCCTTACTAGCATTACCTATTATTATCTTCATAACGCACTAATTGAGTTTTTAAGATTATACAGAAATTGTGAAATAATTGAAATGTAAGTGTCTTTATCTAGCATTCTTGTCGGTGAATTAGGTACCTCTTGTACAATGACCTGTCATTTTCACGCGTTGTTTCAATATACAGACCCAAATTGAAACAACTATACAAAATCCTGCTTATGTTTCAAGATAAATGACTTTAATGAAATATAATTTATCTAGTCATTTGTATCTGCTAACATACTACACTTCCCATTGTAGAGCCTCTGCAACTTACTGAAATTTATAATCGCTTTATAAAAAGCTTTATACTCTTTGCTTAATTGGAGGCGCTACCTCTGCACTTTCTGCTCTGTCTAGGGTACTACTTGGTTTTTCTGCAGTAATTTTTTGAATGCTACCATCTACCTTATTCTTGATATCTGCTCCATATGATCTTAATACTTCAATAGCTTTCTCGTTTCCACTATTCAGCGCAATATCCAAAGCATCCATTCCATCATTATTTTTGTGGTTGATAAAATTCTCTAACTCAAAGATTTTTATATATTGCTCAATGATGAATTCTACCACTTTTCCAGGGCAATTATTAGCGGCAGGAAAGAGTACTGCATTGTTATTATTGTCTTTCTTTGTTACATCTGCTTTGAGCTTGTCTATCAAATACTTGATAATTTCTATTCTGCTATCATCTTCTGCTTCAGTGCACTGCCTAGCAGCTAAAAACAGAGCTGTTCGCCCATTATTGTCCACATCTTCAATATCTTGTCCCTTATCAATTAAGGCTTGTATTATATTTTTGTTCCCATACAAAGCAGCAAAGTGAAGAGGAGTATACCCTTCGGTACTTTCTCTTTCATTAATCAATGCACCATGGCTAGCTAGTAATTCTATAAATTCTGGCGTATTTGCAAAAACTGCAAAGTGCATTGGTGTTAGATCATCTTTACCATGATTTTGAGTTTTTGCATTAACGTTTGCTCCATTTTTTATCAGCAATTTTGCTATTTCTAATTGTTTGCGTCCGATGGCAATATGCAGTGGCGTACGATTGCGTTCATAATGATCATTGACGTTTGTGCCACATTTTATTAGTAGTTCTGCAGCTTCAATATTACCTTCCTGAATTGCAACGTATAAGGAAGCATATCCATCTTTTGTTTCCTCTGTCATACGAAATTGCGAACATGTTAGTTCATATATTATTAAGGATTATTATTAAGTTTTTATTAATACAATATTAATGTAGCGGGATGACGAGCTTATCGTCATCCCGCCGCGAACCGTCATACCACTGCGAACCGTCATACCGCCGCGGTATCTCTAGATCCCGCTAACAAGCAGCGGGATGACGGTTTTTCAAATTATCGTAAGTCAGTTTAGCTATAGCTACAAGTTTCATTCTTCCCTTACAAATAACTTTACTGCGTCCTTTTTTCGGATTCAGAATTAGCAAGAAACGTTCTTGTAAGGTGGTCTACTAAAATTTTGCTTTATAAAACAATGTCTGAACTATGCAATTAATACATTATCAACACAACTGATTCATAAAAGCAAATATTATAACCACGAAGAGAGAAAATGTTATGCTTAGTTTAATAAGAAAGACCTTGAGAAAAAAAATGACTCATCAGGTAAACGATTCGAAATTGAAAGAGAAAGATGAAAAAAGTATTTTAAAATTAGCATCAAAAATAAAAGGCAAAAAAAGTAGCATTGCTGAAGAACTAGAAAAAATATCTAAAAAGGAAAAACAAAGGATTCTTACTACGGAAGTAAGCAAACATCGGGGTAAAGAACCAACTATTATATCACTTGCTTATGCTATACTACGTAAAGATAGTATAGCTGTTGAGAAAATGTTAAGAGTAGCTAAAGAAAACGGTATTCTGAAAGACATTCTTGACGCAACAACAACTATAAAATATCCAGGTGGTCAGGAAGAAACTTGCACACCACTTACTTATGCCATATTATGTAAAAATAGCAAAACTATTGAAGAAACTTTAAAAGTCTCTAAAGAAAACGGTATTCTGAAAGATATTCTTAACGCAACAACAACTATAAAATATCCAGATGGTCGGAGAGCAACTGTTACACCACTTGCTTATGCTATACTATATGAAGATAGTATAGCTATTGAAGAAATTTTAAAAGTCTCTAAGGAGAACGGTATCCTGAAAGATATTCTTAACACAACAGCAACTATAAGATATCCAGATAACAAGGAAGTGACTTACGCGCCACTTGCTTATGCTATGTTCTGGAAGGATAGCAAAGCTATTAAAGAAATTCTAGTAGCAGCTGAAGAGAACAGTATTCTGAAAGATATTCTTAACACAACAACAACCATGAAATATCTAGACCGGGAAGTGACTTACACACCACTTGCTTATGTTATACTACGTAGAGATAGTATAGCTGTTGAGAAAGTGTTAAGAGTAGCTAAAGAAAACGGTATTCTGAGAGATATTCTTGACACAACAATAACTATAAAACATTTAGATAGCCGGGAAGTGACTTACACACCACTTGCTCATGCTATGTTCTGGGAGGATGGCAAAATTATTAAAGAAATTCTAGTAGCAGCTGAAGAGAACAGTATTCTGAAAGATATTCTTGACGCAACAACAACTATAAAATATCTAGATGGTCAAGAAGAAATTTACACACCGCTTACTTACGCCATATCATGTAAAAATAGCAAAACTATTGAAGAAATTTTAAAAGTCTCTAAAGAAAACGATATTCTGAAAGACATTCTTGACGCAACAACAACTATAAAATATCTAGATGGTCAGAAAGAAATTTACACACCGCTTACTTACGCTATATCATGTAAAAATAGCAAAACTATTGAAGAAATTTTAAAAATCTCTAAAGAAAACGGTATTCTGAAAGATATTCTTGATGCAACAACAACTATAAAATGTCCAGATGGTCATGAAGAAACTTGCGCACCGCTTACTTATGCTATACTACGTAAAGATAGTATAGCTGTTGAGAAAATGTTAAGAGTAGCTAAAGAAAACGATATTCTGAAAGACATTCTTGACGCAACAACAACTATAAAACATTCAGATAGCCGGGAAGTAACTTACACACTACTTGCTTATGCTATACTGCGTGAAAATAGTATAGCTATTGAAGAAATTTTAAAAATCTCTAAGGAGAACAGTATTCTGAAAGATATTCTTAACGCAACAATAACTATAAAATGTCTAGATGGTCGGAGAGTAACTGTTACACCACTTGCTTATGCTATACTACGTAAAGATAGTATGGCTGTTGAGAAAATGTTAAGAGTAGCTAAAGAAAACGGTATTCTGAAAGACATTCTTGACGCAACAACAACTATAAAATATCCAGATGGTCAGGAAGAAACTTGCACACCACTTGCTTATGCTATACTACGTAAAGATAGTATAGCTGTTGAGAAAATGTTAAGAGTAGCTAAAGAAAACGGTATTCTGAAAGACATTCTTAACACAACAATAACCATAAAACATAAAAATAATCAAAAAGTAACTGATAAGTTACTTGCCGCATTACATGATCGCAAAGTTATTCAAGAAATTTTAGACATAGCTAGAGAAAACGATATTCTGAAAGACATTCTTAATGCAACAATCACTATAAAATATCCAGATAGTGAAGAAAAAATCTACACACCACTTACTTATACAATATCATGTAAAAGCAACGAAGCTTTTAATACAACAAGAGCTATAAATCAAGATGGTCAGGAAAAAACTCACATCCCATTTCCTACCCTTGATAAAAGAGAAACTGAATTAAAATTAAAAGAAAAAAGACAAAGTAGAAGAGATGAGGGATTAAATTTTAACAATGGTAGTAGTGACAAAAATGTTGAAATAAAAGTTAATGGGGATATCTTGTTGCAGCATAGTAGTGGAATTGAAAATGAAATAAATCATACTGCTGTACGTAATGATGTAAGGGGGGTAAAGCCTCTAATAGAAAGTAGAGTAAATGTTAAAGTACAGAATATAAATGCAGTGATTGCAACTTCTGTGACACTTGAGTTGGTAGCTAGTAAAATAACATGTGTACTGTCAAAACCCACCACTAAATTGGAAGAAGTAGCTATAACATATTTTCAAGGTTTAGCACTATATTTGTGAAACTTAATTTATATGTGCTAAACAAGATGCTGATTAGTTTTATAGCTAACCCAAGAAAGGTTTCCCTACGTCATACCGCCGCGGTATCTCTAGATCCCGCTAACAAGTAGCGGGATGACGATTGTCGTTTAGCCATAAATATTTAAGAAATTTACCAAATGAAAAAAAAGGCAAAAGAAGCCCTGGGGTTATTATCTGCTTTAAAATATTGGCGTTTTTTATGTTTTAAACGCTTGACAAGCAAGATTTAGCTGCTTTTAATTGCAACTAACCTATGCTGCAAATGTTTAAGAAATTTACCAAGCAGAAAAAAAGACAAAGAATCCCCGAGTTAGCTAGTCTTTTACTATCTCTGTCGAGTATTGGCATTTTTTGATGTCTTGTAACGCTTTATAAGCGCGTTCAGCTTATTTAGATAAAAATCTAGATGTAGATGAAGTTTTGTAAAGACATACAGTATCTATATACTGCAAAAAATTGAACATAAGACGCCGATACATTAAGTAATCCTTACCTTTTAATCTGCAGATTGGCGAAAGCAAATACAATAGCTTCAGTTTCATGATAAGGGGGCTGGCGGAGTTTGTCAAGGAAGTTTTTCGTTTCTGTGAACCACCTGCTAACCGACAGCTAACATTAACTACCGATATCGTATCTGAAGAAGCCCCCTGGCCATTCTAAAAAATTTAATGCTGAGTACACCTTACTTTTGGCTTCCTCTATAGTGCTCCCTTCTGCTACTATATTTAGCACTCTTCCGCCATCGGAAACTAAGTTACCACTTTCATCGAATTTAGTACCAGCATGAAACACCAACACACCAGGAATGCTTTCAATCTTATCTAATCCTTTAATTACTTCTCCCTTTTGATAATCACCCGGATAGCCTTTACTTGCAACAACTACACAAACTGTAGATTTGTTGTTAAGTTCCACCATTTTGACATTTAACTTTCCTTCTGCAACTGACAACATCAATTTTAACAAATCGCAATTTGAATCAAATCTAGGTAATATAGATTGCGTTTCTGGATCACCGAATCTAACGTTATACTCGAGAAGTTTTGGGCTATCTTTGCAAATCATTAAACCAGCAAAGAGTACTCCTTTATAAGGCGTACCCATGTTAACCAATGCTTGAGCTGTAGGGTATATTATTTTTTGGATAATTTTTTGCTCCATGTCCTTACTTATAATTGAAGGTGATGAGTACGACCCCATACCTCCAGTATTTTGGCTTTCATTACTTTCATCAACTCTCTTATAATCTTTTGCACACCCAAGAGTTACTACTTTCAACCCATCAATAAGAGCAAAAAAACTTACTTCTTCTCCAACTAAAAACTCTTCTATGATTATTTCTTCACCTGATTCACCAAATTTTTTCTCCACTAGCATTGAATTTATTGCTGAAAAAGCTTCGCTTTCTGTATTACATATAACCACCCCTTTTCCTGCTGCAATTCCATTTGCTTTCACTACAAGTGGAAACTTTATTTTATTGCTACGTACAAAATCTTTAGC
This sequence comes from Wolbachia endosymbiont (group A) of Philonthus cognatus, assembly GCF_947251755.1. NCBI lineage: Bacteria > Pseudomonadati > Pseudomonadota > Alphaproteobacteria > Rickettsiales > Anaplasmataceae > Wolbachia > Wolbachia endosymbiont (group A) of Philonthus cognatus. The sequence goes on from NZ_OX366388.1 coordinate 1,464,458, forward strand.
TAACCCTTCATCAACAAAACACTCGTACTTGGCAGTTGGTATACCATATCGTTTACATAGTCCCTTGGTGAAAGACTTCGATCCCTCAAGTTTTGCAGTTGCTTGACTTGGAGCAAAAACATTTATTCCCTCTGCAACTAAATCATCAGCAAGCCCATCAATTATTGGTTGTTCTGGACCAATAACAACCAACTCTATATTTTCTCTCTTGCAAAATTGTGTAACATCCACTGAATTTTGAATATTTACATCCACAAGAACTCCCAAATTTTCCATGGCCTGGCGACCAGGAGTTACATATAACTCAGTCAAGATAGGAGATTTTTTTAGAGCCCAAAGTAGAGCGTGCTCACGCCCACCAGAACCTATAACCAGAACCTTCATCTTTATTTCCTCGCTTTTCTATATGTCAAAATTATTATTTGCTTATAACAGTATCATTACTCATGTATTTTTGCAACACGTTTGGTATTGCAATCGACCCGTCAGAATTTTGATAATTCTCCATTATGGCAATAATCGTTCTTCCTATAGCTAAAGCTGAGCCGTTTAAAGTGTGAATATATTTTTTCATCTTTTTATCAGTTTCTGAAGAGTATTTAGTGTTCATCCTTCTTGCTTGAAATGCACCACAATTTGAGCAGCTTGATATTTCTCTATATTTATCTTGCTCAGGTAACCATACCTCTATGTCATAAGTCCTTTGTGCAGCAAAACCCATATCACCACTACAGAGTAGCATTACTCTATACGGTAATTCTAGTTTTTTTAATATCTCTTCAACAATACTCGTCATGCGCTCAAGTTCATCATTTGATTGGTCTTCAGTTGTGATACTAACCAATTCCACTTTACCAAATTGGTGTTGCCTTATCATACCTCTCGTGTCTCGCCCTGCGCTGCCTGCTTCTTTACGAAAGCACTCCGAATATGCAGTAAAGCGAATAGGCAGTTCTTTTTCTTCCATTATTTTGTCAGCAACTAAATTTGTTAAAAACACTTCACTTGTGGGAATCAACCTCAATTCGTCGGTAGTTAAATACGAATCGTCAGAAAATTTCGGTAGCTGACCAACATTATACATAGCCTCGTTTTTCACCAAAGTCGGGTGGTACAGCTCAGTATAGCCAAATTCATTAACATGCATTTCAAGCATAAAATTTATTAGCGCTCGTCCAAGCTTAGCTAACTGTCCTTTTAATATCGTAAATCTTGATCCGGAAATTCTCGCCGCTTGTTCGAAGTCCATTAAACCTAATTTTTCTCCGAGTTCATAATGAGATTCTGGTACAAAATCAAACTGTCTTTTTCCTCCATATCTTCTCACCTCTAAATTAGAGTTCTCATCTGCGCCTATTGGCACATCTTGCGCAGGAATATTCGGCAAGTTAGATAAAACATTCACTAACTTATCCTTTTCTGCTTGTTCTTTTAAGCTGATTGCCTCTATCTCATTTGTGATGCTTTTTGACAACTCTATTTGCTCTTCACAGGGGCTCTTGCTCATTTTAAGCTTTTTTATTTCCTCTGTGATTTCATTGCGCTGCCTATTCAAATCCTGCAGTTTAGTGGTTAATGATCTTTTCTCGTGATCGATTTCTAATATCTCTTCCGCAGTAGATTCTCTAATTCCCCTGCTTTTCATTGCCTTTTCAAATCCTTCAGGGTTTTTGCGTATATATTCTATATCGTGCATATATTGTGCTATTACTAACATTGTTACTGTACTCCAAAAGCTCTTAATATTCAATATTTTCTCATACTACTAAAATTATTATGGTTGATTTTTTTGTTAGAATTTGTTAAAATTTAATTAACTTAGCGTTCATAGGGTGTAGTATGTTGGGCATTACAAAAAATAATCAGAAAGAGAGCACTTACTTTGCTGGTGAGGAATTCGTTATCTACGCTACTTGTGTATGCCTAGCAGCCACATTCGCTGCTGGCTGTTTAGGGGCGGTAATAGGATCCCCTCTATTGACCTTTCCACTTGCTATGCTCATCTCTAACCCCGTAGTTTGGGTTTTAATGGGAATAATTCTTACAGTAGCATACAAAATGGTTGTTGAACCTTTATTTTACTTAGCGAAGAACTATATTAATGGAAAAAGAGCTTCAAAGGGGGAAAAGAGTGAAGAAAAAGATACAGAACTACAAGATTTGCAAGGCAAGACTCCAGAAAAGCAAGCAAGACCGAAAACTCCTGATAGGGATAGTGGTGTTATTACATCGGAAATAGCTATAGATAATAATTCTTTTTTACATCAAACAGAGAAAGAAAAGAATTATAATTACAAATTAACTACTACTGATATTAGAGATATTGTAAAAAGCAAATATGGGTGGATAGCACACAAAAATAAAAAAGGCTTAAAAGATACTTCTGAAGGTGTGATTTTTGCTTGTCCTGACTCTACATCATCTTTAGAGCAAGAACTAAAAGAATATAAAAATAAAGTAGAACGAGAGGGTAGTGATTTAGTGTTCACTTCAATCCTTAATTTAAATGGAAACCATTGGGTAACACTGGGTGTTTCTTACGACGAAAAGAGTGAAAAGTTTAGAGCTTGCTATTGCGATTCATTTGGTGAACCATTACCAGAAGAGGTATCAAGTGCGCTACAGAAAACTCTAGGAATAGACAATAGTAGTATTAGAAACTCAAAAGCTAAACAACAAGATGATAAGTATAATTGTGGAATATTTGCCTTAGAGAATGCTAAGAAAATTACAGATATGCTGAAAGCAGGCAAATCGTTTGATGAAATTGATGATCAGCTAAAATATGAACTTAGTTCAGAGCAATTAATAGAGAAGAGAAAAGAATTTGCAAAAGCGTTGAAAAAGGATGAACAAAGCAGGGCTGGCACGCCAAGCCCTGTATTAGGTGGTCCAGGAAATATAAGTCGTAAAGATAGCGGAGTAAGTTTAGATTCAGTAGAAAGTAAGCAAACAAAAATTGTTCAATATAATACTACAGGTGATGGCAACTGCTTTTTCCATGCGGTATTTGGTGATAATAGCTCTGGTCAATATAAAACTGAAAAAGCACAAGATATGAGAATGGAATGGCACAAATTTTTAAGTCAATTTAACTCTTTGAATAATCCAAGGATGCCTGAGTTATTGAAGGGACAGATGCAGAAAGTTTTTGGTGCATTCTTAGAAAATCCAAATCATTTGATTGGTATGTCGGACTCAATAAAAGATTTGGTTCAGCATACAAACAGACGGGTAGAGAAGATCAAAAAAAAGACTAATAAATTAATAAAAAAGTTATGTTGTCTTACGACATTAAAAGAAAATGAAGTTATAGGTGATTTAAGAAGCATTAGTGCTAGTAATCTCAATATTAGTGAAAGAAAATATGATAGAAATTATAATAGTGATACTGCAGCAAATTCTTTTCTCAATGGCAAATCCATTTATAGATCTTATCTAGAGGCAATCAGCAGCCAAAGTTACCATGTTTTCATAGAAGAAATTTCTATCTTAGCTTCGCTGGCTAATATTGAAATTGACGTCTACTATAAAAATAATGGTAATGATGTAAATACATTGTTTCTGCCAAATGCGGGAATGATAAATGAAGGTTATCAGCAGAACAACGAGCTATGGGGAAATAAAGAACAAGAAACGGTATACTTGGCACCTGGTCATTATGAGAGAGCTGAGATAGTAGAGGTAGAGCCTTCTCTTATGGAAAAAGTAAGTTCGGCTATACAAAGTGTTGTAACAGTATGTGTAAATGCGCTAGGTTTGAACACATAGAATATATGTCCCTACAAGTAGGAAATTTGACAATTGATTCTCCAGTTATTTTAGCTCCAATGTCTGGAGTGACTGATTATCCGTTTAGAAGTATTGTGAAGAAACTTGGTGCAAGTTTGTTAGTTTCAGAAATGATTGCAAGCAGAGCTATGATTATGCAAACTCATCAGAGTCTGCAAAAAGCAAAAGTCGATGCATTAACTGCTGTGCAGCTTGCTGGGTGTGAGCCAGATGTTATGGCGGAGGCTGCAAAATTAAACGAGGACATGGGAGCAAAAATTATAGACATAAACTTTGGTTGCCCTGTTAAAAAAGTTGTAAACGGTTATGCAGGATCAGCGCTAATGCGTGATGAGAAAAAAGCCGCTGAGATAATTGAAGCTGTGGTCAAGGCAGTGAATGTGCCAGTTACAGTGAAAATGCGCACCGGGTGGAACGATGAAAATCGCAATGCACCGAGACTTGCGAAAATTGCCGAAGACTTAGGAGCAAAGATGATTACTGTACATGGAAGAACAAGGGCACAGCTTTATAACGGTCAAGCAGATTGGAAATTCGTTAGAAATGTTAAAGAGCAAGTAAAAATCCCAGTTATAGTAAATGGCGATATTAAAAATTTAAATGATATTCAGAATGCTCTCAAAGAATCTGGAGCAGACGGAGTGATGATAGGTCGTGGTGCCTACGGTAAACCTTGGCTGATTAATCAAGCAATGAACTTTCTCAGTGGAAGTGAAACTTCTGAGCCAACAGCTTCAGAGAGATTAAGCATCATACTCGAGCATTACGACAATATTCTTGAGTACTATGGAAATGACACAGGAATAAAGATGGCCCGCAAACACATAGGTTGGTACAGTAGCGGGCTTCAAGGCTCATCTGAATTTCGTGTGAGAGTAAATAACATGACAGATAGCACAGAAGTGAAAGAAAATATTATTGGCTTTTTTGGTCAAGAGACACACTAGCTGTACTCAATTCGACTGATCGTATGCCACTACGCTCTCTTCCTCACCAGAGTGTAAATGACAACCATTATCCATCAACCATTCCTCGTCATAAGTTTCAATATCAAAATATTTTTCATATTTATCCACATTATCACAAAGTGAAAGTGCTCTGATCTTATTCATAATCAAACCTGTACCAGCAGGAATTAATCTTCCTACTATAACATTTTCTTTTAATCCACTTAAAGGATCACTCTTCCCGCAGAATGCTGCTTCTGTAAGTACTTTTGTTGTCTCTTGGAAAGAGGCAGCAGAAATAAAGGAGCTAGTTTCAAGACTTGCCCTAGTAATCCCCTGCAGAATAGGAAGATAATGAGTAGACCGTTTGCCAGAGTTACTCATAGCATCATTTTCCCTATCAACTTCCAGCTTGTCAATGCTTTCGCCAACCAAGTACATAGTATCACCAGGATCAGTAATTTCCACTTTTTGTAGCATTTGTTTTAAGATCACCTCTAAATGCTTATTGTCTATACGAACACCCTGCAATCTATAAACTTGCTGTATTTCAGAAATCATATAGTGCGCTAAAGCTTCTAACCCAAGCACACGTAAAATATCATGGAGATCAGGGTCACCATCCATCAATAGATCACCTTTACGTACAAAATCACCTTCATTGACTATTACATGCTTACTTCTTGATACCAAATATTCAACTGGAGAAATTTGTTCATCTACAGGTTTAATTAATATACTGCGTTTTCCTCTACGGTCTTTTTCAGAAAACGCTACATAGCCATCTATCTCACTAACAATAGCATGCTCTTTAGGACGACGTGCTTCAAATAACTCTATAACCCTCGGTAAACCACCAGTAATATCACGAGTTTTAACTGACTCTCTTGGTGTTCTTGTAATAACATCACCTGCATGAACCTTCTGGCCATCTTGTACATTGAGCACTGCACCGATTGGTATAAAATAACATGCTTCAACGCCACTTGCGAGTGTCATTACTTTACCATTATCGTCAAGCAGCACAATACGAGGACGTAAATTAGCTCCACCAGAATGCAATTTCCAGTCTTTTACTACTTTGCTTGATATTCCTGTAGATTCATCCATCACTTCAGTGATCGAAATTCCATCTTTTAAGTCCTGATAAGACACTGTACCAGTCTTCTCCGTGATAATAGGCAATGTATAAGGATCCCATTCCGCAACTTTATCGCCAATTTTTACTGACCCACTCTCATCTACATAAAGCTTAGCGCCGTAAGGTACACTGTGCTTCAACTTCTCACTACCAAGGCTATCAATCAACATGACTTCACAGGAACGGCTTATCACAATTTTATTTCCGTTTCTATCTATAATTATATTACTATTGTTTAACTTTATTTTAGCATTAATAGAAGCTATAATATTCGAGGATTCAACGCCTCTAGTCATTACTCCACCTATATGAAAAGTACGCATCGTTAACTGAGTACCTGGCTCTCCAACAGATTGAGCAGCTATAACACCAACTGCTTCACCTATTGAAACAATTTTACCAGTTGCAAGGTCTCTTCCATAACATAAAGAACATACACCAGGACTTATTTCACAAGTTAAAGGCGATCTAATTTTTACAACATCAAGACCTGCAATGCTGATTTGCTTTACTTTATCCTCATCAATTAATTCCCCTGCTTTTACTAATAATTCTTTTGTCACTGGGTTATATATATCATTTGCAGCTGTTCTACCCAGCACAACACTCTCTAGAGATGCAACTATAGTACTTCCTTCAACTGTAGCTCTCACAACAAGACCATTTTTTGTTTTACAGTCATGCTTTGTAACTATGCAATTTTGAGATACATCAACTAAACGACGAGTTAAGTATCCAGAGTTTGCAGTTTTAAGTGCAGTGTCAGCTAAACCTTTACGCGCACCGTGAGTAGAATTAAAGTATTCAAATACGTTCAATCCTTCACGGAAATTAGAAATTATAGGTGTTTCTATAATCTCACCAGAAGGTTTGGTCATGAGCCCTCGCATTCCTGCTAGCTGTTTCATCTGTGAAGTAGAACCCCTTGCACCAGAGTTAACCATCATATACACTGAGTTGTACTTACTATTTCCATCATATATAGATATTGCTTTTAACATATCATTAGCTATCATATCCGTACACTTAGACCATTCATCTATAACCTTGTTATACCTCTCACTTCTAGTTATTAGCCCATCTTGATATTGCATAGAGAATTTCTTAATTTCACCCCTCGCGTGATCAACATGTGTAGCTTTAGTTTCAGGTATAACCATATCACAACGACCAAAAGAGACACCAGAAAATGTGGCATACTCAAAGCCAAGTACCATTAATTTATCAGAAAATGCCACTGTAGCACTTTGACCACAGTTACGATATACCAAATCAACTATACCAGTTATTTCCTTGACTGTTAATATCTGATTTATTAGATCGAAGCCTAGATTCTCATGCTTAGGAAAAATTTGCCATAATATTAAACGGCCAGGAGTTGTACAAACAGTTTTATAGTGAGTTTCACCGCTGCTATTAATATACTCCATCCTATACTTTATACTAGAATGAATATGTAAAGTACCATCACTCAAGGAATGCTCAACTTCACAAAAAGCACCAAAAGATGGTAAATTATCTTCCTTAGGTTCTTGTAAAGTCAGATAATATATACCAAGTACTATATCTTTACTAGGAACTATAATCGGTCTGCCATTAGAAGGACTTAAAACGTTATTAGTGGACATCATCAACACCCTAGCTTCAAGCTGAGCTTCCAATGAAATTGGCACATGCACTGCCATTTGATCACCATCAAAATCAGCATTAAACGCCGTACAGACAAGCGGATGAAGCTGTATTGCTTTGCCTTCAATAAGGATTGGCTCAAAAGCCTGAATACCAAGTCTATGTAGCGTAGGCGCTCTATTCAACAAAACAGGATGCTCTTTTATTACCTCTTCAAGCATATCCCAAACTTCTGGTTTTTCTGCTCTTATCAACTTACTAGCAAACTTAATAGTTGGAGCCATACCATACATCTTAAGCTTTGAGTAAACAAAAGGTTTGAATAGTTCAAGAGCCATTCTTTTTGGTAATCCACACTGATTTAGTTTCAAAGTTGGACCAACAACTATTACAGAACGTCCAGAGTAGTCTACCCTTTTTCCTAAGAGGTTCTGGCGAAAACGACCCTGTTTTCCTTTTAACATATCACTAATGGACTTTTTATATCCAACAGCACCAGCTTTATTTACCAAAGTATTACGACGACTATTATCAAAAAGAGAATCAACTGCTTCTTGTAACATCCTTTTTTCATTACGAATCATAATCTCAGGAGGATTTAAGCTCAACAATTTCCTCAACCTGTTATTTCTATTAATAATAGTCCTATAATGATGATTCAGATCAGAAACTGCAGGACGACCACTCTCAAGCGATACCAAAGGACGCAAATCAGGTGGTAAAATAGGTATAGTTGTAAGTATCATCCACTCAGGCCTATTTCCAGATTTAATGAAGTTTTCAACAATACGCAATCTCTTTATAATTTTCTTTCTTCTTATCTCAGAAGCAACAGATTCTAATTCTAGTCTTAAATCCTTCCTAATTTCATGTAAATCAAGGCGCGTTAGCAACTCTCTTATAGCTTCAACACCTTGCATAGCTACAAAACTATCGATCCCATAGCTATCTTTAGCTTCATTATAAGCTTTTTCACTAATAATCTCACCTTTTTCAAAAGGCGAAACAAGAGGATCTATTACGATATAATTATCGCTATATAAAATATTCTCAATATCTCTGAGAGACATATCCAATAATGCTCCAATTCTTGAAGGAAGCGATTTCAAAAACCATATATGAGCAACAGGAGATGCAAGCTCTATATGACCCATCCTTTCTCTTCTTACTTTAGAAGATGTAACTTCTACTCCGCATTTTTCGCATATGCGACCTCTGTGTCTTCTTTTTTTGTATTTTCCACATAAACATTCATCGTCATTGACAGGGCCAAAAACCTTAGGGCAAAATAATCCACCTTTCTCAACTTTGAACGTACGATAATTTGCAGTTGAAACATCTTCTATCTCACCACAAGATATACGCTTAATACTTTCAGGGCTAGCAATCGATATGCTAACCTCATTAAAAGGTTGTGCAATGTTAGTGTGAGATATATCTTCAATCACTACATCATTTTGCTTTAAATCTACATTTAAACATAAAGAACGTAGTTCTTTTATCATCACATTAAAGGATTCAGGAATTCCACATTCAAAATTACTGTCACCTTTTATTATCGATTCATAAATCTTAACTCTACCATTAATATCATCAGACTTCACAGTTAACATTTCCTGCAAAGTATAAGCAGCACCATAGGCTTGTAATGCCCAACATTCCATTTCACCAAAACGCTGACCACCAAAATGAGATTTTCCTCCAAGAGGTTGTTGAGTAACCAAACTATAAGGCCCTACTGAACGCGCATGAATTTTACCATCAACCAAGTGGTGCAACTTAAGCATGTACATGTAACCAACTGTAACCTTGCGGTCGAATTTTTCACCACTGCAACCGTCATATAATACAGCTTGTCCAGAGTTATCTAAACCAGCAAGTTCAAATAATTTTGCTATTTGTTCATCTTTTGGACCCTCAAATACAGGTGCAGCAACAGGAACGCCATCACGTAATTTGCGTGCAAATTCAATGAGATTATTATCACTAATATTACGAATATCATTACAGATAGATACGTTACTGCCATAGCTATAAACCTCAATCAGGAAGTTACGTAAATTGCTGTATGAACTTTTACAAGAGTTCAAATAGTTCTCTACTAACTCATTCAACTCGTCATTTAGTGCATTCTTATTAGGTGTATTTAAAACAGAAGCCGTTATTTCATCATCATCAATATTTTCAATTTTTTTATTATCAAGGTATGCTACTGCAAATTGTGTAAAATTATCATCGTTAAGGGACCTAATTCCCTTGCAAAAAGCACTTTTGATCTTATTGATCTCATCGAGAATATTACTTACCTTTTCCCCTAATTTTCTACAAGCCCAACCTACATGCGTTTCCAGTATTTGTCCTACATTCATTCGTGAAGGAACACCAAGAGGGTTAAGAATAATATCAACAGGAGTACCATCTTCCAAATAAGGCATATCTTCCACTGGCACAACTCGAGAAATCACACCTTTATTTCCATGTCTACCAGCCATTTTATCCCCTGGTTGCAGACTATGTTTCACAGCAATGAAAACTTTTACTGACATCGACACACCTTGAGGCAGGTCATAACCTTCATGTAATTTTTCTACTTTTCGCTTAAACTGTGCTATTGCATGTGATACTTTTTCATCAAAATCTTTTTTTAAGCTCTTAACTTGCTCAGAAATGGATTGGTTTTTTAATCCTATACCCCACCATTGCTCACGTTCAATAGAGTCAAATTTTTCTCGATCTTGAGAACCAGAATTAATAAGAAGTTTCTTCAGTTCATCATAGAAATATTCACTAGTAACATTGATTATATAATCTCGCTCTTCCTCAAAGTCATTTATCTCTTTTTGTTTGATGAGTAATGCCCTTTCATTTTCTTCAACCCCCCTGCGTGTAAAGACTTGTACATCAATTACTGTCCCTTCAACATCTGGAGATGTATATAAAGAGGAATCCGCACAATCGAATGACTTTTCACCAAAAATTGTCATTAATAACTTCGTTTCAGGAGGCAATGAAAGAGAAGGTTTAGGTGTAACTTTACCTACCAGAATATAGCCTGGACCAACTCTTGTACCAATTTTCACTATACCACTATCATCCAAGTGATATAGATTTTCTTCATTAACACCAGGTATAGCACGAGTTATTTTTTCTGATCCTAAAGGGGTATCATGTACAACACAGTCAAATTCTTCTATATGAATAGAAGTAAAGAGATCTTTTTTAACAACTTCACTAGAAATAATAATAGAGTCTTCAAAATTATAACCTTGCCAAGACATAAAAGCGACTAGCAAATTTTTACCAAGCGCCAACTCACCACTGTTAATTGCAGGACCATCAGCTATTACATCACCCTTTTTAACATAATCACCTACGCACACTAGCGGTCTTTGATTAATACAAGTATTATGGTTAGAACGCTGAAATTTCCTTAGATGATAAATATCTACGTCCAAGTAGTTAACCCTTTCTTTATCAAAAGCACGTATAACTATAGAGTTACTATCAGAGCTATCAACTATGCCATCGCGTTTTGCTAAAACTACAGCACCAGAGCCAGAAGCTACAAAAGACTCCATACCAGTAGCAACCAGAGGAGCGGTAGGCTTCAATAAAGGTACGGCCTGACGTTGCATATTTGAGCCCATTAATGCTCTATTAGCATCATCATTTTCTAAAAATGGAATCAAGGAAGCTGCAACTGATATTACCTGCTTAGGAGATACGTCAATGTAACTAACTTGGTCGCTACTTACCATGACGAAGCTACCAGCATATCTACAGTATAGCATGTCATCAACAAAGCAATTATTTTCATCAAGCTTTACGCTAGTGTCAGCTATATGATGTGAGCCTTCGTCTATAGCAGAAAGATACTCAATTTGATCAGTAACAACCCTATTGACTACTTTTCTATAAGGGCTTTCAATGAAACCATATTTATTAATACGCGCGTATATAGCTAAGCTGTTGATTAACCCTATATTTTGCCCTTCAGGAGTCTCAATAGGGCAAATTCTTCCATAATGAGTTGGATGAACATCACGCACCTCAAATCCTGCCCGTTCTCTTGTTAAACCGCCAGGACCTAACGCGGATAACCTTCTTTTATGTGTTATTTCAGATAACGGATTAGTCTGATCCATAAATTGAGATAATTGAGAAGAATTGAAGAAATCTCTTAAGACATTAGTTAACACTTTTGGATTAATAAAATCAGATGGAGAAACTTTATCTAAACTAGAAGTGGACATAGAATCAACTATTGCGCGTTCCAATTTCAACAACCCAGTTCTAAATTGATTTTCTATAAACTCTCCAACTGATCTTACTCTTCTGTTTCCTAAATGATCAATATCATCTACAGATCCTTGACCGTCACGTAACAATACTATTTTTTTCACAATTTCAATAATATCTTCATGCATTAAAACAGTTAAATCCTCATCATAATTTAATCCAAGGTAAGAGTTAAGCTTCAACCTACCAATGTTAGACAAATCATAATATTCCGGACTGAAGAAAAGATTACGGAAAAACTCTTCTACTATCTCTAAAACAGGAACTTCACCAGGACGCAAAACTCTATATATTTCATATAGTGCATCCTGATAAGACATGTTTTCATCTAAGAAAAGCGTATTTAATATATAAGGTCCAACAAACAAATTATCTATGTTCAACACTGATATTTCATCTACAGATAATAACTCAAGCTTCTTTATGTCTTCCAGCTTTATAGATTCACCAGCAGATAAAATTTTCGTAGAGCTAGCACTATCCATTAAATCTTCTGCGAGGAATAAACCACATATAGAATTAAAAGGAACCAGATACTCTTTCAATTCATTATCATATAGCTTTTTAGCTAGTCCTGAGGTAATACGAACGTTAGCTTTAAGCAGCACATTACCTTCAATATCCATTAAGTCGAAAGGCAGCCTCACTCCTTTAAATTTATCAGGAACAAAAGGCACTTTCCAACCATCTTTATGTTTTACATACTTTATTTTCTCATAAAATCTATCGAGTATATCATTATTTGATAGACCCAACGCCTTTAATAAAACTGAAATTGGCAATTTTCTTTTTCTATCAACACGAAAATACAAATGGTCTTTAACATCAAATTCAATATCAAGCCAAGAACCCCTATAAGGAATAATTCTAGCAGAATAGATCAATTTACCAGAATTGTAAGTTTTTCCCTTATCGCTATCAAAAAATACACCAGGAGACCTATGCATTTGTGAGACGATAACTTTTTCCACACCATTAATGATGAAAGTGCCTTTATCAGTCATCATAGGCAACCCACAAAAGTGGACTTTCTGCTCTTCTATAGATTTTACAACGGTTGCAAGTTTAGAATGATCTCCACTCTCTTTAATCGATTTATATTCATCAAGAGAAATACCATCCTGCATAACAACAAGACGTATAGAAGCAATAACCTGAGCAGAAAAAGTTACACCACGCTTTATACACTCAGATTCATCATACTTAGGATCATCTACCCTACAACTTATAAACTCAATAGTAGCCCTACGCAAAGGATCATTTATTGGAAAGATTGTATGAAAGATAACTTCAAGTCTTTCATTACCCTTATTCTTAGGAGTAAAAGAATCATATGATTCTTTTTGAACCTTAACCAAATCCAATAAAGAATCTTTTAAATCAATCGACCTAGAATAAGAAACTCTAGGAACAAAAGCACCAGAAGCGTACATATAAGAAGAATCAACCATTAAAATACCCCAAACTAATTAAAAGAGCTATATCAATATAAAATTAATACATTAAATATTATTCAAGCTCCACTTTAGTTGCTCCTGCTTCAATAAGTTTTTGCTTGATTTTTTCTGCTTCGTCTTTAGGAACATTAGCAGTCAAATCTTTAGGTAAAGATTCAACCAACTCTTTTGCTTCTTTTAAACCCAATGTAGAATTAACCTCTCTCACAGCTTTAATAACTCCTATTTTTTTACTCGCATCAATTTCTTTAATCACAACTTTATACTCAGCTTTTTCTTGAGCAGCAGGAGCAGCAGCATTATCACCAATAGGCGCCCCAGCACCAACAGCTCCACCAAGAAAAGAACCAGCAGGCAACCCTATTTTCTCTTCTAAAACTTTTACAAGTTCAGAAGCCTCTAATAGGTTTAAAGATAATATTTTATCAACCAAATCACTTGTTACATTACTCATAATTACCACCTTACTTAACAACAAATTTATTTTTTAGAACTATAATAATCCAAAACTCTCATAAGCCTCATAGAAGATGAATTAATAGACAACGCTAACCGAGCAGGAATATCATAAGATATTAAACGCATAATTTTAACACGCAATTCATCCAGAGAAGGCAACTTAGCCAGTTTATTAACATCTTCCACTGTTAACAATTCATTTAAATGAGCTGCGCAAATCACAGACATTTTTTCTTTGTTAGCATTAGTAAAATCAACTATTAATTTTGCAGCTTCTACTATGCCACTAGAGTATATAATAGCAACAGGACCGGAAAATTTGCCTGATAAATAAGAGAATTTACCAGTCCTTTCCAAAGCCAAGCGCGCTAGAGTGTTTTTAACTACTAATACCCCACCTGCTATAGACTTCAGACTATTCCTCAGAGTTAATGAATCATTAGCATTTATAGATTTAAAATTTACTAATATCAAGAAATCATTATTTACAAACACGTTTATTGTGCTCTGTATAAATTCATCCTTATCTTTACGCTTCACGGTATCACTCCCTTAAATTATATCTTCCACTTTGCCTATCTTATAAGCTTTACCCATAGTTGAATTTAAAAAAACACCCTTAAAGTAAATTCCTTTCGCAGAAATAGGTTTATTATCTTTAATTACTTTAAGAAAGGCTTTTAAATTTTCTAGCAAGTCATCAATATCAAATTTAATATTTCCTAATTTACCATGAATAACACCATTTTTATCTGTTCTAAATTTTACCTGACCAGACTTAATGGTTTTAATAGCTTCTGCAATGTTAGAAGTCACAGTACCAAATTTAGGGTTAGGCATCAGCCCTTTAGCACCCAATACTTTTGCAATAGGAGTGATTTTTGCCATAAAATCAGGAGTAGTAATGCACCAATCAACATCTAACTTTCTACCTTTTTTTATTTCTTCAACTAAATCCTCTCCTCCTGCAATATCAGCACCAGCTTTTTCAGCTTCTAATAAATGTTTATCTTGAGCGAAAACAGCTACTTTAATATTCTTCCCGATACCTTTAGGCAAAACTACTGTACCACGCACCTGCTCTTCAGATTTACGTGAATCTACGCCTAAATTGACCGCAATATCAACTGATTCATTAAATTTTGCTGAAGCAGACTCAACAATCTTCCTCAAACACTGCTTAGGATTATCATTATATGTATTCATTTACCTAACCTTCCACAACTTCTATACCCATAGATTTTGCAGTGCCTACAACCATTTTCACTGCTGAATCTTCATTATCCACTTTCATATCAACCATCTTGCACTTTGCTACTTTAATTATAGCAGACATAGGTAATTTAGCCACTAATTCTTTACCAGGATTACCAGAACTTTTACTTAATTTAGCCTCCTGCTTAAGTAAATAAGCCACAGGCGGACCGCTGACAGTAAAATCATGAGAGCGATCATCCTTTATGGAAATTCGCACTGTTACTAAATCGCCTACTTTATAATTAGCGTTAGCAGCACTAGTAACTTTATTAAAAGCTTCACAAAACTTAGGAACAGGTATACCACGTGGACCAAGTACTGAAGCAATTTTCGGTCCTGGAACTGCTTTCCCAGCTTCCATAAGTAAGTTAATCTTAGCAACTATAACACTCATAATTAATCCTCTATTTTCTCTACTTGAGCCAGATCAAGCTCTATTATTGTCGGCTTACCTAAAATCGATACTTCCACATTAATAATTTTTTTCTCATCGTTTACCATATTTACCTTACCAGTAAAATTTTGAAAAAGACCATCATTAATTTTCACTTTTTCACCTTTTTCATAACCATAACCTAACTTCTTTGTCTCTTGAGCATTATAAAGTGCATTACACATTGAGTGAATCTCATCATCCAAAATCACCTTTGGAATATTACCGTTTTTCAAAAATCCATAAACCTTAAGAGATTTTGGTATATTATTGATAAAATTCAATACTTCATCGCATAAATTCACGTATAAAAAGACATAACCAGGAAAGCATTTCCTTCGTGTAGCAATTTTCTTAGATTTCAACTCTACTTCACTTAGCTCTTCATATGGAATAAAAACTTCCTTAAAGTAATCATTAACACCCAATCTCATAGAATTTTCTAATATATGTTGGCGCACTTTCTCTTCACAATTAGAAGCAACTCTCAAGATATACCATTTATACCTATTAAATTCTTTACACTTTAAACTTATCTCATCATCTAAAATCATCTCAAAATTACCAGATTCGCCACTGCAGAATCCAGGCGTTTGATTCAAAATATTTTTGCTTTCATCACACAGATGCATATATACATACACTTCACATAATTCTTTTATATCAGACTTTGAATTACATACCGTTTGATAAGGAATAAACACTTCCTTAAAATAAACAGCATTACTTACCAATTCGCGTATACCTTGCTCATATCCATAATCAACTTTAATGATATACCATTTATATTCACATTCCATAAATAATTCCAAATAAAGCCTTAATTACGTAAAGAGACATAAAATCCACAAAACAGAAGAAAATCGAAAAGCATAATATAACAATCATTACAACAAATAGAGATGACAACACCTCCTGTTTCTTTACCCAAGCAATTCTTCGTATTTCTTGCTTTATATCACAGAAAAAACCACACAAACTTTTTAACATTTCCACCACAACATTAATGCAGGAGCGATAGGAATTGAACCTACAACCTCTGGTTTTGGAGACCAGCGCTCTACCAATTGAGCTACACTCCTATAACTCAAACTCTCACTCCAAAATTTCAGAAACAACACCAGAACCAACAGTTCTACCGCCTTCTCTTATCGCAAAACGCAATCCCTTATCCATTGCTATCGGTACTTGCAATTCTACTTCTACACTCACATTATCTCCTGGCATTACCATCTCCTTCCCATCTAGCAATTTTATGCTCCCAGTTACATCCGTTGTCCTTAAATAAAACTGTGGCTGGTAATTCGCAAAAAATGGTGTATGCCTTCCTCCTTCCTCTTTCTTTAATATATAAACCTCCGCCTTAAACTTTCTATGCGGTGTTATCGTCCCCGGTTTCGCTAATACTTGCCCTCTCTCCACTTCTTCTCTTTTTGTTCCTCTTAACAATATTCCTACATTGAGCCCTGCACTTCCCTTATCCAGCAACTTCTTAAACATCTCAACACCTGTGCATATCGTCTTTTGCGTCGCTTGCAGACCTATTATCTCTATCTCTTCTCCCGTCTTTATCTCTCCCTTCTCTATTCTTCCTGTTACCACTGTTCCTCGCCCCGATATCGAAAATACATCTTCGATTGGCAATAAAAATGGTAAATCCACAGGCCTTGGTGGAACCGCTACATATTCATCTAACTTTTCCATCAATTTGTCTATTGATTTCTTTCCATATTCGCTGCTGTCATCCTCCAGCGCCTTGAGTGCTGAACCAACCACCACAGGCACTTCATCCCCTGGAAATCCGTATTTACTCAGTAATTCCCTCACTTCCATTTCTACTAAATCTATCATATCAGCATCAGCAACATCAGCTTTATTTATATACACCACGATATATCCAACACCTACCTGCTTCGCCAGCAATATATGCTCTCTCGTTTGTGGCATTGGCCCATCAACCCCCGACACTACCAATATCGCCGCATCCATCTGTGCTGCACCTACTATCATGTTCTTTACATAGTCAGCGTGTCCAGGACAATCAACGTGTGCATAATGCCTTTTTTCCGTCTGATACTCAACATGCGCTGTTGCTATCGTTATCCCCCTCTTCCTTTCTTCTGGCGCTTTATCTATCTGATCGTACGCTACAAAATTTCCATAATGCTTCGTTATCGCCGCTGTTAACGTCGTCTTCCCATGATCCACATGTCCTATTGTTCCCACATTTACATGCGGCTTTCCAAATGCTTCCACTACTGCTGTCATAATTATTACCCTTAATTATACTCTAACTTTAACTCATCAACCACATATTGTGGCACTTGCTCATAACAAGAAAAATGCATACTATACTGCGCCCTTCCCTGAGACATAGAACGCAAAACGTTGATATAACCAAACATATTTGCAAGAGGTACCGAAGCAGTAATTATTTTACTATTATTACCTAAATCGAGCATATCAGCAACATTTCCTCTTCTACTATTTATATCACCCATAACATCACCCATATATTCTTCAGGAGTAATGATTTCAACTTTCATTATAGGCTCCAGCATTTTTGGACCAGCTTTATTTGCCATCTCTTTAAAAGCACCTTTAGCAGCAAGTTCAAAAGCTAAAGGACTAGAATCAACCTCATGAAAAGCACCATCAAGAAGGGTAGCCTTAAAATCAATCAACGGAAATCCCGAAATTATACCACCTTCTTTTATCAACTCCAAGCCATTTTCTACCCCAGGAATATACTCTTTTGGAATAGCACCACCTACAATTTTACTTTCAAATTGAAACCCAGAACCAGGCTCAAGAGGTTCAAATTTTATTTTAACCTTAGCAAACTGACCAGCTCCACCAGATTGTTTTTTATGAGTGTAATCAATTTCAACAGATTTAGTGATAGTTTCACGATATGCAACCTGAGGAGCACCGACGTTAGCCTCAACGTTAAATTCGCGCTTCATTCTATCAACAATAATCTCAAGATGGAGCTCACCCATGCCTTTCAATATAGTCTGGCCACTTTCCGCATTTACTGACATTCTCAAAGAAGGATCTTCTGCAACCAACCTATTTAGAGCAATACCTAATTTTTCCTGATCTGAAGTGGTTTTAGGTTCCACAGCAATTTCAATAACAGGCTCAGGAAATTCCATACGCTCCAATAATATAGGAAAATCAACAGAACATAAAGTATCTCCGGTGGTTGTTTTCTTTAGCCCAACTAAAGCAACTATATCTCCAGCCCTAGCCTCAGTTATATCTTCTCGGTTATTTGCATGCATAAGTAACATTCTGCCAATCCCTTCAGTTTCGTTTTTTAACGCATTTGAAGCGGTAGATTTAGACTTTAATTTACCAGAATAAATACGGATAAACGTCAAGCTGCCTACAAATTTATCCGTCATCACTTTAAATGCAAGAGCAACAAATTTCTCTTTTTCTGAAGGTTTGACCTCAATTTTCTTTTCTGAATCTTTAGGATCAATTCCAACAATTACATCAACATCAATAGGAGAAGGTAAAAAGTCAACCACACCATCTAAAAGTGGTTGTACGCCTTTATTTTTAAAAGCTGATCCACACAACACAGGAACAAATTTTCCTTTAATGGTCCCATTTCTCACGCATTTTTTCAGTAAATCCACTGGCAGATCATTAGACTCAAAGTAAGTATTCATCGCTTCATCATCCATCTCAGCTGCAGCATCTAATAAAAGATTTCGATATTCTTGAGCCTTATCAAGCAAATCAGAAGGAATATCTTCATAAGAAAATTTAGCGCCCAACGTTTCTTCTTGCCATATAATGGCTTTCATAGAAATAAGGTCAATTATACCTTTGAAATCTTTCTCACTCCCTATTGGTAAATGAATAACTAAAGGTGCTGCACCAAGCTTCGTCTTTATCATATCAACACATCGATAAAAATTTGCCCCTATTCTATCCATCTTATTAACAAAGCAGATACGAGGAACGCTATATTTATCAGCTTGACGCCACACTGTCTCAGATTGAGGTTCAACTCCAGCAACTCCATCAAATACAGCAACTGCACCATCCAAAACCCTTAAAGATCTCTCAACTTCAATAGTGAAATCAACGTGACCAGGAGTGTCTATTATATTGACCCTATGATCATTCCAAAAACATGTTGTTGCAGCAGATGTGATTGTAATACCACGCTCTTTTTCTTGCTCCATCCAATCCATAGAAGCTGCACCATCGTGCACTTCACCAATTCTATTTTGCTTACCAGTATAAAATAAAATACGCTCTGTTGTGGTAGTCTTACCAGCATCTATGTGAGCCATTATCCCTATATTTCTGTATTTAGATATTCCAATTTCCATATCACAATTAATTAGCTAACATTAAAAACGAAGATGAGAAAATGCCTTATTAGCTTCAGCCATTTTATATTTTTCTTCGCACATCTTAAACGCACCACCGCGTTTATTATAAGCATCCAGTATTTCAGATTGCAAACAATCAACAGTGGTTTTTCCACTCTTTTTTCGAGCAGCAGAAGTTGCTTTAGCAATCCACCTTAACGCTAAAGAAACCGCTCTATCTTGTCGAACTTCAACAGGTACTTGATAAGTTGCACCACCAATGCGTCGAGAACGCACTTCTATAGAAGGAGTAACATTTCCTACTGCTGTCTCAAAAATTGATAACCCACCTTCGCCTATTTTCTTTTCAGCTAAAGACAAAGCGTCATAGATAATCTTTTCTGCAGTAGATTTTTTACCACATTTCATGATTGTATTAATGAAACGCATCAGCAAAACACTGCCGTAACGCGAATCAGGACTTATTTCTCTTTTTTTTGCTTTATTCCGACGAGCCATAAACTTTAACCAGATTTCTTTACACCATATTTTGAACGAGCTTTCTTTCGATTTTGCACACCACGCAGATCAAGGGCACCTCTTATTATGTGATAACGCACACCTGGCAAATCTTTAACCCGCCCACCACGTATCAAAACAACAGAGTGTTCTTGTAAATTATGACCTTCACCAGGTATATAAGCCGTCACTTCACCATACCCACTAATTTTTACTCTGGCTACTTTACGGAGTGCTGAGTTAGGCTTTCTAGGAGTTGTAGTATACACCTTAGTGCAAACACCTCTCCTTTGAGGGTTGCTTTCTCCCAAAGCTGGTACCTTTTTCTTATGGGTCAATCCTAATCTACCCTTACGTATTAATTGATTTATCGTAGGCATATGTTATAAACTCAAGCTCATTAAAATAACTAAGTTTTTAGTTATAAAATAATAAACCTCAATAGTCAATATAAAAATAAACATTACTACTCTAATAATTAAGCTCAACTGCCTTGAAAGCCATCAGTAGACTTCTTGCACTACCTCCCAAGCCACAACTGTCATTCAGTAGAAACGAAAAAACTTACTTGACACCCTTCGCCAGCCCCATTATCATGGTACTGAAGGTATTCATTTATCTTCAATCTGTGCAGATTAAATGACAACAGTATTACGTAATTGGCGTCTTATTTTTAATTTTTTGCACTATGCACACTTTACTTCTTCACAACATTTCTGGGTTTTTACCTATATAAGCTGAAACGCGCTTATAAAGCGTTTAAGACAGTATAGTACGCCAATTTGCAGGATTAGAGAGTGACAACTAGCTAATACGGGATATCTTTTGCCTTTTTTTCTGCTTAGTAAATTTCTTAAACATTTAAACTAAGGTGAGTTGCATTTAAAATGCAGCTAAATTGCAGTGTTTAAGACTTAAAAAACGCCAATGTTTTTAAATAGATATTAGCCGGGGCTTCTTTTGTCTTTTTTTTCTATTTGGTAAATTTCTTAATGTTTATGGCTAAACGACAATCGTCATCCCGCTACGTGTTAGCGGGATCTAGAGATACCGTGTCGGTATGACGTGGACTGCTGTCATTCCGCTACGTGTTAGCGGCTAAGATACCGCGAATGAATCGCGGTATGACGGTTCGTGGCGGTATGACGTAAAGCTCGCGTTAGCTATACTTTTATGCTCACCAACTTAGCTGGATCCAAGTAGTCAAGCTACTTGGATCTGCAAATTGCAATGTTCGTACAGCTGCGTGCTTGACACCGGGATTTAGTGCAGCTATCCTAAACTCAAAGATTTACGCTCATCTTTTGGCTGAAAGGAACACATTTTTAGAATAATGAAAACAATCAGCACTTTAATTCAAGAAGGATCGGAGTTATTATCGTCACATAAAGTTGAATCACCACATTTAGATTGTGAAATCATCATGCAGCACGTACTTGGAGTGGAAAGATCATTCATAATTATGAACCATGCTGATCAAGTGCCGATGGAAAAAGAACTTTTATTTTGGAAGTTAACAAAAAAAAGAGCGGAAAGATATCCAATATCGCAAATAATAGGTACTCGTGAATTCTGGAGTAAAAATTTTATAGTTAACCAGCATGTTTTAGATCCAAGACCAGATAGTGAAACATTAATCTCAACAGTGTTAAAATATTACCCAAACAAAAAGCAGAAACTAAAAATTGCAGATTTTGGTACAGGCACAGGTTGTTTATTGATATCCGTACTTAGTGAATATGAATATGCTGTCGGTATCGGTTTTGAAAAAAGCTTGGAAGCATACAAAGTTGCCTATCAGAACACAAAGAAACATAATCTTCTCAGCAGAGCCAAAATATTTCCAAGTTCGTGGGCAGAGTGTAGCGATTTATTTGATCTGATAATTAGCAACCCTCCATATATTAAAAGAAGCAAATTGAAAGACTTGCAAGCTGAAGTGCAAAAGGAGCCAAGAATTGCCCTTGATGGTGGAATTGATGGTCTGAGCTGTTACTTGAGCATTTTTCCAATATTGAGAAAGTGCCTTAAAAAAAATGGGTTTGCGATATTGGAGATAGGTGAAGATCAAAGCAATATTGACAAAATAATCCCCTCATACGAATTAGCTTTTCAGGAATATGTATATGATTTGGCAGGAATGAAGAGAGGCATTGTTATGCAAAAAACATAGCTAATGTTTTCTTGTATTATCTCCTTCATCCCATATTATCCTATGTCATCCCAGTACCCTCTACCTAGTCATCCAAGTAGCGTGACTACTTGGATCTATATTTAACTAGATCCTATGGTCAAGCCATAGGATGACAGGAACGGTTTTATGCATTTTTTAAAGGGCAACATGTTTAAGCTTTGCTGGCAAAGTGGAAAGTAAGGCCAGCTTCTATGCCGTGTGTGTGAAATAGTCGATTACCTATATTTATTTTATCTGTTTTCGCAGCCTCTATCGGTTTATTATTGTCAACGAGTTCATTATACCGCCTTGTTTTGCTGACTTTATCGTCTACCACTTCCCTGAACGCTTCTGCTTCAAGCGTAAAATTGCTATCAATAACACCACCAACAGCAAAACCCCTATATCCGATATGCATATTTACATCTTCATTTATGCGATAATCAAGGCCAGCTTTTAATTGACCTGCAGGTCTTATTGACGATTTTTCAAACATTGTCATTCTTGTTGCACCAATTCCAATACCAATGTAAGGAGAAAAAGAGAAACGGTCACCCTTCCAATGATGATAAACATTTGCCATTACAGATATGTTCTCAATTTGGTCGTGATTGACTATAGCACGATACAAATATTCTATATCAGTGTTGTCTGCTTGCTTCTTAACTTTTTCCTTTGTGTACGATACAGTCATTTGATTGCTTATTAAACCAATATTATCCACTTTTACAGAAGAATACATCCCTTCCAATTCAGCCCTATAGCTGTTGCCATTCAATTCCCCTGTATAACCCAATACTACATTTGCAGCAAAAGGTGGATTATAATCTCCTTTATACTCACTTAGTGACTGACCTTTTGTGTTCTGAGCATCCCTGTCATTTATAGACAAATTTTTGATACCTGTAGTGCTTGTTTTTAGTTCACCCATGCCATTAAAAAATTGACCATAATACCCACTACCAAAGTAAAACCCTTCTGTTTCACTTGCAAAAGATTGTTGTGACAACAGCAAAGCAAGTGCTGTAACCGCTAATGTTTTTTTACTAATCATTACTACTCCCCTAGTTAAAATAGCTAATCTAATACTAATTAATTAAAAATGGCTTAATATGAAAAACCTAATTATTTGCATAACTTGCACTTTTCCGAGCTAAAAATAGGCAAAGTTAACCTTACTTCTCGTCATTTTTGAATTTATCCTCATCTTCAAATTCATCCTCCTCTTCTTCGTCATCAAACCCATCATCGCTCCTATCCTCATCTTCCTCGTCATCATCTTCAAACTTATCGTCAATATCTTCATCATCAATATCTTCGTCTGCAAATTCATCTGATTCATCATATACTGCATCTTCTGTTTTAGTCTCAGCAGGATAATCAACTGAATTAGGCCCCTCAAGAGCATTATTCCCCTCGTTATTAACCTTATCTTTGCTCGCAGCGGCAGAAAGAACTTTATTTGGGTCATATGGTTCTTGTGTAGGCACACGAGTTTGCTTGAGCAGCCTTCTTGTGAAGGTGGTATCACTGTAGTACAAAATTTTCTTTGATTTAATTGGGTAAGTCGACTCTATTAAAATTATCTGATCGTCACGTGGCAACATAATAACTTCTTGAGGCAATAGCAATGCTCTTTGTATTTCAGAGATATGTAATGACCTTGAAGCAGGATTTAAATCTAAAAATTTAGGCTTATTCAACGATTCTTGTTGTACAGTTTTGTTTCCTATAAGTTGCGATATTAAATTAGCTGTTTCAATATTATTGGCTGCAAAAGTTATTCTGTAAGTCGAGTTTGACAAAAAGGAGTTCATCCCTGCTTCTTCGTATATTCCTTTGAGCTGCTCAGTATCTTGAACAATTAAGAATAACCTAACTCGATAACCACGAAAATATGCAATACCTGTTTGAAATTGCTCCATTTTTCCAAGTGTAGGAAACTCATCCATTAAAAACAATACGCCATAAGGCTCGTCATCCGATGGCAATTTTCTACATAAAAACTCAGTTGCCTGTTGGTAAAAAACCTGCATTAAAGGCCTGAGCCTAGTCAAGTTGTCAGGAGTTAAACCAACATAAACTGTAATTTTCTTCTTTTTAAAATCTAGAATATTAAAATCACTTGACGCAGTTGCAGTATCAATCAATGGGTTTGCCCACAATTCAAGTGATGAGTTCATGGTTGATACAACACCTGACCTTTCTTTATCAGCTTTTTGTAAAAAAGCTGCAATATTCATATATGCTACAGGGTGTAGTATTTTACCCATTGTATCAAGAGCAACAGCAAGATTATAAACCACGTCATCACTACGCATCGTACGCACAACTTCACCAAAAGATTTAACTTTCTCTGGTGCAGCAAGTAAGTATAATACCACTCCAACAAATAAGCTTCTTGCTTCATTCTGCCAAAAGTCTTGTTCAGGCATGATTAGGTTAGCTATTTTCTGCACATCGTCAACCATCTGCCCAGGTTTTTCACTAATCCATTGTAATGGATTGTAACAGTGACTTATTCCATCTGGCTGCGCTGGATTCCATACGTATACTTTTTGTCCTTGTCGTTCTCGCCAACCACTTGTTATTTCATAGTTTTCTAATTTTATGTCGTGTACAATTACCGAGTCAGTCCAAAATAATAAATTAGGAATTACAAAGCCAACACCCTTACCAGAACCTGTAGGTGCAAATAACAATGCATGCTGAAACCCATCAGAAATGAAGTATCCTCTTTTATCTTTACCAAGCAATAATCCCTTTTTGCTTCTTAATCCTGCTTTTCGTATGTCTTTCTCTGATGCCCACTGCGAATCTCCATGAAGTGATTCCTTCTTTTTAAATGGTCGCCACTCAATTATCCTTTCTCTTAAATTCCATAAGATAATCATTAAAACAATGATAGGCAGTGCAGAAGATATAATTAATGTGATTTTGAGCTCAAGGCTATATAACTCTGGATGATGCCAACAATATTGTATATGATCAAAAATCGTTGGCCAAAGAGCTTGAGGGAAAGGCGTCAAACTAGGATTAATTGCCTTAAAATCCACAGCATCCGGACCATCAGCAAACAGAACAAACAATATACCAGATAGATAGAAGCAAAACTCAAGTACGCTAAAAGCTACTACACCTCCTATGAGAATATTACGTAGGTGATTTCCATTACTCATAAACTACTCTTCCTTAACTTATGTATAAATTTAAGCATTTTCGCTCGCAGATCTAGTAAATAATATCTCAGAAATGCTTCTTTTGCCCCCACCGGTTCTTTTTAGCTGAATAACAATATCAATCACATTTCTAATGTATGGTATAATTTGGTCTGGAGGAATGCCAAGATTTGCCTGCATAACCATCAATTTTATTTGCTCAAGGGCCATTGTTGGACTATCTGCATGAAGGGTTGATATTGATCCAGGGTGACCAGTATTTATCGCCCTGAGAAAACTAAAAGCTTCCGCTCCACGGAGCTCACCAACTATTATTCTGTCTGGCCTTAAACGTAAGCACGCTTCTATCAAATCTTGAGTGGTTACTTTTGCTCTGCCCTGCCCTCCTTTAGAGGCAATTAGATGGACTTTATTGGGATGATCGTTCAAAACGATTTCCCTTGCATCCTCAACAGTAATAATTCTTTCCTCAGCTGGAATAGCACGCAAAGTAGCATTAGTAAAAGTAGTCTTACCAGTGGAAGTTCCACCACTAATTATAATATTTTTCTTACTTATTACAGCGTATTCTAAAAACTCTTTTATTTTTTTTTGCCTTAACAATAAATCCAAATGACGGTCAACTGGATTATCAGTTGCTTCTGTAACAGTTTCAGAAAAAGCCCCCATTTTTTCGTAATCATCGAGTGCTAACTGCATGCTAGAAGGCTTACGAATCGACATTACTACTTTATCAGGTTCACATGCTGGCGGAAATACTATCTGTATACGATAACCATTTGGTAATGTTGCCGAAAGTAAAGGTGCTTCTTCGCTAAGCTTTTGTTCTGTAGCTTGAGCAATCAGTCTGCCAAGAGATTTCAAATGGTTAAGATCGAATACTTCTAATTTTTCACACCTTATTTCACCGCGATTTTCAATCCATACTTCCTTTGGCTTATTTATTGATATTTCATTTACGCCTTCTTCTTGAAATATGCCTTGTAATGGCTCCAAATATGTATCAAGTGCAGCATAGTTCATTTCATTGATTTAATATTGCCTGTGGAGGAAATACTATATCTTGGTTAACAAATACTTTCAATGCAGTGCCTTGATCAACATAAATAGTTGGTTTTTTATCTGTATATCTGCCCACTACATCCCGCATATCTTTAGAAAAATCCTCGATTGATTTCCCGATTGCTTCATCATAAACAGACTTGCTTTTTCTTTGAATTTGTTCTAACAGTTGATTTACAATTTCCAGGCTTATATTTACCTCGTCTTCTTCAATTCCTAGTGCTTTTGCTATTTCCTCTTTCATTATTTTTAGTAAATCTTGTCTGCTTTTGGCACTCCGAATTCTTCCGATAGCCCCAAGGCCTAATTTCCATTTGTCACTAGATATCTTCTTTTCTGGGTCAATAATGAGTTGGAGAGAAGAAAAATCTATTTCGGTTGCAGTGATAGACTTTACTGCATCTCTGATAGTTAGCGTATCAACAAGATTAGAAGCCTTTTGCCCTATAACAGCAGAACCAATCGAAACACCAGCAAGTGTCACTGAAGAGAATAACGCACTTACTATTTTGTTATCAACTATTCCTGCTATTCCTGCTCTACCAAGCTCGTCAGTACTAAGTGATGAGATTGCAATATCTATTCCATGTGGCAGAATCACTCTATTCCAGTTTATATTTACACGAGATTTAGCAACATTCGAGTCAAATGAATAACTGCCTATCAATCTTGAGCCTTTAGGTATTAAAACTGTATCACCAGTTTCTGCATAAACATCTCTACTCACCATAGCACGCAGCATTCCTTGCAGATCAGAGTTTATTGCAGTTTCAAGAACAGCATCAATAATTTTACCTTGAGTAATCATTAAACCAAGCTTTCCTACTCTGGTAGCTTTGCTCGATTGTGCTGAAGTGTCGGATAAAATAGCATCAGCAGCCTTGTTCTCTCCACTACCACCTGAAATTGTCAACATCTGTGCACTACGTCTGTCTCTAGGATAACCGCCACCCCCTATTGTAGGAAACGAGGTAGGTAAATTGCCCATAACATTACTAGAAGGAAAATTTTGCTTTGGCAAAATAGGTATATTTGACACAGGAGTTTCTTTTGGTTTCTCTTCTTCTTTTTTCATCACTTCTTCTTTTCTAATTTGTTTTATTTCTGGTATGATTAGTGGTGTAGGAAGAGGAGGTAAGGGTGGTAAGGGATCAGTTATTATTCTTTCAGGAACCATTACATTATCTGGAACTTGTTCCAACTTTCCTTTCAATTCTTGAACGTTTTGCTTTGTTTCCTCTTTTTTAATAACTTCTGAACCCTCTTTAGGAGAAGGACTAAAATAGAGATAATACACTCCACCAGCCAGAAGCACTAAAATAATGACCATCAATGCCCTATGACCTTGATTAGAGCCAACTGTTACTACCTTATTCTCTATTTCTGATTCATCTTCTGAATTGTTACGCCTTTCTTTATTCATATTGCATGTACCACAGCTAAAGTGACCTATTTATAATTTCAACTTCACCATCTTCATAACGCATAAATAGCTTTTTATGTACTCCTTTTATTATAACATAATCATCAAATAACAGCCTTTTACAAGGTTTATCCTCCCCTTCTACAAAAACCTGAGGTATTTTATTATTATTTCTAAATTTTAAATAGGTTAAATAACCATCATCAAATAACTCGATCGGAACTATATCCGCATTACCACCTTCATCAATATATGTATAATTGTACTTCGTATCATTTTCTTGTATTATTTTTTCTAGCTTGTCTGTAGTATATTGCATTTGAGTAGGTAAAGAAACCTCATCTAAATCAACATCAAATTCACCTTCTTCTTGAGGATAATAAAAACGTACTACGTAAGATATATCCTTTTCAGCAGAATAATCGTGATCCACTTTCTTAGCATCAGTATCCGGGTATTTATCGTAGTTTGGCCTTGAGATTAAATCAAAAATGTAATTTCTTTTTTTAGTTGTCGTAATAATCATGTTAGTGCGACTACTAACTTCAAATGGCATGATAAGCAATTTATTGTCATAAGGATTAATTTTCCAACTTGATGCATCACCAACAGCGATATTTTTAACTTTTTCTCCTTCCGCAAATTCAATATAAGAATAGTAACCCTGACTAAAAACCACCGTAAATACTTCATTAGGGCTATACACAAAAGTCTTTATTCTACTATCTATAGAAATAGGCTCATTATAATTAATGGATGCGTTTAAATTGCCACTTACAAGTAAAGCTAAAACTAATAATATCCTATACATATTCATCATCTACTCTATATGAAATAACTTGAAATCCTAATGGGTTAATATATCTTTGCTGATCATCCATTTCAAGCGATGCATATCTATATGACATAATAACTATCTTATTTTTTCTCGTAGAACTTCCATCTTTCCGTGTAAATTCCACAAAAAATCTCACCTGAAGAGCATCGTTACCCAACTTTTGAATTGAGCGAATTTTAAATTCACTTTTGGTATCTGAATATAAATTAAAAAGATCATCCATATTCTGCGATCCTACATAATTTCTAAATTCATTATACACATTAGGTGAGGAAAACAACCTCACCTTTGTATAATAGTTATAATTATAATGATATGGATCAAAAACCTCCCTTGCTTTTATATACTCTGAAATAAAATAATCGTTTAGCGCTTCATCTGCAGAATACTGTTTTACTGTGACAGGATCAACCAATTGCACTATTCCTGATTTCTTGTCAATTTCTATAACAAATGGCTCAATAGTGCTACTTGTGCTAATTTTAAATATGACTAATATGCTGATAGAGATCGTTGCTAATAATATTAATGCAAATAAAAGTAGAATATTCCTTTGAGCAATAACTGTGCTGTAGCGGTTTGAATTCCAATTTATATCCTTATCTAAGGATTCAGTATTTTTTTCTCGCTTAAAAAATCTTAGCATTTTAGTATTCCTAAAAATCTTAACTTATGTTAATAAACATAGCAAATTAACAAAGTAGTTACAGCAAAAAAGCTAAAAAACTCTTAATCTATGGCCTAATTTACCAAACTTTGTCTCCATATATGAATCGTTATATTTATTACGTTCCACAATAAGTGGTAGACACTTTGTAACTCCTATACCACTACTTTCCAATTCTGACAATTTCCTATCATTGTTTGTAAGTAATTGGATTTTGTTAATGTTCAATTTCTTAAGCATTTTAGCTGCAACAGCAAAACTCCTTTCATCATCTTCAAAACCCAATATTCTATTTGCATCAACAGTATCAAGATTATGTCCTCTTTGCATACTGTACGCTCTTAACTTATTAGTTAAACCAATGCCTCTTCCATCTTGCATCAAATACAATATAATACCACTTCCAGAGTCAGCTATCATTTGAATTGCTTGATGTAACTGACTTCTGCAATCGCATGACAAGCTATCTAACAAGTCACCCGTATAGCACGAAGAATGAATTCTCACTAATGGTTCGTCATCTTTATCTGGATTGCCAATGATAATTGCATGATGTTCTCTTCCACCACTTTCGGTTCTATAAGATATGATATTTACTTCTTGAGTCTGTTTTAAAAATAATGATGTTTTGCACACTTCATATACATCCTGATTTTCTTGAAAATTATTTATGAATGACGTGTCCAGTGCAATAACGTCATTTTTCTCGCACCAATTTCGCATTTCATGGTTATTCTCAAAAGTCATATCAGCCACTAACGCGTATGGCAATAATTCTGAGAACTTAAGCAAGGCAATAGCACATTCATCTATTGTCTTTGAGCATTGCAACTCTTTTATGCAATCTTCCTTTGAACAGTTTATTAAATAGAGCAGTTCATCAAAATTATTCACCAACAGACGTTTGCTGTTATGTTCTTTATTCTGAGATATGTATTTTACCTTACTTGAAGTTAAAGTAACATATACATTACTTGATGTAAGCTTGTATTGATTAAATAAATCTCTTTCTAAAGCCTCAGCAGCAGCAAACAATAGGTAATTACTTTCATCATATATTACAATTGGCCGACCGCGCCTGATTTCGCTGATAGCTCTTTCTACCTTATTGCTACTCTGATTTCCTATAAACATTTTTACCCATATTAAACAGCGATAAAAACTGGTGCGGCCGAGAAGACTTGAACTTCCAAGGCCTTATGAGCCACAGCGACCTCAACGCTGCGTGTCTACCAATTCCACCACGGCCGCACTATATTCTAGTTTTTATATAATTATTTTAAATTACTTAATCATTTTAGAATTTTTCATCTAGAGTGTCAATCTGATACTAGAATAATTTAGAAATTGTTTGTATAATTTGATTATGAATTTTGTGATTATAAATTTTAATCATTTAAGATAACCTTACTACTAATTTTTAACTTAGGTTTTTATACAAATGAATATAGCTAATATCTTTATTTTTTTAGCTCTCTCTCTTATAACTAGCTTTCATTTCGTCCATGCACAAATATTATACACATGGTCTCAAGTTATCCCAGAAAATAAACTAAGCATACGCGCAATTACGGACAATGACATGTGTCCCATTGTTTATGTTGATGGCGAGGAAACAGAAATGCTGAATCGCAGCTCAATTAACAATGGTGATCATAACGAAACAGTTTGTGAACTGACAGTACAAACAAGTGCCAAAAACATTAGTATTGAGGATCTACGGGTTCCTATATTACCAAAAAAGGTTAATAAAATTGCTTTCATTGGTGACACGGGCTGTAGAATAAATATGTTATTTCAGCAGGAATGTAATTCGGTAGATAGCTGGCCTTTAAAAAAAAATTTAGATTCAATCGCCCTTCATAAACCAGATTTAATTATCCATGTTGGTGATTATCATTATAGACAAACAAAATGTAGAAATACAAAAAAGTGTGGCGATATTTATGGATATAATAAAGAAGTTTGGTACGCTGATTGGTTTGAGCCTGCAAAGGATATTTTATCACAATCCCCTTTCCTTTTTGTTCGTGGAAACCATGAGAGTTGTGATAGAGCTTATGAAGGATGGTTCAGGTATCTAGATTCATACCCCTTTTCGTCTGAAAAATGTGGAAACTTCGTTTCTAGTTGGTCCTTAGATGCTGGACCGATGAAATTTTTTATCTTCGACTCTTCATCCGGTGAGGATATTTTTACAACCCAAAGCACAATTGATGCTTTTGAGAGGCAATTTGATAAATTGATACAAAATAGTTCTGACAAGCCCATGTGGTTTTTAACTCATAAACCGCTTTGGAGATCTCCAAAAAAAGAATTTTTGACATTAAAAAGCCATGGTAATCTTACACAAATCGAAGCTTTTGGAGATAAATTTCCAAGCAATGTTACTACCATAGTTTCTGGCCACATTCATATAGCCCAGATTTTATTAATGGATAATGTTCCAGACCAAATTATAGTTGGAAACGGTGGTGCATCATTACACGCTCAAGATCAAGAATCTGTTTATCAAAATGTAGAATTTGACTATTTAAATGGTAAAAACTACTTAGCACACGAGGTTAGAAACTTTTTTGGCTTTGGCTTTGCAATACTAAATTTAGATGATCACGAATTTACCTTCTATAATCAACACAATAAGGAAATGTATTCTGCGAAGCTAACAGAAGATTTTAAACTTAAACGGATTAAAACTATAGTCGATTCATTTTAGGATTTGTTATTAGCTATTTTAAAAACGCTACTTAAACATTTTTTTTAATCGATTGATTTCATCAGCAAATTTTGAGTCGGTCTTTATAAAATTTTCTACTTGTTTTACTGCATGTATAACAGTAGCATGGTCTCTGCCACCAAAGTTTCTCCCAATATCTGGTAGGCTTTTTTGCGTAAATTTTTTGGCAAAATACATAGCTATTTGTCTTGGCCTTGCAAGACTGCGAAGCCTTCTATTGGATTGCATATCTGCAACCTTTATATTGAAAAATTCAGCTACTTTCTTTTGTATTTCTTCTATTGTGACTGACCTATGATTTGACCTAAGAAGATCGATTAGGGTTTCACTAGCTGATTCTACCGTCATACTTCTTCCAATTAATGAGGTATGGGTAACCTTATTTAATGCTCCTTCTAATTCTCTTATATTAGATTTTATGTTCCTTGCTAAAAACTCTAGGACATCTTTCGGAACATACATATTCATCTGCTCCACTTTTGCCTGCAATATACCAAGCCTTAATTCAAAAGTTGTTTCATTAATATCTGCCACCAACCCCCAACCGAGTCGTGATTTTATTCTTTCTTCCACTCCATCAAGATCACTAGGAGACCTATCAGCTGATATAACCAATTGTTTATTTTGGTCTATCAATGCATTGAAAGTGTGAAAAAATTCTTCTTGTGTACTATCTTTACCACTGATAAATTGCACATCATCTACCATCAATACATCTACTGATCTAAATTGCTCTTTAAATAACATAATATCTTTGCTTCGCAGCGCTGTAATATATTGGTACATGAATTTCTCTGCTGATAAATACACCACTTTTCTTTTTGCTGATGGGGAATTGACTATGTGCCAAGCTATAGCATGCATTAGATGTGTTTTACCAAGTCCCACTCCACCATATAGAAACAAAGGATTGCTGCCTAATATTGGATCTATAGATTCTGCCACACGCTTTGCCGCCGTAAATGCTAATTCATTTGGCTTTCCCACTACAAAATTATCAAAGGTGAACCTTGGATCCAGCGGCGAACCAAGATTATGATTACTTTCCTCTCTGTTTTTTAGTATAACATTAAAATTTGAATTCCTCTCCTCAATTACTTGAATATCAATAGAACGTATACTTTTATCTTCGCTTTGCCATAATGATAATATTTTTTTCATGTAATGAACTGTAATCCACTCTTTTATAAACCTTGTTGACACGGATAAAAGAACTTCCCCATTTCTGCTACTGACAAATTTTAGCGAACTCAGCCAGCTGTTATATGTTGCTTCTCCATAAAGATTATAAAGACAATTTTGGATTTTTTCCCAAGTAACATTGTGATCCGTTACTGTAATAATCTGATCAAAAAACATAGTAGAAACCTTAGGGCTAGTTAAGTTCATATACCACACCAAGAAAAAAGCAATAATTAGAAAAATATAAGATAATCAATAGCTTACTGCAAAATGAAAAGCTAATACTACTTAATACATACTAAAAATTATGGTGATTTTTTGATGGGTTGTAAAGGGTATAAAAACATTAAAATTGATCATTTTTATTTCAAAAAAATGAAAAATTTGTAAATGTCGCTTGTATCGAGGATTAGAAGCATGCTATTAAAAACAGTAATACATTATGTATAAATAAGATGTTAAATTTACTGGCAAATAAGTAAAGTATTCATATAAATATAGCTAACCTAATATAGATTTACTGAAGCAAATTTATGATTATATTAAGTAATTTGAGTTGTTATGCTGTATTCGGTATTGAACTAGAGTTTTACATTGAAGGAATAGAAAAAGAATACTTATTTCTGAATAGCATCAAAAATAAAATAGCATCTCTTGAATTTTCTTGCGAGAAGGAGAATTCTACACATCAGTATGAGATAAAAAGTGGTTGTTATACGAACTCCTACAATTTAATTAAGCATTTTGAGTTAGCAAAACAATCACTTACTGAAACAGCACAAAAACTAGGTGGGAATATTTCTTTTAAAGCAAAGCCCTATTTGGATAGAGCAGGCAGTGCATTAAATGTGCATGTTAATCTCGTGAATTCAAATAACGATAACTTATTTTATATCAATGAGCAAAAGTACAGTGACTATCTGATTCACAGTATTGGTGGATTATGTGCAATGATGAAAAAACATATGTTGTTTTTCGCTCCAAATGATGATTCATATTTAAGATTTCAGTACCCGGATATTCACACTCCAACTACGATTAGTTGGGGAATAAATAACAGAACTGCTGCAATAAGAATTCCCTATTTTGGCAACGATTCCAAAAGATGCCGCCTAGAGCACCGTGTTCCTGGAGCAGATTGTAACCTTGAAAAAGTACTCACAGCAATAATTGAAGGTATAGTTTTTGGTATAGAGAACAAAATTGCTCCGCCAAATAGAGTGTATGGCATTGCATCTGATCCTCAATATAAGATGGAGAGTTTGATATAGCAACTACATCTAAAACCCTAACCCGTTAAATGGCTGTTGGATAATTGGCTGTTTTAGCACTTCCCTCACATCATTATTTACATTCCCGCACTGTAATAGCCACTTTGCAGGAGATAGTTTTCTCTCAGGTTTAGATTCTATACTAATATTTGCACTTGGTCTTTCAGGAAGTGGATTACCAAGCGCATCCATGTGTTTAGGTAAAGGTTCCATAACAATATTTGTAGCACTAGAAACGGAATGACTATCTTTAGTATCAGCGCTTTTAGAAAGTGAATTACCTTTGAAATCCATATGTTTAGGTAGTCCATTTTTCATTTCTTCTTCTGCTCTTTTATTTTTTAATTCTTCTTCTAGCTCAGTTTCAGTTCTTTTTGGTTCTTTTACGGTATCTTTTTCTTCACCTTCATCAACACTGCTATACCCTTCATCTTCTGAAACTTTATCTCCTGAAACACGAGTAATTTCAGCTTTAGTTCTTATTTTATGAATCAGCGAAAGTAATAAGTAAGTAACTGCAGCGGCAGAAACGATAATGGCTATCTTTGCGGCAATGTGGATTGCTGTTAAAAATATTAAAGCTGATAAAGCTCCAGCTAATCCAGACACAATAACTTTATTTTTGCCCTTTGTTACATTTAGAATTGCCACCATAATAACCTCTCAAATACTGTTCTAGAATTATTATACAGGAATTTTCTTATACTTGCAATTTTGCGAAAATTTTAATTATTTGCGTAAAGTTTTAAAGCTACACAAGGATTAATTAATATGCAATGTATCTCGACTATAATATTGTACAAACACACATATTCAGCTAACATTCAACATGCAGAGCTTACTCATAGAGCGAAACAGGGCGGTGGTATTATTACTTATAGTAATTTTTATCTTCGGTTCATACGTTTATGTAAAAATGCCAAGGGAAAGCAATCCTGATATACAGATTCCTATAATCAGCGTGTTTGTTGGACTTCCTGGGATTTCTGCTCAAGATAGTGAAAAGCTATTAGTGCTTCCTATAGAAAATGAACTAAGATCCATCGAAGGTGTAAGAGAATTGAGAGCTTTTGCAACTAATGATGGTGCTCACATGATACTCGAATTTGGAACAGAGTATGATAATAAAGAAGTGCTCGATAATGTTCGTTCAAAGCTTTCAAACATAAAATCGAAGTTACCTGTTGAAGCAGAATCTCCGATAATCAATGAAATAAACTTGAGCTTATTTCCGATACTCAATGTCGGCTTAATTGGTAATTTGCCAGAAAGAGCCTTAACTGAAATAGCACGCAAGCTAAAGAAAGAAATAGAATCTCTGCCAAATGTTCTCAAAGTTGAAGTGGCAGGTATGCGTAAAGAAACAGTGGAAGTGATAGTTGAGCCCACAGTTCTAACAAAATATAACATTCAATCAAACGAAATATTCCAAGCTATATCAAGCAATAACAGACTAGTGGAAGCTGGGTCACTGGAAAATGATACCGGTAAATATTCGATTAAAATATCAGGGTTATTAAAAGATATAGAAGATATTATGAATATTCCTATTAGATCTCAAGGCGATGCAGTTTTGAGAATCAAAGATATAGCAAAAGTATACCCTAGGTTTGAGGATCACCAAGGATTTGCTCGCATTAATGGATTACCTAGTGTCGTGCTAGAAATTTCAAAACGTAACGGAAAAAACATAATAGACACAGTAAATCAAGTAAAATACTTAATGGATAAGGCAAAAGATCAATTACCTGAAAATTTAAAAGTGGTGTACTTAAACGACCAGTCAAAAAACGTCCGCGATGTGCTTGATGACTTGGAAAACGGCATAATATTTGCTGTGTTGTTAATATTGATCATAATGATGCTTTCTATGGGAACAAGGATTGCTATTCTTGTGGCACTCTCGATACCCGGTTCCTTTCTCATTGGGATAATAGCTCTTTACTTTATGGGTATAACCTTAAATATCGTTGTGCTCTTCAGTTTAATTATGGCTGTTGGCATGCTGGTTGATGATGCAATTGTGATCAGCGAATATGCCGATAGAAAGATGATCTGCGGAATGGACAAAGTAGAAGCTTTTTACACTTCAGTTCGTGATATGTTTTATCCGGTTCTATCATCAACGTTAACTAAATTAGCAGTGTTTTTTCCTCTATTATTCTGGCCTGATACTGTTGGTAAATTCATGCAGTACATACCAATTACAATAATTCTAACTTTGACTGGATCGCTCATTATGGCTTTGGTTTTTATACCAACACTTGGTGCAATATTTGGTAAGCCTTCGATAACTTCAAAAAAAGAAATAAAAAAAATGAGTGCTATAGAAAGTGGTGAAATAAAAAATGCTGGGCCTATAATAAGAGCTTACGTACGCATGCTAGAGAAGGTTTTGGATCATCCTAAAAAATTCGTATGTGCTACTGTATTCGTTTTGTTTTCATTTAGTGTGCTGTACTTTACTTTTGCTCCTGGAGTAAAGTTTTTTCCGAAAGTGGATTCAGATAATATTTTAATCAGTGTTAAAGCAAAAGAAAGCTTATCAGCCAAAGAACGAGATCTGATACTCAAAGAAGTGGAAGAACGCATTTTGAGCATTGAAAAAGAAATTCATGTTTCTTATGCTAGATCAGGAGCATTTTCAGACAACGTTATCGCCAGAATACAACTAGAACTTATGGATTGGCGCTTCAGGCGCAAAGCTAAGCACATACTAAATGATATAAGGAGCAGTGTGCAAGACATGAAAGGAATAATAATTAATGTTCAAGAGGAAAAGCCAGGACCGTCGGCTGACAAGCCAATACAAATTAACCTCAGCGGGAGTGTATCCAGTTTGAATTTAGCAGCAGAGAAAATTCTAGAAATTATGAACCAACCTTCATCCGGGTTTATAAATATTCAAGATAGCAGATCAGCACCTGAAATAGAGTGGAATATGAGTGTTGATAAGAATAAGGCTACAAGCTCTGAAGTAAGTGTTGCAACCATTGGCGATTTTATAAAGATGGTTACAAATGGAGTGTTGATTGGAAAATATAGACCAAATAACACGGATGAAGAAATCGATATTGTACTCCGTTTCCCTGGAAAGGATCGCAACATGAAGACTATAGACAATCTTTTTATCAATACAGTTAATGGCCCGTATCCTATGAGCAATATAGTAAAATATGCTCCCGAAAAAAAGGTAAACAAACTAAACAGGATTGATGGATTACGCATAGTGACAATCTCTGCTGACGTTGATACTGGCTATCTTGTTGATGAAAGAGTAAAGTTCATTCAGAATTCTATTGCCCAGGATTGGGACAAGGGAGTAAAAATTGATTTTAAAGGCGACAAAGAAGATCAACAAAAATCAGGAGCATTTTTGTTAAAGGCTTTTATATTAGCGATTACACTAATGATATTGGTATTAGTAACACAGTTTAATAATGTATACCATACATTTATCGTAATGACAGCAGTGTTTTTATCCACAACATGTGTGTTTTTTGTTTTCTTTCTTATCCAACAAGTTTTCGTAGTTGTTATGTGTGGAGTGGGGATAATTGCTTTGGCGGGAATTATAGTGAATAATAACATACTATTACTTGATGCCTTTCATCACCAAATTAAGGTACACAAAAATGACATCAAGCGATGTGTAATAAACGCTGCAATTTCTCGCGTTAGGCCAATATTGCTTACCGTTGCAACCACAGTTCTTGGTTTAATACCGATGATTACCAGGTTAAATATCAATTTTTTTACGCTACAAATCACATATGATGCTCCATCAAGCCAGTGGTGGGTTGACATTTCAACAACCATAGCAAGTGGAATATTGGCTGCAACGGTTTTAACTTTATTCTTTACTCCTGCGTTGCTTGTTATACAAAGACATGAAAAAACTTGACTTAAATTAGCAATCATTTAACATTTAAGATAGTGTTCTTTGCCCGTTGGAGCTATAATTATAACTAATTACATTGGATTTATTTATTATGATTGCTAATCGTAAAAGCAGTGTTAAGCAGAAAAGTAACAAGAATAACATAGTTGGAAGCCTTGATGTAATAAAAACAGCAGGAGAGCTTTCACTTCAAAAAGGTTTAGATTTTGATGTTGTAATAAAGGCACTAGAAAGTGCTATAGAAGCAGTGGCTTATCAAAAATATGGTAGCAAAAGTAAAATTGTAGTTAATATAGATAGAAACACAGGCAAAGTTACTTCATACAGAAAACTAAAAGTTATTGATGATGAATCAAATGAAAAAGAGAATACTGAGTGTGAATCAATTACGCTTACACAAGCTAAATTAATAAAAGGAGATGCAAAAGTTGGAGATACTGTTAGTGAATTACTCTCTCTTAACACTGATCTTGCTTCAGCAAGAATTGCCCAGCAAAAGATTGCTCAAATAATTAAAGATGAAGAGTCAAAAAAGCAATATGAGGAATTTAAAGATAAGGTGGGAGAAATAAGGTATGGTATTGTTAAACAAGTAGAATATTCAGATCTTATTATAGACATAAATGGCACTAGGGCATATCTTCCATTGCGAAATTTAACTGGTGGTGAATCATTTCGTGAAGGTGATAAGGTTAAAGCTTACATACAGACTGTTAAGCGCTCTGATGATGGACGTCAAATTATTCTTTCTAGGACTCATGAAGGCTTTTTGGAGGCATTATTAAATCAAGAAATACCAGAAATTGCTGACGGATTAGTGACAATTAAAGGTATAGCTAGAGATGCTGGTTCAAGGTCTAAGGTTGCCGTTTTCTCTCCCGACAAGAACATTGATCCAGTAGGTGCTTGTGTTGGAGTTAAGGGAGATAGAATAAAAACTATTATACACGAATTAAATGGTGAAAAAATTGACGTTATAAATTACTCCTCAGATTTGGGTCAATTTGTTATTAAAGCCATTACTCCTGCAGAAGTATCGAAGGTTATTATTGATGAAAATGAAAATTGCATAGAGTTAATAGTTGCTGAAGATCAATTGAGTTTAGCGATAGGAAAAAAGGGCCAGAATGTAAGATTAGCTTCAGAGCTTGTTGGATGGAAAATTGAGATATTAAGCACTCAGCAAGAATCAGAAAGGCGAAGTAAAGAACTTAGTCAATGTTCAGCTTTATTTGCTGAAGCTTTAAACTTAGAAGAGATTATGGGTCAGCTATTGGTAACAGAAGGTTTTTCAAGTGTAGAAGACATATCTAGCGCTTCAATTAAAGAGCTTGCTTCAATAGAGGGCTTTAATGAAGATATTGCAAACGAACTTCATAATAGAGCAAATAAGTACCTGAAAGCAGAAAATGATAGAAAAATAGAAGAGCTAAAAAGTTTAGGTATGGAGGATGATGTAATCAATTTAACTTTATCAATAGACAATAAAATTGCTCTTAGTAAGCATGATATTAAGACTTTAGAGGACATAGCAGATTTATCAAGTTATGAGTTTTGCAGCATACTCTCTTCCTCATCCGATAGCAAAGAAGATCTAAAAGATACAGTAGATTCAATAATCATAGAAGCACGTAAAAAGCTTGGATTAATATAATAAAATAATATGAATAATGAAGATATCAGTGATAAAAAATTAACGCTCCAAGGTTTAAGCAAGCTTAAATTAGACCTCAATTTAAACTCTTCAGCTAGCCCAAGTACTGGAGCTACAGTAGTAAAAAAAAGAAGAAAAAAATCTCATGATGCAGAAGAACATAATTTATTTGACGAGAGTAAATTAGGTTCTTTAACAGAGAAAGAACAAATTTTTCGCATTAATGCTGTGCAGAATGCTGCTTTGCTGAAAGAAAGAAATCAGAGAGAAGAAAAAGAGAAAACAGCAAAAGAAGACAGCAATAAAGAGATTGACGAGAAAAATGAAGCGGACGCTTTATCTAAGGAAATAAATAAGCAAGTTTTAAGTAATACCCACTTAGTTGAACCAAAAGAAGATAGTATTGACCATGAGGACAACGATAAAAAGTCTTTTAAAGTCAACAAAGATATATATTCTAAGCATTCTAAACTGGTAATTGCACAGGCAATAGATGAAAAAACTGAACAACCCCCTGTATTTAAGCAAAGGTTTGGTATAAGAGGTAGAAAGTCAAAGTTTACTAAGGGTAAAAATATATCAAGAGAAGTTATTATACCAGACAAAATAACTATCAGGGAGTTATCTATTCGCATGGCAGAAGATAGCAAGAGTGTGCTAAAAATGTTCAAAGAAGAAGTCGGTGAGAGTTATAGAGTAGATGATCTGGTGGATCCAGATATAGCATGTGAAATAGTGGAAAAATTTAATCATACGGCTAAACGAGTGAGCGATACCAACAGAGAAAAAGATTTATTTTTTATAGAAGGCAGAGAAAGCCTGCCTAAAAAACCTAAACCACCAATCGTCACTTTTATGGGACACGTCGATCATGGTAAAACCTCATTGCTCGATGCATTTCGTGAATCTAATGTTGCAGAAAGAGAGTCAGGTGGCATAACTCAACACATAGGTGCTTATCAAATAACGACAAAAGATAAGCAAAAAATTACCTTTATTGATACACCAGGACATGAAGCGTTCACTGCGATGCGTGCACGTGGTGCCAATATTACTAATATAGTTGTAATAGTAGTTGCAGCTGACGATGGAATCATGAAACAAACAGTTGAAGCAATAAATCATGCAAAAGCAGCAAATGTTTCCATTATAGTTGCTATTAATAAAATTGATAAATCTGAGCCTGGTGATGTAGAAAAAATAATTAATAGTTTGCCTCAATATGATCTCATCCCTGAAGGGCTTGGTGGTGATGTTATGATTGTGCCAGTATCAGCAAAAAAGAAAACTAATTTAGATAAACTAGAAGAGACGATTTTGTTAATCGCTGAATTAATGAAGCTAGAAGCAATAGAAGATTGTCGAGCACTTGGATGGGTAATAGAATCCAAAATAGATAAAGCGAAAGGAATATCAGCCACATTGATAGTTGAGGAAGGAACGTTAAAGGTTGGTGATATATTGGTAGTTGGTACAACATACAGCAAAGTACGTAGTATGGTTAATCACCTCGGTCAAAGAGAAAAAGCAGCACTACCCTCCGCTCCAATTGAAATTACTGGTCTAAATGGTGTACCAAATGCTGGAGATAAATTTGTTGTTGTAAATTCTGAAAAGCAGGCGCGTGAAATTGTTGAATACAGGCTAGAGTTAATCAAGAAAAAGAAAGAAGATTTGGGCGACAATAATTTAGATATATTCAGTCGTAATAACAGCGAAACAGAAGAACTATCTGTAGTTTTAAAGTGCGATGTAACTGGTTCTATTGAAGCAATATCAAGTTCAATTGATAAACTCGGTAAAGACCAAGTGAAATTAAATATCCTACACAAAGCAGTAGGAGGGATAACAGATTCAGATGTGCTGCTTGCAGAAGCATCAAGTGCAGTAATTTTAGCTTTCAATGTAAAAGTGGACTCAAAAATAAGGGACTTGGCAAAACAAAAAGGTATAGAAATACATACTTATAACATAATATACGAGCTCATTGACGACATGAGAATGTATTTAACTAAAATGTTAAAGCCTGTTACACGAGAGGTTCGTGTTGGTTCTGCATCTGTAAGGCAAATATTTAATGTATCTAAAGCTGGTAATATCATTGGATGTTATGTAAGTGATGGAGTCATAAAAAAAGATTCTTTAATTAAGGTAGTGCGCAATAGTAAATTGGTGCATGAAGGAAAGTTAAAAGCACTACGTAGATTTAAAGATGATGTTAAAGAAGTAGGTGTAAACTTTGAATGCGGAGTATCACTAGAGGGTAATGTCGATATTAAAGTTGGAGATATTTTGGAAGCTTATCAATTAGTGCAAGAAGAAAGGGTGTTATAGTAGCTGGATATGAAAAAGGAAATTAGAAACCTAAAGATAGCATCGGTATTGCATAGAGCAATATCAAGAATTCTAATGGAAGGTAAGGTGTTCAATAAAAATGTAGCGGTATCTGACGTAAAATTAAGTAAAGATTTGAAAAAAGCAGATGTATATATTGTGTTATCTTCATTGAATATTCAA
Source organism: Wolbachia endosymbiont (group A) of Philonthus cognatus (assembly GCF_947251755.1). Taxonomy (NCBI): domain Bacteria; kingdom Pseudomonadati; phylum Pseudomonadota; class Alphaproteobacteria; order Rickettsiales; family Anaplasmataceae; genus Wolbachia; species Wolbachia endosymbiont (group A) of Philonthus cognatus. Next base: position 1,507,332 of record NZ_OX366388.1, read on the forward strand.
GTAGCTGACTACTTAGATCCAGAAAAAAGACGCACTGGAGATCCTTCTGAGAATAATTGTGATATTAATACTGTTGTTAATGAAATGAACCAATCTGCATGGTCAATACGTAAATCTATATTGTGTTATGTTGATTTGCGATTTATACCTGAACTAGTTTTCAAGCCTGACTTAGCGTTCGATAATTTTGTTAATGTAAGCAAAATATTACATAATCACACTTAATTAATGCATTTCAATCGTTACTTTTCATTAATGAGGTTGCACAGTTTAACAGGTTTGTGGCTTGTGCTATTTCCCAGTTTGAGCGGTATTCTTTTAGCCTCAACTTCTCTATCGTATCAGGTTCTTTTTCTCCTTGTTTTGTTTACTATAGGTGCATTTTTAATGAGACCTGCAGGGTGCATAATCAATGACATTTTCGATAGGGAAATAGATGCGCACGTTGAACGAACAAAATATAGGCCACTTGCAAGTGGTGCATTAAACATAAAGCAGGCTTTAGCTTTACTTTCACTGTTACTGTCTATTGCCCTGGTAATCTTATTATTAACTAATAAAACTACACTCATACTTGGAATAATCTCAATGTGTATGATAGCTACTTACCCTTTATTAAAGCGGTATGTTTGGTGGCCACAATTGTTCTTAGGGTTTACCTTCAATATGGGATCGCTCATGGGCTCAGCAGCAATAACAAACCAGATCAGTATAGAATCCTTGCTGTTTTATATAGGATGCGTCTTTTGGACACTTAGCTATGACACCATATACGCCCATCAAGATAAAAAAGATGATGAAAAACTCGGGATGAAATCTACCGCATTATATTTTGGTGATACAACAAAATCTTGGTTGAAAAGATTTTATTTAATATCTCTTATGACGTGGCTATATGCTGGTATCTTATCATCATTAAATAACATTTTTTATATTGCTCTACTTGCTGTAGGGTTCATATTTCACCGCCAATACAAAAATTTCAATCCTGACGATCCCAGTCAATGCATGTCCATATTTAAAAATAATTCCTACGTAGGGTTGCTGCTCTTTTTCGGCATTCTTTTAGATAGAATTATCACCTAGGTCTCAAGAGTTTCGGCTCTAATGAAATCAATAGACTCAGGTAGCCCGCAGAAACAAAAAAACTTGCTTGACAAACTCCGCCAGCCCTCTTATCATGAAACTGAAGCTATTGTATTTGCTTTCGCCAATCTGCAGATTAAAAGGTAAGGATTACTTAATGTATCGGCGTCTTATGTTCAATTTTTTGCAGTATATAGATACTGTATGTCTTTACAAAACTTCATCTACATCTAGATTTTTATCTAAATAAGCTGAACGCGCTTATAAAGCGTTACAAGACATCAAAAAATGCCAATACTCGACAGAGATAGTAAAAGACTAGCTAACTCGGGGATTCTTTGTCTTTTTTTCTGCTTAGTAAATTTCTTAAACATTTGCAGCGTAAGTTAGTTGCAATTAAAAGCGGCTGAATCTCGCTTGTCAAGCGTTTAAAACATAAAAAACGCCAATATTTTAAAGCGGATAATAACCCCAGGGCTTCTTTTGCCTTTTTTTTCATTTGGTAAATTTCTTAATATTTACAGCTAAACAACAACCGTCATCCCTAAGTATCCCGCTGCTTGTTAGCGGCTGAGATACCGCGAATGAATCGCGGTATGACGGTTCGCGGCAGGATGACGATAAGCTCGTCATCCCACTACTTGTTAGCGGCTAAGAGATACCGCGGCGGTATAGCTATAGGATGACAAAAAAAGGGCACTGTGACGAACTTAAATCACAATTATCAGTTAATGCTAATTACGGCATTATAAAAAACGCCAAACTTTTTTCTGCTTTTATGCAAGAAGTCTAGTCCATATATTCCTCCCACTTTTCCGTGACTTTTCTTACTATTTCCTCACTCATTTTAATTTTCTTTCCCCATTCTCGTTTGGTTTCAGGCGGAATTTTGTTTGTCGCATCAAATCCCATCTTACCTCCCAGGCCACTTTCAGGGGAAGCAAAGTCTAAATAATCAATAGGTGTATTTTCTATCATGATTGTGTCACGCACAGGGTCCATCCTCGTTGACATTGCCCACATCACTTCCTTCCAATCACGTATATTTATATCATCATCAACAACGATAATAAACTTCGTGTATAAAAACTGCTTTAGAAAAGAAAGTATGCCCATAACAATTCTTTTTGCCTGCCCTGGATAGGATTTTTTTATCGACACTACCGCTATTCTATATGAGCAACCTTCCGGCGGCAGATAAAAGTCCACTATCTCTAGAAATTGATTGATAAGAATGGGCACAAAGATTTCGTTGAGCGCTTCACCAAGAATTGATGGTTCATCAGGTGGCTTGCCAGTGAAAGTGCTGAGATAAATTGGATTTTTGCGCATAGTAATTGCAGTAATATTAAATTCAGGAAATTGCTCAACAGAATTATAGTAGCCAGTGTGGTCTCCGTATGGCCCTTCGTCTTGATAGCTATCCAAACTCACATAGCCTTCCAGAACGATTTCCGCGTGAGCTGGTACTTGAAGTGGAACAGTCTTACAATTTACAAGCTCAAGCGGCCTCTTTCGCAGCAGTCCAGCAAATTGGTATTCTGACAATGTTTCTGGCACTGGAGTTACCGCAGCAATAATCGTTGCAGGATCACTACCAATCACAGCAGCAGCAGGAAATTTCATATCTCTGCCTTCTTCCTTCCAACGCTTATGGTGAGTTGCGCCACCTCTTTGTGCAAGCCAACGCATTAGTGTTGTTTTTTTATCTATAACCTGCATACGATATATTCCAAGATTAAAATTATCTTGCTTTTCTTTCGTGGGTCCTTTTGTTACCACAATCGGCCAGGTGATAAGTGGTGCAGGTTCATTTGGCCAGCATGTTTGAATGGGCAGTAGACTTAGGTCCACTTCATCTCCGGTTAGCACTACCTCTTGACATGGAGCCTTGCTCACGACTTTACTTCGCATCGATAACACGACTTTCAACAAAGGAAACATTTTTATAGCATCCTTAAAGTTTTTTGGCGGCTCAGGTGATTGCAAAAATGCTAAAAGTTTACCAAGATCTCTTAGTTCATCAGGATTTATGTTCAACCCCAATGCAATCCTCTTAATAGTACCAAATAAATTCACCAAAACAGGAATCGAATTTTTGCCATTTTCTGTGATAACATTTTCAAAAATGATCGCTGGCCCTTTGCTTGACAAAACTCTGCGATGAATTTCTGTCATTTCAAGAACTGTTGAAACTTCCTCCTTAATCCTAATCAGATCTTTTTTTTCTTCTAAGGCTTTGATGAAGTCGCGTAAGTTGTTGTACATATTTTAAAGATTTTAAGTCTTTTAAGAAGTGTTTTTCCCAGCACAACCTATTCACTTATTATTATAGAGGCTCTAGAAAAATTATTCTCCAGCTCGCTTTTTAAGTTTTTATATTCAGTAGTGTTTAACTCTTCATTGGTAATAAAGCTTTTCTGTATAGCTACTATATCATTTAATTCTGTGCTGCCATTTTGATGTTTACATGACCTATTTACATATAACCATGGAGAATTTATTTCAAAATTCAATTCTGCACAGTTTTTAATCGCAATGTCTTTTATTACCGTATGCGTTTCACGAGTATGAGGAGTACCTATAAAAATGTCTGACACTTGGTCAGAAACTGTATTTACGACACCATTAAGCAAATTATTTTCTAAAGTTAAAACAAGTCCTAGGTTCGTCCTAAAAACTTTATTTTTTTGTTGTAATTCATACTTAATTGTAAGATCCTCTACATTACGCGAAGTAAGATCAGGCAATTCTAAGAATTTCTTTTCTTTTTCATTAAGATATACCCCACTAATTATATAAAAAACAGAATCTCTTAACTGCTCGTTTGAGTAATATAATCCAGCACTTGCTAAGCTCATAGCTGACTCCCCTTGCATAGTAAGCTGACCACGTTCGTTTACAACATTATCTTGTATAGTTAATTCACTATGGGATATAATTTTTGAATTTTCAGCTTGTACAGCAGGAATTTTTGTGTAGCTAACTTCTTTAGAATCCAATACTAAAGCAACTTTGTCAGCAACATCTGGAAAAATACCTTGTGCCATACTAACCTTATTAGTCGGATCAATCCAATATATTTTTCCACCTTTATTTGTTACTCTGAGCATCGTATGATTAAAATTACCCAGATTAGGTAATGCTTCGGAATTAGGAATGCTAGTAATTCCTCTCATAACTAGAGTAGGTTGAACTCTGTAACCAAGTTTTTGTAAAATAGCAGCCGTACTAACAGAAAAATCCTTACAATCTCCAGTTTGATAATCAGCAATTTTCTCTAAATCTCTTGGAAAAAATCGTCCTGACACTGTACGCCAATCTCCCGTGTATTGAATTTTCTCATTCAACAAAGAAGTAACAACGTTAATTTTCTCTTCATCAGTACTCTCATTGGCAGCAGATTCTGCTATGGCCGTAAAAATTGTAGGAAGTGGCTGAGTAATGACGTTATAATATCCAGGAGCTAATTTTTTTGCTAAATCCTCCCATTTAGATAGGCTTGACAGTGATACCCAAGTATTGTGCTTAAAATTCAATATTCCATTATGTGGCTCATTTATCAAACCTTCATAAATTGCCTTTTTTAAAGTAATGCTTATAGAATGTACACCATTCTTTTTCTCCTCAGCGATCTTTAATACGTTTCTTGGATCATTCACTCTAATCTCTAGAGGCAACTCAGAATTGATTTTAGTATTCTCTGCTTGAAAATACCGCCCATAATAAGAAAAGTGCAAACCATAAAAATTATCAATAGGAACTTTTTTATGAATTTGTTTATATTTTAGATATACTTCTGCACCAATTGTCATTTTAGGAAATGATATGGTTACTTGCCTTAGCTGATCGAAACCTTGAGGACTAGCCAACGCCTTGTCCTCTATCATGTTTTTAGCGACTACGTATTCCCTCCCATTGTAAGCTGTTTTAGCTTCTAAAATAGTGAGGTCTGCACTATCACCATTATAAATAAGACTGTATGGGGAGAATGCACTACGCCCAGATTCCTTGAGTACTTTTGCTTGGAGTTCTGATTCTAATTCATAAGTACCATCCCCATTAATATTAATGGTACTATTAGAAATTTTGATCTCAATGGGAGCATCTTCATACTTAGTCCACCTTGCTTCAACTGGAGGAGTTATAAAAAACACTAACAATGTTAAGTTAAAAAGAGTTTTTAAAAATTTCATTATGACACTCATATAGAATATTTAAAATTATCGGCATATTGACTGAAAAATTGTTTTATTACACCCACACGACGCGACCATACACTGCAATAAACTCAGCAAATGGGAAAAAGAGAAGCTTACTTCCTAGAATGGCTATTTCCTTTTTTTTACCAATATTTATCGCCGCGTTTGTTAGCATTATACATGGCAGTTATAAGATAATCAACTACCAAAATGTTTCACCACCCTCATCACCAAGTTTTCTGATGAACTTTGTGGTAATGTGCTTGAGTTTCATTGTACGTAAAGTTTGTACTTGCAGCAAAATTGGCTATAAAATACACTTGATACAAATGTTTTTATGTATTAACATTAGATGCTTCTTTTAATATACAGATAAATGTGTACTAAAAGTTTTATGTTGTAGGTTTTTAAATAAATTGTATGTCTAGGGTATCGTTTTTATTAATTTTAATAATAGCAATAGCAAGCTTGCCGATAATAAATAATTGGCTCTCAAATCGCAGCCAAATGCTAAACGATGATTATATAGGTGAGAAATTAGATAATTATATAAGTAGAAATTTTGATAAGATCATAAAAACTCTCAAAGAGGAGTCGATTAAAAGTAGTTACGCTGCTCGAGATAATGTAACCAAAAGTAAAATTTCACAATACAAGGATCAAATATTTGACCTTACTTATCCTTACTCCGGAAATGAAAATAGTAGTGTTATAGCTGTAGGCTTCCTTGACTATTCTTGTGGACATTGCAAAGCTATAAAGAATGATATAAAGCAGTTAATTAACGACGGCAAAATTAAGTATATCTTTAGGGATGCTCCAATACTTGGTAACGCTTCTTTAAAGGCAGCAAAAAGTGCTTTAGCTGTCTATTTTCTCGATAAAGAAAAATATTTCGATTTTCACCATGCTGCTTTAAGTCACAAAGGAGAATTTTCAGACGAAAGCATATTGGATATAGTGAAAAACATAGGGATTGATGAGGACGATTTTAATGATTCCATAAAAGATAACGCGGACAAAATTGAGCAAATGATAAACAACAGTAGGCTTCTAGTAAGAGATTTGGGAGTAGGTGGTACACCTTTTTTAATAATTGGAGATAGCCTGTTTGTAGGAGCAACTGATTTGAATGTATTACGCAAAAAAGTAGATGAATTAAGTCACAAGCAAGGCTAGTTTCAATTTGCCATAAAATTTTATTTTTTTGCTTGACAACTCAAATGAACCTGAGTATAGTAATTGTGGGTATGACAGCAGTTTAACTCAGTGGTCTCATCCACTTTCCATGGCGTCATTTACTATGTGAAACGCTTTCAAATTACAACATTTTCTTCAACCAAACTATTTTACTTTCTCAGGAGGACATATGTCATTCACAGAAATTAGATTTCCAGAAAATATATCTTATGGTTCCACTGGAGGACCGGAATTTTCCACTGACGTTGTAACAACTCACAATGGTTGTGAACAGCGCAACATCAATTGGTCTCATGCACGCACTAGATACAACATAGCTTACGGGGTCAGATCAAACGAGCAGCTACTAGAACTAATAACATTTTTTCATGCACGAAAAGGTAAAGCAATAGGGTTTCGTTTTAAGGATTGGTCGGATTTTATAGCCATTAATCAAGAGATTGGTATAGGAGATAACAAAAAAACGACTTTTCAGCTAATCAAAACTTATGTAAGTGGGGAAGATAAGCATATACGTATGATCAAAAAGCCAGTACATGGGACAGTAAAGATTTATTTAAATGGTAAAGAAGAGAGTGAATATTCAGTAAATTATTCAACGGGAGAAATAACATTTATGAAGCCACCAGTAAAAGATGCGATAATCACTGCGAGCTTCGAATTTGATGTGCCCGTACGCTTTGATACAGATTACTTAAACGCTTCGATTGATGACTATGGAAGCAATAGCTGGAATAATATCCCCTTGGTGGAAGTGAAATTTTAGTTAGCGAGCATAGATCCACATCATAGTAGGGCTACTAGTCTACCATAAATTGAAAAATTAAGCACCACTGAGGCTCTATACCTAAATGAGCCTCAGTATATGCAATTATTTTAAACTTTATCACCAGCTATATACTACAATGTTGCTGAGCTTTGCTAACATTTACACTTGAAGCTTGGGGAGATTCTAACTTAGTGCTTTTTTCTTCCTGCAAAATAGAAAGCTTCAACAACTCCTTTAGAGTTGATTTTGCAAGTGTTGTATCATCTTTGTTTAAGATGTAGTCTAGCATGCCGTTTTTCTGTAAGAGATTAACAAAATATCTATCTCCCTCATTAAGAACCTCTATCTTGTTAATACAAGATAATACTAAATCCGAATTCTTTGTTGCTAAAATTCCATTCAAAAAGATATCTAATTTTGTTTTATCTTCAGTTAAGTCTTCAGCTAACCTATTTCTGATATTCTCATTGTCAAACACAATGTACTCGAGGTACGAGGAAGGCTCAATAAGTATAAAGTCCTCTAAAGGCACTAGTTCTGGATAGGTGCCAGCGTAATCAAGTATGCCACACTCAGTAATACACCCTCCTTTTCTTATAACACAGCAATTGAGACGACCATGATACATTGATAACAAAGAAAAAAGACGTATTATACTTGTACCTCTATCTTTCATTTCCTCGAAAAGCTTCCTATCATTTATTAATTTGTGCAAAATGTAATCCATAGCAGGACCTGGTTTGCGGAAATGAAACATATTATTCTCTTCAAAAATGGCCTCAGCTAATTCGATAGATTCTTTATCCTCATCTACGAAAGCTTTTTCATTTCTATTTAACTGTATGATCTCAGCTTTGCTATCTCTGCGTAGACCAGTTCTCCTTATTAACATCTCAAATATTTTTGTATTCATATATATCCTATATTAGTTAAAGTAAATATTAATAATGTTTACTTTTTAAATAAAAATAAATGAAAATTTTAATAAAAATTAAATTTTTTTTAATAGAATAAAAATCTTTTATATTTGCTTGAGTACCAAAAGGGCTTTATTGGTGTAATGCGTTTTCTATTGCGCCTGGCCGCAGCGCGTGATGCAACCGGATTCAAGTGGGCTTTGTTGCATCGCTACTTATGAAAGGCTAACTATAGTTAGGATTATAAGCAACCTATTGAAAATCTTGTTTTTTTGCAATCAATCTGATCAAATTTAAGAATAGTAATTTGTTATTTATATTAATAAATTTAATTCTATTGAAAATAGCTAAAGCATTGAAATTCTTGAATTTTAGCCAGATTAGTGAGTGGTAGTGAAATTTCTTTTACTCAAATTTAGGTATTCACTGACCGTTCTTGTTATAAATACCAGAATAATAAGCTACTGATATTCCCTATCTTTTTTATCTTTAATCCATCATAGCTAGCGATGCAACAAAGCCATTCAAGTGTCAGCTACTTTTATAGCACCACTTCTGCTTCAATAACTGTAAATACTAAGCGATCTGTCTTAAAATCTCCTCTTGTTGCTGAGCATGTACACTAGCATAACCACATGCAGGAGATGCAGCAGCAAGTCTTGCAATGCACTTAGGTCTTTTTGCTTGAATATTGAGATTGGATAACACTTCTTCTATCAATGGGTTGACAAAAAACCATCCTCCCATATTTTTTGGTTCTTCTTGACACCATATAATTTCAGCGCTTTTGTATTTTTCAAGTTCAATACTTAGTTTATCGGCAGGAAACGGATAGAATTGCTCCAAACGTATTACTGCTATATCGTTTATTTTTTGTGCTTCACATATGTCGTAATAAACTTTACCACTGCATATTACAACTTTACGTATTTTATCATTCGAAACTAAATCTGTTCTATATTCTGGAATCACCGTGAGGAATTTTCCTTCAAAGTCAGATAGGTTAGAAACTGCTCTTTTGTGACGCAATAGCGATTTAGGTGTAAACACTACTAAAGGCTTACGAAAGTCTCGATGAATTTGCCGACGTAAAACATGAAAGTAATTTGCCGGAGTGGAGCAATTAACTATCTGCATATTATCTTCTGCACAGAGTTGTAAAAACCTCTCTATACGAGCAGAACTATGTTCAGGTCCTTGCCCTTCATAACCGTGGGGCAACAATAAAACTAGACCGCTTGATCGCAACCACTTTGTTTCTGCAGATGCGATAAACTGGTCGATCATAATTTGCGCACCGTTTGCAAAATCACCAAATTGTCCTTCCCAGAGCACCAGTGAATACGGGGAATCAAGACTATAGCCATATTCAAAGCCCATTACAGCATACTCTGATAAAGCGCTATCTATGACCTCAAAGTGAGCTTGCTTTTCATTTATATTGTTTAGCGGAATAAACGCTTCTTCTGTTACCTGATCAACAAGCCTTGAATGACGGTGCGAAAAAGTGCCACGGCCAGAGTCTTGGCCTGATAAACGCACTTCTATTCCTTCTGTAAGCAGTGACGCAAATGCAAGACTTTCGGCAGTTGCCCAGTCTATATTACTGCCGGAATTTATACTGTCTATTCTGCCATCAAGTATTTTTCTAACCTTATTATTAATGTTAAAGCTACTTGGGATATTGCTATTTATATACACACCTAATTTTTTCAACTCATCTGGCGGAACACCAGAATCTGTATAGTATTCGCTCAAATCGTTCAACCTTGCCCTTCTTAATTTTGACCATACTCCACAAAACCAGTCAGCTTTTTTTGGAGTGTAAGTCACTGATTCAGCAAGACTTTTATCTAATTTTGCCCTGAATTCACTGCGTAATTTATTTACTTCATCACCACTTAATACTTTCTCTGCAGTCAATTTTTCTTCATACAATGTTCCAGGAGTTTTATGCTTTGATATCACCTTATACATGAGTGGCTGAGTGAAATTCGGTTCATCACCTTCATTATGGCCATATTTGCGGTAACATATTATGTCAATCACTACGTCCTTTTTAAATTTCTGCCTATATTCCATCGCCAAATTCGCAACAAAACTCACAGCTTCAGGGTTATCTCCATTAACGTGAAACACTGGAGCTTCTATTGATTTTGCTACATCAGTGCAATAAAAAGAGGACCGCGCACAACACGGATTAGCAGTAAAACCAACTTGGTTATTAATGACAACGTGCACAATGCCATCCACCTTATAGCCTTCAATATTGCTTAGGCTCAAGGTTTCAGCAACCACTCCTTGACCGATGAAAGCCGCATCACCATGAATTGATATGCCAAGCACAGATCTTATATTCTGTTTTGCTCTTATTCTTCCAGCCAAAACCGGATTTACCGCTTCAAGATGAGATGGATTAGGGCATAAACTTAAATGTATTTTTTTGCCACCTGAAAGTGCTCGATCAGAAGAATAACCAAGGTGATATTTAACATCACCGGACACCTCAAGACCACTTGGGTGTGCGAGATTGCCTTGAAATTCAGATAGCATTGCCGCATATTCTTTTCCCATAACTTTGGTTAGAACATTGAGCCGTCCGCGATGAGCCATACCAAGAACTACTTCTTCAATACCATAACCAGCGGAATCACTAATAATTTTTTCAATTGCAACAATAGCTGATTCTCCACCTTCGATAGAAAAACGTTTATATCCAGGAAATTTCATATGGAGAAATTGCTCGAACATCTCAGATTCGATCAAGTGCCTCAGTATTTCCTTTTTATCTTGTGAACTCAGCGTATAGGTTTGATTTTCGATCTTTTCCTGCAGCCACACTCTCTCCTCATAAGAGGAAATATGCATAAATTCAAAACCGATGTTCTTGCAGTAAATATCTCTATAGATTCTAGTGTCACCCATAGGAGAGAGATTCGAATATTTCTGATAATCTACTTCCTTATTCACATTGGGTGATAACGGATTAAGATCCGCAAAAAAATGACCGTAAGATCTGAAAAAATTTGCTAAACTAGAAACTGAATCATCCACCTTAGTTGCACGCTGTGCACCGCAGGTCTCCGCTTTATTAACTTCTAAATTGCTTGAAAAAATTCTATACCAATCCTCCCCGATTGATTTATCACCCTGCAAATAACGGCTATACATTTCTTCCACAAATTCTGCATTATCACCATAAAGGCAGCTTAAACTCGACATAATCACTATAAAAAGTATCAAATACTTATAAGTATAACTTAAGTTTTTTAAAAAAGAACTTTTTTAGTTTCTATACGTCATACTGCGATTCATTCGCGGTATCTCTTAACATAGATCCCGCTAACACGTAGCGGGATGACGATTGTCAGGGTGTCATTCCAGCGCGTGACGCTGGAATCCAGTTTTTATTTGCAGCCTACTTGACTCGAAGCTAAGTTTTCTGGATCTAAATAGTCAAGGCACTGGGATGACAAAAAAAGGAGCACTGGAATGACAAAGCTATAGGTTGCAAGCGAGACGTCATACCGCCGCGGCGCTAACAAGAGATCCCGCTAACACGTAGCGGGATGACGGTTGTCGTTTAGCTATAAACATTAAGAAATTTACTAAGCGAAAAAAAAGGCAAAAGAAGCCCCGTGGTTGGCTAATTACTTACATTATACTTTCAAGTATGGCGTTTTTTTATTCTAAACGCTTAATAACCGCGATTTAGCTGCTTTTTAATGCAACTAACCTTTAGTCATAAATGTTTAAGAAATTTACTAAACAGAAAAAAAGACAAAAGAAACCCTAGGGTAGCTAATTATTCACTATCCATTTTTTAAGTTGGCGTTTTTTTATGTTTTAAATGCTTTATAAGCGCATTTTAGCTTATATTAGGTAAAAACCTAGAATTTTATAAAGACATAAGGTGCACATAGTGCAAAAAATTAAACATGAGACGCCAGATTCGTGAGTTTTTTTGTCATTTAATCTGTACAGAGAAGATAAATAAATAGCTTCACTTTCATGATAAGGGGGCTGACGGAGTTTGTCAAGGAAGTTTTTTCGTTTCTATGAGCTACTTGGATGACGAGAAAGGAGCACTTACATATTTATGGCAACCTCATTACCTACGCTCAAAAAGTTTTTCAATATCACTGAGTTTCATTTCTATATAAGTTGGTCTTCCGTGGTTGCATTGCCCGGAATATGGGGTTTTTTCCATTTGTCTCAGCAGCTCATTCATTTCATCTAACCTCATTTTTCTACCCGCTCTAATTGATCCATGACAAGCGATAGTGGCCAATATTTTGTTCACTTTATCTTCTACTGGCAATGTATCTTCTATTTCCGTTAATCTATCGACTATATTAATTAGCATCTCTTTCACATCTATTGCTCCCAAAATTGCAGGGATTTCTTTTACTATCACTTTATTTTCTGATTTGATCTCAATATCAAAACCCATTTCAAATAACTTATCTTTATAAACTTCAATCATCTCCATTCCGGCTTGATTTTTGATTTCAACCGTTTCAGGAAGAAGTAGTTTTTGTCTTTTTACACTTGATTTTTGTTTTAAGCATTCATATACTAGCCTTTCGTGGGCTGCATGCTGGTCGACTATAATCAATTTGTCTCTTACCTCGGCAATAATGTAAGTATTATAGACCTGACAGCGTGCAAACCCGAGCGGGTGGCTCTCTATCAAATCAACTTGCTCTAACACCTTTTTTTCTAGAACCATAGTCTCCGCTTGTGATGGTAATTTCTGTATGCCGGTATAATCAAACGATTTTGACTGTTCTGATAAGCTTTTTACTCTTTCATTTGGAGAAGCAAATTCTTTTATTAGTTGATTTTCAAAAGGACTTGGCCTTCTTTCATTTTGAACATTAGGTTTATCAAAAGGATCTGGCAATGTTGAATCCATTTTCTGGTCATGCGCTAGAAAGGTGCCTATCCTTCTTGACAATGCTTTAATTAATCCTCTTGTCACTATCTCATATATGAGCTTCTTATTCTGAAACCTTACTTCTGACTTATTTGGATGCACATTTACATCTACTTGATCATAAGGTATCTCTAAATGTAACGCTGCGAAAGGATACCTATCGCTTGGAATAAAATCATGATATGCATACCTAACTGCGCCAATAAGTAGATTATCTTTGATTGGCCTTCCATTAACAAACGTATAGATCTGAGTTGACTTACCACGATTGACGGTCGGTTTACAGATGTGTCCCGTAAGTTTAATGCCGTCTTCTTCTTCATTAATCTCCAGAGAACTGCCCTGAAATTCTTCTTCTACTTCACACAATCTATGAAATAACGAAGTCTGCTTAGCGTATTTTAAGAGCTTTTTATTACCTGAAGTGAGAGTAAACCCTATATGATAGTTAATCATTGCTAGGTTATTTACAATATCAACAATGCTTTGAGTTTCTGCTCTTTCGGTTTTTAGAAATTTTAGTCTATTTGGAGTGGCAAAAAATAAATCTCGTACTTCAATATGTGTCCCTTGTGATAAAGAGTAAGGAATCAGCTCCCCTATTTTCTCTCCACCCTCATAACTTATAGACCATGCTTCATTTGCTTCTCTTGCCTTAGACGATAATTTTATCCTACTTACTGCTGCTATTGAAGGCAGAGCTTCTCCTCTAAAGCCAAGATGCTTGATTTCTATCAACTCATTGTCGCTCAATTTTGAAGTAGCATGGCGCATAAACGCAAGTTCTAAATCGTTTTTTTCTACTCCGTTACCATCATCTGTCACAATAATAAGGTTACGCCCACCACTTTCTATTTTGATCTCTATTTCTAAACTTCCAGCATCTATTGCATTTTCCACTAATTCCTTTACTACACTTGCTGGCCTTTCTATCACCTCCCCCGCTGCTATACGGTTTATGGTTTTTGTGTCTAAAAGAATTATTGCCATAGATTTATTATGAAACTGGTTTTTCTTTTACTTCTTTGGTCTGTTTCTCTCTCCACTTTTTTAACCTACCTGCAATTTCACTGTTGGAAATTGACAATATAGATACGGCAGTAATGGCAGCATTATATGCTCCATTTTCTCCTATAGACATGGTTGCAACTGGAACACCCTTTGGCATTTGAACTATAGAGAGTAGACTGTCCAGCCCATTTAATTGTTTACTATGCACAGGAACGCCGATAACTGGTAAACAAGTTAGTGACGCAACCATACCAGGTAAATGAGCTGCACCTCCTGCACCAGCTATAATAACCTTAAAACCTTCTTCTTGTGCAGATTTAGCAAAATTGAAGAGCCTTTCTGGTGTTCTATGTGCAGATATTATGAATATATCATGTGAAACTTCTAATGCTTTTAACATATCAACAGTATGGACCATAGTGGTGTAATCTGACTCACTTCCCATAATAACAGCAACATCTTTTTTTATTTTTGTCATATTCAACACAATTTTACTTACTAACTAAATAATGTTCCAGCTAAAAAGCAACAAATATTTAAATTATATTATAAATATAGTATATAGAATTCTCGTTAAAATAGAAATTTTAAAAATTTAAATAAATATTTATATTAAGATATAGAGATATAAACTTCTTATGTAAGATAAATTTATAAAATAATTATTTTTGTATTTCAAGCTTTGTAATCTTAGCTTGTTCTTTCTATAAATGGTTTTTTCAGATAGACTGATGGTAAAATGGTAATTTAAAATTACTAGAAATTTGATAAAAATATTAATATATAATCAACTTAAAGTTTTAAATATTGATATCATATAATTATTGACAAGTTACATGATATTAATATCTTGGTATATTAAATATTATGTTATAATATTTAATAAAGTTAATTGATATGTGAGTGTAAGAATTATGGAAATAATATCGTTAAATAACTTAGACAGTGCAGGAATAAAAACAAAGTTGCTTTATATAATAAATAAAATTATAGAAAAAAATGCTTGGACTCAGGCTTTTGCAGCTGAGAAACTTGGTATTGATCAGCCAAAGGTATCGCAAATTAAAAATGGTAAAATAGATGGTTTTTCTTTAGAGCGATTGTTAGGATTTCTAAAAAAACTTGATCATGAGATAACAATCACGATGACAGAAAGCCAAGAAATAAAATCTGAGGCAGAAAAAGTAAAACATGAAGTTGAATCGCAATAGATACAAAGTTGACAACTTGTTTTTTGTGATATAGTATAAAACTTATTAAGGTAGTATCTTATGGCTGAGTCTATTGTAGAAAAGTGTATAGAACGGGTAAGTAACCGTTTCAAATTGGTTCTGTTGGCAAGTCAAAGAACACATGATTTAAATACAGGGGCAAGTAATCCAATTCAAGCAGCTAAGTTTAAAGGTCATAAAAATACCATAGTTTCCTTACATGAAATAGCAGGAAAACAGGTGGATACTCATGAGCTGTTTAGCCTTTTGGTAGGTAGATGCAAGGAATACATGAAAGGAAATATGAATAATGTTTACAGCAGTAATACAAGTAAGCTAGCGAATTTATTAAATTTTTCTGATAACACAGACCTTGATGCAAGTCAAGAAAGCCAAGATTATGAAGTGGATGGTGAAATAGATGATGAAATAAATGATCAAGATGGCGATGAAGAAGTATCCGTTTAGAAATCTACTGAAGTTACATAGTCTTTAAATGATTTGCATTGCTATCTATACACTGTTGTTCTGTATGAGTGTAATGTTGTGTTGCATAGTGTCTAAGTCAAATGATGTGTACAATAAGGTTTTAGCGTTCAATAATTTCTCAACGCAAGTAGTTGTACTTATAACAGCAATATCAATCATTCTGAATAATTTTTTTTTAATTGATATAGCATTGTTGTATGCTAGCGTTAGCTTTATATCAACTATAGCACTAATGAGATTAATGTTGTTTTGATAATTTATGATAGGATCCATTTTCATATTTTTAGGTATTTGTTTGATAATTATTTCAAATATAGGGGTGATCAGATTTCCTGATTTCTATACTAGGTTACATGCAGCAGGTATTACAGATTCTAGCGGTGCAACGTTATTGTTAATTGGTTTTGCTTTGCAGAATGGATTTTCAATCAATACTGTTAAAATAGTATTATTAATTTTTATAATATGGGTAGCTAACTCAACTAATAGCTATATTTTAGCGCGCACTCATTATAAAGTTAAGAAAAAAACTGTTAAAGAAGGCTAAGGTGTTAGAAATATTAAATGTAGTGTTACTTTTGTTGTTACTAACAGTTACGGTTTTTATAGTTTTCTCGCGACATTTAGTCGTAAGTGCTGTTCTAATGTGTGTATTTAGTTCACTGATTGCGCTTATACACTTAATTATGAATGCACCTGATGTTGCAATTACTGAAGCTTCTGTTGGTGCGGGGCTCAGTACAGTTTTTACGTTTGCAGCACTCTCCTTGATAAAGAATCATAAAGTAAATCTATCTCATAACCCTATAACGCTTTTTTTTATGTTATTTCTGGCTGTATGTTTGTCATATTTTATGATTCAATTGCCAGATTTTGGCAGCCACAATGCTCCGATCCACTTGCATGTTGCTCCTTATTATGTGGAAAATACCGAAAAAGCTACCGGTATTCCTAATATAGTGACAGCTATTTTGGCAAGCTTTCGTGGTTATGACACGTTTGGAGAAACTATAGTAGTTTTTACTGCTGCGCTTTGTATAACGTTGATATTAAAAGAAGAAAAAGAAAATGATTAAAGATCCGATATTAAATGCAGTAACATTTTTGATGATACCTTTTATCATTTTATTTGGTTTATACATACAATTTCACGGTGATTACACTCCGGGTGGAGGTTTTCAAGCAGGAATAATTATTGCCTCCGGGATAATATTATATTCAATGCTATTTGGTGTATCTACAACTCTAAAAGCAATACCTTATTCTGTGATTAGATTGACTAACGTGTTAGGTATTTTAATTTATGGAGGAACGGGCGTTGCAACAACTTTACTTGGCCAAAATTTTTTATCTTATGATATCTTGTTAACCAATAATAGAACCGGTCAAAAATTAGGTATTTTTTTGGTGGAATTAGGTGTAGCATTTACTGTCTGCTCCTCTATGTTAATTATATATATAAATTTTGCTCGTAGGAAAAAACAATGACTTTATATAATTATACGATTATTATTGTATTAATGGTGCTAGGTTTATATATTATTATAAACGATAAAAATTTAATCAAGAAAATGATAGGGGTAAGCGTCTTCCAAGCATCTGTTTTGTTATTTTACATATCTCTAGGATATATAAAAAGTTCCTTGCCTCCTATATTGGTTTCAAATTTTTATTCATATAGCAATCCTATACCCCATGTTTTAATGCTTACTGCTATAGTGGTTGGAATTGCAACATTTTCAGTTGGATTATCCATAGCAGTAAAAATGGAAGAAAAGTATGGAACAATCGATTAAGACAAGTGTACATAAATTAACAGTATCTTAAACTATATGAAGTAACAAATAGCCACAAGTTAAAAGTAAAATTATAGACTTGCTCGTTGTAAGTTTGTTTGTTAATAAGAAATAAAGTTATAAACTATAAAGGTAATGATGTCAACTATTAATGATGCAGAAGATAAGAAAAAAATTATCAAAGATCTGGTAACTAAGAGTATAAAAAAGGGTGGTTTTATCACCTTTGATGATATAAATGATAAATTATCAGATGAAAATTTTTCGTCTGACTTTATAGATGATGCTATATCTTTATTGCAGGATTCCGGAATTAATGTGCTTGAAAGTAGCGAAGATGAAGAAGATATTCCTTCCAACAGTGATGATAGTAAACTTGATGATGATGACACATCGCCAAATGTTACTGCAACTTTAGTACAAAATGATGATCCAGTGAGGATTTATTTACAAGACATGAGCTCCGTAAAGCTTTTATCAAGGGCAGATGAAATCGAGATAGCAAAAAAAATTGAATCTGAAAAGCATAACATGTTACGTGCAATAATTGAAACATCAGTAACATTAAAGGTGATAAAAGTATGGCGTGATGATTTAAGTAATGGAGCTCTCTTACTGAGAGAAATTATAGATCTGGATGCAATTTATAACTCTGATTTTAATGTGGTACCCAAAGAAGAGAGTGAAGAAAGTGCTGAAGATGTTGAGGATTCTGAGGATGTTTCTGAAGATGCTGAGTACTGTAGTGATGATGAGAAAGATAGTAAAAAAAGTGATGATGAGAAAGACGGTAATAATGAAGATATAAGTTCAGTCAATTTAAATGTTTCTATTCTTGAAATGGAAAGTGACTTATTGCCAAAGGTCATAGTTGCATTGGATGAGATAATTACTTTAACAAATGAAGCGTTGATATTAAGAAAAAATTCTAAAAATTTCTCTAATGAGCTAGAAAATTTGTATAATCAAATATGGTCTATAGCATTACAAATTAAGTTAAGTGATGCTGCTGTTGCCAGAATTACACAAGAACTTTATAAGATAAATAGATCCATTACGCTTGAAGAGGCTAATCTTATTGCTGAGGCTAGAAAATACGATATCGATAGAGAAAGTTTCTATAAAGTTTATGATGACGTGCTTTTAAAGCACGAATTGAAAAAGATAAGTCTTTTAAAGATCAATGAAAATCAGTCCTCTTTTACAGGTGAATTAAAAAACAAATTTTTAAGGTTTATAGACGATAACTCTGAACATATAGCTAGTACCTTGAACGGTATTAAGCAGCATATACAGGAAGATAACGTACAAGAATTTAAGGAGCTAATCAAGAGAATACAAAAACACGAACGAGAAGTCTCTGAAGCAAAGCAAGAAATGATTAAGGCTAACTTAAGGCTAGTAGTTTCCATTGCTAAGAAGTATTCAAAAAGAGGCCTTGATCTGCTTGATTTGATACAAGAAGGCAATATTGGTCTTATGAAGGCCGTGGATAAGTTTGATTACAAACGTGGATATAAATTTTCAACTTATGGCACTTGGTGGGTAAGACAATCAATCACTAGAGCAATACCTGAGCAGTCTAAAGTAGTTAGAATACCAGTTCATATGGTGGAAATTATCAGTAAAATCAACAGAGCATTAAGAAAGATGACTCATGAGATGGGAAGAGAGCCGACGTTAGAGGAATTGAGTGTAGAACTGACAATGCCACTGGAAAGAATACGCAAAGTTATGAAAATAGCAAGGGATCCAGTAAGTCTTGAAGCTCCAACAGGAAAAGATGATAGTAGTACCTTTGGTGATTGTATAGAAGACAAGCGAGTCTCCAGGCCAGAGGATGCTGCAATACTTGCTGACTTGCGTGGCATTACAACCAATGTTCTTGCAACTTTAACACCAAAGGAAGAAAGAATTTTAAGAATGCGTTTTGGCCTTGGTAAAGATGGGAAGGAACATACCTTAGAAGAAGTAGGAAAAATTTTTAATGTAACACGTGAGAGAATTAGGCAAATAGAGGCAAAAGCACTGCGCAAGTTGAAACATCCAAGCCGTGCTAGAAAACTTAGAGGGTTCTTTTAAGTATACGTGTCAAGTTAAGAAAAAGCTGATTTTGCCCGGAAAAAGTGGAGAGCAAGTTAGGCCAAAGTTGTATAATTTCACCGCTATTTTTCTTTTTCTATGAATCTAATGAAACAACATGCTAATCTACGGTAAATATTATGACAAACAAAAATGACAATTCTAATTCAAAGTATAGAAATTTTTATGTTCTGGGTGATAGCTTATCCGATAATGGCGCAATCATTGGAATTTTAAATAATTTATCCTTTGCAAAAAGCGTAAAATTTGATGATCCTTTTTATCAAGGAAGATCTTTTAGCAATGGCCCTACTGCTGTTGAATATATAGCAAAATATTTAGATTTAGATGAATTTAAACCTGGGTGGAGTTATTCATTTTTTGGGAGATGCCACGAACAGCAAGGTCAGAATTACGCAGTTTCATATGCAACAGCATCTGAAATTTTTGACCCTATTTTTTCTTATTTCTTCAATAAATTTCGTTTAGCTAACCAGCTAGATGCGGTAATTAAACATCATCCAGATATAGGTAAAGAAGATTTATTTTGCATCATAATCGGCGGAAATGATGTTATGGTTGCCACTGCTTATGACGATACTAAAGCGGAAGAAGTGTTGGAACAAGCAGTGAGTGAAATATGTAATGCACTTAAGGTTCTAAATGAACATGGTGTTAAGCATGTAGTTGTTGCAAATGCACCTGAAGTTGGCTCAATACCAGCTTTTAATAGAGATGAAGAAGCAAGGGAACTAGCTACAAAGCTCACGGAGAGTTTCAATGCAAAACTGGCTAAAGGCTTAGATTATATGAAGAAAAGTACAAATCTTGAAATAAAAGCATTTGATCTTAACTCTAAAATGAGAAGTATGTTTAGCGAATACAAGAGCAAAGGTTTAAATTGTCAAGATGCATGCACATCGAACATTGCAGACCAAGTTGGGAGATTTAAAGAAAATATAAAAATACTCTTAAAGTTGATATTTAAAGGGGAACTTGACGTTCACTATAACCCTGGGTGTAGCAAAGAAACACTAAAGGATTATTTCTTTTTTGATTATTTCCATCCAACTGCGGAACTTCATCATGAAGTTGGTAATGAAGTGTATGAGTTGATTTGACACAGTTTTTTTGAACATATCCTTTTAAATAGTAACCAGACTGCATTCTGTGATTTTTAGCAAAACACGATCTTTCATTTGAGCTTTCTTCAATTTAAAATAAATACAGAAAATTGCTGCCTATAGCTAAACTGACTTAGATTTACCGACAATTTGAAAAACCGTCATCCCGCTACTATATAGTTATTGATATATATTTTCTTTTAAGCTCTTGGTTTTGATCGATAAATGTAATCATTTCATCTTCTAAAGTTTTAATTTGATTACGTAAAATTGCAAGAAGTTCCTCTATTTGTTTGATTATAGATGTATCAGTTACCTGTTGGATTTGGGTTTTTTGTATTTTTGCTATTTCTACAAGTTGGTTTCTACGAGATAATTTTTGTTTCAAGCAATCAATATTACCATTACTAACTGTTAAAGGAGTAACACGCATATCTGTATTATTAATATAACGTGAGATGATACTGCAGTCTATTTTATCAGTTTTTGTAGTAATACCAAGGCTTTTAGCATAGTCTCTCCCACCTTGGTTGAATGACGTACACCTCATAAAGTATAGGCACATAATTTTTCGTATCCACCAGTTGCCTCAAGACCAATTTTGGTTACATTATGCAAACGTAAAAAGTCCAGCATTTCATCAATGGATTGTACATTGTTTTCAAATATTTTATAATGCTCAAGTGGGTGAATGTGGAGATCTAATTTACTTTTGCTAACATCAATGCCAGCAATAATGTTTGATGAACTCATAATTCCTCCGTAATAATAACATATACTGCATTTTCCAGCCTTATATACGAGCCTAAAAGCTCAATCAGTTGTTCGGAACTTTCAGTATAATAAACCAGAGAAGAGAACCTTGCTGAACAACGATTCTTATAATCAAGGGGCGTGACGGTTCCTCTTCTCTGTGTGTCTTTAATATCACTACTTTGATATTTATAAAGACTTGTTCTTAACATATAAGGGAAGTGTCCTCTAGGTAAGATTGTGGAGTATTCGTTGTAGCATTTGGCTGTTCAATTACGCTAGTTGATTCTTTAGGTATACTATTTCCTTCAAAATTTCCATCTTTTTATTATGTTCTCTTTAGCATTTTGAGAGTGAATTATTCTAGTTTTGATATTTAACCGTTTTGTATCTGCTGTAATGATTTCACTTCCAATTTGCTATTCTTTACATATTGAATTGCAAGCACTAACGCTTTACTCCCAGAAGCTGTGGTACTGTAAGCTATATTTTGCAAAATAGCAGTTCTCCTGATATCTTTGCTATCTGAAACTGATTTCACACCTTTTGAGGTATTGATCACTAGATTTATTTTTCCATCTTTGAGCATATCAACTATGTGGGGTCTGCCTTCTCTCACTTTATTTACAGTTTGTGCAGCAATGCCATTATTATTCAGATAAGAAGCTGTACCTTTGGTTGCATATATTTCAAAACTCAGTTCTTTCAACATTCGTACAACAGGCAATATATACTCTTTATCATCATCTTTTACTGAAACCAGAGCTGTTCCTTCTGTTGGTAACTTGTATCCTGCAGCCATGTGCGTTTTTGCAAGTGCAGCTTCAAATGATGAGTCAATTCCCATCACTTCTCCTGTTGATTTCATTTCAGGACCAAGTAGAGTATCAATTCCCGAAAAACGCGTGAATGGAAAAACAGCAGCTTTAACTGCAAAATGATTGAAAGGCTTGTTTTCCTGATTCAATTTTTTACCCAAAATAACCTGAGTGGCAAGCTTTGCAATAGGAATATTGATTACCTTGGAAATAAAAGGAACTGTGCGACTAGCCCTTAAATTCACTTCAAGTATGTATACATCACTAGACCTCTTGCATAACTCGATTTCTGAAGGCAATTTTGTCGTCAAAGCTTGTCTGCGCTCCTCAAATACATTCGAGTATTCTGTGGTGCTCATCTGCACTTTTCCTAAAGACTTCTCATCACAAACAGGTTCTGCAAGAGGTCTATTCTCTTGAACAGCAAACTGAATGTTTATCAGACCTTTCACTTTTAATGCTAATGCTATTCTCTCAGTTTGGAGCTCGATCTCTTTTATTACTTCGTCACTCAATGTATTTGTCGGTATTGAGCATGTTGAATCGCCAGAATGAATACCAGCTTCTTCAATGTGCTCCATGACCGCTGCAATGAAAACTTTTTCCCCATCACATACAGCATCAACGTCAACCTCAACTGCATTGACTAAAAATTTATCAAGAAGCAGCGAACCATGCTCAAAGATTTTAGTTTGATCTAAGACGTACTCTTTAAAGCTCTGAGTATCGTGTCTAATCGACATGGATTGACCACCGAGGACATATGATGGCCTGACTACTAGTGGAAACCCCACCTTTTCTGCATTGGTTAACGCTTCTTCTACTGAATGGCAGATAGAACTTTCAGGTTGTTTTAAATTAAGTTGCAAAGCAAGATTTTTAAACCTCATGCGATCTTCTGCAAGGTCAATAGAATCAAACGAAGTTCCCAGAATTTTGAAACCTCTCTCGTTAAGCACTTTGGCTAACTTTAAAGGTGTTTGACCACCTATTTGAACTATTACACCAACCAGTGTGCCATTTTCTTGCTCTTTGCTTAGTATTTCAAGCACATCCTCTGCAATCAGTGGGGCAAAATATAAACGATCAGCGGTATCGTAGTCAGTTGAAACAGTTTCTGGATTACAGTTGATCATTATTGTTTCATACCCCATTTCTTTGGCGGCAGAAGCTGCATGTACGCATGCATAATCAAATTCAATACCTTGACCAATGCGGTTTGGACCACTTCCTAAAATGACAACCTTTTTTCGGTCAGAAATGTCCGCTTCGCATTCTGTCCTATTTGTAATGTTTCCCTCATAACAGCCATACATATAAGCAGTGCTCGATTCAAATTCAGCTGCACAGGTGTCTACACGCTTATAAACTTGTTTGATGCCAAATTTTTTTCTTGTTTCTTCGATTTGCTCTACTTTCTTATTGCTTAATTTCGCCAATCTTGCATCTGAAAATCCCATTTTTTTCAGCTCTAACATTTCATATGCAGTTCCAGGGAGGCCGTTTTCCTTGATTTTTTGTTCAGCCAAGATGATTTGCTGTATATTCTGCAAAAACCATAAGTCATAACCTGTAATTGAATTTATTTCTTCTATGCTAATTCCGTGGCGCATTGCGTCAGCAGCAATCAGTAATCTGTTTGGTAGCAATTTTGCTAATTGAGATTTTACGTGATCAATATCAATGTTCTCAGGAAACACTTCATCAAGTCCTGTAAGATCAGTTTCAAGTGAACGAAAAGCTTTCTGCAGTGACTCATTAAAAGTGCGGCCTATAGACATTACTTCTCCCACTGATTTCATGGAGGTTGATAGTTCACAATTCGTTCCTTTAAATTTCTCAAACTCAAATCGAGGAATTTTAGTGACGATATAATCAATCACTGGTTCGAATGCTGCTGGTATTATTGGAGCACAGTCGTTACGTATTTCGTCGAGCGAATAGCCAATAGCAAGTTTAGTTACAACTTTTGCAATAGGATAGCCTGTTGCTTTCGAAGCAAGTGCAGAAGAGCGAGAAACCCTTGGATTCATCTCAATCACAACGAGGCTTCCATCTTCTTTAGGATTCACTGCAAATTGAACATTTGCACCACCGGCACTAACATCAATTTCTCTCAGCACTGCTATAGATGCATTTCTCATTTGTTGATATTCAGCATCACGCAGAGTCAAAGCAGGAGCAACCGTAATACTATCTCCGGTGTGCACTCCCATCGGATCAACATTTTCTATCGAACAGACTATTATGCAGTTATCTTTACAATCGCGGATAACTTCCATTTCATACTCTTTCCAGCCGATAATTGATTCATCTATCTGAACTTCATTTATTGGCGAAATTTTGAGAGCACTTTCTGCGATATTGAAAAACTCCTCTTTATTATATGCTATGCCACTACCTGCACCACCAAGAGTGAATGATGAACGAATGATTGCTGGTAATCCAACGTAATCCAAAGCCTTTTTTATTTGTTCTTGATTTTTTATAATGATACTTTTGGGGTATTTCAGTCCTATTTTATCCATGGATTGGCGGAATAACTCTCTATCCTCTGCTTTTTTTATTGCTTCTCTATTTACCCCTATTAATTCTACGTTGTATTTGTCTAACACTCCATCATCTGCAAGTTTTATTGCACAATTGAGCGCTGTTTGCCCGCCCATTGTTGGCAATATTGCGTCTGGCCTCTCCTTAATTATAATTTTCTCTATGATTTCAGGCAGTACCGGCTCAATATACGTCGCATCAGAAAACTCAGGATCTGTCATTATAGTTGCGGGGTTGGAGTTAACCAAAATGACTTTATAACCTTCGCTTTTTAATACTTTACAGCTTTGCGTTCCGGAATAATCAAACTCGCATGCCTGACCTATAACTATTGGGCCTGCTCCTATTACTAATATAGATTCTATATCTGTGCGTTTCGGCATAATTACAATAACGGTCTCTATTCAAGTAATGTTACCAATCTTTCCTGTATATGTGAATTTTTATTAAACCTATTAGCTAATTACTTTTAGGCTTGACGCATAACTGTACGAACATTGCAATTTGCGTGGCAGATTCCAGTGCTTGACACACAGCTGTACAAACATTCATTTTTGAAGGTAAATTGCACAGCAAATGATGTCATTCAAGTAGCTGACACTGGTTCCTTTATGACGGCAGTGCCCAGAGGTGTCATCCCAGTCTGGGATCCAGAAAACTTAACTTTAAATAAGTGGCTGCATAATAAAGACTAGATTCCAGACTGGAATGACACCATAGAGGCACTGGGATGACATCCTTCCTAGTGGAGATTACTCTCAAATCACAATGTTCATACAGTTGTGGGCTTAACGGTATCTTTGCAGATACTATGGTAATTTATTCGGGAGATTTGCTGAGCGGTAAGATTTTTCCTGATATGCTGCAGTCTTCAGAAGCTAATTCCACAAATTTATCTGTTAGTTTATCAGGTGACACCAATTCAGATCCAGGAAATGCCTGCTCACTACCCACAGGTCCTTCCGTGTATACAGCATTTACACATAATTTTGTATGTTTTGTCTCAGATGCATATATCTGCACCATTATTTCTAGTGCAACTTTACTTGCAGCATACGGCATCCAATATGGATAAGAGGAAGGAGAAAGTGTCACTTCTGAGGTCATGAATATCGCTCTTCCAGCATTAGACTTTTTTAGCATTGGATCTAAGTTTTTTAGTAAGTACCAATTGGCAGTAAAATTTGTATTCATTACGTTCTGTAGCTCTTCAATCTCACAGTCATGAATGGGGTTCAGTTTGCCTAAAATTCCAGCACACGCAACTAATATATCAAGTGCTCCAGATTCTGATAATTTCAGGCTTTCTATCATGTTTGTCAGTATCTTTACATTCTCAAAGTCTAGAAGATCAAGCTGAATTAGTTTCACAGAGCCTTCTTTAAATTCTTCAAGCTCTTCAATTTCATTATATAGTGGCTTGAGATTATCAAGAGATCTTGAAATCAGAATCACACATGCACCTTCTCTTATAAACCTTTTTGCAACAGCAGAGCCTATTCCACCTGAAGCTCCGGTGATTAAAGCTACTTTACCTTCTAACTTACCCATTTCTTTCTCCTTAGCGAGATCCATTGAAATATTTTAGCTGAAAATTGAATTTTGCTCCATATATAAAAATCAAACTTAGCATATAAAAAAATAGTAATGACACTACCACACCACCTAAACTTCCATATATCAAATCCAGTTGGTCAAAGGAAGCTTTTAAGTATTGCTTAAAAGCTGAAGCAGAAATCGTCCAAAGAATAACAGCTACACAAGATCCAGGAAATACGTCTGATAAATTTTGTTTTATGTTTGGTAACATAAAATATAGCCAAGAGACTACTGTGAAAAGTACAAATTCAATAAGTAAATACCTAGTATAACTTAGCCCCTGATAGGAAAAATCAATTAGCATTGGTACTAGTGTAGAAAACACTATAGTTAGAGTTATAATAAGCGTGATTACTAAAAATTGTAATATACTTAGTACTCTTCTTAATATATAAGGCGGCGAAACCGGAACTTTATAGGCCTTATTGAGTATTGTTCTAAGCCCTTCAATTGTCGATGAAGCGGTCCAAACAGCACCTACAATTGCTAAAGTTAGTAAGCTTTGCGGCGGGCCTGATATTATCTCCCTAATACGCGGCATCAAAGATGATAAAATATCCTGTGGCATGTTATCAATGATAAATACCCAGCCAATGTTGTACTGGTCTAAAAAATTTGCGAATGTTGACGCCACAGCCATTAAAACGATGAGAAAAGGAAATATTGATAACAGAATTAAAAATGATAAATACCCTGCATGCTCCACTCCATCATTATGAATTGTGTCAATCAAAGCACGATAAAGGCAATAAACGATGCTGTAAAATTTCTGTAGCACTGTAATATAAACGAACCAAGAAAAGTATTCTAAATGAAATAAAGGATACTTTTAAGCAAAAAATCCTCACCATTTACTTAAACTTAATCAATGTGATAGATAATCAAATATGAAACAGAAATTATCGGAGGCATAATGAAAAATTTTCTTCTACTTGTAGCTTTAATTCTCTCCTTTGCGTTTGATGCAGGTGCTCCTCCTACAAGTACTACTTTTGTTGATACAAATGATACAACATCATCGGTGATATGCAAGATAATAGGCTATACTCATGGCATAGGTGGACCAATGATCACAATAGTGATAATTGGTGCAGCGTTGCTTGCAATATTCGGCAGAATGCCGTGGCCAGCGCTTTTTGCACTCGGTGCATTCACTGCTGTGTTTTTTGGCGCTCCTGTAGTCGTTTCAAAAATAACACCAGGAGGTGTGATTTGTAAAGACGGTGCAGTAGCAGATAAGTAATAGAAATTGTTGGAGGCACAAACGTAGTTTTCTTTACTTGAAAGTGGTAAGTTTTACCACTTTCAGTGTCTATGACTACCTAATACCAATTCTCATTGTTGTCCAGTCAAATAGGAAACATTGCAGAGTTGTTTAGTTGTGGAGCTGGCAAGAGAAGTAATAAATTTGCACAAAGCACCCTCAAGTAGAGCAATTGTATCGTATATTTTATTGCGCAAAATGTTCTGTTTTATATATAACCAAAGCCTCTCAACAGGATTTAGCTCAGGTGAGTATGGAGGTAGGTATATAATGTCGATATTTTTAGGTACCTTTAAATTTTTTGACCTATGCCAACTAGCACAGTCCATAACGAGAAAAGCCTCTCGTGTTTCTAGATATTGCGAAATTTGCTCAAGAAATATGTTCATGCAATCAGTGTTGACATTTGGTGCAAATAAGCTAGAACTCTCTCCATTTCTAGGATTAACTGCACTATAGAGATAGAAATTTTGCCTACCTAATTTTGTTTTAACCTGTGTTCTAATCCCCTTTTTAAACCACCCATGTCCAACTTTTGAATGTGTGCCAAACCGTGATTCATCAAAGAAAAATAGCTCTTTTTCTGGATACTTGCTAATAGCTCCATTGAGATTTTTTTTTGAATTCCTCTTTTTTGCTTTTATCTTGTCCATTATGAACTGGTCTTGGTGTAATATATGAGAATTTCATCTTTTGCATATGGCGGTGTACTGTAGATTTGCTGATATTTAATCCGAACTTTTCCTGGATTCTTATTCTCATTTCTTTAATGGTGATATTAGGATTTTCTTCTATCCACTCTTCAATTTGCTGTAGTTGAGCCTGATTTAATTTAGTTTTTCTACGACGTTGTGAAGGAGCAAACAGTTTTTCTTCTCTGCCAATTTTCAAGAGTTTTACCCACGAAGTTAGTGCGCTTCTTGAAATGCAATATATTTTTGCTACAGCCGTTATACTGTACTTTTTTGCTGCAATTACAGCATTTAGTTTTTTTGAAACATATGCATTATTCCTTACTTTCTTCAGCATTTCTTTTGCTGATTCTACTACTTTTTCATCCAATAATTTTGATCTTAATGCCATTTAAACCTCGCTATTTTACTTACTTCAGTATGGCTTTTCTTCCATCATTGTCCATCTGTTTGCCCTGTAATGGGAATTGGTATTAGAGGTTGTCCGGAAACAAGTAAAAGGCTATAATATCTGAAATTTTAGTACGGGGTAAAGATGAGAAAAAAGTATCCAACAGATCTAAGCGAAAGGGAATGGGCAAGAATAGAAAAACACTTCAGAGTATCATACAAGAAAGGAGGAAGGCCGCCAAAGTATAGCAAAAGAGAAATATTAGAAGCAATTTTCTATGTATTGCGTACAGGGTGTCAATGGCGGTATTTACCAAATGATTTTCCGCTATGGAAGACTGTGTATGAGCAGTTCAGGCAATGGAAGAAGCAGGGAATTTTTGAGAAAATGAATTATGAAATTACAAAATATAGTAGAAGAAAAATAGGAAGGAATGAGCAGCCGAGTGCCTGTATAGTAGATAGTCAATCTGTAAAGACTACAGAAAAGGGGGGATCAAAGGCTATGATGGAAGTAAAAAAGTAAAGGGTAGAAAAAGGCATATAATTACAGACACTCAGGGTTTTATACTAGGTTGTTACGTAGGCGCTGCTAACGAAAATGATAGAGATGGTATTAAAATAGCATTAAACAATATGAGAACAAAATATACTAAAGTTAAAAAAATGTGGGCTGACATGGGATACCAAGGAAGAAATTTAAAGAATCACATAAAGGAAGAATATGACATAGATATTGAAATTGTTACAAGGCCTCCATGTAGATTTTGGGTGCACAAAGATACGCCACCTGAGCTACTACCAACAAGAGAACAAGGGTTTAAAGTACAGCCAAGAAGATGGGTTGTAGAAAGGACTTTTGCTTGGGTTAATAGGAATAGAAGGCTATCGAAGGAGTATGATTTACTCACAACATCCACTGAGAATTTCATATACCTAGCTATGAGTAGGGTTATGTTAAAGAGGGAATATGCTTGAATTTACTAGTTTCCGGACAACCTCTAAGAGGTTGTCCGGAAACAGGTAAAAGGCTATGATATTTGAAATTTTAGTATGGGGTAAAGATGAGAAAAAAGTATCCAACAGATCTAAGTGAAAGGGAATGGGCACAAATAGAGAAGTACTTCAGAGTATCATACAAAAAAGGAGGAAGACCGCCAAAATATAGTAAAAGAAAAATGTTAGAGGGAATTTTCTATGTATTGCGTACAGGGTGCCAATGGCGGATTTACCAAATGATTTTCCGCTATGGAAGACTGTATATGAGCAGTTTAGGCAATGGAAGAAACAGAGGATTTTTGAGAAAATGAACTATGATATCACTAAATATAGTAGGTCAAAAATGGGAAGAAATGAAGAGCCGAGCGCATGCATAGTGGACAGTCAGTCGGTAAAAACCACGGAAAAAGGGGGGTCAAAGGTTATGATGGTGCGAAAAAGGTAAAGGGGAGAAAAAGACATATAATTACAGATACTCAGGGTTTTATACTAAGTTGTTACGTAGGAGCTGCTAATGAAAATGATAGAGATGGTATTAAAATAGCATTAAACAATATGAGAACAAAATATACTAAAGTAAAAAAAATGTGGGCTGATATGGGGTACCAAGGAAAAGATTTAAAAACCCATATAGAGGAAGAATATGGCATAGATATTGAAATTGTGAAAAGGCCTCCATGTAGGTTTTGGGTGCATAAAGATACACCACTAGAACTATTGCCACAACGGGATCCTGGATTTTTAGTACAGCCGAGAAGGTGGGTGGTAGAAAGGACTTTTGCTTGGATCAATAGGAATAGAAGACTATCAAAAGAGTACGATTTACTTACAACATCTACTGAAAGTTTCATATATCTGGCTATGAGTAGGGTTATGTTACGGAGGGAATATGCCTAAGTTTACTAGTTTCCGGACAACCTCTAATAAATTCTCTTTCTGTAATCATATCAGTTAAAGTCTGGATTCCAGCGGGCTTTGTTGCATAGCAACTGAAAAATCTGGTGGCTACTGACAAAATTCATTATAAAATAGCCATTTAACCTTGAAAGAAAAAATATGCCACAAAAAATGAGGGTCAGTAACCATAGCGAATATAACAAATTTCTAGAAAAAAGAGGAAATATTTTTCATTATATCAACGAAGCCATAGAAAAGTGGTACGAGAATGGTCCAAAAATACCAGGTGGCAACAATATTTATAGCGATAAAGTTGTAATTTTGGTGCACATAATAACTTGTTTATTTAGAATAGGCCTGAGGCAAACAGTTGGGTTTATAGCAGGATACCTTGAGCAAATTGGGAAAAATTTGCAAGTTATCAGCTATTCACAATCATCAAGAAGGTTTAAGAAACTCAATATTAAGATCAATGATTGCAGAATTGATAAAAATAATATGGAAGATATCGAAATTGCTATAGACAGTACAGGAATTAGTATATACAACAACACTCCTGGTCATAGCAAAGAAAATAGCGAAGATAGAAAGTATCGCAGCTATGAACAGACAAGAAAATTGCATGTAATGTTGAATACAAACAGCAAAAAAGCCATAGCTGTAAAATACAGTAACGGTGTCTACTCTGATCACTATGGAGCTTGTGATTTGCTAAAAGAAGTCGATTTTCAGTATGTCATAAAAGTACTATATGCAGATAGGGCATATGACAGAGAAAAGCTCTATAAGCTGTGTAATCAATATGGTATAAAAACGAAAATTCCTCCGAAAAACAACGCAGCAGAGCATCCAAAGTTAGACTATATGGCTGAGAGAAATTCTGCAGTCAAGCTCATAAAGTCATATGATGAAGATGGTATAAAGAAGTGGAAAAAAGAGATGAGTTATGGAAAAAGATCTTATATAGAAGGTTTTTTCTCGCGATTAAAAAAGACATTTGGGTTTAGTTTTAGGAGCAAATCTGAAATTAATCGTGAGAAGGAACTGCTACTCAAGTGTTATTTGCTTAACAAATTTACTGAAATAGGCATGGCTAAGTTTGAGATAGCTTCATGAATTTATTGTACGTTACCTACTATCCGAAGAGCGATGCAACAAAGCCATTCCAGCGCCACGCGCTAGAATGACAAGGCTTATCGTCATGCCGCCGCATACCGTCATACCGCGATTCATTCGCGGTATCTCATCAGCTAACAAGCAGCAGGATGACGGTTGTCGTTTAGCTATAAATGTTTAAGAAATTTACCAAATGAAAAAAAAGGCAAAAGAAGCCCCATGGTGGTTGGCTATTTACTATGTACTAAAATATCGGCGTTTTTTTATTCTAAAACGCTTGATTAAGAGCGATTTAGCTGCTTTTAACTTGCAACTAACCTACACCGCAAGTGTTTAAGAAACTTACTAAGCAGGAAAAAAGGCAAAGAAACCCCGTAGTAGCTAGCATTCAAATTCTCCCTTGTCAATTTGACGTTTTTTGCTGTCTTAAACGCTTTGTAAGCGCGTTTCGGCTTATATAGGTAAAAACCTAAAAATTTTTAAAGACATGCGATGCACGTAGTGCGAAAAATTAAACATGAGACGCCAAATACCCTAAGTTTTTTGTCATTAACCTGCACAGATTGCGAAGATAAATAAATAGCTTCAGTTTCATGATAAGAGGGCTGGCGGAGTTTGTCAAGTAGGTTTTGCATTTAATTCATTTGATAATTCAAAAAACTTGAAAGAATAAAGATAGCTATTGAAATTATCTTGATTTACATCAGTTATCCAAGTTTGACATTGAATACTTAACACTTCCTCCATTAACGCCTTTCTGTAATGTTTATCCAGATGAGACATTATATCATCAAGTAGAAGAAGTGGTGCCTTATTGTAATGAATACACCTTGCTTTTACACTGGATAAAATAATAGAAAGCAGTAATAACTTTTGTTCTCCAGTGGAGCACAGATTTATTGGTACGTTTCTTTTTTGACAAAAAACCCGAAAATTATCGTTATGCACACCAAAGGTTACTCTACCAGTCAATGAGTCTTTTTCTCTGTTTTCCTTTAGACGATTCTGAAAATATTCTGCAGTATCGTTCAAAGTTAGCTGGCTGCTGAATTTCAAACTTGCCTTCGGAAAAAGCTCACTGGAATGGTTATCAATTGTGTCTTGTAGTGTCTTTAAAACAGACGATCGCATACGTAAAATACTAACTGCATTAACGGCCATTATGTTTTCAAGACTAGAGAGCCAGTTTTTGTTCAAAATGTTCTCCCTCAATAGTTTACTTCGCTCATGCTTAGCTTTTCTATATTTCATGTAGCAGCAAGTGTAATTTTCCTCAAACAGTGAGACTATACGGTCTAAAAATTTTAATCTGTCACTTGGAGAATTAAGAAGAACATAGTCCATTTGTGGAATCAGCCATATTACATTGGATATCTTATACAAAGATGAATAACTCGATTGCGTTTTTCCATCAATTTGTATTAGTTTCTTATCAAAACTCTTTGCGATACCAATTGAATTAAAATCCATTCCATTAAAAAAATCATAGTGCACTATCCAATCTTCATTACTGAATCTATTTTGTATCTCACTGGCTTTTGCTTTTTTCATTCCATTGCTTTTAGCAAGCAACGAGATTGCTTCAAGTATATTAGTTTTACCAATACCGTTTTTGCCAGTTATTACAACTGAGCTATCATCTGAATCCAGTTCAAAGTTTGAGTGGCTACGAAAATTATGTAATTTCAGCTTTTTTATGTAGCAATGGGTAGCCATTAACCTATTCTTTAGTTTATATTCTCTTTACTTCTTCCAGAACCTCATCAACATGTCCACTAACTTTTACATTTTTCCAGATCTTCACTATTTTACCTTTTTTATCTATTAAAAAAGTAGTGCGTTCTATTCCCATATACTTTTTGCCAAACATACTTTTCTCTACCCAAACACCATATTTTCCCAACATTTCAGCATTCTCATCAGAAACTAAAGAAAACGGCAGAGAATATTTTGCTTTGAAGTTAGTGTGACATCTAACACTATCTTTTGATACACCAATTATCACTGTGTCAAGGAAAGAAAAATCATCTATTTTATCTCTAAAGCCTTTTGCCTCCATTGTACAACCCGGAGTATCGTCTTTAGGATAAAAATAAAGAACTACATTTTTTTTATCAAAAAATTCACTCAGTGATAAATTTTCACCAGAATCTGTTGGTAAGCTAAAATCGGGTGCATTATTTCCTACTGCTAATTCCATACCTTGCTCCATTAATAACACTTCTATCTATAGTAGTATATTGTAGTCAGAGTATCAAATTTTATATATAGCTAACAGATAAGATTCTTGATGGGGGCTTATTGATGAATTTCTGCCTACCTTCTCGGCTTGCCGCTTTTGATAAAGTGTGGTTTTCGTCTGATGTAAGGCCATATCAAATAGATCCTATTAAAAATCAATCGAATCTTCACATGTTTGTTCTTCATAAAAGAAGTTCAATGTTATCGTAGTACCAAGTTTTGCTTCACTTTTAATGTCAAAAGTTCCACCCATTAACTCTACTAATTTCTTGCTTAGCGGCAATCCGATGCCCGTACCTTCGTTTCTATACCCCGAATCTGCTTGGCCAAAAACAGACATAACTTTATATATGTCCTGCTGCATTATCCCTATTCCATTGTCATGAAACTCAATAGTTAATAAGTTTTTTTCTATATTTTCTTTTACCACCATTCTTATTAAACCACCCTTTGGGGTAAATTTGATTGAGTTTGATAATAAATTTATTATAACTTGTTTCATTCTCTTAGGATCTGCAATAACTAATAATTGCTTATTAGGTATCTCTTTTTTTAAATTAATCTCAGTTTCTCTTAATTTAGGTAATAGCATATTTATGCATGAATCCATTATTTTGTTCAGGTTAAACTTCACTTTTTCTACTGTTAAACTACTTGATTCAGCTTTAGAAAAATCGAGCACATCGTTAATTAAAGCAAGTAAATGCGTCCCTGCATTATATATATCGTCTGCATACTCCTTGTATTGAGAGTTATCCATTGAACCTAAAGTTTCATTTTTGATCAACTCTGCAAATCCAATAATAGCATTAAGAGGTGTGCGTAACTCATGTGTAACGCTTGCAAAAAACTTTAGCTTGTTTGCATTTTCTTGCTCTAATGCCTCTTTTATCTGCTGTAATTCAATGTTAGTTTTATGTTGCTTGGCCAGCATTTTGGTATTAGAAAAGTGCAAATAGAACATTATTAATATTAAAATTATTAATAATAAGCCTAAAAATAGGCCATATGCTATAACATAAGAATTATTGTAGCTTCGAAGAATCTTCAAAAAAAACGACGGTTTAGCGCTATTTTCATGGAATATAGGGAAAATAGAAGTTAATGTATTTCCTGTAGTATAAAATATTTCTTGGTTACTTAATAGTTTATCAATTTCATCGTTTGTAAGTAACTGTTCATAATCATAATCTTGAGTGTTAAAATTACTGAATATTATTCTGCCGTTTTGATCATACAGTATTAAGCTGAAATCCTTTACTTTGCTCACTGATTGTAATAATTCAGCACGTAGTTTTACTAGTTGGTTTATGTAGTCAAAATTTTTGTATTTAATGTGATGCTTTTCTATTAGTAAATAATGGTATTTTTTTATTATGCCATTTTCCAGTACGCTTTTTAAGTTTACACTTGAATCACGGTAAGAAGAAAGGAAATTACTCCTTAGTAAATAATTACAATATATCACACTGAATAAAATCATAAAAATTGATGAGAATAATGCGATAACTTTTGTGTATTTGTTTTTCCCCAGTGCAGAAAACATTAATTTACCTATCTTATACATATCCTTACTCATTGCGAAACAACGGCTTTTATGTTATTAATAATAAAATTTAGCATATAATATTTTATGACAATTTCTCCTATTTTGCCAGTTTATTCTCCTGTTAATATAAATTTTTCTCATGGCAAAGGTATCTACCTATATGATGTTGATGGTGAGCGCTACGTAGATTTTCACTCCGGAATAGCCGTTAGTAGCTTAGGTCACACTAATTCGCGATTAATTAGTGCTCTTAAATTGCAAGGAGAAAAATTATGGCATATATCAAATACCTATAATATACCTGCTGCCAATAATTTTGCAGAAAAATTAATAAACAATAGTTTCGCTGACACTGTATTTTTCTCAAATTCTGGATCAGAGGCAGTAGAATGTGGACTTAAGATTGCTAGGATCTATCAAAATGGAAAAGGCAATAAAAATCGTCACAGAATTTTAACATTTCATGGTGCATTTCATGGAAGAACCTTTTTAACTTGTGCTACAAACGATAAACAGAAATTTTCTGAATTACTAAATCCCTACATTGATTGGTGTGATAACATCGAGCCCAATATTGAGAGCGTAAAGAAAGCAATTTCAAGTGGTATAGGCGTTATATTAATAGAACCAATACAAGGGCAAGGTGGTATCAAAGTAATGAATGAAGTCTTTATGAAAGAACTAAGAAGGCTGTGTGATGAAAATGACATATTGTTATTTTTTGATTGCGTACAATGCGGTGCTGGTAGGACAGGAAAATTATTCGCATACGAACATATAGGAGTGGAACCTGATATATGTGCTCTTGCAAAGGGAATAGGCGGGGGGTTTCCGCTGGGGGCTTGTCTTGCAACTGAAAAGGCTGCTAAATATATGGCAGTTGGTATGCACGGTTCCACTTTTGGTGGCAATCCGCTTGCAACCTCAGTAGGTAATGCTGTGCTCGAAGAATTGCTCAGCCCCGGCTTTTTGAAAAATGTTGAAATTAGAGGTAAATACTTAAAAAATAAACTAGAAGACTTAGCAAGTAAATTTCCAATAATAGAGGAAGTAAGAGGGAAAGGGTTAATGCTTGGAATAAAAGTGAAAGCAGACAATCAAAAGTTTGCAGAAGAGTTAAGTCATCGCGGCTTGCTTACTGTTGGGGTAACATCAGATAACGTTGTGAGAATTTTACCTCCACTCATTATCACTGAAAAAGAGATTGATGAAGGCATCGAGATTTTGACTCAATATTTATCTGAGAAATCTTCTGATTAGATACTTGCATTAATATGAACGACAATCTGGTATGCTTAGGAATTATTACCTCTCCTCACGGAATTAAAGGAGCTGTTAAAGTAAAAACCTTTACTGAAAAGCCTGAAAATATCTCCTTATATGGTAAGCTAATAAGTGGTGATGAGAATTATAAAATAGACTCAGTATCCGTCATAGGTGATAATTTAGTAATAGCTACAATAAGCGGAGTAAATTCCCGTAATGAAGCAGAGCTTTTAAGGAATAAGAAGCTATATATAGAAAGAAGCAAGTTACCAGAGCTAAATGATGAGGATGAATTTTACCAAAGTGACCTTGTAGATATGGAAGTAAGGCTGAAAAGTAATGAATTATATGGCTATGTAAAATCTGTGTATAATTTCGGCTCAGGGGATATATTAGAAATTTTAGTTATCAGCACAAAAAAACGTATTATGCTGTCTTTCACTAAAGAGATATTTCCACATATAAATATAAAGGGGAGGTATATAGTATTAAATATACCAGAATTTATTGACTAATAAAGACTTTGATATTTATATAAAGCTATTTATAATTGTAAGATCAAACTGAAAATGTAATTATGGCAGAAAGAGCTAACGATATTAGACCAGGTCAGGTGTTGGAACATAACGGCGGATTATTTTTGGTTGTAGGTATTATGCATACTCAACCTGGTAAAGGTGGTGCATACATACAAGCTGAAATGAAAAATATCAAGACCGGAGCAAAACACTATGAAAGATTTCGTTCTGATGCAACAATCAGAAGGGCAATTTTAGATGAAGAGGAATATGTTTACCTTTTCACTGAAGGAAACATTGTAAATCTTATGCATCCAAGTAATTACGAGCAAATCACTATAAATTTGGACTTATTGGGAGAAAAAAAAATTTATTTACAGGATAACATGAAAATTAAAGTTGTAGCTTATCAAGACAAAATAATTTCTGCGCATGTGCCTGATTATGTTACACTTGCTGTGAAAGAAACAGAGTCTGTTATTAAAGGACAAACTGCTACTGCTTCTTATAAGCCTGCAATTTTAGAAAACGGAATGCGTGTTAACGTGCCTCAGTTTATAAAAGAAGAGGATAAAATTATAGTACACACTACTGATGACAGCTATTACGAAAGAGTAAAAGAGTAAATGTCCATTTCCTCACCACGAATCAATGTGATGCTTGATTCTGTACGCAGTGCTTCCAAGCAGCTTATGCGCGATTTTAATGAATTGCAAATCTCCAGTGTTAAGTCAGCGGACTTTATCAATAAAACTTATTCAAAATCCAAGCAAACCATATACGATTGCTTGCACGACTACAAACGAGACTATGGGTTTATTTCCGAAGATGATACTGATCAAGAAGTAAAAGATGACACTTATACCTGGTTTATTATGCCTATAGAGGGCAGGGAGAACTTTTCCAGTTGTATGGTTTATTTTGCAGTATCAGTCTGTCTCATTCATAAAAATAAAGTTGTGGCGGCTGTAATTGATGCTCCGGCTCTTAGAGAAACTTTTTGGGCAGAAGAAAAGAAAGGTGCTTTTCTTGAGGATTTTAGATCTCGTCATATAAAAATGCGAGTGAAAAGCCGTGAAGGGGGTCTAATAGATGTAAGTGGTAATTTATTAAATAAATTGCTGCCTGGTAATAGTAATGTACGCTCCATAGGTTCAACAATTTTAGGCTTTGCATACCTTGCAGCAGGAAGGCACAGAGGAACAGTTTACTCTGGAGTTAACAAATATAAAGCCTTGCTCGGTAGACTTTTTCTGCAAGAAAGCGGTGGAAGGCTAACGGAAGACAACGGGCTAATCATTGCTGGAGATATAAAACTATAGCTAAAGTAATTTATGTTTACCTACAATTTGATAAGCGTAAAACTCGTCATTCCGCTACTTGTTAGCGGAATCCATGCTGAGATACCGCGAATAAATCGCGGTATGACGTAGGGCTGTACTAGCTATAGCATAAACAGGCTACAGAGATAGACAACTTTTCGAAAACTTTTACAAGAGATTCTGTTAAATGCTCTATCATTTCATCGGTATGATAAGGTGTAGGGGTAATACGGAAACGCTCAGTTCCTCTTGGAACTGTCGGGTAATTTATATGTTGAACATATATTCCATACTCATCAAATAATAATTTTGATGCTTTTTTGGATAACTCTGAGTTGCCAATTATTATTGGAATTATATGAGTTTCTGTTGGAATGAAGTTAATTCCTGCATTTCTCAGTGAGTTTTTTACTTTTTCAACGACTTGCTTTTGCTTTTCCCTTTCAATGTTGCTCGATTTTAGGTGCTCAACGCTTGCCTTTGCTGCCGCTGCTAAAACAGGCGACATAGCAGTGGTAAAAATAAATCCTGGAGCGGAACTTCTTATTACATCTACCAAGCTCTTTGAAGACGCTATATACCCACCCATCACTCCAAAAGCCTTTGATAGTGTACCTTGAATAACGGTTATTCTATCCATCAGACCTTCTCTTTCTGCAATTCCGCCACCATGTGAACCATACATGCCAACTGCGTGCACCTCATCCAAATAGGTAATTGCATTATGTTGATCTGCAAGATCACATATCGCTTCAAGCGGCGCTATATCGCCATCCATTGAATATACGGATTCAAGCGCTATTATTTTTGGTGTCTTTTTGTCTATAGACTTGAGTAACTGCTCTAGATGATTAACATTATTGTGTTTAAATATATGTTTTGGCCTTTTTCCTGATTTTATGCCTTCTATCATCGAAGAATGGTTCTTCTCATCTGAAAAAATTACTACGCCAGGAATAACAGACGATAAAGTGCTAAGTGTTGTCTGGTTAGCAAGGTAGCCACAAGCAAAAGTTAAAGCAGCCTCTTTTTTATGCAAACAAGCTAAGGATTTTTCAAGTTCGACAACCTCTTTTGTTGTACCAGATATATTTCTTGTTCCTCCAGCGCCAACAGATGAATTTTGGATAGCGGCAATTACACTCTCATTTTGTGACATTCCCAAATAGTTATTACTGCACCAGACTATTACTTCCCTATTTCTTTCATAGTCCATAATGTGGGGAAGCCTACCTGGTAATGACGCAAAGTGCGTAAATTCACGGTAGCGCCCCTCATCTTTTATATCTTTTATTTTATTCAAGAATATTTCTTCGTAGTTTACCAAGTTTTTATTCACTAATAATTAATACAATTATAACAAATTATTAAATGGTAAACTACAATATTTATTATACAGATACGGTAGTAGATGCTTCCTTCGTGTTGAAAGGTTTGTCAACCTTGTTGTTTTCAACTTGGCTTTTAGGTGTACAGCAGTATATAACTGCAGCAGCAACCAGACAACAAGCTCCAACTGCTATCCCCACTGCTAACATTTCTAAGTAAACAGAGATAGCTATCGAAGCTACTGCAGCCACGACTAGTGTTGAAACAACTATAGTAGACAATGTGCTTTTTTTGATATTCTGTGGAGAATCATTATCTTCTTCACTTGGATCATTATCATTTTCTATATCTTTCATGAGAGGCTTGTGATCATCCAGAGTTATAGTGGAAGCACTATTAGATTGACTTATCACCATACCTATAGACTGCACAGATACACTACTATCATCCACCCCTTTGCTATTCTGCTCTAGATTATCGGCAGGTAGTTGATCACTACCATTCTTTGACACTACACCTACACTACTATCACCTGCACTTTGCAAATTAGTATTACCTTTTTCACTTGAATCATAACTCTGTACCATAGGTTGAGCTTCCAGCAAAAGTACACCATTTTGATTACTTGCAACTTCATCAGTATCTTCACTAATAGTTTCAACCAGACAACTCACATCCCTTGAAACCTGCGCATCAACATGCATAACATGCTCTCTATCCACAAAGGATAATACTGTGCTATTGTCCACATAGCCGCTGCTTTGTAAACTCACACCACTTTTTTCCACTTTATTGTTTTCAGTATCACTACTCACAGGAGTTACCTGATCACTTATAGTAGCGCTAACATCTTGTATATCTTTATTGTTTTGATTATCAGACTGTCTACCATTACTTTGAACATTATTCACTTGTCCAGAATTTTCGTTAGCTACTGAAGGCACTGGTTCTAGTATTGGTGCTGGTTTTGTATCTTGTTCATCAGTTTTAAACGTAGAATTCTTCTCACCATTTGTGCCATTATCTAAAGGATTATCATCATTCGAAGAACCTAGACCACCCGCTTGTTCTACATATCCAGCAGGTTGGACAGGAGCTTGTTTCCTCTTACTACTATCAACTTCAGTGATTACCTTCGAGCCATCATTTTTACCAACATATAGTTCTCTGTTCATAATATTTTTTCCTCTGTCCACAATATTTTTTTCTGTCTGCTTACTGCCAGCACTTTCAAGTCCTGGATTTTCTGATAGAATGTCACTTGTTATAACTGGAATTTCTAATTCATCTGCAACGTTATTACTTCTTTTTCGTATTATAAAAGTTCCAGGAGTTTGGCACATTTCATCCCACAAATCTTGACGTTCATGACAGGAATATTTTTGCACATCAATAGAAAATTGCAGAATATTTCTAATTTGCATTAAACTGAATATTAGATCAATATTCTTTTGACGTTTATTGTCTTTTGGATCTTTAGTGTATTCATCATACACTATGCAAGCAGTCTGAACTAATCCATTTACAATACCTGGAAGACGGCTGTTATATTCACGTAAAGCTTCAGATTGCAATAATTTGTTTTCCTTTTCCAGATCTTCTATGCGCTTTTCTATGCTAGATTTAAAAATCTTACACTCCTCTTGAAAAATTACGTTAATTGCACCCTCTTCTGTGTATAAGTAACATACTTCCTTGACTAAGGAGTAATCTTCTTGGCCTATTGAGTAGTGTGTTGCATTTTTCAGTATATTCTGTATGACCGGCCTAATCACTTGCTCATTATGTGATACGTTTTGATGGATTTCTTTAGTGTAAAAAAGCACCTCGACTATAACGTCTGTGTTTGTGTATTCAACATTAGACAATGCAATGAGGATTGATTCGTGTATGTTATCAAATTCGTTATTTTTAAATTTTTGATTGAGATAGCCGATAACATCATTGCTGCATTTAGCACATTTTTCACACAAGTGCTCGATAAATGCAATATTACCAGCATCCAATGCAGTTTTCAGAATTAAATCATAAATTTCTTTTCTGCCACGAGCTCCTATGTTTTTCAGGATTTGTTGCCCTAGTATTGTAATAACTTTATCATCCGCAAATGCTTGTTCATATACATCGTAAATGGCATGATCTGCACTATTAGTGTATCGTTTGCACAGGTATTCAATGACAGATGTGTGTTCCTGGCTTATCGCAGTTTCTAATAAAGTAACAAAACTCTTTTTTAATAACTCTTCTGTTGAGGCTTTTTTAGTTGGCTCATTAATATATCTTTCAAATGCATCCAGCACTATCGTGATGAATTCTTCATTTTTGATCAGAGACGCTGTTTCAAGCACACCATACAAAGGATCAGGTTTACTTGTTTTTAACACCTGTCCAAAATCTCTTAAAACGTATTCGACAAAAACTGCATTTAATAATTCTTGCTCTTTTCTTAATGCTGTAGCTGAGAAGAAGTCAATCTTATTAGGTTCGACAAGTTGTATAGCTTGACCTTTTAATCTTCCGTAAACTCCATCGTTACCATGGAATTTTTCTATAAAAGCTTCAATATATTTTTGATTACCAACAAGGAGAGGTAAAAGACTTAAGTTTTCTTCAGCAAAAAGAAAATCCTGATATTGCTCTACTAGCTTGTCATTAGCTGCAATTGCCAATAGTACCAATTCTTTTACTGAATAATCATACTTGAAACCCTCTTGATCAAATTTATATTGTGATAGTACATTTGAATATATATGTTGATGGTTGCTTCCGTTTTGTAACTCCAAATTAAGTTGATTTGAACAGAAATCTTTGAGATTTTCATTATCCAGCGTAATAGACCTGCCTTCATAATCTTCAATATTTTGTACAACCTTGTCTAATTCTTCACAATTATCTTCTTGTATAGCTTGATTTAAGATATTTATAATCTCAGCAAAAGTTAAGTTTTTAGGAATGATACCATATGAATCTTCATCTTTTAACTCTACAGTAAACGACCTATCACAACCATCAGGAAAGTTTGCAAGTATTGCATTCTCTAAACTTAGATCTTCAGGGGGTGTGCTACATGGAGTAGCTGGTATCTCTTGACTTTCGCTATCTAAAACTTCAAACTCTTCTTCAATACCTGAATCTTCAGAATCTGGTTTTTCAAAACCATGCCAACTTTTGATTAATCTTTCAGGATTTGATTGGCCATGTGAAGTTGTATCCTGTGATACAAAGTCTCTAAAACCTGGACCAAACATGTTTTACCCCTAATTAATAACTAAACTAAGTATAGCATTAAACAGAAATCTTGCCAAGCAAATTATTCAGTCTCTTAGCAAACAGACTTGCATCATCCATCTCTTCGCCTTCTACAATACAAGCTTGGTAGAACAATAGGTGGATCATATCCTCGAGTGTTGGGCTTTCACCATTTTCAGCGTGGGATTCCATTATGCTTCTTATTATGGGATGCCTAGTATTGATTTCAAGCACCTTTGGTGTGCGGTAATTTAGCTGCTTCTGTTCACGCAAAAAACGCTCCATGCGAAGATCCATAGCACCTTCGTCAACCGCCAGGCATACGGGACTACCGGTTAGCTTTTTGGAAATTTTTACGCTTTTCACTGAATTGCCAAGAACCTTGGTGAAATATTGCAGTATAGAGTCCGTATTTTCTTCAGTCTTTTCTTCATCTTGCTTATTTTCTTCATCTTTTTTATCTTCTTCTGAAGAGAATTTTTCCAGATCAACATCAGCGCGAGTCACAGACTTGAATTTTTGATCTTTATATTCATGAATTACACTGGTCCAGAAATCATCAACTGGATCAACAAATAGGAGCACTTCTAGTCCTTTACTGACGAATCCCTCAAGTTGCGGACTGTTTTTCACTGAATCGAGGCTATTTCCGGTGAGATAATAGATATGTTCCTGCTCAGGCTTCATTCTGCTTATATAGTCATCAATGCTGACTAATTTCTCATCACCAGTACTATGAAATCTGCAAATTGAGAGTAGTGCTTCTCTCTCATCAGTTGGC
This sequence comes from Wolbachia endosymbiont (group A) of Philonthus cognatus, assembly GCF_947251755.1. Classification (NCBI taxonomy): domain Bacteria; kingdom Pseudomonadati; phylum Pseudomonadota; class Alphaproteobacteria; order Rickettsiales; family Anaplasmataceae; genus Wolbachia; species Wolbachia endosymbiont (group A) of Philonthus cognatus. The sequence continues at coordinate 1,551,491 of NZ_OX366388.1, forward strand.
ATAGCTTCACAAAGACCTTCCTTTAAAACTGCACCAAAATTGGTCCAGAATTTTGTATATTCCTCTAAATTCTCTTTTGCTTTTTTACCGAGCTCTGATATCACACGCTTAGTGAGAGATTTTCTGATCTGCTCAACAACACGATTATTCTGCAGCGTTTCTCTGCTGATATTAAGAGGCAAGTCCGGTGAATCAACCACGCCTTTCAGAAAACGCAAGTATTGTGGTATAATCTGTACGTTATCTTCAGTGATAAATACTTTATTTACATATAACTTCACAGAGCAACGTCTATCTGGATGGAATAAATCAAAAGGTTTTATAGAAGGAACATAAAGCAAATTTGTATATTCTATTGCACCTTCATTTTTATTATGCAATATCATCCAGGGCTCCCCGCCAACGTGAGCAACACTGCGAAAAAAATCGTTGTGCTCCTCTTGAGTAACGTCATTTTTTGGCTTAGTCCAAATTGCAGCCTTACTGTTTAACTTTTCACTTTTTCCTTCTTCATCTATGAATTCAACAGGAAAATTTATATGATCAGAGTAAGTAGTGACAATGTTTTCAACACGAAATTTATCTAAAAACTCACTCTCTTCAGGATGCATAATGAGCGTAATTTTGGTTCCGCGAGGGACTTGATTATCTGATTTACTTATTGAATATTCTCCATCTCCCTTGGATTTCCAGACCCAAGACTCCTCTTCTCCAGCTTTTCTCGATTCTACTATTACTTCTGATGCAACCATAAAGCTTGAGTAAAAACCAACACCAAACTTCCCAATCAGCTCCACAGTTTGGCTTGAATCCTTGCTATTCTTAATCGCATCCAAGAACTTTTGCGTACCAGAGCTTGCAATTGTACCAAGATTGTCTATTAAATCCTGTCTATTCATTCCAATGCCATTATCAGTGATATATAGCTCGTTCTTATCTTTATTGGAGCTGATAGTGATTTTTAATTCGTCACTCAAATCTAGCAAATTAGGGTTTAGTTGAGATTCATAGCGCAACTTATCACATGCATCTGATGCATTTGATATTAATTCACGCAGAAAAATGTCTTTATTGGTGTAAAGTGAATGAATCACTATATTCAGTACTTTCCCTACCTCAGCGTCAAATTTTAAATTTTCAGTTTCTTGTACATTATGCATTTTGAGCTCCATTATTTGCCTACTACCCTAATAATTTAAGTATTGAATCACGATCTTTCAAGGTCACGTACACCAAAATTAATGTGGGTGTAGTTATTATGACACCCAATTTATGGGATCTCTTGCATAACAAACTTTTGGCAGCGCATTGGATGAAACGAAAAACTTCCTTGACACCCTTCGCCAGCCCCCTTATCATGAAACTGAAGCTATTTATTTATCTTCGCAATCTCTGCAGTGGATTAATGACAAAAAAACTTAATGTATTTGGCGTAAATCATGCTTAATTTTTTGCACTATGTGCACCTCATGTCTTTATCAAATTTCTAGCTACACAAGCTGAAATACGCTATTTAAAACATCAAAAAACGCCAACTTAAAAAATGGATAGTGAATAATTAGCTACCCTAGGGTTTCTTTGCCTTTTTTTCTGTTTAGTAAATTTCTTAACGTTTATAATTTAGATTAGTTGCGGCTTAAAAGCGGCTGAGTCACGGTTATTAAGCGTTTAGAATAAAAAAACGCCATACTTGAAAGTATAATGTAAGTAACTAGCCAACCATCGGGCTTTTTTTGCCTTTTTTTTCGCTTGGTAAATTTTTTAATACTTAGATTAGTTGCAATTTAAGAGACCAGAAATGGTCAGTGCTTGGCACTGGAATAACGTCCTCCTTTGTTATCCCAGTGCCCAGACACTGGGATCCAGGAAACTTAATTGCAAGTAATGCATTGGATTTGGTGAGTATGGGTTTTATGTTATAGAATGAAACACTTTTGGTGAATTTGTAAAGAAAACTGGATCCCAGTGTTTGGGCACTGGGATGACACCATTCTTTTTCCTGGATTCCAGACTGGAATGACACCATTTGTTGTGTTTAACAAAGTTCGTACTTAGCTTCATATTAGCCGTAAATATTTAAGAAATTTACCAAACGAAAAAAAAGGCAAAAGAAGCCCTGGGGTTATTATCCGCTTTAAAATATTGGCGTTTTTTATGTTTTAAACGCTTGACAAGCGAAATTCAGCTGCTTTTAATTGCAACTAACTTACGCTGCAAATGTTTAAGAAATTTACTAAGCAGAAAAAAAGACAAAGAATCCCCGAGTTAGCTAGTCTTTTACTATCTCTGTCGAGTATTGGCATTTTTTGATGTCTTGTAACGCTTTATAAGCGCGTTCAGCTTATTTAGATAAAAATCTAGATGTAGATGAAGTTTTGTAAAGACATACAGTATCTATATACTGCAAAAAATTGAACATAAGACGCCGATACATTAAGTAATCCTTACCTTTTAATCTGCAGATTGGCGAAAGCAAATACAATAGCTTCACTATCATGATAAGGGCGCTGGCGAAGGGTGTCAAGTAAGTTTTTTCGTTTCTATTCCCAATAAAAGTTTGTTATATGGTTATGCAAGAAGTCTAATGAATCGCGGTATGACGTCTTAGCTATAGATGCTGGTTTGTGTGATTTCAAGAGAAGTTTAGTAGATAAGTTGTGTTTTAAACCAGATTCGGTATTTTAAACTGAACATTTTCAATAATACCACCTGGCATAACTGAAATTTTTACACTCAGGTTTACTTTTAGGTAGTCCATTAATTCATCAACCAATATGTCAGGAGCGGAAGCACCTGCAGTGATTCCTATCTTTTCTACGCCCTGGAACCAGCTTTTATTTACACATCTGTAATTATCAATCAAGTAGGCTCTTTTTCCTCTAGCAGTGCACAGATCTAATAAGCGGTTTGAATTTGAGCTATTTTTACTTCCTACAACTAATACCATGTCTACAATTTCAGCTAGCTTTTTAACAGCATTTTGTCTGTTTTGCGTTGCATAGCATATGTCCTTTAAATCTGGACCTGTTATGCCTGGAAACCTTAATTTCAAGGCAGCAATAATGTCACGGGTATCGTCGATGCTTAACGTAGTTTGTGTAACATAAGACAAATTATCTGGATCTTTAACCTTTAAATCATATACATCCTGCAAAGTTTGCACTAAAGTGATAGGATTGTTTACTCTTCCCCTAATTCCCTTAACTTCTGGATGGTTTTCATGCCCAATGAGAATTAATTCTTTACCACTGTTTTCATACCTTTTTGCTTCTTTATGCACTTTGTTGACTAAAGGACATGTTGCATCAATCACTTGAATACCCTTTCTTTTTGCCTCATCTTCTATATTTTTTGATACTCCGTGCGCGCTGAAGATCAGTATTCCTTCATTATCTTCAATTTCCTCGATACTGCTTACAAAAACCACTCCTTGTTTCTTAAAGTCCTCTACTATATATTTATTGTGAACAATTTCGTGTAGCACATAAACTTGGCGCTCGTTTTTGTATTTTTCTAAAGTAATAGCTAATATGTCCACAGCTCTTTTTACCCCGGCACAAAAACCTCGTGGTTCAGCTAAGATGATTTCCATTTTTGTCAAATCAAGTAAATATGCAAGCATTACTTAAAAATAAGCTCCGCTCACTGTGTTTTATAGTACCATTATTTATATTTTATATAATAATTATTTTTCGCATATTCTCTTTAACATTTGATCAACTTACTACTTCAGAAAATTTTAGAAAAGATAATATAGTACATAAACAACCTGATATTTTAGATAGAAATGGAGTGGTAATAGCAACAAATGTGCCCACAACATCACTATATATAGATGCAACCAAAGTAAAGAATCCGGAAAGTATAGCAGCACAACTGTGTTCTACTTTGCATGACCTCGAATACAAGAACTTATATAGAGTACTTACTTCAGAAAAGAAATTTGCTTGGATAAAGCGGCACTTGACTCCAAAAGAATTACTAGCGATCAAAAACGCTGGTGTACCAGGAGTAAATTTTTATGACGACATAAAGCGTATATATCCTCACAGTAATTTATTTTCACACGTGCTTGGTTATACTGACATAGATGGCAACGGTATTGCAGGAGTTGAGGCATATATAAGTAAAAACAAACAACATTCTGTTATCCAAGTACCTGATATACAGTTGTATGAATGTTGCAACTTGAAAGCAATTCCTGCACAACAATTCCCCACACAACAGATGGTGTCATCCCAGTGCGTGACACTGGGATCCAGATATAAAAATACTGACAAATTACGTGATGAACAACGGATTCCAGAAACATATGTCAAAAACAATGTTTGTGATGAAATTGCGCATAAAACTGGATTCCAGTGTCAGTGCACTGGAATGACACCAGACCAAGCTTCTGCACAATCTTCTGTCATCCGACAGGGATGGTCACGCTCTGCTGATCAATATGTTCAACTATCCTTAGATACACGAGTGCAAAGCATAGTGCATGAAGAGCTAACTAAAGCTGTAAGCAGATATCAGGCACTTGGCGGAGTAGGAATTGTTTTAAATGTGAGAAATAGTGAAGTCATCTCGATGGTCAGCCTACCTGATTTTAATCCCAACTTACAGAATAAGGCAGAAGACGTACAAAAGTTTAATCGCGCCAGTCTTGGGGTATATGAGATGGGGTCGGTATTAAAATACTTTACAATAGCCGCAGCGCTTGATGCGAACGCTACAAAAACTAGCGATTTATATGACGTATCAACACCAATCACCATTGGAAAGTATAAAATTCAGGATTTTCATAAATCTAAAATTCCAAAAATTACTGTGCAAGATATATTTGTAAAATCATCCAACATTGGTGCAGCAAAAATTGCAGTCAAACTAGGTATTGAAAAACAGGTAGAATACTTTAAAGCTATGAAGCTATTTTCTCCTTTGAAAATAGAAATACCAGAAAAATCCACACCGATAATCCCGGATAAATGGAGTGAAAACACTTTAATAACAGCATCTTATGGTTATGGCATAGCTGTAACTCCTATACATCTTGCACAAACTGCAGCAGCATTAATCAACAATGGGATATTTCATAACGCAACCTTGATGTTGAATAAAAGAAGTATAGGAGAGCAAATTATCTCAAGAAGAACTTCCAGGGAAATGAGAAAATTATTACGTGCAGCAGTAACAGATGGCACTGGCAGAAAAGCAAAAATAAAGGCATATTCAATAGGAGGAAAAACTGGATCGGCGGAAAAAGTTGTAGATGGTAAATATAGCAAAGATGCAAACATAGCATCATTTATAGGAGTGCTAACTATGCTTGACCCAAGGTACATAGTGCTAATTGCTATTGATGAGCCTCAAGGGATGCACCATACCGGGGGAGTAATTGCTGCGCCTATAGTAAGAAACATTATAAATAGAGTAGCACCTATACTAAATGTTACACCTGAGATGTAAAATTATGATTGCTTTACTATAATTTCAAATTTATCATTACCAAAATCCTTATTAATATACCAAGAACCATCATCTTTAGTTACAAATTCAAGACCTTTAAGGTCTTTTTTTATTGTCTTTCCATTTTGACCATCAATAGCGATATTAATATCGAATGTAATAATGTCTAGATTTATCATAGCTTCTTTCCCGCTGCACGAATTTAGACTGAACTTGCCTAACATGACATCATTAAAACTCACTTCCCCTGTATAGACATCACACTGACCGTCCACACAACACGTAGTTTCAATATAGAAAAGATCTGACATACAAAATACCTTAAAAAAAAGAACTAAACATATATGGCCACTACACCACACCGCTAACAAGTAGTAAAGCGTCGATAAACCTAAGTTACTTTAGCTACGTAGCCATAATACAGCTAGAAATGTAAAATTCAACAGTTAATTGTGTGATTAATAGAGAAGTCTTATTTAGTACACCTTATAGGAATGGCTGTTTAGTTTTTTTGTTAATCTTTTTTACCATGCTGTCAATCATATGCTTTATCCCTTGATATACAGAGTATGTACTTTCGTCGCTACGCATATAAGCAGAACAGGAAAATACATTATGTTCTTCGTCTTCTATTGATAACTCTGTATCGCATTTTATGTGCTCGCCGCCAAGCCTTTCTATCAACTGTTCTCTGTCATCTCCTATAGTTACCTTAACCTTACTTTCTTCTTTACCTATCTTGCTACTTAAAATTGAAACAATGATGGCTGGAGATATGCATATCGCTCCTATTGGCTTTTTTGTAACAAAAAATTCTGAAACTAATCTTTCAAATTCAGGCATTACTGTCACCATGTCTTTACTTTCAGCTAAGTCAGATAAATTTTTCGCAACCCCGTATCCACCAGGTACAACTAGCATGTCAAAATTTTCAGCTTTGGCTTCTTTTAAGTCATATATTTCGCCTCTTGCGATTCTTGCTGCTTCCACAAGTACATTCCTTTTTTCTTTTGTTGCCTCTTTTGTTCTATGATTCATAACTTGTGTGATATTGATATCAGGTGCAAAGCATTTAACATCCACTTCCTGCTGATCAAGCACAAGCAAACTTAAAACCGCTTCTCTTACCTCTGCACCGTCAAGGTGACCACACCCTGATAAGACCACAGCAGCTTTTAATTTTTTTTCACCCATAAAGTACCTTGATTTCATATAATCTAGATATTTTAATACAAATTCTATATTTGGAAAGGGGTATGTTATATCAATTATAATATAATTAATGATTAGTATGTATAATTAGGCATATTTATAATCAACGAAGCTGAATATGGAATCTAGCAATAGTATGTTTTTTGACACTGACTATCCAGAACTAAGAAAAGCTATTTCAGATATAATAGAAAGTATTGCACAATCCTCACAAGAGGGGAAAAAAGAGTTATTTACAACCCTATCAGAACAAGTTAAAGGGATGAACCTCAAAGATTTAGGTTTAGCGATTAATGACCAAGGCTTGCAAAAGGAAGTAAATAAAGAATTATTTATAAAACTCATTGAAGAAGCACTTAAAGGGTTAACTTCTGAAAACGTTGACTCAAAAATAATAGAAGAGGCGTTAAAATCTGTTAATCAGCAAGCAATAAGTAATGTTATAAATAATAATAAAGGTCCGCTGGACAATCTAGTCAATTATTTTAAATCAGCATCTGCAAATGAAAAAATAGGAATAGCTTCTGCTGGAATGGTATTAGGAGCAGCATTTTCTCCGCTTATTGTGCTTGCTACATTAATAGCGCTTGTAGCTATTGGAGCACGTTATGTAGGAATAGGTATAGGAAAGGCAGGGGAAAAAATAAAAGAAGGTGCGATTGAAACAGGAAAAGCAGTAAAAAGTTCATATAAGGATTTAATAGATAAATTACCTACGATTCAAGACAGAGAGAATAACTTTAGTAGATTAAGAACAAACGTGCTTGAAACTATTGCAAACATTAGTCTTAAAGATAACGAAGGCGTTGACGCTAAAAAAGGTTTTGATGATGGGAAAAAAATATTAGAAATGCTTCAAAATGAAAGGCAGCGATCTGCTATACAAGAGTTAGTAAAGAATGGAACCATTCAAAATTTTTCAGAAGATGATATGAGCAGACTTCTGGAAAAGGGCCTCAGTACTCATGTAGCAGATATGAAAGCACTTAATGATCTTATAAATAAATTTCAACCTGCAATTATGGCTATTGGTAACGGTAAAATAGAAGATGTAGAACAAAAAGTTAATGAGAAAGCTCAGGAAATGGAGCCAGATTCTCAATTAGGTGATTCAAGTACTGAACGAGTGAGTGAAGAAGAAAATAAAACCCTCTGATGGCTTGGGGAGGGAATGGGAAAGATAGGGATCTACTCCTTTCTATCCACTTTCTTGAGCAATCCACTTCCACATCTAACACACATCTCAGTGATTATAATATCCAATTTTTGATCATGTTTTTCTACAGGTAAATCTTTACAATATTGTTTCTCATAGGCTACACCTATAAATATTTTTCCAAGTGGCCGCAGTTTTTCTATCATTGTATCATACCAACCACCGCCAAAACCTAATCTATTAAAATGATCATCAAAAGCAATAACAGGAGTAATGATTGTGTCGGGAATTACATCTTCATTTGTTTCGTTCCATTCCTCAAATTTTAGTAACTTATTTTTATTAGGAATTGCTACTTTATAATCTAAATCGAGTAAACTATGCATCAAAGGCACAACATCTATTTCCTCATCCATTGGAATGTAAGCTGCTATTGTTTTGCCTTTAACGTAGCTTAAGTTCTGATTAAAGAGATTAATAAGGGAATTTGCCGCATAACTGGAATAACTTTCATCAATATCTTTTCTTATAGCTCTATATTGCTCTCTTATTTCCTTTTTGTGCTGTTTAATATCTTTGAACATGATCTATCCATTTTGCAGTAAGTTTTTCTTGTAAACTATTTTGCTTCAAGCGCTCACTTAAAAAGTCAAAGTCAACACACCCCATATCCTGGTCTTGATTACTGCAACTATAAACAAAACTCCTTTCTCCTGTTTTCGCATTTATATGTTGCTGCACACACTGAGCGCAGATTTCTTTCATCATACACTGCATAGGAGAATTAACTGATGATATCGCTATGTGGCCTGATTTCAGATATGGCTTTAAAATTGTTTTTCTAGCTTCATTCACAGCTTTCATCATTTTGTCAGAACCAATAGTGATAATTTTATCTATAACGTTCAAATTAATACCTAATCTTCCTTGTTGATAAGAGACTATTGCATCAACTATATTACCATGAAAGGATTTATCTTGATCTCTGCTTGTTTCTATCAATCCTTCTTCACATGCCCAAACTACTGCATTTGATGCACGCTCTATCAGTGCTCGTTTAAATACATCACTTAACTTCTTATAGCCAGCAAAGTACAAAACCTTGTTATTATTTTCAAGACATGCCTTCCCTATCGAAAATAACACTGCATTTCCAACTCCACCACCAATTAGCATTATATTCTTCATGTGCTATTTTAACTGCATTTGTTCAAATTTTTTGAAATTTTATAGAACAAAGTAATTTATATAGTTCTATACACAAAGACAAGGACACTCTCTGACTTCAACTATACCGATAACTGATAGCTGCATTTTTACGCATATCATCTAATAACAAGTTGCTTTGTATCATAATCTTTTGTTGGTACATTTTCTGTTTGATTGCTTCTATACCCGCTACATTACTCTTGATATCACACAACATCATCAACTTTGCAGTGCCATTTTCTCTCAATTCTACTATTTCATTCACACTTGTTTTACTAAATAAAATCTGTAAATCAGGATTTAAATCTCGCATTTTTATTTCAAATTCCTTTGCATTTGGCAGCTTAAAATTATCTGCCAATTTATCAAAATTTAAACAATTAACTTTTTGCTCCTTGAAATTATCCAATAAACTTTCTGAACCTTCAACCACAATCTGTTTTAATTTTAAAGTGCTTTCCAGCAGTGCATGATTAAGTTGTACCTTATCTATGACTTTTATAATAGAGTAACCTTCACTGAAACTGAATGGACCTGCTATATCATTGATTTCTAATCCTTCTAAAACGCTCTTGAGTTTGCCTTTCAACTGACTTAAATTAACTGTTGCTTTACGCATCTTTATTAGAGATTCTGGGTTATTACTGTTGCGTAATTTTTTTACTAAATCTTCAGCTATACCATAAACGTCCTTGTCTTTTTGATCAGGAATTATAAACTCTTGGAACGTGATAAGATAATCCGGCTTTTCTGTTTGCCTTTTTACATCATCTACTTCTTTATCGCTTATATTAATAAATGGCACAATTCTTACTTCAATAATTTTGCTCCACAGTAACTGACATTTTATTTGTTTTCTTAAAATACCAAGATCTATATTATGCTTCTCTATGTATTGATCAACTTCATTAGCCTTAAGTTTAAAACTTTGGGTTAAAAATAACATAATAGCATTATCTAACTCCTCGTTGCTCAATTTTATATTTAGCCTCTGTGCTTCATTGATAATGATAATTTCGTCTATTAGCTCCCTAAGCACTTGAGGCTTTGCTTCTTTTTGATTAACACTTTGAGTGCCAAACAATGAATTTATAAAGTTGATGCGTTTTTCGATATCTAAATTTGAAATTGGTTCACCATTTACATCTGCAACAATTTCAATCTCGGTTGCAAGCAACCTAAGTGGCAACACTATCAACAGTAAAATTAGTATTTTATACATACAAGTAAAGTTGTTTAGTTAATAACCAATTCTATAATAAATACTGAGTCAATGCTAGCCAACTTTTTAATAGTGATCTCAGTGACAATGGAAATAAAAACCATTGCAACAAAATCAGGTACGCTGGTAAATAGGCTAAAAACATGCTAATATAGCGAATTTAAACCGTGCTAAAAACAGTATACGGAAGGAGAGGGATTCGAACCCTCGATACGACTTTTGGGTCGTATAACGGTTTAGCAAACCGCCGCCTTCAGCCGCTCGGCCACCCTTCCAAATTTAGAACCTAAAGATTATATAATACCAAGACCTCCACCGCCTGTCTAATGCTTTTAATTGCAATATTTACCCATTAAAAATAACAACATTTTTCCGAATAACTGTAATTCCAGGCTAAATCAATGCAAACTAATTTCTGCTTTTTTCAATGATTTTCTTTGTTTCTTCTATACCAACCCATTCTCCAATTGTTACCGTTTTTCCCTTTTCTAGATCTTTATAATGAGAAAAGAAATGAGCAATTTTATCTAGTAGGCTTTTAGATAAATCAGAATAGTCCTTTATATTGTCATAATAGCTATCAACACTGGAAACAGGCACAGCTAATATTTTCTCATCTTCTCCTTTTTCATCTTTAGTGAGTAATGCACCTATTGGACGCACCGATATTAAAACACTAGATGCTAAGGAAAATTGAGTTAGCACCAAAACATCCACAGGGTCACCATCACCTGTGCAGGTATTTGGTATAAATCCATAATTGCAAGGATAAGTCATTGAGGTAGACAAAAATCTGTCAACTTGTAACAACCCAAGCTCTTTATTAAATTCATACTTTACAGGCTCAGCATTTGCACTTATTTCAATTACCACATTCACCGCATTTGGTACCGCTGTTATTTTACTTAAATCCATAAATTACCTTCTTAACTTAAGAATAAACATTATACAATATGTACTTTTAAGTTGCTACATTTATGTAGTTCTAAGCTTGTTTTGCATGGAGCGGTCCTAAATTTTCATTCGTCATCTTATTGACTGTTGAAAGTGGTGGTTCCTGTGATAATTGAAATAAAGCATATACTATTACAATAGTAAGCACCGCACCAACTATCAGGTTAGTAAGGTTGTCTTGTGGCAAAACATTTTTTATTGAGTTGAACAATTTTTGCTCCATAAAGAAATAATCAGCAACATATAACCCAACAGATAATACAAACATACCTAAAATAAGTTTACAGACTGTGTTTTTATGGTCTTTTTCTTTTTCCTTGCTGACAATGAAATTTGGCCTGCCTTCATTCTCTTCTTGCGGTGCTGAATAATGTGTGTTGTTTTTTATCCTCTCTTCAAATTTATTGCTATTTTGCTCCTTTAACAGATGTTTCAAAGTTGGTCCAGCTCTTTTCAGGCATAAAAAACCTTGATTATTATAACCTGCAGACGCCGATATATTGAATGTTCTGTTTAGACTACCTATCTTTTCACAATCCAGCGTATATTTAGTGGCTCTATCTTGATCTTTCAAATTAATACTTTGCAGTAATCTAGTTAAATTCATTATATATGTGGAAACGACCACGTTATCTATTATTGATAAACTTTCCTTTTTTATAGACTCTTTGTGATATTCAGAAAGTTTATGGTAGTTGCCAAATATAGAAAATAACAATACTACACCCCTGTCTACTTTTATGTCTTGATGAATAGAATAATAGAAGTCAGTTATGCACTTATTTAATGCAAATTCTCTGTCATATTTGTTTAATGTATTTCCTTCACTTAGTAACTTTCTAAGACCAATGAGTACTTTATTTTCAAAATCTTCTTCTGTTTTAAATATTGGTTCTCCCTTTGGATTTGCTAAGATGTTAAGTAAATCTAATTTACTTCCATCTACTACTTCATTTATATCTTGATTTAGTCCAGACTCTTCAACAACTTTATATATTCGATTAATAACATCCTCAGTACTTAGTTCATTATTTTCACTAAGTATCTTATAAGCTTGAGCATAAATTAAAAACAGCCCTTGTAGACTAAACTTTAAGTTAAAATATTCATCTAATGGCTCCCTCTCTTTTTTAATGAATGCAGACAAACCAAAATGATTTCTGCGGTCCATACTACGATCTAAGTCAGCATGTTGAAAGCCACCTAAAAAAATAAACAAAGTCTCTAATAAATTACCCTTACCAACAATTTTTATTAGTTTTTCTTTTATTAGTTCTTCAATTTCTTTTATCATTGCTGAAACCTATAATGTTCTACTTTATAGTATAAGGGATACATGGCAAAATAGCAATAAATTTTATTAGACTTCTTGCATAACCCAAACTAAGTAGAAAAAGGTATCACCCAAGTAGCTGACACTGGTTCCTTTATGACGGCAGTGCCCTCTTCTTGTCATCCCAGTGCCCAGACACTGGGATCCAGGAAAGTTTGCTTGTGCACTATATAACATTTTCGATCAAAAGCTGGATTCCAGTGGGCTTTGTTGCATCGCTAGCTATGATGGATTAAAGATAAAAAAGGTGGAGAATATCAGTAGCTTATTATTCTGGTATTTATAACAAGAACGGTCAGTGAATACCTAAATTTGAGTAAAAGAAATTTCACTACCACTCACTAATCCGGCTAAAATTCAAGAATTTCAATGCTTTAGCTATTTTCAATAGAATTAAATTTATTAATATAAATAACAAGTTACTATTCTTAAATTTGATCAGATTGATTGCAAAAAAAACAAGATTTTCAATAAGTTGCTTATAATCCTAATTATAGTTAGCCTTTCATAAGTAGCGATGCAACAAAGCCATTCCAGTGTCAAGCACTGGAATGACACCTTCCGTATAAATATTAAGAAATTTACCAAACGAAAAAAAAGGCAAAAGAAGCCCTGGGGTTATTATCTGCTTTAAAATATTGGCGTTTTTTATGTTTTAAACGCTTGACAAGCAAGATTTAGCTGCTTTTAATTGCAACTAACTTACGCTGCAAATGTTTAAGAAATTTACTAAGCAGAAAAAAAGACAAAGAATCCCCGAGTTAGCTAGTCTTTTACTATCTCTGTCGAGTATTGGCATTTTTTGATGTCTTGTAACGCTTTATAAGCGCGTTCAGCTTATTTAGATAAAAATCTAGATGTAGATGAAGTTTTGTAAAGACATACAGTATCTATATACTGCAAAAAATTGAACATAAGACGCCGATACATTAAGTAATCCTTACCTTTTAATCTGCAGATTGGCGAAAGCAAATACAATAGCTTCAGTTTCATGATAAGGGGGCTGGCGGAGTTTGTCAAGGAAGTTTTTCGTTTCTATTCCCAATGTTATATGGTTATGCAAGAAGTCTATTGTATGTTTACACTCTGCATTAAAGCTTTTAGTTAAGAGCATATCCATCCACCGCCAATTACTTGCTCATCTTTATACGCTACACAGGCTTGACCTGGACTGATGCCAAAGTAATCGTCGTTTAAAATGACACAGGCTTTATTTTTTTCGTCAGTTGAATGTATTGTTGCTAAACTTCCCGCATGTGATGATCTCAGCTTCACAGTTACTTCCATACCTTCCTTTGGTTGTTCTAACCAATTTAACTCTTTGATCAATATTTTTTTTTGCATTAATGCGTTGATCGGACCTACTATAACCTCATTATTCTCTGTATTAATTTTTATCACATAAAGAGGTTCATTGTGTGCGATACCCAAGCCCTTTCTTTGCCCCACTGTAAAATTTACTATGCCACTGTGCTCGCCTAGCACTTTTCCATTAACATCCACTATTTTACCTTTCTGTACAGATTGTGGAGCTAATTTAGCTATTGTTTTACTATAGCTTTCGGAAACAAAGCATATATCTTGACTGTCCGGCTTTTCAGAAATTTGTAAACTGAAATATTTTGCTAATTTTCTTATATCACTTTTATAGAACCCACCTAGCGGAAATCGCAAAAGCTTTAACTGCTCTTGAGTTGTAGCAAACAAAAAATAACTTTGATCTTTACTTTTATCAATGCTTCTGCACAACTTTACCTCACCATTTTTTTCTAACCTTCTCACGTAATGTCCTGTTACGAGCACATCCGCACCAAGATTTTTTGTAACTTGCAATAGATCACGAAATTTTACCGTTTGGTTACATCTCACGCATGGTATGGGAGTTTCCCCACGCATATAGGTACTCGCAAAATCCTCTATTACTTCCTTTTTGAATATTTCCTCATAGTTTAAAATATAGTGAGGAAAGCCAACACTTTCAGCTACACGCTTAGCGTCATAAATATCCTGTCCAGCGCAGCATGCACCCTTTCTTGCGTTAGCATTACCGTCAGTGCCATAGAGTTGAAGAGTCACACCTATCACCTGGTACCCAAGGTTATGTAGCAGTGCTGCAGCAACGGAGCTATCAACTCCACCGGACATTGCAACAACAGCCTTGGTCTGGTGCGGAGCTTTATCTTTTAGCAGAGGTTCAATTTCAAATTCTTTTAGCATAATCGCCTTAATTTATAAACGCAAATCTTGTGTCATTCCAACATACAACTGTGCAAACGTTTTGATTTGGGGGCAATTTACATAGTAGATGATGTCATGAAAGTAGCTGACACTGGAATCTAGCTTCTATTACACAAATTCATTAAAACAGCATATTTATTTGTAATCAAGTTTCCTGGATCCCAGTGTTAGCTACTCGGATGACACCCTTTTCTGCTAGAAGTTGCCTTCAAATTACTTGGTGCATGACACTGGGATCTCATTTATATTACATAATTCCATCAAAACAATTCGATAAACTACCTTCAAAAATAATTTAATCTTGCTTGAATAAAACATGGCCAAAATAATCCATGTTTTCAAGCACTTTTCCACTACCTAAGGCAACACAACAAAGTGGGTCATCTGCAACACGAACCGGTAATTTTGTTGTTTCACTGATAACTTTACCTAGATTACGTAATAATCCACCACCACCGGATAAAACTATTCCTCTATCGACTATATCAGAAGAAAGTTCAGGTGGAGTGCTCTCCAGCGCAGTCTTAATAGCAGAAATTATCTGATGTACAGGCTCTATTAAACTCTCTGCAACTTGGTATTCTGATAAAAGCATTTCTTTTGGCATGCCACTCACTAAATCCCTGCCTTTAATTATCATTCCCTCTTTGTTATTTTCACCTGGCAGACTGGCTGAACCTATGCTTTTCTTAATTTTCTCAGCGGTTGTTTCACCGATTAATAACTTATGATTTTCACGAATATATGATTTTATTGCTTCATCCATAATATCGCCACCTACTCTGGCAGAACGTGAATAAACAATTCCGCCTAAAGAAATAATTGCAACTTCAGTTGTACCGCCTCCTATATCAACAATCATAGAACCCTCAGGTTCAGTAACCGGGAGCCCAGCTCCGATTGCTGCAGCCATTGGTTCTTCAATTAAAAATACTTCATTTGCACCAGCACTTTCTGCTGCATCTTGTATAGCACGCCTTTCAACTGGCGTGGATCCAGATGGAACGCATATGATAATATTAGGTTTATTAACAGTGAATTTTGTGTTTGCACTGCGTATGAAATATTTTAGCATTTCTTCCGCACTTTTAAAATCAGCAATAACTCCATCCTTTAAGGGCCTTATCGCCTCTATTTCTCCAGGCGTTTTTCCAAGCATCATTTTAGCTTTTTTACCAAAAGCATAAGGAACGTAGCTTCCTTTTTCTTTTATTCTTGCTACAACTGAAGGCTCATCAAGCACTATTCCCTGATTTTTCTGATAAACTAAAGTGTTTGCAGTGCCAAGATCTATAGCAATATCGCTAGCAAATAAACCTTTGAAAGTGAAAAGACTACAAAACTTTTCGGTTAATTTTCGAACAAAATTCATACGCAACTCAAGAAAATCATTTATTAAGACAAATTATACTTTCCAGATAAGTAGCTAATGCAGCACTCAACGTCTAAACCCTTACCTGTTACTTTTTTTAGCAGTTCTAGGCCACACTTTGCACTGTATATATTTTGAGATAACCAACTGATAAGTAAACTAAAATCTCCTTTTATTATAGCACTTAATGATTCGTAATGATTCTTTTTAACGCAAGAGAAAATCTGCACAGCAGCAATTAAAGCAATAATTTTTATAGGAAAGTAGCCCATAACACCGCTTGCCCAATATTCATCTTGAAAATAAGTGTTTAGCTCATTTTCAGCTTTTACTGGAATTTTATAGTGCTTCATACCTTCCAGCCACGCATCATGCAGGTCTTTGACTTCCAATGTACCATTTATTATATCTTGTTCTAACCTAGTTCTCAACATAATATGAGCTAACAGACTAAATTCATCTGCATTTTTTAAAAAAGAAGAAAGGTTTATTTCATTGAAAATCAAGTACAAATTTTCAACACTGCTAACTTTCTCGTTAGTTTTGCCTTTTATAGCAAATTTCTCTTTTATGTGTGGTTGAATAAACTCAATAAATTCTCTGGATGTTCCAATCATCCTTTCCATGAATAACCCTTGAGTTTCATACATAACATGTCTCGTAATTGGGCTACTTATAGAATTTTGCGCTAAACATTTTTGATAAATTGCATAACCACTATGCCGTAAAAGAGAAAATAAACCATAACAAAAGTCAGATTCATCATAATCTATAGGGTAGTAATAAGAAGTACGAACCTCATGCAGTGCGACACCCATTTGCTGTAAACATGACGAGCCAAGTTCAATCTGCTTCTGAGTAGCAACTTTTTGTATATTAGTAACCTTATCCTTTTTCTGCTTTTCAATTATTTTATCTACATTTCCACTAAAGAATTTGCCTACCTTGGGAAATATTTCCTTTATATTCTTTTCTGTGATATCAGAGTCATAGTCAGCAAGCAGTGAGTCGTATTTTGAGCATTTTAATTGCTGCGATTTTATAGAAGCTACTTCGCGAATGAGTTTGATTAAATCAGTAAAACGTTCTTTTAGTTTTTCCAAGTTACTGGCTTCAGAATTGGTTAGCCTCCATAAACTTTGGCATTCAACTTTAGCTTTGGACAAAGATTTTACTAAATCAATAGGAACAGCACTGTTGCTCTTATGTATTCTCTCTATTAACTTTAGCTGCTGAGTATTTGCACTTTTTTTGTTACCAAGAGCATCTGCTAATGATTCCTTTATTACGTCATGAGAGATAATTTCATGTCTGATTTCTTCTAGAAGGCTCATTTGTTCAACTTTGTCCTCTATATTCAATTGGCTTTGGTTTAGTACTTTTAGCGTATTTTCGATATTCTTTACCCTATATAATACTTCCTCTAAAAACTTATAAGATTGCATATTTGTTCATTATTTTAGAAAACATCTGTTTAATACCGTAATAGATTAATAATAAAGTTAAAAGTATATTTGCTTAAAGTACAATAAAAAATTGTACTTTTTATTCTTTTATTGGATTTTTCTACTCAGAGTCCAGCATATTATAGGAAAATTAATTGTAAGGTTGTAGAAAAAGTATTTAGTATTTTATTTCTCTTGACTATATTACAATATGGAGAGATATTAGCTACTGAAATTAAAGTTACGCACTATTTAAAATTTATGGAGGTTTAGTAATGTGGAGTAGACTGGTTATAATGTGCTGTTTTTGTTTATTACTTACTGGTGTAAGTTCTTGCCCAAAAAAAGGAGCAAATACAACAAATAAAATAAATTCTGTTGTTAAGCAGATAGGTGATAAAAGAGTTTTCTTTGGTTATGATGAATCTAGTATTGCTGAAGTAAGTGCAGATGCATTACTTGACGTAATGGAGGTGTTACAAGATAACCCTGACGCGAAGGTTACTTTAACTGGTCACACTGACAACCGTGGTTCTCATGAATATAATCTTGCGCTAGGCGCTAGAAGGGCAGATGCAGCTAAAAAATTTATGGTTAGTTGTACACCCTACATAGAAAACAGAATAAAAACTGCTTCTAAAGGTGAAACTGAGCCTTTGGTTAATGTAAAAGATGATTCTAGAAATTCTAAATATGAAAAAGAGCATGCTAAAAATCGTAGAGTGGAATTTTCATTTTCTGGAATAAAGAAATAGTTTCTTGCATTAAAACCTGGATCCCAGTGTCAAACACTGGGATGACATAAAGAAAGGGCACTGGGGTAGACAAAAAAGGACAAACTTGTCATATTTCGTTGCTTGTTAGCGGGATCTATATATACCACAAATAAGTCGCGGTATGACGTAAGAGATCTGACCTGTCTGGCCATCAAGAGACATAATGGAATTAGAGTTATTATTTCAAAATGTGGTTAATAGTTTTGCTTTCTATAACAATCAAGTTGCAGTTGCAGTATCAGGTGGTGTAGATAGTATAGTCTTACTGCACTTAATGACTAACTGGGCAAAAAAAAACAAGCTTTCACTTCCTACAGCATTAACAGTAAATCATGGGTTACGTCCAGAGTCTCAAAAAGAAGCTGATTTTGTTGTAAGTTATGCAAAGGAACTTGGAGCAAAGGAATCGTTCATATTAAATTGGGAGAAGCAAAATATTAAAGGCAATATTCAGTTACAGGCACGAAAAGCACGGTATAAGTTACTAGCAGAGTGGTGTAAAAATAATAATGTTAAATATTTACTTGTTGCTCATCACAAAGATGATCAAGCAGAAACGTTCTTGTTAAGATTAGAGCGAGGTAGTGGCGTAGATGGATTATCATCAATGGACTACAAGTCTTTCCTAAATGGTATTTATATATTTAGGCCATTGTTAAATTTTAGTCGTAGTGAAATAGAAAAGTACGCTAAGCTTCATCGGTTAAAATGGATCGAAGATAGAAGCAACTATGACTTAAAATACAGGCGAACTTTATACCGTAACTTACTTAAAGCAAGTGATAATCAAGAGATTTTAACAGAGCGAATATGCCTCACAGCCCTTCATATGAAAAGAGCTGCAAAAGCGTTGATGCACTACACACGCCTTGCGTTTAATGACTGCGTTAATGTGCATGATCTTGGTTATATTGAAATTAAACTAAGTGAGTTTTATCAATTGCCAGAGGAAATAGCCTTGAGGCTTCTTCTTTACTCCATAATGGCAATTGCCAGTAAACATTATAAACCAAGGTACAACAGCCTTATCGTAATATTTAATAAAATATTGCAAAAGGATAGTAATGTTAACTGTACACTTTCTGGGTGTAAAATAAGAAAACATGGAGAAAATATCTTGATAATTAGAGAATCGTCAAAGATACAAGAAATTACCTTAAACCTACCTTTAAATGAATCTACTCAATGGGATAACAGATTTAGCTGCACAATACTCGGAAATCAAGAGTGTTCAGTTATCATCGCTCCATTAAAAAAAACACAAAAAGTTCCTGAATTTCTGAAGGATTACAACTGCTGCCCTGAAGTTTTCTATTCTTTGCCTGTAGTGCTAAAAGATGGAAAGGTGCTTGCTTATCCTGATGTAAATTATAACGGAAAAAATACCAATGACGATAAGGTTCAATGCATTATTAATAGCACGATAAAACAAAATTTGGTAAGCTTGATTAGTATTTAGTTAGAAATAGAAATGAAAAAATTTTTAGAAGGCTTATTGATCTGGTTAGTAATTATTGTTCTTATTTCAGTTGCTTATATTCAGTTCAGCGGAAATGTAGGTAAAAGTAAAACAATTATACCTTTTTCGGAATTTTTAACTAGATTAGAAGACAATGATGTAGAAAATATTGTCATAAAAAACCAGAGCATTGAAGGCAAGTTCAGGGACGGTTCAAGTTTCAATTCAAGCGGTGTCATATATAGCGACCTAATAAAAAATTTACATGATAGAAAAGTGAGATTCTCCTTTTCAACTGGAGATTCTGCCATGAACGTAATTGGTGGATTACTTATCTCATGGGTCCCAACATTTATCTTTATTGGCTTCTTGCTATTCTTTCTTAAACAAACACAAGCGGGGGGCAACAGAACTATAAGCTTTGGCAAGTCAAGGGCTAGACTCATTACTAGTGGAAAAAAAGTAACATTTGATGATGTTGCCGGAATTGATGAAGCAAAAGAAGAGCTAGTAGAGATCGTTGATTTTCTTAAACAAAGGCAAAAATTTCAAATATTAGGTGGAAAAATACCAAAAGGGTGCCTTTTGATTGGCTCTCCTGGAACTGGTAAAACTTTACTTGCTCGTGCAATTGCAGGAGAAGCTAATGTGCCATTCTTTAGTATTTCTGGATCTGATTTTGTTGAAATGTTTGTGGGTGTTGGTGCAAGTCGTGTTCGTGATATGTTTGATCAAGGCAAGAAAAATGCTCCTTGTATAATTTTTATAGATGAAATAGATGCGGTGGGTAGACATCGTGGCATTGGTCTTGGTGGCGGCAATGATGAAAGAGAACAAACATTAAATCAGTTATTAGTTGAGATGGATGGCTTTGAGTCTAATGAAGGTGTAATAATAATTGCTGCGACTAACCGTCCGGATGTCTTAGATCCAGCACTGCTTAGACCTGGTCGTTTTGACCGACAGATTACTATTTCTTTACCCGATATAAATGGGCGTGAAAAGATATTAAATACTCATATAAAGAAAATATCAATAGCACCAGATGTAAACGTGAAAACAGTTGCAAGAGGAACACCAGGCTTTTCTGGAGCTGATTTAGCAAATTTAGTGAACGAATCTGCACTTATTGCTGCAAGAAGAAACAAGAAGATTGTTACCATGGACGATTTTGAATATGCACGTGATAAAGTGATGATGGGCGTAGAAAGACGATCCCTAATTATGACAGAAGAGGAAAAGAGACTGACTGCATACCATGAAGCTGGTCATGCGATAATTGCTGTTAATATGCCTGCTTCTGATCCTATACACAAGGCAACAATTATTCCACGCGGTAGAGCACTCGGTTTAGTTATGAGACTACCAGAAACAGATAGAGTGTCCCTCACAAGAGAAAAGATGATAGCAGATATTACTGTTGCTATGGGTGGAAGAGTGGCAGAGGAGCTAATTTTTGGCTACGATAAAGTCACAAGCGGTGCATCTTCGGATATAAAACAAGCATCTGATTTATCACGCGCTATGGTAACAAAATGGGGAATGAGTGACAAAATAGGTCCGATCTATCACAATCGCGAACAAACCATGCATGGTTCTGAGATAATTTCTGAAGATACGTTAAAACTTATAGATGAAGAAGTGAAGAAAGTTGTGTCTTCTTGCTATGAAAAAGCAAAAGAGATTTTGACCAAGCATAAGAAAGGCTTAGATCTCATTGCCGAAAATCTACTGGAGTTTGAAACTTTAACAGGAGATGAAATAAAGGACATATTAAATGGAAAAAAAATTGTTAGAGAGGAAAATGAGAAGAATGAGAAAATAAAAAAATCCTCTCTCTATGAGAGTTGACCTCATCTTAAAAATGTTAATCAGCTAACGCTGCAATAAAACAATTTAGAATTGTAACTGTCAATATAAATTATATTAAAATATTCATAATATTGCATTTTCATCACAATAATGCTATCATTCAGTTAGTATTAATGTTTAATGAGGTGTGAGTAATGATTGATATAGCTTCTATTGGTGTAAGTACAGTTATTGATCAGAATTATAGAAGAAAAGCACAATTATGTTTATCAGGATTATTTGTAACTGTGTCAATAGCAACTGTTACCTGGTTTATTTTCCCTGCGTCACAAAATGTATTAGCTCCGTTTTTACTTCCGGCTATGTTCTTGCTCTTCACTTTATCGATGGGTTATTACATGTTCATATTTAGTTGTGAAGAAAAATCTTTGGTAAAGAATGTTCTTGGTATGGTTGAACCGGCTGAATCGGTAAAGAGAGTGCATTGCCAAGAAAATATTAAGTCCTTATTAGCAGAAGTGAGAAGTACTACGAAAGATAGGTTTCGCAACGTGCTTGTTAATCTTTGTTTTGAAGATCGTAGTAAAGCACACAAACTTGCATTATATGTGAAAGAAATTGACGATATTGTGTCTTCAATAAAAAATAAAGACCTCTTAGACCATTTTGATCAATTTTTTACTATTACTGAAGTAAGCAATAAAAAAAATAGAAGTGAATTAATGAACCTCGCAAGGGCATATAAGATGATAAGTGAAGAAGATCCAGACAAAATACAGGATTTTTTAGCTACTCAAACAAAAAGTTATTCATATGAAATAATGTTACCTGAAATTGATAATTTTCTATCACAAGCTAGGTGATTTTATCAATAATTTCATTGTGTACGTGATTATCATTTTTTGTTTCAATTCCAGTGATAACACTGCACCTAACGGGCTCTTTTATGGCTATTTCCTGAAATCCTTTTCTGACCTTATTGTAAAAATTAACATCCATTTCTTCATATTTATTCTTGTCTTTTGCTCTATTTAACCCAACTTTAACATCAATATCTAGAATAAATGTAATATCTGGACATTTAATTTCCACTAGCTTATGTAAGTCCCTTATTAGCCCTAAGTCAACTCCAAACCCATATCCTTGATATGCAATAGTTGAATCAATAAACCGATCACAAATCACTATTTTTCCTTCTGCAAGAGCTGGTAATATTAATTTTTTCATATGTTCGCGCCTCATCGAGATAAGTAGCAAGAGTTCAGAAATAGAATCAATATTATTCGTTAACAATACTCCTCTTACCTTCTCTGCAAAGTTAGTGCCACCTGGTTCTCGAGTCAATACCACATTATTTTCGCCGCGAATTTGCTTAAAATGATTTGCAAGTAGCTTAGATTGTGTTGTTTTACCAGAGCCGTCTATTCCTTCGAAAGTTATGAACATAAGTTTTATAATTATAATACTAAAAAAGAATATGCAAACAGTATACATAGAAACCGTTTGACATTTAAATAATAAGACCGTAAATTACATGTGGTATAATAATAGTCTATGGTTGCTCTGAATACTCCTAAAGTTGATTTTAGTTTTACTGCAAAAGATTTTAATCTTTTGGGAGTAGACAATAAATATTATGCATTAAGTGACTGTTGTGGAAAAAATGGTCTTATTATAATGTTTATATGCAATCACTGTCCTTACGTTCAGTCAATTATTAGCAATCTGGTAAGCGATGTTGATCAATTGAAAAAAGATTATCAGGTAAACACCATTGCAATAATGCCAAATGATGTAAATGAATATCCAGAAGATTCCTTTGAAAATATGATTAATTTTGCCAAGGAAAATAAGTTTACATTTCCATATTTAATTGATAGTACACAGAAAATAGCTAAAGAATACGGGGCTGTTTGCACTCCTGACTTTTTCGGCTTTAATTCCAATTTAAACCTTTGCTATCGTGGACGTTTTAACGACACAAAAAAAGAAAAGGTTCAAAGCTATGAAGTAGGAAGTAGTGACTTATTTCAAGCTATGAAATTTATTGCAGAAACTGGTAATTCTCCAATTGACCAAAAATCAAGTATTGGCTGCTCAATTAAATGGTCTAATTCTACAGGTTAAATATCATGCACAGTGGCTCTCAGCATTTGTTTGATATTATAATTTTACTTTCTGCTGCTGTGTTTATAGTCATAGCATTTTGGAAAATGAATATTAGTCCAGTGCTTGGTTACTTCGTTGCAGGTGCAGTTATTGGTTCTCACGGATTTAATCTGATACACTCAGCTGAAGCAATGGATAATCTTGCAGAATTTGGTGTAGTTTTTCTATTATTCATTATAGGCCTTGAATTGACATTTGAACGCCTGATCGCTATGCGTATTCATGTATTTGGGTTCGGTTCTCTTCAAGTTATAGTTACCATGGTAGCAATATGGTGCATCGCTCTTGCTTTCGGAGTGAATACGAATATAGCAACAGTTATTGGTGGTGGGCTTGCGCTATCCTCAACAGCAATAGTGTTGCAGGTTCTGCAAGAAAAAGGTTCTCAAGCAAGTCAGGTTGGTAGATTGTCGATAGCAGTGCTATTAATGCAAGATTTTGCAGTGGTACCATTAATAGTATTGGTACCTTTACTTACTGGCAATTCTGAGCACAGCCTGATAAGCTCATTGGCAGGTTCATTGGTGCAAGCAGCTATTGCATTAGTGCTGATATTTATAACTGGTAGATTATTGCTTAGACCTTTATTTTCGGTTATTGCTAAAATGGAAAGTAATGAGGTCTTTATATCAACAACGCTTTTAATAGTATTAGGAGCAGCATTTATTACTGAGCAATTCCATTTATCGTTGGCATTAGGTGCATTTGTCGCTGGATTGTTAGTTGCAGAAACAGAATACAGACACTCAGTGGAACACGCGGTACTACCATTTAAAGATTTGTTTCTTGGCTTATTTTTCATGACTGTTGGTATGTCCATCAATACCGAACTTTTACTCAATAAGTTACCACTAATCACCTTATTATCGATTATCCTTATCGTTTTAAAAACATCTATCATATATATATTGTGTAGATTTTTTGGGTTTAAGAGTGCACCTGCTATACAAGCTGGGTTACTGCTTTCACAAGGCGGTGAATTTGCGTTTATTTTATTTCGCTTAGCAGATGAGCTAAATGTGCTACCAAGTGAAATCGCTCAAGTACTTATGATGGTAACTACAGTAACCATGGCTTTCACTCCTCTTTTATCGGGGCTTGGAGATTGGATAGCAAACTCATTTAGCACTGAGAAAACAATATTAGATGATGAAGCTGTTGAAACAGATACACAAGATCTTTATAACCATGTGATAGTTGCTGGATTTGGTAGAGTGGGATATATGGTAACAAAAATGCTTACTGCAGAGCATTTAAGTTACGTTGTTGTAGATATTCAATCGAAAATAGTCAAAGAAGGAAAAAGTGATAGTTTTCCTATATATCTTGGAGATGTTACAAGATGTGAAATTTTAAAATCGGTAGGAATAGAAAGAGCTCAAGCTCTCGTTATTTCAATAAAGAATGAAGTTACTATAAAAAAAGTTGTTTCTTTAGTTGCAGCAAATTTTCCGCATGTAAATATTGTAATACGCTTACCAGATCTGAGTAATGTGGAGGTTTATAGAGATCTAGGAGCTAGTAAAATTATTCCTGAAACATCTGAGATAGGATTGCAGCTAGGTGGAGCTGCACTGAGCCTTAGTGGTATTAGCGAAAGTGGAGTTACGTCTTTAAAAAGTAGATTTAGAAAAGGCAATTATAGTATGTTAAAAGACCTTGGTAGTGATAAAGATGAATAACTACTTCTCTAATTTTATGTACAGAAAGCTTCAAGCTTTGTTGAGGTCAGATGCATGGCTAATGCTGAAACAAAAATTCCAGTGCTCCCTTTCTTGTCATCCCAGTGCGTGACACTGGGATGGCTTTGTTGCATCGCTAGCTATGATGGATTAAAGATAAAAAAGATAGGGAATATCAGTAGCTTATTATTCTGGTATTTATAACAAGAACGGTCAGTGAATACCTAAATTTGAGTAAAAGAAATTTCACTACCACTCACTAATCTGGCTAAAATTCAAGAATTTCAATGCTTTAGCTATTTTCAATAGAATTAAATTTATTAATATAAATAACAAATTACTATTCTTAAATTTGATCAGATTGATTGCAAAAAAACAAGATTTTCAATAGGTTGCTTATAATCCTAACTATAGTTAGCCTTTCATAAGGTAACCGTTCACGCAATGGCGTCAACTTAAGAGCCTTCATTAGCAGACTCTCCTAAAGACATGATGGCGTTTAGGCTTATCAACTTTGTCCATTCACGGTATAAGAAAGTAGTTTACAAAAATTGCATAATTAGTATAAAAAACAATAAACTAGATAGATGAGGGGTTGATGATAGAGGTGCTACAAGAAAAGATTGTGGTATTGGAGTCAGAAGTTGGTACTCTGAAAGCAGAGAATGATAAGTTAAGGACAAAAATAATTGAGCTAGAGGATAAGCTGGGTTTAAATTCAAAAAATTCATCGCTGCCACCATCGCAAGATGTATATCGCAAAAAGACAAAAAAGAAGAGCGATAAAAAACCAGGCGGGCAGCCAGGACATGAAGCGCACAAGCGGGAATTGATGGTAGCAGATGAGGTGGTAAAATGTTCAATTGATACAATTTGCATGTGTGGAAGCCAAGTTATTTTAGAAGAAGAAACTGTGCATCAAAAGGTTGAATTGCCAAAAATTAAACCGATAGTGACTGAATATAGGCTACAAAAAGGCTACTGTAAGGCGTGTAAGAAAAGGATCTCAGCTAGTCTGCCTGAAGGTGTGACAAGGGATCTTTTAGGAGCTAATGCAAAAGCAGTAATTAGCAGTTTTAGTGGATTTTTTATCAATTCAAAAAGGGAAGTACAGCAAATTTTGAGCAGCATATTTAATCTGAATATAAGCCTAGGTTTGGTATCAAAGACCGAGGGTAGAGTATCAGAAAAATGTATATCTGAATACGAAAAAATAAGAGAAGAGCTACGGAAAAGCAAGTATTTACATATAGATGAAACAAGCCATAGGAACCAGGGAAAGAAAGGTTGGAGTTGGGTAGTAACGAATAAAACAGCAACACTTATGAAGTTAGTTGGATCTCGCGGAAAGAAGATATTAAAAGGGCTATTGCCAGAGTATGATGGAATAGTTATAAGCGATAGGTATGCTGCGTATAATTACTTTAATCGTGAAAACAGACAGATATGCTGGGCCCATTTAGCAAGGGACTTTGAAAGGTTTTTTTACAGTAAAAATGTTGAAGTGAGCAGAATTGGCGCAGCATTAAAATCGCTGAGCAACAGGGTATTTGTGGTAGATAGAGCACGTAAACAAAACCTGATAGACAATTTAAGATTTTTCCGGTTAATGAGGAAGATTCGAAAAAGGGTGAAACATTTTTTGCGAGAGATAACAAGGGTTGCAAAAGGAACTCAGGCCTCGAGAATGGCTGCCAATATACTACGTTCTGAAGATATGATGTGGAGATTCGTGCGCAATCCTGATCTGATCGAGACAACCAATAACCTTGCAGAACGTCAGGCTAGACGGTACGTCATTTATCGTAAAAATAGTTTTTTCACTTGGTCAGAACGTGGAGAAAAGTTCATTGAAAGAATGCTTTCGATATTTTTGACTGCACGTTTGAATGATCAGAATCCTGTCCAGAAACTACAGAATTTAGTCGCTATTCCTGCCTAATTGGGAATATTCCGTGAACGGTTACTTCATAAGTAGCGATGCAACAAAGCCCACTGGGATCCAGATTGGGCACTAAGTTGGTAAACACGAAAGCGCTTTACAACGTTTTTGATGGAACTGTGCAAAAGGACTGGATGCCAGTGTCACGCACTGGCATGACACCCATTTGTTCCTATAGTTGTCTTTTTTCGTCTACCTTATTTTGCCACCCTGCTGAACAGATACATTGAGGTTTTGCCTATAGTAAATTACGCACATAATCAACCAAGTTAAGGAAAGTGCAAACCAAGTGATTGCATATTCCAAATGCTTCATTGGCTGTATAGCTACTTTGCTGCCAAAATTGTTCGGCCACAATACACACTTCTCTAGCTTAATACCTAACTCATTGGAAATTTCTTCTGTACTCAGGGTAAACCATGTATTCGAAGCAGTATCGTTCTTGATAAACCAATTTTTACTTTTATTGCTATCGCAATATAAAATTCCATCTGCAACTACTTTTTCAATTTTTACTTTTTTCTCCTTTTTTTCTCTAACTATTCCTTTATTCACCAACATGTAACGTCCAGTGGTGAGCAACATAGGAGACAGCACGTGATAGCCGTGTTGCCCTGCAAAAACATATAGTTCTATATCACTTAGAATCCCATCAATCTTGACATGCCTATAGTTAAATTTTTCAAGGTCGTTATTGGGCAATAGATGAACCACTGGAAGACTCATACTTTTAATAATATTATTCTTCCAGTTCAATCTGAATATTTGCCATAACCCTAATAAAAAAAGAAGTGAGCAAGGTATAATTAAAATAAATACTATCTTTTTTAACACTCTATATTTGTGTTCTTAAATAGTTTTCAACACCCATTAGTTCAATAAGATCGATCTGTTTCTCAATCCAATGAAAGTGCTCTTCTTCATTTTTTAACATCTCTTCTAATAACATTACACTAACAAAATCCTTTTCTTTCTCAGCGATAGAAATCGTTTCTTTGATATCCTTAATACCTTTTCCCTCTAATTTCAAATTAGCTTCTAAGATTTTCCGTATTGTGTCTTTTGTAAACTTTCCATCATACTTTGATATTTCGTTTGTATCCTGAAAATTTGGGACTCCTTTAAATAACAAAATTCTTTCTGCCAACTTGTTTGCATGTTCAAGTTCTTCGTTAAGCTCATTTTTTACCTTTTCTGCAAGTCTATTAATTCCATTGTTTTTGAGAATCGCAAAATGCAAAAGATACTGGCGTACAGAAGTCAGCTCATTGGTCAATAATTTGTTCAAATGTTTTACTATCTCTTCATTCATAATCTTCCCTTAGTTCAATTCATCAGCATAATTTATATGATAACGATAGTTATAGCAACTCATTTAATAGTTCCTTTGATAACAACCGTATTAAATAGCATGTCGTGGTATGTCTGTTTTTTCTTAGAGAAGCAAGCAACTAGATACCAGCAGAGAGTGAGTAGCACTATAATTACTTTCAATGCACTCAAGACATTCACTAATACTTCCTGATCTCGCAAAAATTCAGTAAGGACAACTACTACACTGTTTAACAAAGGAAGAAAAAACTGGGAAGAGCTTCTGTCAAACGCTAAATTCAAGTCTATTTTAGAATTATCTAAATTGATAGTATACATATTCATTAACTGTTGACCGGGAGTTGCTTGGGCCTTTGAAGATATAAAATATGTGAAGTAACTACAATTTACACACATGTATGATAGATGTAAGATCAACGGAGAATCCTCTAATAGCAGTATAATTAATAAAGTTGGAATTAATAAAATTGCTACATCTATTAAATACGCGCAAAAGCGTCTTGTTATACTGGCAATCTCTGTAACAGCGGTCATTACCTATCTTCTAAATACTTTATTACAAAATCTGTAAGTTTATCAAAATGTTGAAAACATAACAAATCTTCATAACCGCTTATTGATTGACCGTATATAATAGGTAAACAATTGGCATTTTGTGCACACAGAACATCTGTGATGCTATCACCAACGAAAAACACATTTTCTCTATTTATAGGCAACGTACTCTCTTCTAATGCAAATAGCAGTGGGGTTGCAGATGGTTTATCTTCTGCAGTATCGCATGACCCAACCACTCTTTCAAAGTAAGAATCTAGTTTAAAATAGGTAACTTCTTCACGTAAATTAGTATTTTTCTTATTACTTACTATTGCTAGATAAACATTGTGGCTTTTCAGTGTCTGCAACATTTCCTCTACTCCTTGATTCAGAGCAATGTTTTGTAATAGCGCATTATCTAAGTATTGTTGATATATGTGATTTGCTTTTTTCCACTGATCGCCAAACAAATTGACCATATAGCTCTTTCTCGACTCATGGGAATTTCTATCAGCAGCTTTATTACTATACCCCATTGAGTTTATGGTATGCTTAATAGCATTAAAAATGTTATCTTGAGTGTCAACTAAGGTATTATCCCAATCGAATACTACTACTAATGGGCTATCTTTCATTTCTTACATAATTATACATTTTAACTTAATAAGTAAATAGCATTTTAATGAAAAAGATATAAATAGGACGCCCTTGATAAACACTTTTTACCACAAGTTATGTTAACTGTTTTTTATATAATTAGCTAATATACTGATTATATGATATGTTTTAATAGGTAACAGGTATGGCCCAGACATCTAAAGAAAGTGTTGAAAAAAAGTTTAAAGATGTTTTTGAACGTTCTCCAGGTGCTTTTCCAGAAGGTACCTCATTAGAAAAGAAGGTTAATTATATCGCAAAAGGAACAGAGGCTCTAAAAGCTGTGAAAAGTAAGGAGCTTGAGAACAAAATGAAAAACGTTGCAGAATTGAGTCAGAAATTTGAAAGTCAAAAAGGACGTGCAGATGAAAAAGTACGTCAAGATTTTGAAAGAATTGCTGAGCTTGACCAACAATATAAAGGGAAGGGCATCTTCACAAGTGAAAAAGTTGCAGAGCCAAAAAGTGACAAAAAACTCCAAGACACTCCGAGAAAAACTACAACAGCAGTTAAAGACCTTGAACATAATACACAAAAAAAGACTACTGAAGCTTCTGTGCAAACAGCATCAGAGCACGATTCACAAACCGTTAATCCCTCAGTGAGCAAGAGTTCTGTAAAAGAGAAGCTCAACACTGAGCCGGACAAAAAAGATAACACGCCTCAACCACAAGAAAATCAAAAAGAAGAAGGGTTTTTGAGTCTTCTGAAGCGCTTTGTTAAGAAAATATTAGAAAAATTTTTAGGTGAAGGTGAAAAGGATGTAGAGAATGCTCGTGGCATGAAAGAAGATGCTCAAAGAGATACGTCAAATAACGAAGAGCAACAAAAGAGTAAGCAGCTTGATGAAATTTTAAAGGACAAAAGTGTAAGCGAGGGTTTGAAGCAGGCAACAAAGCTTGAGAACCCGGCAATAACGCCTGTTAATACTCCTAAAGTGAATGAAGTAAACACGGGTCGTGAAAGGTGATCCGCTTTCAAGCTTCATTATACCGCCACGAACCGTCATACCGCCGCGGTATCTCATCCGCTAACAAGTAGCGGGATGACGATTGTCAGGGTGTCATCCCAGTGTCCCTATGATGTCATCCCAGTGCCCTGACTACTTGGATCTAGCAAGCTTTGCTTGCAAATAAGTCTAATACGCGTCGCGTTTTATGCCAAAACACAATTGGAGTTACATGCAAAATAGATCCCAGTGTCAGCTACTCGGATGACAAAAAAAGGAGCACTGGGATGACACCATTTGTTGTATTTAACAAAGTTCGTACTTAGCTTCATGTTAGCTATAAACATTAAGAAATTTACCAAGCGAAAAAAAGGCAAAAGAAGCCCCAGCTAATATCTATTTTAGAACATTGGCGTTTTTTAAGTCTTAAACACTGCAATTTAGCTGCTTTTAAATGCAACTCACCTTAGTTTAAATGTTTAAGAAATTTACTAAGCAGAAAAAAAGGCAAAAGAAACCCCGTGTTAGCTAGTTGTCACTCCCTAATCCTGCAAATTGGCGTACTATACTGTCTTAAACGACTTATAAGCGCGTTTCAGCTTGTGTAGGTAAAAACCTAGAAATATTGTGAAGACATAAGGTGCACATAGTGCAAAAAATTAAAAATAAGACGCCAACTACGTTGTTTTCTTGCTGTTTAATCTGCACAGATGAAGATAACTGAATACCTTCAGTTTCATGATAAGGGGGCTGGCGGAGTTTGTCAAGTAAGTTTTTTCGTTTCTAACGGTTGTTGCCAAAAACTATGCAAGAAGTCTATTGACAGGTGATTAAATTATAATGTAGCCTATCGCCGTATATCCGGGGGTGGGTTGTTGTGAGGCTTTTTCACTTTTTATTCTTGTTAATGTGTTTTTCTCTGTATTACTATGCGGGTTTTATATTTTCGCCCTGCCCAAAAGCTACGGTTTGCTTTTCACCTGGAGAAGATTGTGCTGTACCGATAATCAACGTAATAGATCAGTCTAAAAAATCTATCTTAGAGGTTGTCCGGAAACAGGTAAAAGGCTATGATATTTGAAATTTTAGTATGGGGTAAAGATGAGAAAAAAGTATCCAACAGATCTAAGTGAAAGGGAATGGGCACAAATAGAGAAGTACT
Organism: Wolbachia endosymbiont (group A) of Philonthus cognatus; assembly: GCF_947251755.1. NCBI lineage: Bacteria > Pseudomonadati > Pseudomonadota > Alphaproteobacteria > Rickettsiales > Anaplasmataceae > Wolbachia > Wolbachia endosymbiont (group A) of Philonthus cognatus. The sequence continues at coordinate 1,583,566 of NZ_OX366388.1, forward strand.
TCAGAGTATCATACAAAAAAGGAGGAAGACCGCCAAAATATAGTAAAAGAAAAATGTTAGAGGGAATTTTCTATGTATTGCGTACAGGGTGCCAATGGCGGTATTTACCAAATGATTTTCCGCTATGGAAGACTGTATATGAGCAGTTTAGGCAATGGAAGAAACAGAGGATTTTTGAGAAAATGAACTATGATATCACTAAATATAGTAGGTCAAAAATGGGAAGAAATGAAGAGCCGAGCGCATGCATAGTGGACAGTCAGTCGGTAAAAACCACGGAAAAAGGGGGGTCAAAGGTTATGATGGTGCGAAAAAGGTAAAGGGGAGAAAAAGACATATAATTACAGATACTCAGGGTTTTATACTAAGTTGTTACGTAGGAGCTGCTAATGAAAATGATAGAGATGGTATTAAAATAGCATTAAACAATATGAGAACAAAATATACTAAAGTAAAAAAAATGTGGGCTGATATGGGGTACCAAGGAAAAGATTTAAAAACCCATATAGAGGAAGAATATGGCATAGATATTGAAATTGTGAAAAGGCCTCCATGTAGGTTTTGGGTGCATAAAGATACACCACTAGAACTATTGCCACAACGGGATCCTGGATTTTTAGTACAGCCGAGAAGGTGGGTGGTAGAAAGGACTTTTGCTTGGATCAATAGGAATAGAAGACTATCAAAAGAGTACGATTTACTTACAACATCTACTGAAAGTTTCATATATCTGGCTATGAGTAGGGTTATGTTACGGAGGGAATATGCCTAAGTTTACTAGTTTCCGGACAACCTCTAAGAGGTTGTCCGGAAACAAGTAAAAGGCTATAATATCTGAAATTTTAGTACGGGGTAAAGATGAGAAAAAAGTATCCAACAGATCTAAGCGAAAGGGAATGGGCAAGAATAGAAAAACACTTCAGAGTATCATACAAGAAAGGAGGAAGGCCGCCAAAGTATAGCAAAAGAGAAATATTAGAAGCAATTTTCTATGTATTGCGTACAGGGTGTCAATGGCGGTATTTACCAAATGATTTTCCGCTATGGAAGACTGTGTATGAGCAGTTCAGGCAATGGAAGAAGCAGGGAATTTTTGAGAAAATGAATTATGAAATTACAAAATATAGTAGAAGAAAAATAGGAAGGAATGAGCAGCCGAGTGCCTGTATAGTAGATAGTCAATCTGTAAAGACTACAGAAAAGGGGGGATCAAAGGCTATGATGGAAGTAAAAAAGTAAAGGGTAGAAAAAGGCATATAATTACAGACACTCAGGGTTTTATACTAGGTTGTTACGTAGGCGCTGCTAACGAAAATGATAGAGATGGTATTAAAATAGCATTAAACAATATGAGAACAAAATATACTAAAGTTAAAAAAATGTGGGCTGACATGGGATACCAAGGAAGAAATTTAAAGAATCACATAAAGGAAGAATATGACATAGATATTGAAATTGTTACAAGGCCTCCATGTAGATTTTGGGTGCACAAAGATACGCCACCTGAGCTACTACCAACAAGAGAACAAGGGTTTAAAGTACAGCCAAGAAGATGGGTTGTAGAAAGGACTTTTGCTTGGGTTAATAGGAATAGAAGGCTATCGAAGGAGTATGATTTACTCACAACATCCACTGAGAATTTCATATACCTAGCTATGAGTAGGGTTATGTTAAAGAGGGAATATGCTTGAATTTACTAGTTTCCGGACAACCTCTAAATGTACAATAAGAACTAGATTCCAGACTGGAATGACAGCAGTCCTACGTCATACCGCGATTCATTCTCGGTATCTCTAGATCCCGCTAACAAGTAGCGGGATGACGGTTGTCAGGCTAGCTGTCATCCCAGTGCCCAGACACTGGGATCCAGAAATTTTAATTGTAAGTAAGCATACTGGGTTGATAAGTATAAAAGTAGCTAGAAAATAAACATTTTTGATGAGATTATATGGAAAACTGGATGCCAGTGTCAAGCACTGGCATGACACCCTTCACGGACTTTTAAATTACTTTAGCTATAAATATTAAGAAATTTACCAAATGAAAAAAAAAGGCAAAAGAAGCCCTGGGGTTATTATCCGCTTTAAAATATTGGCGTTTTTTATGTTTTAAACGCTTGACAAGCGAGATTCAGCCGCTTTTAATTGCAACTAACTTACGCTGCAAATGTTTAAGAAATTTACTAAGCAGAAAAAAAGACAAAGAATCCCCGAGTTAGCTAGTCTTTTACTATCTCTGTCGAGTATTGGCATTTTTTGATGTCTTGTAACGCTTTATAAGCGCGTTCAGCTTATTTAGATAAAAACCTAGATGTAGATGAAGTTTTGTAAAGACATACAGTATCTATATACTGCAAAAAATTGAACATAAGACGCCGATACATTAAGTAATCCTTACCTTTTAATCTGCAGATTGGCGAAAGCAAATACAATAGCTTCAGTTTCATGATAAGGGGGCTGGTGAGGTTTGTCAAGGAAGTTTTTTCGTTTCTATGTTGTCAGCTACTTGGATGACGCCAATCTGAGTTAACTACACCAACTCACATTCAGCAAAAAAGAAAGCTATCTCCTTACGAGCATTTTCTAGACTATCCGAGCCGTGGACTCTATTTTCACTAATATCATCAGCAAAATCACCCCTGATTGTGCCTTTATCTGCCTGCTTTGGATTGGTAGCTCCCATGATTTGTCTGTATTTACTTACTGCATTTTCACCAACTAAAACTTGAACTACCACAGAACCAGAGGTCATAAACTCTACTAATTCCCCAAAAAAAGGCCTATCTTTATGAATTTCATAAAACAGCTCTGCTTGTTTTTTTGTTAGTAACATCATTTTTTGTGCTGTGATTTTCAGCCCAGATTGTTCGATGTAGGAATTTATATTGCCTGTAATATTATTTTTTACTGCATCAGGTTTTAAGATTGAAAGTGTCTTCTCAATTGCCATATTATTTCCTTATATAGAATAGTACATTTATAGATTTATTTTATTACAAATTTTAATTTCATAGAAGTGATTTTTTATCTATAATTAAGGACAAATCATCAAGGAGGTATTGTATGGGTAAATGTTGTAAAAATAACACTACTAAACAAGCTGAATCTACTACTAAAAAATTAGTAAGTAACTTTAAGTCATCGCTTTTGTGTGGAACAAAAGGGTTTTTGACTTTTAGTCTGGCATTTTTAAGTTATTTGGAATATAGTTCACATCATAATACAAAATTAAAAGAAGGTGCTGCCTTTGCAATGAAAAGAAACACTATTCCATTTCTTGAAATGACAATCATAGCACCGCTTGTTTGTTTTGCACTGCCAGCTATGCTAGGCAGTATGAGCCTCATGCAATGCGCACTTTTATGTGCTGCCTTAATGATTGCCACATGTTTTATTGTCAGAACTTTTCATCTGCGTGAGAAGTTAATGGAAAAAATCACTAACCATAGTAGAAAAGAAATAGACGCGGAATTTAAGAAAGATACTATAAAATTTCCTATTTTTGATCAAAATAGAAAACACATCGAGTATAATTCGCCCAATTCAGGGCAACCACTGAATGAAACGAGTAGCACCTCTCTTTTCGTTAAAGTTTTACTTTTCCCTCTAAAGGTTCTTTTGAAGGTCCTGCAAAGTTGTATAATGCTATCTTTAGCTGCTGTTGAACTTCTTGAAACCGTGCCAAGTTTTTGTGTTGATCTGTTTTTTGATAGAAGTTTTGAATCCACACAGAGTAACATGCAGAGATTTGGCCACTTATTGTATGCAAATGTGAGAAATTTAGTGCCTATAACTAAATTTGATGAGTGTGTAGCTAATTTTATAGGTACCCCGAAAGTAACTTGTTGTAGTAGTGCGTAGGTGAAAAAGGCAGTTATCTTATTTAATCTTGGCGGGCCTGATTCACTAAATGCGGTCCGTCCTTTTTTATTCAACCTTTTTTATGACAGGAGAATAATCAATCTACCGAATCCCTTTCGGTTTCTTTTAGCAAAGTTTATATCTGCGAAACGAGAAAATACTGCACGAAAAATATACGAGGAAATTGGAGGTAAATCGCCAATTCTAGAGAATACAAAAATGCAAGCTAATGCTTTAGAACTAGAATTAAACGAAAATAGAAACCATGTACACAAGGTATTCATCTGCATGCGCTATTGGCGTCCATTTGCTGACGAAGTTATTGAAAGTGTAAAACAGTTTGATCCTGATGAAGTGATTCTGCTGCCACTGTATCCACAATATTCAACTACCACAACTCTGTCATCCATCGAGAATTGGCAAAAAAATGCTAAACGGTATGGCCTAAAATGCAATACAAAAATGATTTACCGTTATTATGATAACCAAGATTTTATTGAAGCTCACGCTAATCTGATAGCTAAGTACTATAAATTGGCTAGCAAAATCGGTAAACCAAGAGTCCTATTTTCAGCCCATAGCTTACCTCTTAGTATTATTAAAAAAGGCGACCCTTACGCTTCACAGGTAGAAAGAAGCGTAGAGTTAATAGTAGAAAAGTTAGCTATTAATAACTTAGATTGGTCAATATGTTATCAGAGTAAGATTGGTCCTGTAAACTGGCTAGAGCCAAGCACTGAAAGTGAGCTATTACGCGCAAAAATTGATGGTGTACCTGTAGTTCTATCACCTATATCTTTTGTTTCTGAGCATTCAGAAACTCTAGTTGAACTTGATATAGAATATAAAGCAATTATCAAGGATGGATATTACTTTCGCGTGCCAACTCTCAGTGCCGATTCTTTGTTTATTAAATGCTTGGCTGATTTATGCATAAATCTCCCTTAAAGCCCTGATTTATAGTGCTTTTCTTTTAGGATTTTATGTGATAGAATAACAGAAAGTTATTATTTTATTAACTATTTCATGCCAAGCAAGCTAAAAGAAAAATCAAATACGGTTGCACAAAAGGTACATGATGCTTATAATCATGATATCAGGAAGGTAATCTGCATCACAACAGGTTTAACAGCCCTATTGTGTAAGATTTCACTGCAATTTTGCTGCGAGTTCATTGACAATAATAGATCCAATATCTTTCTTATACGGAATGTTGCTCGACTAGTAAAGTTTCCGACATCTATTCTATACATTGCCCATTCTGCATTTACTCTACAGGATCTAATTAAGGATTACAGAAACCCTGAGAGTAAAAAAGAGCTGGCAAAAATTGTGGGTAAATCGGCTAATCTTGCAAGCAGCATCATAGAAGCATTGATGATGTTGAAAGTCATCCATTTTTTTACTAGGAGTAATGCAGACGTAATAAGTCACATTCACTTAACATCAACGATCCTATTTCTGTTTATTTCGGAACCTATAAGCTACTATTATTCATGGAGAAAATACCTAGATAATAAGGATCCTGAAAAGTCTGCTAAGTGTAAGAAGGACCTTATTATCAGCACATTAACTTTGTCATTAGGTTTGTTAAACTTCATATTAAAAAGAATGGAGACTGCAACCATACCAATAAACTTAGGTAATGGTATAATCTATAATTTCAACTTAAGCGTAACAGTTAGCATAATATATAGTGCAGTATTTCTGGCAGTTCAGCTTGACAAATTGTTTCAACAACCTGTCAATGATGATCCTTCCACTGAACTTGATAGTGCTGGCCATAACCATATTCAGCACGGTAATGATGGTAATGATCTGCCCGATGGTAACGCTGTGGGAATGTAAGGGTTAGAGGTGAAAAGATTTTATTTCTACTGCCAACGCTAGTACTGCTAATTTGCTAACAATACTCCAAAGTGACAGAATTTTACCTTCCACAACCTGGCTAACATCATGAAACTCACAGTCAGTGGCATTCAAGCTAGAATATACATCTTTTCTGCTATTACATCGGTATAAGTAACATGTTGGAGTATCTCCTATATAGTATATTAGCGGTTCTGCAGAACTGCTTTTAAACATGTCAATGGTTGGTACACCTTCTTGTATAATAACGCTATTGATTGCTATTCCTTCTTTTATCTTTTTCATTTTATGACGCTTTTTTTTATTGAGGTTTAATATTTCCTCTCCACTTGTTGCTGTTATAATGCCCATCCCATATGTGCCATTGCTTGCTTTGATAAAAACGTAAGGTTGTGTTTTTATTTCATATTCCTCATATTTTTTTTGCACTAGAGATAATATTTGGTCAACTTTAGTTGCTACTGCTCCTAGTGACAAATCATCATCAAAATCAACTCCATCACAGCTCTCTGTAAGCACAGAAATTAGCCATGGGTCTATTTTAAATTCGCCACAAAACTCAGATGCTAATTCTTGATAGATTTCAAAATACTTAAATTTCTGCCTGCTATGCCAACCGTATAGTGGGCTTGGTACTATATCTTGCTTTACGTCTTTCAGCGTGTCTGGAATGTGGCTCGTCATATCACGGTTCAGTATAATAACATCAGGCACAAATCCTGAAGTTGTCTTTAGCAGAGAGTTTTCTTTCACAACAGTTTCATACTGTTCTATTAAATTGTATACTTCATTATGTAAAAGGCCAATTCTAGCTTCAAAACCTGCGAGTTGCAGTACTTTCTCTATAACAAATACGTTTTCTATATACATTTTATTGCGTGTATAATTTTCCGGTATTATAAGAACCTTTTTGTATTGATGTCTTTTAAAGTAGCTTTCTATCAATCTTGCTGCCATTGTTCTTGATTCTTCACTTAAGTTATTGAATCCTGCAGGAAATAAATTAGCGTCCACTGGGGCAATTTTGTAGCTGGAGTTTCTAAGATCTATAGAGCTATAAAATGGCGATGTAAGGCCATTAAATTTTGCTTCGAACCAATTATTTATACTTTTTTCCAAATCTGGGTGAATTATGTTTTGCATCTGCACTTTAAATGTTATAAGGAAGGTATTATATTATAAGCTATAGTTGAACATATTTAGTAAATTTGACTAAAGATTAAAGTATAATGAGATTCTTATTTAAAGTGATAGAAAAATGATTCAACACGATAACAATAAAATGTATGGCACTACTATACTGTCAATTAGAAAAGATAAAAGTGTAGTAGTAATAGGTGACGGACAAGTTTCACTGGGCCACACTGTTATAAAATCTGGAGCAAAAAAAGTTAGGCGTCTTTCTGGTGATTCCGTAATTGCTGGATTTGCCGGGGCAACAGCCGACGCATTTACTCTTTTTGAAAGATTAGAATCTAAACTTGACAAGCACCCAGGGCAATTAATGAGAGCATGTGTTGAACTTGCAAAAGACTGGAGAATGGATAAATATCTGAGGAAATTAGAAGCTATGATGATCGTTGCAGATAAATCTATTTCATTAGTAATTACGGGAACAGGTGATGTTCTTGAACCTGAAGATGGAATCGCAGCTATTGGCTCTGGGGGAAATTTTGCTCTATCTGCAGCAAGAGCTTTAATTGACATTAAAGGAATATCAATAGAGGAAATTGCGAAAAAGGCTATGAAGATAGCTGCTGATATATGTGTTTATACAAATCATAATGTGATTATTGAAAAAATAGAGGAGTGATATGTCTTCCAAGCAAAAAACTTTATGCACCAATTTTTCCAATCAGCCTATAACCCTTTCAGAAGGACGGTCTTGTAGTAGTGACACCTACGATGAAAAAAATGACCTCTATAAAGATACTAAGAGTGGTTTTGATTCAAATGACAGCGATGTTCAAGTTAATGACAGTACTCAAGTTTTGTTAGATGACCTGCCACCACAGAAGATAGTTAAAGAATTGGACAGATTCATAATCGGACAGGATGATGCAAAGCGTGCTGTTGCTATTGCGCTCAGAAATCGTTGGCGTCGCAATCAGGTTCCATTTCCATTGCGTGATGAAATCATACCTAAGAATATATTGATGATCGGTCATACAGGGGTTGGTAAAACTGAAATAGCTCGCCGCTTAGCAAAACTTGCCGGTGCACCGTTTATAAAAATTGAGGCAACGAAGTTTACTGAAGTAGGATACGTTGGACGTGACGTTGATTCGATAATACGTGATTTAGTTGATGCAGCAATAGTTTTAGTTAAAGAGAAAGCCCGTAAAGCCTTAGCTAAAAAGGCTTTAATTTTAGCTGAGAAAACAATAGTAAACTCTATGGTAGGCGAAGATGCAACCGAAGAGAGTAAAAAAATTTTTAGAGAAAGGTTGAGGAATAAAGAGTTTGAGGACGGAGAAGTTTCTATTAACGTCAGAGAGAGCAAGAGTATGTTACCTACTTTCGATATACCAGGCATGCCAGGTGGGCAAGTTGGTGTGATGAATGTAACAGAAATAATGGGCAAGATGTTTAACGGGAGCAAAAAAACAAAAACTATTACGGTGAAGGTAAAAGAAGCGCGTGAAATATTAATTAATGAAGAAAGTGAAAGGCTAATGGATGAAGATAAGATAATCAAAGAAGCCATTGATCTTGTTAGTAATGACGGTATAGTATTTTTGGATGAAATAGACAAAATTGCAGCGCGTACAGAAGTAAAAGGTGAAGTAAACAGAGAAGGAGTGCAACGCGATCTGTTACCATTACTTGAAGGAACAACTGTTACAACTAAGTATGGCCATGTAAAAACAGACTATATATTATTTATTGCATCTGGTGCTTTTCATCAGTCTAAACCATCTGACCTCTTACCGGAATTGCAGGGCAGATTACCGATCAGGGTAGAACTTAAGGCACTTACTCAAGAAGATTTAATAAGAATATTAAAGGAACCAGAATCTAGTTTGTTAAAGCAGTACATAGCTTTAATGAAAACAGAAAATGTGACACTTGAGTTCACTGATGATGGTATAAAAACCATAGCTGAAATAGCGTTTACAGTTAATAGGCAAGTGGAAAATATAGGCGCAAGAAGGCTTCACACTGTTATGGAGAAGCTTTTAGATGAGATAAGTTTCATTGCTTCTGAGAAAAATAGCGAAAAATTCATTATAGACAGCAAGTATGTAAAAGATAAACTTGAGTCAATTTCGAAGCAGCTTGATTTATCTAAGTTTATACTTTAGGAAAAACGAAAAGCCTACTTTAAGTAGTATAGAAAGTGTTCAGAAGGTCAGCCAGTAGACCTAAAATTTCAGCTATATTCTTTAGGCTGTTTTTCAACAGTAGAATGGTGTGCTGCGACCTCTTGCTTAACATCTAAGCTTAAGTCAATTATTGAGATATTTTCTTCATCATAATCTATGTCTTTTATTAACATATCGTCAGTAATAGTCAAAAGGTCAGGCGGAGAAAGAATAGTTCTTTTATTACCAGCTCTCATTCCCACAACTCCAAGCTCTATAGCAAGTGGTATTTTTTTATCGCCAACCCTAAATTGCACTGTTTGATCTTTGGCTATATATTCTCCATTATGCTCCTTTACGCTATATTTAACCGATATCTCATCACCGCACCTTACTTGTTTTCCAGTCTTGTTAATTAAGTCATTAAAAACCATCAGATTATTTACTGAGTCGGGATATTTATCCTTTACTTCGATCAGTTTGACGTAATAAGAATTAAAATTCATTTTGTTATCATTGGCAATAGTAACTACACGCTCTCCGCCTTCTTTCATACCTATTACCCCTAAACTCGCTTCTTTTAGGTTATCTTGACCTATTTTCAAAGTAACATCAGAAATTTTGCTAGGGAGTGTTGCTAAGTTATTATTAGAAATTTTATATATTTGCAGTAGGACTTCCAGGCCGCAGAAAGCCTTGCTGCCACTGCCTTCAGTAATTTCATAAAAATTTATCGAATCTTCTTCTTTTTGCTGCGTCATTTCTTCTAAATATTCTGTTAGCCCATGCTTTTCAATATAGCGGTCAAGTGCTGATTCAAGTATTGGCTTCACTAGGTAATGTGCTATCGTCTGTATCAAACCACCATGCGTGGCACTTATCTCATAAAGCTTGTCCTTTTTTTCCGGTTTACCTTTGTTTATATAGACAATAGTAAACACAAAAGCAGAAGTTAAAGTGAGAATCATTACTATGGAAATAAGCATTTGTAATATAATTTTTCTAACCATCTTTCTTTACTTGATTCAATAAATCATATAAATAATTAGTATCCCCTGAAAGCGCACTCAAATTATCCAAGCCTTGTTTAAAGAGGCCGTCTATATAGTTCTCTACTTCACTTTTACCAAGCACAGACATAAGATTATTTGTTTTATCTTGTTCGTAGTCTTCAATATCATCCTTAGCTTGAAAGATAAGCCCTAGATTTATTCCATAGTTATATAACGCTTTACGTTGCTTGTCTATAGCATTTCCTATTATAGCGCCTATTTCACATGAAGCTGCAAATAGTTTTGCGGTTTTCATCAAATGAATTTCTTTTATTTTGTTAAAATCTGCACCAATATCTAAAGCCTGTCCTCCCACCATTCCCCTAATTCCTATTGCCTGAGAAAGAACTTTTATGATCTCACAGCGTTTCTCATTTAATGAAGATAATACCTCAAAAGCCAGAGTAAGTAGTGCATCTCCGGCAAGCACTGCTGTTGCTTCATCAAATTTTTTATGGCAGCTTAGCTGGCTTCTGCGAGTATCACTGTTGTCCATGCACGGTAAATCATCGTGAATTAGAGAGTAAGCATGAACAAATTCAATTGCTGCAGCAACTGATATTACTTTTTTAGCTTCCGCGTTAAACACTCGCGATGAAGCTACGACTAAAAAGGAGCGTATATGTTTTGCAGGAGCAAGGAGTATATAACGCATAGCTGATATAAGCTTATTCTCGCTATTTTCGGGTAAGAGTTTATTTACTTCTACAATAAGCAAATTTTTTGTTGTTTCGTCTAGCATTTTTGAATTGTTAATTGTTTAGCACGTAACGCTAGCCAGCTAGGGCAGTAGAAAACTTTACTGTAGTTTACCAGTTATAAAAGATATTGCAAACATAAAAATTTTTTATAACATCAAAGAATAGGTTATTTTTTTGGTAAGAAATGTGAATAGCGAACTAGCAAAGAGCACTAGAGAAGACATAGAAGAAAAAGTAAAAAAGATTATACTAGAGCACATTAGTAAGGATGTAGAGAAATTCAACAGCTCTTCAAAGCTTTCGGAGCATGGTACAGACAGTTTAGATGCAGTTGAAATCATCATGGCGGCAGAAGAAGAGTTCGGAATAGAAATTCCAGATGAAGACGCACAAAAAATGGAAACTATGGAGCAAATAGTTGAGTACATTAATAATAAAAAAGGCTAATAGTTAGTGTTAAATGAGCAGAAGAGTAGTAGTCACTGGTGTTGGTTTAATCACTCCACTAGCGGCAGATGTTGACAACACTTGGTCAAGGCTAATAAAAAGTGAGTCTGGCATAAAAGCAATCAATACGGATAGATTTGACTCTTCTGATCTTGCTTGCAAAATTGCAGGGCAGGTGCCGTTGCAATCAGACAACATTGAGCACCATTTCAATCCACTAGATTATATTTCTGAGAAAGACTCAAAAAGGACAGATCGTTTTATTCATTACGGTATTGCAGCAGCTATTCAGGCAGTAGATGATTCATTAATTTTGGAAAGCCAAAATATCAATCGGGAACGTGTTGGTGTAACTATTGGCTCTGGTATAGGTGGTCTTCCGTCAATTCAGGAAAATGTAATTACCATGCAGGAAAAAGGGCCCAGACGTGTCAGTCCATTTTTTGTCCCTGCAAGTCTAATAAATTTGATATCTGGCCATATTTCTATTAAATACGAATTTACAGGTCCAAACGATTCAGCAGTAACCGCATGTGCAACAGGTGCGCATGCAATCATAAACTCAGCAAGAACTATAAAACTTGGTGAAGCGGATGTTATGATTGCAGGTGGAGCAGAAAGTGCACTGTGTAGAGTTGGAATTGCAGGTTTTGCATCTATGAAGGCGTTATCAACTAAATTCAATGATAAACCCAAAGAAGCTTCAAGACCATGGGATGCAGAACGCGATGGTTTTGTTATGGGTGAAGGAGCAGGTATATTGGTGTTGGAAGAATACGAACATGCAAAAAAAAGGGGGGCAAAAATACATGCTGAACTGGTTGGGTACGGACTCACAGGAGATGCGCACCACATTACAGCACCACATCCAGAAGGAAGAGGCGCATTTAAGGCAATGCAGCTTGCTTTAAAGAGCGCACAAATTAATCCCAATCAAGTAGGGTATATCAATGCACATGGAACTTCAACGCCACTTGGAGATAAAATTGAAGTAATAGCAATGAAACAGTTATTCGGTGACTACGTTTATAAAATACCTGTTTCTTCAACTAAATCTTCTATAGGACATTTACTTGGTGCTGCAGGGAGCGTTGAAGCAATATTCAGTATTCTTGCGTTAAATAATGGAATTATTCCGCCAACCTTAAATTTACACAAGCCTTCAGAAGGATGTGATTTAAATTTTGTACCGTTTAAAGCTCAGGAGCATAAAATTCAATATGCACTTTCTAATTCGTTTGGTTTTGGTGGCACTAATGCATCGCTCATATTTGGACAAGTTTAGTTGATGTCACCCCAGTGTCTTCCTCTTGTCATTCCAGTACCCTCCTCTTGTCATGCAAGCAGCTCTCCTACTGTCATCCCAGCACGTGACACTGGGATGACAAACGGTTGTGAAAGGGAATACATATAAAAATTAAACTATCAATAGCAATTCAAAAAGAAAAAATATTCTATTCATCCCTGAAGAAGTATTTTATTGACAATTTATGAATAAAGATCAATAATGCAGAAAAGGAATTGATAGGCGTATGCATGAATTTAACCACTATTAATTGTACATTATTTGTTGTAATTACATATTTTTTGACGTGCATTATAGCTTGGTGCTTACCTTTCAAAGACATAACATTATTAACAACATTTGTTCCGGCTTCAGTTGCAATTTTGCTAACCATTTATAATAAACAGAAGGTAAGGGATCTTTTTAAACTTAGTTCGCCAAAAAACTGTCTATTAGGGTTTATACTTATTCTGGTAAGTATGCTAATTTCCAATGGTCTTTTGTCAATTTACTGCGGTTTTTCATTTTTCCGAGAGTCTTTTACGTTAGACCGTGTAAAGGATTTGAGTGCAGTTTTGAGTCCATTAGTGATGTTATTTGTTTTATTATCAACCTTTGTGATGTGGATCATTATGTCTCTTGGTGAAGAGATCGGTTGGCGTGGCTATCTTTTGAAAAATCTTAAAAGCAAAATATCAAATTTTTATATCAGAGCAATTATTGTCGGTATTATTTGGTCAGTATGGCACATACCAACTTATGTGGTTGCTGGCTCAGCTTTGTGGAAGGATGGCTTTACATTCCCGACTATTTGTGCTTATACCCTTTATATTTGTGCAATGTCTATAATGTTTACCTGGTTGTTTGAAAAAGACAACTCGATTTGGCCAGTAACTATTGCTCATGCAACAAATAATCTTGTGTATAGTGTTTTGAGCATTCTAATGCCGTCTCCTCCTCTGTCAACTTTCGATGCAGTAATTCGCCTTACATTAGGAGCAGCTGGTTATTTCATTGTTGCAATTGGTGTTATTTGGTTTGATAAAGCTCGAGAGCGTCATTTGAGTAATTCATAGTATAAAATTTCGGGGGCAATTCGCATCAGGTGTCATGCAGGTAGCATGACACTGGGATGATGAGGAAGAAAAAGCAAATTTTGCCTTTTACGGTCAATCTATTATACTTAGTAAGACTTCAATAAACTAATGAATTATACTTTATATCTAATTAAATGCACAAGATATTAATAAGAAATAACTACAAACCTTTGGTCGGAAAAATCAAGATTAATGGCTCAAAAAATGCTGTTTTACCAATAATGGCAGCAAGTCTATTAAGTAGCTCCCCGGTAATTTTGCATAATGTACCTGATTTAATTGATGTGCATCTAATGTCTAAGTTGCTTGAAAGTCTTGGAGCAGAAGTAAACTTTATGCACAATAAAAATTATAAAGCGAACCATACTTTGAAAATTGACTGCAGCAATATCAACAATCACGTGATGCCATATAAAACCGCAAGTAAGCTAAGAACTTCTTTTCTAATATTGGGTCCAATGCTTAGCAGATTTGGCAAAGCGAGAACAGCATTTCCTGGTGGATGCAACATTGGAAAGCGTCCCGTTGATATGCATATTAAAGCATTAGAAGAAATGGGAGCTAAAATTGAAATTGACGGCTATAATATAATTGCAACAGTGAAAGGAAAGCTACAAGGAAAAGAAATCACATTTGAGAAAATAAGTGTTGGCGCAACAGAAAATGTAATAATGGCAGCAACATTTGCAGAAGGAGTGACAACAATAAACAATGCTGCAACTGAGCCGGAAGTTCTTGATTTAATAGATTTTCTGAAGAAAATGGGTGCTGATATTGAAATTGATAATACAAAGGTCATAATAACAGGAGTTGAAGCACTAAATGGATGTGTTCATAAAATAATACCAGATCGCATAGAAGCAGGCACCTATGCACTAGCTGCTATAATAACCGGTGGTAAGTTGGAGTTGGAAGGAATAAATCTATCTGATATAAGGTGTATTACAAATGAGTTGGAGACTATAGGAGCTATGGTTGAACTGTATGATGGAGGCATTGTTATTTCCAGAAAAAATGGCTCTATTAAGTCTGCTAACGTTGCGACAGATCCATACCCCAATTTTCCCAGTGATATGCAACCACAACTGATGTCTGCAATGTGCATCGCTGATGGGATATCAGTAATTGAAGAGAACATTTTTGAAAACAGATTTACACATGCAGATGAATTGAGAAAGTTAGGTGCTAATATCAGCATCGAGAAAAGCAAAGCTACTATAAGTGGAATAAAAAGCTTATCTGGAGCTAATCTATATGCTACTGACTTAAGATCAACAGCAGCTTTGGTGCTTGCTTCTTTGGTAGCCGGTGGAGAAACTATAATAAACAATTCACATCATTTATGGAGAGGATATGAAGCAATGCATGAAAAACTCAATTCATGTGGAGCTGATATCTCCATTTCGTCTTGAGGATATTTTATGAATGAAGCAACCAAACGAACTATAGTAAAAGAAATAGATGCAATCTTATATGAAGAACATAAGGTATTAGACCATGGATTTATTCGAGTAGTGGATTATATGGGCTCTGATAGCGCTATAGTTCAAGCTGCTCGTGTTTCTTATGGTAAGGGAACAAAACAGATAAGTCAGGATGAAGCACTTATAAAGTATTTAATGAGACATCATCATACAACTCCATTTGAAATGTGTGAAATTAAGTTTCACGTGAAACTTCCAATTTTTGTTGCAAGGCAATGGATAAGGCATAGAACTGCAAATGTGAATGAATATTCAGCAAGGTATTCAATACTTGATAATGAATTTTATACACCTAAACCAGAACAAGTTGCAAAACAATCTGACAATAATAAACAAGGTAGCGGGGAAGCTTTTGATCCAGATACCTCAAAGGAAATAATAGATTCTCTAACAAATGACTCTAATTTAGTATATTCTCATTATGAAAAATTTATTGAGCAGGGGCTTGCAAGAGAAATTGCCAGAACTAACCTAATGCTTAATTACTACACGCAATTTTATTGGAAAATAGATCTGCATAATCTCCTTCATTTTTTGAAGCTTAGAGCTGATAAGCATGCCCAATATGAAATCAGAGTTTATGCAGAAGTTATGCTGGATATAATAAAAAAATGGGTTCCACTGGCCTACAATGCCTTTGTTGAATATTGCCTAGAATCAGCCTGTATTTCAAGAACTGGTCTAGAAATAATTCGCAAATTAATTAAAGGGGAAAACGTTACTAGAGAAGAAAGTAATATTGGTAAAAGAGAATGGGGCGAGCTGATGTCTATACTTGATAAACAATCTTAAAGATAAAGGCATACGTGTCAATCTCCTCTGTCAGTTAACTCTCGTTCACCAGATTGAATCTTGCTTTTTACATCACATTAACTCATCACTTTTATAGAACATCTCATTAAAATCATTTAGAGTTCCAAAATCCTGACCCTTGATAAACAGGTGATCATTAGCAACATGTGCTTCATCAAGAGTAAACAGCTCGTAATGATGATTGTGAGCGGGCCTAACAATTTCATTATATAAAACCATTACTTGTTCGTAGTTATATCCATCGCCAGCATGATATTTACCACGTACGGTATCATAAAAATTCTTTACATCATCATATGTCACTTGCAGCTCCACCTTATACTTTCCCACTTCAAGAGGACTTCCTGTCTTTATTTTTAAGGGATGTTGTGAATTTGCAACACTGTTAGAAGTTTCTGCTTCAATATCAGAATTTTTATCCATATTTTCTATCACACTTGCCATAACAGTTTCTTGTTCATCTTCTGTTGGTTTTGTTTGTTTTTCAGTCTTATTACTGCTACTGTCAGTTTCCACAGTTACTTTTTTTACTTCTATATCTTTTTGAGCTTTCTCATTACTTTGCTTGTGTATTTCATCTCCATGCAATTTTTTCTGCAGAGCTTTTTTCGTATCAGCATAATCATCACGATTGCTTTGCAAAGCTGGTTTATAACTGCTGCTATCATCCGCTTGCATTTGATCTATATAGTTAGATTCTTCTTCCTGTATAGTATTTTTTGCGTTATCCTCACCAACCGTTCCTTTCTCCCCAGACTTGGCTTCACTCTCTACCACAACTTCTTCGTCTACTTGCTCATCATCAATTGTAAATTCAGTACCTATCTGATTGCTATCTTCCTCCAATTCATTAGATAATTTTTCAGATAGCTGGTCACCACTCAAATATGGTTCCTTTGAATATTTAGCATAATTATGGGGATCGGTTCTGTTTTCTGAATAAAACCCACTTTCAAAGTCTGAGTAGGAGCTTTGATTGAGCACAAAAAATAAGTTTTCATAATTAACCAGCATATCACTATCAGGGCTAACAAAATTTAAATATTCATCGCCTTCCCATTCTGGGTGGTGTCTATACTCTGCTATGTAGTATTTACTAGAGTCGAGAGGTATCTTGTCACCTTCTTCCCCATCAAGTTGTAAAACTACTGCTGAATGCCCATTACCTAAATCATTACCTTTTACCACTTTGAATATTTTAATCTCATCCTTTTCTACAAGTTCTTTTAACTCCTCGTTCTTTTCATTTAACTCTTCCTCCCTTTGTCTTTCTGCTTCTCTTTCTCTTGCCAATCTTTCTGCTTCTTCATCAGCTTTCTTCTGCAGTTGTGAGAATACATTTTGTAATATATCTTGTGTGGTTAAACTATTTGTGTTGCTTAAAAAATTATCTAACACATTTGATGCAATTGGTGACAATTCACCGTGATCATCAAATACTTTTTCCTTTGCTTTATCATAGTGATTTGGGTTATAGATTGCATACAGAGGATAAAAACCATAATCTGCAATTGACGCTCCGTCAGGTGATAGTTCCATTGAGAATCCATAGTAATTAAGTGGAAGATTGGAGGTTAAATATTTACCGTTATCATCCCTAACGTGTAGCTCACTTCTACCATTGTGCTCACTATATTTGTTGTAGTAGATATAAAAATTCTCATGGTTAAGATTGAAGTGATCATCTAGATTATCGAATTGAATTGTACTGCCAAGCTTCTCCCGCAAAAGATTTTTGCTTTCATCTGTAAGCTTTATATGTGCAGAAAAGTAGTATCGATCTATAGGTTCGCCTTTTTCTATTTCAAAGTTCAAAGTAATCTTGTCGTTGACCATTGGTAGCCTCCACAAATTCTATAAATCATTTTATTTATCAATCATACGGTCTGTACTATGAAAAATGTGTTAAACATTAAGATTTTCTCTGTACCGATTCATCTATATTGCCAAGCTTAATAAAGTTACAAGCTCTTTAAAACAATGTTAAACTCAATCACTATGGCAAAAACAGTTGACGTATTACTACCACTTCCAATTGATCAGTTATTTTCATATGCAATTGAGGAAAGTACTGAGATTTTACTTGGAGATTACGTAGTAGTGCCATTTGGCAAAAAACGCTTAATCGGAATAGTTTGGAAATACAGTGATAAAAGTAACCGAGAATTAAAATTTATTGAGCAAAAAATCGATTTACCAAATATTAGACCAAAATTGATTGCATTTGCAGAGTGGGTTGCGCAATACAACTTAATACCTATTGGTATGCTTGCCAAAGTGATAATGGGAGGAGTGTTAAAAGTAAATCACATAGATAAATTGGTTTGTGTTGAACAAAAGCAGGAAACAAGTGAAATAAGCTGCAAATTGAGTCCTGAACAGCAGGTAGCTAGTGATAAAATAATCAGCAATTTGAACGAATATTCAGTGACTTTGCTTGACGGTGAGACCGGGTCTGGAAAAACCGAAGTTTATCTCTCTGTGATTGCACAATTGATTAAGAATTACACTGCCGTTCCAAATGCTGCTCAGACTTTACCATCCCAGTGCCCAGAGACACAACTGTACGAACATTGTGATTTGGGTCTACCAAGAGGGTGTTATCCGAGTAGCCTGACACTGGGATCCAGTTTTTCATATAACCTCATTACAAATGTTTATTTTAACTTAAAACCAATACCTAATTTACAATCAAAATTCCTGGATTCCAGTGTCAAGCACTGGAATGACACCTTTATACTCAAGGCAAAACCCACTGTAACATTTAGCATACCGTCTTTGCCACGTACTAGTATGACACCAGAATATGTTGAAATGACATCAGGAGAAGGTAATGCGCAAGTGCTAATCCTCTTGCCTGAAATTGTTTTAACTTCACAATTGGTAAACCGTATTCATGGTCAGATATCAAAAAACTTAGTTGAATGGCACTCAGAGCTCACTCCAAAAACTCGCCGGAATAATTGGCTCAGCATAGCGAATGGAAATGCGCAGATAATTATTGGTGCACGGTCAGCGCTTTTTTTGCCTTATAAAAACCTAAAATTGATTATCGTTGATGAAGAGCACGACTCATCTTTTAAACAAGAACAGGGAATTATATATAATGCTCGAGATATGGCGATAATCTTAGCCAAATTTGAAAATATTCCGATTATTTTATCATCAGCTACTCCACTGCTTGAAACGATTCATCATGTTAAAAACGGGAATTACAATCATGTAAAGCTAACTAAACGATTTGGTGGTGCAGAATTGCCACTCATTAAAGTAGTAGATATGAGGAACAACAAGCAATGGATCTCCTCTGAGCTTTTTGAAAGCATCAAACAAACCATAGAGAAAAAACAGCAGGTTATGCTTTTTCTAAACCGCAGAGGGTATGCACAACTGGCAATTTGTAAAAAGTGTGGATATAAAATTTCCTGCTTAAATTGTGCTGTTTGGCTTACATATCACAAGAAAAAAAATGCTCTTTTGTGCCATCATTGCCCTTATCAATTAAAACTTCCAGAGAAATGCTCTAATTGCCAAAGTGAACAGCCATTGTCCCTCTACGGCATAGGAATTGAAAGGTTGCTTGAAGAAATGGTGAAATTAATACCAAACGCAAAAACTGCGATGATAAGCAGCGATCAGAAGTCGGTTAGTAACGTAATTGACTTGATATTGAAAGAAGAGGTGAACATTATAATCGGCACACAAATAATTGCTAAAGGGCACAATTTTCCCAAATTAACTTTGGTTGGAGTAATGAATGCAGATTTGAGTCTCGAAAATTCTGATTTGAGAGCAGCGGAAAAGACGTATCAATTATTGCACCAAGTTGCAGGCAGATCAGGAAGGTTTAATGAAAAAGGAATGGTAATAGTGCAAACCAATAATCCTGAAAGTTCAATAATAAAAGCATTGCTGCATCAAAAAAGAGACTCATTTTATGAAATCGAACTTAAGTCAAGACGCGAAGCCAAAATGCCACCATTTAGCAGATTAATAGCGCTTATAATCTGTGGTAAGAATCAGATTGCAACACAAAAAGCAGCGAATGAAATAGTAAAATCTCTTCTTTGTCATCCAAGTAGCTTAACTACTTGTATCCAGGAAAAAAATGTAGGTGTAGACAAAAAGGAATTTGAAATTCTTGGCCCATCACCAGCAGCGATAAATTTTTTAAATAATAAGTATCGGTATAGGGTATTATTAAAAATACACAATAAACACAGTTTATCTATACAAAAAAAGCTGAAATATTGGATTAAAAATTGTAACTTGAATTCGAGTATTGCAGTAATAATAGATGTTGATCCTGTGAGTTTTTTTTAACGAGTTCCGTTAAGCCTTCTTGCCAATTACCACAACATTCTCACTGGGAAAAAAATAATCAGGTACAGCCATATTTTTCGGTGCAGGACCCCCAATTACTCGACCTGATGTATCATAATATGAACCGTGGCAAGGACAGAACCAACCATTACCATCTCTTGTAGCGTGGTCAACCGGTACACACCCAAGATGTGTACATATTCCAAGCATAATTAACCATTCGTCTTTTCCTTCGTATACTCTCTGCTCATCTAATTGAGGATCCCTCAAGCTCTTCACATTCACAGCTCTTGCAGCCTCAATTTCTTGCTTTGTGCGTCTACGAATGAATACTGGTTTACCTTGCCACTTTACTTTTACTCCGTGTCCTTCCTGAATTCCAGACAAATTCACCTCCACTGTGGAAGTTGCTAGAACTTCAGCAGAAGGATTCATAGATTTAACCAGTGGC
The DNA here is from genome assembly GCF_947251755.1 of Wolbachia endosymbiont (group A) of Philonthus cognatus. NCBI lineage: Bacteria > Pseudomonadati > Pseudomonadota > Alphaproteobacteria > Rickettsiales > Anaplasmataceae > Wolbachia > Wolbachia endosymbiont (group A) of Philonthus cognatus. The sequence goes on from NZ_OX366388.1 coordinate 1,604,253, forward strand.
CAAAGTCCACTTGCAGCTCCTATACCTGCCATAGCGCATGTAGTTAATGTTATAAAATCTCTCCTACTCTTATTTTTAGTAAGATCTTTAACAGGAGGTGTTTTTTTATCCTCTTTGTCTGCCAGTGGTTTTTTATTTTTAGTTAATTTTTTGTCCATTGATCTTTACTTAGCCATAAGTATATATTTTAATTTAAATACTGCGTATTAATCAACAAAAACTTGCGCTTTTTGTTTAACCTATACTACGGTTAAGAAGCGATAGAGTTTTCAACTTCAAAAATACTATCTTCAGTGGAATCAGGATCTTCAATTTTCGCTACTGACACCACTTTTTCTCTACTTTCTGTTTTAAACAGAGTGACTCCTTGAGTGCTGCGTCCTGCAATTCTAATCTCATTGACCGAAATGCGAATTAACTTTCCTTTATCTGTAATAAGCATTATATTATCACCCTGCTCAACTGGAAAACTAGCAACAACATTACCGTTTCTGCTAGTAGTAAGAATATTGGTGATACCAACACCACCCCTGTTAGTTACTCTATACTCATACGCAGAAGTTCTTTTACCAAAGCCATTTTCAGTAATAGTTAATATAAACTCCTCATTCACTGCAAGTTTTAAGAATAATTCGTTATCTATTCCTAAATCATTCAAAGTCTTTTCCAATTTAGAATCAATGGAGTTATTAATTGCAGTCCCCAGTCTTTTTGCAAGTGGAACTTTTAAGTAAAGTTCTTTTGTTTCTGTTGCTACACCTATCCCATTTAATATGGTCATGGATATCACGCTGTCATTCTTTACAAGTTTGATACCTCTTACGCCATCTGAATTGCGACTCTTAAATTGACGCACATCACTTACAACAAATCTGATACTTTTTCCAAGCGTTGTTGAAAGTAAAACATGGTCAATTTCATTACATACCTTAACCGATACTAATTTGTCTCCTTCATCGAGCTTTATTGCTATTTTTCCATTGCTTGGAATATAGTGAAAGTCCGCTAAAGAGTTACGCCTTATGTTTCCATAGGCAGTAGCAAAAACTATGTTTTGATTTTCGTCATTTTCACTTGGCAATGGCATGATATTAGTTATAGTTTCACTATCGCTAAGCGGAAATATGTTAACAAGCGCTCTTCCACGTGCAGTTGGTTCTGCAAGAGGCAACTTATAAACCTTTAATCTATAGACTCGGCCAATATTAGAAAAGAATAAGAGGCTAGTGTGAGTATTTGTCACAAATAATTCTGTAATTACATCTTCTTCTTTTAATCCCTGTCCTAGCTTTCCTTTTCCACCACGACGCTGAGTTCTGTAGTGAGAAAGTTTCACACGCTTGATATAACCATTCATAGTTACGGTTATCACCATATCCTCTTGTGGAATTAGATCTTCAGCTTCAATGTCCGCGTCTGACTCCTCTATTGAAGTTTTTCGCGGCACAGCAAATCTGTTCTTTATTTCTTGTAGATTGTTTTTTATTTCTTTCATCAACTTCTCTCCTGAGCCAAGAAAAGCGATATATTCTTTTATCAGGTTGATCATTGAACTTAGCTCAGCTTCTAATTTGTCTTTTTCAAGGCCTGTTAAACGCTGCAGTTTCATATCAAGGATAGCCTTAATCTGTAGCTCAGTTAATCTATACACTCCATCTTTCAAAAAGCTTGAGCTATCTGAAATCAACTCGATAATAGTGTTGATTTCATTCGAAGTTTTCCATTCTTTATTTAAAAGTTCTCTACTTGCTTCCGCAGGATCTTTTGCACCGCGGATGATTTTTATCACTTCATCTATGCTGAGGACCGCAATGTAGAGCCCTATATATATATGAGCTTTTTCTCTCGTTTTTCTTAGACGAAATTCTGTTCTCCTGATTAACACTTCTTTTCTAAAGTCAACAAAAGCAGCTATGATTTCTTTTAACGACATCAAAGCAGGCCTGTTGTTATTGAGCACTAAAGTGTTAACACTAAAACTACTTCTTAGTGGAGTTAGCCCCAATACTTGATTAAGTATAAAACTTGCTTCAGCATTTCTTCTGAGGTCAATTACTACTCTAATACCAGACTTATCGGACTCATCCCTAATTTCTGTTATACCATCAATTCTTTTTTCTTTTACAAGCTCACCTATCTTCTCAATTAATTTTACTTTATTTACCTGGTAAGGTATTTCATCAATCACTATTGCTTGCCTATCTTGTGGCAGATCTTCTATATGAGTCTTGCCTTGCACAACAATTGATCCACGACCAGTTGCAAATGCTGATCTTATTCCAGACCTTCCAAGAATTGTTCCCCCAGTTGGAAAATCCGGCCCTGGCATCACTTCAAGTAACTCATCCAAAGTAACTTCAGGATTATCTACATATAACATACAAGCATCTATTATTTCTCCAAGGTTGTGAGAAGGAATATTGGTTGCCATACCAACTGCAACACCACTTGCACCGTTTACCAATAGATTCGGAAACTCTGCAGGCAGCACAACTGGTTCTGTTTCATTTCCATCGTAGTTTGGCCTAAAATTAACTGTATCTTCATCAATATCATTCAGTAAAAAGTGCGACACTTTTTGAAGTCTTGCTTCTGTGTATCGCATTGAAGCTGGTGGATCTCCATCTATCGAACCAAAGTTACCTTGCCCATCAATAAGTGGTAAAAGAAGAGAAAAATCTTGAGCCATCCTGACCAAGGAATCGTAAATAGCTGCATCACCATGTGGGTGATATTTCCCCATTACGTCCCCAACTATACGAGCCGCTTTTTTATATGGCTTACCGGCATCGAATCCAGCTCTTGACATTGCATATAATATGCGCCTGTGAACAGGTTTAAATCCATCCCGCACGTCAGGTATAGCCCGGCTTATGATAACGCTCATTGCGTAGGAGAGATAAGAATCTTCCAGCTCTTTTACTATTGAGATTGGTACTATATTATCCTGCATTTTTTATACTTTAATTGAAGTAATTAATAATACTAACATTCAGTTAAGCAAATGGGCAATGACAGACTTGAACTGCCGACCTCCTCGGTGTAAACGAGATGCTCTACCAGCTGAGCTAATTGCCCCTTTAGATTTAATTCTATAGCTCAATATTATTATTGTAAACAAAAATAGCAATAAATTGTATCCGTTCAGCAGAGTGGCAAAATAGGTAGACAAGGTGATCTAAAAAGATAATCATAGAGTAAATGTGAGGTAAGTCCTTACAATAAATGGTGTCGTCCAAGTAGCCGACACTGGGATGGCTTTGTTGCATCGCTCTTCGGATAGTAGGTAACGTACAATAAATTCATGAAGCTATCTCAAACTTAGCCATGCCTATTTCAGTAAATTTGTTAAGCAAATAACACTTGAGTAGCAGTTCCTTCTCACGATTAATTTCAGATTTGCTCCTAAAACTAAACCCAAATGTCTTTTTTAATCGCGAGAAAAAACCTTCTATATAAGATCTTTTTCCATAACTCATCTCTTTTTTCCACTTCTTTATACCATCTTCATCATATGACTTTATGAGCTTGACTGCAGAATTTCTCTCAGCCATATAGTCTAACTTTGGATGCTCTGCTGCGTTGTTTTTCGGAGGAATTTTCGTTTTTATACCATATTGATTACACAGCTTATAGAGCTTTTCTCTGTCATATGCCCTATCTGCATATAGTACTTTTATGACATACTGAAAATCGACTTCTTTTAGCAAATCACAAGCTCCATAGTGATCAGAGTAGACACCGTTACTGTATTTTACAGCTATGGCTTTTTTGCTGTTTGTATTCAACATTACATGCAATTTTCTTGTCTGTTCATAGCTGCGATACTTTCTATCTTCGCTATTTTCTTTGCTATGACCAGGAGTGTTGTTGTATATACTAATTCCTGTACTGTCTATAGCAATTTCGATATCTTCCATATTATTTTTATCAATTCTGCAATCATTGATCTTAATATTGAGTTTCTTAAACCTTCTTGATGATTGTGAATAGCTGATAACTTGCAAATTTTTCCCAATTTGCTCAAGGTATCCTGCTATAAACCCAACTGTTTGCCTCAGGCCTATTCTAAATAAACAAGTTATTATGTGCACCAAAATTACAACTTTATCGCTATAAATATTGTTGCCACCTGGTATTTTTGGACCATTCTCGTACCACTTTTCTATGGCTTCGTTGATATAATGAAAAATATTTCCTCTTTTTTCTAGAAATTTGTTATATTCGCTATGGTTACTGACCCTCATTTTTTGTGGCATATTTTTTCTTCAACAGTTAAATCGCTATTTATAATGAATTTTGTCAGTAACTGCCAGTTCTTTTCACTTGAGCGATGCAACAAAGCCCACTGGGATCCAGAAAAAAGAATGGTGTCATTCCAGTGCTTGACACTGGAATCCAGCTTTTTCATAATCATTAAAACGTTGTATTTTAACATAAAACAGCTATTTTTATGCTCGCCAACTTAATAAAATTCCTGGATCCCAGTGGGCTTTGTTGCATCGCTACTTATGAAAGGCTAACTATAATTAGGATTATAAGCAACTTATTGAAAATCTTGTTTTTTTGCAATCAATCTGATCAAATTTAAGAATAGTAATTTGTTATTTATATTAATAAATTTAATTCTATTGAAAATAGCTAAAGCATTGAAATTCTTGAATTTTAGCCGGATTAGTGAGTGGTAGTGAAATTTCTTTTACTCAAATTTAGGTATTCACTGACCGTTCTTGTTGTAAATACCAGAATAATAAGCTACTGATATTCTCCACCTTTTTTATCTTTAATCCATCATAGCTAGCGATGCAACAAAGCCATCCCAGTGTCAAGCACTGGGATGACACCCTCCTAATAGGCCAAAATCACAATGTTCGTACAGTTATGCATTTGTTGTGTAAATTACCTTTGCAAACAAATGTTCGTACAGCTGTGTTTCACACACTTTGCTTCAATATTTGCACATTAGCCACTCCCTTGAACAGATACGATAAATTAGATTTAGGTGAGCTATAAGCTTTTATGAAATCTTTGAGTGCGTGCTGTGAAGTTTTATAAATTTTAGTCTTGCTGTCACTTTGTATAAAGGTATTTTTTCACTCACATCTTTCGAAGTTGTAGCCATGTTCAACAATTTTAAGTAGAATATTGTAGCATTTTGAAAATCTGAAAGTTTATCTAGAATAACAGCTAAATTATAAGTATAAAAAATATTGTTTTCATCGAGGGAAATAGCAGTTATCATATACTCTTTACCTTTTACATAATCCTCCTTTTTCATATAGATCATACCTAAATTTGCTAATAAAGGAGCATAATTTTTATGTATATCATACAATTTTAACATTTCACTCAACGCCAGATCAGGATCATATTGTGAGATTATCGTCAGAAAATTTTTTAATATGTAAGGGTTACTAGGGTGTTCTTTTAACAGTCTTGTGTAAATCTCTACAGCTTTTTTGTATTCTTTATTAGCGTAATAAATATTTCCCAATCCAATTAAAGCATTTTTATGATAAGGAAACTTTGCGATAATCTGATTAAGGAGAGAAATAGCTGCTTCATTATCTCCTGATTCAAAGGAATCTTTTGCTTTTTTTAAAGTAGAGTATATGTCAAAACTCTTGCCAGAATTCTGCGAAATTTTGATATTAAATTTGTCACTTTTTCTCTCAATAACATCAAGATCTTTATATTTTTTATCAGCTTTTATATGCTTGACAACACTATCGAAGGCCTTTTGTATCTCCAAATTTTCACTAGCATAGGTAACAGAAGACCTCCATAAAATCACAACGCAAATTAACATGCAGATAAACATAGGTCCTAGTGTTGTGGCATTGGCTGCAGCGTGTAACCAGTAAACCTTATTTCTTTGAGCTATGCGTAACACATTACAAATTCATAAATGCTAAATTACCTATCTCATACAATAATAAAGATATTATTAATTAGCGGGACGAACATGCTGTGTAGCTTTTCAGAATGCATTTATCTTTTGTCTTCCATATTTCGCTTTATTTCCACAAAAATGCTTCAATTTATCTTAACATTTTGTCAACTACCTTTGTAGATTTAAAAGGGCATTTTTACATATTCCATATGGCTGCCAGTTGCACCCCTCACATGCGTACTCGAATTTCTTTAAAGACATTTTCTCCCTAATCTTTTTTACTGCCTCATTCCAAGTTAAAGTCTCGCCAATTTTAATTCCTAAAATTTCCATATGCCTTCTATCTAGCTCTAAAACTTTAGCTTGTGTGGTGCATTTACCTTGTTTAGTCTGATTTGGACAAGCACTACAGATATTATCAAGGTTACCAACTACTTCGATTTGAGTACTAATTACTTTGCTTGCTATCCTTTTATAATTTTCTACAAAACCCTGAGAATACCCATATCCCCGAAACGCGAGGGTGCACATGAAATGATGAGGGCGGAATTTTATCATTTTTTCAAATATTGCAAAGCTGCTACAAGTAGAAAAATTTTTACCAAACCAGGAAGGATAAATGGTAAAACACCCACCATTATTGCTTGTCCCAGACCCAAGTAAACAGCAAGCCAACTAACACCACAAATAAAGATTACAACTGTACCAGCCAGACAACTTAAAGAATTACACACAAATGATTTATATTTAGAGTTCAGTAATTCATTTACTTTGCTCATTACCATAACAGCAGCTAAACAGCCAATTAAATATCCACCGGTTGGTCCAAGAAGAGCGTGATAACCACCAGAAAAATTCGCAAGAACAGGCAATCCTGCTGCACCAAGTGATAGATATGTAAGCACAGAATAGAATGCTGTTCTGCGGTTAAATTTAAGCCCAATAAGCATTACTCCTAAAGTTTGCAATGTGATAGGCACAGGCTGCAATGGTATACTTATTTGAGCCATCAAGAATAAAAGTAAAACGCAAGACAATATTTCAGCCAGTGTTGATCTGCTGCTAGATTGTGTTATAAACATACCTTCCCAATAAAAATAACTTATTAAATGTAATATATGTGTATGAGAGGTTTTGCAATTTAAATTTTGCTTATATTGTGCTACAATGAATTATTTATGCACTATTAAATTAAAAATGATGAGTAAACAAGATCTATTATCGTTGATGAAAGCAAGACACAGCGGACGTTCATACGATCCTACAAGAGCAATATCTCAGGAAGACATGGATATTTTAATGGAAGCTGTAAGGCTGACTCCCTCATGTTTTGGTGATGAACCCTGGAGATACGTAATATGCAACAAACAGAACAATCAAAGCGCATGGGAAAAGCTGCTAAATTGCCTTGATGAATCTAATCAAAAATGGGCAAAAGATGCACAAGTGTTAATCATATCTTTAAGTGCTAAAAACTTCCGTAAACAAGGTAAAGGAGAAAATCTTTGGGCTAATCATGATACTGGTGCAGCAAATTATGGACTTATGTTACAAGCTGCAGTTATGAACTTAATGGCCCATCAAATGGGTGGATTTGATAGAGATAAAATAGTGAAAGAGTTCAATATACCCAATGACTTTAACGTAATGTCAGTGATAGCGGTTGGTTACGAAGAAGAGGGTGCTGAAACAAGTAAGAAGAAAAGAAGACCAATAGAAGAAATATTTTTTTATGATGAGTGGCCAAAATTCTGAAAATTTTATCAAAATGCACGGCACTGGTAACAATTTCGTTATCATAGACTCACGTTCAACAAACAATTTAGACTGGAACCATAGACAAATTGCTGATCAAAGCAGTTGTGATCAAGTGATAATTATAACAATGTCTAATGCTGCAGACTGTTTTATGCATATCTATAATGCTGATGGAAGTCGAGCTGAAATGTGCGGAAACGCAGCACGCTGTGTTGGATATTTGATAATGTCAGAAAAAGGTGCTGAATACTCCATTATTGAGCTAACAAGCAAACGCATTTTAGAGTGTTTTAAAGTGGGTGATAAATCCATAAAGGTTAACATGGGTAAACCTTTGCTAAAATGGCATGAAATTCCCTTGTCTACTGAGTGTGACACTCTTCACTTACCTATAGAGCTTGAAATGCTAAAAGATCCTGTTGCAGTAAATATTGGCAATCCTCACATAGTTTTTTTTGTTGATAACATAAGTGAAATACCATTGCGAAATTTAGGACCAAAGCTAGAAAATCACGCATTATTTCCTCGGAAAATTAATGTTAGTATTGCACAAGTTGAAAAGTCTGGAGAAATAGCTTTAAGAGTTTGGGAAAGAGGTACAGGCATTACTGCATCATGCGGTAGTGCAGCCTGTGCAGCACTTGTTGCATCCACACTACGTGGATATCTGGTTGCCCAACAGACTTCAGTAAATTTACCAGGAGGCAAGTTATTAATCGAATGGGCAAATAACGTATTCATGACCGGTGATATAGGGTTTTTGTGATCCTAATTCTAGTGATGCATTACTTCCAATACCTTCTTACCAATTACTGCAGGGGTTTCAGCAATTGCAATTCCAGCGCTCCGCATAACTTCTAGTTTTGCACCAGCACTTCCACCGCTGGAAGAGATGATTGCTCCAGCGTGTCCCATACGTCTTCCTGGAGGTGCCGTTTGGCCTGCTACAAAACCAACGATTGGCTTTTTAGTTTTTTCTGTTTTTACAAAATGTGATACATCTTCTTCTTCGTTTCCACCTATTTCACCAATAACTACAATACCATGAGTATCGTCATCTTTTAAAAAGAGCTCCATACAGTCAACAAATGTCATACCATGAACTGGATCTCCCCCAATTCCGATACATGTGGATTGACCAAGACCAACAGCGGTTGTTTGTGCTACTGCCTCGTAAGTTAAAGTTCCGGAGCGAGACATAATTCCTATGTGTCCACGCTTATGGATATGGCCAGGCATAATTCCTATTTTGCATTCTTCAGGTGTAATAATTCCCGGGCAGTTGGGACCAATCAATCGACTTTTTGAGCCGATAAGCGCACGCTTAACTTTCACCATATCAAGTATAGGAATGCCCTCTGTAATACAAATTATCAATTCTATTTTTGCATCTATTGCTTCAAGTATTGCAGCAGCAGCAAATTTAGCAGGTACATATATAACTGTAGCATTTGCACCGGTTTTTTCTTTGGCTTCTGCTACAGTATTAAAAACCGGTAAATTAAGGTGAGTGCTACCACCCTTTCCAGGAGTTACACCTCCCACCATTTTCGTTCCGTAATCAATTGCTTGCTCTGAATGAAATGTGCCTTGTGCACCAGTAAAACCCTGGCATATTAATCTTGTATCTTTGTTTACTAAAACGGACATGCTTTATTTTACCTCTTTTACTATCTTTTGCGCAGCTTCATCTAGCTCATCTGCAGCAATAATATTTAATCCTGACTCTTCTAAAATTTTTTTTCCTTCTTCAAAATTAGTACCTGATAATCTAACCACTAGAGGAACTTTAATGCTCATTTCTTTTGCAGCCGCAACAATTCCACTTGCGATAATATCGCAACGCATTATACCACCAAATATGTTAACCAGAATTCCTTTTACGTTGCTATCAGACAATATGATTTTAAATGCTTCAGTTACAGTTTCTTTACTCGCTCCACCACCAACATCCAAAAAGTTAGCAGGCTCTGCTCCGTAGTATTTTATTATATCCATTGTTGCCATAGCAAGACCTGCACCATTTACCATGCAACCAATACTGCCATCCATTTTGATGTAACTGAGCCCATACTTTGAAGCCTCTATCTCTTCTTTCACTTCCTCATCATAATCACGAAGTTCCATAATTTCTGGGTGACGATATAAAGCATTATCATCGAAATTAATTTTTGCATCGAGCGCAATAAAATCTCCAGAATTTGTTTCAACCAGTGGATTAATTTCAATTTGGCTCGCATCAGTTGCAATAAACGCATCATATATTTTTTTTGCAATGTTCGATATCTTTTCTATTTGTTCTGGACTCAAATGAAAACTGCTGCTTAACTTGCTGCTATCAAAACTTGTAGCAGGATCAATATCAAATTTCACAATTTTTGCAGGAGAATTTTTTGCCACTTCTTCGATGTCCATTCCACCTTCTGAGGAAAATATGAATATCGGCCTACTGAGCTTCGGGTCGATTACCAGGCTTAAATAATACTCTTTCTTAATGCTTGAGCCTTCTTCAACGTACACTTTTCTTACTTGCTGCCCGCTTGGCCCTGTTTGATGAGTAACTAAAGTCATACCAATCATGTCCTTTACAAACTGCTGAGCTTCTTCAACTGACTTTGCTAGCTTTACGCCACCGGCTTTACCCCTACCACCTGCATGAATTTGAGCTTTAACTACAAACACGTCAGATTTTAATTGACTTACTTGAGTCTTTACTTCTTCTGCAGATGTAGCAACAAAACCTTTTGGCACTGGGACATTAAATTTATGCAAAACTTCTTTCGCTTGATATTCGTGAATATTCATAAAATAACCAATGATAAACTATTAACTTGAGTACAAACTACCAACCATAACGTTGCCTTCTGCACTCTTGTTGGTACCTCTTTTTTTTAGCTTCAGCTTTCTTTTTAGCTCTTTTTTCTGATTTTTTTTCATGATATTGTTTTTTCATTTTCAACCCTCTTCCTTCCTTTTGAATTGTTTTTTTCAATACTGGAAGAGCTCTGTCTACATCACCATAATGGACTGATACTTCTATCAAACTCTATACCTCCTTCGGTAATCATTTCAAAATCTATTTATAAATTAGAAAATTAACATTGTCAATTATTTTATAAACTTGAGCGTTAAAATGTAATATGCCATAATTTACATGGTAAATAATGTCATTCCAGTGTCAGCTACTTGCTTACTGATGGAGATTGCTCTTATGTTACAGCGTTCTTACAATTATACTAACATCGGGGCGGAGAGATTTGAACTCCCGACCCTTTGGTCCCAAACCAAATGCGCTACCAGGCTGCGCTACGCCCCGACTTCTTTACTCAGAGTATCAATAACTCAGGCAAAATGCAAGATTCATTTGTTTACTTTAGAAAAAATATAATATGAGATTTAATATTATCTTAGAATATGTTTTTTATTAGCTCCTCTTTAACAACAGACTGCTTCGTAGAAAGTCTACAGGGTTTTTGTGCGCGCAACACTGAACCAGATTTCTTTATGACCCAAACCTTAGCCATATTTAAAAATCTAGCTACACCAATTGGTGAAAGTGAGTGCAGCAACTACAGCAGTATCGACCCTTAAAATTCTTTTTCCTAGACTCAATTTTTGACAAAACTTATCGGCAAGATCAAGTTCATAAGATGAAAAACCACCTTCAGGACCAACAATAATAGCAACATTTTTTTTGCCTTTCAGCACTTTATCAGCTTTACCTGTTTCATCACACAAAACAAAATTTTTACTTTGGGAATCAGGTAACTCACAAAAGTTAATAGGAGGCAAAATCTCTGGTATACTTATCCTACCTGATTGTTCCGCTGCTTCGATTGCTTGTAATTTTGCTCTACTTAGGTTAATATTTTTTACCACTGTACGTTCTGTTGAAATAAATTGAATGCAGATTACTCCCATTTCAGTTGCCTGTCTTACTATGTTGTTCAAAGCAGCACTTTTTACCATGGCACAATACAGGTATAAATTTTCCTCATATTGCTGTTGTTTAGTGCATTCTTTGGGTGTAACTTCTGTCAATTTACGCGATATATTAACTACTTCTCCTAACCATTCTCCATCTTTTCCATTAAAAAGAGAGAGATTATCATACTTCTTAAGCCGCATTACATTGCAAATATAGTGACTTTGTTGTGGATTAAGTGCTAAACTCACGCCTTGTGATAAAGCTTCTTCAACATAGAGCCTAATTTTTCCCATTCAAAACTTTAATTATATTCTACTTGAGTGACTCTTACGGGATTTGAACCCGTGTTACCACCGTGAAAGGGTGGTGTCCTAACCACTAGACGAAAGAGTCAACTTGAATCTAACTAGGTTATATCGATTACATATATAAAGTCAATTCAATTATTTTGAATCACATAGTTAGAGGGATATATCAGTAATCTTATATCGACAGCCTCCTATTACTCCATGCTCAATACTCACTGAACCTATCTCAGATTTAGGAGCTAATTCTAATTGTTGTTCAACTTTTGTATCGGAATCATAGCCAGAATCGTAGCCAGAATCTCTACGCTCATATTTCTGCCTTATTTCTTCTACACTAAAGCCAGCCTTGGTCTTAATTTTTTGATCATTAGTCTGTTGCTGACTTATCGACTTATTAGCACTTAGCTCATTTAGCTTCACTTGCCAATCATTCACTTTATCTTGCACTAACCCATGGCAAGTTCCAGAATTAGCTTTTATGTCTTTTGCTTTTCTTTCTGCTCTTTTCTTGGACAAATCTACCCTAGCATAAATAGGTTCTGACGACTGTTCTGGCTCTTTCTGTTTTAGGCTAGTAGGCTTTTTTTGTTCTGAAAGATCATCTATAGTGCAATAAATAGGTTCTTCTGATATACTCAAATAACCACTATCTTCCAATGATAAATTTTCAGTGGATTTTTTATGTGAATCATATATTTCAGCATAAATAGATTCTTCTGATACACTCAAATAACCATTCTCCCCTAATGAGTTACTAACCTTAGTGTCATACACCTCAGCGTAAATGGGCTCTTTTGAAGGCAAAGCATCATAGCTAGTATTCTTTGACTTATACTCAAAAGTTCTAGAAGGTTTTTGTTGTATAGCTTCAATATTCAAATCATCTGTAGAATAATACTCTGCGCCTTTTCCTAGTAAAAAGGAAACTGTGGGGTGAAGAATTATCTCTGCTGGTAAGTTTTTCTCACTATCCAATTTTAGATTTTTTGATTCTGCTAAACTCTCAATAACACGAATTATAACATTCTTTCCATTCTCATCTATTGAGTGGATATCAGCTCCACGATTAATCAGCAATTCCATTATTTTGTGATCTGTAGCATGTCCTAAAGCCTGATTTAAAGCTTGATTATTATTTATATCAAATGATCCTGTATTCTTGAGAGACATAGTCTTTGAAAAGAATTTTCTAAAACTATTTAATGCATCATAGAGAATTAGAGTCAGTTTAACACCTTTTATGTCATTGTTTTTGACAGATTTAATTAAAAAATTATCTATTATGCCCATGATTATACCCCCTATATAAAAGCTCACTACCATGGTACAATTTTAAACTATGATGATTTATTTTCTACTAATAGCAGCTCTCTATAACCACTTAACAAGTGGTGGCATTGACATCATAATTGCATCTGGATTGCCGTCAGTCATTAAACCAAACCTTGTGCCACGATCGTATAACAGATTGAATTCTACATATCTGCCACGTTTTATTAATTGATTTTCTCGTTGTTCTTTTGTCCAAGATTTTTGCATATGTTTACGTATGACGTGCGAATAAATTTCCAAAAAGGCTTCACCTACTGCTTTTGTGAACTCAAAATCGTTTTCCCAGTTGCCAGAACTCAGATTATCATAGAAAATGCCACCAATGCCACGCGGCTCTTTTCTGTGTTGTAAGAAAAAATAATTGTCACATTGCTCTTTAAATTTTGGATAATATCCGGTGTCAAATCTATCACATGTCATTTTGATTGATTCATGGATATACTTGCAATCTTCTTCATTTTTATATATTGGCGTAAAATCCATTCCTCCACCAAACCATTGTTTTGAAGTATATATCAGCCTTGTGTTCATATGTGCTGCAGGGATAAGGGGCGATTGCATATGAGACACTAAAGATATACCGCTTGCCCAAAACTCTCCGTTACTTTCACTTGCACCAGGAATTTCATTAATGGCTGAATCTGCAAATTTTCCGTGTACTTTTGAAACGTTTACTCCAACTTTTTCAAAAACATTACCAAAAATAATTGTAGATTCACCACCTCCACCACCTGGGCGATCCCACTTTCTCTTTTCGATCTTTGGCTCTGCGGATGATTGTTTTTCAATTAATAAGAAAGATTCTATGATCTTATCTCTTAGTGCACAGAACCATTTAAATGCTTGTGTTTTTTGTTTTTCCATAATATCCTCTTGCTAGCTTATTAACATTGTTATATCTGATATTTAAGGAACTTAATTAGATTTGGATGATAATTATCTATCAAAGACGTTAATAAATCTATAATAATTAAATCAATATAATAGAACATTTTCGTATGTACAACAATGCCAAGTAACAATAATGAATAAAAGATACATAGATAACAAAAAAGAGAACAGGGTTGACTTCATACTAAGAAATTATGGAATGTCAATTGTTGTGATGGCAGTTATTATGCTCTTACCTCCAGTAGCAATATCGATACTCTACTTTTTTGATATATATAGTCAGCATATTAATATAGAGATTAATTTATTAGTTAGCATTCTAACAACTCTCTTTATGATGTATAATGTAAAACGCTACAGATACCTACTTAATACTATAGAATTTCAAAATGCAATATTTGCAAATGCACTAAATCATAATACAGAATTTTGCCTTATTTTACATAAGGATGAAGGTATTATTTATGCTGATGCAAGGTTCTACGAAAGGTTTAAAGATCATATAGATGATGACATTACGTTAGCCAAGATTCTTGAAATAGGAGATGTTTCAGAAGCAGACAAAAAAGTACTCTATCATGCACTAAAAAATAACTCTTCTGTACAGGTATGCATTTCCTTAAACAAGAAGAATAGAGTATCTAACTTTCTTTTGCTCTTTGAGCCGATACCAGATAATCCCCAAATTGCTATAAATAGTAATAAGATTTTAAATTTATCATTAGTGCCAATAGCAAGGCCAGATGGGTATTTTGTATTAAAAGCAACACAGATAAACAAGGAGCAGATATATGAAGAGTTAATAGAAAAACACAGCATAGGAACTTACATTGCAAATGCCAAAGGGGTGATTTTATCTGTAAATAAAAGATTTTTAGACATATTTGAACTAAAAAAACTGGAAAAAGGTAGCTCAATCAGTGATTTTATATCTCAATCTAAATATAACAATACAATAACCGATAATGAAATTTTGTTTTTTACTATAAGTGGTATTCCATTCAAGGCTTATATGAGCACTGCTATATTTTGTGATAAATACAACCATAGCTATATATATGGCTTTATAACACCAACCGAATCAAATCTTGTTGATTATCAATTACACCCTTGTTTTGCAAATTCATCAATTGCTATTGCACAATGTGACATAAACGGCAACTTTGTAAAGAAAAATACGGCACTAATAAAGCTTGCAGGGTCAGATAATAATTCAATCTTTACATTGATATTGGATAGTTATCATGTAAAAATACGTGAATATTTTTCGAGTAATAGAATAAATAATGCGTCCTTTGATGTACAGCTCAACGGCGGTAATAACATAAAAATATATTTCAATAAGTTTCTTCATAATAAAATGATCTTCATACTTTGTTATTTTATTGACAATACTGAACACAAAAACCTAGAGATAAAGCTTGAGCATTATCAAAAGATGCAAGCTATAGGGCAGTTAGCAGGTGGTATTGCGCATGATTTCAACAATATATTGACTGGGATAATAGGATTTTGCGATTTGCTTTTACTCCAGCATTCAGCTGGTGATCCATCTTTTGGAGATATAATACAGATACAGCAAAATGCAAAGCGTGGATCAAATTTAGTAAGACAATTGCTTGCTTTCTCAAGAAGACAGACCTTGCAGCCAAAAATTATTGATGTAAATAATACTATAGCTAATCTTTATGAAATGATAAAAAGATTAATAGGTGAAAATATAAAATTTAATATTTATTATGGTAGAGACTTGGGTGCTGTTAGGGCTGATCAAGGGCAATTAGAGCAAGTTATACTTAACTTAGCAGTCAATGCTAGTGCTGCTATGGAAAAGGGCGGAGAATTAACTATACGAACCTTTAATCAAAAGATTGACTCATTAAATTCTACACCTCAGGATATGTTTTCTCCAGACAAGGAAGCGATTGAACATGGAAATTATGTTGTGATTGAAGTAATTGATACTGGATGTGGAATGACGAGTGATACAACTGAAAAGATCTTTGATCCATTTTTTTCTACTAAAGATATTGCTTCCGGTACAGGTCTTGGCCTCTCTACTGTATATGGCATTATTAAACAAACTGAAGGATACATCTATGTTGCTAGCAAAGTAAATCATGGAACTAAATTTAGCATATTTTTGCCCATGGTTTACATATCAGATGAAAATGATAGAGAGGAAGATAGTGAAGAAACAGAAAAACCGGTAGTAAGTGAAATTAAAGGTAATGGTATAATTTTATTAATCGAAGATGAAGATTCAGTAAGGGAATTCATCTCTAAAGCACTCAAAAGAAAAGGATTTGATGTAATAGAAGCAAGCATAGGCAGCGAGGCGCTAGAAATAATCAGTAAAAAAAGTCAACATATAGATCTTATAATCACTGATGTAATCATGCCAGAGGTGAGCGGCCCAGAAATAGTTAAAGAAGCATTGATCCATAGGCCAAGTATCAACGTTATTTTTATTTCTGGGTATGCAGAAGATGCTTTTTTAAAGAGTGATGACATCAATATAGAAGATTTTCACTTTTTGCCAAAACCATTCACTCTGAATGAATTAGGAAACAAGGTTCAAAGTGTGTTACACAAAGCAAAAAAGACAGTCTAATTTTAGTGTGATTAGCAACAAAAAAATTTTCTAATGCAAAAGTTTCTTGCATATATACAATAGAATTATTTTATACATAAGATAAAAGGCGTGAGCAAGATTATTGCAATAGTAAATCAAAAGGGTGGAGTTGGCAAAACCACAACTAGTATAAATTTGTCGACAGCCTTTGCTGCTGTGGGAAAAAGCACTTTATTGGTAGATCTTGATCCTCAAGGAAATGCTAGCACCGGACTCGGGATTTCTTATCGTAGTAGGGAAGAAAAAAACATATACAAAATACTACTAAGCAGCGAAAATAAATTGATAGAATCGGCAATTTTCAATATAAAGGAAATTCCGAATTTATCGCTAATTTCGTCAGTAGTTGATTTGTCAGCTGCAGAAATTGAATTATCGCAACTTGAGCGAGGAAAATTCGTACTAAAAAGCGCATTGGAGAAGATACGCGATAATTATGAGTATATAATCATCGATTGCCCTCCATCACTTGGGCTTCTGACCATAAATGCTTTGACTGCTGCTAATTCTATTATTGTTCCTCTTCAGTGTGAATTTTTTGCTCTGGAAGGATTAAGCCATTTAGTTAAAACTGTGGAGCTAATAAAAAGGAATAACCTAAACCCTTTTTTGGCAATAGAAGGGATAGTGTTAACAATGTATGACAGGCGCAACAAACTCAGTGAACAGATTAAAAACGATATTTGCCAGTATTTAAATGATAAAGTATACAAAACTATCATCCCATTGTATGAGACTGTTATTCCACGTAACGTACGGTTATCAGAAGCGCCTTCTCATGGAAAACCCGCTATTGTGTATGATCTTAAGTGTCCTGGTGCACAAGCATATATAAGTTTGGCAAGGGAAATTTTAAAAAAGCACGCGAGCAGTTGTAAGGAGAAGAAGCTAGTAAGCGAGGGCGTAGTATGAAGGATGATAGACGCCTCGGCAGAGGTCTTGCCGGTCTCATAGGCGATAATTATGATAATAAAGAAGATCGACAAGAGTATTTGCCTATTTCATTACTGCACCCAAGCAAATTTCAACCGAGGAAACATTTTGACGAGGAATCATTAAGAGAGCTTGCAAATTCGATAAAGAAAAGTGGCATTATACAGCCTATCGTGGTACGCAAAGATTCAAATGATGATGGTTACGAAATAATAGCTGGGGAACGTCGTTGGCGAGCAAGCAAGATTGCAAATCTTGATAGTGCACCGGTTATCATAAAAGATCTGAGCGACAAGGAATGCTTGGAAGTATCCATTATTGAAAATATACAAAGGCAAGATATTAATCCAATAGAAGAAGGTGAAGCTTACAGAAAACTGATAGATGAGTTCTTCTATACACATGAGGAATTAGCTTCAGCTATAGGCAAAAGCCGCAGCCACATAACCAATATGATTCGGATGTTGTCACTTCCCTATAGTGTAAAAATGATGATCAATGAAAAAAAATTGTCTATGGGCCATGCAAGAGCGTTGATTAATGTTGAAAATGCGGAAGATATTGCAGAAAAAATAGTTTCTCAGGGCTTAAGTGTTAGACAAACTGAAAAATTGATAAAAGACTTACACCAAAATAATAATCAAAAAGAACAGAAATATACTAGAAATCAAGATATGACGGTAATAGAAGGCGCTATATCTTCTCAACTTGGTTTAAAGATCAAAATTAATGACAACAATTCTAAGGGTAAAGTTATGATACGGTATAATAATCCAAATGAATTGGATCTAATATTGAAAGTTTTGAATAGGAAACTTGAGGCATAGCTAGTAGCTGCCAGTAAAGCAACAAACCAATATCAACTGTTGGTGTCATGAAAGTAGCTGACACTGGAATCCAGGAATTTTATTAAGTTGGTAAGCATAAAAGTATAACTTCTACGTCATACCGCCGCGGTATCCGCTAACAAGCAGCGGGATGACGATTGTCAGGGTAGCTGTCATCCCAGTGCCCTGACTACTTGGATCCAGGAAAAAGAATGGTGTCATCCCAGTGCGTGACACCCTAGTAGAAATCGTTTTTGTAATTGCAACATTCGTGCAATCTTTAGCCATAAATATTAAGAAATTTACCAAATGAAAAAAAAGGCAAAAGAAGCCCTGGGGTTATTATCCGCTTTAAAATATTGGCGTTTTTTATGTTTTAAACGCTTGACAAGCGAAATTCAGCTGCTTTTAATTGCAACTAACTTACGCTGCAAATGTTTAAGAAATTTACCAAGCAGAAAAAAAGACAAAGAATCCCCGAGTTAGCTAGTCTTTTACTATCTCTGTCGAGTATTGGCATTTTTTGATGTCTTGTAACGCTTTATAAGCGCGTTCAGCTTATTTAGATAAAAATCTAGATGTAGATGAAGTTTTGTAAAGACATACAGTATCTATATACTGCAAAAAATTGAACATAAGACGCCGATACATTAAGTAATCCTTACCTTTTAATCTGCAGATTGGCGAAAGCAAATACAATAGCTTCACTATCATGATAAGGGCGCTGGCGAAGGGTGTCAAGTAAGTTTTTTCGTTTCATCCGATGCGTTGCCAAAAGCTATGCAAAAAGTCCAATGAGTTAACTCCCATATATCCTGAGTAATTCTTGTGCATTAGCTTTGATTAGGATAGGGCATTTTCTATCATTTAATAGGGAACGCAATATTTCAGTTGCACCCTTAACGTCGTTATTGTGTATCTTTACTATAGCGATGGCTTCTTGGCTTGAATAAGGGTATACTGTGCTTGATTCTAAATTATCAATTTTGTCTTTATTTATTTTTTCACCGTTGGAGTGAAGTAAGCTCATTACTTCTAAATATTGTGCTAACTCACGCAAAACACCAGGAGCATCTTTATCATCTGCCAAATCATTATAAATAGATGCTGTGTCTGTTGGCATTGAATCTGAGATATGATTGAATGCGCGTTCAAAATTTGCTAAATACTCCCAATTTGAATCTATTTCTTCTAGCAGCGGCTTATTATCTTTTTTTAAGAATAATACTTCGTAAAACTTGTCACCTGCAGTTATAGATTGTTTTGTGTTATCAATGTTGCGCAATAAGTATAATGTGATGCCAACTAACATTGGCGCGAGTGCAAGCAGAAAGATGTATTTTTTCATGGTAATATTCCAAATAGTTATATATTTATACATTAATGCTTTTGATTTGCAAAAACATATTGACATAGTGATTATATCACATAATAATATTCTTAAAGTTGTTTGAATAGTTGGAGATTAAAATATTTCTAAAGTAGAAATAAAGACAGCAGTATTAAGCTAAATTATTTTTTGTCGGATTTATCCGATGTACCCTCAACCTTTTATAGGTTGAAGTCTAAATTTGAGAGTTTGATCCTGGCTCAGAATGAACGCTGGCGGCAGGCCTAACACATGCAAGTCGAACGGAGTTATATTGTAGCTTGCTATGGTATAACTTAGTGGCAGACGGGTGAGTAATGTATAGGAATCTACCTAGTAGTACGGAATAATTGTTGGAAACGGCAACTAATACCGTATACGCCCTACGGGGGAAAAATTTATTGCTATTAGATGAGCCTATATTAGATTAGCTAGTTGGTGGAGTAATAGCCTACCAAGGCAATGATCTATAGCTGATCTGAGAGGATGATCAGCCACACTGGAACTGAGATACGGTCCAGACTCCTACGGGAGGCAGCAGTGGGGAATATTGGACAATGGGCGAAAGCCTGATCCAGCCATGCCGCATGAGTGAAGAAGGCCTTTGGGTTGTAAAGCTCTTTTAGTGAGGAAGATAATGACGGTACTCACAGAAGAAGTCCTGGCTAACTCCGTGCCAGCAGCCGCGGTAATACGGAGAGGGCTAGCGTTATTCGGAATTATTGGGCGTAAAGGGCGCGTAGGCGGATTAGTAAGTTAAAAGTGAAATCCCAAGGCTCAACCTTGGAATTGCTTTTAAAACTGCTAATCTAGAGATTGAAAGAGGATAGAGGAATTCCTAGTGTAGAGGTGAAATTCGTAAATATTAGGAGGAACACCAGTGGCGAAGGCGTCTATCTGGTTCAAATCTGACGCTGAGGCGCGAAGGCGTGGGGAGCAAACAGGATTAGATACCCTGGTAGTCCACGCTGTAAACGATGAATGTTAAATATGGGAAGTTTTACTTTCTGTATTACAGCTAACGCGTTAAACATTCCGCCTGGGGACTACGGTCGCAAGATTAAAACTCAAAGGAATTGACGGGGACCCGCACAAGCGGTGGAGCATGTGGTTTAATTCGATGCAACGCGAAAAACCTTACCACTCCTTGACATGGAAATTATACCTATTCGAAGGGATAGGGTCGGTTCGGCCGGGTTTCACACAGGTGTTGCATGGCTGTCGTCAGCTCGTGTCGTGAGATGTTGGGTTAAGTCCCGCAACGAGCGCAACCCTCATCCTTAGTTACCATCAGGTAATGCTGGGGACTTTAAGGAAACTGCCAGTGATAAACTGGAGGAAGGTGGGGATGATGTCAAGTCATCATGGCCCTTATGGAGTGGGCTACACACGTGCTACAATGGTGGCTACAATGGGCTGCAAAGTCGCGAGGCTAAGCCAATCCCTTAAAAGCCATCTCAGTTCGGATTGTACTCTGCAACTCGAGTGCATGAAGTTGGAATCGCTAGTAATCGTGGATCAGCACGCCACGGTGAATACGTTCTCGGGTCTTGTACACACTGCCCGTCACGCCATGGGAATTGGTTTCACTCGAAGCTAACGACCTAACCGCAAGGAGGGAGTTATTTAAAGTGGGATCGGTGACTGGGGTGAAGTCGTAACAAGGTAGCAGTAGGGGAATCTGCAGCTGGATTACCTCCTTAGGCTTTGCGCATAACTTACCATTTTTAATGATGGTGTTGTTATGTGCTATACTGCTGTCTTTACTTCTACTTTATTTTAATTTCCCGATAACGGAATTTTATGAGTGATAGACCTCTTTCTCCACATTTACAAATATATAAAGTACAAGTTACTAGTTTTTTCTCTATTATGCATAGATTGACTGGTATCTTGCTATTCCTTTTATTAATGATACTTTCTTGGTATTTCATATTACATGTTTACTTTCCTGAGTTACTTATAGTAAGGTACTTAAATGCATTATTATTCACTCCTGTTGCTAAATTAGCTTATGTCTTATGTTTTATAAGTTTTGTATATCATTTTCTTAATGGTATTCGTCATTTATTGTGGGATGCTGGGCTTAATTTAGAAATTACTGGCGTTTCAAGGAGTGCTATACTGCTGACAGTAACGCTACTTCTTTCTACTATGGCTTTTTTATTTATGTTTATATGAGTCAGTCTGGAAATTCAGTACATCATTGGTGGGTTCAGCGTGTTTCTGCGGTAATTTTACTGTTCCTGTTTCCTTGGTTTATCTATTCATTTTCTTGCACATTTTATACTGATAGCTCTTTGTCTTTTAGTGAAAAATTTATTAATCACCCTCTAGAGCTTTTATTTTTTGTTGTATTGTTGTTTTGCATTTTTTGGCACGCAGTTCTTGGAATGCAGGTAGTATGCGAAGATTATATACACAGCGTACCTTTGAGGATTTTTACAATTACATGCATAAAGTACTTATCAAGCATTACTTATATAACCCTCGCTTTTACAATCTTTATCTTCTACAGGCATATTTTCTTGTAAAATCACCGGTGCTGTGTTAATATATTATTAGTGTACTAGTTTTATTATTGAACTATAGCATTATAGCGATTTTGGTTTGACAATATGTTTGAAGCATTAAAAAAGGGAGCAATAGATCTTACACTTAAAGCAAAAGGTCTGCTTACTTCACCTGAATCTCAAGTTTACGTCGAAGACCTTAGAAAGGTAATGATGTATGATGGAAGGAAATGCCAGTATCCAAAAAATTATGATCAAATTGTACAGTCTGCTAAAATCATAGAAAACAGGGATATGCATGGAAATGCTATACTAGATAAAGATAAAAATCCAACCTATAAACTTTTGTATGGTCAAAAAGATGAGAATGGAGAACAACCAAGTTTCAGATTATCTTTAGTTACCAAAGATAAAGATAATGATAGATCTTATTTTACTATCAATTATATAGACAATCAGGGTAAGCAAATTCCGATAAATGAGTTGCATAAGTCATATTTTGAGCCATTAGGCTTTTCGAGAATGGATTTGAAAAAACACGTGCCAATTTTTGAAGCTGAAAAAACTAAGGATCCTCAATATCCATTTGAATTAACTAATTCTTCTGTGCTAACTAAAGAGGTAAAAAATAAAGAAGGTAAAGTTCAGGAAGTTGTTGATGAAAAAGGAAGAAATGGAGAATTATTATACACTAGTGATTACAAGAAGCTAAGCACCCATTTTTCAGAAATTAGAGATCAGGATGGTAATCTAGAGCTAGATAAAAGTCTTATATCTGTTCCTATCGTTTTTGCTACAAGCTTGGCTAAAGTTTGTACTAAATTGTTGACTTCTCTTCCTATAAAGTTAGGGGAGCATTTAATAAGCAAACAAAACCCAATTGCAAAGTCTTTTGGCTATCTTTTGTTCACCCCTGCGATGGCAGTGAAGAATTCAGTAAATATGGTAGCTACAATACTTAAGGCCCCAATTTTATTGTTTGTAGCAAATGAGAAAAAATATGGTGATGCTTACTTTACTATGTGGAAACACCAATTGAAAGGATGTTGGGAAGAAGCAAAAAGTGACTTTAATGTTATTAAAGGTGAAGAAAGGCTAAAGCCGGATCATGGGAATCGTGATTCACTAGTGGGCACATGGGATGAGCTTAACGCTAGAAGGCCAAAGAAACAAGGGGATGATAAAGAAGTTAGCAAGAGTAATGAAATACTAAAGAGTCCTGAGGAAGAACAAAATAAGGGTAATGAAATATTAAGTGATAAAAGAAAAGGTCATGTTGAGGAATTACAAAATAGAAGAAATTCACAGCAAGGGCAAGGCGCTACACATGATCACTCTCATTAGCAATTACTTTAAATCAACATTTACTTTCTTTATTAACTATTCCACAACAAAAACTTGCATGTATTTTGCCCTCAGTATAAGATATTAATTATTTAATTAATATCTTAACTAAATGCGCCCTGTAATATTGTGTGGTGGTAGTGGTAGCAGACTTTGGCCTTTATCTAAGCCAAAGCAATTTCAGAAAATATTTAGTCAGAACACTATGTTTCACAACACTTTGTTGAGGCTAAAAAGCGATTATATGCCGCCCATAATTGCTACAAATATACAGTACGAGTCATTAGTGATGGAGGAATTGCATGCACTGCAAGAATATAAAGTGATTTTCGAACCAGTGAAAATTGGAACAGCAGCGGCAATATTAATTGCTGCACTTCTCTGCAATGAAAACGAGACAATGTTAATTCTGCCTTCAGACCATTTTATAGGTGATTTGAATAGTTTTTATGCTTCTACTCAAAAAGCGTCTAAGTTAGCCTCTGAAACTAACTCTATAGTCACTTTTGGGGTTAAGCCTCATGAATTCAATTCTGAATACGGCTATATAAATGCAGTATATGATCAGAAAGAAAAATGTCATATAGTGAAAGATTTTACAGAAAAGCCCGAGCGTAAGTTAAGTAACGATCATTATTGGAACTCTGGAATATTTGTGTTTAAAGCAAAACGCTACATAGATGAGATTAAAAAATCTGCCCCGAATCTTTACAATTTATGTTTTAAATATTTCACACCGCAAGAGAGATTTCTGTATTTAAAACAACGAGATTTTGCAGGAATTGAAGGCATATCCATTGATTACTTGGTGATGGAGAAAGCAAAAAACGTTGCAATGATAGAAGCTAATTTCGATTGGTTGGATGTTGGAACTTGGAATTCAGTTTTAGAATTGAGTGAGAAGTTTAGTAAAGAACCGGC
Source organism: Wolbachia endosymbiont (group A) of Philonthus cognatus (assembly GCF_947251755.1). Classification (NCBI taxonomy): domain Bacteria; kingdom Pseudomonadati; phylum Pseudomonadota; class Alphaproteobacteria; order Rickettsiales; family Anaplasmataceae; genus Wolbachia; species Wolbachia endosymbiont (group A) of Philonthus cognatus. Next base: position 1,628,905 of record NZ_OX366388.1, read on the forward strand.
ATCATTTCAGCATGTGATTAGAGAAAAAGAACCAGTTTCAACGACAGAAAGTAATAAAAATTTATTGAGTGGAGCTTGTAAGCAACCAAACAAAAGTCTAATTTCATTTATTCATAAAGTTAAGAAAGTAAAGGTGATAAGGAAAGAAGTTAAACCATGGGGATTTTGTAGTATAATTTTAATGAGCGAAAATTTTCTTATAAAATATCTTTTTATCAATCCATTAAGCTGCACTTCTAAGCAATTCCATCACTATAGAGATGAATACCATATAGTGCTATCAGGAGTTGGATATGTTAGTTTAGAAGACAAAGAATATGCTATAGCAAAGGACCATATGATAGAAATCCCAAGGGAAGTTTCCCATAGGATTGAAAATAGAAGCACAAGCTTTCCACTTGAAATAGTTGAATTTCAGATAGGAGAGCATTTATCTGATAATGATATAGTGAGATTGGATGATGTATATGGAAGAATATGGTAACGCCATAAATGCATTTGTTGGCAATTTATAATATGGGTATAGCTGCTTTATGTAAAAAATAATATTTACTAAATCTTAATATTTTAAACCTATACCCATATTTTAATAAATAATGAGTTGTAATTAATATGAAGGATCCATTTAAAAGTGACAATTATAGAGAAAATCTCGGTTTCCTTAAAGAAGCTATAAAAGCAAGAGATGAGTTAGTAACTATTAGACATTATAATAAAACGGTAAGGGATTTATCTCAGGCATTAAAGCGTTTTACAGATAAGGCAGAAGATGTAGCTAAGTTTGTTATACGTAGTGACTCAATTGATTATGTAAAATCGATGAATGGAAAGCCATCAGGTCTTAAGATATTAAAGGAAATATTGAATAGAATCTCGGGAAGAAATGTTCCAGTTAAGAATATAAGTAGTTTTATTGATAAATTACCTCCTCCTACTTCAATGACAATCTTTGAATATCTAGAGGCTTATCGTAAAATTTCAGGTTTGGAGCAAGTTGAAAGAGGAAATATTGCAATAGCTCCAGAAAAGCCAGAACGCAGTTTTCTAAAAGAAGATAGACAAGTAGAAGTTAATTATAATGATTCAGGCCATGGAAATTCATTAGATGAAAAGCCTGGATACAAAGAGATATCAAATTATCAAGAGAAGAAGAGTAAAATTTTAACAGAAAATTCACAAAGTTCAAAATCGCCTAGAGAAGAGCTAATTTATGTAACAGTTCCTAAAGAACATATGGAAGCAAAAAGAGAACTTAAACAAAAACAACAATCTAAACCTCCAATATTGCCAAAATCATCAATAGCACCCCCATTGCCAAAAAAAATGTTTACTGCTGGTCAAGAAGTTAGACAAAAACCAAAAGTAGTAGGAACTGTTCCTAAATCAACTAAAGATAAACCTGAATTACCACTAAAACTTAAAAAGTTAGGTCATACTGATCAAAAATCAAGCACAAAGCTAGAAATGGTAGTATCTTCTATGGAAAAAGAAATTAATTATAATATCGATATTAAAGTACAAGAGATAAGAAAAAAATTCAAACAAAATCAAGCAAAAGAAAGTCCTAATGCGCAAACTATTGAAAGCAGGACCCCTCCTGTTGCACAAGTGAATATAGATGTGGAGAAAAAAACTAGGCCATCACCAAAAGTTGCTTCCCAATCTCGCTTATTTCCAATGAGGGATGAAATATCTCAGATGAATCCCTTATCAGCAAAATCTGATCCGAGACCTCATGTTAGCAAAAATGCTCTTCTCACAGATGTAAATGTAAAGCAACTAGTTGTACAATTTGAAAATTATGGAAGGAAAGAATTATAACTTATTGAATAAACCCAATAATATTCTTGATTTTTTCTATGTTATAAAAGCACAAGCTCTCCACTTGAAATAGTTGAATTTCAGATAGGAGAGCATTTATCTGATAATGATATAGTGAGGTTGGATGATGTATATGGAAGATTTTGAAATTCTAATGTTAAAGATACTCTATAAGTCTGCTAAATTTAAGGAAGCAAAAATCTCTAGTTTTTAAATAAAGAAAAGTCTACAATTATACGAAGTTTCAAAAATATAATGTCTAACCTCAAAATATTTTGTAATGTCCATTGCCTTTGAAATTACTATGGCTGCTTGCTATTTGCGAGCAAGAAATGCCAGATTTTGCTCTATAATGACTTTGTTCTCTATTATCGGCATTGCCCTTGGAGTTGCAACACTAATAGTGGTGATGTCTGTGATGAACGGATTCAGAGCAAAGTTGCTTGACTCAATACTTGGCATTGATGGCCATATTAACGTTTATTTTGATAGGAACATAAATTCAGATTACTACGCAGTTTCAAAATCTATTGAGAGAATTCCTGGTATATTAAAAGCTACTCCTATGACCAATGATCAAGTTATTATTGTAGCAAATGGTAAAATTGCAGGTAGCGTAGTGCGAGGTGTGTCAACTAAAGATTTGCTTGATAGTACTGCCGTTACAAATAATGTAATTATAGGTGATGTAAAAAAATTTGATGAAGGGATAATAATAGGAGCACGCTTAGCAGAAGTTTTGAACATTGACTATGGCGACGAAATTACGTTTATATCATCTGAAGAATTTGATGCATTACTTGGTGAAATGCCGCGAATGAAAAAATATAAAGTTATAGCAATATTTGATATGGGTATGTTTGAGTATGATAATACCTTGATATATATGCCTCTAAAATCAGCACAAGCCTTTTTTAATTATAAAAATAGCATAAAAAATATAGAAGTACTTGTAGACGACGTTACTAGAGCTGATAAGCTGGCAGATGCTATAGAAAAAGAAATAGGAATGGAAGCTGAAAGTTGGCAATCACAGCAAAGCCATTATTTTAGTGCTTTAAAAACTGAAAGAAATGTGATGTTTTTAATTCTCACTTTGATTATAGTTGTAGCAGCGTTTAATATTATCTCAAATTTAATGATGATAGTGCAAGAAAAGAAATCCGCGATTGCAATTATGCGTACATTTGGTGCAACAAGTGGAAGCATTATGCGTATATTTTGCGCTTGTGGTCTATTAATCGGTTTTACGGGAACTTGTCTTGGCTGTATTATAGGTGTCGTTTTTTCTCTCAATATCGAAAGCATTAGAGTGTTTTTAGAAAACATTACTAACGTCAAGCTGTTTGATCCTATGATATACTTTTTTTCAAGTTTGCCAATGATATTAGTTCCTCAAGATGTAGTGAACATTTCTGCACTTGCATTATTCTTATCATTTTTAGCGACAATTGCTCCTGCATTGCAGGCAGCTGCACAAGATCCTGCGGAGATACTACGTTATGAATGATACTCAGCAAAAGTACATAGGTTGGTTCTTAATTGTATTGTTATTTACCGGTTACATCACAATAAATAACATAATCTTTTTAAAAATAAATCAGCAAGAGAGTGAAAACAATGTGAAAGCTTTAACGGAAAACATGGATGAATTTAGAATGTTGCTTGAAGTTAATCAATCTAGAATAGAAAAAAAGATATTTGACCTCAAGAGAAGTCAGCATACTCAATGTGAGCAAGGTGATAATAACTCAAGATGTAAGAACCTTGCAAAATTGCTATTACTTGTGGTTAAAATGAAGAATTCGTTATTGCGAGAAGCAAAATTTGATAACCATATAAATTCAATAAAGCCTTTGATATCAGAGCTTGACGATCCAGAGATAGAAAATGCAGTAGATGAATTAGAAAATTTGAAAGAGATAAATACCTTACACGAATTGAAGTTATCTTTTGAAAAAACTATTGATACTATCGATTACAACAAAAGTACATTGTCTAAAAAAATCATTTCAAACTGGATAAAGGTAGACGACCGAAATGATCCATTAAGAGTAAAATTCGCAGAAATTGAGGAGTCAATAAATGATAATGATTGGCAAAATATAACTGTTACAGTAAGCAATTTAACGCATTCAGAATTCAAGCCATGGCTGAATAAATTGAATGGTTTTATTGTAGCTTCTAAGAATATTTCAACAATATATCATCACTTATTACAATATATCTCATGATTTATTTTATAATTTTCGCTTTTTCGTTTTTATTTGGTATATGGGTCAAGGTAAGTGGTGAAGTAATAAAATTGGAATTAGGCAATTACACTATAAGTATTGATCTATATTTCATTATTTTTACTTGTGTAGTTTTATTATTTTTATTAATTACACTTGTACGCTTTTTTTCCTCCATTTCATCAACATTTGCCAACATAAGAAATAGAAGAAGGGATAGGGAAGAATTGCTTCTCTTTGAAGCTTTCTTTAGCATAGACTTAGACAATATAGAGAATGCCCAAAAGCTAGTTAAAAGTCTGAGTGAGGAGAGCGATAGGTTGTCTTTAATAAAGCTCTTTAACTCAGGTAAGACGGGAAATTACAGCTTTTTCAGTAACGGTTTAACAAATATTGCAAATAAAAATCGTAACTTAGCTCTACTTCTAGCCAATAAGCTGATTGTCCACCTCAAACAAGAAAAAGTAGTCTTTCAAAAATTTATAGAATATTGCTCTAGTTCAATTAACGATAAAATGCTATCTATTCCCTTTCAAATAGAGCATGGCATATTGAAAGAAGATTGGATTAATGCAATTTTGAGGTTGAAGGAAGCAGTTAAGTCCAATATTTTTCTCCCCTTTGATCATAAAGAAATGTTTGCAGTGTTTTATTGCGCTTTAGCAAAGCAATATGAAAGTAAAGGAAATTTTAAGGAGGCTATAAAGTCTTTATTTAGAGCACAACGTTATAGTGCAATTTTTCAGCCCATCAATTATTTAAAGGCAGAATTATATATTAAACTTGGAAAAATCAGAAAAGCTTCTGCAGTGCTAGAGGCAGAGTATACAGTAAATCCTACTCCTCAGTCAGCTAAAATGTACATCAATTTAAATAGTAAAGGTGCTGAAAGACTATACAACTTACGCCCTGATTATTATTTTAGTTACTGTTTACTTGCTTTGTCCTCAATGAGTTCAGGTAAATATGATCTTGCAAGTCAATATTTAGACACTGCTATGAAAAAAGCTAATTACATGTCAATCTACTTTATTGTAATACAACTCAAGGTTACATTGCAAGAACACGACAAGGTAATTTATTGGCTAAACAAGATGGGCTCAGAAGCTTTGCCTGATCCAGGCTGGAAATGTAAAAATTGTAACAGGGAACTAGAACAATGGGATCATAAGTGTTCAAGTTGTAATAGTTTTAATTGTGTTTATTATATATTATAAAATTCCACAAAGTGTAGAAATTACCATTAGGCTACTTTCACATTGATATTGCTGAAGTTAGAGCACTTTCTTAATATAATCCTTATCTCCAAACAATAAACCTGCAAGTTTCTTAGCTAGACTTGGTTTTAATGTCAAAAAAACTTGCTTTTAGACACTAACAGTTATATATTTTAATAAATCAGGGTTGTATACAAAATGAAGAGCTTAAAGGAATTATCCTTAAGAATTAAGAATATTAGGTCTGTACAGAAAACCACGAAAATAATGCAAATGGTTTCTGCAGCAAAGTTGTTACAAAGCCAAAAGAAGTTATTAAATTCAAAATTATATGTATCTAAGCTGCATAACATTATTTTTTCATTAATGCTATCAGTTGATCAAGAATTACTGGCAAAAATTCTAAATGTCAGTAACGACGGTTCTTACCTAGTATTCATTATTGCGTCTGATCGTGGCTTGTGCGGCAACTTTAACTCTTCTATTGTCAAATTTAGTCAAGAGCGTGTAAATAAGTCAATCGCAAATGGCAAAAAAGTAGATATTGTATTTCTTGGTAAAAAAGCTTTTGATGTAGGTAAAAATAGATTTGACTCTAAAAGTATCTTAAAAATTGAAAATAGTAAGGGAATCACGTTAAAGCACGTAGAAGCTTTGGTTGATGGTATAGATTTAAGTAAATACGATAAAGTTAAAGTTTTTTATAGTAAATTCTATAATACCTTCACGCAAAAACCAATGTTGGAAACAATAAAACCATGGAGTAAAGACTCATCCTTGATTGATAGCTCTCTGGCTGGTCCAACAACAGATTACGGCTATGAGTATGAACCACAAAATATTGAATTTATTTTAAAATCTTTGGTTCAAGATTACGTTGTAATTGCTCTTTACTCTGCTTTACTTGAAAGTGCAACGAGTGAGAATAGTGCTAGAATGGTTGCTATGGAATCAGCAAACAGAAACACTAAAGAGATACTGAACAAATTAGCATTGCTTTATAATCGTTCTCGTCAAGCAGCGATTACGACTGATTTAATTGAAGTTATAGGTGGTGCAGAATCTTTATAGAAATCTAAGGAATAGAAAATGAATATATTAAATATTGCAGCAGATATTACTAAACTAATAAAAAAGCAAAATCAAGATGCGGAAGTTACAATATATGAAACTAATAAGACTTCAGTTTCTCAGCGTCTATCAAAAATTGAGCAAATATCACAATCTAAAAATTGCACTGTAGGAATCAGAGCTATAGCAGGTAAAAACAAAGCTGCGTATATTTCTACAAACGATTTGAATAATCTGAGTGATACAGTAAGCCAAGTGGTAGAAATGGCAAAGAATGCGCCAGAAGATCCTTGCATTAATTTTGCTGTAAATGGTAGTAATTATATCTCTTCTGCAGATTTAAGTATCTCAGATAATAATGTTGTAACCGTTGATAACCTAAAAGAAATTGCTGAAGCTGCAGAAAATTCAGCCCTTGCACATAAGAGTATCACTAATTCTGAAGGAGCCTCTTCTTCATACGCTTTAGTGAATACAGTATTATCGACTGTTTCTGGTTTTATTGGCTCGTTTAGTAAATCAACCTTTGCTAATCAGGTCTCTGTTGTTGCTGGAAGAGAAAGTGAAATGAAGGTTGGTTACGATTATGATATAGCATGTAATTTTAGTGATTTAAAGTTGCCAGAGTTAATGGGAAAAGAAGCAGCAAAAAGAGCAGTTGATCAATTGAATTCACGTACAATGAAAACTGGTAAATTTCCAGTTATTTTTGAAAAAAGAGCAGCAAAAGGGCTAGTAAAAAGTTTTGCTTCTGCTATAAATGGGAGCAGTATTATAAGCAACAGTTCTTTCTTGAGGGGTAGTTTAAACGCTCAGATTTTTAACGATAGAATTAATATTATCGATGATCCATTGTTGCCAAGAGGCATAGCATCGAGACCATTTGATGGAGAAGGGATAACTAGCAAGAAAAATATATTTGTAAAAAACGGAATATTACAAAATTGGATTTTAGACTTATACTCGGCTAGAAAATTAGACTCAGAAACAACCGGAAGTGCAACTCGTGCAAGTAATGCTGCAGTTATTCCTGCAGCTAGTAACCTCTACATTGAGAATGGTGATGTATCGTTTGAAGAATTAATTCAGGAAGTGAAAGAGGGAATATATGTAACTGATTTATTTGGTTTTGGTGTCAATTTAATCAATGGCGCTTCCGGATTTTTTATAGAAAATGGAAAAATAACGTATCCAATACATGAGATTACCATTGCTAGCAATTTGAAGGATATGTTTAGCAATTTAGTCGTTGCAGATGATCTAACTTTTTGTGGGCAATTTAATTCACCAACGATTAAAGTTAGCGAAATGACGGTTGCAGGTTCGCTTAACGATTAAAAAATTTATTTGCATCAAGTACAACAATTGTGTATTATTGTCATGTAATGTTAAGAATAGACTATGGAGTATAAAGGTTTAGTTTCAATAGCTAAGCTTAAAGCATTCTCAATCGTAATTTCAAAGTTTTTCATCACATTAGTAATGTTAGTTAATAATTTAGGAGTTGTTTAAATGGAATTTGGTAATGTAAAATGGTTTAATGCCGAAAAAGGCTATGGTTTCATCAAGCCAGAAGGTAAAGGGGGTGACGTTTTTGTACATATTAGCACATTGGAACGTTCGGGAATAAGACCTGAGGCACTTAAAGGAGAGAATAAAGAGAAGGGAATAAAAGGAGAAAGGGTGAGTTATGAGGTTAAAGAGGAGCGCGGTAGAAACGGAGAAGATAAAAAATCTGCAATAAATTTAAGATTGGAAGATTAATCTATTATGAAGTCTTTTAACAGGATTAACGTATTGTGAATAATTTTCATGAGATGGGTCTCCCAGCTTCGCTTAGACAAGCTCTAGATAAAAATAATCTTTTCGTCCCAACTCCGATTCAAATACAAGCGATTCCCTTAGCGCTACAAGGTAAAGATATTCTCGGATCTGCTCAAACGGGGACTGGAAAAACTTTAGCATTTGCTATTCCGTTGGTTGCTAAGTTGCTGAATGAGCCTAACACTGGTTCAGCTTTAGTCATCGTGCCAACCAGAGAGCTTGCGCATCAGGTAACAAATGAGATAAGAAAACTCTTATCTCAAAATTCTGCACTAAGGGTCGCTTTGTTGATTGGTGGTGAGCCTATTTTTAGGCAGCTAAATCAGCTTCAGAAAAAACCACAAATTGTAATAGGTACTCCTGGTCGTATTATAGACCATATTGAGCGTAAAACTTTGATTACTCGCAATGTTAGCGTTCTTGTGCTTGATGAAACGGATCGTATGTTTGATATGGGCTTTGGAGTTCAGATTGAAGAAATTATGAAGCATTTGCCTAAAATAAGGCAAACTCTTATGTTTTCTGCAACTCTTCCTGGAGATATAGTAAAACTTGCTGAGAAGTACCTTAATCGACCAGAACGTATTTCTGTTGATTGTGAGGTTACAACTTCTGTAAAAATTAAGCAAGAAATTGTTTATGCATCAGAATCAGAAAAATATGAAAAGCTTGTTACACAACTATGTCAGCGCGAAGGATCAATCATTATCTTTGTCAAAACAAAGCGAGGAGCGGATCAGCTAGCTAACAGATTGCACAAAGATGACTATAGCGCTTTAGCAATTCATGGTGATTTAAGGCAGCACAAGCGCGAAAGGGTCATTAATTCTTTTCGTCGTGGCCGTAATCAAATCATGGTTGCAACAGATGTTGCTTCTCGCGGCCTTGATATTCCCCACATTCAACATGTTATCAATTATGATGCACCACAATCGCAAGCTGACTATATTCATCGTATAGGTAGAACTGCACGCGCTGGAGCTGAAGGGTATGCGCTGTCTTTTGTTACACCTCAAGATAAGAGAAGACTGCCTGCACTGGCAGACAAAGAAGGAGAGCTAAATTTTGATTGTAGTGTGCAATTTAAAAAACGTAACAGCAAAAAGGTCTTTAAAAGGCCAAGTACGTTAAAGACTAAATACGGTAGAAAAAAGATCAATGCATTTAAGAAGAAAAGCAGAGTACTAGAAAAAGCGTATTAAATAGGATTTACCTACAATTTGATAAGCGTAAAACTCGTCATTCCGCTAATGAGTAGCGGAATCTATGCTGAGATATTGCGGTGCTATGACGTAGATCCAGAGTGGGATTCAAATTGGCTACAGCGAACTGCTGGATTTCAATTTTTTTAATAATTGTGTGCTATTCATTATATATGAGTTCCCACTTTTAAAGAGAATAGGAGATGATTTCCAAAAACTTAGAGGCAAGTTTGAATAGAGCACTATTCATTGCTTCTAATTTTAATCTTAAATATGCGAAAGTAGAACATTTATTGCTGGCGTTAACTAAAGACGTGGATGTAAATTACGTTTTATCAAGATGTAATATCAGAGCCGATGAAATCATCAGTATGGATAACATTCTATCAAGATGCAATATTAAGGCTAATGATTATAATAATAATATAAAAGGGTTTTTACAAAGCAGTTCTGAATTGATTATCAGTGGAGTTAAACCTAGCTCAATGTTTCAATGCATAATACACAGAGCAATAATACGGGCTCATAGCTTGGGGAAAAAAGAAATAAATGGAGCAAGTGTTCTAGTAGAAATTTTGTCTGGGCAAGATTTATACGTTGAAGATCTATTGCAGAAACAAAGTGCGAAAGATTCCAATTTGATTTACCACATATCTAACATGAAATACTCTAACGATATAGATGAATACAGCACTAATCATAAAGTAAAACTTGATAAAAATAATGATGCTCCTACTACAGTAAATAAAGGTGAGCTACTAAAAGATGAGGAAATTCTACAAAGTTATTGTAAAAATTTAAATGACTATGCAAGAAGCAAAAAAATAGATTATGTTATTGGTCGTGATTATGAATTAAATCGCACTATAGAAATATTATTGAGGCGTAGAAAAAACAACCCTTTATATGTTGGAGATCCAGGTGTTGGCAAAACCACAATAGTTGAGGGTTTGGTACTCAAAATCATTGAAAACAGTGTTCCAAGTGCGCTCAGGTCCAGTATAATTTATGCTTTGGATTTAGGGTCACTCCTTGCAGGGACACGCTATAGAGGTGATTTTGAAGAGAGAATAAAATCTATAATAAAAGCGATTGAGGCAAAACCAGGTGCTATCCTTTTTATTGACGAAATACACACTATCATTGGAGCAGGTTCTACAAGTGGTAGCTTTCTTGATGCCGGTAATCTGCTCAAACCTGCACTTGCAAGAGGTACACTGCGTTGTATAGGTGCAACTACATATAGAGAATACAGCACTAGTTTTGAAAAAGATAAAGCACTAGCGAGAAGGTTTCAAAAAATTAATGTTAAAGAATCTTCTGTTAATGAAACGATAAAGATACTAGATGGTATAAAGCACTACTATGAAGGGTATCATGGAGTATATTATACAAAGAATGCCATTAGGTCTGCGGCTGAACTTTCGCATAAGTATATTACTGGGCGAATATTACCTGATAAAGCGGTTGATGTTATTGATGAGGCAGGGGCATATTGTAAATTGCTAAGAAACAGGGGTAAAATTGTAAATAGTAGAGATATTAAGAATACCATTACTAGAATTACAAATGTGCCTTGCGGATCTGAATCTGATGATTTGCAGAAAGTAAAGTCTTTAAAAGCTAATCTAGAGAAGGTGATTTTTGGCCAAGAGCAGGCAATAGAATCTCTTGTTAATTCTATTAAAATTGCTAAATCTGGGTTGAGAAATTACAATAAGCCTTTAGCAAATTATCTTTTTGCAGGGCCAACCGGTGTTGGTAAAACCGAGCTAGCAAAACAATTAGCAGAAAGCATGGGCATGAATCTTATACGCTTTGATATGTCCGAATATATTGAGTCTCATACGATATCAAGGATGATTGGTTCTCCTCCTGGATATGTAGGTTATGATCAGGGTGGATTACTCACAGAGTCTGTATCTAATAATCAATATAGTGTTGTGCTGCTTGATGAAATTGAAAAGGCTCATAGCGATATCTATAATATATTGCTACAAATTATGGATTATGGTTGCGTTACAGACACTTACGGACGTAAAGTTAACTTTTCCAATATAATCTTAATTATGACAACTAATGCAGGAGCAGCTGAACGCAGCAAAAGTTTTGTTGGCTTTGGGCATAAAAAATTTAACACTGGTGATAGTGAAAAAGCGATAGAACAGGTTTTTAGCCCTGAATTTCGTAATCGTCTTGATGCGATTATTTCTTTTTCTGACTTAAATGCGGATATAATTCTGCATATTGTAGATAAATTTATTCAGGAACTGAAAAAGCAGCTGACGCAAAAAGGCATAAACTGCTTGGTAGAAGATGAAGTGAAATCTTATCTTGCACAAACAGGTTATAGTAAGGAAATGGGAGCACGTCCGATAGAGAGACTTATTGAAAAAGAGATAAAAAGTTACTTAGCGGAAGAAATACTGAATCGTAAATTAATAAAAGGAAAGAAATTAAGAATCTATATGAATAAAGTAGAAAATAAAATTGCTTTTGATATAGTTTAAAATCCTTGTATTGAACTTCATCTTTGTTACAATCTATAACTTAAATTCAATTTGAATTATAGTGATAAGTGATAAAGTAAAACAAGTCCTAAGCTACTACGAAAGTGAAAACCCTGGGGTAAAAGCAAATCTTACTCGTATTCTCATGCATGGAAAGCTTGGCGGCACTGGCAAGTTAGTGATTCTGCCAGTAGATCAAGGATTTGAGCATGGTCCAATTAAAAGTTTTGAAGTTAACCCTGATGCTTATGACCCACATTATCATTTTCAGCTTGCGGTTGATTCGGGAGTAAGTGCATATGCTGCTCCACTTGGTATGATTGAAGCTGGTGCTGCAACTTATGCTGGAATGCTCCCACTTATTTTGAAACTTAATAGTTCCAACTCTTTACATTCAAAGGATCTAACCTCTGATCAGGCAATAACCTCTTCTGTGAAAGATGCGCTGCGTTTGGGCTGCTTAGCTGTCGGATTTACTATATATCCTGGTTCTGCTAAGTGTTTCGATATGATGGAGGAAGCCCGTGGAATCATAGCTGAAGCCAAATCTTACGGGCTTGCAGTAGTGCTATGGTCTTATCCACGCGGTGAAGGGATTTCCAAAGAAGGTGAAACAGCAGTTGATGTTATTGCCTATGCTGCACACATAGCAGCTTTGCTTGGCGCTAATATAATAAAAGTAAAACTTCCAACTAAATATTTGGAAAGGGAGAAAATAGAAACAGAAAATATTGAATCATTATCTAAAAGAATTGAATATGTTAAAAGGTCTTGTTTTGCAGGGAAAAGAATAGTAGTTTTTTCTGGTGGTGAATCGAAGGAAGTAGATAACATATACAATGAAGCGAAAGAAATTAAGCAGGGTGGCGGTAATGGTTCAATCATTGGACGTAACACTTTTCAACGCAAAAGGGAGGAGGCTTTATCTATGCTAAAAGATATAATGGATATCTACACATAAAAAACGGCTGGGTGGCAGAATGGCTTATGCGGAGGACTGCAAATCCTTTTATACCGGTTCAATTCCGGTCCCGGCCTCTTTCATTCTCTATATCTAGTAAAAGTTAACAGTAGCTTTAAGTGTGTAACCTATAGAGAAAGCTTGTCCATAGTAAAATCAATTTCTTTTCAAGTTATGGTTATACTCTTATAGCGTTTCATGGTAAAAAATAAACTAAAAATAAGCAAAGTGTTTTACAAACGTAATTTACTATTTTTACTACCGCCCGAAGTTGCTCACTCTTTGGCAATTATGGCATTAAAGAAAATGCCTTATAAGAGTCCTATAGAGCTACCAGAATCTTTGAGTGTGAATTTTTTTGGTAATAAGCTCAGAAGCCCCATAGGTCTGGCTGCAGGTTTTGACAAGAATGCAGAAGTTATAAGGCCTATGCTCTCATTTGGTTTTGGGTTTATTGAAACTGGTACTGTAACTCGTAATCCACAATATGGAAACAAAAAGCCAAGAATTTTTCGGTTAATTAAAGATCAAGGGGTAATTAACAGATTGGGATTTAACAATAAAGGAATAGACTATTTTCTTAAACAAATAGATGAAACCAAGCTTGATGACTGCATTTTTGGCATCAACATAGGAAAAAACAGTACATCAAAGGACCAAATCAGCGATTATGTTGACTTAATAAAGATAGTATATGGAAAGAGCAATTATATAGTGCTGAACATCTCATCCCCAAACACGCCTAATTTACGCAATCTGCACAATAAGCAAGAATTATCGGAATTGTTGAAATCCGTAACTCTAACCCGAAAATCAATTGATAATTCTAAATCCATACCAATAATATTAAAAATCTCACCAGATGTAGATCAGCAAACGAAAGAAAATATCGCTGAGCTTGCGTTGGAATATAAGATTGACGGATTAACAGTAAGCAACACTACGGTAAGTAGAGATAATCTGCATTCTCACCATAATGAGAGTGGTGGGTTGAGTGGCAAACCGCTGTTTAAACTTTCAACCGAGTTATTGGGCGATATGTACAAATTTACTAAGGGCAAAATATTATTGATAGGGTGCGGAGGAATCTCAAGTGGTGCTGATGCATATAAAAAAATAAAGGCAGGAGCTTCTTTGGTGCAGTTGTACACTGCTCTCATATACCACGGACCTCAAGTTGTAAACAAAATTAATCTAGAACTTGCAGAACTAATAAGGAGAGATGGATTTAGTAACATTAGTGAGGTGGTGGGTTGTATACATTAATTTTGGAAGTTGGTGGTATTATTTTAATAAAATAAAACTAATTCTCTGGTATAAAGGTGGTAGAAAGTGCTTTTCTTTTAAATAATGGGTATGAAGAGTTTGAATGATGCAATATCTAAGATCATTGATTATAAATTTACAAATTATGCAATATTAGAAGAGGCACTAACTCACCCAAGCGTAAATAAAAGGAATAGCAAAAACCAGATTGTAAGCTACGAAAGACTAGAGTTTTTGGGCGATAGTGTTTTGAATATGGTTGTATCTGCCACACTGTTTAAACTATTTCCTGAAGAAAAAGAAGGAGCATTGGCAAAAAGAAAGACGGATTTAGTTTGTGGCAACACCATTGCTAATGTTGCTAAAGAAATAAAATTAGGCAGCTTTATCATCATGAATAATAGTGAACGCTGCAATGGAGGGAGATGTAACTTAAAAAATTTAGAAAACTCGCTTGAAGCACTAATAGGTGCAATTTATATTGATGGCGGGCTTGAAAATGTTGAAAAATTTATTATCCAATATTGGGAAAAGCTAGCTAAAGGCATGCTTGACCCCCCTCAAGATCCTAAAACCTCACTGCAAGAGTGGACTCAGAAAAACAAATTGCCTTTACCAGAGTATGAGCTTGTAAAACAAACTGGACCAGCGCACAATCCTGAATTTACTATATCAGTTTGCATAGAAGATTATGGTAAAGTTTCTGCATGCGCTTCTAGTAAAAAGATTGCTGAACAAAAAGCTGCTGAGTTGATGCTAGAAAAAATTGGAAAAGACGCTTCAGTTTAGGCAAAATAGGCATTAATGTAAATTTTAAGGAAGCTAATAGCGTTTAGGGTAAATGGTCAATTTAAGGAGAAGCATAGTATTATTCATAAAAAAGTTGATCTACCAAAAATCAAGCCTTATGTAGTGGAATATCAATGGCTGTTGTCGGAGATGCGGAAAAAAAGAAGTAGCAAGTTACCAAAAGGTGTTATGCCAGATACATTTGGTCCAAGAGTTGTGTAACCGTTCACGCAATGGCGTCAACTTAAGAGCCTTCATTAGCAGACTCTCCTAAAGACATGATGGCGTTTAGGCTTATCAACTTTGTCCATTCACGGTATAAGAAAGTAGTTTACAAAAATTGCATAATTAGTATAAAAAACAATAAACTAGATAGATGAGGGGTTGATGATAGAGGTGCTACAAGAAAAGATTGTGGTATTGGAGTCAGAAGTTGGTACTCTGAAAGCAGAGAATGATAAGTTAAGGACAAAAATAATTGAGCTAGAGGATAAGCTGGGTTTAAATTCAAAAAATTCATCGCTGCCACCATCGCAAGATGTATATCGCAAAAAGACAAAAAAGAAGAGCGATAAAAAACCAGGCGGGCAGCCAGGACATGAAGCGCACAAGCGGGAATTGATGGTAGCAGATGAGGTGGTAAAATGTTCAATTGATACAATTTGCATGTGTGGAAGCCAAGTTATTTTAGAAGAAGAAACTGTGCATCAAAAGGTTGAATTGCCAAAAATTAAACCGATAGTGACTGAATATAGGCTACAAAAAGGCTACTGTAAGGCGTGTAAGAAAAGGATCTCAGCTAGTCTGCCTGAAGGTGTGACAAGGGATCTTTTAGGAGCTAATGCAAAAGCAGTAATTAGCAGTTTTAGTGGATTTTTTATCAATTCAAAAAGGGAAGTACAGCAAATTTTGAGCAGCATATTTAATCTGAATATAAGCCTAGGTTTGGTATCAAAGACCGAGGGTAGAGTATCAGAAAAATGTATATCTGAATACGAAAAAATAAGAGAAGAGCTACGGAAAAGCAAGTATTTACATATAGATGAAACAAGCCATAGGAACCAGGGAAAGAAAGGTTGGAGTTGGGTAGTAACGAATAAAACAGCAACACTTATGAAGTTAGTTGGATCTCGCGGAAAGAAGATATTAAAAGGGCTATTGCCAGAGTATGATGGAATAGTTATAAGCGATAGGTATGCTGCGTATAATTACTTTAATCGTGAAAACAGACAGATATGCTGGGCCCATTTAGCAAGGGACTTTGAAAGGTTTTTTTACAGTAAAAATGTTGAAGTGAGCAGAATTGGCGCAGCATTAAAATCGCTGAGCAACAGGGTATTTGTGGTAGATAGAGCACGTAAACAAAACCTGATAGACAATTTAAGATTTTTCCGGTTAATGAGGAAGATTCGAAAAAGGGTGAAACATTTTTTGCGAGAGATAACAAGGGTTGCAAAAGGAACTCAGGCCTCGAGAATGGCTGCCAATATACTACGTTCTGAAGATATGATGTGGAGATTCGTGCGCAATCCTGATCTGATCGAGACAACCAATAACCTTGCAGAACGTCAGGCTAGACGGTACGTCATTTATCGTAAAAATAGTTTTTTCACTTGGTCAGAACGTGGAGAAAAGTTCATTGAAAGAATGCTTTCGATATTTTTGACTGCACGTTTGAATGATCAGAATCCTGTCCAGAAACTACAGAATTTAGTCGCTATTCCTGCCTAATTGGGAATATTCCGTGAACGGTTACATTACATCGAACTCTTTTGAATGGCTTCCTTCAGTGGAATTATATAGCTAATATTCCTGTATAAGTTAATACTTAAGCTTGTACTCTTGTAGTATTTGAAGAGAGATTCTCAAGGACGTTTTTTGTCTGTGGTTCACTAATCATAGTTTGAACGATATTAGCTGCCATAATAACACAGCCTAGAATAAAAAAAGGCGTAGAAACAAAATAAATAACAGAAGACTCAAAAAGCGACATAGATGCAATACCTCCTATTAGAAATGAAGCACTGGATGCTATATCAAGATAGATCTTTGTTAACTTTTTTTGTCCTGGAGTGTTTTTTATGCCAGATTTCTTATTAAGATTCTGTTGTCGGGAATGATCATTTAGTGACCATATATTTAAAGCAAACGAAAGTGCACTGAATATAGTGCCGGCAATACTAAAATACAGACTTAAGACAGGAATATTCAAGACCAATGCCGCTATGTATCCAATGAAAGAGATAGTAGATAGTGTAGTAACTAAGCGTTTCGAGTAAGTTCGTACCTTCTTTCTGCAGGCTAACTTATTTTTTTCACTATACATAGCATGAATATTACCTAATATGTTATATTATAACATTAATTAATTCAATAAGCAATATGGAAGCTAAGAGTGCCCGAGAGAAGACTTGAACTTCCACAACTTAAAAAGTTACTAGCACCTGAAGCTAGCGCGTCTACCAATTCCGCCACCCGGGCTTTTTATAGTTTACTATGTTAAAGTTAAATAATATACTTAAACAATTTTTAGTTCAAAGGTAATGCCAAATCTAGATCAAATATTTTTTGCTCAAAACAATGTTAATATTAATAACGTGTATAAAATAGTCAATAACGCTTTGAGCAATAGCGATGGTGGTGAGCTGTTTCTAGAATTTTGCCAGTCGGAGTCCCTGGTTTTTGAGGATAACATATTAAAACACATGGACTTGAATACTAGAAGGGGATTTGGTTTAAGGTCTTTTTGTGAAGATAGTACATCTTTCGTTTGTTCTTCTGAGATCAGCGAAAAAGAAATTAGTAATGCTGCTTCTATGGTAAAAAGCTCAGTGTCTTTAAACAAGACAAATTCAATAAATTTAAACGAAGAGACAAAAAGCCTATATTCGAGGATTAACCCTATAAATGAAATGGATCTGAATTCAAAGATTAAGCTACTCAATGAGGTTAATGAGTATGTAAGGTCCAAAAATAACTGCGTGAAGCAAGTAAAAATAACTCTAAGTGGAGAATGGCAAGTTGTACAAATAATAAAGGGTGATCACAGATTAAGCGATATCAGGCCTCTGGTACGTTTTAATGTGCTAGTCATTGTAGAAAAAGATGGCCGTACCGAAAGAGGTTCTGCAGGGCATGGTGGAAGGGACTCTTATAGTAAGTTTATTTCTGAGAAAAAGTGGAAAGAAGTTGCAAACCAAGCGTTAGAACAAGCACTGGTAAATCTTGAAGCAATTCCAACTCCAGCCGGAGAAATGACAGTCGTTTTAGGTCCAGGCTGGCCAGGAATATTGTTATACCAATTCCCATTACAGGGCAAACAGATGGACAATGATGGAAGAAAAGCCATACTGAAGTAAGTAAAATAGCGAGGTTTAAATGGCATTAAGATCAAAATTATTGGATGAAAAAGTAGTAGAATCAGCAAAAGAAATGCTGAAGAAAGTAAGGAATAATGCATATGTTTCAAAAAAACTAAATGCTGTAATTGCAGCAAAAAAGTACAGTATAACGGCTGTAGCAAAAATATATTGCATTTCAAGAAGCGCACTAACTTCGTGGGTAAAACTCTTGAAAATTGGCAGAGAAGAAAAACTGTTTGCTCCTTCACAACGTCGTAGAAAAACTAAATTAAATCAGGCTCAACTACAGCAAATTGAAGAGTGGATAGAAGAAAATCCTAATATCACCATTAAAGAAATGAGAATAAGAATCCAGGAAAAGTTCGGATTAAATATCAGCAAATCTACAGTACACCGCCATATGCAAAAGATGAAATTCTCATATATTACACCAAGACCAGTTCATAATGGACAAGATAAAAGCAAACAAGAGGAATTCAAAAAAAAATCTCAATGGAGCTATTAGCAAGTATCCAGAAAAAGAGCTATTTTTCTTTGATGAATCACGGTTTGGCACACATTCAAAAGTTGGACATGGGTGGTTTAAAAAGGGGATTAGAACACAGGTTAAAACAAAATTAGGTAGGCAAAATTTCTATCTCTATAGTGCAGTTAATCCTAGAAATGGAGAGAGTTCTAGCTTATTTGCACCAAATGTCAACACTGATTGCATGAACATATTTCTTGAGCAAATTTCGCAATATCTAGAAACACGAGAGGCTTTTCTCGTTATGGACTGTGCTAGTTGGCATAGGTCAAAAAATTTAAAGGTACCTAAAAATATCGACATTATATACCTACCTCCATACTCACCTGAGCTAAATCCTGTTGAGAGGCTTTGGTTATAGCTCTTTCCATAAAAGTCCGGATGTGATAGGATAAGGATAGATGATGATAAGGAGGTTGAATGCCAGCAGCATATAGTTATGATTTAAGAAAAAAAGCAATGGAAGCGCTAGACGAAGGAGAAAGCAGAGAAACAGTGGCAGCAAGATTTAAGATTGGACGAACTACTTTATGGGAGTGGCAGCAAAGAAGAAAAGAAACAGGAGACTTTCAATCAAAAAAACTTGGAAATGGGGGTTACAATCACAAAATTACCGACTGGGATACCTTTGCCAAATTTGCCAGAGAACACGGAGGAAAGACTCTATCGGAAATGGCTAAACTTTGGAACAACGTTAGTATCCAAACGATCTATCGAGCCCTTAAAAAAATTGGATTTACGCGCAAAAAAAGACATATGGATACAAGGAAAGAAACGAAGAAAAACGTGCTGAATTTTTGAAAATTATAGCGACAAAAGAACCTAAAAACTTAGTGTATATAGATGAGTCTGGCATTGATAACACCGAAGACTACCCCTACGGATATTGCCAGAAAGGACAGCGGTTTTATGCCTTAAAATCTGGAAAGAAAACTCAACGAATCAGTATGGTTGCAGCCTTAAGTGGAAGAAAGATAGTTGTTCCGTTAACCTTTGAAGGCCACTGTAATATGGATGTTTTTAATGGATGGTTTGAGCAATTTTTGACACCGATCTTGGAACCTGGACAGACTGTCATTCTTGACAATGCTACTTTTCATAAGTCTGATAAAGCTTGCTAAAGGGGTTGGTGCAGAAATTTTGTATCTGCCGCCTTATTCTCCAGATTTCAACAAAATTGAGCATCATTGGTTTGCTATAAAAAACAGAGCCAGGAAAAACATTCCTCTATTCGAATCCTTTCGTCGTGCTGTTGATTCTGCCTTCCTATGACCTGTTCGGACTATTATGAGAAATGCTATATGAGGTTGTCCGGAAACAAGTAAACTTAGGCATATTCCCTCCGTAACATAACCCTACTCATAGCCAGATATATGAAACTTTCAGTAGATGTTGTAAGTAAATCGTACTCTTTTGATAGTCTTCTATTCCTATTGATCCAAGCAAAAGTCCTTTCTACCACCCACCTTCTCGGCTGTACTAAAAATCCAGGATCCCGTTGTGGCAATAGTTCTAGTGGTGTATCTTTATGCACCCAAAACCTACATGGAGGCCTTTTCACAATTTCAATATCTATGCCATATTCTTCCTCTATATGGGTTTTTAAATCTTTTCCTTGGTACCCCATATCAGCCCACATTTTTTTTACTTTAGTATATTTTGTTCTCATATTGTTTAATGCTATTTTAATACCATCTCTATCATTTTCATTAGCAGCTCCTACGTAACAACTTAGTATAAAACCCTGAGTATCTGTAATTATATGTCTTTTTCTCCCCTTTACCTTTTTCGCACCATCATAACCTTTGACCCCCCTTTTTCCGTGGTTTTTACCGACTGACTGTCCACTATGCATGCGCTCGGCTCTTCATTTCTTCCCATTTTTGACCTACTATATTTAGTGATATCATAGTTCATTTTCTCAAAAATCCTCTGTTTCTTCCATTGCCTAAACTGCTCATATACAGTCTTCCATAGCGGAAAATCATTTGGTAAATACCGCCATTGGTACCCTGTACGCAATACATAGAAAATTCCCTCTAACATTTTTCTTTTACTATATTTTGGCGGTCTTCCTCCTTTTTTGTATGATACTCTGAAGTACTTCTCTATTTGTGCCCATTCCCTTTCACTTAGATCTGTTGGATACTTTTTTCTCATCTTTACCCCATACTAAAATTTCAAATATCATAGCCTTTTACCTGTTTCCGGACAACCTCTTACACGAAGCCGTGGGTCATGGACTTGAGGGCGACTTCAATCGCAAAAAAGTCTCAGCATTTTCAAATTCTGTGGGTAAACAAGTAGCAGCTAGTGACATCACAGTAGTTGATGACGGAACTCTGCCCAATTTGCGCGGTTCTATCAGCGTAGACGATGAAGGCACTCCACCCAGTTATAATATATTGATAGAGGATGGGATCCTAAAAGGATACATGCAGGATCATATGAACGCTAAACTCATGGGTGTAAGCCCAACTGGTAATGGTAGAAGAGAAAGTTATAAAGAAGTTATTATGCCGCGCATGACAAACACCTATATGTTGCCCGGAAAGTATACACCGAAGGAAATAATATCTAGCGTAAAGAAAGGTCTATATGCAGTAAATTTCGGTGGTGGGCAGGTTGATATAACGTCAGGAAAATTTGTTTTTTCATCTTCGGAAGCTTACCTAATAGAAAATGGCAAAATTACACAGCCAGTCAAAGGGGCAACACTAATTGGTGACGGTCCAACAGTGTTGAAAAAAGTATCTATGGTTGGTAATGACTTAAAGTTAGATCCTGGTGTTGGCACATGCTCGAAAGATGGACAAAATGTGCCCGTTGGAGTTGGTCAGCCGACACTCAAAGTCGACGCAATAACTGTTGGTGGAACTGAGATATAGATAAGGGCTAAAACGGATTCCAGCACACGGCGCACAATTGTACAAACATTGTGATTTGGAAGCAATTGCCACCAGTAGGGTGTCATCCCAGTGTTTGGGCACTGCCTTTGTGTTTGAGGCAAAACTGGCTATAACATTTAACACACTGCTTTCGCAAATAAATGTTCGTACAGTTATGTGTCAGCTACTTGGATGACACTTTTGTACTTGATGCAAGATTATATCTTGAAAAAATTAAGTTTTAGTGCTATTAAATGGTTGTAAATTTTGTTTCTGTGGTAGCTTTATGAATGTTGAAAGTAAAAAAATACATGATGCTAAAATAAAATTACCAATATTTCTTGATTATCAATCTACTACTAAAGTGGATCCCCGTGTTTTAGAGGTGATGATACCTTACTTTGGTGAGTTCAGCAATGCACACTCTCGCAGCCATTCATTTGGTTGGACTGCTGAAGAAGCAGTGGAAAAAGCAAGGAAACACATCGCTGATCTGGTGAACGCAGATAGCAAAGAAATTATCTTTACCTCAGGTGCAACTGAGTCAAATAATACAGCAATCAAGGGCGTTGCTCACTTTTATAAAAATAAAGGAAATCATATAATCACTGTCTGCACGGAGCATAAGTGTGTTTTGGATTCTTGTCGGCATCTGGAAAATGAAGGCTTTAAAGTTACATATTTGCCTGTTAAGCAAAACGGAATTATAGATTTATCAAAGCTTGAGGAAGCAATTACTGATCAAACAATCCTGGTTTCAGTGATGATGGTAAATAATGAAATCGGAATAATTCAGCCTGTCAAAGAAATTGGTGCAATATGTAGAAAGTATAATATATTTTTCCACACAGATGCAGCTCAAAGCTTTGGAAAAGTTCCAATTGATGTTAATGAGATGCGCATTGATCTTATGAGTCTCTCTAGCCACAAAATTTATGGACCTATGGGAATAGGCGCATTATACGTTCGTAAAAAGGGCTCTCGTGTTAGATTGACACCATTGATCAGTGGTGGTGGACAAGAAAGAGGTATGCGTTCTGGAACAGTTCCAACTCCCCTTGCAGTCGGTTTTGGTGAAGCAGCACGTATTGCTAAAGAAGAAATGGAACCAGAAGCAAGCAAATTGGAAGGACTGAGAGATATTTTGTACAATAAGATAAAAGAAGCATTTCCTGATGTTGTTTTAAATGGTGACTATGAAAATAGGATTCCTGGCAACCTAAACTTGAGCTTTCCCTATGTTGAGGGTGAGTCTCTCATCATGGCAATCAAGGATTTAGCAGTAAGTTCTGGTTCTGCGTGCACATCTGCGTCTCTTGAGCCTTCCTATGTCATACGGTCGTTAAATAATGGCCATGACCTTGAGCATTCATCAATTAGATTTGGCCTAGGCCGATTTACAACCAAAGAAGAAGTTTTGTACGCAACAGATCTTATTACTAAAAATGTTGGCCGACTGAGAGAAATGAGCCCACTTTGGGAGATGGTACAAGAAGGAGTAGATTTGAACACCGTGAAATGGGACTCTCATTAAATGTATCCGTTCCAACTGCAAATGCACTTTGAAATTACTCTGTACCGTTCACACTTAATTCTTCAATCTCACTAATAGAAAGGCCAGTAAACTTGACAATAGTGTTGACATCAACATTATTAGCCAGCATTGCTTTTGCAACTTCAATTTTCCCTTCAATTTTCCCTTCAATTTTCCCTTCAATTTTCCCTTCAATTTTCCCTTCCTCTTTACCGATTTTGATGCCTCTTTCTTCGCCAATTTGGATGCCTTTTTCAGTAGCAAGGTCAAGTCTGTATTCAAGAATGGCTTCTTCTTTCCGTAGATCCATTATTCTTTCTTCATAAGCTACTAAATCTTTTTCATTCCAGCTAAACCTGTCTAATTCATCGTAGGCTAACTTTATTATTGGTGCTTTTTCTGCTATTTTCCTTAAGTCTTCTTCCGTAGTTTCATCTGCATATTTGAAGAAAAATAACCAACGATCCACTATGCTTTCTAGCTGTTCTTCCTTATTCTTAGGAAATTTAGGTAGTTCAATAAATACAAATTGAAAATCTTTTAAGTCATGCTCATTGGTTTTCTCATCTCTTATAGTGTGGCTGGATATATAATCAAGCTTATCAGGAAATAAATTACAATTAGAGATAGCAATAAAGAAAACCTTCTTTAAATCAATGTACTTACCAGATTTATCAGCTTGCCTTGAGTAAGCCTTAGCAGCATATAGTTGAGCTCGTTTTTCGAAGCCTTTATCGCGAGTGAGCTGCATTTCAATCACATACCTAGCCCCACTAGAGTCCCTGCAAAGAACATCAACTATACTTTGCTTATCAGAGGCAATTTCAGGATCCATTATAGTACTGAGGAATTCCACTTCTTGTATAGTATTTATCTCGGTAAACCCTAAAATATCATTCAAAAAATGTATGAGAATATTCTTATTTTTTTCAGTGCCAAAGATTCTTTTAAAGGTTAAATCCAGCTTAGGGTCGAGAAACTTAGATAAAGCCATAGCCAAAGTGCTTAAAAATATTAATAATTATACACTATTATTAACAATTATTCAACCATATTTTTGAAGATAGCTATGCCGCCGCGAACCGTCATACCGCCGCGGTATCTCTAGATCCCGCTAACAAGCAGCGGGATGACGAATTACTTAACCGTCATACCACCGCGAACCGTCATACCGCGATTCATTCGCGGTATCTCGGCATAGATTCCGCTAACTAGTAGCGGAATGACGATTGTGTATCGTGCTTTGCTAAAAAAAAAATCACAGAATGCAGTCTGGTTACATTACTCTAGCTATACGCAACAACTTTACTTTCAACAATTTTATTAGCAATAATACGACTTTCACAATCAATATTTATTATATCAGATAGTGAATTAATATCAGTATAACTATCAAAACTTTCTATTGTTGATTCCACTATCTCTACTATTTTTAAAAAGCCAATTCGTGACTTCAAAAATTCATTAACAGCTATTTCATTTGCAGCATTGAGCACAATACTATTTGCTTGTGGAGCAGAAGAGTTTAACACTGCCATGCTAAGCTTTAGCGCAGGAAAACGTTTATGGTCTGGTTCTTGAAAGGTCAATTTTCCTTGCTCTGTTAAATCTAGTCTACAATTTAAAGCTGATCTTTCCGGCCAAGACAAAGCATATGAAATGGGAATTGCCATGTCAGTCTCTGCAAGCACAGCAAAGTTGAACCCATCCTTATAAGTTACAATTCCATGTACTATTGACTCAGGATGCACTATTGCTTCAATTTTATCCGGGCTGATGTTAAACAAGTTATGTGCTTCTATTATCTCTAGTGCCTTATTCATCATTGTTGCGCTATCAACCGAGATTTTCTTTCCCATATTCCAAGTGGGGTGACTAAGCGCCTGATCTACCATGACATTTCTTAATTGCTCAGAACTATAATTTAAGAATGGTCCACCAGAAGCAGTAAGTATGATCTTTTCTACGCATTTGTCGTCATTTTGCAAAATTTGAAAAATTGCATTGTGCTCAGAGTCAATAGGGATTATTTGTACATTTTTTTCTTTAGCTTTTTTGAGTAATAACTTTCCACCGCAAACAATGCTTTCTTTGTTTGCCAATGCAATGACTTTGGTACCGCTTTCTATAACCTCCATAACTGGCTCAAGGCCTGCAATGCCAACTATTGCAACAACTGAGAGATCAACAGGTATGGTAGCAATATTTGTAGCACCAATTGCTATTTTTACATCTGTACCAAGTAAACTTTCTTTCAAATCTTTGTAAAGCCTTTCATCGGAGATAGCAACATATTTTGCATTTAGCAGTTTTGCTTGGTGTGCCAGTAGAGCAAAGTTCGAATGGGCACTTAGTGCTTCCACTTGGTATTCTTCTTTTCTCTTTGAGAGCAAATCTACAGTCTTTTTTCCAACACTTCCTGTTGACCCTAAAACTGAAACCTTTTTCACTAAGACAAACTCATGTTAATTATAACAACAGCAACTTTTCTTATTAGGCCTTCTCGCATACTATTCAGCAGTTTTTAAGCGTTTAACCAAGTTCATGCCCGTGGTCATCACCAACAGATGGTGAAGGACCAGGTGAAAAAGATTGACCATGGTGATCACCTGCATCATGCATGTCTTGCAAACCATCAGCATTATGAGCCATTTCATTATTGGCATGAGGGTAATCATCTGAGTGAGGTCCCTCATCACCATGAGCCATATCCATTCCTTCTGATGGCATATCTTCCCCACCTCCACCTGAAAAATATTCTGCAAGGCCTTCAAGAAATTTTATGCCAAACATATTACCTGATTTTCCAAACAGCGTTACTAGACTACTACCACTCACCAAACCTTCAAACACGTTACTATAAGCAGCAATTGCTCCTTCATGAAAGTTGAACAACCATTTCATTCCATCCACGACTGTTGAAACAGAGTCACTATGACCAAGACCAAAACCACTTTTCTCACCAGCAGCCTCTTGGTGTTGCTGCTGCGCTTGCCATTCTGCAATATTTGGACCTTGAGCTTCACTCATAAATTTTTACTCTCAACCTTAAGCTATTATTTTATCACAAATATTGCAAAATATCAATAGAGCTTTTGAATATAGCTAATACAAACAATTTCTGTCATCCTATATATAGCTAAACTGACTTACGACAATTTGAAAAACGACAAATTCGTCATTCCGCTACTAGTTAGCGGAATCTATGCCGAGATACCGCGAATGAATCGCGGTATGACGTGTTAGCTATAGGATCCAGTTTGAAAAAAATCTGAATTCCAATGTCCACTACCTTTTACAAAGTTAAAACTTAAAAATATGACTGTTAGCAATAGTGTATATATCTTTAGCTATATATAATGAATGAATTTTTTTATATATTCGTTATTAGTATTTTGTATTTCCTGAACAGTTCCATGGGAAATGATCTCCCCTTCATATAATACTGCTATTTTATCAGCTATTTTAAATGCACTATGAATATCATGTGTAATCGTGATAATTGTAGGGTTAAGATCTCTAGATAATTTTATTATTATCTCGTTTACTATATCTGACATAATTGGGTCCAATCCTGAAGTTGGTTCATCCAAAATAATGATTTCTGGATTGTGTGCAATCGCCCTTGCAAGTGCCACTCTTTTTTTCATTCCACCTGATAGCTCTATTGGAAACATATCTGCTATGCTTTCCTCCAGTCCAACATCATTTAACTTCTCGATTGCTAGCTGTTTTGCCTCTTTTTTGCTGATATTAAAGCGCTTTTTATAATTAAAAGATATATTTTCCCACACTGTAACGTAGTCAAATAAAGCGGAATTTTGAAATAAAACCCCAAATTTATTTTTGCTTTTACTATTTATTTTAACAGACCCTGAGTCTGGAGCAAGCAAGCCGATAATTGTTTTTGTTAATACAGATTTGCCGCTTCCTGAGCCACCAAGTATGACTAATGATTCCCCTTTTAATATATCAAAATTTAGATCTTTTAGTACTGTCCTATCATCAAAAGATAAGCTTAAGTTCAATATTGATATTATGGGGTTACGCATGTATCAAAGTAATCATGTAGTTTGCTAAAATGATCAGTATGGACGATAAAACAACAGTTGATGTTGTAGCAACACCTACTCCTCGTGCACCTTCTTTGCAATGGTAACCGTAATAGCAGCTTGAGACAGAAATTATGGCGCCAAATACAGTTGCTTTTATTAGCCCAGTTATAAAATCATACGTATTAAAGAACTGAGCTGTGTGTTTAATGTATATATTTAAATTGTGGTTAAATTCGAAGACTGCGGTGATACATCCTCCAAATATTCCTATTAAATCTGCACATACTGTAAGTATGGGAAATACTATGATTGACGCTAAAATCCTTGGTGCAATTAAATATTTAAAAGGGTTGATGTTCAAGGTTGTAAGTGCATCTATTTGCTCGGTGATGCGCATTGTACCAATTTCTGCTGCAACTGATGATCCAACCTTTCCTACCATTATTAAGCTGATCAAAACTGGTCCTAACTCTTTAATGATAGTGATCGTAACAAGTTTGGGTATTATCTGTTCTTGGTTAATTAATGGGTCACTCAAGCTACTTTGTAAAACTATTGCCGCTCCTATAAAAACTCCAGTGAGCCCAACAATTGGCAGAGAGAAAAAGCCTATCTCTATAATTTGTCTTGCTATGTTGCTAAAATAATATGGTGGCACAAGGCAGTGGTATAGAGATTGAATAAAAAATATGAATGCACTACCAAGCCTTAACAAAAAATTGATAAAGTACCTACCAATTATTCTAACACTATTTATATCAAAAAAGCTCACTTTGTATTCATTTTAGCTAGAGGTTAGTCTTACTGATTTTATTAAAATTTTTATTAACTTTATCGCAAAGTATAGCTGAGATATGTTTTAAGTTCAACATACTTGATGTTTTAATTTAAAGCTCATATAGCTAACCCAAGAAAGGTTTTCCTACGTCATACCGCCACGGTATCCACAACTGTACGAACGTTGTAGTTTGGGAGCAATTCCCACCAGTGGGCCAGTGCCCAGACACTGGGATCCAGCTTCTATGCAACTTAATTAAAAACGTTTGTTTTAGCATAAGACAACTACCTTTAGCTCATCAGCTCAGTTATAAGCAAAATTTCTGGATTCCAGACTGGAATGACATCATCTGTTGTGCAATTTACCTTCAAAAATGAATGTTCGTACAGCTATGGATTCATTCGCGGTATAGATTCCGCTAACGAGTAGCAGAATGACGGTTTTTCAAATTGTAGAGCCACTTTAGCTATAGAACTCAATTACATAAGCAAACCTTACTTATTTTACTATCCCTGTTTACTTCCTGTAAAAAACATGTTACTAATGAATTGAATTTTGTAGTAGAATGGAGGAAGTTTTGGCAGTTCCAAAAAGAAAAAAGTCAAAGTCAAGGCGTAATATGCATCGTTCTCATCATGCTATTGAGCCTAAGAATGTTGTGGTATGTTCAACAACTGGGGAATTCATGTTGCCTCATAACGTAGCAGTTGATGGCAGTTACAAAGGAAAACGGGTTTTCATCAAGCAACAGGCGGAGTGACTATTATGATATGTTACCTACGGTCAATAATAATATAGTTATTGCACTTGACGCTATGGGGGGCGATTTTGCGCCTCTTTCCGTAATTCATGGTGCTGGTTTTTTTTTAGACAACCTTGTTGACCCAGGCATTAAAGTTTTTTTTCATATTTATGGAGATAAGGAAGAAGTATCTCCTTTGCTTTCAAAATACAAAAAAGTAAGTAACAATTCTGAGTTTACTCATTGTTCTGACAATGTTCTTGCAAATGATAAGCCATCTTTTGCACTGAGGCATCGTAAAGACTCAAGTATGAAAGCTGCCATTGAGGCAGTAAAAAAAGGTAAAGCTTTCGGAGTGGTGTCTTCAGGCAACACCGGAGCATTGATGGCAATTTCCAGATTTATTTTAGGAACATTACCAAACATTTATCGTCCTGCTATTGCCTCTATCTGTCCAACTAAGACAAAAAGCTTCGCTTTGCTTGACCTTGGTGCAAATGTTGATTGTAATGCCGACTCATTATTTCAATTTGCGTTAATGGGTAGTATATTTGCAAAAATAGCATTAAAAATTGACAATCCTGAAGTTGCTTTGCTAAATATCGGCACAGAAGAAGTTAAAGGTAATGACTCAGTGCGCGGCGCTTTTGAGTTGCTTAAAAACGCTCCAGGCATTAATTTCAAAGGGTATATAGAGGCAAGTGAATTTTTAGAGGGTAATATAGATGTGATTGTTGCTGATGGTTTTGTTGGCAATGTAATGCTCAAAACGGCTGAGGCAACCGCTAGTACCTTTATCAATCTAATAAAGCAGGAAGTATTCAATTCGTGGATAGCGAAAATGCTTGTTGGTATATTGTTAAAATCCAAACTAAATAAAGCTTTAACGCGTTTTAATCCCAAAATTAGAAGTGGAGCTATGTTTTTAGGGCTGAATGGTATCATCATTAAAAGTCATGGAAATTCTGATGCTATTTCTTTTGCCCATGCCATAAAATTTGCAGTAAATGCAATTAGTGAAAATTTAAATCAAAAGATAATTAACGGGGTAAGTCATATTGAATAAAAGTTTCATATTAAGCACTGGATCTTACCTACCAAGAAAAATGTTGAGTAACAACGAAATTGCATCGATAGTTGAGACGAGCGATGAATGGATAAGGCAGAGAACAGGAATAGTTCAAAGGCATATAGCAGATGAAGGAGAACTAACGTCAGATCTAGCTGTAAATGCAGCAAAAAGTGCTATAGAAAAAGCTAAAATTTCAGTAGATGAAATTGATTTAATCATAGTTGCCACAACAACGCCTGATAAAACTTTTCCTAGCTGTGCAACAATTGTACAAAGTAAGTTAAAATGTAAAAACGCATTTGCTTTTGATGTACAAGCAGCATGCTCTGGTTTTATATATGCAGTTACAGTTGCTGATTCGCTCATAAAATCTAACAATAGAATTAAATATGCATTGGTTATAGGTGCTGAAATAATGTCTAGGATTGTTGATTGGGAAAATAGGTCAACTTGTGTACTCTTTGGTGATGGTGCTGGTGCAGTAATAATGAAATCAGCATGTCATTTTAACGTCATTCCAACAAATGATGCTGATACTTGGGTGGCAGAGAAGGGGGTTACAAAAGGTATAATTTCAACTAGCCTATATTCTGATGGCAATGTGGACATACTATGTACGAACGGAGGGATATCCTCAACTGGTGATTCTGGAAAAATATGCATGAATGGAAGAGAAGTGTTTAAACATGCAGTGGATAAGTTAACAGCCTCAGTAGAGGAAACTCTGAAATGCAATAATTTGAAAATCACTGATATTGACTGGTTAATTCCCCATCAAGCAAACATTCGTATTATTGAAGCAGTAGTAAAGAAATTAGATTTTCCTATAGAGAAAGTGATTAATACCGTTGATAAGCATGCAAACACCTCAGCGGCATCAATTCCACTGGCCTTAGACTATGCAATACAAGAATCAAAAATAAAATCAGGAAATCTGGTACTGCTGATTTCAATAGGTGCAGGCCTGACCTGGGGTTCCGTGTTACTGCACTATTAGACTTCCTGCATTACCTCCTGTCATCCAAGTACCCTCTTTGTCATTCCAGTGCCTCTTTCTCCTGTCATCCCAGTGCCCTGACTACTTGGATCCAGAAAAAAGAATGGTGTCATGAAAGTAGCTGATACTGGTTTTCATCCAAGAGGGTGTCATCTCAGTGCCCTGACTACTTGGATCCAGGAAAAAAATGGTGTCATCCAACTCCCCTGTTATCCCAGTGCTTGACACTGGGATGGCTTTGTTGCATCGCTAGCTATGATGGATTAAAGATAAAAAAGGTGGAGAATATCAGTAGCTTATTATTCTGGTATTTACAACAAGAACGGTCAGTGAATACCTAAATTTGAGTAAAAGAAATTTCACTACCACTCACTAATCCGGCTAAAATTCAAGAATTTCAATGCTTTAGCTATTTTCAATAGAATTAAATTTATTAATATAAATAACAAATTACTATTCTTAAATTTGATCAGATTGATTGCAAAAAAACAAGATTTTCAATAAGTTGCTTATAATCCTAATTATAGTTAGCCTTTCATAAGTAGCGATGCAACAAAGCCCACTGGGATCCAGGAAAGTTTGCTTGTAAGCAAGCAAACTAGCACAGAAAGTGGTTACAACATTTTCGATGAGATTATATGGAAAACTAGATCCCAGTGTCAAGCACTGGGATGACAAAAAAAGGAGCACTGGGATGACATCATCCTTTTTTTGGATTCCAGCATCAAGTGCTGGAATGACACCTCTCTTGGGCTCTTTTAGCCACAAATATTTAAGAAATTTACCAAATGAAAAAAAAGGCAAAAGAAGCCCTGGGGTTATTATCCGCTTTAAAATATTGGCGTTTTTTATGTTTTAAACGCTTGACAAGCGAGATTAAGCTGCTTTTAATTGCAACTAACTTACGCTGCAAACGTTTAAGAAATTTACTAAGCAGAAAAAAAGACAAAGAATCCCCGAGTTAGCTAGTCTTTTACTATCTCTGTCGAGTATTGGCATTTTTTGATGTCTTGTAACGCTTTGTAAGCGCGTTCAGCTTATTTAGATAAAAATCTAGATGTAGATGAAGTTTTGTAAAGACATACAGGTAACCGTTCACGCAATGGCGTCAACTTAAGAGCCTTCATTAGCAGACTCTCCTAAAGACATGATGGCGTTTAGGCTTATCAACTTTGTCCATTCACGGTATAAGAAAGTAGTTTACAAAAATTGCATAATTAGTATAAAAAACAATAAACTAGATAGATGAGGGGTTGATGATAGAGGTGCTACAAGAAAAGATTGTGGTATTGGAGTCAGAAGTTGGTACTCTGAAAGCAGAGAATGATAAGTTAAGGACAAAAATAATTGAGCTAGAGGATAAGCTGGGTTTAAATTCAAAAAATTCATCGCTGCCACCATCGCAAGATGTATATCGCAAAAAGACAAAAAAGAAGAGCGATAAAAAACCAGGCGGGCAGCCAGGACATGAAGCGCACAAGCGGGAATTGATGGTAGCAGATGAGGTGGTAAAATGTTCAATTGATACAATTTGCATGTGTGGAAGCCAAGTTATTTTAGAAGAAGAAACTGTGCATCAAAAGGTTGAATTGCCAAAAATTAAACCGATAGTGACTGAATATAGGCTACAAAAAGGCTACTGTAAGGCGTGTAAGAAAAGGATCTCAGCTAGTCTGCCTGAAGGTGTGACAAGGGATCTTTTAGGAGCTAATGCAAAAGCAGTAATTAGCAGTTTTAGTGGATTTTTTATCAATTCAAAAAGGGAAGTACAGCAAATTTTGAGCAGCATATTTAATCTGAATATAAGCCTAGGTTTGGTATCAAAGACCGAGGGTAGAGTATCAGAAAAATGTATATCTGAATACGAAAAAATAAGAGAAGAGCTACGGAAAAGCAAGTATTTACATATAGATGAAACAAGCCATAGGAACCAGGGAAAGAAAGGTTGGAGTTGGGTAGTAACGAATAAAACAGCAACACTTATGAAGTTAGTTGGATCTCGCGGAAAGAAGATATTAAAAGGGCTATTGCCAGAGTATGATGGAATAGTTATAAGCGATAGGTATGCTGCGTATAATTACTTTAATCGTGAAAACAGACAGATATGCTGGGCCCATTTAGCAAGGGACTTTGAAAGGTTTTTTTACAGTAAAAATGTTGAAGTGAGCAGAATTGGCGCAGCATTAAAATCGCTGAGCAACAGGGTATTTGTGGTAGATAGAGCACGTAAACAAAACCTGATAGACAATTTAAGATTTTTCCGGTTAATGAGGAAGATTCGAAAAAGGGTGAAACATTTTTTGCGAGAGATAACAAGGGTTGCAAAAGGAACTCAGGCCTCGAGAATGGCTGCCAATATACTACGTTCTGAAGATATGATGTGGAGATTCGTGCGCAATCCTGATCTGATCGAGACAACCAATAACCTTGCAGAACGTCAGGCTAGACGGTACGTCATTTATCGTAAAAATAGTTTTTTCACTTGGTCAGAACGTGGAGAAAAGTTCATTGAAAGAATGCTTTCGATATTTTTGACTGCACGTTTGAATGATCAGAATCCTGTCCAGAAACTACAGAATTTAGTCGCTATTCCTGCCTAATTGGGAATATTCCGTGAACGGTTACACATACAGTATCTATATACTGCAAAAAATTGAACATAAGACGCCGATACATTAAGTAATCCTTACCTTTTAATCTGCAGATTGGCGAAAGCAAATACAATAGCTTCAGTTTCATGATAAGGGAGCTGGCGAGGTTTGTCAAGGAAGTTTTTCTTTCCCGTGAATTCCCTTTGAGGTTGAATATTGAAAATTAACCGGAGAGTTGTGGATTACTTTGTATATGTCATAACAAGCCATGGCGCTCTCAGCAAAACCATTTAGTATTAATTTTAGTTTGCCTGAATAAATAGCTATATCTCCGATTGCATATATCCTATCTCTACTGGTTTTAAGTGTAGCTGGGTCGACAACTATGCGGCTATGTTCTAACTGTATACCCCAATTGTTTATTGGACCAAGATTCATTGACAATCCAAAAAATGGCAGCAAAAAATCAGCGGATATTTCTTTTTCTTCCTTAGAGGCAATGTTTTTTACTATCACTGCGCTCAACTGCCCATTACTTCCTGCTAGTTCGTGTAATTGATATGGCACTACCAGTTCTATTTTTCCATCAATTTCAAGTGATTCTAATTTATTTCTAGTTTCAGGAGTGCAGCGAAATTCCTTTCTTCTATGTATCACATAAATTTTCTTTGCAACTTTAGAAAGTTCTACAGTCCAATCAGCCGCAGAATCACCCCCCCCTGCAATGACTATAGTTTTATCCTGAAAATCAGAAATTTTATTTACACTGTAAAATACAGATTTATTTTCATATTCTAATATACCATTCAAGGGTGGGCGGTTAGGTTCAAACATTCCGTTACCTGCAGCAACAATAACGGCTTTGCATTTTACCTCTGTACCTATGTTCGTTATGACAGTAAAGCTTTCACCTTCGTTATTTGAAATCTTTTCCACTTTTTGACTTAAATGGTAAACAGGCTTAAATGGCAAAGCTTGCTCTATTAGCTGCTCAATTAATTTTTGGGCAGTAATTACAGGATAACCAGGTATATCGTATATTGGCTTTTCTGGGTAAAGAGCTGTGCATTGTCCTCCTGCTTGATCCAAAACATCTATTATATGACATTTCATATCAAGCATTCCCGCTTGAAAAGCAGTGAATATTCCAATAGGCCCTGCACCTATTATTACTATATCGGTTTTCATATTCAGATGGTAATCTATTTATAGATATTAGCTTTCTTCGCTAACAAGGTCAATTTACAAAGGGATGTATTTTAAAAGATGTAGCTAATTAGATAAGATTTCCAGCGTTATGAACCACATAGTCCAAATAAGCTCTAAAAATTAGCTAACATAGCGGGATGCTAAGTGCGGACGGAATGGGATTCGAACCCATGGTACGCTCATCACGTACGTCAGTTTTCAAGACTGGTGCCTTAAACCGCTCGGCCATCCGTCCATTTCTTTTCTATCACAACATTTGATTTTAAGCAATCTATAAAAGCTTTACTTGCCCACGCAAAAGTTGCTAAATATACTATCCAATATTTCCTCAACATTAATAATCCCAATCACTGCACCAAGTTCAAATGCAGCAAGCCTCAAATCTTCAGATATCAACTCAATTGGATTATCGATATTAAAACGTTGTAAATGTTCCAGTGCTTTCTGCATGTGATTCCTATGTCTTTGCCGAGTGATTACAGGAGTGTCTCTATCATGCCCAAATTTTTCCTCTGCCTTCTCTTTTATGAGAGAGATCAATTTGTTTGTACCTATTCCCTTTAAAATAGAAATAGGTAGAAAATCTATGCCATTAATTTTTATATTGTGATTATTGATAACATCGTCAGCTTTGCTCAATACATAAATAGTATCGCTATTTACAACGTTGCAATTGATATTATGACGCTGTTCAAAAGGAAATAGTTCTATTCTTAAATCAGCTTCAAAAGACCTCTTTTTCGCTCGACTTATACCTTCTGATTCTATTGGATCTGAACTCTCACGAATTCCAGCAGTATCAGAGAGAATGATTGGGTATCCGCCAATGTCAATATGAGCTTCAAGTATATCTCTTGTTGTGCCTGCATATTCAGAAACAATAGCAATATCACGCTTGGCTAAGAAATTAAACAGAGTTGATTTACCGACATTTGGTTTACCAGTTATTACAATATGTAAACCCTCACGCAACCTTTCGCCCCGTCTATTATCATTTAAATGCTCTTGTATCAATCGCACGAGAGATTGCACTTCATTATTAATTTTTTCCAACTCACTTTTTTCTGTCCAAATGTCCTCTGGAAAGTCTATATATGCTTCGATTTTGGATTGTATCGTTATCAATCTTTGCCTCCAATTGCTGTATAGTCTCTCCAATTCTCCTGATATCTGCTTAATCGCTTGTTTAGCTTGCATTTTCGTCTCAGCGTCAATTAAGTCTGCAATTCCTTCTATTTGAGTTAAGTCAAATTTACCATTTAGAAAAGCCCTAAGTGAGAATTCTCCAGGCCTGGCCATAACGAAAATTTTTGATAATTCCTCCAAGATGATTTTTATAACTGCCTTGCTTCCATGCACTTGTAACTCTATAACGTCCTCGCCAGTGAAACTGTTTGGAGCAGGGAAATAGATGATTATTCCATTATCTATCAATTGACTGGAATCATCATATAGATCAACTAAAGTAGCAAATCTTGGTTTAATTTCTTTCTTAATATGAAAATGATTTAAAGCTTTAAGCGCGTAGTTGCCTGAAATTCTAATTACTGCAACTCCTGACTTACCAAATACGGTCGATAAAGCGAAAATAGTTTCATTTGTGTTTGTCATTATTTATATAAACTACTTAGCAATATTACACTTAAGAAACCAAAATACCTAATTTGAAAATATTCAAAATTTTTATCTATCTTGCTAGTTTATATTAATGCAGTACTATCATACTAGTGAATGTATTATATAGAAAAGCTGTAAAAGTCACCCAGGTGAAAATATTTATTTTGAAAACTGATAATATGATTTATAATGACTGACACAAGTTTTAAATATTTTATGCTCAAAAAATTAGCTTGGTACTGGTCTTTTGTAGAGTTAATTAAAGGGTTTGTTATTACATTAAAGTATATGTTTAAGCCAAAGGTTACTTTGAGGTATCCTATGGAGAAGGGCCCTTTAAGTCCAAGGTTTCGTGGTGAGCATGCGTTGCGTAGGTATCCAAACGGTGAAGAACGATGCATAGCTTGTAAATTATGCGAAGTTATCTGCCCTGCTCAAGCAATAGTTATTGAAGCAGAGGAAAGAGAAGACGGTAGTCGTCGCACCACACGCTATGATATTGACATGACAAAATGCATATACTGCGGGCTTTGCCAAGAGGCATGTCCAGTTGATGCAATTGTGGAGGGTCCTAACTTTGAATTTGCTACTGAAACGAGAGAGGAGCTAATGTACAATAAAGAAAAGTTATTGCGTAATGGTGAAATTTGGGAAGACACAATTGCACTCAGGTTAAAAAAGAATAGACCTTATTATTAATGTTCAGAGCTTATAACCCTGTTATCCATTATGATTTAGGGGCAGTGCCCACTAGGGGTGGTGTCATCCAAGTAGCTGATACACAACTGTACGAACATTTGTTTGCGAGGGCAGTATGTTAAATGTTATAGCCTGTTTTGCCTCAAACACAAAGGTGTCATCCCAGTGCTTGACACTGGGGTCCAGTAAAATTGATTGTGAACAAGCACACTATACAACATTTTCAATGAAATTACAAAAAAGCTGGATTCCAGTGTCAAGCACTGGAATGACACCATTTGCTGTGCAATTTACCTTCGAAAATGAATGTTCGTATGGCTATGTGCGTGACACTGGGATGACACCGTTGGAAGAAGCAAACCGCCTTCAAGCTACATGTCCGTATAGGTTTATTTATGGTTAGGGTTACTTTTTCAACCGAACAAAAAGTAAAAGAATACAGTGGTAAAGTCACTGGCTTTGATATATTACAACCGGATGCTTTGAAAGAAGTAGTTGCATTGAAAGTAAATGGTGAGCTATATGACCTCTCACGTGAAATTGAAGCTGATGCAGAGATAGAGGTGATACAACTGAGTGACGAAGTGGGTTTAGATATAATAAGGCATGATGCTGCTCATATAATGGCGCAGGCAGTGAAAGAGCTATTTCCTAATACTCAGATTACTATCGGCCCAACAATTCAGGACGGTTTTTACTATGATTTTGCTACAGATCGTACCTTCACTACGGACGATCTTACCGCAATAGAAAAGAAAATGAAAGAGATTGTAAAAAGTAACCACAGATTTGTTCGAGAAGTTTGGACTCGCAAGCAGGCAGTTGATTTCTTTAGTGGTATAGGCGAAAAATACAAGGTTGATATTATCTCATCCATACCAGAGAGTGAAAACCTAACTGTTTATAGACAAGGCGATTTTGTAGACCTATGTCGTGGTCCGCACTCACCATCAACTGGCAGAGTTAAAGCGTTTAAACTTATGAAAGTAGCGGGTGCATACTGGCATGGTGATTCTAAGGGTCCAATGTTGCAAAGAATATATGGCACAGCATGGAGAAATCAGGATGAATTAAACGCTTATCTTGAGTGTCTCAAGGAAGCGGAGAAACGCGATCACCGCAAAATTGCTAAGGATATGGACTTATTTCACATCCAAGAGGAAGCTGTTGGGCAGGTTTTTTGGCATGAACAAGGATATATTCTATATAATGTTCTTGAGTCTTACATCAGAAAGAAGCTAATAAATAATGGCTATTTTGAGGTAAAAACTCCTATTTTAGTAAGTAAAGAGCTGTGGGAAAGATCTGGACATTGGGATAAGTTTCGTGAAAATATGTTTATTGTTGACGAATCTGAGAATAAAAAGTTAGCAATAAAACCCATGAATTGTCCTTGTCATGTGCAGATTTTTAATTCTCACACCAGGAGCTACCGTGATTTACCAATACGTATGGCAGAGTTTGGCACATGCCATAGAAATGAAAGCTCAGGCTCATTGCACGGACTGATGCGAGTGCGTGGTTTTACGCAAGACGATGCACACATTTTTTGTATGGAAGAACAAGTGAATTCTGAGACT
This sequence comes from Wolbachia endosymbiont (group A) of Philonthus cognatus, assembly GCF_947251755.1. Classification (NCBI taxonomy): domain Bacteria; kingdom Pseudomonadati; phylum Pseudomonadota; class Alphaproteobacteria; order Rickettsiales; family Anaplasmataceae; genus Wolbachia; species Wolbachia endosymbiont (group A) of Philonthus cognatus. The sequence continues at coordinate 1,667,450 of NZ_OX366388.1, forward strand.
ATAAAGTTTTGTGACCTTTTAAAAGAAGTATATTCAGAGCTTGGATTTAATGAAATTTCTGTGAAATTTTCAGACCGTCCAGATATTAGAGCAGGTAATGATGAAGTGTGGGATAGAGCTGAAAAAGCGCTGCTTGAAGCCGTTAAAGAAGCGGGCTTGAGTTATAAACTTAACCCTGGTGAAGGTGCATTTTATGGTCCAAAGTTAGAGTTCGTTTTGAAAGACGCAATAGGCAGAAATTGGCAATGTGGAACATTACAAGTTGATTTCATTTTACCAGAACGTCTGGGAGCTTTTTATATAGGGGCAGATGGGCACAAGCATCACCCTGTCATGTTACATAGGGCAATTCTTGGGACTTTTGAGCGTTTTATCGGAATTTTGATAGAAAATTATGCAGGAAAATTTCCAGTTTGGCTTGCTCCAACGCAACTTGCTATTCTGACCATTACAAATGAAGCTGACGGTTACGCCACAGAAATTAGCAATATTTTAAAAGAACAAGGTGTGAGAGTCAAGACTGATTTGACCAATGAAAAAATTAGTTATAAGATACGTTTGCATAGTTCAAACAAGGTTCCTATATTGTGGATTGTAGGCAAAAATGAAGTTACAAGTAAAACTGTGTCAGTAAGAAATTTAGGATCGGAAAGACAGGAGTCTTTTTCTTTGGAAAAGGCTAATGAATCGCTGTTAAAAAGTATTAATTTGAATTAAGGGAGTTAAAGTTTGCAAGTTAAAAAGAACAATAAAAACAGAATTAATGGATTTATCACAGCTAAGGAGGTACGCTTAGTTGATCATAGTGGTGAAATGGTCGGAATCGTGCCAATAGAACGAGCTTTGGAATTTGCACAGGGTGTTGGTTTAGACTTGGTGGAAATTGCACCTGATTCAACCCCTCCAGTATGTAAAATTCTGGATTATAGCAAGCAAAAGTATGATATAAAAAAGAAAGCAAGTGAAGCAAAAAAGAAACAAAAAACATTAACTATAAAAGAAATTAAACTGGGTCCCAATATTGGTGATCACGATTACGGAACAAAATTGCGTCAAGCAAGAGACTTACTTGCCCACGGACATAAAATTAAAGTTACAATGAGATTTAGAGGGAGAGAGCTTATAAACACTGAAGTTGGACTGGAAAAATTAGAACGGCTAATTCGAGACACTGAAGATATCGCAAAGGTAGAATTGGCACCTAAAAGAGAAGGGAATCAATATTTTTTAGCTCTGGTTGCTAAGTAGCAAAACGGCTTAAGAAGTATAAGTAAAGTTAAATTATCGCTCTCTCTTTGATAACATGGCGAAAATGTCTTATTAATCCTTGAATCGGCCAAGCTGCAGCATCGCCAAGCGCGCAAATTGTATGTCCTTCTATTTGAGTTGTAAGGTCAAGCAGCTTATCTATTTCATCAGGCTTAATATCTCCTGCCACCATCCTCTTCATAATCCTCCACATCCATCCAGTACCTTCACGGCATGGTGTGCATTGTCCACAGGACTCATGCATATAAAAGTGTGATAACCTCTCTATTGCAGCTATTATATCAGTTGATTTATCCATCACTATTACAGCAGCAGTACCAAGCCCTGATTGTGCAGTTCTTAATGAATCAAAATCCATTTCAATAGTATCGCATATAGATTTTGGAATTAATGGCACTGAAGACCCACCAGGTATTACAGCAAGTAAATTATCCCAACCCCCTCGCACTCCACCTGCGTATTTTTCAATCAATTCACGTAGTGGAATTCCGAGCTCTTCTTCAACATTACACGGGTTGTTTACATGTCCTGAAATACAAAAAATCTTAGTACCAGTATTATTTGGTTTACCAAGAGATGCAAACCATTCTCCTCCGCGATTTAGAATATCTGGAACCATGGCTATAGTTTCAACGTTGTTTATTGTGGTTGGACAGCCAAAAAGTCCAACACCTGCGGGAAATGGAGGTTTCATGCGAGGAAAGCCCTTTTTTCCTTCAATTGATTCAAGTTGAGCTGTTTCTTCTCCACATATGTAAGCTCCTGCACCCCTATGGATAAATACATCAAGATCATAACCTGATTTGCAGGCATTTTTTCCAATTAAGTTTTCTTTATAGGCTTCCTCAAGTGCTTTTTTCAGAACTAAATATTCATTATAAAATTCACCCCTGATATAAATATACGCAACTGATGCGCTGATCGCTTTGCCGGCTAGGAGAATTCCCTCAAGTAACTTATGTGGCTCATATCGCAATATATCTCTATCTTTACATGTACCAGGTTCTGACTCATCTGCATTGACTACTAAATATGCTTTTGGAAGATTCTTGGGCATAAAGCTCCACTTAAGGCCGGTGGAAAATCCTGCACCCCCTCGACCTCTCAAACCAGATTTCTTTACTTCATCAATGATCTTTTCTGATCCTAAATCCAGTAATTCCTTTGTTTTTTGCCAGCTACCACGTTTTTTTGCACCCTCAAGTAGTGGAGTTCCTTTACCATTTAGGTTGGTGAATATTTTGTCTTGTTCTTTTAGCATGTTTTTCAAAATTTGTGAGTGATCCCGACGCGATTCGAACGCGTGACCCACTGATTAAAAGTCAGTTGCTCTACCGGCTGAGCTACGGGATCATTTCATTTTTCAGCTATACTAAACATCAATACAGTTTTTATCCGTTTTAATCAAACTAAAATTTTCATGTGTGGTTAAATAAATTATATAATATACTGCGTTAGTGATAATTTAGTTAAAAAATCTATGAATAATTTAAAAAAATTTCCAAAGGAAAACTTCTTGTTAATTTTCAGTTCACAGATTTATTTGGATGGTGTGACGTATAACGCTAAGGAGACAAAAAAATAGAGAAGTGTGTACACCCTGCAGAATTTGTACGCTATTTAGCAATAGCCTAATAGATAAATATTTCTTGCATTTCAGCCTGAGTGATTTATGCTTTAAGCAAGAATTACCTGGGGGTATAGCTCAGCTGGTAGAGCATCTGTTTTGCACGCAGAAGGTCAGCGGTTCGATCCCGCTTGCCTCCACCAGTCTATATTAGCTCTAGCCGCCACAAAACCTGTCAAAGCAGCTTATTTTAATCTATGAGGATTTTATACTACTTCCCTGAAAATCCCTATTTCTTTTCGTAACTTTTCTCTACACAAGTAATGTTGGTTATTACAATTGTAATATATACCAACTTAACAATAAATTAATCAATAAATGTTAGAATACTAACAATTAATTTATTGGTAACGCCTATGAGTGGAAAAAAGCATGTTTTTAAGATGGTACCTGGAAAAGAGGTGTTTAGAAAAACCCCGACTAAATTGATAAAGTGGCCTGAAGGTTATGATCCTACAATGTCTATTAAAAAAGTTGAGCTTGTATCGCTGGATGATAAAAACGATGTAGCACTAGGCTTATTACCTATAAAACTTTGCGGCAGTTCTTGCCTAGACAGTTACATATGTCTGGAGGAAGAAAATGAAGGAAATCTGGTAGCCAAAGATTATAAAAGTGATTCTAACTTAGATTATGTAAAAAGTAACCATACATTTGTATATTACGGTAATGAGTTGGCTAAGTTATCATATACAAGAGAACTTGTGCAGCCTTTCAAAACTATGTGTAGCAGTTCTATTAAATCAAAAAAATTGGAATACAAATATGTAACATGGGAAGATTCAGATACTGGCAACAATAAATATTATTTTTCAGACGAAGCAGGAAATATAATCGATTCACCTGACAATGAGGTATTACAAGACATTATGTTATACTACGGTGAGAGACATATAAGAGATGTGCTACTGTTGCTATCAAGCACGTTTACCAAAGTTTTTATTCAGGGCCTAACAGACGACCAACTAAAAACTCTTACCAATACTTTTAGTAACGAGCAACTGCAAAAAATCATTCCTGAACTGAGTTCAAACCAGTTGCAAGCTTTAGCAGAGAACTTAACAGATGAACAACTCCAAGCTTTAGTAGATCATCTAACCAATCACCAGCTAAAAACCCTCGCTCAGGAACTAAATCCAGAAAAGTTACAAATAATTGTTCCTATTTTAAATGATACTCAGCTTGAAGCTCTAGTGAGAAAATTAAATTCAGAGCAAGTAAAAGAAATTTTACCTCACTTAAAAGTGGATCAGTTCAAAGCACTTATTAAAACTTTAAATGACGAGCAATTTACAGTGCTTGCAAAAGACTTAGCTGAGCACCACTTGACAATACTCTCCAAAGAATTAGAAGGTGATCAGTTGAAAGCTTTAGTAAATAGTCTGCAAGAAGACCAACTGAAAGACTTAGTTAATAAGCTTGATCATGATAAACTTGGCATAATTGCTCAGGATTTAACTGATTCTAATAGGATTCAGATTATCATTAAGTCTTTAGCTGACAACCCAGAAAAACTTCAAGCTTTTGCTCGCAATATGTCTAATGAGCAGTTTAAAGAACTTTTGGATAACGTAGGTGCAGAAGAGCTTAAAGACATCATTCACAAACTGCCTTATGAGAAAGTAACAGCTGTGATTGGTGATCTTGGCAATCAAGATCAGTCTAAAGCTATTATTGATGCATTAAAAGGGAAACTTGACGAGCAGAGTAAACAGAACAAGGAAATGATTGAGATGCTCAAGCAAATCAAGGACGATATGCCATATTCTGCACATGACCTAATTCTTACAGCAGAAGATGGCGATATATATCCTTATGATTCGTCAATACTTGCATAATTAAAATTTTTACTTTTTAACTTTTTATAGGAGACCGTATGACTGAAGAAATGCAACAACTTCAAAAACCTAAATTTGTCAAACCTACATTCGAAAAACCGAAAATTCCGCAATTTCAGGATAGAGCACAAAAAGTGGTTGATCTCACCAACGATATCAATACTGCAGAAATTGATGAAAAAATGATGGTAAATGTTGTTAGATTTAAAGTTTTTTATGATAACCTGGTAAACAATATCAACGAATACAATGACAGTATAAGTTCTAGTATTGAAAATGATATAATAAACCCATTATCAACAATTATAGATAATATAGGTAAGGAAACAAAAGAAATAACGGAGAGCATCACTAAAATTAAGGAAGATATGCCATACTTCTCGCCAACACAGGCAGAAGATATACTATAGATACAAAGACGTAATCTCGAGATGATTTTAGATAACATACACCAAATGAGCAAGTAATAACCCACTGGGCTATTACTTTTTTCACATACCATTTCAATGTAGCTGGATTAATTTTAAAATTATAATTTTTTATAGGAGTTAGCATGAATAATAGTAAACAAGAAAGCAAAAACGAACTTAAAGTAATAAGCAAAATAGAAGTTAACACCAAACCTAAAGGTTATGATGAAACAGTTGCGCGAAATCCAGCGCAGCTTGGTTATGTCCACAAAGCTTTAGATAAATTAATCGCAGAGCTGAACACGAAATTCGTTCCTGAATTGGATGATGTATTGCATAACAATAGCAACTCTATCAGTCAATTAAATGACATGCTAACAGAAGAAAGGGGTAAGCTTGACGAGCAGAGTAAACAGAACAAGGAAATGATTGAGATGCTCAAGCAAATCAAGGACGATATGCCAGGCATTGCAGAAGCTCCAGATTTTACAATAGTAGATATTAATAATGACTCACTGTTATTTGTATAGTAATGATTTATAAAGATAAGTAGTTTTTTTATAGGAGGTAACTATTATGAATAAAAATATAAAATTATATTCTAGTGAAGAAGTTGAATCAAATAATGCATTGCAACTTCAGAAACCGGCGTTTGATAAACCAAGCTTCGAAAAGCCAGTAATAAAGAAGATTGTCAGTGGTAAAACAAAGGAAGAATTTGATATAACTAAAGATATGACACAAGAAGAGATTGATAAGATGCCACAAATTACATTGACCATAAAGCACCTTAAAAATTTTTATGATGGCTTGATAAACAGCATTAATAAGTATGACGAAAATATGGATAGTGCAATTCAAAGTGGTATAATAACACAATTATCATCAACCATAGATAGTATAGACAGCAAGACAAGTAGTATAGATAGTGAACTTGCAGATCTTAGGAATTCGATTCCAGATATTGGAGAAGCTCCTCCATTACTCCATATTACTGGTGAAGAGAACGGATTGCTTTAATAAAAAAGGTAATAGCCTGATATCAGGCTGTTACCTTCTCCATATGCTATTTTAATATAGCTGAGTTAGGAAATCTATTTTAAAACTTTCGGCATATAGTTCTCATCATGTTTTGCAAACACTGTATCTGCAAGAAAAGTACTATTATCAAACATTTTACCTTGCACAACAACACCACTTTTTTCTGAAAACATTGGTGGAAGTATCCCTTGATATTTTACCACAACGCTTTTGTTAAAATCTGTCATTTGAAAAATTACTTCACTTTCGCTCCGTATCACGCTATTTTCAACAACCATTCCACCAACACGGATTAGTTTTTGACTATTTTGTAAAACTATTGCCTCACTTACTGTATAGAAAAATGAGATGTTTTCTTTGAGCGTTGTTAAAATAAAAAAGACTATGCAGCTTAAAAAGCAGAAAATTCCTGAAGTTATAAGTAATCGCTTATGTTTCTTCTTCATGATTATCTTTCAGGCTTTCTAGAATTTTTCTACTTTTAGTATAGCAAGAAATGGTAAAAATTAGCTCTCCAGCAATCAGCGTAAAACTAATAAGGTAAGCAAAAATTACATATGTATTCATAATGCATTATCAATAAATAACTCACCTGCATCAAAATAAATTAAGCTTCCATCCTTTTGCTGCAACACCAATTTACCACTTTCATCTATATCAGCAAAAATTCCTTCATACAATTTGTCAGCTAACTTTACACTGATTTGCTCATTCATTTTGAATGCTTTTTTTAACCACATTTCTCTTATAGCATAAAACCCGTCAAATAGCCATTGCTTTCTTAGCTTATTAAAATTTATTATTAATTCCTTTAACAGATCCATGTTAGACACAGATTCACCGTAATTGCTAATGCACGTTGTTCCTGGAAGTGGTGCATGATTGACATTAATTCCAATTCCTATAATGATCCAATTCGAATTGGATCTTTTTTCAAGTAATATTCCACTTATTTTCTTGCCATCAATAAGGACATCATTTGGCCACTTATACTGGAGATTTAGACCATTTATAAATGACAGTATAGCATTTCCAACAGCAAGAGCAGTAACAAAAGTCAATTCTGTTAATTTGCTAACTTGATTCATTAAACCTCTTTCTATCATCCCAGTACTTTCCCCAGTGCTTGACACATAACTATGCGAACATTGCAATTTGCAGGTGGTATGTGGTGTCATTCCAGTGCGTGACACTGGAATCCAGTTCTTATTACACAGTTGCCTGATGTGCCCATTTGTAATTAAGTTTTCTGGATCCCAGTGTCTGGGCACTGGGATGACATCATCCTTGGTGGGAATACCACAACGTTTGTACAGTTGTGTGCTTGACCATTCTTCTTGATTTCTAGATTCCAGCGTCACGCGCTGGAATGACACCGAAAGCTGGCTTTCATTCAGATAATCGTTAAAGAGGTTTATTACCAAACTCGCATAAAAATTACCCTCTGGAGAAATCCAACTTTTTCCGGTACGCCCTCTACCCTCTGTTTGTTTATCAGCAACAATAATAGTTTCATTTGATATTCCTTTATCAATTAAATCCAACGCTTCTTTATTAGTGCTTGAAACTTCTTTGTAATGATGAATATGAAAGCCCTCAGGGATCACCTTGTCAGTCCTTTAGTTCAATGAGTGAGTAAAACGTACAAGAAAAGAACGAGGTTGATCAGTGAAGCCACTGAAGTGATAATGAATAGACCCTTAGAATAAGCAACCTTATTACCACTAGCTTTATCAAAATACATAGCTTTTATGATATTTAGATAATAGTAACACGATACAACACTTGCTATTACAAGGATCAAGGACAGGCTGATAAAGCCAGAATTTATTAAACTTTTGAATATAAAAAATTTAGCGATAAAACCTGCAAGTGGAGGTATTCCCGACATTGAGAGTAACAGCACAGAAAGATGAAATGCTACAATTGGGCGTTTCTTCCCTATACCAGATAAATTTGCAATATCACAATCGTCATCGTCAATTTGTACGAGATATGAGAATAGCCCTATGCTTGTGATGATATATATCACCAGATACATTAAGGCACTATCTGTTCCTGCTTGTGTAAAAATAGAAAGTGAAGCAAATATAAAACCAATGTGACCAATTGAACTGTAAGCAAGCAGCCTTTTTAAGTTTTGCTGACGTAAGGCCCCAAAAGCTGAGATAAGCACAGACAATGCTGAAACGTATAAGAAAATAGGCTGAACATAACTTTTTACATTTACTAACTCTTCATTCATCAATCGAATTAAAAATGTTACAAGTGCAGCTTTTGGGGCCGTAGAAAAAAACGCAGTTACTATGGTAGGTGCACCTTGATAGACATCTGGAGCCCACATATGAAAAGGAGCAATAGCAAGCTTGAAACACAAACCAATTAGGACAAAGACTAACCCAAAAACTATTCCATAAGTTATCTGATGGTTTTGCAAGAATGAACCGAGCTCAGAGAAATTGACTTGTCCTGTATATCCATAAAGCAGCGACATTCCATATAGCATAATGCAGGAAGATAATGCACTGAGTGTAAAATATTTCACTCCTGCTTCACATGAATAAATCGAATCTTTATTAAAGCTCGCAAGAACATACAAAGATATACTCATCAACTCAAAAGCTAAATAAAAAGAAATCAGACTATTTGCTGAAACCAAAGTTATCATGCCAAATAGCGCAAAAAGAATCAGCATTGAAAATTCATACTTATAGTCATATTTTGATAAATTCAGCATCAAAAGTATTAAAATTCCTGTGCTGAGAATTAACCCTTGGGCTGACCTGATGTATAAATTGAGTTTTAACAACGAATTAAAGAGAAAAATTTCATTGTTTTCTGCCGAAAGAATTAAAATAATCAAAGTTACCACTGTGCAGCCAAGTGCTAATAAGTTGATAGTTCGGCGGTTAAATATAATCCCAAGCAGCAGCAACACGAACGAGGAGATAATAGAGAACGTTTCCGGCAATATCTGTATATAATTCATAGCGCATTATATTTGACTAACAAATTTGCCATACATGGCTTCAAATAATTCAGTGCAAGGGTTGGGTAAAATCCAAGCAAAATAACAAACACTGCAAGCAGAATTAAGACAGAAAATTCTATGCTATCCAAACGGTTATTTAATAATTTAGAATAGCTAACCCCCCATATTATTTGCTTACATAAATTCAGCATATAAACTGCGCTTAAAATAGTGCCAAGTGCGATAAATCCTGTAAAAAACCCTATGCTCTTAAACATTCCAACCATAGCCAAAAACTCACCTATGAATCCAGATGTTCCAGGTAGCCCTATTGAAGCCATTGAAAATAAAATGAACATAAAACCAAATTTTGGCATTGTGTTTACTATGCCAAAATATTTTGCAATCTCCAAAGTTCCAGTTCGAGTATATAGCATTCCAACACACAAAAATAAAGCAGCAGAAATAAGGCCATGACTAATCATTTGAAATATGCTACCCAGTACTCCTTCCTCACAAAATGAAAAGAGGCCAGCAGTAACGATCCCCATATGTGCTATTGAAGAATAAGCTATTAACTTCTTTATATCATCTTGAGCAAACGCAACTAGCGAAGCATATATCACCGCAATAATGCTCAGCACAACAACGAAATTTGAAAAATACAAACTTGCCTGAGGAAGCATTGGAATAGAAAACCTTAAAAATCCATATCCTCCCATTTTAATAAGCAAGCCAGCTAAAATCACAGATCCAGAAGTTGGTGATTGTACATGCGCATCAGGAAGCCAAGTGTGAAATGGAAACATCGGTACTTTTATTGCAAAAGAAATAAAAAATGCAATCCACAGCAATGACTGCACTTCAAGATCAAGGCTTGGCACTAATGTAGCTAATTTTTGTATATTAAACGTCCCAAAAGTGCTATAGATGTACACCAATCCAAGTAGAAATAATAATGAGCCAGTTAATGTATAAAGAAACAACTTAAACGTTGCATATACCCTGTGTTTTCCTCCCCAAATGCCAATAATAAAGAACATTGGTATTAAAACAGCTTCAAAAAACACATAAAAGCTTATAGCATTCAGTGAAACGAAAAAACCGACTACAACACTCTCAAGCAGTAGAAATAATGCCATATAGGCTTTTAGGGTCGTATAACTCATTTTGCAGTTGTAGAGTATACAAATTACAAACAAGAAAGTTGTAAGCAGAAGGAAAAGCAACGATATACCATCTATCCCTATTCCAACATTTCTAATTGGGTAGCTGACAAACTGAAAGTCCGCATCGTTATAATCAAATTCTATACAAGCTACAATGCTAAGCAAAAATGGAAGTACAGCAAAAAATAGGGCAAGGAATCTTAAGTGTATAGATTGATGATTAATCCTGATTAAGGATAAAATCAATGCTCCTATCAGTGGAAGCAAAAATATACTAAGTAACAACACCTTCTATTTAATTCCAATAATATATAAAGCACCGATTATTAAAGTAACAAACATAATAAATGCATAATCAAATATATAACCAGTTTGTAACTTTATAGAACTTTTTGAACATTCATTAACCAACCTTACAACACCATTTGGTCCAAATGAATCAATAGCCTTAACATCAAACTTCCATAGAAGCCTAGATATAAACCTTATCGGTGCAATTATAACAAACTCATACACCTCATCAAAGTACCATTTATTCTGCAAAAACTTAAGTAAAAATTTACTCTTAATTTGCCTAATTACTTGATATTGGTAAATTAGGTACGCAAGTGCTATTCCACTTAGGCTTGTTAAGGTTGGCAGTAGTTTTATAAAGAAATTATGAACTCCATGCTCATCAATCATCACTAAACTTGATTTCCAAAACGCATTACTAGTTATGTTCAAAATATTTGCTCCCCATATTCCAGAAAATACTGATCCAAAAGCGAGTATCAGTAATGGTATAAGCATAATCTTTGGTGCCTCATGTATATTAATTTTACTTTGTTTTTGGCTGTGGAACACAAGAAGCAATAACCTCCAAGAGTAAAACGCTGTGAAGAATGCAACAACTAAGCTTATTACAAAAGCAAAGCTATCCGTGCTATAAGCATGTTCAATTATCAAATCCTTTGAATAAAAACCTGCAAATGGGAATATCCCAGAAAGCGCAAGAGATCCAATCCACATGAGAGCGTAAGTGCAAGGGATTTTCTTCCAGCAATTTCCCATTTTCTGAATGTTTTGCTCATGATGCATTGCATGAATCACATTGCCAGCACCAAGAAATAGTAGAGCTTTAAAAAAAGCGTGTGTCATTAAATGAAAAATAGCAACATTGTAAGCAGAAAGCCCACATGCCATGAACATATAACCAAGTTGACTGCAGGTTGAATAAGCAATTATTTTCTTTATATCGTTCTGAGTAATTGCAACGGTGGCTGCAAAAAAAGCAGTGAGTGCTCCAACGATAACTATTAATTCTCGTGCCACATTTGATAACTCAAACAATGGAGAACACTTTGCTACTAAAAATATACCTGCTGTTACCATCGTTGCTGCGTGAATAAGTGCAGAAACAGGAGTTGGCCCTTCCATTGCATCTGGCAACCAAACATGTAAACCAAGCTGTGCAGATTTACCCATACAGCCAATAAAAAGTAATATGCATATTATATGAGTTACTTTGAATTCACAGCAGAATGCCCTAATGTTCTGCGTGCCAAGAAGATCAGTTGTGTCAAAAACTTCAGTAAAATTCAAAGAGTGAAATGTATAATAAATAAGAAAGATTCCAATCAATAGTGCAAAGTCTCCTACCCTATTCACAACAAATGCTTTAATTGCTGCATTATTTGCAGAATATTTTTGGAACCAAAATCCTATGAGTAAATAAGAACATAGGCCAACCCCTTCCCAGCCAAAAAAAAGCTGCACGAAATTATCGCTTACAACCAGCACAATCATGCAAAACGTAAATAGCGATAGGTAAGAAAAAAACCTCGACTTCCCCTTATCATGCTCCATATAACCGATAGAGTAGAGATGTACTACCAGTGAAACGGTGGTAATAACAATAAGCATTAAGGATGAGAGAGCATCCACACTAATTGCCCAATTTACTTTTAAGATGCTCAATGAAAACAAAGGAAATAAACTCAAGTGATAATTTTCAGAGAAGGTGAGAAAAACATACCAAGATAAAACTGCAGATATTCCAATCCCTGCCGTTGTAACTAACTGACTTTTTCTAAAAAGTGCTGCAAATAGCGAACCAAAAAGTGGCAAAAATACTATTAATTTCAGTATATCCATCATACTTTCATTCTTTCATTAAATTTGCTTGTTCAACATCTATATTGCCACGGCTTCTATAATATACAACCAATATTGCAAGCCCAACTCCTGACTCTGCTGCCGCAACAGTCAACACAAACATCACAAAAATTTGCCCAACTATATCATTCATAAAGGCAGAAAAAGCAACTAAGTTGATATTAATTGCCAGCAATAATATTTCTATTGATAACAATATATTGATTATGCTCTTACGGTTGATGAAAATACCGCACACTCCAATAGTGAACAAAACAGCAGCAACTATCAAAAAGTGATTTAATCCTATTTCCATTCTACTCCTTTTCCAAATTTAGCCTTAATCAATTTTACAGATGAAGATTGTGTCAATTGCTTTAATACATTCTGTTTTTTAACTCCTTTTTTCTTGTCCTGCAAAGTAAGAGCAATTGCACCGACAATTGCAACAAGCAGCAGAATACCAGAAAGATGAAAAGCGTACATGTAGTCGGTATACAGCAAATTACCAATAGCTTTCACATTATTGGTATTATAGTTTATAACATTGCTTATATTCGGTGCTGAGCTGCGGATTACAAAGCTGATGACTAGAAAAAACACAACACACAACATAGCACCAAGAGTGCAATGCTTTGCAAAACCCTGGCGCAACCTTATGTAGTCAATATCGAGCATCATAACTACAAAGAGGAACAACACCGCAACCGCACCGATGTATACTATCATCACCATCATAGCAATGAACTCAGCTCCAAGGAGAATGAAAAGAACTGCAGAGTTAACGAAGGTGAAAATTAAAAATAATACTGCATGCACAGGATTTCTTACACTAATTACGCATACAGCAGATAAAATGCTGAGAATTGCAAAAAAATAAAAGAAAAAAGGCATCGATACTTTAACTGCAACAATAGTTACTAATTTAAAGTGACTATCGTGGTAAAGTCAATATTATATTAAACGTTTGAAAACATTGTACTACAAAGCTCCAGCTCCATTTTAAATTATTATAAAGCTGAAGAAATAGAAATGAAGGCGTACATATAAGCCATTCCAAACTCCACTTATCCACCCAACAAGCAGAAGTTCTGGTGCCAATACCTCAAATCAAGTTGTTGTTACTCGACATACACCTGAAACTACTAAAACAAAATAGATGTAAAACCTACGTTTAAATATGTAGTACTTGAGTGAAGCATTCTTTAACTGTTCTATTCAATAAAACCTTTACAATATTTCAATCATAGGTTTAACTTTACGAAGTTATAATCTATAGGGCTACGATGAACGATTATCTCTCACTGCTAAATCCAGAACAACAATCAGCTGTAACTAACATAGATGGACCAGTTTTGATACTGGCAGGAGCCGGGACGGGAAAAACAAGAACGATTACTTCAAGAATAGCACACATAATTAGAAACGGTCACGCTTATTCTGATGAGATATTAGCAGTTACATTTACAAATAAAGCAGCAAATGAGATGGTATCAAGGGTACTTGAGCTAACGGGCACAAACATACCATGGCTTGGCACTTTCCATGCAATTGCAGCAAAAATTTTGCGCATGCACGCAGAAATTGTGGGCTTAAACCCCAATTTTACAATCATTGGTGTGGATGACCAATTACAGGTAATAAAAAATATTATCAATGAAATAAATCCTGATTACCTATCAGAAAAATGTAAGACCATTATGAATATTATTCAGCAATGGAAAGAGAAGTGCTTATTGCCATCTGAAGTGGAAGATATTCAATCATTTAGGCCAGTATATGTAACTGCACTCAAGGTCTATCACCAGTATCAGGAAAGGTTGAAATTCCTTAATTCTGTCGATTTTGGTGACTTATTGCTATATAACATACAGCTCTTTAATCAAAAGACCGAAGTTCTGTCCTACTACCAAAACAAGTTTAAATATGTCATGGTAGATGAATATCAAGATACAAATGCGATACAATATCTTTGGCTAAAATACCTTGCAAAAGAGCACTCAAATATTTGCTGTGTAGGAGATGATGACCAGTCGATATATAGTTGGCGTGGTGCAGAAGTTGAAAATATTTTGAAGTTTTCTGATGATTTTAAAAATGCAAAAACCGTTAAACTAGAGTGTAACTACAGGTCAACATCCCACATACTTGCAACTGCGTCATATGTTATCAATCACAATAAGACTCGCTTAGAAAAAAAATTGTGGACAACAAACATTGAAGGGGAAAAGGTAAATCTAATAAAATTATGGGATGGGAAAGCTGAAGCAAGGTTCATAAGCGAACAGATATTGAAACTCAATAAATACAGATTTAGTGACATTGCAGTGCTGGTAAGGGCCACTTTTCAAACTAGAGTTCTCGAAGAGTATTTTATAAAATATTCAATTCCCTACAAGATTATAAGTGGCGTAAAATTCTACGAACGTCAGGAAGTCAGGGATATAATTGCATATTTAAGACTTGTTACAAACAATAACGATGACTTAGCTTTCGAAAGGATAGTAAATCGGCCAAAAAGAAGCATAGGAGCTACAACTCTAAAGAAAATATACACGACTGCTCAGGATAACAAAATTTCTTTTTTTGAGGCAGCAAAAATATTAGTTAATAGTAATCAGGTAACCGAAAGAATTAAACTCTCACTCAACGATTTTTTAAATAAAATTAAAGCTTGGGAAGAAATAGTAAGCGTAAAACCACTGCATGAATTCGTTAAAATCGTAGCAAACCAATCAGGATATATTGAAATGCTTGAAAATGAGGAGGTAACAGGCTTAGCACGAATAGAAAATGTTAAAGAGCTCATCTCATCTTTAAAAAATTTCGATAATGCCACAACTTTCTTGGAGCATATAAGTCTGGTGATGGAAGTGGATAATATGAATAACGATGACACCGTATATGTTATGACTCTTCATGCAGCCAAAGGACTTGAATTCCCGTGCGTGTTTCTACCTGGTTGGGAAGAGGGATTATTTCCTCATCAAAGATCTTTTGATGACAAAAGTGGTAAAGCTTTAGAAGAAGAAAGAAGACTTGCATATGTTGGCATAACCAGGGCAAAGGAAAGGTTAATCATTTCATGTGCAGATAGGAGGGAAATTAACAACCAGTGGCAACCGATGCGCGCTTCTCGGTTCATTAAAGAATTGCCAAGAGAAAATGTTGAGGTAATTAAAAGCAACATTGCCTACTGTTGAAGCTATAATTGCAGATAAACATATCTTACAAATCTGAATTACTTCAACTATATGTTTCTCCTGGCAAAAATTCTGTAACCGTTCACACTTAATTCTTCAATCTCATACCAATTTCTATTACATAACAAACAAATAGACAATAGAAGTGAGAAGGTTATACTAAGGCAGTATAATGATGGAGTTTTGGAATGGCATTGGTATCAGGTTGCAATTTTAGCTTACATTGTGCCAATCTTTCTTCAATTGCTGCTCGCATAAATTCTGCCTGTCTTTTAGTTCTGCAGTGCACTATCGCATCATCCACATATCTTTCAAATGGTACTGTTGGGTGATTTTGTTTCATCCATATATCAAATGCATGGTGCATAAATATGTTTGAAATGATTGGGCTTATTGAACCTCCTTGCGGAACTCCTTTTTTCCCTAACTACCTTACTGCCATCTGCTTGCTGAATAGGGGATTTCATCCACCTTTCAACATACAGTATGACCCATTTGCAGTCTGTGTGCTTCTTGATAGCCTGCAGTGCTAAATTGTGGTCCAGATTGTCGAAAAATCCTGTAACATCAACAGCTTTCTTGGTAATCGTATCCTGTCTCCAATAAACAGCGGTTTTGCTATGTATCCTTGATCAGCAAAAAACTTACGTAAAGTTGGAGCCTTGTATTTAGCTTGAGTGAAAAGATTTAGAGCACCATCACGATCTTGAACACTTGCACTATGAACATCAGCCGCAATAATTAAGCCCACTGTATCTACAACAATATGACGTTTTCTACCCTTTATTTTTTTTTCAGCATCATATCCTCTGGATCCCCTTTTTGAGTGGTTTTTACTGATTGACTGTCAATTATTCCTACTGAAGGTGTTTCATTTTTACCAAACATTTTTCTTACCTCTTTTACTAGCATATTATGTATTTTTTCCAATTTGCCATTACTACGTCACCTGAGAAAATAGTCATACACCGTCTTCCATGGAGGAAAATCTTTCGGCAGCATTCTCCATTGACAACCACCTCTCATTATATACCTTATTGCATTAATAATTGTTCTGATATTGTGCTTTCTTGGCCTCCCTATCTTTCCTTGTGCAACATGTGGCTCCAAAATTTCCCATTCCTTATCACTTATATCACTTGGATACAATTTTCCCTCCTATTTTTTACTTACACTATCATATTTTTTTCCTCATTCCTTTTCAAGACATACTCTTAGACAACTGGACGTCAAGCCTATCCTAGTGCTGCATATCAAGCTCATACTCAGTATGTAAATCTTTGACTAAAGCTACAGCGCATTCTTTTTGAACAATTATACTGATTTTGATTTCAGATGTTGTGATAGCAAGTATTTCTATCTTTTTTTCGCTTAAAACCTTGAGTGTGCGGTGCATCACTTCAGTGTTAGACATAACACCAATACCAATTATTGAAATTTTAGCTACATTATCGTTTATAGCATAATTTTCATTCTTATTCAGTAACTTTTCCATTAAATCAATATCAAATTTGGAGATAACAAAACTTGACCCATGTATCATATCAATTTTAACGTTTGCTCCTGCTATATCTCTTAAAGTACGCAAGTTATTTGCAAGGTTAGTGAAAGTTACAAGAGCTTCATTAGTGCTATAAGTTATTCCAGTAATTAAGTATCTCTCTAGTACATCCCTTTTGTGTAGCACTGTGGTGCCTTCTACTTCCTTAAAAGTGGATAGCACTTGCACTTTAATGTTATGTTTCATTGCAAGTTGTACTGAACGATTATGCAGTATTTTAGCACCAGATGACGACATTTCCAACATTTCATCGTAAGAGATAAATTTGAGCTTGCGTGCCTTTGGAACAATTCTCGGGTCTGCTGTATATATTCCATCAATATCAGTAAAAATTTCGCAAGTTCTAACACCAAAGGCTACCGCGAAGGCAACTGCTGATATATCAGAGCCTCCTCTTCCAAAAGTAGTGATTCTATCATCATTTATACCCTGAAAACCAGCAATGATCGCAGCAGTATAACCCTCAGCAAAAGATCTTTTCACACGTTCAATCTTTATTGTTTTTATTTTAGACTCAGAATAAAAATCATCAGTTACAATTGGTAACTGCCAGGCAAGCCACGATTTAGCATTAACTCCGATCGATTGGAGAGTGATAGCTAATAGACCGCAAGAGATTTGTTCTCCTGCTGAAAGCATAACGTCATACTCTGATAACTCTTGTCTATAACTTAAATTTGAGATTTGCCTAGCCTGAAAAACCATTTGGTCAGTAAATCCTGCAACAGCAGATACAACAACGATTACATTACAACCTTTCTCAATATCGTTTTTTATCAAATTTGCAACTCGGTTTAAATCAGTTAGCGAAGTCCCACCAAATTTTTTTATGATTATTTTGTCCATAGTTACAATATAACTCTCTTCTGAAGAAAAATATAGTTTTTGTAGAGATAGCAGCTTGCAAGCCATTCAGAAAAGGGAAGACAAAGCTATAGCTAACGCGTCATACCACGATTCATTCCATAGCTGTACGAACATTCATTTTTGAAGGTAAATTGCACAGCAAATGGTGTCATCCCAGTGCCTAGACACTGGGATGGCTTTGTTGCATAGCAACTGAAAAATCTGGTGGCTACTGACAAAATTCATTATAAAATAGCCATTTAACCTTGAAAGAAAAAATATGCCACAAAAAATGAGGGTCAGTAACCATAGCGAATATAACAAATTTCTAGAAAAAAGAGGAAATATTTTTCATTATATCAACGAAGCCATAGAAAAGTGGTACGAGAATGGTCCAAAAATACCAGGTGGCAACAATATTTATAGCGATAAAGTTGTAATTTTGGTGCACATAATAACTTGTTTATTTAGAATAGGCCTGAGGCAAACAGTTGGGTTTATAGCAGGATACCTTGAGCAAATTGGGAAAAATTTGCAAGTTATCAGCTATTCACAATCATCAAGAAGGTTTAAGAAACTCAATATTAAGATCAATGATTGCAGAATTGATAAAAATAATATGGAAGATATCGAAATTGCTATAGACAGTACAGGAATTAGTATATACAACAACACTCCTGGTCATAGCAAAGAAAATAGCGAAGATAGAAAGTATCGCAGCTATGAACAGACAAGAAAATTGCATGTAATGTTGAATACAAACAGCAAAAAAGCCATAGCTGTAAAATACAGTAACGGTGTCTACTCTGATCACTATGGAGCTTGTGATTTGCTAAAAGAAGTCGATTTTCAGTATGTCATAAAAGTACTATATGCAGATAGGGCATATGACAGAGAAAAGCTCTATAAGCTGTGTAATCAATATGGTATAAAAACGAAAATTCCTCCGAAAAACAACGCAGCAGAGCATCCAAAATTGGATTATATGCTTGATAGAAATGCCGCTATTCAGTTAATGAAATTACATGGTGAGAATGGTATAAAAAGATGGAAAGAAGAAGTAAATTACGGAAAAAGATCGTATATTGAAGGATTTTTCTCAAGGTTGAAGCGAATATTTGGGTTTAGTTTTAGGAGCAAATCTGAAATTAATCGTGAGAAGGAACTGCTACTCAAGTGTTATTTGCTTAACAAATTTACTGAAATAGGCATGGCTAAGTTTGAGATAGCTTCATGAATTTATTGTACGTTACCTACTATCCGAAGAGCGATGCAACAAAGCCCACTGGGATCCAGAAGACTTAATTTCAACCAAGTGGCTGCATAATAAAGGCTGGATTCCAGTGCTTGGCACTGGAATGACACCCTCCCTTATGGAAATTGCTCTCAAATCACAATGTTCGTACAGCTATGGATTCATTCGCGGTATAGATTCCGCTAACTAGTAGCGGAATGACGAATTTGTTGTTTTAAAATTGTCAGTAAATCTAAGTTAGTTTAGCTATATAGCACGAACTAAACCACTAAGCAGCAGAAGACCTTGCATGACCTCCAAAAAATGCTTTTAGAGGTTGTCCGGAAACAAGTAAAAGGCTATAATATCTGAAATTTTAGTACGGGGTAAAGATGAGAAAAAAGTATCCAACAGATCTAAGCGAAAGGGAATGGGCAAGAATAGAAAAACACTTCAGAGTATCATACAAGAAAGGAGGAAGGCCGCCAAAGTATAGCAAAAGAGAAATATTAGAAGCAATTTTCTATGTATTGCGTACAGGGTGTCAATGGCGGTATTTACCAAATGATTTTCCGCTATGGAAGACTGTGTATGAGCAGTTCAGGCAATGGAAGAAGCAGGGAATTTTTGAGAAAATGAATTATGAAATTACAAAATATAGTAGAAGAAAAATAGGAAGGAATGAGCAGCCGAGTGCCTGTATAGTAGATAGTCAATCTGTAAAGACTACAGAAAAGGGGGGATCAAAGGCTATGATGGAAGTAAAAAAGTAAAGGGTAGAAAAAGGCATATAATTACAGACACTCAGGGTTTTATACTAGGTTGTTACGTAGGCGCTGCTAACGAAAATGATAGAGATGGTATTAAAATAGCATTAAACAATATGAGAACAAAATATACTAAAGTTAAAAAAATGTGGGCTGACATGGGATACCAAGGAAGAAATTTAAAGAATCACATAAAGGAAGAATATGACATAGATATTGAAATTGTTACAAGGCCTCCATGTAGATTTTGGGTGCACAAAGATACGCCACCTGAGCTACTACCAACAAGAGAACAAGGGTTTAAAGTACAGCCAAGAAGATGGGTTGTAGAAAGGACTTTTGCTTGGGTTAATAGGAATAGAAGGCTATCGAAGGAGTATGATTTACTCACAACATCCACTGAGAATTTCATATACCTAGCTATGAGTAGGGTTATGTTAAAGAGGGAATATGCTTGAATTTACTAGTTTCCGGACAACCTCTTACTCTTTCAAGATAAGTAGGTGGTTCTGCAGGGATTTCTATTTCATCTATTTTAGAATATATTGCCGCGTCTACGACTTCATCCGTTATTAACTCCCTTAACCTTTGTTTTATCTGCCCTCTCTGAATATGCTCCCCATAGTCGTTATAAAACTTTACATATAATTCCTTAAACACGAATTCTTTTATAGCATCTCTTGTATAAGAAATGCCGTCCTTTACTTCATCACTCACGTTGCTCAAATCCACCCCAGAACTTGGTGAATACAAATTATCAAAATTTTCTTTCAAAACTTTTATTTTATGGTAGTGCTTATCCACATATTTCTCAAGAAATCTTTTAGTAGCATTACCAGCCAACTTCCCCATTAGCTGAGGCTCCAGTTGAGCTGCAAAGTTGTTTTCTGCTTCAAGGCCACTTAATGCATAAATAATACGGAGAAGCATTCCAGGACCACATTGGCGGTTACTTTCTTCAAAGCGAACCAGTAATATAGATTTCAATAGTTCTACGTCTGCATTTTGCTCTCTTGCCGCAATTAAAACTAAATTTATAGCCTGTGTCAATGTCAATCCGGTTTGTGAATCTACCCAATTTACCCACTCCCCAGTTTCATAACTATCCAATCTTAGATAAGGTTCTATCATTCGTTTTTGCTGACTTGTTAAACCGCTTATATAACTTTTAAACTCTTCATCCAACTCATTTAACGGCGTACCATGTTCTTCCTTTAATTTTTTGGCACATTCAATAACGCTTTGCTGAAAACTTCTAGTATGAACGCTCTGACTACTAGTACCCACATCACTTACATTAAACAAAAAGCTTAGCTGCTTTACATTCAAACCCAAAGGTGAAAAGAGTTTTACTGATGGATATTTTATTAACTCAAGAAGTGCTACTGGAATTAGCAGTGCATAATTTAACAATAATAAACCAAAATTAAATATAAGAAACCCACGTAGAGCTGATACCTTTGATGCAATATACAAAAATGGAAGCTGTAGGTAATATATCAAGTGTATACTGAAGAATAAGATTTTGTCCTTTAATTTTATTGTTGGATCTTTATAAACCTCAAACAACATGCTATTGCTATCAATATTGTTGTTTTTAAAGGAGGTATAGTTGTTTATGATCTTCTCTTGCAAGGGAAGAAGCATTTTATTCAGGCAAATAAACGCAGCAATAACAATAAAACCTGTAGCCAAAAATGCTAGTGCAGGGCTAGAAGTGCTTGTAGATAAATAGGCATAAAGACCATCAACAATTAAGTTTTTGTATAATCTTTCAAAGGGACGAACTAGAATCGGGTCAAGGATATAGTTAACAAGAAGATTTAAATAATACACGAGAAACAAAAGTGCAATCAAAAATGCAATAATACTACAAACAATCAAAAATGCTTTTAATCTCGGATTCATAACCCCCTCTTAATAATCTGTTAATATAATCTATTTTAGGAATAAATTGAAAAAAATGCAAGTTTTTATGTTAAAAGATCAATTGAAATTTCTGAGTTTAGGGTATATTGTTAATCTATTTAGATAAGAATTATTGTGTCAAATAAAATAGGTTTTTGGGCTATTTTTGCCTTAGTGATTAGCAGCCAAATTGGCTCTGGAATTTTTATGCTTCCAATTAGCCTTGCTCCATATGGCATGTATAGCCTTATAAGCTGGATAATATCAGGGCTTGGTGCTATATCTCTTGCTTTAGTTTTTGCCTCACTCTGCGCAAAATTTCCGGAAACGGGTGGCCCTCACGTCTATGTAAAGCATGCTTTTGGCCCTGCTGCAGCTTTTTTTGTTGGTTGGACGTATTGGGTGATCTCATGGGTTAGCACAACAGCCGTAATAGTTGTGGGTGTTGGTTATCTTACACCATTTTTCCATGAAGATATTCAAAACGTACATCTGTTTTTAGAGATGTTATTACTTACAATTATTACACTAATAAATTTTAGAGGAGTAGCTACTGCTGGACGTGTTGAGTTTTTATTGACGGTGATAAAAATTTCTGTATTGCTTGTAATACCTATAGCAGCATTGTTTTTTTTTGATAGAAATAACTTCATCATAAGTGAAGAAATATCAAATCTTACAACATCGCAGATTCTTGCCCGTTCTACACTTATTACTCTATGGGGTTTTATTGGAGTTGAATTGGCAACAGCACCTGCAGGGTCAGTTGATAATCCAGCTAGAACAATACCAAGAGCTGTGGTACTTGGAACAATCTCTGTTGCTGTTGTGTATTTTATCAACAATCTTGCAATTATGGGATTAATAAATGGCAATGATTTAGCAAGTTCAAGAGCACCATATGTTGACGCAATAAAAATTATGGCCTCTGGCAATTGGCACTTGATTATTTCTATAACTGCGTTCATTTTTTGTGTTGGTACTTTAAACGCTTGGGTACTAGCTAGTGGACAAGTGGCCCTTGGCCTTGCAAAAGATAAACTGATGCCACAGTTTTTTGCTCAAAGAAACAAGCACGGTTCTCCTTTCTGGGGCATAACAACTAGCTCAGTTGGAACTGCAACTTTACTAATCCTCACTTCAAGCAACAATTTTGCTAAGCAGATCACATCAATTATCGACTTTTCTGTAGTTTCATTTTTATTTGTTTACCTTGCATGCAGTCTTGCTTTTCTCAAAGTTATTGTGCAAGAAAAGAGTTGTTACAAATTTTTAATTGGCAGTATAGCAACAACCTTTTGCTGCTGGGTAATATTTGAAACTTCTGTGAATACCTTGCTGATCGCAAGCTTATTCACTGCAAGTGGCGTACCTCTTTATTTATTTTGGTATCGCAGAGTTTCTGTATAGCAAATGTTATGTATCTGTTCAGCAGAGTGGCAAAATAAGGTAGACGAGAAAAGACAACTATAGGAAGAAATGGGTGTCATGCCAGTGCGTGACACTGGCATCCAGTTCTTTCGCGCAGTTCCATCAAAAACGTTGTAAAGGATTAATCGCTTTCGTGTTTACCAACTTAGTGCCCAATCTGGATCCCAGTGGGCTTTGTTGCATAGCAACTGAAAAATCTGGTGGCTACTGACAAAATTCATTATAAAATAGCCATTTAACCTTGAAAGAAAAAATATGCCACAAAAAATGAGGGTCAGTAACCATAGCGAATATAACAAATTTCTAGAAAAAAGAGGAAATATTTTTCATTATATCAACGAAGCCATAGAAAAGTGGTACGAGAATGGTCCAAAAATACCAGGTGGCAACAATATTTATAGCGATAAAGTTGTAATTTTGGTGCACATAATAACTTGTTTATTTAGAATAGGCCTGAGGCAAACAGTTGGGTTTATAGCAGGATACCTTGAGCAAATTGGGAAAAATTTGCAAGTTATCAGCTATTCACAATCATCAAGAAGGTTTAAGAAACTCAATATTAAGATCAATGATTGCAGAATTGATAAAAATAATATGGAAGATATCGAAATTGCTATAGACAGTACAGGAATTAGTATATACAACAACACTCCTGGTCATAGCAAAGAAAATAGCGAAGATAGAAAGTATCGCAGCTATGAACAGACAAGAAAATTGCATGTAATGTTGAATACAAACAGCAAAAAAGCCATAGCTGTAAAATACAGTAACGGTGTCTACTCTGATCACTATGGAGCTTGTGATTTGCTAAAAGAAGTCGATTTTCAGTATGTCATAAAAGTACTATATGCAGATAGGGCATATGACAGAGAAAAGCTCTATAAGCTGTGTAATCAATATGGTATAAAAACGAAAATTCCTCCGAAAAACAACGCAGCAGAGCATCCAAAATTGGATTATATGCTTGATAGAAATGCCGCTATTCAGTTAATGAAATTACATGGTGAGAATGGTATAAAAAGATGGAAAGAAGAAGTAAATTACGGAAAAAGATCGTATATTGAAGGATTTTTCTCAAGGTTGAAGCGAATATTTGGGTTTAGTTTTAGGAGCAAATCTGAAATTAATCGTGAGAAGGAACTGCTACTCAAGTGTTATTTGCTTAACAAATTTACTGAAATAGGCATGGCTAAGTTTGAGATAGCTTCATGAATTTATTGTACGTTACCTACTATCCGAAGAGCGATGCAACAAAGCCATCCCAGTGTCACGCACTGGGATGACAAGAAAGGGAGCACTGGAATTTTTGTTTCAATATTTGTACATAAGCCATGCATCTGAACAGATACAATGTTATAACTAGAGATAATTTTTAAATGATTGATATGTATGAACTACGACTTTTCTTGTTGTCCACTTGTTCAACATTACCCTTCTCAAGTTTACTATCTACTTCTTTTGTGTGTTCATCATCTATACTAGTTTCATCTTTTATCTTACTAGGGTAATCTTCCTGCGATTTTTTATATGCTTCCATGTTGTCATATATAGGGTTACTGATGATTTCTATTTTTTCAGGTGTGAAAATCCTTGCTAAAAATCTCCTTATTATTGGTATTGACCTTAAGAGATCTCTTAGCTTTGAAGATTCTTGTCTTTTGTTTAGAGACTGTTGGTCTATTTTAGAGGTTTTTACACCATACTTTTTATCATCAAAATTTATTGTAGGCTTTCTTTTATTCGAAAGAACACTTTGGGCCTTTGATCCATTGGTTCCTTCAGGCCCTTGAGGTGTAGAAATTGCAGGTTTAACCTTAGTTTCATCGTATTCCTTACTCATCTTTCATTTCATTATGTAATATTACTAATATTGCATAATAATAGCTAAATTACAATTAATTGCAAGGTAAAAATATTAAAACAATTGTAAATTTTGTCAGTAAAAATATAATAGAACTTTGAAATTAGAGGTTCATCTATATGGGATACAAAATTGCTGTTATTGGAGCAACCGGAAGAGTAGGGCGTGAGGTATTAAGCACGCTTGCTGAATTTCAAGATGAGGCGATAGATTGCGTTATTGCACTTGCATCGAAAAAATCAGAAGGGAAGAAGGTGAGCTTTGGTGACAAAGAGTTAACAGTTTTATGCCTTGAGGATTATGACTTCGTTGGAACTAATGTAGCCATTTTCTGTGCTGGATCTCATGTTTCTGAAGAGTATGTACCAATTGCAACACAGGCTGGATGCATCGTGATAGATAACAGTTCCCATTTTAGAATGAAAGAGGGTGTGCCACTCATTATTCCAGAGATTAATAAAGAAAAAATTATGGAATATAAAAACCACAACATAATATCCAATCCAAACTGTACTACAATACAGATGCTGCTAGTACTACATCTATTACACCAAAAAGCAAAAATAAAGAGAATCGTTGCTTCAACTTATCAATCAACTTCTGGTGCAGGCAAAGCAGCAATGGATGAGCTCTATGACCAGACAAAAAAAATCTTTATGAACGAAGCTAAAAAACCCAAGATATTCTCTAAGCAAATAGCATTCAATTGCATTCCCCATGTAGGAGAATTCATGGAAAATGGTTCTACAGAAGAGGAATGGAAAATGCAAGAGGAGACAAAAAAAATTTTAGAGGAAGATATAAAAGTTACTGCAACTTGTGTAAGGGTACCCGTCTTTATCGGTCACGCTATGGCAGTAAATGTGGAATTTGATCAACATATCACTGAAGAACAAGCTCGTGAAGTGCTAAGTGAAGCCGAAGATAGTGGAGTTTTAGTGTACAACAGGCGTGAAGATAGTGAATACATAACTCAAATTGATGTTGTACAGGAGAATGCTGTATATGTATCGCGTATTAGAAGAGACAATACTGTTGAGCACGGATTAAATATGTGGATAGTGGCTGACAACCTGCGCAAAGGCGCAGCATTAAATATAGTGCAGATTCTTGAGATTTTGATAAGAGAGCATTTGTCAATCAAGTGCATATAGAGCGCACGTACGTTGTAATTCGAAGGAAATTTGTATACCACATGGCAGCGCGTGACGCTGGAATGGCTTTGTTGCATCGCTACTTATGAAAGGCTAACTATAATTAGGATTATAAGCAACTTATTGAAAATCTTGTTTTTTTTGCAATCAATCTGATCAAATTTAAGAATAGTAACTTGTTATTTATATTAATAAATTTAATTCTATTGAAAATAGCTAAAGCATTGAAATTCTTGAATTTTAGCCGGATTAGTGAGTGGTAGTGAAATTTCTTTTACTCAAATTTAGGTATTCACTGACCGTTCTTGTTATAAATACCAGAATAATAAGCTACTGATATTCTCCACCTTTTTTATCTTTAATCCATCATAGCTAGCGATGCAACAAAGCCGGCTGGATTCCAGTGGGCTTTGTTGCATCGCTCTTCGGATAGTAGGTAACGTACAATAAATTCATGAAGCTATCTCAAACTTAGCCATGCCTATTTCAGTAAATTTGTTAAGCAAATAACACTTGAGTAGCAGTTCCTTCTCACGATTAATTTCAGATTTGCTCCTAAAACTAAACCCAAATATTCGCTTCAACCTTGAGAAAAATCCTTCAATATACGATCTTTTTCCGTAATTTACTTCTTCTTTCCATCTTTTTATACCATTCTCACCATGTAATTTCATTAACTGAATAGCGGCATTTCTATCAAGCATATAATCCAATTTTGGATGCTCTGCTGCGTTGTTTTTCGGAGGAATTTTCGTTTTTATACCATATTGATTACACAGCTTATAGAGCTTTTCTCTGTCATATGCCCTATCTGCATATAGTACTTTTATGACATACTGAAAATCGACTTCTTTTAGCAAATCACAAGCTCCATAGTGATCAGAGTAGACACCGTTACTGTATTTTACAGCTATGGCTTTTTTGCTGTTTGTATTCAACATTACATGCAATTTTCTTGTCTGTTCATAGCTGCGATACTTTCTATCTTCGCTATTTTCTTTGCTATGACCAGGAGTGTTGTTGTATATACTAATTCCTGTACTGTCTATAGCAATTTCGATATCTTCCATATTATTTTTATCAATTCTGCAATCATTGATCTTAATATTGAGTTTCTTAAACCTTCTTGATGATTGTGAATAGCTGATAACTTGCAAATTTTTCCCAATTTGCTCAAGGTATCCTGCTATAAACCCAACTGTTTGCCTCAGGCCTATTCTAAATAAACAAGTTATTATGTGCACCAAAATTACAACTTTATCGCTATAAATATTGTTGCCACCTGGTATTTTTGGACCATTCTCGTACCACTTTTCTATGGCTTCGTTGATATAATGAAAAATATTTCCTCTTTTTTCTAGAAATTTGTTATATTCGCTATGGTTACTGACCCTCATTTTTTGTGGCATATTTTTTCTTTCAAGGTTAAATGGCTATTTTATAATGAATTTTGTCAGTAGCCACCAGATTTTTCAGTTGCTATGCAACAAAGCCATTCCAGTGTCAAGCACTGGAATGACACCATTTGCTGTGCAGTTTACCTTCAAAAATGAATGTTCGTACAGCTATGGAATAAATCGCGGTATGACGGTTCGCAGCGGTATAGTAACTCGTCACCCCGCTACTTGTTAGCGGCTGAGATACCGCGGCGGTATGACGTAGAAGCTATACTTTTATACTCACCAACTCAGTATCCAATCTGGATCCAAGTAGTCAAGCTATTCGGATGACACCCTCATAAAGTGAAATGAGATCCCGCTAAC
This sequence comes from Wolbachia endosymbiont (group A) of Philonthus cognatus, assembly GCF_947251755.1. Taxonomy (NCBI): domain Bacteria; kingdom Pseudomonadati; phylum Pseudomonadota; class Alphaproteobacteria; order Rickettsiales; family Anaplasmataceae; genus Wolbachia; species Wolbachia endosymbiont (group A) of Philonthus cognatus. The sequence continues at coordinate 1,695,639 of NZ_OX366388.1, forward strand.
ACGTAGCGGGATGACGGGAAAAGAGGTACTGGGAGACATCCTTCCTGGTAGACCCAAATCACAATGTTCGCACAGTTGTGCGTCACGCGCTGCCGAACACTGTATGGCTATACAAGAAAAATTAAGGCTTAAAAGGAATTTTAAGTATCAGGACTCAAGGTTTTTATTCCTTCTTAATAAAACATAAAAAGCCCCTTTACCACCATGTTTTTTCGTAGCTTGTTGGTAGTATAGAACCATATGCTGGATTTTAGTGTCATTTAACCATTTATTTAAGTTACTCTTTATAGTGTCTGTTTTATTTGTTGCACTGCCGTATCCCGTAATTACCAATAAACATCTATTTCCTGCTCGATAATTTTTGATAATAAAATCTATCAATTTACAGTAAGCATCCTCTATATTATAGCCGTGCAAATCGAGCTTATCGCTTATAAAATATTTACCCCTATCAATCTTTGATTTTGTGTTGTAGTCAAGACAAAATGATGAGTTACTATTATTGGTATTAAGAAAATTCCCTTGTAAGTCGGAGGTACCTTTATCAACCATAGACTTTATATTTACTTTATGATCAACTTTCAAAGTAACTTTTCCACATTCTATTGGCTTAACATTTTTTTGCCAATCCAACTCATCGTCCGACATAAACGCATTAATCGAATTGTATAATTTTACAACAATATCCAAACATAGTAAAATGTTGCTTATTCTATAAAAACCCGATTTTCAATAATACGATGAAATCGTCAAAAACTAATGAGAATTTTTGGCTGTATGGAAAGCACACCTGCATGTCAGCACTGAAGAATAAAAATAGGCGGTGTATAGAACTGTTAGCAACAGAAAATTTCTATAGAGAGCACAAAAAAGAAATTAGGCAATGTGTAGACAGTAAGGGCATTAAAGTTCGATTAGTAGAAAACAAAATACTTAATGACGTTTTACCCAAAGGTGCTAACCATCAGGGAATTGCTTTAAATGTTGCCCCTATTCTTTATAACTTAAGCATTGAAGAAATAGCTGAAAGCTCAAACGACAGCTCTACTATAGTCATTTTAGATCAAGTCACTGACACGCACAATATTGGGTCGATTTTAAGAACTTCAGCTTGTTTTAATGTCAACGCATTGGTTTTACCACATAACCATTCACCGAGTGAAAATGCATCTATTGCAAAAGCAGCAAGTGGGGCTTTAGATATTGTTCCGCTAATATACGTTACAAATATAGTAAAAACTATGCAGTATTTAAAAAAGGTCGGCTACTGGTGTTACGGGTTTGATTGCAATGCTAAAGAAAATATAGATGAAATAAAGAGTCTTGAGAAAAAAAGAGTAATTATTTTTGGTTCTGAAGAGAAAGGAATGCGGAGGTTAGTTAAAGAAAATTGTGATTATCTTTTAAAGATCCCAATATCAAACGTAATTGACAGCTTAAATGTTTCAAATGCAGCAGCAATAGGCCTATATTCTATTTATATTAAAACAAATGCCAGCGCATAGCTGTTTATAATAAAAACACTTGATAAAAATGTGGTTTTATATTATAATGTGTTAAATAATGGACAAAAGGAGTTATATTATGTCTTATATGAGAAATGAACAGGATATTCGCTCTCAAGGCGTTTACTATAGCGCTGGGCTTAGAAGTTACCTAACTAAAGTATACAATTACATGGCTTTAGCTTTGGGCGTCACAGGGCTTGTTGCATTTTTAACAGTATTTTCTGGTCTTTTTCAAGTAATTTATTCTAATCCCGTTCTATCGCTTGTGGTAATGTTATCTCCGGTTGCATTGGTGTTCTACATGTCTTATAGAATTCAACACCTAAGTGCTCAGTCTGCCGTTACTATATTTTTCTCGTTCTCAGTGTTAATGGGGCTTTCCTTATCTTATGTTTTTATAGTTTATACTGCAGAAAATATAGCAAGGGCGTTTTTCATTACATCAATCATGTTTGGCTCTATGGCTTTATATGGCAATACTACAAAAAGAGATCTTACAAGTATGGGCTCTTTCTTGATTATGGGAGTTTGGGGGTTAATCATTGCGTCTATAGTAAATTTATTTCTTGGAAGTAGTCCTCTCCACTTTGCAATATCGTTCATATCAGTAATAGTCTTTACCTTAATGACTGCGTATGATGCTCAAAGAATCAAGGACGTTTATTATAAACATAATGACGGATCAGAAGTTGCTACTACTAAATTGGCAATACTCGGTGCAACTAATCTTTATTTTGACTTTATTAATATATTTCTCAATCTACTCAGGTTACTTAACTTGTTCAACAATAGGGATTAGATGTTTTCCTTTTTAAGGAAAGGCAGTAAGAATTCTATAGTTTTCTTTTTAGTATCTTTAGTTGTGTCGATGATATGTCTTGCATATGCATCGGTACCTCTATATAGCATTTTCTGTAAAGCTACTGGGTATGGTGGCACAATAAGAAAAGTAACTAACACAACAACAAATATAACTAACCAAAAGATCAGGGTCCATTTCAATGCTGATATAATGTCCGATCTACCTTGGGAGTTTAAATCAGAAACTAACTACGTTGACGTAAACATAGGAGAACAAAGTTTAGCGTTTTATTACGCAAAAAATCTATCTGATCAGCCTTCATTTGGAATGGCGGTGTATAACGTTACGCCTTTCAAAGCAGGTAAGTATTTCAATAAAATTGCATGCTTTTGTTTTGAAGAACAAATGTTGCTACCAAAACAAAAAGCAGCTATGCCCGTATCTTTTTATATAGATCCTGAGATAATGCTTGATAACAATACAAAAGATTTGAGCGAAATAACACTGTCATACACGTTTTTTAAGCTTAAGTAACAGAATGTTTGCAAACCATGTCATTTCAGTAATCAATAGGGTGTCATCCAAGTAGCTGACACTGGAATGACAGGAGGTAACGCAAGAAGTCTATTGATTGTGAAAACAATAACTTTGCAAAATATTAATTGTTAGATAACATAATCAAAGTTTTTGTCTTAATATTCATCATGGTTAGAGCTATACAAATTAAAAAAACTGGGGGACCAGAAGTATTAGAATTTGTAGATAAGAGCATAGGTGAGCCAAAAGGCGAGGAAGTCTTAGTGCGTCACACAACTATCGGCTTAAATCGTTATGATTTAGAGCACAGAAAAGGTACACGCAAAATTAAAAATTTACCATCAGTGCTTGGAGTGGAAGCAGTTGGGGTTATTGAAAAACTTGGTAAAAAAATCAGTGATGGATTCAAAGTTGGAGACAGAGTTGGATATTGCACAGCTCCTCCAGGGGCATATTGTGAAAAGCGCATTATACACCAGAAATATCTGATAAAAATTCCAGATGACATATCTGATGAAGTTGCTGCTGCAGTGCTGTTTAAAGGTATGACAGCTCACTATTTAGTTAATCAATCTTATAAAATCAGGCCTGGTGCTTTCGTGCTAGTTCATGGAGCTAATGGTGGCTTAGGGCAAATAATATGTCAATGGGCAAAGGATAAAAAAGGTGTAGTGATAGGTTCTGTAAGCTCTGATGAAAAAATGAAGATAGCTTTACAAAGTGGCTGCACATACGCAATAAACTACAATGATAAAGACTTCGTTTCTAAAATTATGGAGATTACGCAAAACAGAGGAGTAGGTGCAGTGTATGACCCCATAGGTTACGCTACAAGTAAGCTCTCTTTTGAATCTTTAGGCAGGTTCGGCATATACGTTTCCTATGGGCAGATATCAGGTAACGCTCCTATTAGTTTTTCTTTACTTAGTTCACGTTCGTTATTTGCAACAGGAACCTCAATATACCATTATAAGCATGATAGATTCACATTAGTGCTTACCACAATGGAAATCTTCGAGATGATAAGAAAAAAACTTTTAACTGTACGGATCAATAAAAAATATAAATTTGATGAAATAATTCAAGCACATCACGATATGGAAAATAGAAAAACGAGTGGGTTAAATATTATTAAAATCTCTCAAATAAATTAATAGTTAAAATTAACCATTCATTAAATTATATCAACTAGAATTTCACATATTTAATTCTCCTTTTGGGGGAATTAAAAGCATATAGCTAAACTGACTTAGGCTTACCGACGATTTGAAAAACCATCATTTCGCTACTCGTTAGCGGAATCTATACCGCGAATAGACTTCTTGCATAACCCAAATTAAGTAGAAAGAGGTATCATCCGAGTAGCTGACACTGGTTCCTTTATGACGGTAGTAGCCCCCCTTCTCCTGTCATTCCAGTGCTCTCTTCTTGTCATCCCAGTGCCCAGACACTTGTATCTTTATGATGTGAGGCATTAGAGCTAAAATACCTCACAGGGAGGGTGAAGCTGATGCGACACTAATGCCATTAAGCCAGATTTTGCTTCCCTCCCATAGAGTTAAAGACTGAACAGTATCTTTTGGAATTATATCCCGTATTACAAGGTTAGTCTAAACTCTCAGTTTATTTATAGTCTTGGAGGCAATTTTATGCAAGTAAATGCTATTTTGGGTGTGGATATTTCAAAAAAGAAATTTGATGTTTGTTTGTTAGTGGACAGTAAAAAACGACACAAAGTCTTTCAAAATAATCAAGATGGTTTTGCAAAACTTGTAGTTTGGTGCAATGGCCATGGAGCAAATCTTACTCATTTATGTCTTGAAGCAACTAGTTGGTATGGAGAAGATTTGGCTACTTTTATGCACGATTTAGGACATAATGTCAGTATAGTAAACCCAGCCCAAATCAAAGCTTTTGGCAAAAGTGAGCTGCTCAGAAATAAGACAGATAAATCAGATGCAGCTATGATAGCTAGATTTTGTATCGCCAACAAACCTGCTCTTTGGAAGCCCATTGCACCTGAAATGAGGCATTTGAGGGAGCTTTACCGTTGCATGCAATCGCTAAAAGATGATAAGGTGCAACAGACAAATCGCTTGGAAAACAAAAATATGCATTCCAGTTGCAAAGAAGCTATATCTAAAGTAATTTTGGCAATAGAGGAGCAAATTATTGTTCTCGAAAAAGAAATTAATGAGCATATAAATAACTATCCACATCTAAAAAATATGGTGGAAAACCTTAAGACTATAAAAGGTATAGGATATCTTACTGCTGTTGCTGTTGTCGCAGAAATGCCATCAGTTGATAACTTTGACAATGCTAAACAATTTACAGCTTTTGCTGGTCTAAATCCAGGACATTATCAATCGGGATCGTCAGTAAGTAAGAGAAGTTGCATATGCAAAATAGGATCTGAGCGTATTCGAAAAGCTCTTTATATGCCAGCTATAGTAGTCAAAAACCATAATAATCATTTTCAAAAGTTTTGTCAGCGTCTAGCAAGTAAAGGCAAATGTCCAAAAGTCATAGTTCTTGCGTTAATGCGAAAATTAATGCATGTCTTTTTTGGTATTCTTAAAAATAATCAACCATTTAATTGTAATTTTGTTGGATAATTTGTTTGACAGCAGAGACAGTATCTGGGATCCAGTTGGCTTTGTTGCATCGCTCTTCGGATAGTAGGTAACGTACAATAAATTCATGAAGCTATCTCAAACTTAGCCATGCCTATTTCAGTAAATTTGTTAAGCAAATAACACTTGAGTAGCAGTTCCTTCTCACGATTAATTTCAGATTTGCTCCTAAAACTAAACCCAAATGTCTTTTTTAATCGCGAGAAAAAACCTTCTATATAAGATCTTTTTCCATAACTCATCTCTTTTTTCCACTTCTTTATACCATCTTCATCATATGACTTTATGAGCTTGACTGCAGAATTTCTCTCAGCCATATAGTCTAACTTTGGATGCTCTGCTGCGTTGTTTTTCGGAGGAATTTTCGTTTTTATACCATATTGATTACACAGCTTATAGAGCTTTTCTCTGTCATATGCCCTATCTGCATATAGTACTTTTATGACATACTGAAAATCGACTTCTTTTAGCAAATCACAAGCTCCATAGTGATCAGAGTAGACACCGTTACTGTATTTTACAGCTATGGCTTTTTTGCTGTTTGTATTCAACATTACATGCAATTTTCTTGTCTGTTCATAGCTGCGATACTTTCTATCTTCGCTATTTTCTTTGCTATGACCAGGAGTGTTGTTGTATATACTAATTCCTGTACTGTCTATAGCAATTTCGATATCTTCCATATTATTTTTATCAATTCTGCAATCATTGATCTTAATATTGAGTTTCTTAAACCTTCTTGATGATTGTGAATAGCTGATAACTTGCAAATTTTTCCCAATTTGCTCAAGGTATCCTGCTATAAACCCAACTGTTTGCCTCAGGCCTATTCTAAATAAACAAGTTATTATGTGCACCAAAATTACAACTTTATCGCTATAAATATTGTTGCCACCTGGTATTTTTGGACCATTCTCGTACCACTTTTCTATGGCTTCGTTGATATAATGAAAAATATTTCCTCTTTTTTCTAGAAATTTGTTATATTCGCTATGGTTACTGACCCTCATTTTTTGTGGCATATTTTTTCTTCAACAGTTAAATCGCTATTTATAATGAATTTTGTCAGTAACTGCCAGTTCTTTTCACTTGAGCGATGCAACAAAGCCGATCCAGTTTCACCTTGTGATGGTGTCATGAAAGTAGCTGACACTGGTTTCCATCCAAGACGGTGTCATTCCTTACTATTACCCACAAATATAAATGTACTTATAAATAAAGTATTACAATATTAGAGTTTGCAAATATTGAGGGTATAAAAATGGCAAACGAGAGTAATGAATGGGCTAAAAATGAATTTGGAGATGCTGTACTTGGAGATAAAAGATTAACTGACCGATTAGTAAATATTGCTGACAGTTTGATAAGTTTACCTGAAAGCTCAATTAATGAGGCATGCGGAAGTTGGTCAGAAGCAAAAGCAGCATATCGTTTTTTTTAAAATGAGAACGTAAAAGAAGTCGATATTCTAGCTTCACACATTGATAAAACAGTTGAGAGAACAAAAGCTCACAAGAGGGTTCTTGTCATTCAAGATACCAGTTACATTGTATATAATAACCATAAAAAAACAAGCGGATTAGCAAATTTGTCCAGTTATGATACTGCAAAAGGTATTATAATGCATACAGCTCTTGCCGTTAGTATAGAAAGTTGGTACTAGGGATACTAGATCAAAAAGTTTATTCAAGACCTGAAGAAACTGAGAACCTTAAAAAAAAGAGCGATCGCATTGAAAATAAAGAAAGCGTAAAGTGGTTGGAAACTTTAAGAAAAACAAATAATATTATTGATCCAACTCAAACTGAGACTATAACTGTATGCGATAGAGAAGCAGATATATATGACTTTTTTGAGCTTGCACATAGTCTTAATTCGGCAGTGCTAGTTAGAGCATGCAGAGATAGAGCAGTAAATAGAAAATCTCGATATCCTGAAAAAGGTGAGCAGAAGTTATGGGCATTTATTAAATCCTCTCATTGTGCAGGTACGGTAGAAGTTGAAGTTCCTGTAAAAGATAATAAGCCAAAAAGAACAGCACGTTTGGAAGTTAGATTTGGAAAGTTTATGATGAATCCATCTAAGAATAATATTAGGCATAAGACGGAAGAACTACCTAAATTACCACTTTATGCAGTTTATGTTGTTGAGAAAACTCCCCTTCCCTTAAAAAAAAACCGCTAGAATGGATGCTATTAACGAATCTTTCAGTTAATACTTTCGATGAAGCTGTTGAAAAAATTAGTTGATATCAACTATGTTTTTTAAAAATTTTTTTATTTGTGTAATTTTGCAAATTATATGGGCAATAAAAACCCGTTTGTCATAGAAATAGAATTTTATATCAAACAGCTACCACAGCAATTTCTGCTTAAGCTAATGAATATGTGCTTTAAGTCTGTGTGGACGCACATATTCATTAGCCAATTTCAGTTACCGTTGTGAAGATTTTTAAGTATGCAAATTAATTGCTTCTTTAAGTCTTGTATTAGCAATTACTATAATTTTACGCATTAGGGCTGTTATAGCCACCATCTTCTTCTTACCACTTTCAACAAGCTTAGAATAAAAGGCGCCAAGTATAGATTTTGACCTTGTAGCAGCCATAGCGGCTGTAAAGAGCTTTGAACGAACGTTACTTCTACCACCTGTAATCCTTCGGTAACCAACAGCTTTACCACTTTCTTTTGGATGCGGTGCAACTCCGGCAAGACTTGCTACTTCTTTTCTATTTAAGTAACCAAGCTCTGGCATTAAACACAAAAAATCTTGTGATAACTTTTTACCTATTCCAGGAACTGTTTTAAGAATTTTTTGGCGTTGTTGTAATTCGCGGCTTTCATCAATAATCTTTTGTATAGTATCATTGAGTTCGTTTATTTGACTATCGAAAAACTCAATGGTCTTTTGACAGCTTTCTTTTATATGATCATTTTCCGGTGCTTCAAGTCTGCATTTTTCTTGAGTTCTCATTTGCGTAATATCATCACGACGTTGACAAAGTGCAGCCAAAGTTGATTGTTCTGTAGAGGTAGGTACAAATAGAGAGATAGTTCTATGGCGTTCAAATCCATATTGAGCAAGAGCTCTTGCATCTGATCTATCAGACTTTGCTAAAGTTCCGTGAGATAAAATAAAGCTTTTTACTTTACGAGTATTAGCTCGATGCACGGCAATATTTTTGTCGGTAAGAAAATGTGATAAGCCAAGCTCATATTTCCCTGTATTTTCTAAAGTCACTAAAGCATTAGGTAGAATATCTGAAAACTCTTGAAATAATTGTTGCCAACCAGAAGCATTATTATCAAATTCGACAGCATTCTTCTGTTTGTGAATTGCAACGACATTTTTAAATTTTCCGATGTCAATGCCAATAAAATTTTGATAAGATGTAACCATAATAAACCTCGATAGTTTTAGTTAATTTAAGATTGTAAACGGGTGCATATATATGTCCCAAGCAACTATTCAAACGTATCGAGAGATAGGGCTAGCGTACCTTGATACCAACGGTTGTAATACCAATTTCCTTTCGGTCGCGCACGCCCGCTATTCCTAGTGAGCAGGGTTATCTTTCTCTCTTATCTCTTTTATATCACGTTTTTAACTTACAATTGCCTTAGATGGAAAATAGAGATATTACATAAAATTTTAAATCCGGTCTCAAAGTTGAGGAATGTAGACTTGGAACAGCAGAAAGATTAATGAGGTATTTAACAGTCATGAGCATTATTGCTTGGAGAATTTGCTTTATTACATCAATTGCAAGAACTAACCCAACATTACCATGTACTGCCTTATTAGCTGAGGAAGAATGGAAAGTTTTATATGTTAAAATACACAGGAAACCATGTCCAAATATAGCCCCTACTATAAAAGAAGCCGTTTCGTGAACTTGGAGGTCATTTAGCAAGAAAAAGCGACCCAAAACCAGGACCAATTACTCTTTGGAAAGGATATAAACGTCTCTTTGATTTAGCAGAAGGATGGCGACTTGCTCACGAACCTCATATTTGTTGGTAATAGTAAGATTTGAGAGGTTGTCCACAAACCAAGGAATACGTAGTATATAAAGAAAGAATATTGAGGTAAGAGATGAGGAAAAAATATCCAACAGATTTAAGTAAAAGGGAATGGGCAAGAATAGAAAAACACTTCAGAGTATCGTACAAGAAAGGAGGAAGGCCACCAAAATACAGTAAGTGTGAGATAGTAAATGCAATTCTTTATATACTGCGCACAGGATGTCAATGGCGCTATTTACCACACGATTTTCCGCCGTGGAAGGCTGTGCATGAACAGTTTAGAAGATGGAAAAAGCAGGGAATTTTTGAGAAAATGAACTATGATATCACTAAATATAGTAGGTCAAAAATGGGAAGCCGAGCGCATGCATAGTGGACAGTCAATCGGTAAAACCACGGAAAAAGGGGGGGCAAAGGTTATGATGGTGCGAAAAAGGTAAAGGGGAGAAAAAGACATATAATCACAGATACTCAAGGATTTGTGCTTGGTTGCTATGTAGGAGCTGCAAGCGAAAATGACAGAGATGGGGTGAAGATGGCATTGGACAATATGAAGGAAAAATACAGCAATATTAAGAAAATGTGGGCTGATATGGGATACCAAGGAAAAGATTTAAAGGATTACGTAAAGAGAGAATATGGGATAGATATTGAAATTGTCAAAAGGCCTCCATGTAGGTTTTGGGTGCATAAAGATACACCACTAGAACTATTGCCACAACGGGATCCTGGATTTTCAGTACAGCCGAGAAGGTGGGTGGTAGAGAGGACTTTTGCTTGGATCAATAGAAATAGAAGGCTATCAAAGGAGTACGATTTACTTACAACATCTACTGAAAGTTTCATATATCTGGCTATGAGTAAAGTTATGTTAAGTAGGGAATATGCTTGATTTACTGGTTTGTGGACAACCTCTTAAATTCTTGAAAGCCTGTATGGCAAATCTTATACCTTGCTTTAGAAAAAGCTTGCTTTGAGGGTACATGTCAATGGCTCCATAAGTTCACATTCTATTCCCAAACTTTTTTTAACTAACTTTAAAATCATAGAAAATACTGTCGAAAAAGGAAGTTTTCTTGTTCGTGTAAAACTCAACACAATGGATTTTCTGAAAAGTTTTCGAGTATATTATATTTTTAATTTGTAGAATAAGGTTTTTTCCTTTTTGCATATTTCACCTAAAAAGGACACATTTTAGACTTCTTTGTTGAAATAAAACAGAAACAAAAGTGCTGTCCCTTGCACTCTTTGGATAATTTAATGATAAAAAATTTGGAGAGAAATTTTATACACTATCGCTGATATTTTTCCTTAAGTTGACGCCATTGCCTGAACACTTACCTAATGATGAAGCTATCGAAAACATAGCAAAGAGACTTCAAAAATCTATAGACGATGCAAAAAAGCACAAGGTCATGTTTAGTGTTGATGTATTCCAAGGAGAAAAAAGTCATCAATAATAGATTATTCGATACTGATCTTATACCACCTCATGGAGCAAGATAAAAATGTTACTGAGACTGGAAAAGAAAAACTACGGCCTCTTATGTTAGAAATGTTTAATCTAGTTTCAACAGGCACTGATGTGAGCCAAGAAGTTCGGAGATTATTGCCAGAAGATATACTGAAAGAACGCGGCGAATATTTGTCACGTCTAAAACAAATTGTAAGTGATAGTATTGAAAATGACAAAAAAAAAGCAATTGTAGTAGAAAGAGATAATAAATTTTATTATGTACAGTGTCCAGAAAAAAGTGTGATCACTCCTGCAAAATTTATGAACTCCCCGGAATTTAAGGACTTAGAATATGGTGCATTGCGAATAGGAGAAGGAGATAATCTAATCTGAATAAAAAGCTGGCAATATCATGATATGCAAGGCAAAGTAAAAATGACCTTTAGGGTAGGCGATGAAAAGATCGAAATGATTTTATCTTCTGAAAAAGCTGAAAGTTTTGGTAAAATAATGGTACATATGGATGACAAAAGTTGTGAAATCTTCTCAAAGTACCTAAAAGAGCTAGAAAAAGAACCTCGTATAAGCAAGGTTGTTGAAGCTGCTAAAAGTTTTGCACAAACGAAAAGCAGTGCAGTTAGTCCACCTCTTTCTAATATGAAAAGTGTTGACACATCGCAACATTTTCAAAGTAGTGACCATGAATCACCAGAGCATTAACAATTATCATACATACATTGTTGCATATAGCAATAGTGTATGTGTATAGTTAGTAGGGTTTGTAAACTTAATAAAGTCTACAACTAATTTGAAAACTACTTTATTGTATGCAAGACTTTAAAATACTAGAAAATCTAAAAACCAAAGCACTAGAAGCTGAAAAAGGAGGCGGTTCTGACAGGATTACCAAACAACATGAAAAAGGGAAATTAACTGCTAGAGAAAGGCTCAGTATATTGCTCGATGAAAGTTCTTTTGCAGAATACGATAAATTCGTAAAACATCATGCAAATGATTTTGGCATGCAAAATGCTAATTTTTTAGGTGATGGGGTAGTGATTGGTCATGGTACTATTTATGGCAGAAAAGTTTTTGTTTATTCTCAGGATTTTACTGTCTTTGGTGGGTCACTTGGTGCGTCACATGCAAAAAAAATATGCAAAATTATGGATATGGCAATTAATGCCAGAGTTCCAATTATCGGACTAAATGATTCTGGTGGAGCCAGAATTCAGGAAGGAGTAAATTCTCTTGCTGGTTATGGAGAAATTTTTCAAAGAAACGTAAATGCATCGGGTGTTATACCACAAATTTCTTTAATTATGGGCCCATGTGCAGGAGGTGCAGTTTATTCCCCAGCATTAACTGACTTTACTTTCATGGTGAAAAACAGTTCATATATGTTTATAACCGGGCCAGATGTAGTAAAAAAGGTTACCTACGAAGATGTAAGTTTCGAAGACCTCGGTGGAGCAAAAATTCATACAAGCAAAACAGGAGTAGCGGATTTTGCATTCAATAATGATGTTGAAATGCTGCTAAAAATGCGTGAATTCTTTACTTTCTTACCAGCAAATAATCAAGAATCACCGAAACCTAAATCAACCTGTGATTCAGTTAATGATATTGATGAATCTTTAAATACTCTGATTCCTAGCAATCCTAATACTCCTTATGATATGTATGAACTCATTGAAAAAGTTTGTGATGAAAGGAATTTCTTTGAACTGAAACCTGATTTTGCTCGTAATATCATAACTGGTTTTGGTAGAATTGGAGGAAATACTGTCGGTATTGTTGCAAATCAACCTATGCACCTTGCAGGATGTTTGGATATTGATTCTTCAAGAAAAGCTGCGAGGTTTGTAAGGTTTTGTGACGCATTTAACATTCCGATCATCACACTTATTGATGTTCCAGGATTTTTGCCGGGTACAAATCAAGAATACAATAATATAATACAACACGGAGCGAAACTGCTTTACGCTTACGCTGAAGCGACCGTGCCGAAAATTAGCCTTATCACTAGAAAAGCGTATGGTGGTGCATACATTGTTATGAATTCGAAACATCTAAAAGGTGATATAAATTATGCCTGGCCAACTGCTGAAATAGCTGTGATGGGCCCTGAAAGTGCAGTTGAGATTATATTTCGACACGAAAAAGATCAGCAAACGTTAATTAAAGAATATAAAGAAAAATTTGCTAACCCATTTTTTGCTGCATCATATGGATACATTGATGACATTATAGTGCCAAGTAAAACAAGGTATCACTTTTGTAAAGCATTAGAGCTACTCAAAAACAAGAAGGTAGAAAGGATATGGAAAAAGCATGACAACTTACCTCTGTAACTTTCTTCTAAGCCTTGCTTACAAGTTATGCAATATTATAAGTATAATCAGTGTGCCGTTACCAAGACTCGAACTTGGGACCTCGTCATTACCAATGACGTACTCTACCACCTGAGCTACAACGGCAAGTTTATATATTATGATAATGAATAACACAAAAAAGAATAAGGAAAAAGAAGAGGAGAAAAAAAGATTAGCGAAAGCTTTAAAGCAAAATATTTTGAAAAGAAAAAAGCAGCAACAGAGTAGACAGAGAACCCTTTCAAAACTCGTTTGTGGTGAGGAATTTTTAGGAGAAAGCACCGCAGAATACTCGAATGTATTTGAGAACGACAAAATTACCATCAGAAACTTAAGTTTTGAAGGAGGTATCATGCCAGAACTACCGGAAGTGGAAGTAATCTCTAATTTTTTGCTTGATAAAATTAAAAACAAGCAAATCAGTAATGTTATAGTGAATAATTGGAATTTACGTGCCCCAATAACAAAAAATATTGATGATATGCTAAAGGGCAAAGTCATACGCAACATCAAGCGTAGAGGTAAGTATACCATCTGGAATACAGATGGTAGTGTGGCTGTAATCATACATCTTGGCATGAGCGGAAAGCTTATATATGCTGACCACGATCAAATGCGGAATAAGCATGATCACGTGGTATTTTTATTTTCTGACAATACTTCAATAATTTTTAATGACCCAAGAAGATTTGGATTAGTTATCGTTTTAAATAAAGAACAAGAAACGGATTTTTTTAGCGATTTTGGAATAGAGCCCCTCACGGATGAATTCAGTGGAGACTATTTACAGGAGTTGCTGAAAAACAAAAAAGTGAATATCAAATCAGCGTTAATGGACAATAAATCAATAGTTGGCGTAGGCAACATATATGCTTCTGAGAGCTTGTTTAGAGCCCGTATATCACCACTCAGGTCAGCAAAAAACTTGACCTATAGAGAGTGCGAAAAACTTGCTGCTGAAATAAAAAATACTCTGAGTGATGCAATTGCTGCAGGTGGTTCAACACTGAAAGATTATGCACAGCCATCTGGATCTGCTGGATACTTTCAAAATAACTTTTACGTATATGGTAAAGTTCAAAAACCTTGCAAGATTTGCAATAATATCATAACACTTATACGACAAAATGGCCGTAGCACTTATTTTTGCAACGCGTGCCAGAATTAAGATTTTATTTTTTGATATGATATTTTCACTTGAAAAAGATCCATTTGATTTGTTTTCAAAGTGGTACAAAGCAGTACTTAATTCTCCGTGTGAACAACCAACTGCAATGACGCTAGCAACTTGTAGCAAAGACTGTATTCCATCTGCAAGAGTGGTATTACTAAAGGAATATAGCAAAGAAGGTTTTGTGTTTTTCACTAACGTAAACAGTAAAAAAGGGAAAGAATTGACTGAGAACCCCAAAGCTGCGTTAGTGTTTCATTGGATAGAATTTGCTAGGCAAGTGCGAATTGAAGGAGAGGTTAAACTTCTAAACGATGAAAGAACTGACAAATACTTCTCTTCTCGAGCGCTGGGTAGTCAAATTAGCGCATGGTGCTCAAAACAATCGAGCATTCTGAAAGATTGGCAAGATTTTGAGCAAGCTATAAAATTGAAGGAAAAAGAATTTCACAATACACAAGTTTCTCGTCCTGATTTTTGGGTGGGATTTTGCGTAATCCCAAAAGTAATTGAATTTTGGCAAGAAGGTGAATATAGGAAGCATATTAGATTTAGATACACTCTTGTTGAGGGAAGCGATTGGAAAGTGGAACAACTATATCCTTAAAAATGGTTGCGGGAGTAGGATTTGAACCTACGACCTTCAGGTTATGAGCCTGACGAGCTACCGAGCTGCTCCATCCCGCGTCGTTGCTTATTTAGTTATTATATATACAAATAATGAAAAAAGAAAAATAAAATTTCACCACATGCAAATATCGACACACTTATTAACTTTTCTTGACATAATAGTTAGTTATATACGTAACAATCTGCGCAATGAACAATATAACTTGATACTGTGGTTTCCTGTTTTTCAGTGTGTAGGAATTCTAACCTATTTTTCCCTAAGTTTTGAACCAAGCTGCATATCTATTTTTCTTTTGCTTTTACCCACACTAATTTTGATTGCAATATTGTATAAAAGGTACGCGATATTGTGTATCGCTTTAATTGCAGTGCTCATAGGATTTACAGCTAGTAAATTAAGAACAGCTTTAGTTGATACTCAAATTCTTGATAAAGAGAGATATGTAAAAGATATCGTTGCCACAGTGAAGGATATTAACGACAGGGGCTCATATAAACAATTTCTGCTTTCTGTTGAAAATCCCCTACTATCTCAAAATCCTCTCCTGTCATCCCAGCGCCCCCTTTTGTCATCCCAGTACTTGACCTTACCCAGAAAAAAAAGATATGGATTCCAGCGTCACGCGCTGGAATGACACCGGATAGAGCTCTAGATAACATCAGAATATCAGTTAGAACCAAAGTGGAAAAAGGCATTAAAATAGGCGATCAAGTAAAATTATCAGCAAAACTCTTCCCTCCAAAAATTGCGCCTTCGGAGTATGCATACGATTTTGCAAGAATAGCATATTACCAGAAAATAAGTGCAACAGGTTTTGCAACAAGCAAAATAACCCTGCACAAAAAGGCTGAAGCAAGGAAATTTCTAGAGTATATAGAATCTTTCCGTCAATACATTTATGAAAACCTGCAGCAAAATATCAAAAAACCACATGTAGACATAATTTCTGCATTACTGATCGGTAAAAAAGACGGCATAGATCAAAAAACTATGGACGCGATACGAGATTCAGGTATAGCACATTTGTTTGCCATATCTGGTTTGCATTTATCATTCGTTGCTGGTCTGTTTTTTGTAGTGTTTCGTAATTTATTCGCAATATCTGAAACTTTGACTCTTAAGTATAACACCAAGAAAATATCTGCATTTCTTACCATTTTGCCAACCACGTTTTATTTGTTGATTACCGGTATGCAAATTTCTGCTCAGCGTGCCTACATCATGGTGATTTTAGTACTCGTTGCAATAATGATAGAGAGAAAATATCGAGGGTTAATAGCAATTGCGTTTGCTGCTGCAGTGATACTTATCATAGAACCAGAAGTAATTTTAAAGCCTGGCTTTCAGATGTCATTTTCTGCTGTTTTGGCACTGGTTGCCAGTTATCAAATTAATGCTAATAAATTGTTCAAAATAAAAATAATGAAATATTTTGTGTCGATAATGATTAGCTCAGTAATAGCAAGTTTAGCAACTGTTCCGTACACGATATACAATTTTAATTATTTTTCAATTAGTGGCATTATCACAAATTTAGTTGCTATACCAATAGTTACATTAATTATTATTCCACTTGGAATAATCTATGTTTTGTTGATTCCTTTCGGTATTGAATGGATTATAGCGCCACTTATAGAACGCCCAATTGACAGCATTTTGTATATAACAAACGCTATCGCTAGTCTTCAGTATTTGGTTATTCCCATTCGCACTTTTCCTGCATCATCAATTATTATAATAACACTTGGTTTATTGTGGCTGTGCTTGTGGGAAAGAAATTGGCGTTTCTTCGGAATTTTCTTTATTGTGCTGGGTATTTGCTTTAGCACCGCATATAAAACCCCCGACATACTAATAAATGCTGATAATGTTGCTGTAAAAGAAAGTGATAACTTACTATATTCTCTCACCAGGAAAAATAGGAACTTTGTTGTCAAAACATGGGCGAAGCAAAATGGGCAGAACCAAATTTTGAATCATAAAAAATACAATAACTCAGATAAAAGGCTAAAGTGTAACGATTATGGCTGCATATATAATAAAGGAAATAATAAATCAGTGTTGCTAGCTTATAAGGAAGAAGATATTCTAGAAAATTGTGATAAAGTTGATTTAATAATTCAATTAAGTGAATTCGACTATTCAGTTTGTAATACTAAAACTATCAAATATGCCAATCTAAAAACATATGGCACACATTCAATTTGGTTAACAAATCGTTACATAAAGATTAATAAAGTGCGCTCTAATAGGCCTTGGCACATGTTGAAAAATTAAGAAACTTGATTTTAAGGTTTGGTTAATGTATACCTAAATAAGTTTAAACTAGAAAAATGTTATGGTTACAGACACTAAAGATCCTTTCAAAGACTATTTTGATTTTTTAGGATTTAGAAAACTTTCTGACCAGCCCAGTAGAATTTTGAGCTCTATAAGAAAGTATTCTGGTACTATATCGATAGCAAGTACCATTGCTACTCTTATAGCATTTACTACCTTTTCTATTCAGCCTGTTATAGTAAGTATTGCTGGATTTGCGTTCACGCCAGCACCTCTTGCCTTTATTCCTCTTGCAGTTTTCTTATTTACTGCTGTTATAAACTTTATAAATACACAAAAAATAAAAGAGAATGAGATAGATAAAAAAGTAGGAAACTATCAAGTTGATGAACAGTACAGCCAGATTGTTCAAGAAGCCGAAAAAATTGAAATTGTAACAAATTTAGATCGTAAGAGGAAAAAGCTTTCAATAGTTTTACCAATTTCTAAGACGCAGAGAAAAATACTAGAAGATATAGAAGCAGAAAATAGAAATAGGATTCTCTTGTTTACAGGATCATATGTATTTGGTGCTATTATAGTAGTTTCAGCAATATCACAATCCATTAATGCTCCAATAATATTAATAGCTTTATTAGTCGCTATTCTTTTATGCATCATATCAACACTTAGCAATCTAATAAGTAATAGCGTGGATCATGAAAATCATACTATTAGAAAACACAGTTCTTTAGGTCTTCTATTTCCATACTGGTCTGGAAAGGGCATGGTTGTATCAGTAGTAGAAAATAAGCTTGGTAAAAGGGAAAATGAACTAATATCTCTAATGAAAAAACTACTTAGTCCGCTTTGCAACTCATTTGACAGTAACCTTAAAAAAGCTTGCGATTTACTTGATAATAGTCTTTTAAAGCCTGCAAATATTAACATTAAAGAAACGCTTGATCACCTAAAAAAAATCAGAGAAGACATCAAAAAAGATTTAGATTGGCTACATGCAGAAATTTCAGAAGTTTTAAACAACACTAAAGAATTGACAAAAAAAGCACATTCACTAGATATTGAAGGTACTTTTTCCAGGTTAGAGAATGCTATTAAAATTGCTGAAGATAAGATTGAACGATTTGAACCAAGCCGCTTTGTAGGCTAGCTTCAATCAACTACGCAGTCTAATAATAACGAGTTCCTTAGCATGCTAAAAAAGTTAAAAGAGGATACAGAAAAGGAAAAAACGGAATTGAAGATGCAATTAAACGTAGTAAGGAATGAATTAGAAGAAATAAAAAAGAAGCAAGCTCAACCAAGTACGCCTGATTTAGAAGCTAACAATGGAAATAATACTAATAAATTATTAGTGTTAGAAAATAAAGTCAAAGAACTACGTGACACAGTTAGAAAGTTAGAGCTGGAAGCAGAACAAAATAAGCTGCAGCAAAAGAAGGAAAAGTTAGAGCAAAAAAAATCTGAACAAGAAAAAACAGATGAATGGAAAGAAAAAATCAATGGCAACCCAAGTGACTTTCTATATTATTTATTAGAATCTATTAAGCTGGAAGAAAAAGATAATAAAGAAAAAAATGTTGAGGCAACATTACGGGATTTTGATAACAAAATAATAATTCACTGGAAAGATGGCTCTCAAACAATTTGCCATATTAAAAAACAAGGTGATCTTCCTAGTACAAAAGTTGATTTTGTAGATCAAAATATTCAAGCAGCATTTGCAGTAGCTCGCGCGGGGTAGTTGTTATAGACCACTTAGAAGTAACCTTAAGTGTTAATAATGATAAAGAGAAATTAAGGTTAGACACCTATATAGCTGAAAAATGCAACATATCACGCAGCAAAGCGCAAAGATTGATACAAAATGAGCAGGTGAAATTACTTGGCACACCGATAATTAATAATGACTACATAGTAAAACCAGATGAAGAGTATGTGGTGCATCTCGTTCAACCTGACATATCCACATCAATTGAGCCTAATTATGACATAAAACTTGATATCGTCTATGAAGATGAGGACATTATAGTTCTGAGTAAACAAAGTGGATTAACAGTGCACCCAGGTGCTGGGACAAACAATGATACGCTTTTGAACGCAGTTATCGCTCACCTTGATGTAAGACCAGGAATTGTTCATAGACTCGATAAAGATACTAGTGGGCTAATGGTAATTGCAAAAAATGAAGCAGCCCATAGTTTTTTGTCTGAATTGTTATCGAATCGCAAAATAAAGCGGGAATACTTAGCAGTAGTTTGGGGAATATTATCTTCCCAGCAGGGAACTATAGAAACTAACATTGCTCCAAAGCGTGGTAATAAAGAAATGATGTGTGTTACAAAAACAACGGGCAAATTAGCAATCACTCATTACTCAGTAGAGAAAGTTATAGGACAAGCAAGCCTCGTTAAATGCACTTTAGAAACAGGTAGAACGCACCAAATTCGAGTCCACATGAGCCACATAGGACATTCTATAGTTGGTGATCAAGTTTATGGGAAAAATAGTAGTAAAAGCACAAAATATGCTAAAAACTCTAGTTTTATTCGTAATTTCAACAGACAAGCACTACATGCTTATACACTGGGCTTATACCACCCAAAAAGTAAGGAATACATGGAATTTGTCTCTGATTTACCACAAGATATAAAAACTTTAATTGGTGAGTTTGAAAATATACCTAAGAAAGGGTTACCTGATTTTTGAAGTATAAAATCAACGGCATCATTGCTGGTATATATCTTTGGCTAAAATAAATTAAGATTTACTGCAACTACAATAAGTGCTCTTATCATCACATTTTGGTGTTAAGTCAGGATAGAACGTGAGTATAGCATCATTCTTTCTTATAAATACTGATTGATAATTGTCATCCTCCATTTTATACAGGCACATTCCATCTTTTCCCAATTCCTTAAACGCCTTAGTTGCAGAAATTATCGGCATGAAGGTTATATGCATATCCATTTGGGCATTTAACTTTCACTTCTCCATCCTTGCCCAAATATTTCATTCCAAATGTATAAACTGGCGGCTTAATATCTGATTTATTGCACAGGATTCCAAATCGCACCTGCCCATTTATCTTCTTGAGCTTCAACATATCTGCCTACAAAATGCATGCCACCTAATTTATCGTTTGGCTCACCACAAAAAATATGTCCAAACCCTATAGTTTCTTTTTCACTTCCACTATTTGTAAACCAAATGTTAGCCAGTTCATCTTTAAATAGCTCCAAATCCGCATCTGGTGTGACAATTTGATGATCAAGCTCATCATATATTTCTTTCACTACTTCTTGATGCTGCAGACAACTAAGTAAAATTTTGAAATCTTCTTTATCTGGATGCGCTCCCCAATCTCCACAAACTTTCAACACTCCTCTATCGAAGTCAGTTAATTCTGGAAATGGTGGCTGGTTGTGAACTGAAAAATGGTTCAAAATTATTTTCTTCTACATAGTCAGTGTGAAAATAATGATCCCTAATATAAAAAATAAATCCTATTATTGGTATTATTAAACACAAAATTAGTTTAACTGTCTTCGACATAATCACGTTCACAAAAAAGCTAGCCTATAAGAAATAATTTAAAAAAGTTTTAATCTAATCATTTTTGCAGAGCAGCAACTCCCGGCATTTCATCGCCACTTAACCAATCTAAAAATGCTCCTCCACCAGTGGAAGCATATGTAAAATCCTTATCGGTAAAGCCTGCAGCACTTATTGCAGATAGACTATCGCCTCCCCCTATTATGCTGGTTAACTTTCCTTTGTGCGTTAAGTCACTTACGATTTTCATTACCCCTATTGTACCACTTGCAAAAGCTGAATGTTCAAAAACACCAATAGGTCCATTCCACAGCAGAGTCTTACTGCTTGCTATTATACTGCTTATTGTACTCAAAGTTTGTGGTCCGATATCCAAAATTATATCACCGTCCAAAATGGACTCAGTTCTTCTTGAAATACTAGTGCTGTAATCAGAGTTTACTGCAACCAGAACGTCTTCTGGCACAACTATTTTGCAATTGTTTTTATTTGCTGTTTCAAGAATATTATGCAGAAGGTCGTCAACACCATTTTGAAAGAAAGATTTCCCTATATTTACTTTGCTAAATGACAAAAAATTATTAGCAATTGCACCTCCGAGAACTAGGTAATCAACCTTTTCTGTTAGCTTTATAAGCATTTTTATCTTAGTTGACATTTTGGCTCCCCCAACTATCGCAGTAATAGGTTTAGCTTTAAACGATACAGCTTTTTCAAGATACTTTAGCTCATCTTGCAAGCAAAATCCCGCGTAGGAAGGTAAAAACTCTGTAATGCGTGAAATAGAAGCGTGAGCTCTGTGAGAGCAAGAAAATGCATCATTGACATATGTATCCGCCAGAGATGCTAATTGTCTGGCAAAGTTTGCATCATTCTCCTTTTCACCTTCATAAAATCTTAGATTCTCTAGTAATATTATATCTCCTGCATCCATAGCACTCACTGCTTTTTGCACTTTTTCACCAACGCAATCATCAATGAATTTCACTTTTTTATTTAGTAACTGTGATAAAGTGTCAATTATATTTTTTAGCGACAGATTATTGTCTCTAGCCTTTGGGCGTCCAAAATGCGATATAATAATAATCTTTGCACTCGCATTCACTAAATACTGAATAGTAGGCAATGCTCTCAAAATACGAGTGACGTCACGAATTTCTCCATCTTTTATAGGAACATTGAAATCAACTCTGAGTAAGACGGTTTTATTGTGAAGATCACAATTTTCTATACTAGGTATATTCATTACAAAATTGAAGCTATAAAGTCACTATACAGCAGTTTGATCTAAAGTAAAGTTTTAAGCTTACGAACGTTTAAGGAAATTTGCATGCCAAACGCTTGACACTGGAACCTTATCGTCATGCCATCACGAACCGTCATACCGCCGGGTATCTCTTAGCCGCTAACACGTAGCGGGATACTTGACCTTTACAGGGATGACGATTGTCGTTTAGCCATAAATATTTAAGAAATTTACTAAACAGAAAAAAAGGCAAAAGAAGCCCCGTGGTTGGCTAATTACTTGCATTATACTTTCAAGTATGGCGTTTTTTTATTCTAAACGCTTAATAACCGCGATTTAGCTGCTTTTTAATGCAACTAACCTTTAGTCATAAATGTTTAAGGAATTTACTAAACAGAAAAAAAGGCAAAAGAAACCCTAGGGTAGCTAATTATTCACTATCCATTTTTTAAGTTGGCGTTTTTTGATGTTTTAAATGCTTTATAAGCGTATTTCAGCTTGTATAGGTAAAAACCTAGAAATTTGATAAAGACATAGAGTGCACATAGTGCAAAAAATTAAACATGAGACGCCAGATACGTTGAGTTTTTTTGTCATTTAATCTGTACAGAGAAGATAAATAAATAGCTTCAGTTTCATGATAAGGGGGCTGGCGAAGGGTGTCAAGTAAGTTTTGCATTTGATCCGTTTCTATGACTTAGATGCCAGTGCCTGCTACTTGACTCTCGGCTGGGTCGAATTTGTATAGCTACATTGTCGGTAAATCTAAATTGCTTTAATAATTTTGATTGAAAAATAGTTTTTCTATTATATAAATGCTACTTTAGGGTAATCAAAATGGAAGACGATAAATATAGCCTAGGTTTAAGAGTTATCCATTGGTTGATGGCTGTTTTTATTATCGGTATGCTTTGCTCTGGACTTTATATGAAAAGCTTACCACTTAGCAATGAAATTAAGTTCAACATATACGCTATTCATAAGGCTTGCGGTATCACTATTCTTGGATTAATCATAGTACGCATATTTTTTCGCGTCTTTACTTATGTTCCACCACTTCCAGCAAATTTTTCTCGGTTTGTAATCAATACAAGTAAAGCAGTGCACTTTGGTTTATATTCTTTAATGGTGCTAATGCCACTATCTGGCTATGTCATGTCTTCTGCTTCTGGCAAACAGATCAAATATTTTTTCCATATCCCTTTGTTGATTAATCAAAACAAAGATCTAGCTAACACGGCTAACGAGCTACATTCGATGCTTGCATATTTTATGGTACTCTTTATAATCTTACATATACTTGGCGCCTTAAAGCACACATTTATAGATAAGCAAAACATTTTTAAACGCATGATATAGGTTATATGTTAAGTAGCCTCTGGAAAAAAGGAACAGATTTTCTTGGCAGTGAGTTTGCGATAATGGGTGGTGCTATGAGCTGGGTTTCAGAGAGAAACTTGGTTTCAGCAATCTCAAACGCTGGTGGTTTTGGTGTGATTGCATGTGGTGCAATGTTCCCAGACTTACTGGAAAAAGAAATCATAGAGACACAAAAATTAACTAACAAGCCATTTGGTGTAAACCTAATTACTATGCACCCAAAGTTGAGTGAGTTGATAGATGTGTGTATTGAAACGAAAGTGAGCCATATAGTGCTTGCCGGTGGACTGCCAACAAAGCCTAATATAGAAAAAATCAAGGGTGCAGGCATTAAAGTTATGTGCTTTGCACCAGCATTAAGCCTTGCGAAAAGGTTAGTAAAAATGGGAGTAGATGCATTAATAATAGAAGGAATGGAAGCAGGTGGGCATATAGGTCCAGTTAGCACTTCTGTTCTTGCACAAGAGATATTGCCTCATTTTAAAAATGAACAAATACCAGTGTTTGTTGCAGGTGGAATAGGAAGAGGTGAAATGATAGTTAATTACCTGGAAATGGGAGCAAGTGGCTGTCAAATAGGTACATTATTTGTCTGCACTAATGAGTCAATTGCCCACAAAAATTTTAAGGAAGTGTTTATTAAATCGGCCGCACGTAATGCAATACCTTCTGTACAGATAAGTGCTGATTTTCCTGTAATTCCTGTAAGAGCTATAGCCAACAAAGCAAGCGATGACTTCATGAAGCGTCAAAAAGAAGTTATTGATGAATACCAAAAGGGACAGATCTCAAAAGAAGATGGGCAGCTTGAAATAGAAAAGTTCTGGGCTGGAGCTTTAAGAAGGGCAGTGATTGAAGGAGATGTTGAAACAGGATCTTTAATGGCCGGCCAAAGTGTTGGCATGGTTGATAGGGAAAAGCCTGTAAAAGAAGTAGTGGATATGTTAGTTCAACAAGCAAAGAATCATATTAATAGCAAATCTGTAGAAGTAGAAAGCCCAGAAAGCAAATAGTTAAGCGACCTTCCAATAAGCAAGTTGCCGCAATTATTTATAATATGGCATAATTGCCCAGTTTTAATGTAAAATTAACGCTAAAGAGGTATCTATACATTTTATTATGTATGGAGGAATGTTATGCACAGTCCCTTTAAAAAACCTAAGAGTAAGGAAGGAGATATTAACCAACAATTGAGCAACACTATATACAAAAAGGTAACAGCAGAAAATTATCAAGAAAATCAAGATGAGACTTCCAAAGAATGCAAAAGGTTGTTCAAGCAGGGAGCTAGTCCTAAAACATTGGCTGAATTGGAAAAAATACTGAGAGAACGACAAAATGAGCAGGCTATTGCAAAACACTTAGAGTCATCCAAGCAAGGAACTAGTCCTGAAGCATTAGCTGAGTTAGAAAAATCAGTGGGGAAAAAAAGAGA
Organism: Wolbachia endosymbiont (group A) of Philonthus cognatus; assembly: GCF_947251755.1. NCBI lineage: Bacteria > Pseudomonadati > Pseudomonadota > Alphaproteobacteria > Rickettsiales > Anaplasmataceae > Wolbachia > Wolbachia endosymbiont (group A) of Philonthus cognatus. The sequence goes on from NZ_OX366388.1 coordinate 1,720,676, forward strand.
ACATTATAATAATTATATCCAACACTTTCTTCCAGCGTTGAAAGCAGAAATAACAGAGTCAAAAAAACTAGACTCAAAAAAAAAGGCAGCAATAGTACAAACAATTTTGGATATTACTAACAGGAGCAGCAGTGTAAGCTCAATACCAAATGCTGTTGAAGAAAATATTGAAGATCAAATGCAGCTAAAACATATTGAAGAGCAAAACAACACACAAGAAACACCCTTGAATGTAGCTGAGAAAAAAAGTGGTGATAATAAAATACTTAGTAATTCAGATGTTACAGAGGAAGTGTTTGAAAAATATAGCAAGGTTGTGAAAGAAATAGAGGAGAAGCAAACTTCTAAACTCAGTAGTGGCAATGACTCAGATAGTGGAATAGACTCACCTGGACTGAGTGAAAAAAACTCGATATCACCAATAAATAGTAGAAAAAACAGTTTAACATCAATAGCAAGCACTTCATCTGAGGAAAGTTTAAACTCAACATTGAGCTCTGTTGAAGGAGATAATGGCTTACAACCAGAGGATGAAGGAGAGACAAAATTAGCACACCTAACTAAAACAAGGTCCAAAGGGCCAAGTGGACGAAGATCTCCTTCTAAATATAATAAAAAGATTGAAGATCAAGTTGAGAAAGAGTCACCACAGGTGTCATCCCAGTGCGTGACACTGGGATGGCTTTGTTGCATAGCAACTGAAAAATCTGGTGGCTACTGACAAAATTCATTATAAAATAGCCATTTAACCTTGAAAGAAAAAATATGCCACAAAAAATGAGGGTCAGTAACCATAGCGAATATAACAAATTTCTAGAAAAAAGAGGAAATATTTTTCATTATATCAACGAAGCCATAGAAAAGTGGTACGAGAATGGTCCAAAAATACCAGGTGGCAACAATATTTATAGCGATAAAGTTGTAATTTTGGTGCACATAATAACTTGTTTATTTAGAATAGGCCTGAGGCAAACAGTTGGGTTTATAGCAGGATACCTTGAGCAAATTGGGAAAAATTTGCAAGTTATCAGCTATTCACAATCATCAAGAAGGTTTAAGAAACTCAATATTAAGATCAATGATTGCAGAATTGATAAAAATAATATGGAAGATATCGAAATTGCTATAGACAGTACAGGAATTAGTATATACAACAACACTCCTGGTCATAGCAAAGAAAATAGCGAAGATAGAAAGTATCGCAGCTATGAACAGACAAGAAAATTGCATGTAATGTTGAATACAAACAGCAAAAAAGCCATAGCTGTAAAATACAGTAACGGTGTCTACTCTGATCACTATGGAGCTTGTGATTTGCTAAAAGAAGTCGATTTTCAGTATGTCATAAAAGTACTATATGCAGATAGGGCATATGACAGAGAAAAGCTCTATAAGCTGTGTAATCAATATGGTATAAAAACGAAAATTCCTCCGAAAAACAACGCAGCAGAGCATCCAAAATTGGATTATATGCTTGATAGAAATGCCGCTATTCAGTTAATGAAATTACATGGTGAGAATGGTATAAAAAGATGGAAAGAAGAAGTAAATTACGGAAAAAGATCGTATATTGAAGGATTTTTCTCAAGGTTGAAGCGAATATTTGGGTTTAGTTTTAGGAGCAAATCTGAAATTAATCGTGAGAAGGAACTGCTACTCAAGTGTTATTTGCTTAACAAATTTACTGAAATAGGCATGGCTAAGTTTGAGATAGCTTCATGAATTTATTGTACGTTACCTACTATCCGAAGAGCGATGCAACAAAGCCCACTGGGATCCAGAGAAAAAGAAAGTATGGATACAAATAGTCAAACTACTCAGATGACAGGCAGCCAGGCAAAAGATTCAATGCAACCCGAAGAAAAAAGGGACAGAAAAAACGCCATTACAATCGTGCAGAAATTTCCTTTGAATAAGAAAAAGGGTGAAGATACTCCACTTGAAAAACAACCCAATAACAGAAATCTTCACGTTGCATTTGTAGCAGGTTGTGCTCTCTCCACAATAGGGTGCATTGTTGCAGGAGCAATGACATCAGGATTGATAGGAGCAGGACTACTTGCTATGGTTGCAGTGCTTGCTATAGCAGCAGTAGCTGAATTGCATTCAAACTTCCTATCAAGTAAATTAACATCCATTAATGTGAGTCCTCTTGTTGATGATAAGAGCTTACAGCATGTTCGCAGCGGTAAAAATTAAATATGTGTTACTTGTAGTGAATAAGTGAATTCAGTTCTTGCCTATTGATATAAAAGTTGTTATATTTGAGGAATGTTTAAAAGGTGTTTAGTTGATGCGCATTCAATTGAATAAAGTTTTGGTTTTTATAGCCTTATTAAGTTTCATTTTTGCATCATATTCTAGCGAAGCAAGTTCGGCGAGTGATGAATTAAAGGGTATACAAGAAACGGTAAAAAATTTTATTTCTTCATTTTCAGTTAAAGATACTGTAGAAAATATGAGTCCTTCAACAATCATAGGGTTGTGTATAGCTGCAGTGATACTTGCAGTAGTGTTCAGAGGTCTAATCTTTTTTATGATAATGTTTGGTGTACTGGTCCTGGTGTTCGGTAGTACAGAAAAGGCAACAGACTACTTAAAAGAAAAATTTAACTTTGCAAAAGATATAAAATTACAATCCGATAGCGAAAAAAAAGATAAAAATTAAGATAGTATTTTTATCTTTTTTAATTATCTTTATTGAATACGCATATGCAGTTAAAAGTACCAACAGTTAACTCTAAGCTTAAAAAAAAGAACAACTTAGCATTACTAGAAAGCATTGATTTAGATTTTGTTCCTTATGCTTGTCATTACGATGAAGAAACCATACTAACAAAACAGGGAGAATTGTTAAAAATAATCAAGTTAGAAGATTATTCTTCTGTTGATAACTACAGCGACCTCAGAACTGAAATTAGAAAAAGCATATCAAAAAATATTAATAGCCTGTATTTTACCGTTTGGATTCATACCGTTAGAAAGCGCAATAAACTGAGCTTGAAATGGAATAAAACTGAAGACTTCTCTGACAACCTACATTCAACGTGGTTTAATAAACTAACTGATAGTAAATTACAGTATATAAATGAACTATACATTGTAATATTGTTTAGCGATTTTGGCAAGCATACTAATAATTCGTTTTTTTTCAATAGAATAAAGAATAAGCATAAGTTGTCTTTACAAGAAAGCCATCAGGAGTTGCAAAAGATAACTGACGTAATTCAAAATGATTTAGGACCTTTTGGAGCTAAAAAACTGAGTCTAAGGTTTAGTGAAGGTAAAATATATTCTGAAATGATAGAATTTCTCCACTATATTGTTACATTAACGCACAAAGATTATCCAATACATGAAAGGGACCTGTCGCAATATATTAGAAATTTTAAAATAGCTTTTGGTTTCAATACGTTTCAAACAATATTTGAAAATCAACAGAAATTTGGCTCTATTTTCAGCATAAAAGAATACCGGGAAATCTCTTTAGGTAATATAGATAGATGCTTGCAGCTTGAATCTGAATTTATCATTACAGAAATAATGATATTTACTAGTAATAACAAAGCAATAAAAGAATTTAAAAAACAAATCAACATGCTGCAAATTAGTGAGGATAATACCTTACTTAAAAGCTCAGGAATTGAAGAAATAATAGAGCTTGAAAAGACCTCTAGTATAGACTTCTGCCAACAGAAAATTATTTTTACAATATTTGCAGATGATAGGAATAAGTTAGCTGAAAGTATTAGTGATTTATCTTCTATAATGTCATTAGTTGGCTTCATGATGTTTAGAACTGATTTACATATGGAAAGTCATTTTTGGGCACAACTTCCAGGCAATTTTGCTTTTATTACGCAACCGAAAAATATCTTAACAAAATACGCTTGCAGCTTTGCTATGCTGCACGATTTTACGTCAGGTACATTAAAAGGAGGAAGGTGGAAAGAAGCGGTAATGATTTTTTTCTCAAAAAAAGGAAATCCTTACTTCTTTAATTTTCATGGAAAAAGAAATAATGGCCATACTACGATACTCGGAGCTCCAAATTCAGGCAGAACTTCACTCATTAATTTTCTATTATCAGAATCAAGAAAGTTTAACCCAAGAATTGTCATATTGGATAACACTGGAAAATCAATAATTTTTACTAAAGCAGTGAGTGGTAAATATTACATAATCGACCCAAAATATAAGGACAAAAGCCTAAAATTTAATCCACTAAACATTGAAGATAGTGCTTCCAATCGCAATATGTTGGTTGAACTGATCAGAAGAATGGTAGCCGATACGAGCTTGGTGGACGTAGAAGAAAAGATAAGAAAAATTGTGGATTCTATATTTGCTATACCCAAGGAATCACGTTCTATTTCACAAATTTCTGAGGTGCTCTTGCTCCTTGGGGGTAAGATAAGTAGATGGTGTGACGATGGTGACTTTGCTTACTTATTTCAAGATGGTAATGAATCAGATATTGACTGGGAAACAAAAATTATATCTCTCAACACCGCAAACCTTACAAAACAAAAGGAATGTATGTCCGTGATACTTTACTATTTTTTATATTCTTTTGAGGCAAAATGTGATGGCTCGCCTGCAATACTTGTTTTGGATGAAGCATGGGAGATAAGTAATATTTTTCCTACAGAGAAAGAGTTTGATAACTGGATGCAAAGAATGACGGAACTAAATGTTGTAGTAATCCTAAGTACTGAAAATTTAAATCTCGCATTTGCTAGCAAATTTACTCAATATTTAGATAAACATGTTGATACAAGAATCTTGATGCCGAACGTCAATGCAAATAGATTATACATGAAAGCATTTTCTTTATCAAAAGAGGAGCTGAATATAATTCTGCAGACGCCAACGCAGGAAGGTTTATTTTTGATAAAACAGTATAAAGGATTAGTAACTTTAAATTTAGATTTAAAGAATATGCAAGAAATACATGTACTTTCAGCTAACAAAGAGACGATAAAGTATATGTACGAGGCAATAAAGGAAAAAGGAGAAGAAGTTAATGAGTGGTTACCGGTATTTTATGAGAAGTGTAAGGCTTAATTTCTTATTGATATTTTTTTTGATACTTGGTCTTTCGTATCAAGGATATGCTGATTGTCCAACATTTGTAGAAAGTAATACTTGGTTGGAAGCAATAGTTGGTGGAGATTGGGTAAAGGAAATTAAGGTGCAAGCAATAAAAGATCAAGGAGTTGATGGTTACTTTAATCCCAAAATTAGAGTATGTGCTTATGATGGACAAAGTTATTGTTATGACTTACAAAGTGGGGAATCCTGCCGCCAGATATATGGAACGCAAGGTACAGGAGCTGGAGTTTCTGCTGCAGCTTTTATTGATTGGGAAGGGGATAAAACAAAAGCTGGAGGAGAAATTGCTCGGGGTCTTAAATGGGAATGGGCAGACGGTGTTACTGATGAGGAAAAAAGAAGATTCGCTAACTCTCCTAAAATATGTGCTTGCAGTCACAAAGGGGCTTGTATGTCAGGAATTTCTTCATGGGGTTCTAGAGTATTTTCGGGTGAGAATATTTTTCGTCCTGGGGAGATGGAAAAAGTCTGTGATACCTGCTACCAAACGGCAGTAAAATGTGCTCCCGTGCCACTTGCACCTAGCCCCCCTCCATTTTGCGAGCAACTTGCAATGTCACCTCCACAAGTTAGAATTGTTCCTATAACAGATAAAGACAATGATTACTTTAATCCTAAGGTTAAGGTAATCATTGGTGATCTGAAAGGAAGAGACGGAGAGATTGGAGAAAAATTAGATTTCCCTAAAGGGTATGGAGAAAATAAAGCTGAGTGGCGCTCTATTTTAGACAAAGATGGCATCACGTACTACTTCAAAACCTATAGAAAAAAGGGCCAGCTCTGTGCTGAATACCTTGGAACTCAAAGTATAAATGAACAAAATCCACAGTTCGTCCGCTGTTTTCCTGCACCACCTGCTCCAGAACCTGAGATAGTGGAGATAGTAAATAAAAATACATTGAAAGTAGAAATGAAGATGAGTGAGAGCACTTGTGCTAAAGCACATGGAACCTATAGTAATGGTTCCTGTACTTTTAATGTTAATACTGACCTCAACCATCCTATAAACATTGGCCCCCTATCTTTAAAAGTAGTAAAACCAGCAATAGTAGCAAAAACAACTGATAGTAATATTGATAATATTATAGAAGGTATATTAGAAAGTAATCCGCAACAATTTAAAGTTCTGAAAGAATATGGCTATGTTCCTGATGTGCAAATTAAATGTTCTAAAGGCGAAAGTTTTTATAGTTTTAATGATTCTGAGAAAAAGTTAAAAGACAAATCTATTCAATGTGAATTTAATAACTCTGGGCAGCCGGAAATAGAAGTAAAGTATAAAGGAAATTCTAACAGTAAAATGCTTTGTCTTTCTGGATGGCAGCCAGAACCAGAGGAGTTTGTTCTTAAAAGAGAAAATAAAATAATACCACTAAAATTAATGGGAACAAGATATACTAAATACAATGCTGTTTACTCCAAGGAATCAAATCAGTTCTATTATCTTCCAAGCAAGGAAATAGTTTACCCTTTGAAAGAAACTCAAGAGAGGTTGGATAAAATAATATTTAATAAGCAAGAGTATGTTTTCTTCCCTGATGAAAATGAGCAGAAGAAGGGAGAATGCAGTTACTGTGTAAAAAGAAATGATGAGATAGACGATACATTTAAATCTAGTAAAGGACTGAAAGTAGTATACAAATTGACGGATGTAGAGCATAGAGAAAAATGTAATCAAGGTGATGATGGTTGTATCTGCTTTACTGGAACATGCAGCCGTTCAACACGATATGTAGACAAAGAAAACACTCAACCTTTTTATACAAAGATTTCACAAAATACAAATGGCGTTGTCACACAACAAGAAGCACCAATTAAAGCAAACAGAACGGAGGTCTTTTACGCTGATAAATTGTGTAGGTTCGATTTAGAAGGTCTCAAAAAGAAATTAAAAGAAAAATTAAAAGAGATAATCAAGGAACATCTGAAAAATAAGAAACCAGATCTTGAAAAAAATAATGAAAAATCCTATGATCATAAAAATAAAGATGTTTATACAGATGACTTATCAATAAAATTTGATCGTATTAAAATAGAAGCGTGGGGAAGTGGTGAAGCAGGTCATATACAAGGTAGTGGCTGTGACAATCAAAAATGCCATTCTACTGAAAGCAGAGTAGGGATGCCAGGAGATTATATTAAAGCTAAACTGAAAATCGATCCTAATTATCCTATAATTAAGGTGCAAGTCACAGAGGGAGGGGGTAACCAGGAAAGTAACCTCTCAGATAAGGACGGGGGACCTGTTTTCATAGAAATGTGCAATTCGCAGAAGCAACATTGCCAGCAACTGATTACTGTTGCAGGTGGAGGTGAGTATAGAACATACGGTGGTAAGGGTTATAAGGAAACAGTAATTCATAAGCAAGATTTAAAGCTAGAGGAGAAAATTGTAAAGGCAGATAAACTGAAGTCTACACAAGACAATCAAATAGCATATATAGAAAATGGTGAAATCAAGTATGAAACAGTAGAGTGTGGAAGTGGTTTGAGAAGCAGTAGATCTGGTGCAGGTGGCTGCATTAATAAAAGCAAAGGAATTTATGGTAAAGGCTCTCCAGGGTATGTGAAGATTAGACCTATTATAAAGGAATTTGACGAAGAAGAAATAAATGCTGCTATTAAAAAAGTAATAGAGGATCTATACGATCTTGAAACTATGACTGATTTTTGGGTAGGGGATCTTAACGTGAATATAAGTGGGATAATTAAAGAGGAACTCAAAAAAGAATTGTTAAGGTAAAAAGATATAACTCTGAAAATTATGCTCTCGTTTTAATAATTAATTAAAGTAAAGCATGTAGTAAATGGTGTAATTGCTGTATCTTAACAAAAAGGTATAACGAATGTAAGGAGGGTACTTTATGTCTCTAAAGAATAAAATTTCTGAGCTAATAGAACAACAATTTAGCATTAAATACCATGACAATTATTTGGCTTACGCTATACATAAGTGGGCTGCAAGCGAAATATCTAATTCTATTGCTTTTTGCATAATTGGTTGTGGAAATTGCAAGATTGGATATCAAGATGCTGCAAATTCGTTCAACATAACAAAAGAAGAAATTGAACAAGGCAATATTGCAAGCATAGAAAGTAAAATAAAAAATGAAGCTGAAAAATCAGGTAGCGAGTTTTCTGAGTTGATTTCTAGAGTGGATCAATCGCTAAAAGAGCAGAGTGAAAAGTCTATTGTACAAATTTTAGATTCATCCGCTGAGGAGATGTTAAGGAGTTTCTGTGATAACCCTGTACAGTCTCCAGAGCCTCAAGAACCCTCTGCTTCATCTGAAGAGCATGCTACAGAAGGCCCAGAAACTAGTGTTAATTCAGATCTTTTGTCAACCTAATCAACCCCATATATATGTTTTTTTTGTACCCATGCTTTGCGTTTTGGGGTGGAAAGAAAGCACCATTCTTCGTTGCATTTTTCTATCTTCATCACAACAAACTTGTCTATTTTCATAGTAATCTTGCTGTCTACACTCTGTTTTTGATATCCATAAGTATCTTCTTTTACAATCGCGTAGCGCTTATCACTAAGAAGATTGCCTTTTATCCATCCGCAGTCTTCATCTATATCGCAGACCTTTTTCCAACTCTCAAACTCTTCTATCACTTTCAGGGGCAGATTTTTGCAAGTGTATATCCATTTTACAGGATAGTGAAACCCTGGCCCCGTTCTCATGTTGATCTTATTTGATTTGGTTGAAACAAAGTTGTTAGCAAACAAGCTATGGCTAAATAATAAAAACAATAGGATAATAGTACTGAACCAAGATCCCAGTGTCACGCACTGGGATAACGTGAGGGATAGTGTAACAGACTTATTCATCATAATTCACGATTAGGTTGACATAAGATAAAGAGTAAATTAAAAATTGAATAGATCTTTAAATGCAAAATCAATGCCTATAGAAATATTAATGCCTGCTCTTTCACCGACAATGAGCAAAACTGGAGGAAAAATTGTAAAGTGGCATAAAAAAGAACAAGACAAAGTTGAAGTAGGCGACGTAATTGCTGAGATAGAGACTGATAAAGCCATAATGGAGTTTGAATCTATAGATGAAGGAGTTTTAGCAAAAATTTTAGTAACAGAAGGAACAAGTGGCGTGCCTGTAAATCAACCAATAGCTTTAATGCTGGAAGAAGGAGAAGATGAAAGTGCACTTAACAACTATACTTCAACTTCCATCAATAGTGCAGTTAAAAAGGAAGTGACAAAAAGTGCTGTTGATAATCAAAAATCAGAACACCAAGATTTAAACGGAAAGCCAATAAGTCATTCTTCGGTGTCATTCCAGCGCGTGACGCTGGAATCCAACCCCTCAATGTCATCCCAGTGCTTGACGCTGGGATCTAGAAAAGAAGAATGGATCCCAGTGTCAGCTACTCAGATGACAGAGGGTTATGCAGAAGGTAGAACAAAAATAAGCCCATTAGCTAAGAAAATAGCTCAAAATGAAGGGGTTAATGTGCAGCAATTAAAAGGTACAGGACCATATGGTCGCATAATTAAGGCTGATGTGTTGGAGTTTTTAGGCAGTGGTATACATACTGAAAGTCCTGAGAAAGATACCATAGTTGAAGTAAGCAACATGCGCCAAGTGATAGCACAGCGCCTGACTGAATCAAAACAGAATGTTCCACATTTTTATTTAACTGTAGATTGCCAGGTTGATAAGTTAATATCGTTAAAAAACGAGATTAACTCAGCAGATGAAAACAATAAAGTAACAATTAATGATCTAATCATAAAAGCTGCAGCTTTCAGCATGAAAAAATTTCCTGATATAAATTCTTCGTGGATAGATAATAAAATACTGAGATATTCAAATATAGATATTTCAATCGCTGTGGCACTTGAAGATGGGCTAATTACTCCTATAGTAAAAAATGCTGATAAAAAGGGTATTTTATCTATATCAAAAGAAGTGAAAGATTTAGTAAGCAGAGCAAGATCTGGAAAATTGAAACCTGAAGAGTTTCAAGGAGGAGGGTTTACTATCTCCAACTTAGGGATGTTTGGTATAAAAGCCTTCAGTGCTATAATCAATCCGCCGCAATCTTGCATTATGGCAGTTGGTGCATCTAAAAAACAACCAATTGTTATGAATGAGAAAATAGAAATAGCAGAAATAATGACAGTAACGCTCTCTGTTGACCATAGAGCAGTTGATGGGGCACTCGGAGCAAAGTTTTTAAATGCCTTTAAGCATTATATAGAGAATCCTCTGGTGATGCTTATTGAAACTGCGGTAATCTATTAGCATTGTTATTACAAAATTAATACCTCTAAGTTTATACTTTTATTAGTTAATAGGTTTAGAGGTAAAAAAATGAATACTACAGTAGAAAAAAATAATCCAAAAATTTTTCCTCAAAATGAAGGAAAGATTAACTCAAAAGGCATGGTTGCCCCACCTGTTCCTCCGAAATCTTCCCAAGCTAAATTTGCTGGAATAAAAGCAATTTTTGAGCGAAATGTACCTCATTCTCAAGCAAATGATAGTAATAAAACAGTGAGTAGCAATCTTGGAAGAACATTTGGCCCAACAATGCAAAAACTCATGGAAGACAACATTCATAGCACTCCTAACAAACAACGCCGCAATTCAGGGGATAGTGGTATCAGTGATATTAGTAGCAGCACTTCTGATGATGAGGATAGAACAATAAAAGATAAAATGATGGAAAATGTTAAGCAGGATAACCATCAAAAAAGCTTTGATTTACATAAAGTACAAGCAACTGATGAATTAGAAACCGTAAAATTTCTCAAAACGCTAAGCAAGAAAGAAAGAGAAAAACTTGGTTTTTCTCCTAAACAGCAAAATAACCAAAAGGTTGAGACTAGCAAAAAAACTTATAATCCACTTGATTGGAATCCAATCTATCAAGGTAAAAAGCTCTTTAGCTTAGGCAATATGTCGAGTAATTCGTCTTCATGTAGTGAAAAAAGCAATATTTCAGATGTAAGCGATAAGTCTAATAATTCAAACATTGTTAGATGTAATATTACTAGGAGTAACAGTAAGGAAGACCTTCGTAAACCTGATGCTTCACATAATGACAAATCTGCAGGTAAAAAATTATCTAATGTCAATGTAAGCGAATTAATCAGAAAGTTTGAACAAGGTAATGACATAGTAAAAGGGCGTTAATCAAATGTTACCCTATCTTTGTATATGTAAAGGTAGGGTATCTTTTCAAAATAGTATATCCTTTATAGCTTTGTTAATTTTTGACTCCCTCTCTGCAAAAGCAGTTTCTAGAGAGGTTTTAAGTTTTTCCCATTCTTCTTGACCATTTAGAACTAAAGATTTATATTCATTTTCAATTTTTTCCAATGCTCTTTGATATGAAAAACCTAATTCCTCATATATATCAATATTTATCGATTGCAGTATTACCAAAAATGAAAACAAATTCGGATCAGGTAATTCTTCTCTTGTGTGATTCAGAAGACACAGCTTTATTTTTTTTACGCAGTATTCTATTGTTTTTAACGATAGTGACAGGCTTTCTGTATAAAATATAAAACTATCTACAATCAAATTTTTTGACTTTTTCGGTAATTTAATATTTTCAAATAGTTCTTTTGTAAATTTTTCTATCGGTTGTTTTGGCAAATGTAAAGAGAGATCAGTAAAAGATTTTAGGTCAAAATTTGGTCCAAGTATTGTGCTGATTGCTCTTTGTACATTACTCTTATCTTTACTTACAGAAATAATGAAAACCAGCCCCTCCACATCAAGCATATACTTTATAGATTCCAAAAAATCGACAACGAATTTAGGACGGCACACATCAAGATTATCCACCATTATATAAATGTTTTTGTCTTTTCTGATTTTATTAACCACATCCGCTAACTGTGTTTTAAAATCTCTAGTACTCTCTTTTCTTCTTTGGAGAAGACTTAATTCACTCAAGACAAAACCTATGTCTTTTTTATCAGCCTCTTTTGCAGCATCAAGAAATACTGAAAGCATAGCAAGTGGAGATTTACTGATCAGCTTTCCTAGTGTGTTTAGAGAAAATAGCTCTTGGTTTATGTTCTTGAACTGTTGTATAACACTTCTTTTTACTTTATACGATACAAATAAATCTTCAAATAGGAAATTTAAAAAAGAAGGCAGTGGTTGGTCCAATGCATTGATATCCCATGCACTATAATAAGCTGCAATTTCATTTTGCTGTTTTAACTCTTTTACCCATTCTTTCAAAAAAAACGTCTTGCCCCATCCATCATATCCTTCCAAAGATATTATTGTAAAAGACTGATCAATTGTTTTAATTATAGTGTTGAATTTACCTGAAAATTGCTTATAGTTTAGGTGGTCATTTTCCCAAGCCACCACTTTAAGTGGTGGCACTATTTTTTTCTTTTTGAATGTTATTAGCGATATAAGTTTTTTTAAGCACATGTCTTATTTTATATTTAACTCATATTCTTGTCTTGAAGTAAGTGCTATCCTCAGCGTTCCTTCATCAAGATAGTCAATTTCTCCGCCCATTGGTATGCCGCAAGCAAGGCGTGATATTTTCACATCCAAATTTTTTAGCAATTCAATTATATATTGTGCAGTAACTTGGCCCTCTAATGTCGGATTAATTGCGATAATTATCTCTTCAATTTTAGACTCTGTCACTCTTTTCAGAATAGTGTCAAGGTTGAGTTCTTTTGGACCTATGCCATTTATTGCAGACAATCTGCCACCCAAAACATGGTATAAACCTGAATATATATTTCCTTTTTCAAACGCCCATAGATCACCTAATTCTTCTACTACACACAGTAACTTAGTGTCACGTTTTGGGTTAGTACAAATAGAACAAGGTGACTTAGTATCTAGATTTCCGCAAACTTCACACTCTATTATAAGATCTGCTAGCTCTTTAATCAAAGATGCAAGTGGTAGCATAACTTTTTCTTTGTTTTGGAGTAAATGTATAACTAACCTGCGTGATGATGATGGCCCTAAACTTGGCAATTTAGAGAAAGCATGAACTAGATTCTTTATGTTAACGTTCATTCAATAAATTCAGAATAGGCAGTCAAATGGTAACATCAAACCCTTTGTAAAGAAAGTGGTAAGTTTCTCTTGATCCCACTTTGATCAGCTATAGAAAAAATTTTTTACTTTAACGAAAAAAATTACTTCCGCACACTTAAAGCCTGATTATAATAGACTTCTTGCATAACCCAAACTAAGTAGAAAAAAGGTATCATCCAAGTAGCTGACACTGGTTCCTTTATGACGGCAGTACCTTCTCCTGTCATCCGAATAGCCGACTACTTGGATCCAGGAAATTTAACTCTACCAAGTATAGCTCTTTCCATAAAAGTCCGGATGTGATAGGATAAGGGTAGATGATGATAAGGAGGTTGAATGCCAGCAGCATATAGTTATGATTTAAGAAAAAAAGCAATGGAAGCGCTAGACGAAGGAGAAAGCAGAGAAACAGTGGCAGCAAGATTTAAGATTGGACGAACTACTTTATGGGAGTGGCAGCAAAGAAGAAAAGAAACAGGAGACTTTCAATCAAAAAAACTTGGAAATGGGGGTTACAATCACAAAATTACCGACTGGGATACCTTTGCCAAATTTGCCAGAGAACACGGAGGAAAGACTCTATCGGAAATGGCTAAACTTTGGAACAACGTTAGTATCCAAACGATCTATCGAGCCCTTAAAAAAATTGGATTTACGCGCAAAAAAAGACATATGGATACAAGGAAAGAAACGAAGGAAAACGTGCTGAATTTTTGAAAATTATAGCGACAAAAGAACCTAAAAACTTAGTGTATATAGATGAGTCTGGCATTGATAACACCGAAGACTACCCCTACGGATATTGCCAGAAAGGACAGCGGTTTTATGCCTTAAAATCTGGAAAGAAAACTCAACGAATCAGTATGGTTGCAGCCTTAAGTGGAAGAAAGATAGTTGTTCCGTTAACCTTTGAAGGCCACTGTAATATGGATGTTTTTAATGGATGGTTTGAGCAATTTTTGACACCGATCTTGGAACCTGGACAGACTGTCATTCTTGACAATGCTACTTTTCATAAGTCTGATAAAGCTTGCTAAAGGGGTTGGTGCAGAAATTTTGTATCTGCCGCCTTATTCTCCAGATTTCAACAAAATTGAGCATCATTGGTTTGCTATAAAAAACAGAGCCAGGAAAAACATTCCTCTATTCGAATCCTTTCGTCGTGCTGTTGATTCTGCCTTCCTATGACCTGTTCGGACTATTATGAGAAATGCTATACTACATAAGGCCTAATTTCCGGAAGATCAACTTTTTGGTGAACATAAGGTTTTTCGCATATTACAAGCTCTCCTCCGCATTCGCAAATATTAGGCAACTCTATTTTTACTACTTTATCCGCTTCCATTGTAGCATGAAAATTTCCTTTATGCCCAACCTGATCGCCAACATTCCTTTCGCTTTTTGGCTTGTCCTTTTTTGTTTTGTACAATTCTTTAGAGCTCGGTAGAGATGAATTTTTCGAGTTTAAACCAAGCCTTTCCTTTAATTCAGCGTTCTCTATCTTTAAAGCTTTATTTTCTGCTTTTAAGTTTTCTATCTCTGCTTTCAGTTTTTCTATTTTTTGCTGTAAATTTTTGCAAAGTTCTAAAAGGTTTACCACATTACCTCACTTTTGCTCTATGATTATCTTTTTAGATCACTTTGTCTACCTTATTCTACCACTCCGCTGAACGGATACCTTGGGTTAGCTATAGCTAACACCACAATTGTACTAACATTGTGATTTGAGAACAACCTTCACCAGAAAGGGTGTCATTCCAGTGTTAAGCACTGGAATGACGAGAGGTAACGCAAGAAGTTTACTCTTAATAAAAACCTGATGATGAATCATTATTACCAAATTTCGGCCTATTTCTATTGCTGAAACCAGAACGAGGACGAGGAGGCCTCTTATGGTGACTTCCTCCAGGTTTTCTACTAAATGAATTATTGTAATAATTATCCCTGTCATTTGGACCATCTTTCCTTTCCTCGTTGTAAAGCTCACCTTCAAAAAACTCTCCCGTCTCTTGATCAACCCGACGTCTTGACAACTTTGGACACCCACCTTTTTCGAAGTCAATTACTAGTGCTTTGAAAGTATCATCTTGTTTAAGTACGCTCTCTATAGAATCTATATGTTCATTAGCTACTTCACTTATGTGCATTTTTCCTTTTCTGCCATTAAGAAATTCAAGCTCTACAATAGACTTCTCTATTCTTACAACCTTGACATCAACTATAGAACCTTGTTCTAGTTCTGTTATTGAATCAATCATCATACTCTTTGCAATTTCAGCTTCAGTGCCACTCGTAGCAAAAACAGAAACTTTACCATCATCTCCTATTTCAATTTTTGCATTACTTCTTTCACACACACTGCGTATATTTTTCCCCTTAGAACCTATAGCAGCAGAAATTTTGTCTTTATCTATGTAAAATGATAACATCCTTGGTGCATGGTCTTTGACATCATCACTGTGTTCTGAAATCACTGCATTCATTTTTTCTAAAATATGTAATCTTCCAGCTTTTGCCTGTTCTAAAGATTTTTCAACAATTTCAAAGCTTATACCAGAAATTTTCATGTCCATTTGTAGCGCCGTAACCCCTTCACTAGTTCCTGCTACTTTAAAGTCCATATCACCAAGATAATCTTCATCACCAAGTATATCGGAAAGTATTACATACTCGTCTTTATCTTTGATGAGACCCATAGCAATTCCAGCAACAGGGGCCTTTATTGGCACACCCGTATCCATTAAAGCAAGAGAAGTCCCACAAACTGTTGCCATAGAAGAAGAACCATCAGACTCCAAAATTTCGGACACTACTCTTATTGTATAAGGAAATTCAGACTTATCGGGTAAAACAGGATGAATTGCTTTCCAAGCAAGTTTGCCATGACCGATTTCTCTTCTTCCTGGTGCACGCGCAGCAGAAGTTTCTCCAACAGCAAATGAGGGAAAGTTATAATGCAACATGAAATGCTCACGTCTATCCCCTTCAATATCATCCACAATTTGCTCATCTTGAGTGGTGCCAAGAGCAGTAACAACCAGTGCCTGAGTATTGCCTCTTGTAAATAGTGCAGAACCGTGAGTTTTGGACAGAATATCAACTTCAACTTCTATCTGACGTATCTCATCATGCTTACGACCGTCTATCCTTACACTTTTCTTCCTAATTATTTCACGTACTAAAGATCTTTCAAAGTTTTTTACTGCATACGTAATTAACTTTTCGTCTTTTCCAGTTTCTTTAAGAGTATTCAATATATTCTCTCTGATCGCTTCTAGAGCTTGAACTCGCTCTTGTTTTACTGTTTGCGAATATGCTTTTTCAAAATCTTTACCGTATTTTTCGAGCTCTTGTGTTATATCTGATGCATCAATAGGGGCAAAGCTCTCAGGTTTATTGCCAATTGTATCAGCAAACTCTTTTATGAGCTTAATGACAGGCTTAAGGTGTTCATGGCCAAATTTTATTGCATTAAAAACATTTTCTTCAGAGAGCTCTTTCACTTCTGATTCAACCATTAAAATTGAATTTTCATCACCAGACAAAAACAGATCCAAGCTGCTTGCTTTCATCTCTTGAACAGAAGGGTTGAGTATATAGTTATTATTTTCATCACAACCAACCATCACTCCAGCTATAGTAAAGTGAAAGGGAACACCAGAAATTGCAAGAGCTGCAACAGCACCAATCAATGCTGGCACTTCAGGAGGATTGACTGTATCATAAGTTAATAGATTGCACACCACACTAATTTCATCATGAAATCCTTCTGGGAATAGTGGTCTTATACTTCTATCTATTACTCTTGAGATTAAAGTTTCTCTATCAGATGGCTTGCCTTCTCTTTTAAAAAACCCGCCAGGGATCTTACCCATGGCATAGCTTTTTGCGATAAACTGCACATTTAAAGGTAGGAAATCAACGCTTTCTTCCTTCTTTTTACGTACAACAGTTACTAAAACAGAAGTATCACCGTAATTTACAACTACTGAACCATGAGCTTGGCGTGCTATTTTTCCTGTTTCTAAAGATAAGGGACGACCACCCCACTCTATAGATTTTTTTATAATTTTAAACATATTAAATTCCTCGATTATTTTCTAATGCCTAACTTCTCTATTAATTCCTGATAGGCTTCATTACCAAATTTACGCTTTATATAATTTAAGTGCTTGCGTCTTCTACCTATCAATATAAGTAAACCACGCTTAGAGTGATGGTCATGCTTGTGCACTTTAAAATGCTCAGTTAAGTTACTGATCCTCTCGGTCAAAATTGCACATTGTACAAAAGATGAGCCTGTATCATCTTCTTTAATTGCATATATATTTATCAAACTCTTTTTCTTTTCGGATGTTATCGACATCTAAACCTCATTTTAAATATTAAAAACACGAATAGGTTTCACACAACCATAAATAAAACTGCAGATTGCAATAGGTACACTACCCACCACCGCACAACAAATATCATGATTCTTTAAATTACGCAAGTTATTTAATACAACTTCCTGACCTTTTCTGATTTTTCCCGCATCTTCTAGGGAAATTTCAACTTTGAACATCGATTTTAAAGCCGATTCAATGGGGATGACGAAACTTTTTGTATTACTCCCTGTCACTCCATCATCTTCTGTCATCCCACCCCCCTCTGTCATGAAAGTAGCTGACACTGGTTTCCATCCAAGACGGTGTCATTCCTTACTATTACCCACAAATATAAATGTACTTATAAATAAAGTATTACAATATTAGAGTTTGCAAATATTGAGGGTATAAAAATGGCAAACGAGAGTAATGAATGGGCTAAAAATGAATTTGGAGATGCTGTACTTGGAGATAAAAGATTAACTGACCGATTAGTAAATATTGCTGACAGTTTGATAAGTTTACCTGAAAGCTCAATTAATGAGGCATGCGGAAGTTGGTCAGAAGCAAAAGCAGCATATCGTTTTTTTTAAAATGAGAACGTAAAAGAAGTCGATATTCTAGCTTCACACATTGATAAAACAGTTGAGAGAACAAAAGCTCACAAGAGGGTTCTTGTCATTCAAGATACCAGTTACATTGTATATAATAACCATAAAAAAACAAGCGGATTAGCAAATTTGTCCAGTTATGATACTGCAAAAGGTATTATAATGCATACAGCTCTTGCCGTTAGTATAGAAAGTTGGTACTAGGGATACTAGATCAAAAAGTTTATTCAAGACCTGAAGAAACTGAGAACCTTAAAAAAAAGAGCGATCGCATTGAAAATAAAGAAAGCGTAAAGTGGTTGGAAACTTTAAGAAAAACAAATAATATTATTGATCCAACTCAAACTGAGACTATAACTGTATGCGATAGAGAAGCAGATATATATGACTTTTTTGAGCTTGCACATAGTCTTAATTCGGCAGTGCTAGTTAGAGCATGCAGAGATAGAGCAGTAAATAGAAAATCTCGATATCCTGAAAAAGGTGAGCAGAAGTTATGGGCATTTATTAAATCCTCTCATTGTGCAGGTACGGTAGAAGTTGAAGTTCCTGTAAAAGATAATAAGCCAAAAAGAACAGCACGTTTGGAAGTTAGATTTGGAAAGTTTATGATGAATCCATCTAAGAATAATATTAGGCATAAGACGGAAGAACTACCTAAATTACCACTTTATGCAGTTTATGTTGTTGAGAAAACTCCCCTTCCCTTAAAAAAAAACCGCTAGAATGGATGCTATTAACGAATCTTTCAGTTAATACTTTCGATGAAGCTGTTGAAAAAATTAGTTGATATCAACTATGTTTTTTAAAAATTTTTTTATTTGTGTAATTTTGCAAATTATATGGGCAATAAAAACCCGTTTGTCATAGAAATAGAATTTTATATCAAACAGCTACCACAGCAATTTCTGCTTAAGCTAATGAATATGTGCTTTAAGTCTGTGTGGACGCACATATTCATTAGCCAATTTCAGTTACCGTTGTGAAGATTTTTAAGTATGCAAATTAATTGCTTCTTTAAGTCTTGTATTAGCAATTACTATAATTTTACGCATTAGGGCTGTTATAGCCACCATCTTCTTCTTACCACTTTCAACAAGCTTAGAATAAAAGGCGCCAAGTATAGATTTTGACCTTGTAGCAGCCATAGCGGCTGTAAAGAGCTTTGAACGAACGTTACTTCTACCACCTGTAATCCTTCGGTAACCAACAGCTTTACCACTTTCTTTTGGATGCGGTGCAACTCCGGCAAGACTTGCTACTTCTTTTCTATTTAAGTAACCAAGCTCTGGCATTAAACACAAAAAATCTTGTGATAACTTTTTACCTATTCCAGGAACTGTTTTAAGAATTTTTTGGCGTTGTTGTAATTCGCGGCTTTCATCAATAATCTTTTGTATAGTATCATTGAGTTCGTTTATTTGACTATCGAAAAACTCAATGGTCTTTTGACAGCTTTCTTTTATATGATCATTTTCCGGTGCTTCAAGTCTGCATTTTTCTTGAGTTCTCATTTGCGTAATATCATCACGACGTTGACAAAGTGCAGCCAAAGTTGATTGTTCTGTAGAGGTAGGTACAAATAGAGAGATAGTTCTATGGCGTTCAAATCCATATTGAGCAAGAGCTCTTGCATCTGATCTATCAGACTTTGCTAAAGTTCCGTGAGATAAAATAAAGCTTTTTACTTTACGAGTATTAGCTCGATGCACGGCAATATTTTTGTCGGTAAGAAAATGTGATAAGCCAAGCTCATATTTCCCTGTATTTTCTAAAGTCACTAAAGCATTAGGTAGAATATCTGAAAACTCTTGAAATAATTGTTGCCAACCAGAAGCATTATTATCAAATTCGACAGCATTCTTCTGTTTGTGAATTGCAACGACATTTTTAAATTTTCCGATGTCAATGCCAATAAAATTTTGATAAGATGTAACCATAATAAACCTCGATAGTTTTAGTTAATTTAAGATTGTAAACGGGTGCATATATATGTCCCAAGCAACTATTCAAACGTATCGAGAGATAGGGCTAGCGTACCTTGATACCAACGGTTGTAATACCAATTTCCTTTCGGTCGCGCACGCCCGCTATTCCTAGTGAGCAGGGTTATCTTTCTCTCTTATCTCTTTTATATCACGTTTTTAACTTACAATTGCCTTAGATGGAAAATAGAGATATTACATAAAATTTTAAATCCGGTCTCAAAGTTGAGGAATGTAGACTTGGAACAGCAGAAAGATTAATGAGGTATTTAACAGTCATGAGCATTATTGCTTGGAGAATTTGCTTTATTACATCAATTGCAAGAACTAACCCAACATTACCATGTACTGCCTTATTAGCTGAGGAAGAATGGAAAGTTTTATATGTTAAAATACACAGGAAACCATGTCCAAATATAGCCCCTACTATAAAAGAAGCCGTTTCGTGAACTTGGAGGTCATTTAGCAAGAAAAAGCGACCCAAAACCAGGACCAATTACTCTTTGGAAAGGATATAAACGTCTCTTTGATTTAGCAGAAGGATGGCGACTTGCTCACGAACCTCATATTTGTTGGTAATAGTAAGTTGTTAGCGGTATCTGGAGATACCGCGGCGGTATGACGTAGGGAAATCTTACTTATTATAGCTATAGTTCTACATGAATTACAAAAGTAACATTTACTAGATCTTAATATTTTAGATCTATATTTTAATAAATAATGAGCTGTAATTAGTATGAATAATCCATTTAAAAGTGAGAACTATAAAAAAAATCTCGATTCTCTGATCAAAGCTGTAAAGCTAGGAAATGCAGAGAAACAATATAACAAAACGTTAGAGGTTGTCCGGAAACTAGTAAATTCAAGCATATTCCCTCTTTAACATAACCCTACTCATAGCTAGGTATATGAAATTCTCAGTGGATGTTGTGAGTAAATCATACTCCTTCGATAGCCTTCTATTCCTATTAACCCAAGCAAAAGTCCTTTCTACAACCCATCTTCTTGGCTGTACTTTAAACCCTTGTTCTCTTGTTGGTAGTAGCTCAGGTGGCGTATCTTTGTGCACCCAAAATCTACATGGAGGCCTTGTAACAATTTCAATATCTATGTCATATTCTTCCTTTATGTGATTCTTTAAATTTCTTCCTTGGTATCCCATGTCAGCCCACATTTTTTTAACTTTAGTATATTTTGTTCTCATATTGTTTAATGCTATTTTAATACCATCTCTATCATTTTCGTTAGCAGCGCCTACGTAACAACCTAGTATAAAACCCTGAGTGTCTGTAATTATATGCCTTTTTCTACCCTTTACTTTTTTACTTCCATCATAGCCTTTGATCCCCCCTTTTCTGTAGTCTTTACAGATTGACTATCTACTATACAGGCACTCGGCTGCTCATTCCTTCCTATTTTTCTTCTACTATATTTTGTAATTTCATAATTCATTTTCTCAAAAATTCCCTGCTTCTTCCATTGCCTGAACTGCTCATACACAGTCTTCCATAGCGGAAAATCATTTGGTAAATACCGCCATTGACACCCTGTACGCAATACATAGAAAATTGCTTCTAATATTTCTCTTTTGCTATACTTTGGCGGCCTTCCTCCTTTCTTGTATGATACTCTGAAGTGTTTTTCTATTCTTGCCCATTCCCTTTCGCTTAGATCTGTTGGATACTTTTTTCTCATCTTTACCCCGTACTAAAATTTCAGATATTATAGCCTTTTACTTGTTTCCGGACAACCTCTTAAGGGATTTATCTCATGCATTAGAAGGTTTTACAGGTGAGGCAAAAGGTATAGCTGAGTTTGTTATATATACTGACTTGAACAATTATGTAGAACAGCCATTAGGTCTTTTTAAAACATTAATGAATAGAATTTTGGGAAAAAATTTTCCAACCAAGAACAGTAGTATAAGTAATTTTGTAAATGATGAGTTGTCAAGTTTCACTTTAGAAACAGCAGCTAAGTATACAAGAATTTTAAAAAAAATTGATCTCTTGGAACAATTAGAAAAAGATTTCAGAAAAAATAATATTTTAAAAGATTCTTTAAATTTAGAACAAAGTGAAAAGAGTCAAGGAAAAGATAGATCACACGAAGTGAGTTTGGAAGGTAGAAAGCAAAAGGAAGGTACTTTTGAGCTGCGAAAAGAAGAACAGCCGAAAGAAAAATTAGGTGGTAATCGCATGAGGCAAATAAAGCGACCAACAACAGCACCTCCGGCTGCTCCAGATTCGAGGAAGGTACGCTTTAAATCAGAAATATCCTCAGATGGAGAAAGCAAGGCAAAGTCTACATCTTCTTTACTAAAAGGAGCTAATAGTTTTAGTATGCCTGATGCTAAGGAAAATCCTTCTGAGGATTCAGGCTATGAAAGTTCATTAGATCAGGGGTCTGAATATGAAGACATATCAAATTATCAAGAGAAAAAGCAAAAGGAAAATCCTTTATATGAGCAGAGAGAAGATTCAGGCTATGGAAGTTCATTAAATGAAGAGTCTGTATACAAAGAGATATCAAATTATCAAGAGAAGAGGAGTAAAATTTTAATAGAAAATTCGCAGAGTTCAAAATCGCCCAAAGAAGAGCCAATTTATGCAACAGTTCCTAAAGAACATATAGAAGCAAAAAGAGAACGTAAGCAGAAACAACAACCTCAATCCCTCGTACCACCAAAACCACCGCAAGTGCCAAAAAAAATGTTTACTACTGGTCAAGAAGTTAGACAAGAATCGAAAGTGGTAATCAAAGATAAACCTGCAGTACCGCCAAAGCCTAAAAATCTAAGCCGTGCTAATCAAAAAGTAAGCACAGAGCCAAAAGTAGTAGGAGTAATTCTTAAAAAATCAGCTGAAAGAGTACCACTAAAATCTGAAAATCAAGACAATAGGAAATCAGCACAAAAAGCTGCTGGTAAGGCGATACCAAAAGTAGCAGCAGCTACTATGAAAGGAGGAGCTAATCGCGAGATGGGCAGTAAAGTAAAGGCATTAAAAGAAAAATTTGAGCAAAATCAAGCAAAAGGAAATGCTAATGTACAGCTTGCTGAAAGCAAAACCACTCCAGCAGCACAAGCGGATATCGGTGTGAAGAAAAAACAATCTCATTCATTTCTAACAGAGAATAAAAGATCTGCAACGAAACACGTAACAGCAAAATCTGATCCAAAATCTCATGTCAGCAAAAATTCCCTTCTCACGCATGCAAATGTAAAGGAAATGGTTGCACAAATTGAGAAAGGAAAAGGAGGAAGATAGTAACATTTGGGAAAAAAACATATGTGTCAAGTCAAGAGATTGTGAGCAAATTTAGGAAATTATAGCTAAACTGACTTAGATTTACCGACAATTTGAAAAACCGTCATTCCGCTAACTATAGTATTTTCGAAAGCGAATGATAAAGGTATAATATGTTTTTTTAAAGTAGGGAAAGCGATGGTATATAGTGTAGATTTAAGGGAAAAAGCAGTGTCTTTGGTAGAAAAAGGAAAGTCAAAGGTTGAAGTTGCAGAGGTTTTTGAGATAGGGATAGCAACACTATATAGATGGCTAAAAAAGAAAGCTACTGGCCAAGGTCTCAAAGCGGTAAAAAGTACTGGTTTTATTCGAAAAATAGATCCAGAAATACTCAAAGAATATGTCAAAAAACACCCAGATCACACACTAGCAGAAATGAAACAAAACCTTGGCTTTGGGATAAGTGCAATTTGGTATAGATTAAGACAGCTAAAAATAACCTTTAAAAAAAGTCACATTCTATCAAGAGCGCAATCAAGAAGATAGGCAGCAATTTATCGATAAAGTCTCAAAAATAGACCACTGTAGCATTTTATATATAGATGAAGCAGGAGTTGATAATAGACTATACCGAGAATATGCACGAGCTCCAAGAGGAGAAAAAATATATGCTGATGTTCCAGGAAAAAAGCGGGAAAGAGTGAGTATAATAGGTGGATGAGAAGTTTATTGCACCAATGACCTTCACAGGAGGGTGTAATAAAGATATATTTAATGTATGGTTAGAGCGAAGATTACTTCCACAATTACAGCGTGATACAACCATAGTTATGGATAATGCTACATTCCATAAAACTCCCAAAACAAAGTCATTAATAGAGTCTTTTGGCTGTCATTTGCTTTATCTTCCAACATATTCACCTGATCTAAATCCGATAGAGCATTGTTGGCACACCATCAAAAGTTGCCTCAGACCTCTAATGCATCAATGTACAGACTTACACCTTTTAGTTGGTAATACCATTTTAGACGTTTATCATTCGTTTTAGAAAATACTATAGTTGAAATAGCACAGTTACTCACCCCATAAATTTGGTGCTCTCTTTCAATCAAAGGTGTCTTGCTGCTTGAAATGTTTTCTTTGTAAAAATTTGGCTTATCTTTATATCATCTCATTCAAACAGCATTAACATAACTTATGCCTTTTTTAGATGTAGAAATTTTCTAGGAATTGTCTTTTTGAATTCTATGGTATTTTGTTTAACATTGAAACAAGAGGCCAGTGTCACGCACTGGCATGACACCCATTTGTTCCTATAGTTGTCTTTTCTCGTCTACCTTATTTTGCCACTCTGCTGAACAGATACATAAAGAAAGTGGAAAATTGGACATTCTCAACTCGGCTCCTGCAGATTAAAAATTAAGTTGAATAAAAATTGGATTTGACGCAGTTTTTTCCCATAGTTTAAGAAATTAAAAGTTTAACGATTAGAATTATAATTACAAACCACAATAAAAAATAGACTTTTCCATTTGATTTATTTTTAATTTGGATGTTTTCTAATTTTTTATCAGCTATTAGGTTTAATTTTTCTATAAGGCTAAATATCCCTTGGATTGTTTTTACAGGATAAGAACTTCTAATTTTTTCCCTATACCCTATTTTACTTTCATGTTGACTGCTTATCCACGCTTCAACTACTTTCCACATATTGATTTCTGGGTAGATCTTTCTACATGTCCCTTCCAGTAAAATCATAGTTTTCTGCAGCAATAACAATTGTGTTTGAACTTTCATATCAAAATCACCAGTTATTTTTAATAGCTGAGCAAGTAAACTAGCAAATGAAATCTTCTGTATAGGCTGCCCAATAATGGGTTCACCTATTGCCCTGCAAGCTGTGACAAAATTTCTATGCTGTGATGAAACGTAACCAGCTTTAAAGTGCATTTTTGCAACGTGATCATAATCCCGATTTAAAAAGCCTTTGAGTATCTCTATAACGTAATAGCATGTCTCACGATCTATTCTACCCATGATTCCACAATCCAGAGCAATAATATTGTTATTACTATCAACCATTAGATTTCCAGGATGCATATCAGCATGAAAAAAACAATCCCTGTATACCTGATTACAAAACGATTCTATAAGATTGATAGCTATTTGCTTATGATTATTCAGTTTTTCAACTTCGTATATTGGCGTTGCTTCTATCCATTCTAATGTTAAAACCTTTTTTGCAGTTCTATTCCAATCTATTTCAGGTACATAAAAACCTCTGTCATTTTTTGTGTTTTTCTTTAGTTCCGAAGAGTGAGCAGCTTCAAAACGTAGATCTAACTCTAATCGGCAAATTTCAGCAAAAGTTTTAACTAATTCAATTGGCCTCAGCCTTTTTGATTGTTCGCTAAATTTTTCTGCAATTTCTGCAAGCCAAGAAAGCATTTTTATATCTCTTGAGAATGTTTTCTCAATATTTGGCCTTAAAACCTTCACAGCAACTTCCTTACCCTCAGTTGTAACCGCTCTATGCACCTGAGAAATCGATGCTGCTGCAATTGGCTTTTCAGAAAAGCTTGAAAAAATGTCGCTCAATTTACAATTAAACTCACTTTCTATAGTTTTAACTGCTATTTTATGTGAAAATGATGGCAATCTATCACATATCAATAACAAGTTATTTGTTATATCTTCATTTAAAACATCAGTACGTGATGAGATAGACTGCCCAAACTTAATGAACACCGGACCTAATTTTTCAAGAGCACACTTTAGCTTGTGGCCTTGTATTTTATTTATTGATTTTTTTGATGGTGGAAGTAAATAAGGTAATATATTGTAACGCGTCAGCACCGTAGTTATGTGCAGAAGACGCAAAATATTTTGAATCATTTCGCTGCGTAACTGCTAAATATTTCATTTAGGGTTCTATTTTTCATAATCTCATCAGGCTTGCCTTGGCAATAGATAGTATTATTTATACAAATTATGTAATCTGAGGATGGTAGAGCAGAGTTAAGATCATGAGAAGTCATAAGAATCGATACCAATCGTTTTTTTGCTATTTTATTTATAATATCATAAAATTTAGCCCGCGCGTTAATATCCATTGCACTAACTGGTTCATCTAGAATGATCAAGTCAGGCTCTGCAATTAAACAACGTGCAAGTAGCAATAATTGTGTTTGCCCTGCAGAAATTTCTAACACTTGATTCTTCAAAATGTTACCGATACCAACCAACTCTATCGTTTCTGTAATAATGGATTGATTTTTCTTTAGTCTTTTCAAGGAGCTATTTAAAAGGAAATATTCAACTGTTATTGGCATCAAATTACTAATACTAAAATTTTGCGGCATATAGCCAATTTTTATGTTGTCAGCAAATACGATATTACCGGTACAGCTTTTATTTATGCCAGCAATTGCTTTCACTAAAGAGGTTTTACCTCCACCATTTGGACCAAGTATTGTAATTATGTCTCCTCTTTCCATGAACATATTGATATTGTCAAGGATTCTTTTACCATCATATGTGAGAGCAAGATTTTCTATTTTTAGAACACGATTATTGACATTATTCAATTTATTGACAAAATTTAACTTCTTCTCAACGTTTATATGAGACATTTACTGACTTTTTTTCTATTACTTTCATTTACACTATACTATAATATCGCCTTTTCATCCAATTTAAAAGTTGTAGCTACAATCAAACCTATCCACTCACTTGTAGCTTCTATTACAGAAGGGATTTTAGAACCGGAATTGCTTGGCTATGCAACATCTGCGCATAATTATATATTAAAGCCATCTGATGCGAGTAATTTAGAATCAAGTGACGTTATATTTTATGTTGACGATAACTTAGAGACGTTTGTTCAAACTTTCGCCAAAAATAATAAAGAACTAGTGCAATTGTCAAAGGCAATCAACCTACTTCCTACTCGGCCACATTCATTTTCTAGAAAAATTACTCACATTAAAGATGAAAAAGATTTACACATTTGGCTGAGTCCCGAAAATGCAAAGAGCATGATACTTTCTGTAAGTGCAACATTGTCTAACATAGATAAAGAAAATTCCCATCGATACAACTCTAATGCAACAAAAGCTATAAAAAAAATAGACCAAGAAGTAAAAGAAATCATGAAAGAACTGAATGATTTTAAAAATCAAAAATATATCGTCACTCACGATGCTTATCAATATTTTGAAAAATATTTTGGTTTAAATCACTCAAGCGCCATTCTTTCCATAGAAGAGGATTCTTACATAGGTATGAGGAGTTTAATGAAGCTAAAAAAGATAATGAAGGAAGAAAACGTTAAATGTATATTTGCTCATTCACAGGAAGACAGCATAAAGCCTAATGCTCTTTCTAATGACGCAAAAATGGTAGTTCTTGATCCTATTGGATCAGACATAGAGCCTGGAAAAGATGCATATCTAGCTATAATCAATAACATTGCACAAAATTTTAAGTCTTGTTTTGTTGAGTAATAAGTTCCCTTTTAGCTTACTGTTTTATTGTTCTGCATTTATTTGTCCTTTACATATTATGCAGGTTTAGAATTATGCTTTATTCTTACGTTTATGTCTTGGCCCAATACAATCAATAAGTTAAGCAAGTATTCTAAGGAGAACCCTTCGATTTTTGACCTATTGATTTGAGATACTTTAGGCTGATCAATCTTTAGAGCGTTTGCTGCTTTTTTCTGTGTTGTGTATCTCTTACCTATTAATTGTGCAATGACCTTTATTAATTTCAGTTTTGTATCCTTTACATTGTCCAACTCTATTATTACAGGATAACTTAATTGTAAATTTTGCATAATAATAAACTTTCCTATAAAAAAACTACTTTAATTTTTCTTCTTTAAATAGCACATGCCTTCTGACTACTGGGTCATACTTTCTAAACTCCAGTTTTCTGGTGAGCTTTTTTGGATTACGCTTTTTTACATAAAAATAGCCTGTTGATTTTTCTTCACCAGCTCTTGTTGTCTTGATTGCAGTGCTGACTAACTTAACAAGCAAAGAAGCATTTTTTTTCGCCATACTTATAATGATATAATAAATTCTATGCGAGTTTATTACGCAAAATACTAAAAGTCAATCGAATAATGCAGATTGCAAAATCCTTGACAATCAACAGTGCATTAAGTAGCATAAAGTTAACTTCAGAATAAAAAGCAAACGGTAAATAAGTGATAAATAGTGGTAAAAGGGTATTATTGATAGAAAATTCTATCTGTTCTAATGAGGTAAGAGTTGCCTTGTCAATTAATAACAAGGTTGTAGAATTTGAACAAGAATTCAAGGAAAAAAAACAATTAAGAGGTAATATATACGTTGCTTATATAAAGCGTATAGAGCCTTCTTTGCAAGCCGTATTTATTGAATATGGAAAAAATAAGCAAGGTTTTTTGTCTTTTTCCGAGATATCTCTAGATTACTTCAACATTCCAGAAAAAGAAAAGGAAACTATCTTTGAGGGCTACTCAAATGACGATTGTATAGAAGAAGCCTCAGCAAATGTTTCTTCAGATTCTGCAGCTAGTAAGAATGTCAACGAATCAGGTAGTGGTTTTGTAAGAGAGGTACCTTTATATAAAAAATACAAATTACAAGATGTTATTTCAGTAAATCAAAAAATATTGGTTCAGCTAACTAAAGAGGAACGAGGCAATAAAGGAGCTTCATTTACAACATACATAACTTTAGTGGGTAGATACTGTGTTTTCATGCCAAATTCCATGAGCAAAGGTGGAGTGTCCCGCAGAATTGAAGATGCTAATGTCAGAAAGCAGTTAAAGGATATACTAAATTTAATAAACTTGCCAAAAAGATCAGGTTTAATAGTAAGAACTGTTGGTTCAGGAAAAAGTAAGAAAGAAATTGAGCAAGATTACAATTACTTATCCTCATTATGGCAGAGCATTCAAAAAAATGCCTTCTCTGTAAATGCTCCATCATTAATTTACAACGAAGCAGATGTAATTATGAGATCTGTTCGTGATTTTTGTAGCGATGGTATAGAAGTTATAGTGTCTGGAAAGGAATCTTTTGAAGCAGTTAAGCAATATGCTAACAATGCACTAAAAGGTAGTAAGTTGCGCTATAGATTGTATAGAGGTTATGCTCCGATCTTTACTTACTACGGAATCGAAGATCAAATTTCTGAGTTATATAGCAATAGAGTAGAATTGCCATCTGGTGGGTCTTTGATAATAACTTTAACTGAGGCGTTTGTTTCAATAGACGTAAATTCAGGAAAGATGACAGGAGAAGATAGCATAGAAGAAACAGCTTATAGAACCAACATGGAAGCAGTACCTGAAATATCAAGACAGGTGAATCTTAGGGGCCTATCAGGATTAATAGTAGTCGATTTTATTGATATGTTGAAATATCAGTATTGCAGAGCTGTTGAGTCTGCTATAAAGCAAGCGTTTAAAGACGATAAAGCTAAAGTTCAATTTAGCTACATAAATGACTTTGGTTTAATGGTATTTTCAAGACAAAGAATTAAACCAAACATACAAGAAATTAATACTACAGAATGTTTACACTGCAAAGGTACTGGAAGAATAAAATCAAACGAAGTAATTGTTTCATCAATACTAAGGGACTTACAACATATTGCTAACAAGAATCGAAATAAGTCTTTTGATTTAGTAGCACACAGTGCAGTTATAGCGCACATTTTTAATAACAAACGCAATACAGTTTCTACAATCGAAAAAGAGTTTAATATTACATTGAACGTTAGTATTGATAACAGTTTAGATGTAAATACATTTGTTTTAAAACAAGGAGATGATGTTAATTTAAACGGTTATAAGCCATTACAGAACTCTGGATACCAAATTGGGGATAGCAGCAATGAAGAAGCTGATAATTCAAATAAACTACGAGGCAATTTTTGGCTGACTAAGTGGCTTTCGCGCCTTTTAAGTTCTAATAACTAATTAGAAACCTAAATTGGGCTTGTAATTAATGAGCCCTATACTTATATATTCTTATATCAGATAATATTTACAATGGGGTACTCATTATGGGAAGAGCAATAGGCATAGATCTCGGAACAACAAATTCTTGTGTTGCAATAATGCAGGGCAAAGATACAAAGGTAATAGAGAATAAAGAAGGAGCAAGAACTACTCCATCTATAGTTGCATTTACTTCTTCAGGAGAAAGGTTGATTGGTGCTCCAGCAAAAAGGCAAGCAACCACCAATGCAAGTAATACCTTTTTTGCTACTAAGAGATTAATAGGCCGTCAATATAGTGATCCTGAGATGAAAAATCTAAGTGTACCATACAAAGTATTTGCAGCAAAAAGTGGTGATGCATGGGTTAAAACAACTGATAATAAAGAATATTCTCCTAGTCAAATTGGTGCATTTATACTACAAAACATGAAAGAGGCAGCAGAAGCTTATCTTGGAGAGGAAGTAAAAGATGCTGTGATAACAGTGCCAGCATACTTCAACGACTCTCAACGTCAAGCAACAAAAGATGCAGGAAAAATTGCCGGATTAAATGTACTCAGAATAGTAAATGAACCGACTGCTGCAGCACTTGCTTATGGTCTTGATAAGAAACATGGGCACACAATAGTAGTATATGACCTTGGTGGTGGTACATTTGACGTTTCAATACTTGAAATAGGTGATGGAGTTTTCGAAGTGAAAGCAACAAACGGTGATACCCATCTTGGAGGTGAAGACTTTGATAATGGAGTAGTGAGTTATTTACTAGATGAATTCAAGAAAAGTAATGGCATTGATTTGAAAAATGATCCAATGGCTATGCAAAGAATCAAAGAAGCTGCTGAAAAAGCGAAAATTGAATTATCAAGTGCAATGGAAACGGAAATAAATCTACCGTTTATTACAGCTGATGCAAGTGGTCCAAAACACTTAAATATGAAATTAACGAGAGCAAAACTTGAAAGCTTAGTGAATGATTTAATCGAAAGAACTATGGCTCCTTGTAAAAAAGCTCTTGAGGATGCTGGTTTATCTGCTAGTCAAATTGGCGAAGTGGTTCTTGTTGGTGGCATGACTCGTATGCCAAAAGTCATAGAGAAAGTTAAAGAATTCTTTGGCAAAGATCCACATAGAGGAGTTAACCCTGATGAAGTTGTAGCAATTGGAGCTGCAATACAGGCGGGGATCATTCAAGGTGATGTAAGAGATGTGTTACTACTTGATGTGACCCCACTTTCTCTTGGTATTGAAACTCTAGGAGGAGTATTCACTCCACTTATTGAGCGTAATACTACAATTCCTACTAAAAAATCTCAGGTGTTTTCAACTGCAGAAGATAACCAAACAGCTGTTACAATTAAGGTGCATCAGGGTGAAAGAAAACTGGCAGTTGATAATAAGCTACTCGGTCAGTTTAGTTTGGAAGGGATACCTCCTGCTCCGCGCGGAAGGCCACAAATTGAAGTGACATTTGATATAGATGCAAATGGAATAGCACACGTTTCTGCAAAAGATAAAGCTACTGGAAAAGAGCAAAAAATACGCATTCAATCTTCAGGTGGTTTATCTGATGATGAAATAAATCGCATGGTAAAAGAAGCTGAAGAAAAAGCGCAAGAAGATGAAAAGCGCAAAAAGTTTATTGAAGTGAAGAATCAAGCGGATAGCTTAGTCCATTCTACAGAAAAGTCTCTGACAGAGTATGGTGATAAAGTTTCACCAGAAGATAGATCTGCTATTGAAAATGCAGTTAACGAATTAAAAGAAGTTAGTAAATCTGATAACATTGATGACGCTGATTCAATACAGCAGAAAGTCACTAATCTTTCTCAATTATCTATGAAACTTGGAGAAGCTATGTATCAAGCATCTCAACAAAATAGTGCTGAAAATGGCTTTTCATCAGAAGGAAATCCAAATGATAAAGAGGAAAAAGTAGTAGATTCTGATTATCAAGACATAGATAATAAAGAAGAGAATAAGTAATTGCGATTGTCATCCAAGTAGCTGATACTGGGATGACAAGAAGAGCATATTGTTGCTTAAAGAAACCATTATGGATATTATTAAAACAATAGAAGAAAAGATACGCGATTCGATAGATGTAATTGATATCAACATTATCGATGAATCAGCAAAGCATGCTGATCATTATTTTGCTTCATCTTCAACATTACCTTCGCACATTAAATTAATATTAATATCTGACGGCTTTATTGGAATGAGCGTTCTAAAAAGACACAAGTTGATTTATGAGTTATTGAAGGGTGAGATAGAGCTAATACATGCAATTTCTCTTCACTTGTATACGCAAGATGAGTACAATTTAAAAAATAAATAATAAAAATGTGAAGGAAGAGTCTATATTAGTTAAAGCAGGAAGAAAATTTAATGACTATAAAGGTTCCATGAACCCGCCAGTTTATCATTCTTCTACCATATTATTCCCTACTTACAAGGACTACTTAAATGCAGCAAATGGAGAAAGTATATACGATGTAATCAACGATGGTGTTGCAAGGGATTATAGCTACAGTAATGTTGGTACTCCTACTGTTCATTATCTTTCAAATGCACTGGCTGAAATTGAAGGGAGTGGACAAGCGCTTATTTATCCTTCCGGACTATTTGCACTTACTTTTGCTATTCTAACTTTCGCTAAAGCAGGCTCGCACGTTTTAATTCAAGATAATAGTTATTATAGGCTTAGGAGGTTTGCAGAAAATGAGCTACCAAAAAGAGGAACAGAAGTAACTTTTTATGATCCAACACAGGATATAACTGATTTAATTCAGAGTAATACTTCATTGATAATGATCGAGACTCCTGGTTCTGTAACGTTTGAGATTTCGAATATAGAGCATATAGTAAAAGTTGCTAAAGAACGTGGAATTGTAACCGTTTGTGACAATTCATGGGCCACTCCTTTGTTATTTAAGCCGCTTGATTATGGAGTTGATGTTGCACTATATGCGGTGACAAAGTATCTAGCCGGTCACTCAGATTTAGTGATGGGAGCTATGGTTGCTGAAGGTGAAACTTTTAAATTGCTTTATGAGAGCTATAAAAATTATGGAGTAACCATTCAATCGCACGACTGCTACCTTGCACATAGGGGACTAAGAACACTGCATGCACGTATGGCAAGGCACCAAAATACAGCAATGGAAGTGGCAAAGTGGCTAGAAAAACATTCAAAAATCAAAAAAGTTTTGTATCCAGCACTTCCCTCCCATCCTCAACACGAATTATGGAAAAGTTACTTCAAAGGAGCAAGTAGCGTATTTAGTATAATACTGGATAGAGAATATTCATGTGAAGAACTAAGCTGCATGGTTGATCATATGAAAATTTTTAGTATTGGTGCTTCTTGGGGAGGGTGTGACAGTTTGATATTACCAATAGATCGTAGATCTATGTCAAGATCTGTAATGAATTCAGATTATGGTGGAAGTTTCATGCGGATATTTTGTGGACTAGAAGATTCTGAGGATTTGATCTCTGATTTAAATGCTGCACTAGCAAGACTGCCATGTTTGAATATCAAAGCTGGCAGATGAAACTGAGAGAATTACTGCATAACATTATTGATGTTAACTTTGATATTGAAATCAAGGGCGTTACATGTAATCCCAAGAGAGTCAAGGAAGGTTATCTTTTTGTTTGTGTGTCAGAAAGGAGTAAAGAATACGCAACATGCGATACTGGAATCCATATCCTTCCTACTGAATCACAGTGTTACGTACACAACTGTGTAGACGTTGTGATACAAGGGGCCAAGAAAGATGTCATCCCAGTGCTTGACTACTTGGATCCAGAAAATTTAATTGTAAATGAACACACTAAGCAATTGTATAATAAAAACTGGATTCCAGTGTCAGCTACTTGCATGACAAATACTCCGGGTTTTGCAGTGCTTGAACACCTAAACCCTCAAGAAATATACAGCGAAATAGTCAGCAGGTTTTATCAATTCAAACAGCCCAAATATGTTGCTGCTGTAACTGGTACAAATGGTAAAACTTCAGTAGTAGAATTTTGCCGCCAGATCTGGCAAAACTCTGGCTATAATGCTGCGTCTATTGGAACACTTGGAACATGCATCAATAATGGCAGAAAAGGTAATAGCAACAGCCTTACCACTCCAGGTGCAGAAGACCTTTACGCAACATTGCGTGGTATAAGTGTAGAACACTTAGTGTTGGAATCATCAAGTCATGGGATTGATCAATACAGAATCCATGGATTAAAGTTGAGTGCTGCAGCTTTTACTAATTTCTCGCAAGATCATTTAGATTACCATAAAAGTCTTGGTGGATATTTAGAAACTAAAAAAAGGTTATTTTACGAAGTATTACCAGAAGGAAAAACAGCGATTTTAAATGCGGATATAGATGAATATGGCGCATTGCTTAAAATAGCTGAAAAACGCAGTAATAAAGTTGTGACTTATGGAAAAAAAGGCTCTGATATTACTTTATTAGAGCAAACATCAACCCCTAATGGTCAACATCTTACAGTAAAAATTGATAACCAAATTTACAATACATTTTTCCCAGTTTTAGGAAAATTTCAAGCATATAATCTGCTATGTGCAATTGGTATATCTGGATTAAATTACAGAGAAATATGCGTAGAAAAACTCGTTTCTCCACCAGGAAGAATGGAAAAAGTGAAACCTTTTGCATTCGTGGATTACGCTCATACTCCAAGTGCGCTTAAACAAGCCCTATTGTCTTTAAAATGGCATATCAACAAAAAAATAATTCTAGTTTTTGGATGCGGTGGAAATCGCGATCAGACGAAACGTTCAGAAATGGGCAAAATAGCACAAATGTATGCAGATAAAGTAATAATTACAGATGATAATTCGCGTGATGAAGATCCGGCAAAAATTCGCCACGATATTTTGCTACATTGCCCTGATGCACTGGAGATAGGAGGTAGGAGAGAAGCTATAGAGAAAGGCGTAGATATTGCCTATAACGAGGGTATGATTCTGCTAGTTGCAGGAAAGGGAAATGAGAAATTTCAAATTATAGGCAACCAAACTTTTGAATTTAGCGATGTTGAGGTTATTAAAAATAAAGTTGCATCTTGACCTATATATTCTGGCCAACTTTCTGCACAAAACTCTCTGTTTCTTCCATTTTAGTGTTAGGTTTTGACATTACGTACGCAATGCAAACAGATACTAATGCAATGGATACAGATATACCAATAGTTACTAGTATAGGTAATTCAACAATGTATCCAATACCCGCCACTATCAATGCAGTTGCAATACCACCTACAGCAATCATTTTTGCTTGCCTTTTTTTCTTACATTCCATTTCTCTCTTATGTTTTTCTTCTTCTGCTTTCTTTAAAGCAGCAGCCTCTTCCTGATGTTTTTTTTCCTCTGCCTCCTTTGCAGCATTTTCCTTAGGCTTCTCTTCTTCTGCTTTCTCCAAGACAGCAATCACCTCTTTGTCTGTAGCAAACATACTGGGAATGGAATTATTATTATCTAGTGCTAAAGGACTAGCTCCTTTATTTAACAGGCACCTCACTGCATTTATATGATTATTAGTAGCAGCAAAATGCAGCGGTGTTGAGCCAAGTTTAGAACATGAGTGAATATATGCTCCTTGCTCCAGTAGTAATTCTATTATTTCCGTATTACCGCTGTTAGCGGCACAATGCAGAGCAGTGTGTCTACCACCATCGCGTGTACTAACCTCTGCACCTTTCTCCAGTAGACGTCTTACTGTTTTTACTAAGCCTTTATGAGCAGCAATATTTAACGCAGTAGTATAATACCTAGAAGCATGGGTAATCTCTTGCCGTATTTCAAATAAATGATCTATGTGAAAATTAAGTCTTTTCCACTGATTGTATGTATCTTGGTTACATACGAGCAGCTTTTGCTTAATTTCTTCAATTATGTCACTTTCTTTTGATTCTTGCTCTATTTCTTGGAATATGGCATCAATTTCTTGCTCTTTTATACTCATAAGCTCTCCAACAACTATTTGCTATAAGTTATTTTATAGATAAAACAAAAACAAGTCAAGATTTTTACGTAATAGTTTCACAATCATTTACCGTTCTTGCAAGTGATAGCACTCTCACTTCTTTTGCACCGGAGTTTAAAATTTCCTGAGAGCAAGATCTTACAGTTGCTCCGGTTGTTACCACATCATCAACTAATATCACGATTTTATTTTTGATAATTTTCTTGTTGCTTGTTTTAAAAGCCTTCTTTAAGTTTTTTTCACGCTGTTTAAGTGAAAGACCAGCTTGAGGCACAGTATGGCGAAGGCGTTTTATTGCAAATGGCGTATAGGATAAATTGGACAACTTACTCAACTCTTTTGCAAGCAACGCTGCTTGATTATATTTACGTTTAAACAAGCGCATTTTATGTAACGGTATAGGAATTATGACCTCTGCGTTCTGAAATGTATCCTGATTAGCTTGGTGTATCCACTTTGCATAGATTTTTACGTAATTCAAATTATCAAAAAATTTGAAATTTATAATCAGAGGTTGTCCGGAAACTAGTAAATTCAAGCATATTCCCTCTTTAACATAACCCTACTCATAGCTAGGTATATGAAATTCTCAGTGGATGTTGTGAGTAAATCATACTCCTTCGATAGCCTTCTATTCCTATTAACCCAAGCAAAAGTCCTTTCTACAACCCATCTTCTTGGCTGTACTTTAAACCCTTGTTCTCTTGTTGGTAGTAGCTCAGGTGGCGTATCTTTGTGCACCCAAAATCTACATGGAGGCCTTGTAACAATTTCAATATCTATGTCATATTCTTCCTTTATGTGATTCTTTAAATTTCTTCCTTGGTATCCCATGTCAGCCCACATTTTTTTAACTTTAGTATATTTTGTTCTCATATTGTTTAATGCTATTTTAATACCATCTCTATCATTTTCGTTAGCAGCGCCTACGTAACAACCTAGTATAAAACCCTGAGTGTCTGTAATTATATGCCTTTTTCTACCCTTTACTTTTTTACTTCCATCATAGCCTTTGATCCCCCCTTTTCTGTAGTCTTTACAGATTGACTATCTACTATACAGGCACTCGGCTGCTCATTCCTTCCTATTTTTCTTCTACTATATTTTGTAATTTCATAATTCATTTTCTCAAAAATTCCCTGCTTCTTCCATTGCCTGAACTGCTCATACACAGTCTTCCATAGCGGAAAATCATTTGGTAAATACCGCCATTGACACCCTGTACGCAATACATAGAAAATTGCTTCTAATATTTCTCTTTTGCTATACTTTGGCGGCCTTCCTCCTTTCTTGTATGATACTCTGAAGTGTTTTTCTATTCTTGCCCATTCCCTTTCGCTTAGATCTGTTGGATACTTTTTTCTCATCTTTACCCCGTACTAAAATTTCAGATATTATAGCCTTTTACTTGTTTCCGGACAACCTCTCATGTTTCTACTATGTTGATCATAAGCAAAAACTGATCTTAATACTTTAAACGGTGGAGGATTGATGATGCACTTACCACACGTATAAATATTGTCTGAGATTACTACGCCACAAACATTGCAGTAATGCTTAGTTAGAAAATTGATTTTTTTGTTGCATTCACTACACAGATTAAGATTTTCATCAATGATACATTCGCAACTTACGCATACGCTTGGAAATATGAGATTTGTAGCTTTTTTTAGTAAGAGAAGGTTCACAACTCATTAAATATATTATAAAATAATTTATATAGTATAGCTAAAGTAACTTAAGCTTACACTCTTTCACTTTTTATTTCATTTCAATATAGTTCAAACTGAGCCACTGCTGAGTGCTGTAGCTAGTGCAAGTCAGGTTTTCCTACGTCATACCGCCGCGGTATCTCTAGATCCCGCTAACAAGCAGCGGGATGACGAATTTGTCGTTTATCAAATCGTCGGTAAACCTAAGTCACTTTAGTTATAGTATCAAACATAAAGGTTGCAATATTATGTTGGCTGCTAAAATAGCACCAAGTGCACACAATGAATACACTTTCTCTGCCCTGTGACCCACGTTTATCATTATCTTGATAATACTTGTTATAATTGTCTTTACTCTCAACTCCACAAATTACATCTTTCACAGGTCCTAGCACATTATCAACGTAACGTACAGATTTATAGAAACTATTTTCTGGAACTAGTGTGTTATCTTCTGCTTTCTTAGCAGGTACAACTCCATATTCAACGTACCTTCTAAAGTATCGATATACTGACATTCTTATCTCCAAATCATAAATATGCAACCTAGCCTAATATAATTAAGAAATAGTTTATAATAAATACGTTTTAAGATACCTGCCTGTAACACTTTCTGGAATTTTTGCCACTTCTCCTGGAGTTCCAGTAGCAATCACTTCTCCGCCTTTTATTCCGCCCTCTGGTCCGATGTCTATTATATAATCTGCAGTTTTTATAACGTGCAAATTGTGCTCGATAACTATAACAGTGTTTCCCAGATCGACTAATCTATGGAGTATTTTTAGTAAGTTATTTATATCTTCAAAGTGTAATCCAGTTGTTGGCTCATCAAGAATATACAATGTTCTTCCGGTAAATCGTTTTGATAGCTCTTTGGACAGCTTTATTCGTTGTGCTTCACCCCCAGACAACGTTGTTGACGACTGTCCGAGTTTTATATAGCCAAGCCCCACTTCCTGCAAAGAAACCAACTTTTCTTTTACCATTGGAAGGTTTTCAAAAAAATCACAAGCTTGATCTATCGTCATATCAAGCACATCAGAGATTGATTTTTCTTTATAAGTAACTTCCAATGTTTCCCGATTATACCTTCGTCCTTTACACTGCTCACACTTCACGTAAACGTCCGGTAGAAAATGCATCTCTATCTTTAAGTGCCCATCACCTTTACAAGCCTCACACCTTCCCCCTCTGGTATTAAATGAAAACCGGCCTATATTATACCCCCTTGCTTTTGACTCCGAAAGACCTGCAAACCAATTTCTTATATGAGTAAACATACCGACATATGTTGCTGGATTTGACGCAGGAGTTCTACCAATTGGCGACTGATCAACTTCTATAACTTTATCTATATATTCAAGGCCTTCTATCTTATCGCATTGGCCATACCGTGCAGACGAATGATGTATCTTATGTGCTGAATATTTATATAACGTTTCTATGACTAAACTTGATTTTCCCCCTCCTGATATTCCAGTAACACAAATAAGATTCCCTATAGGAAATTTAACGTTCACATTTTTTAAGTTATTTTCACATGCATTTATTACTTTTATGAACTGAGTTGCTTGCTTTCTTCTTCTTGGAATTAAAATTTTTTTCTCTCCACTTAAATATTGCCCTGTTATGCTCCCTGAATTTCTTTGCACCTGGTCTGGTGTTCCTTCTGCAACAACTTTTCCACCATTTACGCCAGCTCCAGGACCAATATCAATCGCATAATCAGCAGCCATTATTGTATCTTCATCATGCTCAACAACGATTACAGTGTTACCCATGTCTCTCAAGTTTTTCAGTGTAGCAATTAACCGATCATTATCGCATTGATGAAGGCCTATCGAGGGTTCATCAAGCACGTACAGCACTCCTGTTAAACCAGAGCCAATTTGTGAAGCAAGCCTGATCCTCTGACTCTCGCCACCAGAGAGAGTGCTAGATTCTCGATCAAGCGTTAGGTAATTCAACCCTACATTCTTTAAAAATGCTAGCCTCTTGATTATTTCATTTAATATTTTACTTGAGATTTGCTTCTGTTGTTCTGTGAGCTTGTCTGGCAAATTTTCAAACCATTTAAGGGATTCATCGATGCTGAGCCTTGATATTTCACCTATATGTTTGCTATCAATTTTCACTGTAAGCGCTTCTTTTTTCAATCTATAGCCAGTACATTCTCTGCAGTGAGTGACAGAGCAATATCGCTCAACAAGTGTTTCATCATAATCCATCTGGTTCTCCAAGATACTGATCAAACCTTGAAATTTATTAGAGCCAAAGAGTATCATATCTTTTACTTCTTGAT
The DNA here is from genome assembly GCF_947251755.1 of Wolbachia endosymbiont (group A) of Philonthus cognatus. NCBI lineage: Bacteria > Pseudomonadati > Pseudomonadota > Alphaproteobacteria > Rickettsiales > Anaplasmataceae > Wolbachia > Wolbachia endosymbiont (group A) of Philonthus cognatus. The sequence goes on from NZ_OX366388.1 coordinate 1,761,096, forward strand.
CTATGTTCTTCCACGGAATATCAAGGTTAAATTTGTAGTTTTCAGCCAGTGATAGAATTGCACTTTTTAGAAATCCATAACCTGTGTGCACTTGACGGAACATTGATCCCACTGGCTTTAAAGCACCCTCAGATATTGAAAGAGTTTCATCCGGTACTATTAGCTTTATATCAACACTTAGTTTTTTACCAAGCCCATTACACGAACCACATGCACCGTAAGGGCTGTTAAAAGAAAATAATCTTGGTTCTATTTCCTCAAGAGTGAAACCAGACTCGGGGCATGCAAAATTCTCTGAAAAAGTTAGAATTTGACCATTTTTATACTCGGAATTATGGTTGTCAGGTAGGTTTACTATTTCTACATACATTAGACCATTACCAAGTTTTAGTGCGGATTCTATACTACTTGGCAGTCGATTTCCTATATCGCCCAATATTGATATTCTATCTGCAACCACAAAAACGTCGTGTTTCTTGTTCTTATCGAGTTTAGGCAAGTCATCTACATTGTACACTTCACCATCTATTTTGAACCTTACGTAACCTTGTCTTTTAATTTCCAATATCTCTTTAAGATGTTCTCCCTTTCTACCACGCACAACAGGGGCAAGTATATATATCTTAGTTTCTAAAGGTAACGCAATTATAGTGTCTACAATTTGAGACACCGTTTGTTTTGTTATTGGTAATCCAGTTGCAGGTGAATAAGGAACTCCTATTCGTGCATATACTAAGCGCAAGTAATCGTAAATTTCGGTAACAGTTCCAACTGTTGACCTTGGATTTTTTGAGATCGATTTCTGGTTGATAGATATTGCAGGAGAGAGACCTGTAATCGACTCAACATCTGGTTTATCCTGAATGTTGAGAAATTGACGCGCGTAAGCTGACAGGCTTTCAACGTACCGGCGTTGGCCTTCTGCATAAATCGTATCAAATGCAAGGCTAGACTTGCCAGAACCACTTAGCCCAGTTATAACAACTAGCTTATTTTTCGGTATATTGACGTCTACACCTTGCAGATTATGTTCCCTTGCGCCCTTAACTCTGATAAAATCGTCCATATTATACCATATAGCGTATTAACCATTATAGCCTCAAAATACGTGAATTTATAGTGATATATTGATTTTCTATTGATTTTTTCAACTGTTACGGAAAATTAGGCAGCGTTTGATAAATCGTCATTCCGCTACTTGTTAGCGGCTGAGATACCGCGACGGTATGACGGTTAAGTAGGCCAGTGCCCTGATGATGTCATCCCAGTGTCAAGCACATAGCTGTACGAACGTTGTAGTTTAGGAGCAATTCCCACCAGTGGGCCAGTGCCCAGACACTGGTTCTATGCAACTTAATTAAAAACGTTTGTTTTAGCGTAAGACAACTACCTTTAGCTCATCAGCTCAGTTATAAGCAAAATTTCTGGATTCCAGACTGGAATGACACCATTTGCTGTGCAATTTACCTTCAAAAATGAATGTTCGTACAGCTATGTGTCAAGCACTGGGATGACACCATTCTTTTTTCTGGATTCCAGACTGGAATGACACCCCCCTGATAGGCTCAAATCATAGTGTTTGTACAGTTGTGAGTTTAGGCTACCTATAAATTCTAAACTGTTGTTACGTATTAGGACCACCAAATACACCCCCAGGACCCAAAGTCAGTTTAGCTATATCAGAAAACAGGTTATGTGGAAATCTTAAAATACTTCTTGTTCGCCAAGCAAAATAAATACATTCCTACAAACAAGCAGATGCTCAATACTGACACATAAGAAAACTTAAAAATTAAATCTCTAATGTATATTGATAAGCATTTACCTGCAGAAAATTTGTATAGTAATCCAACACATACAACGGCACTATCAACCACTGATGCTATAATTAAAGTAATGAAATTTGCCATATGAAAATTCAACTTGGACTTCAATTTTTCAAAAATAATTATGCTTGAGAGAAGAGATACTAAAATTGCAGTATATGAAATCAATATCATCAAATTAAAACTTTGCCATTTAAAAACACAACATAGCGCTGTACACACTATTAAGTTGTACGTAGCTTTGCTTCTGCCATAAAATTCAACCATTGAATTTACAACTAAAGCAGCTCCCACAAATAAGGCAGCACATATCATCAATTTATTTGAAGTGTTGAGTAAAGAAAGACTGATAAACAGGAGTATCGATAAAATAGACATAATTACCTACCCAAAATTAATAACATACATTCATTCTAAATAAACATTACATATAGTAAAAGAGTTATTTAGCATAATAAGAAAAATATTTTATATTAGCATGCCACATCTTTCAGATCTACTTTTAAAACATCCTTTATGTTTAGCACCTTTTTCTCTGTTACTTTGCCAATACATGAATAAACTGCACCTTCAAACAATTCTTCAAACCTCTTCTGATTTTGTGGTGCAATAGTAACCAAAATTCTACTTTGCGATTCAGAAAACATTATTATCTTGTTTATTATGTCTGTATTTTGTATTTTTCCTATTGGCACTAGTGAAAGATCGATTTCAGCACCAAGGTCTCCTGCAATTAGCGATTTTGCCAGAGCAATAACTAATCCGCCTAAGTTTGGTGCAATTGCAGAGGCAATTATGCCATCTTTTATTGCCTGGTTGTAACGCTCATACAACTTCCTAGCGCTCTTTGCATCAACTTTTGGTACGTTGTTATTACCTATTCCACTATATAACTGATATTCAGATCTACCAAGTTCATCAAGTGTTTCTCCAAGTACATATATCAAGTCTCCCGGCATTTTCACATCAAGCGATACCGCATTTTCAATATTTTCTATAATTCCAATTGCTGAGATGAGTAATGAAGGTGGTGCGGAGATTATCACTTTCTCGCCATTTTCATCATATCCCTTGAAGTCATTGAACATACTGTCTTTTCCGGATATGAATGGTGTTTTAAATGCAGTTGCAAAGTCGTAACAAGCCTCTGCAGCTCTCTTTAGCTGCCATAGCCTTTCTGGATTATAAGCATCACACCAGCAAAAATTGTCGAGCAACGCTAGATGATTTATATTTCCTCCTGCGGCTACATAGTTGCGTATCGCGGTGTCAATTGCACATGCTGCCATGTGGTAGGTGTCAATTTCTCCATAACTTGAGCCAAATCCTTGCGATTTTACAACACCTTTATTTGAAGAAAGAACAGGCCTTGAGACAATAGCTTCGCTGCACATTCTTCCCTTGCCTTGCAGTGGTTTTAACACTGACGATCCTTGAACCTCATGATCATATTGCACCACTATGAACTCTTTGCTGCAAATGTTTGGTCTGCTCAGCATTTCTTTTAGTTCAGTTTCTTGGCTTGATGTCATGCAAGTAGCTGACACGCAAAGGGTGTCATGCAAGTAGCTGACACTGGAATCCATTTCACATTCAATTCCACCATTAGATGAGTTTTGGCGTAAAATGTTTGCAGGCTTTACCTGCTGGATCCCAGTGTCAAGCACTGGGATGACAGGAAAGGATACAGCAGACTCCTTAGACCACGGCTTTGTCTGTAAATGCACTTTAGGATTACCATCATGCAGAAATTCAGTTCCGATATCCATTATTACTTTCCCTTTAGGACATTTAACAACAGCTTTACCACTCTCATTGAACTCTCCAATCACACAAACCTCCACATCATGTTTTTTCATGATTTGCTTAAACATAGGGAGATTTTCTTCTGGCACTGCTAAGGTCATTCTCTCTTGTGATTCTGATATCCATATTTCCCACGGAGCCATACCATCGTTTTTAAGGAGAACCTTGCTCAAATCAACTTCAAATCCGTCTTTTCCCATTTCACCAATAGATGATGATAGACCGCCTGCTCCATTATCCGTTATTGCATTATAAAGATCAAGATCTCTTGCTTCCAAGGCGGCGTTGGATAATTTTTTTTGTGTTATAGGGTCACCAATTTGCACAATTGTTGAAGGGCTGTTTCCCGACAAAGCCTCTGAGGAAAACGTTGCACCGTGAATTCCGTCCCTTCCAACTCTTCCGCCAATAATTACGATTTTATCGCCGTTTTTAGGCCCTTTGATGTGTGAAGGTGCGTTATTTATGTTGCGTGGAATAATTCCGACACTGCCAACAAAGACTAACGGCTTTCCACAAAATCTATCGTCAAAATATACCGATCCAAGTTGTGTTGGAATACCAGAGCAATTACCAGCAACATTAACACCGTGAATCACTTCTTTCATTATATATTTTGGCGGTAAGATCTCATCAGTGCGCTCTTTATCCCTATAAAACTTGCCTTTTGCTTCTTTGGCAAAGCAAAAGTAATAGGTATTCATTATAGGCTCTGCGCCTTTACCGAAACCAACTATATCACGATTTACTCCAAGCACTCCAGTCATTGCTCCACCAAATGGATCAAGAGCTGAAGGGCTATTGTGAGTTTCAACTTTATCTACAATCAAGTAATCGTCATCAAAAATTATTCCTCCTGCGTTGTCAGAGAAAACTGACACACATATGTCAGAATTTATCTCACGCGTTGCACGCTTGATATAATGTGCGTATAGGCCATCTTTTATTTCATCAATGGGAGAGCAAAAGATATTGTGCTTACAATGTTCAGACCAAGTTTGTGCTAGGGACTCAAGTTCAATATCATATGGATTTCTATTAAGTTTTTTAAAGTAATCCTTTATAGCTTTCATTGCTGCCAGAGAGAGCCCTAAAGTGCCATTACCATCGATTCCATCTCTGCTGATCTTTTCAAGCTCTTGGTCACTTACATTGAGGTCAACGGACTTAGTACTATCCTCTGTCATCCCAACCCTACCTTCTGTCATTCCAGTGCTTGACACTGGAATCCAGTTTTCATTATACAATTGCTTGAAATTTTCTGGATCCCAGTGTCTGGGCACTGGGATGACACCTTTTAATTTACCGTAATGCCTCCAATAGCAATTGCCGTTTTCTTTATAAACAAGAATGCAATACTCAGTGATAGGATTAAATTCTTGTTTTATATCATCTTCAGTTGCTTGACTTAGAATCAATTTTGAACTTCTTGCTTTTATACAAACATTTTCATCAATGTAGTCCTTGTTTATTAAATATTCTCTAACAATTTGTTTCGCTGTGTTGCCTACATTGTCAGTCATGCCAGGTAAAAAGCTTATCTCCAAGCCCCACTTTGCTTGTGGTTCTATGAAGTTATATTGAACTTCTTCAAGGTTTTCATTGTAGGAATAATAACGGCAGTCTTGTATGACTTTATTATAAAATAGCCCACAAATTTCTTCATGTAATTTTGATGGTAATTCTTTGCTTATGTAAATCAAGTAAACATTAACTACCCTTCTGCGGCCAAATTGTTCACATTTATTTAAAACTTCTATTCTGATGTTTGCCATGTAATATTGTGAAAGACTTTAATATATCATAGCATAAGAAACTGCGAGCACATTTATATTTTAAATAATTTCTATACAATAAAAGTATTGTATTAATTGTTACTGTTAGTGGGAAGAGTTTTTACTGTTAATGTGGATGAATCCCTTTTTGATGTGCTGGTTCAGCACATATTTTCTGAATATGAAAGAGAAAAAATTCCCGAGATAAAGGTCATACTTCCTTGCAAGAGGGATGTGATAGCGCTGCTGAGTGCATTCAAGAATTATAACGCTGAAAAATGCATAATTTTGCCAGAGATAGTTTCGCTAGAGAACATTGATGAGGAAGATTTAATATTAAATCTTGATAGAGTTAAAGTTATAAGTCCAATAAAAAGGACGCTGCTACTCATTCAATTCATATTGGAATGGAATAGAAAAAATAATGATAATTTCCCAATTGATTTAGCTTATAGCCTGCCATCATTGCTTGATAAAATTCAATCTACCCAAACAACGGATTGTTATCAATTTGATGAACATTCAAAAAAAATAGAGAATTTCATAAGCTTACTCACTGAGACTTGGAGTAAAACTTTAAAAGATTTAGAAGTAGTAGATATATTAAAACATAAGAGTGATTACATAAACAATATGATAACCTCTTTACAAAAAGACCAACATATAATCTTTGTTGGAATTGGAAAGGATAAGTCGTTAATTAAGGCTATATATGATCTGCCATTTGGAAAAATAATTTTGCCTAACCTGAATTTGAAAATTAAAGAGAAAGACTGGAAATTGCTTGATAAAAAACACTATCAATATTGCCTGAAAGATCTACTCGATTATTTAAAAGTGGATAGAAGGGATGTTAGTTTTCTGCCAGAAGCGTGTTCTGGTGTCATCCCAGTGCCCAGACACTGGGATCCAGAAAACTTAACTTTAAATGAGCGCACCAGGTGGCTGTATAATGAAAACTGGATCCCAGTGGGCTTTGTTGCATCGCTCTTCGGATAGTAGGTAACGTACAATAAATTCATGAAGCTATCTCAAACTTAGCCATGCCTATTTCAGTAAATTTGTTAAGCAAATAACACTTGAGTAGCAGTTCCTTCTCACGATTAATTTCAGATTTGCTCCTAAAACTAAACCCAAATGTCTTTTTTAATCGCGAGAAAAAACCTTCTATATAAGATCTTTTTCCATAACTCATCTCTTTTTTCCACTTCTTTATACCATCTTCATCATATGACTTTATGAGCTTGACTGCAGAATTTCTCTCAGCCATATAGTCTAACTTTGGATGCTCTGCTGCGTTGTTTTTCGGAGGAATTTTCGTTTTTATACCATATTGATTACACAGCTTATAGAGCTTTTCTCTGTCATATGCCCTATCTGCATATAGTACTTTTATGACATACTGAAAATCGACTTCTTTTAGCAAATCACAAGCTCCATAGTGATCAGAGTAGACACCGTTACTGTATTTTACAGCTATGGCTTTTTTGCTGTTTGTATTCAACATTACATGCAATTTTCTTGTCTGTTCATAGCTGCGATACTTTCTATCTTCGCTATTTTCTTTGCTATGACCAGGAGTGTTGTTGTATATACTAATTCCTGTACTGTCTATAGCAATTTCGATATCTTCCATATTATTTTTATCAATTCTGCAATCATTGATCTTAATATTGAGTTTCTTAAACCTTCTTGATGATTGTGAATAGCTGATAACTTGCAAATTTTTCCCAATTTGCTCAAGGTATCCTGCTATAAACCCAACTGTTTGCCTCAGGCCTATTCTAAATAAACAAGTTATTATGTGCACCAAAATTACAACTTTATCGCTATAAATATTGTTGCCACCTGGTATTTTTGGACCATTCTCGTACCACTTTTCTATGGCTTCGTTGATATAATGAAAAATATTTCCTCTTTTTTCTAGAAATTTGTTATATTCGCTATGGTTACTGACCCTCATTTTTTGTGGCATATTTTTTCTTCAACAGTTAAATCGCTATTTATAATGAATTTTGTCAGTAACTGCCAGTTCTTTTCACTTGAGCGATGCAACAAAGCCATCCCAGTGTCAGCTACTTGGATGACAGAAGAAAGGGCTGGGATAACAGGAAGTCCTGAGGAATATCTAGATTACGTCTTTGATACAACTGCCGATCTAAGCAAAGTTAGTAGTGGACATGTTGGCAATATTGAAGTCATCACTTGTGATTCCAGAGAGGAAGAAGCACAAGTGACATCATTAATTATAGAAAATGAAGGTTATGAAAACATTTCTTTGGTCGTCTTTGATAAATTACTTGCAGCTCGTATAGCATGTTTATCAAGGCAACACAGTGCCATACCGGAAAATTACCCTTATATAACGCTTCTGCTTTATAGTATCGAAGTTTTGACCTCAAATTGGAGCAGTGTGTCATTACTTTCGCTCCTTAAACATAGGCTAGTGACTTTTGGTTACACTCAAGAAGAGTACACTCGGATTTTATCTGAATTTGAAATAGAGATATTACGCAACTTTAGTACAAATGGCCTGAGCGATATTATAAATGCTATCAATGCCCATAAAAAGCTAAAATACAAAGAAGATATATTACTTATTATCAGTAAGTTAGAGGTTATATTTAATCCTTTACTTCGTTCTATAAATTGCTCTATTTTTGATGTGGTAGCAACTCATTTGCAGTGTATTAATATATTATCTGGTATAAATTTTTCAGAGCTAAATAGTGAAATAGGTAATTTTACCTGTAATTTTTCAAATGCATGTGAGGGTGTAGAAATTAAATGCTCCTTAGAGTTATATAGCCAAATTCTGACCTTATTTTTAGAGAAAGAGTTTTTCTCTGTAGCAAGTGACTTGAATAAATTCAGCTTATATCACAACAAAGTTGTGATACTTGCTGGATTTAATGAAGCGCCAAGCTTTCAAAGTCCGCTTTTGAATGCACTTACGAGAGAAAAATTTAATCTTCCTTCTGCGCAAGAAGAGCAGGGGTATTTTTTTTATACTTTACACAATTTGTTTTGTGCAAGTAAGGTTTATATTACAAGATCGCTAAGCCATAGAAAACCAATGCTATTGCAGCGTTTGGAAATTCTGTTGCAGGGGTCAAAATATCCTTATCGTGATTGGCTAAGGATATTAAATACGCCTGAATGTACTGTTCCATGTACTCAGCCTATGCCAAAACCTCAAACCGAAGTTAGAAAAGAAAAAATGCAGGTGATGTCTTGCAGTGCAATAGAAAAGCTAATTCGTAATCCTTATTCATTTTACGTTGAGTATATACTGGGCCTTAAACAATTAAGAGACTTGAATTTTAAGCCATCGATATTGGAATTTGGCACTATGGTACACAACATTCTTGCAAGATATTTACGCAACAAAAAATCTCCAATGAGCATTGCACGAGAAGCATTCTCGACTAGTCAGTTTAATTTTTCAAATATGTGGTGGGTAAGACTACAAAAGATAATTCAATCTTTTGTTGAATTTGATGAAACTCGAAGCAATTATGTTGAGTTGGAAAAGAGCTTTTCCTGTCCGATATTTCATATTCCAGCGCGTGACACTGGTTCTTGTGATCAGTATGAAACTGCTTGGATGACGAATAGAGATCTGATCCCACAAGAAATCTTACTGACAGCAAGATGTGATAGAGTTGAGTATCTACCAAGTGGGCAAGTAGCAATTATAGACTATAAGCTTGGTACACCACCTTCCAATGAAGAAGTGATGTCGGGGTTTTTTCCGCAATTAATTTTACAAGCCTTAGCGGTAGAACATATAACAAAAAGAGAAGTCTCAGAACTTGCTTATTGGAAACTTGATTATGATAAAATAAAAGTTATTTCTATACAAAATTATAGATACAAAATGCAAGAATTAAAAAATGATCTGCCTGGTTTTTTATCTAACTATTTAAGTGATTCCACACCCTTTATTGCCTCTCCATATTTTGATAAATTCTTGAGATTTAACAGCTATAAACAGCTAGAAAGGGTAGGAGAGTGGTTGTAAATGGTGTCATCCGAGTACCTGACACTGGTTTCTATCCAAAAGGGTGTCATCCCAGTGCTTGACACTGGGATGGCTTTGTTGCATCACACTTTATGAGATGGTGATTTATGGTAAATTCATGTAACTATCTCAAATTTAGCCATACCAATATCAGTGAATTTATTAAGCAAATAGCATTTAGTTCTTTTTCTCGATTTATCTCAGATTTATTCCTAAAACTAAATCCGAATATTTGCTTTAATCTTGAGAAAAACCCTTCAATATAAGATCTTTTCCCATAATTTACTTCTTTTTTCCATTCTTTCATGCCATCTTCACCGTATAATTTTATTAACCTAATAGCAGCATTCCTGTCAGACATATAATCTATTTCTGGATGTTCTGCCGCATTGTTTATTGGTGGAATTTTTGTCTTTATATCATATTTGTTACACAACTTATAAAACTTGTGCCTATCACATGCTCCATACGCGTCAAGTTAAGGAAATAAAGGTATGAAAGAGATAGAATAATAAGGTATAAGTTCTCCCAGATATACTTTTAGTGAGAGAACCAATGAATAAAATAACTTGCTTATCAAAAAAGCTCAAAGAATTTTTTAATGAAAAAGCAGAGAAAATCTCAATTACAACAAGGTTTATAAAAAGAAAGAGAAAGCTAAAAGGTTCATCATTCGTAAAAGCCATGGTCTTGGGTAATATAGGAGTTGATAATTGTAGCGTAGAAACAATGTGTCAATTACTAAACGAGGACTCGATAGATATAACAAAACAAGGTTTGGATTTTAGATTTACTGAAGAAGCAGTGGAATTTATGAAAAGGATGTATAATGAATCTGTGGTTCTCTTTAAAAATATCTTGCAAGTTGATTGCAAAATCTTACAGCAATTTAATAGTGTTAAATTATTGGACAGTAGCTATATTACTCTACCTAACAGTATGGAAGAGATGTATAAAGGTTATGGTACTAGCTACAGTGGCTATGAAAGCAATACTAAGTCTGGAATAAAGTTACAATTAGTTTTCGATTACATGAATCAGATAATAGACCAACTTAATTTAACGGAGGGAATAAGATCAGACCAGGGATATAGGAAACATTTAAGTAATATATCAAGCAATGATTTGCTAATATCTGATCTCGGTTATTTTGTGCCAAGTTCTTTTAAACAAATCAATGAAATAGGAGCTTATTTCATAAGTCGTCGATACCAACGTATATGATGTAGAAACAAATCAAAAAATGGAGTTATTAGAATGTTTAGAGGATAAGTTATTTTTAGAAAACGAGGTATTGTTAGGAAAAGAAGCAAAAATTAGAGTAAGAATTATATGTCAGAAACTAACTGAAGAACAGTCTATAGCCAGAAGAAGGAAAGCTAATAGATTAGCAAGATCGCAGGATCCTCTAAAAGAAATCAAAAATTGTTGAATTGGTATAACTAATGTTCCAGAAAATAAAATTAGTGCTGAGCAAGTATTACAGAGTAAGGTGGCAAATTATTTAAATTGTATAAAAGTCATATCAGGCTTGATAAGCTAAAAGGAAAGCCATGCAGAGTATTATGTGAACTATATGCTAAATTGTGCGCAATTCTTATATTTTACGGCATAGTTGGTTGCACAGAAGTGAAAAAGAATACAGAACTTAGCTTAACAAAGGCATTTATTGAGCTAAAAAGGCGGGTTAGAGAGTTATTTTTAGTATTAACCAAGATTAATAGTTTAAAAGCATTTCTTAAAAAACTCACTATAACTTGGTCGCGATTTTCATTAAAAGACAAACGTAGAAGGGCTAGAGTATCCACTTTAACCTCTCTAAATTTGCTCACAATCTCTTAACTTGACGCGTATGATCACATGCTCTATCTGCATATAGTGCTTTTATGGCATGCTGAAAATCAACTTCTTTTAGCAAATCACAAGCTCCATAGTGATCAGAGTAGACACCGTTACTGTATTTTACAGCTATGGCTTTTTTGTTGTTTATATTCAACATTACGTGCAATTTTCTCGTTTGCTCATAGCCACGATATTTTCTGTCAGTGCTATTTTCCTTGCTGTGACCAGGAGTGTTGTTGTATATACTAATTCCTGTACTGTCTATAGCAATTTCGATATCTTCCATATTAGAGGTTGTCCGGAAACTAGTAAATTCAAGCATATTCCCTCTTTAACATAACCCTACTCATAGCTAGGTATATGAAATTCTCAGTGGATGTTGTGAGTAAATCATACTCCTTCGATAGCCTTCTATTCCTATTAACCCAAGCAAAAGTCCTTTCTACAACCCATCTTCTTGGCTGTACTTTAAACCCTTGTTCTCTTGTTGGTAGTAGCTCAGGTGGCGTATCTTTGTGCACCCAAAATCTACATGGAGGCCTTGTAACAATTTCAATATCTATGTCATATTCTTCCTTTATGTGATTCTTTAAATTTCTTCCTTGGTATCCCATGTCAGCCCACATTTTTTTAACTTTAGTATATTTTGTTCTCATATTGTTTAATGCTATTTTAATACCATCTCTATCATTTTCGTTAGCAGCGCCTACGTAACAACCTAGTATAAAACCCTGAGTGTCTGTAATTATATGCCTTTTTCTACCCTTTACTTTTTTACTTCCATCATAGCCTTTGATCCCCCCTTTTCTGTAGTCTTTACAGATTGACTATCTACTATACAGGCACTCGGCTGCTCATTCCTTCCTATTTTTCTTCTACTATATTTTGTAATTTCATAATTCATTTTCTCAAAAATTCCCTGCTTCTTCCATTGCCTGAACTGCTCATACACAGTCTTCCATAGCGGAAAATCATTTGGTAAATACCGCCATTGACACCCTGTACGCAATACATAGAAAATTGCTTCTAATATTTCTCTTTTGCTATACTTTGGCGGCCTTCCTCCTTTCTTGTATGATACTCTGAAGTGTTTTTCTATTCTTGCCCATTCCCTTTCGCTTAGATCTGTTGGATACTTTTTTCTCATCTTTACCCCGTACTAAAATTTCAGATATTATAGCCTTTTACTTGTTTCCGGACAACCTCTTAGAGGTTGTCCGGAAACTAGTAAACTTAGGCATATTCCCTCCGTAACATAACCCTACTCATAGCCAGATATATGAAACTTTCAGTAGATGTTGTAAGTAAATCGTACTCTTTTGATAGTCTTCTATTCCTATTGATCCAAGCAAAAGTCCTTTCTACCACCCACCTTCTCGGCTGTACTAAAAATCCAGGATCCCGTTGTGGCAATAGTTCTAGTGGTGTATCTTTATGCACCCAAAACCTACATGGAGGCCTTTTCACAATTTCAATATCTATGCCATATTCTTCCTCTATATGGGTTTTTAAATCTTTTCCTTGGTACCCCATATCAGCCCACATTTTTTTTACTTTAGTATATTTTGTTCTCATATTGTTTAATGCTATTTTAATACCATCTCTATCATTTTCATTAGCAGCTCCTACGTAACAACTTAGTATAAAACCCTGAGTATCTGTAATTATATGTCTTTTTCTCCCCTTTACCTTTTTCGCACCATCATAACCTTTGACCCCCCTTTTTCCGTGGTTTTTACCGACTGACTGTCCACTATGCATGCGCTCGGCTCTTCATTTCTTCCCATTTTTGACCTACTATATTTAGTGATATCATAGTTCATTTTCTCAAAAATCCTCTGTTTCTTCCATTGCCTAAACTGCTCATATACAGTCTTCCATAGCGGAAAATCATTTGGTAAATCCGCCATTGGCACCCTGTACGCAATACATAGAAAATTCCCTCTAACATTTTTCTTTTACTATATTTTGGCGGTCTTCCTCCTTTTTTGTATGATACTCTGAAGTACTTCTCTATTTGTGCCCATTCCCTTTCACTTAGATCTGTTGGATACTTTTTTCTCATCTTTACCCCATACTAAAATTTCAAATATCATAGCCTTTTACCTGTTTCCGGACAACCTCTTATACCAATTCCCATTACAGGGCAAACAGATGGACAATGATGGAAGAAAAGCCATACTGAAGTAAGTAAAATAGCGAGGTTTAAATGGCATTAAGATCAAAATTATTGGATGAAAAAGTAGTAGAATCAGCAAAAGAAATGCTGAAGAAAGTAAGGAATAATGCATATGTTTCAAAAAAACTAAATGCTGTAATTGCAGCAAAAAAGTACAGTATAACGGCTGTAGCAAAAATATATTGCATTTCAAGAAGCGCACTAACTTCGTGGGTAAAACTCTTGAAAATTGGCAGAGAAGAAAAACTGTTTGCTCCTTCACAACGTCGTAGAAAAACTAAATTAAATCAGGCTCAACTACAGCAAATTGAAGAGTGGATAGAAGAAAATCCTAATATCACCATTAAAGAAATGAGAATAAGAATCCAGGAAAAGTTCGGATTAAATATCAGCAAATCTACAGTACACCGCCATATGCAAAAGATGAAATTCTCATATATTACACCAAGACCAGTTCATAATGGACAAGATAAAAGCAAACAAGAGGAATTCAAAAAAAAATCTCAATGGAGCTATTAGCAAGTATCCAGAAAAAGAGCTATTTTTCTTTGATGAATCACGGTTTGGCACACATTCAAAAGTTGGACATGGGTGGTTTAAAAAGGGGATTAGAACACAGGTTAAAACAAAATTAGGTAGGCAAAATTTCTATCTCTATAGTGCAGTTAATCCTAGAAATGGAGAGAGTTCTAGCTTATTTGCACCAAATGTCAACACTGATTGCATGAACATATTTCTTGAGCAAATTTCGCAATATCTAGAAACACGAGAGGCTTTTCTCGTTATGGACTGTGCTAGTTGGCATAGGTCAAAAAATTTAAAGGTACCTAAAAATATCGACATTATATACCTACCTCCATACTCACCTGAGCTAAATCCTGTTGAGAGGCTTTGGTTATATATAAAACAGAACATTTTGCGCAATAAAATATACGATACAATTGCTCTACTTGAGGGTGCTTTGTGCAAATTTATTACTTCTCTTGCCAGCTCCACAACTAAACAACTCTGCAATGTTTCCTATTTGACTGGACAACAATGAGAATTGGTATTAGTTCAAGAATATACATTTACTCTTGGAACAGTTGCAAAATCTTTGATTAATGCTAAAGAACGCGGTGTTGATGTTAAAGTCATCTTAGATAAATCGCAACTCTACTCAAAATATAGTGTTATAAATGAATTATTTTCAGGTGGAGTACCAATTTGGATCGATGATAAGCCAAAGATTGCTCATAATAAGATAATGATTGTTGACAATCAAAAAGTCATCACAGGGTCATTTAACCTTAGTAAGACAGCTAAAAAAGGAAATGCTGAAAATTTATTAATTATTACAGATTATCCTAAATTGATTCAGCAGTATGTGAAAAACTGGGAGGCACGAATGTCACAATCTTACAAATACGCTCCCAACTAATCGAGAGCGCTTGCTCAAAATCAGTTTTAAAAACAGCAAGGGAGAGCTTTTTTGATTGATTGGCATAATGATTATGATATAATGAACTAAAAATTTAAGGAATAAAGTAATGGATTATATAAATGATGCTGCCGGTAGCTACACTGCTATTCATGATTTTTTTCAAAACAACGGTGTTGGAGATTACAAAGTTCAATGCAATTATGGTGGGGTGCCGTATGCTACTGATGAGTACGTGCATTCTGGCGATAAATTTTGGAGTAATAATTTCATAGACTCACATTTTGGCAGGGAAATAAAAATGTATCCTCAAAGTGAACTTTTAGCTAAAGAATATGCTGGAAATACGTTGCCAGTTTCAATATCACTAGATAAGGATTTAATAAAAATGAAGGAATGTCAGAAAAAAACGAAATTTGTGGAACTAGAAAGGGAGTCAGGTGATTTAGTGCATGATAAGCAAAAGTATGTAAAGTGTTACACAACAAAGCTATCATATGATGATGTACATATTTACAATAACGATAAAGTTTCAACATTTAGCATAAAATACGACGTGCCAAATGATCCGAAATACAGTTTAAATATAACATTTACAAAGGTTAATGATAATAAACCAGGATTTTGGCAGAAATTTAAAAATATGTTTTAACGTGACCATTCACTGGTTTTTACTCAATCAACCAACAACAGTTAATATCAAATTTTTATAATTAAAAAATATGCTATTTTTTAAAACTTTCATTCTCCTTGACTCTGTCAACTTCACAAAACAACTCTGTAACCGTTCACGGAATATTCCCAATTAGGCAGGAATAGCGACTAAATTCTGTAGTTTCTGGACAGGATTCTGATCATTCAAACGTGCAGTCAAAAATATCGAAAGCATTCTTTCAATGAACTTTTCTCCACGTTCTGACCAAGTGAAAAAACTATTTTTACGATAAATGACGTACCGTCTAGCCTGACGTTCTGCAAGGTTATTGGTTGTCTCGATCAGATCAGGATTGCGCACGAATCTCCACATCATATCTTCAGAACGTAGTATATTGGCAGCCATTCTCGAGGCCTGAGTTCCTTTTGCAACCCTTGTTATCTCTCGCAAAAAATGTTTCACCCTTTTTCGAATCTTCCTCATTAACCGGAAAAATCTTAAATTGTCTATCAGGTTTTGTTTACGTGCTCTATCTACCACAAATACCCTGTTGCTCAGCGATTTTAATGCTGCGCCAATTCTGCTCACTTCAACATTTTTACTGTAAAAAAACCTTTCAAAGTCCCTTGCTAAATGGGCCCAGCATATCTGTCTGTTTTCACGATTAAAGTAATTATACGCAGCATACCTATCGCTTATAACTATTCCATCATACTCTGGCAATAGCCCTTTTAATATCTTCTTTCCGCGAGATCCAACTAACTTCATAAGTGTTGCTGTTTTATTCGTTACTACCCAACTCCAACCTTTCTTTCCCTGGTTCCTATGGCTTGTTTCATCTATATGTAAATACTTGCTTTTCCGTAGCTCTTCTCTTATTTTTTCGTATTCAGATATACATTTTTCTGATACTCTACCCTCGGTCTTTGATACCAAACCTAGGCTTATATTCAGATTAAATATGCTGCTCAAAATTTGCTGTACTTCCCTTTTTGAATTGATAAAAAATCCACTAAAACTGCTAATTACTGCTTTTGCATTAGCTCCTAAAAGATCCCTTGTCACACCTTCAGGCAGACTAGCTGAGATCCTTTTCTTACACGCCTTACAGTAGCCTTTTTGTAGCCTATATTCAGTCACTATCGGTTTAATTTTTGGCAATTCAACCTTTTGATGCACAGTTTCTTCTTCTAAAATAACTTGGCTTCCACACATGCAAATTGTATCAATTGAACATTTTACCACCTCATCTGCTACCATCAATTCCCGCTTGTGCGCTTCATGTCCTGGCTGCCCGCCTGGTTTTTTATCGCTCTTCTTTTTTGTCTTTTTGCGATATACATCTTGCGATGGTGGCAGCGATGAATTTTTTGAATTTAAACCCAGCTTATCCTCTAGCTCAATTATTTTTGTCCTTAACTTATCATTCTCTGCTTTCAGAGTACCAACTTCTGACTCCAATACCACAATCTTTTCTTGTAGCACCTCTATCATCAACCCCTCATCTATCTAGTTTATTGTTTTTTATACTAATTATGCAATTTTTGTAAACTACTTTCTTATACCGTGAATGGACAAAGTTGATAAGCCTAAACGCCATCATGTCTTTAGGAGAGTCTGCTAATGAAGGCTCTTAAGTTGACGCCATTGCGTGAACGGTTACGATGTAATTAGCGTCAAAAAAGTGTAAGCAGAAATTGTGGGCTTATTGGGGTAGGCACAATGACTTCATAATACACCTCCTTCAATTTGTTTTTGTGATTTTAATCTTGCAATTGCTATTTTAGAAGAGTTCTCAACACGCTTTTTTAACTCTAGTTCTTGTTCTGGACTGATAGATATCCAGAATTGTGGACCAATACGCCGTACATTAATAAACTTATGTTCAATCCAATAACGTACTACGTAATGACTAACATTGAATTTTTCTGCAACTTGCTTCACTGATAACTCTTCTTCAGATTTTTGATTACATAGTGCTGGAATCTTATGTTTAAATCGAATCCATTTTATACTTTTTACAGTAAATGGATTGCCTTTATTTGTTGTAAGTCCCTCTTGGTTTAATAGATTAATAATTTGCACATCAGTCATTGTTGTTGATAGCTGTCTTATCCGATTAACTATATCCTCTGAATGCCGCCATCTGTCATAAGGTTTCTTTGGTAATTGTACTTCTAAGTCCTCTGTAGCATTTGTTTGCCAACGTATATGTAGCACTGCTTTTTGTTCATTACGTAGTTTTTCAACAGTGATATCTTTGATTAGAAGTCGTAAAATACGCTTTCGATCTCTTGCACTCGTTGACTCTGCATTCCATAAGCGTGGTAAGTCTTGAGCTAGTGCCAACACTTGCTCTTTTTGTTGTTTTGTAGCTACAAGTACGTCCTTTTTCTTATATTCATCATATTGATTCTGTGCTTCTTCTAATGCTATTAGAGCTTCGTTCCAACGCCTCTCCAAAGTTGCAGCTACTAGGCGATTCGATGGATCTACTTCTTCATAACGTCTCTGTGCCAATTGTACTTCATAATCTGCTCTTTTTATTTGCATTTGCCATTGCTTGTCAAGCATGTTACCTCGTTGTTCCAGTTCTTCAAATGCTTTTACGGCAATCTCAATTTGCGCAGGTTCCATGACTTCTAATACTCTTTTTGCAATAGCTTTATCCAAAGGATTTCCATGAACAGAAAAACAGCTTTTACTATCTGCTCCCCACTTCTTTTTCCAATTACATTCATAGACAGTAAGAATACCATTTTTTCCTTTATACCTTATACTAAGGCGGCGGCCACAACAACCACAAATCAATAACCCCTGCAATAATCCCAATCCTTCTCGTACTGCTGTAGGTAGCATGTTCTCTTCTCTACTGGTTTGATTATTTGCTAAAATCTTTTTGTTTGCTATATATTCTTCCCATGTTATGTAACCTTCGTGATGGTCTTTTATCATTGTATGCCAGGCTTCTATTGGTAGGCGAACTACTGTTGTTTGGACCTGTCCAGTACTCGATAATTTTTTCTGATATCTATAACGGCCATAAACATAAACTCCAGCATAACAAGGGTTTTTTAATACTGCACATACTCTAGAATGTGTTAATGCTCCCCATATCAGCTTCCCTTTCCAAATACCACCATATGCTCGTTTTGGAAATTGTATTTTGTTTTGGCCAAAATGGTGAACCACTCCATAAGCACTGCCCTTTTCTCTAAATACCCTAAATAATAATTGAACTACACTCCTTACTTGCTCGTTATCGTCAAATCTAGTATTGCCTTCATCATCATAACAAAATCCTACTGGTAGAGGAAACCGAAGCTCTCCTTTCCTAGCCTTATTTATCTTACCTCCCAAAAGTCTAGCACGGATAAAGTGCAACTCTGCTTGTGACATCGTTCCTTTTAACCCTAGCAGCAATTGGTCGTTGAAATCATTAGGACTATAACAACCATCTTCATCGATAATTAGTGTATCGGTTAAAGCGCATAATTCCAGCAATCTGTGCCAATCGCTACAAGATCTAGATAATCGTGATGCTTCTAGTACAAATACTCCCCCTACTTTTCCCATTGACACATCTGCAACTAGCATTTTAAAGTCTTCTCTGTTATTAGCTTGGGTCCCCGACATTCCTAAATCACCGTCTAAAATTTTGATTGCTTCCTGTGACCACCCCAATTGTTGAGCTTTGTCTTGCAGTTTATATTGCCTCTCGGTACTCTCCTGATTTAATCTTACCTGTCCCATTGTCGATTGTCTCAGATAAACATAGGCTGGTTTTGATACATGATGATTCTGAATCTTGTGTGCTGTCATTACTGATATCCTCCGTTTTTATCGATTGTTGTTCTGCTATTAAATACTCGTACAACATATTTGCTACATAAATAGCTGCCTGAGTAGTATTTATGGAGGTCTTTTGTTTCGATTGCATAATCTCTTTTTCACAACTACCTTGAAGTTAATCATTGATCGTCCTCTTTAATAGCTTGATCAAGATTGGTAATTAATTTAACCAATTGTTGAAGATGAGAAAATGATAAAATAGGCGATAAATCAGTAAGGGTCTGATAAGGGTTAGGGTCTGCCTTGTCTGTCCAATCACGTGGAATACCTATTGTACCACACGTTAATGTTCTCAAACTAAATATATCCCGGTTCTTGAAGTTCTTTGTCGATAATATTTGAAAACGTTGCCCATTCCATGGATGAAATGGATGAGTGATAGTAGTATATCCCGAATATTGACTGGACTTGAGTGCAGTCCATTCTGACCGTGGGAGCGCTTAGTACTCCTACTTCCACATCAATTACTTGAATAATTGCTCAAGCTATCAAAATAAAAGTTTTTATTCAGTAATTTGTGTATAAAGGGTACTATTTTACTAGTAGTGAAATAAATCAGAATGAAGTCTATTTTATTAACGAGGCCTTTATTGGACTCGTTCAATACAAGAAATATATTGAGAAAGTATGGATACAAAGTTTTTATAGAACCAGTATTCACAATAAAGTACTTAAATCCTGATATATCTGCGTACGAATTTGACGTTGTGATATCTACAAGTAAAAACAGTGTAAAGGCTTTTAGTCAAATATGCAAAGAGGATGACTTTCCGATTATTACAGTTGGTAATTCAACCATGCAGGCTGCAAAAAATTTGGGATTTTCTGATATAATCTCAGCAGACAGCAACGTTGATGGTCTGATATCATTCATAAAAGCTCATTATTCAAACGCAATAAAGTTCTTGTATATAAGGGGACAAGAAGTATCATGTGACCTAAAAAAGAGATTATCTGAAGAAGATTTTAACGTAAGAGAAGTTGTACTCTATAAAACAATCATTAAAAGGAGTCTAACTAATAGGTGTAAAAATTTACTGTTGGATGGTAAAATTGGTAGTGTTGCTTTTTTTTCCTCACAGACAGCAAGGGTATTTTGTTCATTAGTTCTAAAAAGTGGGCTATCTCATGTGATGAATAATACAGTTGCATATACTATGAGTAAAAACATTGCTGATAGTTTAAAGTTAATCAAATGGAAAAAAATTATAACATCGAGGTTGCCTACTGGGGAGAGTTTAATTGATATAATTAATAAGGATTGTTGATGCTAAAGATTGCAACTTGGAATGTAAACTCCATACGTAAAAGAGTTAACCAACTTTGTAGTTTTATAGTTGATAGTCAGATAGATATAATTTTGCTGCAAGAGATAAAATGTATGGAAGAGCAATTTCCTTATGCAGAGATAGAGAAGCTGGGATATGAATGTGCTGTCTATGGACAAGTTGCAAGAAATGGCGTTTGTGTTTTATCTAAATATCCGATACTGGAGAAGTTTAAGATTGATATCGTAGAAGGTTATCAAGAAGCGCGTTATATAGAGTGCATAATAAAGCACAATAATCAGAAGGTAAGGGTGGGAAGTGTATACGTTCCAAACGGTCAAAGCCCGGACTCTCAAGCATTTGAATATAAACTCAAGTTTTTTGATAATCTATATGAAAGGATGAGCACTTTGTTAAAGAATGAAGAGTTAACTATTATAGCTGGCGATTATAATGTTGCACCGGATGAAATTGATGTCTTTGATTCAAACTTATTGAATGGCCAAGTGTGCTTTCATATAAGAGAACGTGAGAAGTTAAGAGCGATCTTGAATCTTGGGTTTAAAGATGCGTTTAGAATATCTCACCCAAATTTGCAACAATTCACTTGGTGGCATTATCAAGGCAATTCACTCAGAAATAATCAAGGAATGCGAATAGATTATATGCTGTTATCACCACAAGCTGTAGATAAATTGGAAACATGCTACATAGATGATAGATTGCGTAAGCTAGAAAATCCGTCTGACCATACTCCTGTTGTATGTGCTATAGAATAATAGCAGATCTCTTACACAATTCACTTTTGGCAAACCTGAGTAGTCTTACCTTTGCTGCTCTGTGGTTCTTCCCTTCGTTTGTTTTCCTTTCCTGTCCAAGATTGATCGCGCTGCTCACTCTTTTCGTTTTCCCTGTTGTTTCTCTGGGAAATTTGTTCAGGAACAGGCTGTTGTTCACTCTTTTCTTTTCCTTGGGAAATTTGTTCAGAAACAGAGGTGCCTTTCTCAACTTCTGTAACTGGGGTTTTTAAAATATCATCAATGCCCTCGAGAATTTTTCCATTCAGTTTTTCTCTCTTTTCTGTATCATTTTTATCTTGTGAGTTAGGGTCATACAAAGTACCTTTTTTGTTATTTGAAAAAAGAACCTCCACTCCTCCTTTTATGGCAAATATTGTGCCGATAGCAGTAAGAACTACTCCGAGTGTAGTAGGACCAAAAATTAACATTGGAATAGTGGAAAGAAGGACAGGAAAAAAGATCTTGCTTAAGAACGTTGTTACCATCTCTTCATCACTGAGTGGTGGTTCATCCTCTTCTTTTTTATCTTTACCTAAGAATGGTATTTTTTCTTTCATCCCATCCATAAAGGAGCCAGAAATATTTTTCGGGTCTATTTTGATCCCTCCAATTAGCAGCAGCAGCATTTCCAATACAAACTTTATGGATGAATCTTTAGCTTCTGTACCGCGTATATCAGCTACACAGTCATCTACTACTTCTTTTATTTTACCATTTTCTAAATTCTCTTCATTAGCTAATTTTTTCTCTCTAATTTTCTCAAATACGGAAAGTAAAAACTGAGAAAAATTCTCTTCACTGAGTGGTTCTACATCTTCTAGCTTGACATTATTGAATATAATTTGATTCTGACTTAGCATGAAAGCGAGTACTGCCTCGTCATCTTCCTTTAATTCTTTAGGTTGTACTTTGTTTTTTAGCAATTGTATAAAGGCATCATGGATTACCTGATGTTCCTCTTTTTCAAAAATTTTCTCATCTTCGTTAGTTACCTGAGTAGGTAACTTTGGAGGTTTTGAACTTTTTACTTGTGGGCCTGTCATGGCTGACCTATTTGCATTTGCTATGTTTTATTCTAACATATTTTTCGTATTAGTTCAAATGATTTATACTCCTAGAATCCACGATGTTTAAGTCATAATTAAGAGCCCAGTTGTCGCCAACTTTTATTTCTACTTCAAGTGGTACAGAAATTTCTATTGCATTTTCCATTATATCTTTCATAAGTTTTGCTGTTTCTTGTACCTTTTCGTCCTCTACTTCAACCAGTAGTTCATCGTGAACCTGGAGGATTATTTTACCTACTTTCAATTGGTCAAAAAGCTGAATTGTCGCACGTTTTATTATATCAGCAGCGGTTCCTTGCAGTGGTGCGTTTATTGCTGCCCTTTCTGCAAATTGTCTTATATAAGGAATTGTATTGTTTATGTCTCTTACAAAGCATCTCCTGCCAAACAAAGTTTCTACATAACCATGCAATCTTGCGATAGACACTGCTTTTTCCATATAGGCCTTTATTTCTGGGTAACAGGAAAAATAGTAATTAATGTATTCAGCAGCTTCCGCAATGGTAATTCCAAGCCGCTTTGCAAGACCAAATGGGCTAATGCCATATATAATTCCAAAATTGATGGATTTTGCTTTGCGTCTTAATTGCTCATCTATTTCTTGCACTCCAAAAACTTGCCTTGCGGTGATCTCATGAATATCTTGTCCGTTTGCAAAAGCTTCTTTAAATGCTGCAACGTTTGCAACGTGTGCCAGGAGTCTTAATTCTATTTGCGAATAGTCAGCAGAAATTATCTTATGCCCTTTTGGCGCAATAAATGCTTGTCTGATAAGATTTCCCTCTTCGCTTCTGATAGGAATATTCTGTAAATTAGGATTGCTGGAGCTCAGCCTTCCAGTTGCAGTTGCAGTCGTTGAAAAGCTTGTGTGTATTCTACCATCAAGTGGATCAACTTGCTTTATTAATGCATCAGTGTAGGTGCCTTTTAATTTACTTAAATGTCGCCAATTTAAGATTTTACTTGCGATTTCTACCCCTTCTTCTTCGAGTGCCTCTAGAACTTCATAATTGGTGCTATACGATCCAGATTTTTTTGACTTTTTCTTTTTATTAAGCCCCATTTTGTTGAATAAAACATCACTTAATTGTTTTGGCGAAGCAATATTAAATCTTTCTCCTGCCAAATTATATATCTCATCTTCAAGCACGGCAATTACCTGCTGAAATTTATCGGACAGCTCCTGTAATTTTTGTATGTTCAGTAATATCCCATTTTTCTCCATATCAAATATTACTTTCATAAGTGGCTTATCGAAGCGCTCGTAAATTGTGAACAATTTTTCCTGAAATAACCTTTGCTTTAGCTTTTCATGAATTGCTATTAAAGTTTTTGCCGAGAAAATTTCTGCATTTTCACTCAAATTATGCGCAACTATGTTTGGAATACTGTGATCGTGTTTTCCTGTATCCAAGCTATACGACATTATCATCAAATCATCAACTGAATCTAGCATCTTCTCTACTGTAGGGAAGATTTTCCTGATTTCTTTAATGTTATGTATTATTTTAAGCGCCCCATTTGAGAGTAAAGTTGAGTTAATTATAATGAGTGCATCTTGTATGCTGTCTTGCTCTATATAAAAAATATTACTTTCGCTATAAGATAAGGAAATTTTATTTAATAAGTTGTCTTCAAAGTGGCAATGAATTGCAATTCTGCCTTCATATCTACAATGCTCCAAAAATTTCTCTAACTCTTCACTACTATATTCTATTTTCTCTTTTGTGCTAGACCCATTATAGGAAAAAAGCTTTTCCATTTTACCTATTAAAGAATTGAATTCATACTTCTTTAAAAAGGATAATAGTTTTTCCATATTTGGAGGGCGAACTTCACATTTTGCAATATCATGTTGAAGGTCTACTTTTTCGCATAGTGATAAAAGTTCTCTTGAAATTAGCGCTTTTTCCTTATGTTCAGCAAGAATATTACGAATCCTCGTTTGCTCGATGTTATCAATGTTCTCTATAATATTATTCAATGAATCAAATTCATCTAGTAATTTAGCTGCAGTCTTCGGACCTATTCCCGGAACGCCTGGAATGTTGTCAGATGCATCACCAGTTAGAGAAAATAAATCAAGAAGCTTGTGTGAGTTTACGCCAAATTTTTCTATTACTTGTTTTTCATCTATATATATATTTTTAATGGGGTCGAATATTAAAATATTGTGGTTCAAGAGTTGAAATAAATCTTTATCTGATGAAACGACTACCACTTTAAAGTCTTGGTGGTTGGCGTATTTTGCAGCTAGTGTTGCAATTATATCATCTGCTTCATAACCTTCAATCTCTTCATAGCTGAGGTTAAAAGCTTCTACCGCTTCCCTCAGTATGGTGAACTGTGGAGTTAGATCCTCAGGAGGCGTTACTCTGTTCGCTTTGTACTCAGGATATAAATTGTGCCTAAAATTCTTTTTCCCTGCATCAAGTGCTATAGTTAAGTAGTCCGAATGGGCAATGTACTTAAGAACCATATTCAGAAAGCCATATACACCACCTATTGGCATTCCTGTTGTGGTAATTAAGTGAGGTAGTACATAGTAAGCTCTGAAAAGAAAACCATAGCCATCGATGATTGTGAAAGTTTTTTCTTTCATTGTAGATATTTATGCGTGCTTTTGATGGTCCACTATTTAGCTGAGAAAATCAAGTTTTTGTTTTTCTGCTTTTGAGCGTTGTAAGAGATTTTACCGAAAATAGCATTCATGATGGGGATGTACACATATGACCTTACCCAGAAAAAGTGGAGAGAAAGTGTGGAATGTTTTTTACAAAAAGAATGATGCATCAAATTGTTCTGGAATGCAATAGTTAATAGTGACGTTGTTTGTTATAAAAAATTTCTATGTATTCAAATATTGCAGTTCTAGTTTGTTGAGCAGAGTGTTGTGAAGTATCAATAAGTATTTCTCTTTTCAATGAGCTAAAGAAGCTTTCTGCAACAGAATTGTCGTAACAACAGCCTTTATTACTCATCTATATTCTTTACAGCTAAGAGATATTGATACCCTTGCGCAGTATATTGTGAACCTTGGTCACTGTGCAGCAGTAGATTTTTAACAGGTTTACGCCTATTAATGGCCATTAATAAAGAGTTCATAACCAATTGTTTATTTATTGCACTACTCATTAACTACCATACGTGAGAATTATTGCTGCCAAATATAGCCATCCCTCCTTGGTTTTGATGTAAGTAATCCCATACTTTATTTGGTTGATCAACAATAAAGTTTTGATCTAGTATATTGGGAGCTACAGCTCTATTATCTGTTTGTTGTTTTTTAATTTTAAACTTTCTTCTCAGTATAGCCCTGATGTCATTTTTCTGCATAATACTTTGCACCGTTTTCAAATTGCAACTTTTACCCAAAGCCTTCAATTCAGCATGAATTTTAGGAGCTCCATATCTACATTTAGAAACTTGATATATTTTTTGAATAGCTTCGAGTAGCTCTTTATTTGCTGATTCTCTACTGCTTATTTTTCTTGTGGTCCACTTATAGTAGCCACTAGCAGAAAATCCTACATAATTCCTGTACTTTATAGCAGTTACTATGCTCTTTTATAAAAAAATATTTTACTCTTTTTGACTGGCCAGGGCTTTTTTTTAAATGTCTCTTTCCCTTGTTACTCTTGCTAACTCTCTTTGTAAATCAAACCTCTCTTTGTCGTAAGGAGCCATGTTACCTCTACCTGGAAATGCATTTGCCGCTGACTTTTTTTCGTTATATTTCTTCATCCATTTTCCTAATACACTATCTCTTATTCCTAGATCTCTTGCTACTTTTGCAACTGGTTGACCTACCTTTCTTTGTTCATTTGCCAGCTTAACAGCTTCCAATTTGAATTCTGCCGTATATTCTCTTACCATTTCTAATCCTCCAAAATTTTATTTTACCCAAAAAAACTCTTTTCTTTCTCTCCACTTTTTCTGGGTAAGGTCACTATTTCTTAAGTAATTTACACTTCAGAGTTTATCTGCTTTAAAGTTTACTCTATTCTGTTTCAGCATTTGTCATAAATCCTTAATTATTTCTGACTTTTTAGTTCAGTTTTTAACCATTCTTTCCTTAACTTAATGGCAGTGACAATAAGCCTATCTATCATTCTGATGTGATTTCAGTTTTTTTTACATGCAAACTTTCTAATCCCACCTTGTAGTTAGGGTAAATTAGAGAGACATTAAGATCTTTTTTAATTTTAACATTACTTACTTTTTTTGATCCTAAATAAAAACTCTGTGCATAATCTGGTAGGGAAGAAGCCTCAATTGGTTCTGGAGGGCTAACATTGAGAAGTTTGGTCGCATATATTACCACTTCAGATTGTGTAGTGGGTAAATCGTCTGCACAATTGTATATTTCACCAGGTTTTATGTTTTGCATGGAAGAAAATAGAATATTCGATATATCTTCAACGTGAATACGAGAAAAAAAATGCCCTTCTTTTTTCATATTTCTTGCTTTGCCAAGCTGCAAGTCAATTAACACGTTCCTACCAGGACCGTATATTCCAGCTAAACGAAAAATATGTACAGGCAGTTTGCTATTTAGCCACTTCCTTTCAGATTTAAGGCGTTTTTCTCCTCTGATTTCTATAGGTTTTGTTTCAGATTCCTCATTCACCCAATTACCAGAGTGATCACCATAGACGCTAGTTGCAGACAAATAACCAAGCCATTTTACATTTTGCAGGCAATCACCGTATCTCTCCACAACATCATCGCCATCTGGAGGAATAGAAATTAAAACGTGCGTTGCGCTTTTAAGCAGATCTTGACTAACTTTCTCATAATTAAAGAGGATTACATCTTGTATATTTTTACTTCTTGATGTGCCACTGACTTTCCAGCCTAAGTTCAGTAATTTTTTCGATAAAAATTTAGCTACATATCCATAACCAAAGCAAAACAAGTGCATGAAAATTAATTTTTAAAATTCTTCTTGATAAATTCTACTCCTAATTTTATTCCCTCTTCATTAATAATATGCCCTAATGCATGAATTGGGTGTCCTTCAACATTTACTCCATTTTCTTTCAGAGCTTTAACCGCTAAGTCGAGGGACGAAAAAGGTACCACGTCGTCAGCATCACCATGGATAACACATATGTTAGGTTTTGACTTGATCTCTGGTGCAGTTTTTGAAGGTGAAAGAAACCTACCAGAGTATGCAACAACTGATGCACAGGATTGAGAGCGGGTGAGAGCTGTATGTATTGCAAGCATTGCTCCTTGAGAAAATCCAACTAAAGAAAGTTGCGTATCTTTTAAATTAAGCTCCTTTAATTTTGTATCAATGAAATGATTTACAATTGATGTAGCATTTTTTACTCCATTATATAGCGCTTCCTCACTACGATCTTCCAAGCTGAACCACTGATAACCATCACCTATTTCTCTCTTAAACGGAGCATTGGGTGCTACAAAATATGAACCCAGTAAAAACTTGCTCATAACTTTAGCAAGGTGAATGAAATTATCGCCACTTGAGCCCCAACCATGTAAAAAAATAATCAAATTTTTCTTATTTCCGCCTGCACAAATTTCTGGGCCTTTAAGTTCAATCATTTCTTTTCCTTTTGCGTTTATATTTTTATTTAACACTAATTTTCAAATTTGTAAAACCAATGTGCAATTATGTACACTAGCTCATAACTGTATGAACATTGCAATTTGCAGGCAATTCGCGTGGCAGATGAAAGTAGCTGACACTGGAATCCAGCTTTTGATCGAAAATGTTGCATAGTGCACAATCAATTTTTCTAGATCCCAGATACTGTCTCTGCTGTCAAACAAATTATCCAACAAAATTACAATTAAATGGTTGATTATTTTTAAGAATACCAAAAAAGACATGCATTAATTTTCGCATTAACGCAAGAACTATGACTTTTGGACATTTGCCTTTACTTGCTAGACGCTGACAAAACTTTTGAAAATGATTATTATGGTTTTTGACTACTATAGCTGGCATATAAAGAGCTTTTCGAATACGCTCAGATCCTATTTTGCATATGCAACTTCTCTTACTTACTGACGATCCCGATTGATAATGTCCTGGATTTAGACCAGCAAAAGCTGTAAATTGTTTAGCATTGTCAAAGTTATCAACTGATGGCATTTCTGCGACAACAGCAACAGCAGTAAGATATCCTATACCTTTTATAGTCTTAAGGTTTTCCACCATATTTTTTAGATGTGGATAGTTATTTATATGCTCATTAATTTCTTTTTCGAGAACAATAATTTGCTCCTCTATTGCCAAAATTACTTTAGATATAGCTTCTTTGCAACTGGAATGCATATTTTTGTTTTCCAAGCGATTTGTCTGTTGCACCTTATCATCTTTTAGCGATTGCATGCAACGGTAAAGCTCCCTCAAATGCCTCATTTCAGGTGCAATGGGCTTCCAAAGAGCAGGTTTGTTGGCGATACAAAATCTAGCTATCATAGCTGCATCTGATTTATCTGTCTTATTTCTGAGCAGCTCACTTTTGCCAAAAGCTTTGATTTGGGCTGGGTTTACTATACTGACATTATGTCCTAAATCGTGCATAAAAGTAGCCAAATCTTCTCCATACCAACTAGTTGCTTCAAGACATAAATGAGTAAGATTTGCTCCATGGCCATTGCACCAAACTACAAGTTTTGCAAAACCATCTTGATTATTTTGAAAGACTTTGTGTCGTTTTTTACTGTCCACTAACAAACAAACATCAAATTTCTTTTTTGAAATATCCACACCCAAAATAGCATTTACTTGCATAAAATTGCCTCCAAGACTATAAATAAACTGAGAGTTTAGACTAACCTTGTAATACGGGATATAATTCCAAAAGATACTGTTCAGTCTTTAACTCTATGGGAGGGAAGCAAAATCTGGCTTAATGGCATTAGTGTCGCATCAGCTTCACCCTCCCTGTGAGGTATTTTAGCTCTAATGCCTCACATCATAAAGATACAAGTGTCAAGCACTGGGATGACATCATAGGGGCGCTGGGATAACACCCTCCTGCTGACAATGTTCGTACAGCTATGGAATGAATCGCGGTATGACGTAGGATTGCTGTCATTCCAGTGCTTGACACTGGAATCCAGGAAACTTAACTTTACACCAGGTAATAAGAACTGGATCCCAGTGGGCTTTGTTGCATCGCTACTTATGAAAGGCTAACTATAGTTAGGATTATAAGCAACCTATTGAAAATCTTGTTTTTTTGCAATCAATCTGATCAAATTTAAGAATAGTAAAAAGCATTGAAATTCTTGAATTTTAGCCAGATTAGTGAGTGGTAGTGAAATTTCTTTTACTCAAATTTAGGTATTCACTGACCGTTCTTGTTATAAATACCAGAATAATAAGCTACTGATATTCCCTATCTTTTTTATCTTTAATCCATCATAGCTAGCGATGCAACAAAGCCATCCCAGTGTCAAGCACTGGGATGACACCTCTGGGCACTGCCATCATAAAGGAACCAGTGTCAGCTACTTTCATGACATCAATAATTGACCTCGACTTACCGTCCAACTAGAAAGTTGTATATAGAATGACAGAAATCCAGATATTATTTATTTACTTTCGATCTTTTCTATCAATTTTTTAACTAAGCCTCTTAGCTTTTTACTGGATTCATCAAGCTCTTGAATCTGCGAGCTGTGCTCTTTCATTAGTTCCTTATAGTTACCTCTTATGTAGTCAATCATTTCCTTCATCTGAGCAATCATCTTGTTGATATCCATACTACCCAAATCAGATATCATGTTGGGCATAGCCCCTTCTAACATACCGCCAGCCATAAGCTGCTGAGACATTTGCATAAATGGTTTTAAAGTCTGATTAAGCAATTCAGGATCCTTGGCTAATTTTTCTATTTGCTCTTTGCAAGTATCCATATACTGCTTCATAAATTCATCTTCTTGCACTTTACCTGTCATAATTACACCTACTTGAAAATATCGATTTTCTATTATATATTGTTTTTAAATTAAAAACAATACAAAATACTCATCACAATTGCATTAATACTTTTTAAACAACAAAAAATGCTCCTTTGCTTATAAAGAGTCACATACTTTCTTTAACCACCCCTTATCTTTGACGCTATTTTCTAAGTTTTTATAGACAAATTGATGGTAGCCATTTATCCATTCAATTTCATCCTTAGTAAGCATTTGCACATTTATTAGTCTTCTATCATATGGAATAGAGGTCAGTTGTTTAAAGTTTAAGAAGCCGTCTTCTTGTCTGTCGACATATATCAGATTTTCAATTCTTATTCCATACTCTCCCGGAATGTAATAACCAGGTTCGTTGGAAAGTATCATCCCTGGCGTGAGTTTCACTTTATTTCCCTTTGATATTGCTTGTGGTCCTTCGTGTACTGATAGGTAACTTCCTACTCCATGCCCTGTACCATGCATATAGTCCATTCCAAATTTCCATAAATGCGTACGTGCCAATATATCCAATTCTCCACCAGTAGTGCCAGGAGGAAAGACGACACTTGCTATAGCAATGTGAGCTTTCAACACTATTGTATAGTGGATTATTTGCTCATTGGTCGGATTACCAACTACTACAGTTCTTGTCACATCAGTTGTGCCGTCAAGGTACTGGCCACCAGAGTCAATCAAATATAGTCCATCTTTCTGAATTACTTTATTTGTTTTACTGCTTGCACGATAGTGAATTATTGCTCCATTTTCATTGAATGCTGAAATTGTTGGAAAGCTCAATTGTTTAAACAAATTCTGCTCTTTTCTGTATTCTAAAATCTTTTCTTCAGCTTCAAGCTCTGTACCAACATTACTTTCAAGCCAATGTAGAAAATTTGTAACTGCCACTCCATCTCTGATGTGCGCATTTATAGCCCCAGCTATTTCAGTTTGATTTTTTACTGCTTTATAAATTAAACAAGGATCCTCTCTTTCAGCTACCTGTTTATCTTTTATTACAGCCATGATACTCATTGGAGTTGTGTTTGGATCTATAACTATTGAATTTAGCTTGTGCAGCGAATTTTCTAGCTCACTGATATCAAAAATATTTATATGATTGCCTAAATTTGCTTCTATAGTTGAATGTGCTTTATCTTGAATAAACAAATCAACATTACCGCTTTTATACAATATAGCACGACCCAATATACATGGAGTATATTTAGCATTTTCGTTTCTTAAATTTAATAACCATGAAATTGAATTTGGATCAGTTAAAAGCACTGCTTCAGCTTCTTTATCTATACTTTTAGCGACTTTTTCACATTTGTCCTTACTACTTTCACCAGCATATTCAATAGAATGTAAAACCACTGCTTGTTTTCGATAGTCACTTTTTTTTCCAGCTAAACAGGGTATTAATTTACAGATATTCTCATACTTTCTTATATCTTCTATGGTAAAATATTGCAAATAATAACCTAGTGAGGCAGTCGATGTTAAGTTTGCTTTTATCCATTCGCGTGGATCCTCTTCTTGTATATTATATACTTGAAAATTGCCCCGATCGAGCTGATTGCGAGCTTGTGTGATATAGCGTCCATCCGTAAAAAATGGGCACTTGTTGTCTTTTGTAACGATAAGTAGCCCATTTGTTCCTGTAAAGCTACACAGCTTTGTTAGCTCCTCTGAATACTCATTTAAATATTCATCTTTAGTATGCAACATAAATGCATCAACGTTTATCTCGTGCATAAAAGAACGAAATTCTTCGATTTTTGACATAGAACACCTCATACAAAATTAGCAGCCACTTTCGTTTTCCTGTTTCTCAAATACACTAATATGCTCACTATCGCTGCAGGAGTGATGCCTTGTATTTGCTTTGCAATGCCAATCGTCGCTGGTTTTATCGTCTGCAACTTTTCTATTACTTCACTTGACAGGCCTTTAACTTGTGAATAGTTGAAATCAATTGGAATTTGAGTGTTAATTTCCTCTCGTAAAAACTTCATATCCGCTTCTTGTCTTATTAGATAAGGTTTGTATTTTGCTTCAATTTCAACCGCTTCGCATATTTCATTCTTAGCTCTATTATCCGCTTTGGTGTGTCCCATTTTGTCATTCCAGCGCGTGACGCTGCTTAACTCCGGCCATATTTCTTGTAATTTATTCCAGTCGATGTTTGGATAGCTAAGTAAATCTAGTGCCGTTTTTCTTATCCCATCATAAGATATTTTGATACCATAAGACCTAAGCTGCTCAGGAGTAATCGTCAGACTCCCTAACTTCTCTTCAAGCTGCTTAATGGATTCAAGTTTATTCTGTAAAACAGAGTATCTCTCATGCGAAACAAGGGAAATATCATAACCTTTTTGTGTTAATCTTCTATCTGCATTGTCTGACCTGATAGCTAGCCTATATTCTGCACGTGAGGTAAATAATCTATAAGGCTCGATCACCCCTTTGGTGACCAGGTCGTCTATCATTACGCCGATATACGAATCTGTACGATGGAGAACAAAGCTTTCTTTTTTTTCAGATGCAGAGAGTGCTGCATTAATTCCGGCAATAATTCCTTGCCCTGCTGCTTCTTCATATCCAGTAGTGCCATTAATTTGGCCGGCAAAATATAGACCTTTGACTTTCTTGGTTTCAAGAGTATGAAACAGCTCTCGTGGGTCAATATAGTCATACTCAACTGCATATCCAGACCTCAATATTTCTGCATTTTCAAGTCCTTTAATACTCTTTATCATTTCACGCTGCACTTCAACAGGCAATGAATTTGAAATTCCGTTTGGGTATACAGTATCATCATCCAGCCCTTCTGGTTCTAAAAATATTTGGTGGCTACTTTTTTCTGCAAATTTTTTAACTTTAACTTCAATTGATGGGCAGTATCTTGGTGCTATAATATCATCCAAATATGAAGAAGCTGACCTGTGAAGGTTCTCTCGAATTATTTTATGCGTGTTTTCATTAGTATGGGTAATAAAGCATGATACCTGAGGTTGGTTAATTTTTTCTGTGAGATAAGAAAACGGCACAGGTGGATTATCACCCACTTGTTCTTGCAATATTGACCAGTTTATAGTGCCACGATCAAGCCTTGGCGGAGTTCCGGTGCGCAATCTACCTAATTTAAAATTATATTTCTTCAACGTATTTGCAAGTTCTACTGCAGGCTTATCTCCCATTCTCCCTGAAGGAGTTACCTGCTCTCCTATATGAATTACACCTTGCAGGAAAGTTCCCGTAGTTAAAACAACTTTACCTGTTAGTATATGTTCCCCTGAGCTTGTTATTACAGCTTTAATGCACAATTCTCCATTGTTATTACTCTCTATAAGGAAATCGTCAACCGACTCTTCTTTTACCGTCAAATTGTTATAATTTAGAATAATTTCCTGTATTGCTTGCTTGTACAATTTTCGGTCTGCCTGTGCACGTGGTCCCCACACCGCCGCACCTCTGCTGCTATTTAAAATGACTGAGTGTATACTTGCTTGATCGATTGCTCTTCCCATTATTCCATCAAGAGCGTCAACTTCCCTGACTACAACGCCCTTTGCAACTCCTCCGATTGCTGGATTGCAGGACATTTCCCCTATAGTTGAAATTTTATGAGTTATAAGCAGCGTGTTTGCACCAAGGCGAGCTGCCGCTGCAGCCGCTTCGCACCCTGCATGACCACCACCTACTACTACTACGTCATATTTATGCATGCTTTTTTGAGTAATTCTTACTCTACTAATATTCTAATTATTAGCGGTTAATGTCAAATCTTGTTGTTCCAATGTTACACACTGGAATAACAGAATGATTAGTACCCTCTTTCTTCTGAAGGAGAGATTTTTTCAACTATAGGTGATATAATGTGCTCATTCACTATTCCACCTACAAACAACCCTGCAATCGGCGCTATTACTCCTATCACTGCACCTGCTAAAGCTGCACCAAGCATTGCACCAGGAAAAATAGCAGTTGCGGCTGCAGCAAGGCCAACTCCGATTGCAGCGCTTGCAAATGTTATAATACTCCACACGATAGGTGCGGTTTTATCATTTTTTTCAATAAGATCTTTTTTGAAAAATTTATATAATAAGTTTACTATGCAAAAACCTGCAAAGCATGCTGGAATTATAGAACCAACAATTCCACCTATAACCAAAGGTGACAAAGCTGTAAAACTCAATCCTAAACCTATAAGTGCACCTGTTACTGATGCTGCACCACAAAGCATTAAAAAAGCTTTAGTGTTGTCATCCATACAACCTCCCTAATTAATTGATATATTACCATTTGTTCATATTTTTGTCAAGCAGGTTAGTGGGGCGAGCGACCAGGATCGAACTGGCGACATTCAGTACCACAAACTGACGCTCTACCAACTGAGCTACGCCCGCCAAGATATAAAATTTCTAACATAAGAGCGCAAATAGTCAATTGATTATTTAACTCTCTTTTTGTAGAGGATTTTAAGTTTAGCCAATAAATATTTTCATTGATACTTTTACTATTATAGTTAATCGTATTGACATTAATGAAGTAGTGGTATGTTTAAAAGTATTTTCACATTTAGTTTTTTTACGGCTATTTCAAGGATCTCAGGGTTAATAAGAGATGTATTGATTGCTACGGTTATTGGTGCGAACTCTCTTGCAGACATATTTTTTTCTTCGTTTCGCTTTGCCAATCTATTTCGAGCATTTTTTGCAGAAGGAGCGTTCACTACCTCATTCATACCGTTATACTCAACAGAATCATATGATAATGAAAAGGCATTTAATTTTGCAAGTAGTGTAATATCCATTACGTTTATCATCTTAGTAATTTTTTGCCTTATCATGCAAACTTTCTCCCCTTATATGATTCAAATTTTTGCTCCTGGATTTGACCAAAGTAAGTTTACCCTTACTGTTACTTTATCAAGAATTATGATGCCCTACATAATCTTTGTTTCAATTGCATCACTTATTGGTGGAATGCTGCAGGTAAAGCAGCATTTTGCTTCAACAGCTATTGCACCAATTGTTTTGAATCTCTGTTTAATCATCAGTTTATTTGTGCCTTACGTAAAAACTCCAGCGCACAACCTTTCTATAGCTGTGCTGATAGGAGGAGTTTTTCAATTGTTGCTGATGCTATTTAGTGCATACAAGTTAAAGGCAGCTTTTTCTTTTAGCCTTGAATTAAGCAATGAAGTAAGGTTGTTTTTTAAGCGTGTGGTACCTGCAATTATCAACAATTGTGTAACTCAAATAAGCTTATGGATTGATACAATCATGGCGAGTTTTATACCAAATGCGGTGTCCTATATATATTATGCCGATAGACTAAATCAACTACCGCAGGGAATAATCGGTACTGCAATTGGTACAGTGCTTCTTCCTTTAATTTCAAAACAGGTGGATAATACTGAAAATATAGTCAAAATACAGAACAAGGCTCTCAACATAGGATTAATGTTAATTATGCCAACAACTGCTGCCTTTATCATTATTCCCGACATAATTTTACTTACGCTTTTTTCTTACGGCCGGTTTGATCATTATGCAGTGCAGCAAACTGTTCCCACTTTAATAGCATTTTCTCTTTCTTTACCTGCATTTATTATAAATAAAGTATTGCTACCTACATTTTTTGCTAAAGGCAATCTGAAAATACCAACCATATTTTCGCTAATGTGTCTTGGAATTAATGTAGTGCTAAACCTTTTGTTAATGAACGAGTATCAGCATACGGGGATTGCTATTGCTACTTCCGTTTCCACTTGGATAAACTCTATTCTATTAATTAGTTATTTAACAATAAATAAAATGTATAAGGTTAGCCAAGCGTTATTGTTAAATGTCATGAAAATTTTTGTAGCAACGGCAGTCATGTCAATAGCCCTTTATATTTTTAATTCTTTGTTGGCAGGATTATTTTTTGATAAAATGTTGGCTCGTATTGTTTATTTAACGACTTTAATAGCTTTGAGTGTTATTGTTTATTTTGGTATTCTCTATTTAATATTTAAGGGAAACTTTAAGCATGTGTAAATTATGAGACTTTCTTTATATGCTATATTATCAATCTCACTGCTATTAATTCTCATGCATGTTGCTGCAACTTTTAAGGATTGGAGTGGCTACAGGAAATATATCATAAAAGAGTTAGAGAAGACGTATGATGCTAAAGTGCATATTGGGGGAAAAATTAAAGTTTCGTTGATTACCCCAAAGCTCACTATTTATAATGTATACGTACAATACAACGAAAATAAAGAGCAAAAGTTGTCAGATTTAATTAGTGTAAGAAAAATTGAAATAAGGCCATCGTTCCTATCGTTGTTTTTATTTTCGTTGCAACCAAAGTCAATCACATTGTTTGGCATGAAAAGCAACAAAGAAAATTTACTTAATATTATAAATACAAACGCCAGTGGTAACACAGTCGATATAGTAATAAAAGACAGCCAAGTAAGTTTCAAGAATGATTTCGCTGATATTGTTAACATAAAGGAAGTTGCTGTAAAAAAAAATAAGCAGTTTTTTGGTAAAGTAAAGGTAGGTGATAATAATTACGATTTTTCAGGAAAGGTTAATATCACAAAAAGGAATGTACACATTAGTGTTGAATCAAATTTTGTAAATTTGCTATTTACAGGTAATAGAAATCAAGAAGAACTCCAGGGTAATTTAACATTAACAATTAATAACAGTTCCGGTTCTGTGAGTGATTTAGCAAAAATCATTAATCTTAGCTTTCTCTCTTGTGTTATTCCTAGCGAAAATATCAAGATATCATCCAATATAAGTCTTAATGAAAGTGAGTTTACGGCAACTGACTTAAAAATTGATTCCAAAAGCATGCAAGCCAGCGGTACAATACAAAATGATAGAAAAGGCAATCACACTAATTTCAATATTAGCTTCAGTAAAGTTGATTTAGATTCCATACAAAATGATTCACAAAGAACAATGAATATGAAGGATCTTCTGGAATGTTTTAGAGCAGTTGTGCCAAAGAACTTGAGCTTAAATTTTAATATGGAAGCTTCTAACATTCAATATCAAAACAAAATATTGGACAATTTCCGTGCTGTACTAAAATCCACTGATGGCAAAGTAAAAGTTAATACGCTTCTTAAATTTCCTGGAATCAATAATATATCTTACTTATCAGGAGAGATCTCAAACAATAATGTCCTATCTGAATTCAACGGCGATTTATTAGTCGAAGGAAATGATTTTGGGTCATTCATTTCATGTTTTTTCCCTTCTATAAAGATGAAAGAAAACCAGAAAAATCAATTTACACTAAGTTCTAAACTGCACCTTGCACCAAGAATATTATCTATCTCAGACATTAGACTGCTAAATAATAAGGAATCCTTGCAAGGGTCAATTAGAGTAAGCCATACAAAAAAACACAATGTGGTCAATGGTGAATTTAGCATGCATAATCTTGATGCAGATAAATATGATCATTCATTATTTAGTAGTTTATCTAAAATGCAACGGCTGAAAAATTTTCAGTATGATGCAAATATAAAGGCCAGTGTTAATAACCTTACATTGAATGATACGAAAATTAAAAATTTGGATTTTTTGCTGAAAATGGAAAAAGGTAAGCTAGTTGCAGATAAAATAAAACTATCTGGAGAAGATTTCGATATTACCGGTAATGCAAAAATATTAGTAGATCAAAAATACGCCAAACCTTTATTAGATGTGAACCTTACGGGCAATAAATTTAATGGAAATATCTTTAAATCACCAAATTTAGTAGAGGTAAAAAGAAATTCAAGAAATGAGATAGATCAAATTCAATGGTCAACAAAGCAGCTTGATTTTTTGGATGACAAAGAAGGCTTTGATGCAAATGTGCAAATCAATACTGCAGAATTTAAAACCAAGCAGAATGTTTTGAAAGATTTTAATTTGGATGTGGTAATGAGAAACAACGTTATCACTATCAGGCAGGCAAGTTACGTATTAGAACACGGGCAAGTGTTTTTTCAGGGTTATTTAAGATCAGACTCAATGAATACAAGATTTTCTATTGTAAATTTGGACACTAAAAAGATTGGTAAGGTTATAGGAATTGACAATGTAAATGGTCAGGTAAGCTTAAATGGTGAAATCAAAACTCAAGGAAAAAGTTTTCATGATTGGGCTAGTAACTTATCAGGAGATATAAATTTACAAGCACAGGGAATAGAATTTACTAATGTGGATTTTAATTCATTTATCACTAATTTGTTAAGCAGTAAGAATAAGTCTGAAATTTCCACACTTGCTTATATTGATATATATAATGGTAAAACATTTTTTGAAAATATTAGCGGAAAAGCAAGTATTAAGAGTGGTATATGTTCAACTAGTTTACAGTTCGGGATTGATCAAGCATCAGGGTCGATCTCTTCTAATTTAACCTTATCTAACTTCACTTTAAATTCTATATTCAGGTTCTTTTTCATACCACCAAATTATAGTAATCCAATCTATATCGATATGCATTTGGATGGCCCTATTTGGCGTCCTAAGATGAGTTTTGATGTAGACCAAATCTTCATCGCTCTGGTTGGCAAGAAAAATAGTTAATTTACTTAGGTGTACGGTTTAGGGGACAATAAACTCATCTGAACGGATACAAACTTAACCTAACTCATCACCACCTGGCAATGGTGGCAAGCCAAAAGCTTCTCTTTTTTCATTGAGCGTCATGAAGCTTGCGTTTTCTACGTATTTCCACAACTTTTGTCTTTTTTCCATGAGAATTTCTATTGCATCTTTGTCGTACGACAAGCACAGATCTTCACCAAATCTTGGTATCAGCCAAGAATTCAGGTGACAGATAATATTTTCTAGCGTTGGTAAAACCGTCTGCTCCCAGAGGGATAAGCGTGCTTCGACTAAATTGCTATAAGTGTTATCACCTGGTATGCCAAGCAACTGCGGCGGAACGCCAAAAGCTAGCGCAATATCGCGGGCTGAACTGTGTTTGGACTCAATGAAATCCATATCCCTTGGCGATAAGCTCATTTCCTTCCACTCCAAGCCTCCTTCAAGCAATATCGGTCTTCCAGCATTGACAGGACCTGAATAATGATCATTTATCTGCGCCTTTAAGCGTTGGTACTGCTCTTGACTTAAATTTCCACCACTCCCGTCTTTCGCTGATTTCACAACTATTGCACCACTTGGTCTTGCCCCATTTTGCAACATCGCTTGATTCCAAGCACCCGCCTGATTATGTTGATCTATGCTATATGCAGCTGCCTCAATTGGTGATAGCCCATACCAATCATTCAAAGGGTTAAAGGTCTTTAGGTGCAACACTGCTGAACGTCCGGTTAGTTTATTAACTTTAAAGTCATAACTGTTGTTATTTATGGTATAACGATAGATATAAGGAACGTTATTTCTCCCCGGAACAATTTCAACCCTATCAGGGCGCAGAAGATAAAGCTCTGTTGGTGGTTTTCTACTATTCTGTGACTCAATCATCAATATATAAGAATTGCCGTTAACTAACCGATAAGTTACAATCCCCTCAATAAATTCCGATTTTGATGTCATTGGATTAGGAGAATAAAGTAATTTCAGTAATGGATGGGCTTTTAGTTGCGATTTT
This sequence comes from Wolbachia endosymbiont (group A) of Philonthus cognatus, assembly GCF_947251755.1. Taxonomy (NCBI): domain Bacteria; kingdom Pseudomonadati; phylum Pseudomonadota; class Alphaproteobacteria; order Rickettsiales; family Anaplasmataceae; genus Wolbachia; species Wolbachia endosymbiont (group A) of Philonthus cognatus. The sequence continues at coordinate 1,801,184 of NZ_OX366388.1, forward strand.
CCCTGGTCAGTAAGCTGGCAGAGAGTAAGAGGTACCGAAGATGCAGCACTTGCAATCATATTGATTGCTCGAAAGGCAATAACATTTTTTATGTAACCTTCCTCAGCAAAACTTACATAATCACGCTTACTCCAACTTGGCTCCATCATTAGCTGCAAAGCAGAATATTTAGTAAATACTGCGCTTTTTTTTCTTTGAAAAATATTGAGATTCATATATGCCTCATGAAAGATGTTTAAAAGTTAAAAGTGTTTTAGATTCTGTAGTTAAACTAAGACATAGATCCCAGTGTCACGCACTGGAATGACAAGAAGAGGGCACTGGGATGACAGGAAAAGAACGCACTGCTATACTAAAAAGAAAAGAAATTGAACATGACAGAATGGCTAATATCTAATCAGCTTATTGATTATAACTGCGCTGTAAAATCTATGGAAGAGAAAATTCAACAAATTCACAATAATTCAGCAGACGAATTAGTATGGCTACTCCAGCACCCTCCACTTTACACTGCAGGAATCAGTGCAACAGCTGATGATATTGTTGAAAAACTATTTCCCATATATAAAACAGGAAGGGGTGGTAAACACACATATCATGGTCCAGGACAGCGCATTATATATTTAATGTTAAACCTTAAAAAAAGAAACAAATGCGATATAAAGCTATATATTAGAGATCTAAGTAAGTGGATCATAAATGTTTTAAAGCAATTTAATATACTTGGAGAGTTTAGAGAAGATAGAATAGGCATTTGGGTAAACCATAACGGAGTAGAAAAAAAAATTGCAGCTTTTGGTATCCGTTTAAGAAAATGGGTAACTTATCATGGCATAGCGCTTAACGTCTTTCCAGACCTCTCTCACTATAAGGGTATTATTCCTTGTGGGTTGCAAGGTTATGGCGTCACGTCAATGGAAGAACTAGGAGTGAAAGTTCCACTCTCTGAATTGGATGATATACTAAAAAAAGAGTTTTATAAGATATTTTAATGATTGTTTACCTTTTATATTTCATTCTCACTTTATGTGCTAACACAAGTATTCATGCAATCGACCAAGTTGATATTATTGCTCCTTCTTCGAAGGGAAAAGAATTAGATCTGACTACTATAAAAGAATATGTAGAAGCTTTGGATTTTAATCCCCATATTTCGGAGAAAATATATAGTAATGATAATCCATTTTATTCCAACTCTGATGAATTCAGAGCAAATGATTTGATTAGTGCACTAACCGGTGATAGTAAAATAATCTGGTGTATCAGAGGAGGAGAAGGGGCTTCTCGGTTAATTCCCTATCTAGAAAAGTTACCCAATGATAAAAAAGAAAGGATTGCTCAAAACAAAAAGATCCTCATAGGCTATAGCGATATAACTGCCTTGCACATCCATCTACAAGCTAAATATGATTGGCAAACTCTTCACGGCACCATGTTGGAAATGATAGTAAATAACTCCGTTTCTGAAAGCTCTGTTGAAAAATTGAAAGAGTTAATTCTTAACAAGCGGGATTCTATCAGATTTGATAACCTAAAGACGATAAATAATGGCATTAGACTAAAAGATGGCAGATTAAAGTCTAAAATCATCGGTGGTAATATGACTTTAGTTGAAAACAGTATAGGAACTGTTTGGCAAATAAATGCGAAAGGTAAAATTCTATTTTTAGAGGACATAAGAGTCTACCCATACGCAATAGAGCGCAGTTTAGATCACCTAAAACAAGCTCACATCTTTGATGGAGTACATGCAGTAATCTTTGGGGATTTCGTTAACTGCTATAACGATAACCTTGTTGAAGTTGTAAAAGAAAGGTTTGCAAAAAGTGTTAACTTTCCTGTATTTACAATGAAAGGGGTAGGCCATGGACATACAAATGATCCTTTACCTTTTAACACTCACGCTATTATTAGCGTTCAAGACGAAAAAGAAGGTTTGTTTTTTATGGATGTGCAAAATGTTAGCTAATCTTATAGCTAACGAAGCTCTACGTCATACCGCCGCGGTATCTCAGCCGCTAACAAGAGATCCCGCTAACAAGCAGCGGGATGACGAGCTTATCGTCATCCCACCATGAACCGTCATACCGCCACGAACCGTCATACCTTAACATAGATCCCGCTAACAAGCAGCGGGATGACGAGCTTATCGTCATCCCACCATGAACCGTCATACCGCCACGAACCGTCATACCTTAACATAGATCCCGCTAACAAGCAGCGGGATGACGGTTATTGTTTAGCTATAAATGTTAAGAAATTTACCAAACAAAAAAAAAGGCAAAAGAAGCCCCGTGGTGGTTGGCTATTCACTATGTACTAAAATATCGGCGTTTTTTTTATTCTAAAACGCTTGATTAAGAGCGATTTAGCTGCTTTTAACTTGCAACTAACCTACACCGCAAGTGTTTAAGAAATTTACTAAGCAGGAAAAAAGGCAAAGAAACCCCGTAGTAGCTAGCATTCAAATTCTCCCTTGTCAATTTGACGTTTTTTGCTGTCTTAAACGCTTTGTAAGCGCGTTTCGGCTTATATAGGTAAAAACCCAGAAATTTTTAAAGACATGCGATGCACGTAGTGCGAAAAATTAAACATGAGACGCCAAATACCCTAAGTTTTTTGTCATTAACCTGCACAGATTGCGAAGATAAATAAATAGCTTCAGTTTCATGATAAGGGGACTGGCAAGGCTTGTCAAGCAAGTTTTTTGCAATATCAGGGGATAATTTCGACCATAAATCCCTATCAATAAATTTTAACAAAAATACTTTAGTGCATTTTCAAATATAAGCATTCCATCGCCATATTTTGGCACAGCAACACCTAAACGCTTGCTCTTTTCTTTTTCAAGGGGCCAATTATCTTGCTGAGTAAAAAATATTCCCCTTTCTGGATGGGGCATTAAAGCTAGCACTCTTCCACTTTTATCTGATAAAGCTGCTAGGTCGTATGTAGATCCATTCGGATTGTAAGGAAATTGTAGGTTAGCATAGTTGCCATTTTTATCAATGTAACGTAATGCGGTGGAATTGCTCTCAATCAATTGGTTCAAAATATCTTGATCCATAAAAAATTTGCCTTCCCCATGAGCAATAGGGAGATATAGTTCACTCAGGCCCCGTAGCCAAACAGAATTACTCTTTGAATTAACTCTCACTCTAATCCAACGGCATTGATAATTGCCTATATCATTATGGATTAAAGCTAGACTAGAGAATTCTGGAATTAATTTTACTAATATCTGACAACCATTACATATTCCTATAATCAGCTTGTCCTGAGATAAAAACTCTTGAAACTCATCCAACAAGTTGTTTTTAATACGTAAAGCAAACGCATTACCAGCACCAGTGTCATCACCATAGGAAAAACCCCCTGGAATTGCAAGTATATTGCTTAATTTCAGTTCACCTGGATTATCTATGATATCGTTAATGTGAACGATTTTTACTTCAATATTACCAATACCAAGTTTTCTGCTGCATTCCATAAATGCAAATGCAGTTTCTTTTTCGCAATTTAAGCCATAACCAGATAGGACTGTGATTTTCATGAATTGCTAAAAATTAAAAAATTCGAATTTCCTTTTTACAAAATTTGCTACTAAATTTAACGAAAATAACACCAATAATAAAGCTATAATTGCGATAGCAGCAAGTTCAACAAATGCAATTTCAGGATTGCTTGACCATATGTATATTTGCACAGGTAGAACAGTCGCCGGATCGAAAAAGGACGTAGGTGTATCAGCAATAAATGCCACCATACCCATCATAAGTAAAGGAGAAGATTCACCTAAAATCCTTGCAATTGCAAGCACAGTACCATGTATTATTCTTGGTAACGCAATCGGTAAAGAGTGATCTAATATCACCTTGATGTGAGGTGCACCAAGCGCAAACGCTGCATCTTTTATCGTAATAGGAACATTCGCAAAGGCATTTTTTGTTGCAATTATAATATTAGGTAACATCATAAATGAAAGAGTCATTCCACCAACAAGTGGTGAAGAGCGTGGTAGCCCAAATATGCCAAGATAGAGAGTTAAGCCCACTACACCAAATATTATTGAAGGCACTGCAGCAAGATTATTTATGCTAATTTCTACAATATTAGTCATTAGCCTATTTTTAGGCATAAATTCGTAAAGACAGATGCCCGACATAATTCCTATTGGTAATGCTAATGCTAGGCACACTATAATTGTCATTAATGAACCGATAAACGCTCCTAAAATCCCTGCATTTTCAGGTTCACGAGAGTCAGATTTAAGGAATAAAGACTTATTAAAAAATTTTTTCACTCTCCTCTTTTCTTTTAGCCAATCAAGTAATTTAGCATAACGATCATTCAAATATTTATCTTTATTTATTGAATTAATTATACTTGACGCGGTAAACCAGATCTCATATTCACCACTATCTTTTACTTTCTTACGAAAAAATTTCTCTAGTTCTTTGTAAGAATTACGACTTAAAATTTCGTCACCGTCTTTAAAATCAGTTCCTCCAAACACCTTACGTAAAGAATCGTTGAGTAAGCCAATGGACTTATACCGCAAATCACTAGGATTACTCGCCAAAGCAAGATCAGCATTTATTTCAACTGGCAATAAAATTTTCGTTACTGTTAAGGCACTGTAAGAGTTAACTAATATACTCAACAATATACACACAGGACAGCCAAGTGAGATAACTAGTGCCGTGAAAGAACAAAAGCATAGCGCTCTGTTCTTTTTATTTTTCCTTTTTATACGAGCATGTACACGCCTTGACTGAAGTAATTTAAGGAATTTTTTCTTTATACTCATTTACTTTTCTTTACACGAGGATTTGAAAAAACTTTCCCCTTTTTTGTCATGCAAGTAGCTGACACTGGGATCCAGCAGGCTTTGCCTGCAAATAATTTTTACATTTTCCATGAAAGCACAAACCAAAAGGAGAATAATGAATGCTGGATCCCAGTGTCGAAGCACTGGGATGACACCACAGCGGGAGGCAAACACAATGTTCGTACAGTTGTGTGTCACGCACTGGGATGACAAGAGAGAGTTCTGAGATGACACAATTGACATCACTCCCTATTGTATCTACTTAGATTTCTTTTTAACATAAGTAGTACGCTCTTTGATCCTTGCAGCTTTTCCAAATAGTTTGCACAGATAATACAGTTTTGCTCTACGAACCTTTCCTTTTCTTGTCACTTGCACTGAAACCAGTGCAGGAGAATAAACAAAAAACTGAGACACTATACTTTCTCCATGGCTCACTTTTCTGACTGCAAAAGAAGAATGTAACCCGCGGTTCCTTTTTGATATACATACACCTTCAAATATCTGTATACGTTCACTTGTACCGTCAACTACTTTAAAAGTGACCTTCAAATCATCGCCAGGACGAAATTCTGGTATTTCTTTAGCTAACACTTGCATTTGCTGTTCGTTAAATTTTTTAAGTAAATTTGTCATTTATCTCTCCATTCAATAATTCAGGCCTACGCTTTTTTGTTATAACATGAGACTGCTTCTGCCTCCAATCACTTATTTTTTTGTGATTGCCAGATAACAAAACCTCAGGTACTTTATATCCCTTCCACTGCTCAGGTCTAGTATATTGAGGATATTCAAGTACACCACCACCATAATTAAAACTTTCTTCAGTAATACTATCGGTATTATTTACTACACCTGGAAGAAGTCTAATGCATGCATCAAGAACCACCATTGCAGCTGGCTCACCTCCTGAAAGTATATAATCTCCAATACTTAACTCATAAGGAGTATACGCATCAATTATCCTTTGGTCAATACCTTCAAATCGACCACACAATATTGTTATATGAGGAAACTCTAATAATTCTCTGGCAATATTCTGATTAAACTTAGTTCCAGATGGAGTCATGTAAATAAACTTAGTGTTTTTATGAACAGAGAGCATACTATCTACTGCATCACCAACTACATCAGAACGCATAACCATTCCTGCTCCACCTCCATATGGAACATCATCCACAGTTGAATGTTTATCTTTCGCAAAAGAACGAATATTTATTACTTCAAGGTTCCATATTTTTTTTTCTAACGCTTTTCCGGCAAGAGAATAGTTCAAAAACCCGGGGAACATTTCTGGAAATATGGTTAATATTGTAACATTGAATGCCATTAAGGTTTATTTTAAGTTATTTGGGGCTATACTCTAAGAACAGTAAATTGATATAATATATAGTTAAATTAAGCATGTCACTGAATAAAACGATATACGAAGGTAAAGCGAAAGCCATTATTGAAACTGAAGACTCATCAACTGTTATACAGCACTTTAAAGATGATGTTACAGCATTCAATAAGGAAAAATATGAAATTATTGAGAGCAAAGGAATAATTAATAATCATGTTAGTGCTTTTATCATGGAAAAGCTTGAGAAAGCAGGAATTAGCACACACTTTATAAAAACTCTGAATGAAAGAGAGCAGCTAGTCAAAAAACTCAAAATCATACCTCTTGAAGTAGTAGTGAGGAATGTTGCAGCTGGCAGCTTTTGCAAACGTTTTAATATCAAAGAAGGTGAGAGGCTTGCATCTCCTATAATCGAGTTTTTTTACAAAAATGATGACCTAGCCGACCCAATGGTAAATGAAAATCACATACTGTATTTTGATTGGCTATCTAGCAAAGAAATGGATGAAGTAAAAACTACAACTTTAAAGATCAACGAAATCCTAATTGATTTATTCTCAAATGCAGGCATAGATCTAGTTGACCTTAAATTGGAATTTGGCAGATTGATAAATGACAGTACTAAAATCATTTTAGCCGATGAAATCAGCCCTGATAACTGCAGGTTATGGGATAAAAATACTTATAAAAAGCTAGATAAAGACGTCTTTCGTTTGAATTTAGGCAACTTGAAAAAAGCATACTTAGAAGTTGCGGAAAGATTGTCAGTAGAGTTAGGTTAACTAAATACTACTCTATCAAGTGGAGGGTTACATGCCTCATCAAGTTTTCCAATAATTTCAATTTTTTCTCCACGTTTTTGGAAATGATTTTTCACGTTTTGCATATTCTCAGAACTTACGATCAATACCATACCAATACCACAATTAAATGTTTTTAGCATTTCTTTCTTCTCTATTTTACCCTCCTTTGTTAGCCATAAAAATATATCTGGCCATTTCCAGGAATTAATGTCTATGTTTGCAAATAAGTTTTTTGGAAGAATTCGCGGAATATTGTCTACCAAACCACCACCCGTGATGTGCGCAATACCTTTTACTTGTGACATGATAGGCAGCAAAGAATCAACATATATTTTTGTTGGTTCAAGTAGTATTTCATTCCAAGATTTATTATTCCATAGAGATGTATCGTTATAATTTATACCTAAGCTTTTGAAAACATGGCGCACTAAAGAAAACCCATTTGAGTGAATTCCACTTGACTCTAAGCCAACTATATAATCACCTGCTTTCATAATACTACAGTTTGGAAGAATTTGCTTTCGATCAACTACACCAACCACAAACCCTGCAAGGTCATAGTGATTATTACCATACATTCCAGGCATTTCTGCAGTTTCCCCACCAACCAATGCTATTTTAGCTTGCTTGCACCCCTCTGCAATGCCCTTAACCACAGATAATAAAACATCTTTGGTCAAAACGCCTGTTGCAAAGTAATCAAGGAAAAACAAAGGCGTTGCTCCTTGTGCAAGTAAGTCATTTACACACATTGCAACTAAATCTATACCTATAGTATCATGTTTATTCACTTCTTGAGCTATCAACAGTTTCGTACCTACTCCATCAGTTGAGGAAACGAGTACTGGATGGTCATACTTCTTACTTAGTGCAGCAAAATCAAATAACGCAGAAAATGAACCTATTTCGCTGATTACTTCTTCTCTAGTAGTTTCTTGAGCAATAGGCTTGACTTCTTTTATTAACTTATTATATAGTTCAATATCTATTCCTGATCTGGTATAAGTATTCATAATCCTTTTATAAATTTTAAAATTGTTAATACTATATTAATGCCTTGATATAAAAAGTGCAACGAAACTTTCTCTTAATTGACTATTATATACTTACCAATATAGGGTAACTTAAATCATTTATAATTATCCAATGAACGAAAATACCAAAAACATACTGTTAATAACGGAACTGCTATCAGGACGGCTGCTTCATGACTTTGCTAACTCTATGAATGGAATAACGTTTGGCGTAGAAGAGCTTGAAGTAATAGATAAGAATGATGCTGATGCGCAGAAGGAAGCGTTGTTGTTTCTTAAAGAAAGCTCCGATGATTTAATATATAAACATAAAGTTATGAAGCAGGCATATTCTTCTTCAATGGATAATTATAGCTTTGATAAGACCAAATCTAATATCGAAAATTATTTATTAAAAAAAAAGTAAAGCTTACGTGGAAAATAGACGCATACTCTGCAAAAAATAAGGAAGATTTAATTGAAAAGATAAATAAGATAATTTCCAATATGGTGCTAACTATAGCCAGTGCAGTGGCGGAAGTCGAACTAGTATCTGTTTTACTGAGTCAAACAGAAGATAAAATGCTATTAACTATAAAAATTCTAAATGAACACAAACCAATAAGCAAATCATTAGTAGACAAATTAATCAAAAAAAATGACACTAATTTAAATACAAAAGATATTAATATCTATATGACCTCTTTATTATTAGAGTACTATAACACTGAAATGCATTATACTTGCGAAAATAATTTGCTGGAAATAGGTTTAACTATAACTTGAGTTGCATATTTGGTTATTACAACTTTTTCTTCGTGTCAAGGCATTCCCCGACAAGGGGTACCAAATCTAATTTTTGTAATCACTTAAGTCTAGTACTATTTTATTAATGTAGCGCTCATTTGCATCTTTGATGATAAACTTCATACCATTTTTATATTTAATGACTTCATCTACAGAAGGCACTTTACCAGCAATCGAAAGAATCAAACCACCAAGTGTAACATAATCTTCTTCAGGGTCACGTAATTCTATTTTTAGATCCTCTTCTATATCTTTTATAAGAGCCCTTGCTGATACTTCAAACTTATTTTGAGACAATTCAGTAATGGTATATTCTGAATTTATTTCGTTTTCACTATCAATGTTTGGTATTAGTTCCTCTATAAGATCAGTCATTGAAATTAAACCATCAGTTCCACCATATTCATCCAATACGATAGCTAAGCATGATTTAGAAGAGTTCATCCTAACAAAAAGATTAGTTGTCTTCATCGAGGGTGGAACAAATATTACGCTTTGTATAATATGTTTCAGATTAAAATTTTTATCCCTATTAAAAATAACATCTTTTACATAAAAAAAGCCTATTACGTTATCAAAGTTATTTTTATAAATTGGTATTTTAGTGTGGCAAGTGTTTTTTATCTTCTTTATTATTTCACGCTCGCTTGACTCAATGTCTACTGCGCATATCTCTGTACGTGGAGTCATTATATCCATTATACCACAATCGCGGAATTTTAATAGACCATTAAATATATTAAGGTCTGGCAGATCTTTCATTAATGCCTCAGTCGCACACTTTTTCAACACAGAAGCTTTTTTGAAAAGGAAGAGAAAAATTCTATATGCTATTTTTTCTACTAAGGTTCTTTTTTTACTCAATTTATTCCCTGTAATGGCAAAAACGTTTTCAGATTAGATTTATCAAGAAAACTGTTATTAAATGTTTAATAAGCATGTGAATAATGTCAAATTAATTTGTGAATTATTTGTTGATATAAAATACCAACAATTGATCAACAACTTTTTCAACAACATATACATAGTTGTGTAACAATGCATGATGGTAAAGTATTTTCCATAAAAGAAAATTACTAACACTCTAAACACCTTACTTATACACATAAATCATAACAGAAAATCAATAATATACGAAAGTTACTCACATATTTATCCACAAGTTGAATAACGCCAATTTTTACTGAATTTTAAGTTAGTAACAAGTTATTGATAGAACTATTATTACTACTATACTTTAATATACAAAAGAATAAATAGAATAGATTGGAAAGCAGCAAAACAACAATAGCGAGAATTATTAAGAGAAATGAGCCAGGTGGAAGAGTGCCTATCTGGCTA